>CAWFIL010000001.1:0-141798 GCA_963815935.1 uncultured bacterium
CCAGCCGCCAGGAACAAGCCGACAGTCGGGAAGGCCACTCCGAAGAAGACCATGCCGACGAGACAGCCGCCGCCTGTTTTGCCCATGATGCACCTACCTAAACTCGATGTATCCGACAGATGGAGATGTGAAGCACGCCGAAGCGTTGAATATTCTATACCATAAAAAGAATAAAGAATCAATTTTCTTGGTGATCATGGCCATTGAGGAAGTGGGCTATGTATAGATCAGAACGTCAGTTTCTTACCCTCGAGGAGTGCGAAGCCTTCCTTCATAATAGCGAATTCGGGATCGTTGGCCTCTCGTCCTGCGGTGAACATGGACTCAAGCTCTTCTTCTGCAATCCAAGCATACGTAGAGTGATCGTCGGGTACAAGTTCAATGTCATCAATGCCGTCCATAAATTGTGCGAAGTATACAATCTCTACGGAGTGAGTGCCTTTTATGCCATTCATGTATGTGAACGCAGCGAATGGGGCGCCAACGGTTATATCTTTATTAAATTCTTCTCGGATTTCTCGTTTCAGCGCAGGGACTAGTTCCTCGCCATGATCAACATGGCCGCCGGGAACATTATAGACATTCGGAAGGAACTTTTTAGTTGCCGCACGCTTTGGCAAAAAGACCTTCTCGACGCCATTAAAGCTATGGTGGATAAAGGCACAGACCGTAATAACTTGCTGACCAGGAGCAGGTGTTTCGCTATCGTGCATTGCTTTCGTCATGCTTCTAGTATACGCCTAGGCGTATCGTAATCTTTTCTGACTTCTTCTTTTTCATCTTCAAAAAATATCTTCGTACGGCTTTGTGAAATCCAACTTTTTTGAGTATCCGCTCCATATAGTCCGTCAATCTTGTTCGCACCAAGGCCGCAAAGACGAGGGGTTCGAGAACAAGACAACTGCCCTAGACTTACCATTTCAATCCTGCGCCAACAAAAAAGAAGCCTTGCGGTAGGAGCATACTGCTCCGTGCTTAGCTTCAGTAATTTAATGATATCAAAGCATATCGCTAATGTCAATAACCTCATGCTTTCGATTGACAAATAGTATTTTCTTTATGGTTTTCTGTTGTTTGAGTTTTTGAACTAGGAACTTCTGGATTGTGGCGTCACGCAACTTACTCATTCTTCGAGAATCAATAATAATGTTGCCGGATTGCTTTGTCGCGCGTTTAAGGTTGCGCTCGACAGCAGACAACTTATCGGTCTTTGGGGACTTGATCTCGTACAGGACACCGTCCATTAAAACATCTGCCGTCTTGGCTCTGTGATTATTGTTAGCAGCGATGAACTCAACAGTAAATCCATGCCGAGCCAGAGCACGGGCAGTCTTCAGCTCGTGGTCCCACGGAGAAACACTAGCTGGAATAATAACTTTTCCTAGCTTATGAGGCATTGCACCCATTTTAACAAAGAACAGGACAATAAAGCTAAGGGGTTCGAGAACAAGACAACTGCCTCAAAAGATGCAGAGGAGAATATATTTTATGGCCGTGCTATTGTCTGGTGATTACTGGCGGGATTGGGCGTCCGGAACCAAACCTAAGCCTCGATAAGGTTTTCTTGTCCCATACTAGTGCAATGACGAGCACCACGATCGCAATTACTGAGTAGTGAATCGCAGGGTGATCCACGAGTGGGTTGAGATTGGCGTCGTGAGGAAAGAGTACGCGCCCTGTGTTGTACAAAGCATGTGTGACGATGCAGGCGAACAAACTAGCATTGGTATTGTTATAAATCCACACCAGAATCACGCGGATCGCTATCGTGCCAATTGTCCCCCAGAAGATCCAGCCCCAGTCATGGCCTTGCTCAAGAATTGACGGATAGTGCCACACTGCCCACGGCAAACCAATTATCAGCGCCGCACCAAGCGCCCCCCAACGTTTTTGGATTGGTTCAAAGGCATACCCCATGTAGCCGACTTCTTCGCCGGCGGCGCCCAAAAAGAAAAAGGTTAGTAGTAGTGGAATCGATATGAGCGATACGTTCCAGCCTTCAGGTAGCGGCACGCCAGCTATACTCAGTACGCAGTAAATGGCAAGGAATATGGCCGGTGCAATTAGGAATATTGCGGCATACCAGCGACGGCGGGCAATGCGCTTAAAGTCAAAAACCCGCTTTAGCAGGTCCCGTGCAGCTTTACGCCCGCTCTCTCTTGCCGTAAGAAAGTAGCCAACAACCAGTGGCATGAAAGCGGCCAGTATATCGGTAATTGGGATATTGAGGGGCAAGTCATTGTTTCTAATGAGGACCTGAAGTAGCCACAGGGGTGCAGATAGCCCGAACACCAAAACAAAATACAAGAATGGCCGCTTTTGGGAGTTAGTTTTTGTATTTGTTAGCCTCATATATAAGCTAATTATAGCAGCGGTAAGTGATGTTTGCGCTCGGTTGGGTTCTCTGGAGAGGACGGGCGCTTATCACCATGTCAATCGCTAATACAATGTTCATCGTCATGTGTCTGTTTGACATGCTGCACTTTTTCTCGGATCCAGCCATGCCGATGCCATTCATGGTGTGGGTGATTGAGATCGTAACGTCACTTATTGCGCTTGGTATTACATTACTATCGCCACGTATTGCAACAGCAAAATAACACGCCCATAGGGGGGTGCTCGTCAAATTTCCTATTAACAACTAAATGCCTCAAAATTTGAGGCATTTAGTTGTATCCGTTACTGAACTTGGCAGGGGAGACAGGATCGCTCTGCTCCTTCACTGCGGCGTGCTCGGCACTAATGCCTGTGCGCGTCCTCGCTTCGCCGAACCTGCGACTACGGCCGGCTTTGCCGTCCTATCGCAGAACCCAGTCCAGCATCCCAATCAAACAAAAAGACCCAAGACAAGCCTGGGTCTTTTTGTTTGGCAGGGGAGACAGGACTCGAACCTGCGACACCCGGTTTTGGAGACCGGTGCTCTACCAACTGAGCTACTCCCCTATGGAGTGGAACACACTTATAATACGCTATTCTGCCTGTTTTGTCACACCTTGTGGCTCCGAGCATACGGTAGCTGCCCTACACGCGCGGCCCCCCCCCGATGACCCTTGTAATAACATGCCGTTTATGCTAAAATATGCTCTTCGTAACGGGAACGTAACGAAACGTGTAACGAGCAGTCAAGGGCACAAAACAGACTAAGGAGTGATCAGCAATGTTCGCATCCAGTAAGCGGGGCCCCGACACCTTCCGCACCTGTCGCCGTGGATGGCTTCGTGTGAAGCTCCACCTCCTGGTGGAACGCGACGAGCAGGGCATGAAGGACTTTCGGGTGTTCCTGGCCGCGGTCGGCAGTCAGAGGGAGATCTCTCTCGTCGACTTGGTCGACGCTGCGGCTGGCTTCTGTGAGACCACTCGCCCCAAGGACGGTCACACGCTGACCGGCGACGAGATCGACGGGATGACTACGGTCTTCCTGTTCCTGGTCGTACCCTTCTGGCAGTGGCGCAAGCTCCGCCGAGCCTCGCGCTCCCTGGGAGAGATGTTCACTGAGATGTGACAATCATGGGGGTCGTGGGCGGCACGCAGTCGATCGCAGGCAGCGTGCCGTCCCCCCATCAATCATTCCCCCGCCTCCTTCTGCCGTTACACCTTAGCTTCCACGAATATACGAGTCGTGCTGATGAGCCATAGTATGGCGAAAAGCTAGCCTGACAAGACAGGGCGTACATTGACTTTCCATGTCGCTTATGTTAAAATAGCAAAGTTCTACCCCCCCTGGAGGTAGAGCACCTTAAAAGGTATGTGTTTAGGAGTTTACTCTTGGGATGAGGCCGGTTGCGTCTGTGCCAGCTACGGTTGGCAAATGCGCATCCGGTTTCATAAGAGAGGGAAAGAAACACCCGGAACTGCACGTGCAAGGACACTTCGTTAGAACGAGACAACTGGAGTTGCTGTGAACCGTACGTTCATCATGCGCGCCCTCGTCCTCGTGGGTCTGGTCGCTGCTCTCGGTACTGTCATCGCCGTTGGCGTGAAGCACTCGGGTAGCGAGTCCAACCCCGGCAAGGCTGCCACGGTCTCCAACCTGATCATCACGCCCGAGCGCGACAAGGCCGACAACGGCACCACGATCCAGGTCGGTCCTCCGACCATCACGCTCCGTGACTCGAGCAAGGCGAGCATCGCCGACCTCTGCGCGATCGCGATCGCGGTCAACAGCTACGGCGCTGACAACCCGACCGACGAGGCCAACGCCCTGCGTGCGTACTGCAACCGTGCGACTACGGCCGCTACGGTCAACGACACCTGGACGTGCACCAACGCCCTGGTCGATCTGGCAGACAACGTCAACACTGGCTACAACGGCGCGCGCCACATGGCGGCCTTCACCAATACCACGGTGAGCACGGCTTGCCACGACACCCCGGCGCTCAGCCAATACGCCAAGCTCGGCATCGGCAACCAGCCGATTGTCGTGGACGTCACGAACTGAATCCGCTGAGGCGGCCGGCACGGATACTCTCCGTGAGCGACAACTCGGTCCCCGAGATGTCCCCGGCCGTCACAGGCCAGTTCCTCCGCGTGCTGCTATGCAGACCCGACTTTTTTCTCCACCCCAACAACCTTACTCCCACATACCTTTGACGCTTCCACGAATGTGCGTTCGTGCTGATGAGCTGGAAACAGCGAAAAGCGTCCCCTGAAGCCTTTGCTTACACCGTAAAATCTGATATACCTTATATACAATGAGCACAAAGGTCATACCAAACAAGCCACTACTAATCTTGTTATACGGGTTCCCCGGCGCCGGCAAAACATATTTTGCCCGTCAGTTGTGCGAAACGTTCCAAGCAGCTCATGTCCACGGTGACCGCATCCGTTCCGAGCTGTTTGAGCAACCGCGCTACGACCGCGAAGAGAACGAAGTTGTTATGCACCTTATGGACTACATGACCGGTGAATTCCTCAACGCCGGTATGAGTGTTATTTACGATACCAACGCTATGCGCTCCACACAGCGTCGACTGTTGCGTGATATGGCTCGCAAGAGTAACGCTCAGCCGATTCTTATCTGGCAGCAAATTGATACAGAGAGTGCTTTTGTCCGCGCCAACAAGCGTGACCGCCGCCGAGCAGACGACAAGTTCTCGCCAGCAGTTGACCGGGCTACCTTTGAACGCATTGCCAGCGGCATGCAGAATCCGCAGAACGAAGAGTATATTGTTATTAGCGGTAAGCACGTCTTTAGTACGCAGCTTAGCGCCCTTATGAAGCGCCTGCAGGAGCTAGGCTTGGTTACCGTTAATGAGACTAACGCCAAGCTCGTAAAGCCAGGGCTCGTAAATCTGATTCCCAACCCGATTGCCGGGCGCGTGGACATGACCCGGCGCAATATTGTCATACGATAGGCTCCAATGGCCACCAAGCAAGTAAACCTCCCCGAAATTGGCACAGTAACACTCTACAAACGCAAGGGGAACCGCAGTTTGCGTATTACTGTTGGCGCGGATGGCGAAATCCGTGTCTCTTTGCCGTACTGGGTGCCCTACAAAGCTGGGGAGCAGTTCGCCGCTTCTAAGGCGGCCTGGATTGCTGCCAATCGGACTACGACCGACAAGTCGCTAATACACGGGCATGGCATAGGCAAAGCCCACCACTTACACTTCGAGAGCCAACCAATGGCTACCCGGGTGAACGCCCGTATTGTAGAAAATGAGGTCCGGGTCAGCTTTCCGGATACCTACAGCGCCTACGACCAGATTGTGCAGATTGCTGCTCACAAGGCAAGCATCCGTGCCCTGCGCAAAGAGGCCGAAGCCTTACTGCCGCAACGGCTCAAAGCGCTGGCCAGCCAGACTGGCTACACCTATACCGATGTGAGCGTCAAACAGCTCAAGAGCCGATGGGGAAGCTGCAACAGCCAGAAAGAAATCACCCTCAACTTGTTTTTGATGCAGTTGCCCTGGAACTTGATCGACTATGTGCTGGTGCACGAACTAACGCACACCAAGATCATGCAACACGGCGCGCCGTTCTGGGCAGCTATGGAAGAATACATGCCCGATGCAAAGCAGTTGCGCAAGCAAATGAGCGGCTACCAACCAATACTCTCGCCAATTCAGCGGGGTGTGGCATAATAGAGCATATGGTTAGACGTTTATTGTCACGTGCTCGCCGTATTCACCGCACAAGCGTGGAACACGAGCAGCTTACAAGTCTTATCAACAGCATGGCCGACGGTGTGATAGCCGTCGACAATCATATGAAGATTGTTACCTCAAATGGTGCTGCGCTTAATATCCTGGACGTCAACAGTACGCTGATTGGCCGTCGTCTGCGGGAGATCTTGCGCCCCAGCGATAAGAACAATCAGCCTATCGACATCGAGCGTATGGTAGAAGATACGCGTATTCCGCAGTCCAACCGCGACTTGCTACTCAAGTACGCCGACGGTAGCCAGATCAACCTCTACTTAAGCATTGCGCCGGTGCATCTGGGCTATGGCAAACGAGGTCGTCGCGGTTTTGTATTATTGATGCGCGATATCACGCACGAAAAATCACTCGAAGAAGAACGCGACGAGTTTATTAGCGTCGTCAGTCACGAGCTGCGCACACCGATTGCCATCACTGAGGGCAACATCAGCAACGCTCAGTACATTACCGACAAGACGGGTGATATTGCCCAGGTGAAGACTGCGTTGGCTCAGGCCCATGACCAGATTATGT
Organism: uncultured bacterium; assembly: GCA_963815935.1. GTDB lineage: Bacteria > Patescibacteriota > Saccharimonadia > Saccharimonadales > UBA4665 > JARIHD01. The sequence goes on from CAWFIL010000001.1 coordinate 6,675, forward strand.
TTCTGGCCGATATGATCAATGACCTGGCGACATTGTCCCGCGCCGAACGCGGCAAGTTGGTAGTCGATATTCAGCCAATCGACGTTAACGCCTTGCTACGTAATCTGTCCGAAACCTATATGCCAGATGCAAAAAAGAAAGGCCTGGAGCTCAAAATTGATATCGACGGCAAACTACCCGCCCTTATGTCGAGCGACCTTTACGTCCGTGAAGTACTTCAGAACTTTATCACCAACGCCATCAAATATACCGAAAAGGGCCATGTGGTCATTGGTGCTCGGCCAAAAAACAAGGGCATTAGCTTTACGGTTGCCGACTCGGGCATCGGTATTAGCAAGGGCGACCAAGAAAAGATCTTTGATAAGTTTTTTCGTTCAGAGGATTATCGCACACGTAAGAACAATGGTACAGGCTTGGGCCTGTATGTCACTATGAAGTTGGCGCGCTTGCTGCACGCCGAAATCGACGTCAAGAGCCAGCTGAATAAGGGTTCATCCTTTACGATTTATATCCCCGACTTGCAGTAAGAGTTACTCTAATTTGGTAGCAACATACATAACCGGGACGCAAACGTTGCGGCCTTTCCAGTCGACGTCCGAGAACTCATATCGCCACATAGAGTATTGCAACAGTAGTATGTCGGTCAGTACGGCAAATGGCTCGGCAACAAGACCAAACCACCAGTTGTTCACTCGCGTGCTGCGCGCGCTTATTTGATACGTGGCAACAAGCAGGAGGCTGGCAACGATTGCAGCCATGTGAGCTGTGGGCCCGACGGGCATCCAGGAGCCACCTATGGATAGCACAAAAGGCATTATTAGGAAGGTAGCCTCGAGTAGGCTGACTATCGCTACCTGGCCTGGCCGACGGTGCATCTGGGGGTAGCGCATTCGTATGGCTGTTTGGCGCTGATCTTCTACGCGTTTGGTGCTCTCGATGCCCAGTAATTGCCCCGAACGTAGAAAAGCGTAGCCCTCGCCAGCTATTAGACGCTTGGCAAAGTGTGCTTCGGGAACAATCGCTCGCTTAACGGCGGCAAAGCCACCGGCGCTGGCCAGCTCTTTGCTGTCAATAACCCAGCAGCTGCTGAGCACCGGCGGACGGCGGAACTGACGACGCGGCGGAACTAGCTCCCACCAATAGCGCATTGCTTGAATGAGCGAGAAATTGCCGTAGGCCTCTTGCTGCCGCTCGGGCAAAATGCTGATCATCTTTTTGTTGCGCTCAAGTAGTGCGGTAATAAGCAGGCGCAGACTGTCTGGCGCAAACCGGATATCAACACCGCAAAAGATAATGTAGGCGCCGCTTGCTTCTTCGGCCAGTCTTGCGTATGCCTGATTTTTGGGTAGCCACGATTCGGATGGCTCTTCACCTTGCACGAAACGGACGCCGTCGTGGGCAAACTCGCGAATAATTTCTGGGGTACGCTTGGTTTGGGAACAGTCATCAAGCACGATAATCTCTAGCTTAGGGTAGTCGCTCGCGATAAGTGACTGTAGGCACTGTTGCAAGTCTTCGGTCTCGTTGCGTGCTGGGATGGCCACTGTAATAGATGGTAGATCGGCATCGCTATACGACTTGGCTACCGTCGGCCAGGCCGTTCGACGCAACGTGCGGAGCAACGACAATAGGAGTAATAGTGCTACGACAGCCTGTGCGATTGCAACAGCCGTCCACGTCACACGACCAGTGACAGGCCATTGGTCGTGTGTACGCCAGGCAATCACCACAATAACCTGGAACAACAGTAACGACAGTGTGCTGCGCCTGGTTGCCTTGCGCAGATATGCCTCGTGCATACGCCGCTTGACAACGCGAGCAATGCTAAAAGCCCGGTAGATACTTAGCACACCTAACAGACCGCTAAACAAGTTTGGCGCATATATAAAGAGCCCTATGGCGGCAGCAAGACCAATAAAGATCGACATAGTTGCGAGCACACTACGCAGTATCACTGAACGTGTACCAACAGGATGGGCCACTAACTCCAAAACTGCCGCAGCCCCCAGCAGAATAAACATAATCATCATATTGTCACTATACCGTACGGGGGCCATTCGTGAAATCGCAGACTTTGTGGCGTGTCTGCGCTAGAATACGCTTATGATACATGGTCTTTCCTCACGCAAGGTGAGGGCTTTACAGAAACAACATGGCCTAAATACGTTCGAACACGGGCCTCGCCGCAACCGAATCCTATTTGCCATGCTCGCACGTTTCAAAAATCCCTTGGTTATTATTTTGCTTGTGGCTGCAACACTGTCGCTATTCTTTGGCGACAAAGCCAGCTTCTTTATTATCGCGACGATCGTTCTGCTAAGTGTTGGCCTAGACTTCTTTAATACCTACCGATCTGGACAAGCTGCAGAAGCGCTCAAAAACAAGGTCCGTGTTCGCGCTATTGCGGTCCGCGACGGGCACGAAAAACAGGTGGCGGTGAGTGAGCTTGTACCGGGTGATGTTGTCCGGCTTACTGCTGGGCGTATTATTCCTGCGGACGGTGTAATTGTTGAAGGCAAAGACATCTATACTAACGAGTCGTCACTTACGGGGGAATCATTCCCACAGCAAAAACCGGTAGGCGAGCCGGTGTTCATGGGCAGCGGCGTTGTGAGCGGTGAGGGGTATATGCGTGTAACCGAAACTGGCACCGGCACCAAATTCGCGCACATAGCTGCAGCCCTCCAGTCTGCGCGTCGCGTGACAGCGTTCGAGCGTGAGATACGCGAATTTAGCGTGCTGATTATTAAGATCACCTTTACGTTGGTGGTCTTCGTTTTTCTGGTAAATGTGTTATTCCACCGCAACGTGCTAGAGTCCGTCCTCTTTAGCTTAGCGCTGGCTGTCGGGCTAACCCCCGAACTGTTACCGCTGATAATTACGCTTAACCTTACCAAGGGTTCTATAAAGATGGCCAACGAGGGAGTTATTGTTAAACAGCTTTCGGCTATCCAAAACTTTGGTGCAATGGATATCTTGTGCACCGACAAGACGGGTACGTTGACTGAAAATAAAATCGCATTAGTTAAATACGTCAATGGCGAGGGCCACAGCTCTGATGCCGTACTGGAGCTCGGCTACATTGTGAGTACATTGTCGACTGGGTATGCCAGCCCGCTTGACCATGCGGTGCGAGCCTTTACGCCAATCGACATAAGTGAATATAAGAAGATAGACGAGATCCCGTTTGACTTTGAGCGCAAGCGTGAAGCTGTGGTCGTGCACCACGGCAAAAGCCGGCGCCGTTACTTATTGGTAATGGGGGCGCCTGAGGAGATTGTGAAGATATCGGTGGCCTACAATGACGGCCGTCATATGACACCGCATCTCCAAGGACAAATTCAAGCCACGTACGACCAGTTAAGTAAGGACGGATTTCGTGTTTTGGCTGTGGCTCGCAAAGATATTGCCGTCGAAAAACGATATGAACCAGAAGACGAGTCAGCATTGACGTTTGAAGGTTTTTTGGCCTTTCTGGACCCAGCAAAAGCATCAGTGGCCGAAACACTTGTGCGGATGCGTGAGCTTGGCGTGCAGGTAAAGGTTATTACTGGCGATAACGCCTACGTCACCCAAAAAATTGCAGCCGACATAGGGCTACAAGTAGAAGGCATGGTAAGCGGCGAGGAGCTAGCCAAACTAAGTGGGCGTGAAGTTAACGCCGTGGTAGAGCACAAAACAATTTTTGCTAGAGTCAACCCAGAACAAAAAATGCAGATCATTCAGGCTCTACAAGAGAACGGCCACGTAATTGGGTACATGGGCGACGGTATCAACGATGCGCCGTCCCTCCGGGCGGCAGATGTGGGCATATCGGTCAATAATGCCGTTGACGTGGCAAAAGACGCGGCTGATTTTATTTTGCTGCGAAAGAGCCTGCGCGAGTTGGCCAACGGTATTATCGAAGGGCGCCGGACATTTGCAAATACCATGAAATATTTGCGTATGAGTCTTAGCTCGAACTTCGGCAACATGTTTTCAATGGCTGGCGCCAGTTTGTTCTTGCCTTTTTTGCCAATGCTTGCCACGCAAATTTTACTTAATAATCTGCTATATGACACCTCGCAATTCGCCATACCTCTCGACAACGTCGACGATGCCGAGATACGCCAGCCTCGCCGGTTTAGTATCACTAGCATCAAACGATTCATGTGGTCTTACGGACTGTTGAGCTCGTGTTTCGATTTCATTACGTTTGGAACGTTGATGCTGCTTTTTCATGCCAACCAACAAGTATTCCAGGCGGGGTGGTTCTTTGAGTCGATACTGACGCAAGTATTGGTGGTATACATTATTCGAACGCGTTTCGTGCCGTTCATTCAAAGCCGGGCGAGTTTGCCCATGGTGCTTACAACTCTACTGGTTGTAATCGGTGCGGCTGGCGTGGTATTCCTGCCCATCCGTACATTGTTCCGGTTTGGCTCACTACACCCGTACCAAATAGCGTTGCTGTTGATGATCGTAGGTGTTTATCTGGTCTGTGCTCAGCTTATTAAGCGTCGCTTCTACGCCGACAAATCTACGAGGTAATAATTTCTGACAATTTGTATTACCCTGTCCGCCCGTCTGATGTTGTTTGCGCATAGCAGCGCAAGTACGTACAGACGGACGGACTAGGGGTAACACCCGAGTAGGGGAGCACTCGGAACTCGAAGTGCAGCCTACAGATCCATGTAGAGACGGTAGTTGCCGGCTTGGCTTGCGCGTCCGAGCGCGTCCGCAGGAATCTTGCAGGTGGGGTCGTCGAGGTGGACGTACAATGGCATGTACAGCTCCAGGTGGGCGGCCACTCGCTGGAAGAACTCCAGGATACCGGCGTTTGGAGTGTCGCCAGGGATGCTGAGCCGCAGCTCATCATGCTCGATCATTGCCGCTGAGACCTCAGGAAAGTGGTCTTCGATGTCTCCGATGGAGATGCGCCACCTGCCGCAGTAGCGGACCAGTGTCAACGACAGTTTGTTGTCGCAGTTCTTCCGAACACGCATCTTGCCGTACGCCGATCCCTGGTAACGAGGGCGAACCACTCGCTCCAAGAAGTCGAACACGTTGCGGTCCAGAAGCTCCTCGATGTAGAATCGCCGATCTTCCTTGTATACGCCCGGCAACAGGCGACGACGGATGGTAAGCCAGCGGTAACCCCACTCGGCTACGTAGCTGCATTCGAACTGTTCCGCCGGGCCGCCAACCTCGTGTGCCAGCACATTCGGTAGTGCCGCTCGCACCAACTCGATCTGGGCGACAGAGGCCTCGGGGCCCGCAGCGATCCGTGCACTGAAGTAACGGTCGTCGAGACGCATGGCCTGCGGAAAGACAAGCTCCAGCGCGCGGCGAAAGTTCTCGACGTCCATCTCCATGGACATTTGATTCCCCATTCACTCGGGTGCTCCGGATAGTATCCGGTATCTCGGTAGAGATGGTCAAAGTATAACATGCGGCAGTAAACACTTATTTACAGAAAGTAAAATGTGTTTTAGAATGATCAAATATATGGGCAGTCACGTCTCCGGTCACACTACATATCGCGTATCAACAGCTCGCTACTACTTTGAGGCTTTGCGTATGCGTATGCCCGGCCGCGAGACACTTGGCAAAATTGCCCTTGCGACAGGCGGCATTGCGGCAGCAGCGACGGCTGTTGGCGTGGCTATCTTTGGTGCGCAGCAGTTCCACGAAACAACCAGGACTCGTCCGGTAGCCTATGAGCGTAACCTAAGTAACGACGAAGCCATGCACAAGATGCTCGGCGGTGCGATATCTGAGGTTGATAGTGACATGAAGCATCTTATGGGCGGTCTGGGTGCATTTGCGCTGCTTATGGGTACTGGTGTTGGCCTGGTGGCCTACGGCTCGCATCGGTCCCAACAAGAGCGAGAGGACGTCTACGAAGCAGCGCCCGAAGCCATGTATCAGCCAGTAGACCCTCTGGGGCCAGACGACACCGAGTATGGTAATTATGAGACCAGCAGCGCAACAGACACTATTGAACTTGCGGCCATACCTCCGCTGCATGTCTCCGAACGCCTGTTTGGTGAAAGCCCATAGTTACTATTGACCGTATCTGCCATTTGCGATATGCTTGACTTGTTGGAACCTACTGTATTGGTAGGTTTTTTACATTTATAGGGGAGCAACAGCGTGGCAGAGCAATCAGAGAAATCAAAGCGCCGCATCGTCAAAAAGCCAGAGACTATTCGCGAGAAGGCCGAGAAAGCCGTCGAGACTAGTAAGCAACCCCGACGACTGCACACGACCAAACGTCGTGCAAGCGCACCATTCCGCGTAGCTGGCCGATTATTGGGCAAGCTTGGGAAGATCAAAATCTTCCGTATTATTGGTCTAATTTTGGTACCGCCGTACTTCCGTAATAGTTGGCGGGAACTGCGCCAAGTTACTTGGCTCAAGCCCAAGGAATCGTTCCGGCTCACCTATGCCGTTATCGCCTTTGCGGCGCTCTTCGGCACAGCAGTAGCCATCCTCGACTATGGTCTAGATAAAATATTTAAGCAGGTACTATTAAAGTAATGAGCAAGCGATACGACGCAACCAAACAGTGGTACGCAATCCACACCTACAGTGGCTACGAAGAAAAAGTAGCCGAATCTATCCGCCAGCGTGCCGATAGTTTGGACATGAAGGATAAGATTTTTCAGGTCTTGGTCCCTAAAGAAAAGATGATTGAGATCAAGAACGGCAAACGCCGTGTCGTCGAAAAGCGCATCTTCCAGGGCTACGTGCTTGTCCAGATGAAAATGTCCGAAGACGCTTGGTACATTGTTCGTAACACCCCGAGCGTAACTGGCTTCGTCGGTTCTGGTTCTGAGCCAACACCTTTGGGCAATGACGAAATCGAAAAGATCCAAAAGCGCATGGGTCTTGAACAGCCTAAGCACAAGATCGACTACCGCCTTGGCGAAGTTGTAAGCATTACCGACGGTCCCTTCAAGGGATTCGACGGTGCTATTAACGAGATTGACTCAGCAAAGGGCAAGCTGAAGGTATTGGTCAACATGTTCGGCCGCGAGACACCTGTCGAGCTGGACAGCCTGCAGGTCAAGCGCGTCTAAAGCAGAACAAATCCTAAAGATGCAGCTCACCATGGCTGCATTTTTTTATAGTAAGATACCGGTACACACTGAGGAGACCGATATGAGTGAAGCCCTTGCCATGGCCGGCGAGCCACTACCTACCTATGCAGAACTTACCGACTTCATAGAAAGCCACGAAACGGAGTTGGACTACCTGGTAGGAGATACTGTCCATGCCACCGTGGGCGCCGACTATGACCCGCAGATCGAACGCCGGCGGACACTTGCGTCCGCCCACTTTGCGGCACAAACGTATTGCGGCGACATGCGGGCCTTTCCGCGCATGCACGAGGAATACCAGCAGACGCTTCGGGACCGTGTACAGGCGCTTTCGCCGGCCAGCATAAAGACGTTACTCTACACCCTGGTCGTGCATGACATCTGCAAAAATCAGGGCATCGTCGACGAGATGGTTGCCGGCGGCCTCGACCCCAAGGCCGACCACGACCAGGCCTTTACGGCACTTATCTGCGACGGCCGGTTCGCTGCCACCAGGCAGCGTGTTATGCCCGGTTTCGACGCGCTACCCACCACCGAACAGACCCAGATGCAGGAGGTTGCCAATATCAGCTCCAATTATGCACAGCTTTTGCAGGGTGAAGCTCCACCGCAAACCGCCCAGGGGTTCCATGATGCACTCGAGCATGATCCCGGCCTGGTAGAGATAAAAATCCTGGAGAGCCGCTTTGACATCTACGGCGCCGCAGGCGATGGCAGCGTATCACTTACCGGTACCGACGCCTTTGAACGACGTGCCGCCAATATGGACCAAGCGCTGACTAACTCCGGCCTGGCGAACGGGTACGACCGCATCGTTGACTTCTACGACAAAGAAATCATGTTCTTTACCGGTATTAACCTTGCCAGCCCGGCGCTTGCCGTGAGCTTCAGCATCGAAAGTCTCGCCGAATTGCGGCGCGAATTGCGGGCGCTCGCTCCGCTCAGCTGCCACTTGTGGACAGCATCGCCAGAAGCCTTTACGCAGCTCAGTGACCAGTTCAACGCCGCCCACCCGACTGCCCAAGAGATTCTGATGCACTGCTTGGCGGAACCGAATATTCGTTCCGGTATCCACTACTATGGTCCCACGCTCGTCCGTGAGCTAACACCGCGCATCGGTGAGGTAAAGGCCCTTGAGTACTACGCCCATATTATGCAGGAGCTTATGATCGTCGACCAAGAGGCGCGACGGCGCGGTACCCCAGGCGTTATTATCGCCCAATTACGCGACCTTATTCGGGACATCCAGGACGGCAGCGTGAACCCAGCGACTACCACCATGCGCTACCGTGCCCACGAAGAAGGCTTCGTAGCCGAGGCCAGCCACCCTGCGCTTACCAGTCTGGAAGACCTGCCCGTAGACGATCTCGAGAAATTGCGCGGCAAATCACTCTTGTTAGTGGGCGAAGGCGGCGGATCGGACGTGGTGCAGGCTGCCGCGCTGGCCAAACTCCTGGAGGAGCAATATGGCTGTCGGCCTTTGGCGCTTGTTTCAGCCCGCGGGAGGCGCCACCAAGTACAGGACGACGTCGAGACCATGGGCACATCACTCAAGCGCATAACGCCCGACACAGTCGCCGTAGGTGACTGGCGCTATGTCGAACACACGGTAGCCGGGGAATATCCCACCTGGCTGCTGCAATCAGACGGGATTGAGACCACCTACGAACACATCGAGAAATTGCTGGCTGCCACCGGGGCGGAAGCGATTATCGGCGTTGACACCGGCGGTGACTCGCTCTACGTCAGCGAGCATCCCAGCTTCAGCGGCATGAACGAGCGCGACATTACACCCGACCGCGACTACGAGACCATGCGGGCGCTGGATGCCGTTGCCAAGGCTCACCCCGACGTGGTCGTCCAGTCGGCTATCATCGCGCCGGGAGTGGATGCACCGCCCTATGCCCGCGAGATGCTTGATGCCATCGGCGCCCGACGCATGCTGCACCCAGTTGGTATGTCTGACAGGGTCGCCTCGTTGTATGCCAGATGGGGTATGAACGGTTCTCGGAGCGAAGAAGGGCTGTATGGCAAGACGCCGTTCGCTTGGCTAGCCGCACTACAAGGACGTTTCGGCGTGCAGCCATTGCCGTTGCCACATGACGCCATCCTTTCGGCCACCAATCCGTGGCGGGCGTACCTTTCCGTTACTCCTGCGATGGCCGAAGTCGTATTCGCCGATTTGCAGCGTCACGCCGACGCCACCACCAGACGGTGAGCAGCATTTTGCAAACTGGCTAAGATATAGCATAATAGCAACCATAAACGAGGTAGAGGTATGTCGGAACGGGTAAGTCGTGAAATGTTAAGGAGCGCCCTGATCGACGCTGTGCCTAACTGTGAAGTCGTCGCCGGCAGAATTTGCCTGGCCGCCATGCGCCGTTCCGGCGAAGAAGTCAGCTTCGATGGTGACATGTGCTACTTTGCCGCAGAAAGATTTAGTACCAACTGCCTGGGCACCGTCAATGCGGATGGGACAGAGGTCGCGGATTCTCTGGCTGACGGCGGCGGATGCCTGCGCGTCCAAGAAGTGGACGCCGATCTCGACGCCCTAGAGCAGATCAGCCCCATACAGTAGACATTTGTAGCAAAAAAGGCTATAATTACATCTGTTACGCACTACTTAAAGGTAGGAGAGCTAGTAGGGGCTTCTAACCCGAACGCTCGTAAAAGGAGATTCAACACTATGGCCAAAGCCGTAAAAGCAAACCTAAAGATGAAGATTCCCGCAGGTCGCGCCTCCGCTGCGCCTCCAGTAGGTAGCTCACTTGGTCAGCATGGCGTGAACATGATGGATTTCATCAATCCGTTCAACGACCAGACCAAAGACATGCAAGGCCAGACCGTGACCGTGCACATTACCATTTTTGACGACCGCACCATGAGCTGGCGCGTTGTAGGTATGCCTACCGACGACCGCATCCGTGCTGCCCTCGGCATCCAGAAAGGCTCTGGCCGCCCCAACAGCGAAAAAATCGCCAAGAAGCTGACCGACGCAATGCTTACTAAGATTGCCGAAGACAAAGCCGCCGATATGAACACTGCCGATATCCCAGCCGTCAAGAAGATGGTTGCTGGCACCGCACGTTCGATGGGCGTTGAAGTAGAACAATAATAAATTTGTGGGAGACCTTGTACTAGGGTCGCATGCACCACGAGGAGAATTACCATGGCAAAAGAAGCCAAGAAACAAGATGTAGTAGCAGAAGACGTAGTAGTCACCGAGACTCCTATTGTTGAAGCAGTTACCGAGAAGCCAGAAGCTGAAGCAGTAGTTGAAAAAGCTACCGCTAAGGCCGGCAAGCGCAGTGCTAAGGCTGTTGCCGAAGCCGAAGAGAAAGCCGCCAAAGAAGAACGTAAGGCAAGTGCTGCCGAAGCCGAAGACAAGCCCAAGCAAGCCGCCAAGCCAGCTCGTTCACGCCTTGAGCGCCAGGGCAAAAAGTTCCAGGCAAGCGCTAAGCTTGTAGAGAAAGAAAAAGTTTACACCCTCAACGAAGCGTTGGAACTCGCCCTCAAGACTAATCCTGCTAAGTTTGACGCAACCGTCGAACTGCACGTTAACTTGAACGTCGACCCACGTCACGCTGACCAGAACATCCGTGACAACCTGGTATTGCCTGCCGGTACTGGTAAGTCTATTCGTGTAGCTGTATTTGCTGACGACAAGATCGACGGTGCTGACCTCAGCGGCGTCGAAGAAATCATCAAGCAGCTCGACAAGGGCGTTATGGACTTCGACATTCTTGTTTCGACTCCCGCCAACATGCCAAAACTCGGTAAGTACGCTCGCGCACTGGGTCCACGTGGTCTTATGCCAAACCCAAAGAGTGGTACAGTTACTACCGACCTCAACAAGGCCGTTAACGAAGCTAAGGCCGGCCGTGTAGAGTACCGCGTAGACAGCACGGGTATTGTACATTTAGGCGTAGGTAAAGTCAGCTTTGGCAAGGCCAAGCTAGAAGAGAATGTTCGTGCAGTCTTTGCTAGTATCAAGGGCAACAAACCAGCATCCGTAAAGAGCAGCTATGTAAAAGTTGTTCACATTACGACTACCATGGGCCCTTCGATCATGGTAGCCACCAACGAGCTCTAAGCCGTTCGGAACTGGTTTAAAAAACACCTCCTCAGCGGGGGTGTTTTTTTATCGCACGTCGCCGTGGACGGTGTCGGTCTTAAAGACAGTACCTCGAAGGATGCGCGCGTTGACCTTGTCGATGTTATGGGACAGTAGCTGCGCGTAGCTGACGCCAAACTTAACCTCGACCAGGTTGGCGGCGTATAGTATCATTTCGCCGGCTCGCAGAGCTAGGTGGCTTCGGATGTGCGGAGCGGCCCCCTCACGTAGGGCAGCTTCGGCAACAGTCAGAAAACGACTGCTTTTAGTCCAGTAGTCAAAGAAAGGGATAGTCTCTTCTACGCTGCGCCTAAAACTCTCTACTCCGGTATCACGGGCCGAAGCTTCGAGTACCCGCTGGCGCTCATCTATTGCGAGCCGTACAGCCTCTGCCATACTAATGTCAAATATATGCAGGAAATTGGCCATGTGCCAACTAACGTCGCCGAATTCTTTGACGTGGAGTGCAATGGCTTCCTCTGTAATACGACCCGTATTAATAGAAGTATCGGTGGGAAGCTCTACGTTCGCGCCGACTACACCGGCGATCATAAGCATTCCCATGCGATTATAGTCCGGGTTACGCTCATCCTCACCCATAGTTTCGCCGAACTCTTCACGCACTCCAACATAGTGGTAAACCTCCGGTGGATAGTCGTAAATGCTGGGCGTAGTCTCACCGGTGGGTGTTACAAGTGTACTAGTATCATATTGGACCTGTGCCGCAGCCTGCTGCTGATACTCGTCCAGAAAGGTAAAGTCGGCGACTGTTCGCTCTAACTCAAGAATGGTCATAGTATCTCGTCTAGCGTTTGGTTTTCATTGCCCGGTTAAGCGCTGTCAGGGTACGCATGAAGCCGCGGATACCGCCACGATAGGCAATGTAGCGGCTACTCCATTCGGGGTCATACTTAGCCTTAAACTTGCGCAAACCACTAAACGAGTAGAAGCGGTCGCCATTGGCGTACACAAAACGCAGAGCATTATCGATAACGCTGCGCTCTTCGTCCTTGGCATCTAGGCCTGACAGTGGGCAGAGGCCCATATTCAGCCGCGTGAAACCGGCCCGCTGTAAGTGAGCAATAAATTCCATTAGCAAAAAGTCATTGCAGTTACTAAGGCTACCTTTGGCGTGGCGCAATAGGTCGAAGTTAGCTTCGGCCTTGTCGTAAGACGGAATCTGGTTGATGAATGCCGTAACAACCCCATCTCCGTCGCGCAAAACCATAAGATTACATTGCTGCATATACTCGATGCTAAAAGATCCCATCATAAAGCCACGTTCCGCCCGGCCAGGCTGCGCTAGCCATTGCTGCGATATATCAGCCAGACGCTCGAGGAGTTCGCTGCTGTGCGGAGCTTGCAGATAGGTGACAGCATACCCTTGTTTAACGAACTTGTTGCGTATTTGACGGAAATATTTACCCCGTACTGTTTCTGTTTGAAAGTGCTCTAAGTTAACGATTGCTTCTTCGCCGATCTTTTGAAGGCCAAAAACATGTTGCTTGTAGAGGTCTTTGGCATGCGGCTCGGTATGCACAAAGGCTGGCGACCAGTCGTTGGCATAACAAAAGTCATCAAAATCGCGCAGTAGATTGTCGTACTCACCGAAGTCGCCAAAAGGATCGCCAACTGATAGGGCAATGCCGCGGCTCACGCCGTATGCTAAGCCGGCTCGCCTATCTTCGGTAAAGAAATATGATTTATCTTGGGGCCATAACTTAAAGTAGTCTTCGCTATTGCCGCCGTAGTGCGCCAATAGCTTTTCGGCCAGCTGGCGATCGCTAGACTGGTTGGATAACTTCATTTTGAGCGGCTGGAAGAGCGACGCCAGCCCATAGGCTGTAGCAGTAATGCTTACAATCGACAGCGAGTCGAGGAAGACCTTGCCTCGCCGCGTATAGCCCACAACATCATCAGTGGTCAGGCCAAACTGGTCAACAGTGTGGTGTAGCGCCGTAATGATCGATATTTCTTGATGAAAATCGCGCTTGTCCAGGAGTATAAACCCAGTCACGCCGTATGCTGTAGTTATCAGCATTAATGACAGGATAAACCGCGCCGATGCGCCAAAGCTCCGCATATCACTGCGTACAGTAAAAGCCGGAGCGTACACCACCAAACCTGCCAAAATTACAGCAGGCAGCAGGACGCCTTCTAACATGTGGGCAAAGAACAGATTGGGAGCATCCCGAAAAATAAATAGCCGCGTTAGGCCAAGTACCAAAATTAGTCCATATAACATCAGACTCGCGAGCCAAGCTGTCCATTTTCGTTTGCGCAAATAGATACTTATATAAAGTAGCGTAAAACCCAGCACAAGGGGGATGCCGAAGGTAAAGTTAGAAAAGCGTAAATGCAGCCCGTGCCCATGCCGCGCGGCAATATCCCCCAGTAAGATGCCGCTCACAAGCACTAGGCCATGCAATGCAACCCCGTAAGTGAGGAGGCGCAGCAAGAGAGGCCCTTTATTGGTACGCATGGAGCTTGTCATTCTTGTTACCTATTATACGACATACGGATAACCTCGCCAGACTTTACAAGAAGTGGCATTTTAGGCATAATCTGGATAGTTCTGGTGGCCAGGCCACCTGCTTGATTACATGACTAACCTATTAGATTGGGAGATATAATGGCAGACGACAAATCACAGATTGACACCGATGGGTACTATGGCGACGATGACGCAAGCGACGAAGACATCGACCTCAGCTTCCTTGACGAAGACGAAGACAAGAAATAGTTTGCGGGTCGGCTTTGTCGTTCCCCATATCTTTATGCATCGAGAGATCCTCCCGCATGTTATTTTTTCGCCTGCCACACTTGCATTGGATTTGGTTGCAGGCCTACAGCTGCGCGGTGTCGATGTCACACTGTTTTCGCCTGGGCCAGTTGATACATCGGTTTGCAACGTAACTGCCGATCTCTCATACTTCGAGCAAGAGCTCGCCCTGCGCGGCGATACTTATGTTGAACTACTCAAAAAGCATCCCTTCACCTTTATTACCTTAGCCCGCCAAGTACAAAGCGAAGTGGTTGCCAAGGCGTACGCCGCGGCCAATGCGGGCGAACTGGATCTGGTGCACGTTTACACCAACGAAGAAGATATAGCCCTGCCGTTTGCTTCGCTCTGCACTAAACCAGTCGTCTTTACGCACCATGATCCGTTTAACTTCTTGGTCAAATACAAGAGCGTCTTTCCCAAGTATAAGCGCCTCAACTGGATCTCGATGTCGTATGTTCAGCGCAAAGGTATGCCCGAAGACACCGACTGGGCAGGCAACGTCTACCATGGCATCTCCGAGCCTGGGCTCCGTCCGGTGGAACGACCCACTGGCGACTACATTGCATACCTAGGCCGCATCATCCAACCAAAGGGTGTACACCTGGCGATTGCGGCCGTGCAACAATACAACAAAATACACCCCGAGCAGCCGGTAGTCCTCAAAATCGCCGGCAAGCATTACGCCGGTCACAAAAAGGATACCTACTGGCTAGAGCAGATTGAGCCACATGTAGACGGCACATACATCCAGTACATAGGCTTCATTGACCAACCCAGTGCCAAGCGCGAATTTTTGGGCAATGCCAAAGCACTGATTGTACCATCATTGTTTGCCGAGCCCTTCGGCATGGTCAGTATCGAAGCCATGGCCAGCGGTACACCGGTTATTGCTTTGGACTCGGGCGCATTACCCGAGGTAATAGATGACATGACTACTGGCCGCCTGGTACAAAAAGCCATGACGCACAATAATGAGGTCGACGAGCCCGCCACTGCCGCCCGCCTAGCCGAGGCTATTGGCGCCATCGATGCTATCGACCGCAAAAAATGCCGTCAAGCCTACGAAGCCAACTTTACGACCGATCGCATGGTCGACGACCACCTCCAGATATATATGAATATCACTAACCCCTAACGCCTGTACTACGCAACGCAACCGCGCTCAGTTCAAGAAAGAGATCGGATTGCTTCTCAACAATTGTTATCTCCGGGGAAAAATAGCCCAGTAGCAGCCGTGCCGCCCGCTCTCTGCGGCCTAGAAAGTAGATCTCAGGCGTGACAGCATCATTTGCGGCGCGTCGCGCGAGACGCGCTCCTATTGCGGCGCCCAATTCCATTACCATCGTCCCGGGTGCATGCGCGGGGTCTTCGGGCACAACGTAGACAAAAGCATCACAACCAGCAGCTGCCTCTAGGTCAAGTTGCGCACGCTTAGCCGCTTCTTCAGGGTGGGCTAGCTTATTGTCGCGCCCTGCAAGCATAGTTTCACCCGTAGTAGTCCAATCGTGGGCCAGACTATAGCCCCGTGCCTCCAGTTCTGTCTGTAGGTCCTGGACAACAGTTATTTCGTGTATTGAGCCCGATACAAATACATCCATCCCGGGTCCTAAGCCTACACAATAACCAAGTCGGTTTTGATGCGTGGGTGTGACTTGTAATCTTCTAGGACAAAGTTTTCTTCTTTGAAGTCGTCGATGGAGGTTACATCGCCGACAATTTTAAGCTTGGGGAACGGATACGGTTTGCGTTGTAACTGTTCCTTGGCGGGTTCAATATGGTTCTTGTACAAATGAGCACTACCGGCAGAGATGATCAGCTCGCGAGCTTCCAGGCCGGTTACGTGGGCGACCATGTGCAAGAGCAGGGCATACTGGGCAATGTTGAACGGCGCACCCAGGAAGACATCCCACGAACGCTGGTATAGCTGAAGACGCAGTTTGCCCTTTGTTACGTCGAACTGGAACATAGTGTGACACGGCGGTAGGCGCATTTCGTCCAGCTCACCAGCATTCCAGGCATTAACGATAATGGCTTTGCTGTCCGGGTTGTGCTTGATCTGCTCGATCGCCCAAGCCAGCTGGTCAAATTCGGTGCCGTCGGGACGCCGCCAGTGGCGCCATTGTACACCGTACACGCGGCCAAGATCGGTTTTGCCTTCATGCAAGAAGCCATCCCAATAGTGGATTTTATGGTCGTGCAGGTAGCCAACCTCGGAGCTGCCGGAGATAAACCAGAAGAGTTCGTGCAACAGAATCTTGAAAGGCATCTTTTTGGTGGTTAGAAGCGGAAAGCCCTGGCGCATATCAAAACGGATTTGCGTACCAAATACAGCAGTAATGTCGTGGATACCACGGGTATGTTTGGTTTTACCCTCCTTCATGATCTCGGCCATGAGTTTGAGGTATTGATATTCGGGGTGCGCCATAGTCGCCTCCTACTTTCTATATGGTAGCTTGACTACCTTAACATCGTTTTCGCGCAGGAAGCCCAAGGCGTCCTGATCCCACCAGTCATCTATGTAATGAAGCTCCCTGATTCCGGAATTCACAATCTGCCGGGAGCAAGCCATGCAGGGTGATAAGGTAACAATCATGGTCGCGCCGTCCAGTGCCACGCCTTGTTTGGCGGCCCGGGAAATACAGCGCTCTTCGGCATGTGAAACAGTTGGCGGGCTTGTCCAACTACCATCCTCTTTTTCGTATTCTACTGGCCCATCAACAATACTGGCGTTAGGCATAGAAATAATCTGGTCGCCGGCAATAATAGCAGCGCCCACCTTGGCGGTTTTTTTGGCCTGGGAGGCCTTCTTGTTAGCCAATGCTTGTTTGAAGGCTCGACGGTAGACTTCTTTTTTGTCAGCTTTCTCGGGTACATCGGCCACTGCTTCGGCATATTTCTCGCTGAACTTTTCGGACAATTTGGCGATTGACGAAGCTTGGCCACGGAACAGCGTGGCGTTTTCGAGCGGGGTGTACTTGAGCTTGCGGTAATTCCACGAGCTGAGGTCTGGCGCATCAAAGGGGATTACGTGAATGTGCAGATGATCCGATACGGTACTCTGCGCTTCGATGCCGCCATCTCGGATGATGTACTGAATGCCCTTGATGCCGTAGATCTTGCGGATGAGCTTCTTGGCTATATACATCATTTTGCGAGCTGTTTCCCATTCTGTGCCAGTCAGCTCCTTGGCCGACTTCACATGACGCCGAGGCATGATCATAACATTACCGTCGATGTAGGCGAATAAAGCCACAGTCATGACCATACCGTTTTCTTCCATAACGACATATTTGTTACGCAAGTCGCAAAAGACGCACTTGCCCACGGTAGTCCAAATCTTACCATAGTAGCCACCGGTACGGGCGTCGCGGTAGTACTCCTGTTTTTGGCGTTCTTCAGGGGTAAGATGTAGATCGAGTTCCATCTTACTTCTCTTTGAGAGGGTCCTTGCGGAGTTCCATAAAGTCTTTGAAGATATCGCCTAACTGGCCGCCGATGGCGCGCTGGACAATCTTGGTGGTCGACAGGGCGGTTGATTGCCGATCGACAACCGTCATTTCACCGCCGTATTTAATGACCGTCTTGTACTCTTTGGACTCTTTGTAGGCGTCGGTCCAGTCTTCCTTGACAGTAATAAAGACATCGGGGTGGAGCAGGCCAAGCGCTGGCACACAGCTGGGTTCGGGCAGGATGGTCACAAAGTCTACCGAACGTAGGTAAGTAAGCATCTCGGCGCGGATTTTCTCGTCCAGGATCGGCTTGTTGGGGCCTTTGACCTTGCGGATAGCTTCGTTGCTACTGACACCGACAACTAGGATGTCGCCCCGAGCCTTGGCTTCTTCTAGGTAGCGACACTGGCCGACGTGCAGCAAATCCCATGAGCCTGCAGTGAAGACAATTTTGCGGTCTTTTTCTTTTAGTTTCTCGTGCAGCGACATTAAGTCACTCTGTGAAACGAGTCTCTTCTTCCATGCAGAAGCCATTACTAGGGTCCCCTCCGTTAGTACTTAGGCTTATTCTAACATTTTCTTCCCTAGACAGCTACGGACGTTGTAGGTACTACAAGGTGTCGCGGGATGAGCAGGCTGACAGTACGCATAAAGTGCTCGTTGTCGGGTAGTGATTCGTAGGGGTTGTGGCGCAAGAACTTATAGAAATCGTAAAACAAGAATAGCTCGGTGAGTGGGTCCAGTAGACCTAGATATTTGCCCGACAAGCTTGCCGTACCGCGCTTGATGTAACCGGAGCCCAGGAAGTATTTGCGGACACGATCGGGTGCTTTATATTTGCAATCTACCAGCAAGAAGGCCAGCGTACGGGCAACATCAAATAGAGGATGACCGTACGCGGCCTTTTCAAAATCCAGAATGCCCGTAATAGTAACCTTGAACTCACCATTCGCTACTTCGTCGAATAGAATATTACTGCGTACAAAGTCCATGTGCAGCGGCTGTTTGCCTGGCAGCAACTTGGCGCCCGTTAGTACTTGTTCAAAGGTGTCAAAAACAGTCGGCGGCACGGTAAGCAGCAACTTGTCGGCCAGCGCTCGTTGGACGGGTGCATTAGTAAAGTAGGCTCGCATTCGTTTGACAATAGCCAGGTACTCGTCGGTTACATCAGGTAGAGGATGGTAGTCAAAGCCAGACAGAGCAGCATGCATATCACTCATGGCCTTACCGACCAACTTAATGTGGTCTTGCTCGTAGGCCTCCCAGGGAATGGTGCGGCCGTCTAGGTAGTTGTAGAGAGCACCATACTTTTCGTAGCCATCAGCTTTTAGACGAATAATCCGCGGGCTCATAGTGCGGCGCACAGCAAATCCTTGATCCGCCAGAAAGTCCGACACAGCGTTAGCCGCCTTGATGCGAGCCACGATGCCCGGCTCACGCTTATATAAGATAAGATTGCGCATGCTGCCATCTTCTAAAATGACGGGGTAGGAGCTGTTGCGGTAGCCCTTTTGGGACGGCAATATCTGCGTATACGTCAAACCGTAAGCCTGCAGAATGCGCGGCACCACCGTGTTATCGGCGGAGGTCTCCATGCCTACTAGTTCCTTTGTAGCAGCACTACGTCGAAATCGTACTCGTTGCGCTCGTCTTTGGTGTGCTGTTCACGGGAGATTTCGTGCCACTGGCCCATGTCCAACACGGGAAAGTAGGCATCGCCCTCAACCTCGGTTTGTACCTGCGTTAGGTAAATGCGATCGGTAAAGGGCAGCATTGCCGCAAAAATACCACCACCGCCGATTACCAGTATCTCGGGATCGCCAGCTTCTTTGGCAGCAACCATGGCTTCTTCCACCGAGTGCACCACGCGGGCGTTCTCGCGGGTTACTTTGTAGTCATCGTTACGGCTGACCACGATGTATGCAGCACCGGGCATTGGACGACCGCTGCAGTTGTAATACCAGTCCATCGACTCGTAGGTTTTACGACCCAAGATGACCGTGTGGCCTTTGGTCAGTTTTTTGAGCGTCACCAGGTCGTCACGGATACGCCAAGGGATTTTGTTTTCCTGGCCAATAACGCCTTGTTTGTCGGTTGCCACTACGATGGAGATCATATGCTGCCAGTCTGACACAAAAACCAAGCGCTGCCAACCACCACAACCCGAATTACAAATTACCTTGACAGTCATAGTAATGTGACATACAATGCAATCATGATTGATTCAAAATTATCAGCAGATTTACTTAGGGGTCACACCGACACGATCATCCTTAAGCTCCTGACAACCGGCGACAAATACGGCTACGAAATTACGCGGCTAGTATACGAACACTCCGGCCAGATCTACGAGCTAAAGGAAGCCACGATGTACTCCAGTCTGAAACGTCTGGAGAACGACGGGCATATTACGTCGTATTGGGGTGACGAAACCCAGGGCGGACGCCGCAAGTACTACCGCATCACCGCAAGTGGTCGCGAGCTGTACCTACAGAACAAGCAAAACTGGGACCACGCAAAGCAGATTTTAGGAAAATTACTGTAACTAACGTAAGGAGAAAATATGAAAGACAAACTACAAGCATTTTTGAACGAAGCATTCGAAGGGTATGGTGATTTTCCGGCTAAGGCCGACGTCATGCAGGAACTACTGGCCAACCTGCAAGATCGCTTCGATGACCTAAAGAAGCAGGGCAAGAGCGACGAAGCAGCCTTTACAGCCACGGTTGACTCGTTTGGTGATATCGCCGAGATTATGGAACATGTGCCTCACGGCATTAACTCGGCAAAGCCAAACAACACCAACTTCAAATCGCTGTCCCTAAAAGAGGCCGACCTGAGCGGCTCCAACTTGGTCGAAGCCAACTTCAGCAGCAGCGACCTTGCAGGCGCCACGTACGCCAAATCAAACTTGGCTGGCGCACAGTTTAAATCTGCTTCACTACGAAATGCTAATTTTACTGGAGCGAACTTAACCGGTGCCACGTTTACCAGTGCAGATCTACAAAACGCTCATCTTGATGGAGCTGATCTTACAGGCGCCAAGCTAAGAGCCGCCTCTCTAAAGGGCGCTGTATTCACCGACGCAATACTAAAGGGCACAGAGTTCAACCACTCAGACGTAGGCGGAGTATCCTTTGAGGGGCAAACGCTTGAAGGTGTGGCATTTTTTGGCTCGTCACTCAAGAACACCTCATTCAAAGACGCCACCCTGCGTGACGTATCATTTCACCACTCGGCCGTAAAGCACACCATGTTTGATGGCGCCAAAATGGACAAGGTAACCTACGCTGTTCTGAAGGGTGCCAAGGCCACCCTCGACAACGTCGAAATCTTGTAAGTAAACGAGTCAGGCAATATACCTTCGACATAAGCGTATTGCATACTAATCTACATTGTGGCTAAATAAGGGTAGAGGGGTGGCGGCAATACTACTATGGGGGAGGATATATGAACATTGGCCGCGGAGCTTTCATAGCTGTAGAGGGTACGGACGGTTCTGGCAAGGGCACGCAATTTAAGCTGCTCGCTGAGCGCCTGGAGCGCGAGGGCTATGATGTTGAAACGTTCGACTTTCCCCAGTACGAAAAGCCATCCAGTTACTTTGTACGTGAATATTTAAATGGCAAATACGGCGGACTGACTGACGTCGGCCCGTATACTGCCTCGTTGTTCTATGCCCTTGATCGGTTCGAGGCCGCGCCAAGCATACGCAAGGCGCTTGAAGCTGGTAAGGTCGTCCTAGCCAACCGCTATGTTGGGTCGAGCATGGCCCACCAAGGTACTAAGTTTCAGCACGCCGAGGAGCGTCGCGGTTACTTCATCTGGCTCGATAACCTGGAGTTCGAGATGCTGCGTATTCCGCGTACCGACTTTAGTTTTGTCTTGCGCGTCCCGCCCGAAGTCGCTCAACGATTAGTCGACCAAAAGACAGAACGTAGCTATACCAAAAAGAAGCGCGATCTGCACGAAGCCGATCTGGACCATTTGCGTAAGGCCGCTGAAGTATATGACGATATGTGTCAGCTGTTCCCTAAGGATTTTGTGCGGATCGACTGCACCCGAGACGACCAGCTCATGGCAGTAGAGAGCATCCACGAGATTCTCTGGCGGCGGATACAGCCCACCCTGCCGCCCAAAAAGCCTAAAAAACAGCCAGAGGCACCAGCTGCGATTGAATTACCCAGTGTGGAGGCCAAAATTGACCACCTGCCAAGCGCCGAACCGGTAGCGTTACCAGACACCACGGACACTGTGCCCGTCGAGAAAATACTCGAGCAACTGGTCACTTCTACGGAAAACGATGTCTTTGCTCTTACGCATAGGCTCGACAGTGTTCGTGCTGCCCAGGTAATAGCCCAGCTATCACAGCGCAGCGACGACGTGCGATCAGCCATTTTGGCAGAAGTAAGTGGCGCACCAGACGAGAATACGCAATCAGGCCCTTCTACTACGCATTTGCTGTCTAAGCGCCTGGTCGTACAAAAGGCGAGTATCTTGCTCAGCAAAAAACTGGAGTGGGGAAGGCGAGCATCGTACGTAGAACGCTCTAGTCGCCTCATTGCCTACGATACTCGTGATGCCGACGGTCGTTACCGCTACTACACACCGCCAGAATTTGACAATCGACTGAAGGAGCAATATCACGCGTACATGGATCAGATATTCAACCTGTACTCCGAAATGGTACAGGTTCTAACGGCACATCTAAAAGCAGTCAGCAAACCACCGACAGCTGTTCGGGACGATGAATGGGAACAGGCCCTACGCCAAGAGTCCAGGGAGATTTTGCGCAGTGTCTTGCCAGCTGCAGCCACAACTGATATTGCGGTGTACGCCTCGGGCAATGCCCTAGAAAGTGTCATCTCTAACCTTATAAGTGACCCTCTGCCTGAAGCTCGTGGTTGCGGCGGCGCCTTGCTTACCGAGGCACGTAAGCTAACACCAGAATTTATGCCCGCCAAGCAACTTACCGAGGACACCATATATCGAGCCAATACTCGCAAACATATTGCTGAACTGGCTAAAAAATACCTACCAGACCAGTATGCCAATCAATCAGAGACGGTTCATTTGTCACAAGTGTGGCCACGCAATGAGTTCGATCTGTTGCCAGATATGCTGTATCAACAGAGCAATCTATCGCTACAAGAGCTTGCCGACATCATCGACAAATGGCGGTACGACCGCAAGACCGAAGTATTCAATGCGTACATTGGCAATCGCAACGATCACTCGCAACGGCCTGGCCGCGCGCTCGAGAAAGCACGCTACAGTTGGGACTTGCTGTGCGATTTTGACACCTTCCGCGATCTACAACACCACCACACAGTCGACGACCTTGAGTGGCAAGACCTGACACCACGATATGGCTACGAGATGCCGGATGTCGCCGATGATGCCGAGCTGACTGATCAATTTGAGGCCTGCTTTGAGCTAAGTCTGCGCTTGCATAGTCTCATCCAAGAAGCGGGCTACGAAGCAGAAGCCCAGTATGCGGCCTTGCTTGGGCATCGCCTACGCTGGAAGGTAACCTACAATGCCCGGGAGGCATTTCATCTTCACGAGCTGCGCACCAGCCCGCACAACCGGCCCGCGGTTCGCAAACTCGTTCGAACAATGCACGAAAAGGTTTGCGCCGTACACCCACTGCTAGGCGAAGCCATGAAATTCGCCACCAACGAAGAGGCTTGACCTGGCAGCTCGGCTCGTGTTCTACTAGACTATTATGATACGTTCGCAAGTGAAGCGATTTGCACTTCTCCTCGGCCTTAACGGGCTGTGCTTCACTGTAGTCGAAGCCTGAGCGCCATAGGCGCCAAGCACAGCCCCAAGAATCAGGCTTCCACGCCTGATTCTTTTTAATTTGGAGTTGTTATATGATTGAAGCATTTCCTGCTGAAGAGCAGGGCATTTATACCTACCTGGATACGACCGGCCGTGATGGCGATCAAGCACAGCCGTTCGAAAATCAATTTAAACCCGGGGATAAGCCGGGTTGGGCCGCAGAGTCAGCACAAATGGGGATCGCGACCATCGAGGCCGGGTTCCCTACCACACCGGCAGATGCCGAGCAGGTCACCGAAGTTGCACAGACAGTCGGGCAAACTGCATACGTGGTAACGCCCCACCACATGCAGGACGGTAGGCTTGTTGCCGGTGAGTCGTATATGCACACACCGGTTATTACCGGTCTGTCCCGAGCAACTGAAGGCGACATAGAGAATACCTGGGCCGCAGTGCAAGCAGCTAAACACCCGGGCATTCATACGTTTATTGCGACTGACCCGCTACATATCGCCACTAAATTTCCGGGCAAAACCCCTGACGACATAGTCGATATCGCGGGCAGAGCCGTGCGGCACGCACGGAAGGTTGGAGGTGACCTCACGGTAGTTGAGTTCTCGGCCGAGGCAGCCAGCAGCACACCGCGTGACTACTTGGAACGAGTAGTCAAAACTGCGCTCGACGAAGGTGCCGATGTGATCAACTTGCCGGATACACTAGGTATGACTTCGCCAAAAAAGATTGCCGATATGTTTAGGGCCGTTACGCGTTGGGTGGTCGACGGTGGCTACAGCAACGTAACTATTTCGACGCACTGTCATAACGATTACGGCATGGCGACTGCCAACACCATATCAGCCGTACAGGCAGTAGCGGAAACAGCCCGAGAGATGGACGTCCGAGTGCCGAACGTCCAGGCTGAGGTTGTGATCGGTGGTCGGGGCGAGCGGGCCGGCAACGCCTCTGCGGAGCAGGTAATTATGGCCTCACAGGCACACGCGGACGAGTTTGAGGGGCTTACAATGCCACGCGTAGACATAACTCGCATCGCCCAGGTTGCTCGTCATGTCTTTTCTGCGCTCGAAATGGAAATACCTCCTACAGCGCCGATCATTGGCGACGACGTACGTACACACCGAGCAGGTATTCACTCTGATGCTATTGTTAAGGGCGGAGCGCGGGTTTACACGCCGTACAACCCGCAGTGGGTCGGCCACAAAGAAGCTGCAATTATTGCGCCCGGCGGCTACCAGGGTACACGCGGGAACAATAACCTAGGCCCGATGTACCAGTACTAGAATGGCCCTCGTGTACTTGTTGGGCGAAGCAAAAGGTGCAATAGTTTAACTAATGGACAGCCAAGCCCTCATTGCCACGGCCAAGAAGTTGTTGGCAATTCCATCGACCGCCGATAAACCACAAGAACTACACAAGGCTCTCGAACTTGTTGCAGATATCGTTAGGGCCGTGCCCGGGGTAACCATAGAGCGCTTCGAACGTAATAGTAAGCCAAGTTTTTTGGCCTACACTGGCAAACGACGGCCAAAAAAGTTTAGCGTGTTGCTTAACGGTCATGTCGACGTCGTTGCCGCCCGCTCGGAGCAATTTGAGCCCCGGGAGCGAAACGGCAAGCTATACGGTCGTGGCGCGCTGGATATGAAAGTTGCTACGCTGGTACTGACGGACGTTTTTTGTCGTGCAGCACCGGTTGTCTCCTACCCACTTGCGCTGCAAATAGTCAGCGACGAGGAAACTGGAGGAGCAAACGGTACAGCCTACCAAATAGAGCAAGGCGTAGCAGCCAACTTTGTGATTGCCGGCGAGTTTAGCCGACCGAACACAATTTGCAACGAGTCTCGTGGTATTTGCTGGCTAGAAGTCACGTTTGCGGGCACGGCCGCACACAGCGCCTACTTATGGAACGGGCACAATGCACTGTTGGATGCACAAGACTTTGTAGCCAAACTGCTCAAGCACTACCCAGTCCCAACGGATGAGATCTGGGCAACTACAGTCAATGTTGCATCGGTCGGCAGTAGCAATGCGACCATGAATCGCGTACCCGATGACGCAAAGCTGCTGCTAGACATTCGCTATGTCGCCGATGATCCCGTCTTTGCCTCGAAAGCGTCCGTCTTAGCTTTTGCGCATAGCCTTGACCCTAAGGCCGCGGTAACTATTCGACAATTCGAGGCGAGCCATTATGCTGACCCAAACAATCTAGCCCTACAGCAATTGGCGGCCACATTGCATGAGGTGACCGGCCAGCCAGCCAGTTTTATCCGCAAGCACGGTGCAGCTGACGTACGTTTTTACTCTGCACAAGGGAACACGGCTGTCGTATACGGCTTAGCCGGTGAGGGTCTGCATGGCGACGAAGAATACGTCGAGCTGGCGTCTATCCCGGTGTACCAGACTGTACTGAAACGATTCCTGGAGCAGCTTTAAGGCCAAAGCGCTAGAGCACAAGCTAGCAAGCGAACTTGACACGATAGCCACTGCGCACTATACTTTCTGCATTATGTCTAGATCTATGGTCCTTGGTCTCATTATGTTCGGCTCGATGGAGCGCGGGTAGAGGCTTGCAAAAATCTTAGACAAAAGTAACAGCAAACCAAACCGAGCTCCAAACCGAGCTCGGTTTTTTAATTAGCGGAGTAATCCATGAACAAGAAGATTAAACGGCCAAGCAAACAGAACTTTGCTGAGTTTGCCGACAAAATATCTGCGAAATGGCAGTTGCGCACCCAGCACAGCATACCCTCAAAACTTGACGGGACTCAGACGTCCGAAAGCATTTTGCGTGATTTGGTGTCGATGCCTACTATTACGGGTAACTACGAAGCGAATCATGAGTGTTTTGACTATATAGACCGCTTTTTGAGTGAACATGGCCTATACGTTAAGCGGTACGAATGGAACGGTATCGAATCGTTGGTAGCGACGACCCGGCGCACCAAGACACCCACTGTATGCTTGTTTGGGCATATCGACGTCGTGCCGGCACCATCCGACCAGTTCCAGTTGAGTAAGCGCGACGATAAGTACTTTGGGCGTGGCGTACTGGATATGAAAGGTGGGGTTGCGGCATTTTTGGGTGCCGTACAAGAGCTTGGAGACACTGTGAGCGACTACGACTTAGCCGTGATTATCACCAGCGACGAGGAAGTTGGTGGCTTTGATGGCGCCGCCAAAATTGCCGAGGAAGGCTATCGCCCCAAGATGATGATTATCCCTGATGGCGGCGGCAATTGGAACTTGGAACGCTTTGCCAAAGGTATCTGGCACCTGACGGTTGAGACAAACGGCAAAAGCGCACACGGATCGCGGCCATGGGAGGGCGAGAACGCCATCGATAAGCTGGTGTCAGCCGTTGCCGAAATTAAGAAATTGTTTCCGACCAACCCATCACCAGAAACCAGCACCATCAATGTAGGCATGATCCAAGGCGGCGACGCCATCAACCAAATCCCCTCCGTTGCATCGGCAAGCATGGATATGCGTTTTGCTAGCGCCAAAGAGCAGGCAAGCATTGTTGGTAAAGTAGAGACACTCATCGAGAAGCTAGACGGCGTGCGCCTGACCACCGAAGTCGAAGCCGATACAATGTCCAACGACCCCAACGATGCGTACCTACAGGCCTACGCTGCATGTACCGAGAAAGTCATTGGCCACCCCATCGAATGGATTATCTCCAATGCAGGCAACGATGGTCGGTTCTTCACCAAGTTTGAGATTCCGTGTGCCATCGGCTACCCGCCCGGGGCAAATCACCATGGACCCGAAGAGTACATCGAAAAACAGGCCTACTTTCAGATGCAGCAAATCTTCGTGGATTACATTCGCAAAATGGCCAAAACCAAGGCCCCCAGCCACAAGGTAGCGGTCGCTAAGTAACCGATTAGGCCACTAGATCATCCAAATTGAACGCCATGGGTTCGGTCTGAGTGTCGATATTGGCAGCAATCGTCGACCAACCCTCCTCGCTGTGAGCAAATGCGCTCAGTGAGGCATAGCCTATGGGGATACTGTCTGTATAGTGGCGCTCGATACCGGCAGCAGCCGCAACAAAGCACCCAATTGCATTACTATGCGAAAAAGCAAGGATGCGTTGAGGCTCATCTGATTGGCGCGAAGTGTCACAGCGACCATTGGCCCATCCAACCATCCGGGCAAACACATCGTCCATCGACTCTCCGTTATGCGGAGCGAAGGCCATTCCTTGTTGCTTCATAGCGGACTGCAGCGCCTGGTCTGCCTCTATATCCTTGCGCTGGCGACCTGTCCACTCGCCACGGTCGAGCTCTTGCAGTTCCTTGGCCGTCGCAATAGGCAAAGCTATCTCTGCCGCGGCCAGTGCATGATAGCCCGTATCGTATGCGCGGACGGCCGGCGAGCTGTACACATCAGTTGGCACAAGCCCTATGGACCGTATAAATCTGCCGAGCTTTTGCGCCTGTGCTATACCTCGGTCGGTTAATGGGCTTTCGTTTTGTCTGCCAGCAAAAATTCCTGGTATTGTGTTGGTTTTGCACTCGCCATGGCGAGCCAGATAAAGGTATGTGTCTATTTTGTACATAGTTAAAACTATAGCACTTGACCACCCGCGCAGCACCCTCCTACAATGAGGGTGCTTTGCTTTTATTCGCACCGAGGGGGTGCGTATTATTTTATGGAAGATTTACTCGCCAAACTCGTTTCTATGCCAACCATTACCGACGACACTGTTGCCAACAATTTGGCGTTAGACTATCTGGAAGATTACTTTGCGCAGCGCAGCCTGCATGTGGAGCGCTTTGAGAGCAAAGGGCACGGCTCGTTGATAGCCACCATAAAGCCAGGCACAAAGCAGGCCAAAGTTATGTTATATGGGCACATCGACGTTGTGCCAGCTTCCGAGCAAGGCTTTACCTTGCGTCGCAACGGAGATAAGCTATTTGGCCGTGGGGTGTTGGACATGAAATTTGCGATTGCCGCCTACATGCGAGTTGTTGACCAGCTACAGGAACGGCTCGATGACTACGACTTTGCAATCATGATCACGAGCGACGAGGAATACGGTGGTCGGGACGGCATTAACAGCATCCCCGATTTACTGGCAAAGGGCTACCGTTCAGAGGTATGTATTATGCCCGATGGTGGACGAGCATGGGACGTCGAAGCTGTTGCCAAAGGCTACTGGCGCTTTGACCTCATTGCCACCGGGCGTACAGCACACGGATCGCGGCCATGGGAGGGCGATAGCGCTTCACTCAAGCTCATACAAGCACTGCACGAACTTCGCCTCAAATTTAAAGATCATGGCCCAGACACCGACACGCTTAACGTCGGCAAAATTCATGGAGATGGGACATACAACCAAGTACCCTCGACAATGACCGCCCAAATAGAAATCAGGCTGGCCACCGATGAGGCGTATCAGACTAACAAAACCTTCGTGGACACACTCTGCCAAAAGTATGGCCTAACCACCAGAACACGTACCCAACAGCAACCACTCCGCCAGAACATTGGGCATCCACTGCTACAGGCTTTTATGCAATCGATTACAGAAGTAACTGGCCATCGGTCAAAGCCATGCCTATCACTAGCCGCCAGCGATGCGAGCTATTTTAATGACGTCGGCATTCCTTGCGCGTTAACGTACCTACCGGGCGGGGAGCATCACAGCGAGAATGAATGGATCAGTGGCAAGGCGCTCGAGATGATGCCAGAGGTTATACTCAGGTATTTAGATACTGTAGCCAAACACTAGATGTAGTGTCTTAACCTGTTGACATAGCCCGTTCGCTCATGTAGAATTACCTTGATCTCATTACCGAAGACAGTAGCAGTCCAAAAGACTTAATTGGCTACCGAGGAAGTGAAACAAATATTTTTGTTTATTTTTCCCAGTCTTTGGTAATGCGAGAACCAAAGACTTTTTTGTTCTTTAAAAATCTACTAGGTCGAATAGATTTTACAAAGTAAAAAGGAAGAAGTATTACATGGCTTTAACCAAAAAAGAGAAAGACGACGTTGTTAAAGAAGTTGCCGATATGCTGTCATCTGCAAAGATGACCGTTGTTGCCAAATACCAAGGCACAACTGTTAAGGCATTACAGCAGCTCCGCCGCGACGCTCGCGACAATGGCACGAAAGTAAAAGTTGTCAAAAACCGATTGGTTATCAAGGCTTTGCAAGCCAACGACGCCCTTAAGGCCGTCGACACAAGCGCTCTGAGTGGTATGCTCCTTTACGCCTTCAACACCGAAGACGAAGTAGCTCCAGCTAAAGCACTTGCTAATTTTGCAAAAGCTAACCCAACCATCGAATTCGTTGGTGCTATTACCCCAGAGGGTAAGTTTGCATCGAGTGAAGATGTAAAAGCCTTGGCTGCATTGCCGGGTAAGAACGAGCTTATCGCTCAGGTTGTCGCAACCCTTCTATCACCAGTACATGACGTTACAAATGGCCTTTCGGGCAATTTGCACGCACTGCTGGATGGTGTCGAAGCGAAAGCCGCTAACTAATTGAAAGGATAATCACATGGCTGATTTGAAGAAATTTGCAGAACAACTCGTGGGCCTAACTGTCCTCGAAGTAAACGAACTTAAGACCATCCTAAAGGATGAGTACGGTATCGAGCCAGCTGCTGCTGCCGTAGCAGTTGCTGCCGCTCCTGCCGAAGCTGGTGCTGCTGCCGACGAGAAGGCTGAATGGGACGTTGTCCTGAAGGACGCCGGTTCTCAGAAGGTAGCCGTTATCAAGGCTGTTAAGGACATTACTGGTCTTGGTCTTGGTGAAGCTAAGGCTATCGTTGACGGTGTTCCAAAGACCGTTGTCGAGAAGGCCAGCAAGGAAGACGCCGAAGCACACAAGAAGGCTCTTGAAGACGCCGGTGCTACTGTTGAACTCGCCTAGTTTTTAGACCGATTCTTCCACCCAAAAAGCCCGCATGCACAATGCGGGCTTTTTATATGTAGCAATAACTCTAATCTGTTGCCCAGCGCATTGATTTCGTCCGAGCGTTTGGTATACTTGGTTTCGTTGTATCAAAAAGACAAAGGTTGTGGGATCTTATCCACAGCTAGTTATATATT
Source organism: uncultured bacterium (assembly GCA_963815935.1). Taxonomy (GTDB): domain Bacteria; phylum Patescibacteriota; class Saccharimonadia; order Saccharimonadales; family UBA4665; genus JARIHD01. The sequence continues at coordinate 36,977 of CAWFIL010000001.1, forward strand.
TTTTGACTTGACTTATCAAACATGGTAGTTTTAGGTGTAAGTGTAGGCAAACAAACACTGAGCTGAGAGACTAAGAGAGACGAACAATAAACATGGCAGACGTACCAGATAAACAAATAAAGCGACTCCGGGCACTTATTCAAGAGGCAGAAACAAATCTGTCGGCTGCTACCGAGTTGCTGATCAGCCTGGTAGGTGACGACGAAAAGGTCGCTCCAATTTCCAATGACGACAATATTGGTAAAGTTATCGAAGGCGTCTTCGACGGTCAAAATATGGTTGGCTCCGATGGCAAGATGTACCCCGTACCCGCCAATTATGCCAGCAAGTCCAAGCTTGTTCAGGGTGACATCCTTAAATTGACTATCGCCGATGACGGCACCTTCTTGTACAAGCAAATTGGTCCAATCCCTCGCAAGCAAGTGGTTGGCGCGCTCAAACTAGAGAACGGCCACTACTACGTAGAGGTTGGCGACAAGAACTACCGCGTACTACTTGCCAGCGTAACCTATTTTAAGGCTAAACCAGGTGATCAAGTAAGCGTCAACGTGCCAGAAGACGATTCCAGCGCTGAGTGGGCGGCACTTGAAGCTGCTTTGTAGCAATTAGACAATCAGATTAGAGACGCCGGCAAGGCGTCTTTTTCTATCTATACTAAATCGTATATTTGATTGTATAATAGTATGCATAACAGGGGTTATGTTATGTCGATAGACCAAGATCCTTATGGTGACAATCTAGTTAGTGCCGATCCGGCACAGTCTTGGGCGTACGGCGGACAGCTTGGCCCCAACGACGACGCCTACGTCGATGATGCGCTACTTTTCCAAACACAGCCCACGGTGTCTACATTGCGTGGACTGGCCACCAACTCTAGGCTCACCGAGCGAGGTGGTGGCGCCCCACGCCGCAACGTGGGCTGGCGCACCGCCTTCGGCAATCATCTGAGAGCAGATTACCGCGACTTTGTACCGCCGCGCGGCCTACTGCTTGGCGACATGATCGATGAGCACCCAAACTTTGACGAAGAGCGCGGAGCAGGCGAAGTACTCCAAACTTGGCGCGCCTACAACGACACCTTCAACAGCCCCACAAAGGCCACTGTTCGAGCTGGCATGCCGTTGGAACTATTGGTTCGTGATTGCGACGAGAAATTCTGTCGTGAATTTTTGACCTGCATGGCAAGTCTTGGTTTTGAGGCAGCCGAACGGTTGATACCAGCTACGGCCGAGCGCCTCGAACAGCAGCTTGGAGTAAACAGTTCTGAAATAGCCAAGACACTGGAGGCACTTGTCACGCCCGAGGTGTGGGAGCAAGAGCCGATGTTTAAATACCGCCCAAGCAAAAGCACGTTGCCGCGCTCCGATGGCCCTGACGCACTCAGCGGGTCATATGGCAAGTTCTTACGCAAGCTGGCCGACGACAGCCTGCCGCCAACATACAACAATCGCGCCATACGGGGCTACCCGCTTGAAAGGATGAACAACACCACGTGGCTCTACTTATGTGAAGATGGGTTGTTGCGAGTCAAAATTGGCAGTAACCTGGTAGTCGCACCGCCGCCGAGCCGGTCGCTCACTCGTCGCGGGTACAACCTGGCCATCCCCAACGCCACTATCCCAAAAGAGTACCTCGAGGAGGCAACGGTTCGGATTGGCAAGCCCAAGCGGATTGCTTTAGGAGAACCTCTTCCCACTCAACCAGATGAGCTAGCCAGCTCACCGCGTCAGCGCCTGATAGAGATTAGCGCCCACGTTTTAGCAAGCCGGTCGCGTACAACGCCCGCTGCCTAGACGCCACGTTCGAGCAGGTCAATAGGCAACCCAGACGCTCAGGCTGCCAGTAATGCTGGGGTGCATTGCTTTCGAGCAATGGAGATTCTGATAAATACAACAGCCAAATGTAATTTTGGTGCGTATAATAGTTAGTAAATGGGGAAGGCTTTATACAGGACATACCGGTCCAAGAAGCTGTCGGAGATTGTGGGCCAAGAGCACATTACGACAGCACTCGACCACGCGCTTAAGAAGGGCACGATTAGCCACGCATACCTGTTTACCGGCCCGCGCGGCGTTGGCAAGACCAGTATTGCTCGCATTTTGGCGCACGAGATCAACAGTTTGCCATACGACGAAGACCGCGGTCATCTGGACATCATCGAAATTGATGCCGCCAGCAACCGCCGCATCGACGAAATCCGCGACCTGCGCGACAAAGTACATATCGCGCCGAGCAGCGCCAAATACAAGGTGTACATCATCGACGAAGTTCACATGCTCACCAAAGAAGCCTTTAACGCACTCCTCAAGACACTCGAGGAACCGCCCGCCCATTGTATCTTCATCTTGGCTACGACCGAGGCCCACAAACTGCCCGAGACGATTATTAGTCGCACACAGCGCTACTCCTTTAAACCGGTTGATCAGCCCAAAGTAGTCGCACACCTCAAGAGCATCGCCAAGTCCGAAAAGATCAGTATTTCCGATGACGCCCTGGCACTGATTGCCGCCCACGGCGAAGGCAGCTTCCGCGACAGCATTAGCTTGCTTGATCAGGTCCGCAACAGTGAGCACAAAGTTGAACTCAGTGACGTGCAAGCCGTCTTGGGTATTGCCCCCGAAGAACTCATTGCCGATCTACTTGCAGCCCTGGCCGCTCACGACAGCATAATCGTTGCTAAGCTGTTAACCCAGATGCACGACCAAGGCTACGAACCAGCCCAGATTGCCAAACAATTAGGCATAGTACTCCGCACCGACATTATGGCCGGGAAGCTGCCTTTTGCTCACGAAATTGCCATGCGCCTACTGACACAGTTAGTGCACGTAACCGCATCTCCCGATCCCCGCGTGGCACTCGAAATCGCCTTGCTAGATGCTTCACTGACCGGCAGCCCCGTTGCTGCGGCGGCAGCTAAACAACAGGAAGAAGCCCCAAAAACAATGCCCGCCGCGACAGTCGCCAGCCCCACGACCCAGGTGAAACCAACCCGTAAAGCCGAAGAAAAGAAAATCGAAGCACCAAAGCCGTCCGCCGCCGAACTGGCTGCTCAAGATGATGAACTCAATTTGGCTGACGTTGATTCCGAGTTAATGCTCAACGACGAGTCGTGGGAGATGGTACTCAAAGCTCTCAAGACCAAGTACAATACTTTGCACAGCGTAGCCAAGACTGCCCAGCCACACTACACGCCCGGCAAAATTACTTTGGAGTTTAGCCACGCCTTTCACCAAAAGCGCATCAACGAAGCCCGCAACAAAACAATCCTGTCAGAAGTCATTGCCGGTGTGACTGGCAGCGCTATCCATATTGAGTGCATTATCGGCGAAGGCCGCAAGATCATTCCCGCGCCCGCACCACTGCCGCCAGCCGATGGCGAAGTCGTACATAACGTAGAAGAGCCCACTCCGCTACCCGAAGATAAGCCAAACGACCCAGTCGACACCATAAGCAATATCTTTGGTGGTGCCGAAGTGCTAGAATCGTAGGCAATGGACCAAGGGACTAAGGGGAAGAGCCAACCGAGTAACCTAGAGGCCGAAGCAAGTTTGCTGGGCGCCATTCTTATTGATGCTGACGCCTTGGTAAAAATTGCCGACAACGTCTCGTCCTTCGACTTCTACGACCCGCGGCACCAGCGCATCTACGAGGCGATTACGCAACTCTATGAGCGTCGCAGCCCTATTGACGTCCTGACACTGGCCGACCAACTCAAGAACAATAGCGCGCTCGATCTAGTCGGCGGTGCATCCTACCTGACTGAACTAACCAACTTTGTTCCCACCGCCTCGCACGTGGAACAATACGCCGAGATTGTTGCCCAAAAATCCTTGCGCCGCCGCCTGATCAAAGCAAGCCAGCAGATTGTCGAACTGGGCTACGACGAGTCCAAGGCGCTCAAAGAATTAGTAGAAGAAGCCGAGACACAGCTCTTCCAGGTCAGTCAAACACATGTAAAGCAAAGCATTGTAAGCATCGAGACTATCCTGGCCGAAAGTTTCGACCGCCTAGATGACTTACACAAAGATAAGGCTAAAATTCGCGGCGTGCCGACCGGCTTTCGAGACATGGACGACGTACTCGCCGGTCTGCAACGCTCTGATCTGTTTATTTTGGCTGCCCGACCGTCTATGGGTAAGACCGCCTTTGCGCTTAACCTAGCGCATAACGTCGCTACCTTAGCCAAGCAGCCCGTTCTGCTGTTCTCGCTCGAAATGAGCAAAGAGCAGTTGGTCGACCGTTTGTTGTCGATGGAATCGGGCGTTGACGCCTGGGCGCTACGTACCGGCAACCTAACCGACACCGACTTCGAAAAAATCGGCAACGCCATGGGCACGCTGAGTGAAGCGCCGATTTACATTGACGACACGCCAGGCATTACTGTCAGCGATCTGCGTACCAAGGCCCGCCGCGAAGCTCACCAACACCCCCTGGGTCTGATTATCGTCGACTACCTGCAGCTGATGAGCGGCGGCAGTAAGTTTGGCGGTTCCGAAAACCGCGTGCAGGAAATCTCCGAAATCTCACGTGGCCTCAAGGGCATCGCTCGCGAACTGGACGTGCCGCTGATTGCGCTGTCGCAGCTGTCGCGTTCGGTCGAAAACCGTAACCCGCAAATTCCACAGCTGGCCGACCTCCGTGAGTCCGGCTCCATTGAGCAGGATGCCGACGTCGTGGCCTTTATCTACCGCGAAGAGTACTACAACCCTGATAGCGACAAAAAAGGCATCACTAGCATTCTGATCAAGAAACACCGTAACGGCCCTACCGGTGATGTCGAGCTATTCTTCGACAAAGAAAAGCAGCGCTTTCGCGGGCTAGACACCAAGCACGCTCATCCGTTCGCCGACTAGTAGTCACGCGTCCGTGTGTAAGATAATTGCAAATATCTAGCCCACATATCATAATATGCAAGTTCTCATACTTTTCGTTTGAGTTAAGGAGGCTTGCCACCCAATCGGGATAATGCAAGATCGGAGAACAACACACCTGTTGGTGCTTCGGAACGCCGAGCGCCACGAACCTTGAGGGAGTCAAGATGGACCACGATCAGCAGCCCGTCATCCGCATGGGTGAGATTCTGACCATGACGCCAGAGAGCGACGCGCTCAGCGGCGACGTACTCAACCGGCTGGGGACGACCTGGACCGAGATTCCGGCAACGGAGATTGCCCGCAATGGCGTCTTCGGGATCGCCCGCGAACTCACGGTCATCCTCCCGGATGGCGAGGGATTCAGCAACGCGCTGCGTCTCAGGGTCGCCGAAGAAGTGATCGCTTTGCTACATCGGTTCGGCATCGACGCCCAGGCGCCGCAGCCAAGGGTCACGACGACCACGGTACGCATCGAACGGAACTTCAGTGAGATGTCTCTCCGGCAACTGCTGGAAGCCATCGTCACCGATCCAGAGGTGTACCCAGAGGCCGTCCGCTACATCAAGCGACATCCCGAACTGCAGAATGCGACACGCAAGACGTACAAGTGGGTCGTCCCGGTCAACGAGGATGGCACTGGCATCGATATCGAGGCCACCATGCGCTACGTACTGGAGCTCGACAAGCCCCACTCCGTGCCGCAGCGGCGGGTCGAACGTCGACGTCCGGTCTGGCTCGGGCGCGCCATGGGCGTGAACGACCTGCCACTCATCCACATCATCACCGGACGACTGGTGCAAGGGCCAGACGAGAACGGATTCGATTGGTCTACTCGTCCCAAGGAGCTTCTCGAAGCGATCATCTGGGCCCGAAAGACCGGTCACACCCAGCTGCCCGACCTCCAGTCGGACGTGTACGGATGGAGCGAGCAGCTCTTCCACGACCCGCTGCCCAGGCGCTTCCAGAACATCCTGGATGACTACCTCGACGCCAAGGAAGCACGCGTCAGCACGACAGACGGCATCCGAGCCGACTGGCCGGAGGACCTGCCGTTTGAACAGCGCGTACACCTTCATCGTCACAGTCAAGGCCGTAACGGTCGACTACGAGGCGCTGGTGCGCGAAGCCGCCAACCTAGTGGCTCCGCTCAACAAGTCTGGCATGGGCATCTCGGTAACTGGTGGCGTCTACACGACCATCAACGTTTCCGGCATGAATGCCTACCTCGATGGCCCGATCGTCATCAACGGTGGTCACGTCAGCGGGATGAGCCTGTCCGGTACGGTGTACATGCCACCCGGCAAGACCATCCAGGCTAGTGGGATGAACGCAAGCGTCCGGGTGATCAACCAGACGTGGAAGCAGCTTGCGGAACGGCTCGGACTAGTCTGAGCACCCCAACAGGTAACACGCGATCGGTTACGTAACCGATCGAAGTCCGGAAGTACCGGGCCACAGCAGGTGGGCCCGACGGCTCATGACTCCGCGTTCTACGCGAACCCGTCATGACACCCGTCGCCACCTGCTGCTTCTCAGGGTTGCACAAATGTTGCGCATCGCCGAGAAGCAACAGGCCACAAGTATGCTGTATAATAGGCTCAAGCATGAGCGCACAGCGACTACGGGATTACTTTTTAAAGAACTGGCAATGTATTACTGTCTGTGGTGTAACACTTGGTATTTTGGGTGTTGCGCTGCTGTGGCAGTTGCACACGCTAGTACCGGGCTATAGCGCATCGGAGGTACAAACCTACCAAAACAGCCTTAGCTTTCGCGCTATTCTAGACAACCCGCTCAACGCGCCATTTTTGGTGGCGGTCCGTGCGGTGTTGTACATTCATCCGGACAGCTATTTCGCCGTTAGGCTAGTATCGGTAGCTTACGGAGTGGTCACGTTGGCAATTTTTGCCTTGCTTCTCAGGCATTGGCATAGCACGCGTACGGCAATATACGGATCGCTACTGTTTGGTTTGTCGGCATGGTTCTTGCATACCGCACGTCTGGGCACACCAGACGTGCTAATGTTTGGCGTTTTTGTGCTGGCTGCCGGCGGCTTTTGGCTTAAGCACACCCGGAGCAAATTGGCGCTCTTTCTATGTTTTGTAGGTAGTGCATTGTTGTTATACGTGCCCGGCATGGTGTGGTACGTAGCTTTGGGCCTTGCTTGGCAGTGGAAGGCCATTGACCGCGTATTTAAGCGACACCTCGCCGTAGTAAGCGCTGGTGCCTTGGCTATGCTCGGCCTATTAGCGCCGTTGGCGTATGGCCTCTACAAGCACCACGATCTTATTCGGCCGCTGCTCGGACTTCCAGACGCTTGGCCGTCTCCATGGCAGATTTTTAAGAACGCACTCCTGGCGCCTTTTCACTTTTTTGTGCACAACACGGCCGATCCAGTAACGTGGCTGGGTAACGCACCCGTATTGGATGTTTTTAGCCTGACAATGCTCATACTAGGCTTATACGTATACTTGCGCCACGCACGCTTAGCCCGAGCGCCCATATTCTTGTTTGTCTTTATTGTTACCCTGGGTCTTATGGCAGTCGGTAGCCCAGCAGTCAACTTTACGGTAGTGATACCATTTGTATACATCATTATTGCTAGTGGCGTTACCCACCTGTTGGGAGAGTGGTTTCGTGTGTTCCCGCGCAATCCCATTGCCCGTAGTATCGGCTGGAGTCTGATGAGCTTGGTGGTTGGTATAGCCTGCCTTTACCATGTCATCCATTACTTTGTCGGCTGGCCGCAGGCTGAAGTTACGCACGATGCCTTTACTGCCCAAAGGCCAGATCAGCCGTAACACGTATTCTGGCGTTTGCAACCTGTTGGCATCTGGTACAATAATGTAAGACGAATTAAGGAGATTAATGACATGAGTCGTTTTGACCAAGCTAAAATGCTGCTGAAAGTAAAGAAGATTCAGAAGGAACTTCAAAAGCAAGTTATCACCGTCGAAAAGGGTGATGGCGCTGTTCGTGTTGAGATTACCGGCGAACAGAAGATCAAGAAAGTCCACATCGATTCCGAGTCTGTTGACCTTGACGACATTGGCCAACTAGAGCGTTGGATCGAAGACGCCGTGAAGGAAGCAATCCAGGAAAGCCAAAAAGTTGCCGCCGAAAAAATGCAGCCCATGATGGGTGCCCTCGGCGACCTCGGCCTCTAGTTTTGTATGCAAATCCTGCCCCCCGCGCTTACTAGCGTTATTGAAGCTCTTGGCAAACTGCCCGGCGTTGGTCCGCGTACTGCTGAACGGTACGCGTACTATTTGATGAAGAGCGATCCAGGCAAGGCCAAACGCATTGCCGAAACACTCGACGACCTACATGACGGTGTGGGCTTTTGCAAAAAAACCTTTGCCTTGGTGTCCGCTGGCCAGGAACTGTCCGACCTATATACTAGCCCCAAGCGCGACAAAAAGATCGTAGCAGTGGTTGCCGAACCGTTCGACATCGTGGCCCTAGAAAAGACCAACAGCTACAGCGGTACTTACCACGTACTCGGCGGTCTGGTTTCGCCGATTGACGGTGTTGGGCCCGAGCAGCTGCACATCGGCGAGCTAGTAAGCCGCATAGACGAAGACAGTGTGCAAGAAATAATTCTGGCGACCAATGCTAGCGTTGAAGGAGAGTCAACCGCGTTGTATATTCAGCAACAAATCGGTGACCGCGACGTAAAGATTACTCGCCTGGCACGCGGTTTGCCAATTGGCGTCGACCTAGAATATGCCGACCAAATTACCCTTAGCCGTGCTCTCGAAGGTCGTCGGCCACTTTAAATACGCTGAGGCATGCCTTCGTGCAGAGCTTCGATAGATTTGCCAGTGTGCACGTAGTTGATTGCCCGAGCCAAAAAGCTAGCGATAGAAACAACTTGTAGGCGTGGGTGTTCGAGTTCGCGCATTATTGCCGGCAGAGGCACCGTGTCGGTAACTACAATAGTGTCAACGGGTGAGTCGGCTAGACGCTCCGCTGCTCGGCCAGAGAAGAGACCGTGCGTAGCAACGGCCATTATCGATGCAGCACCCTCGTCCTGGATGACTTCTGCGGCCGCAGCGATGGTGCCGCCGCCATCAATCATGTCGTCCAAAATGACACAGGGTAACCCTTCGACAGAAGTTGTCGTAATTAGGGATGCAGTTGCACTACCATCGGAGTTACGCTTTTTGTCGATTGCAGCAATGCCGGCACGATCACCAAATTGATCCCTAAAACGCATGGCAGACTTAATGCGACCATTATCAGGTGAGACGACGACCAGCTGGCCATCGGGGATGCTCTGGCGTACGTGCTCGACTAGGGTGGGAGCAGCCGTCAGATGTTCAAACGGACCTTCAAAAAAGCCCTCGGCCTGAGGGCTGTGCATATCAATAGACATTACACCGTCAGCACCGGCGCCGCGCAACATCTGCATTGCCAGGCTAGCCGTGACTGCTTGGCGTCCTGTGCGACGGTCTTGGCGGCCATAGCCCATAAACGGGGCCACGGCAATAACCCGACCAGCCCAAGCAGAGCGAGCAGCGTTGACCATCACAATCTGCTCCATAAGCGCGTCTTGGGGCGATCTAACTCGAACCTCACCCCTGTCGTCATATTCATGACGTGTGTGACTTTGAATAATATAGGTATCCTTACCCCTAATACTTTCGGGTATGCTGCAACTTACTTCACCATTGGCGAACTCTCCACTCGGCATACACGCCACCACACCAAGTTCGGTGGCGACAGCTTCGGCAAGCTCTGCGCTGGCGATACCGCCAAACACCTCTAGACCAGCAGACTCAAACTGTAGCATCATCGCGTAAAACTCTCCTTTATACGCATAGAATATAGCAGTTAGCCTTTTTGGCAAGTCGAATGTGTAATACTACTGGTTTTGAGAAACAGGCAGAGCGGCTTACAATAAGGCATATATGTATCCAGAGACAGACAAGATCAAGGAAATTCTGGCTAGTAGCCAGCGCATCGTCATTGTGCAAGCCGATAATCCGGATGGTGATAGTCTGGGCAGTAGCCTGGCGCTCGAACATATCCTTGGTGATATGGGCAAAGACACATACCTGTATTGCGGTGTCGATATTCCATCGTACCTTACCTACCTAAAAGGTTGGGATCGGGTCTTCCGCGAATGGCCGTCCAACTTTGACGCCACGATTATTGTCGACACCAGTGCCGATAGCCTACTAGAGAAACTACGCGAATCCGGCAAGAAAAACATCATGACCAGCAGACCAGTAATTGTGTTGGATCACCATGCCACCGAGGCCACCATCGACTACGCCACGGTCATGTGCAACAAACCAGTCGTTGCTACCGGCGAAGTCATATATGAGCTATCTAAACAGCTGGGCTGGCAACTCAATCTGGGCGCAAAAGAGATGATCGCAACCTCGATTATGGCCGATAGCCTGGGCCTTGTGACCGAAGCCACCAGTGCCCGTAGCATTCATATTATTGCCGAACTAGTAGAGGGCGGCGTCAGTCTACCCACCCTGGAACACAATCGGCGTGAACTAATGCGCAAAAGCCCAGAGCTTACCCATTACAAGGGAGAATTGCTGCAACGTGTCGAATATTATGCCGACAATCGTGTAGCTGTTGTCAGCATCCCCTGGAGCGAAATTGAAACGTATAGCCCGCAGTACAATCCCTCGATGCTCGTTATGGAAGATATGCGACTTACCACCAACACCAAGCTCGCCATTTCGTTTAAGATCTACAAAGATGGCAAGGTAACCGCCAAAATCCGCTGCAACCAAGACGCACCCATCGGTGGCAAGCTCGCCGAGCACTTTGGTGGCGGCGGCCACATGTACGCCAGTGGCTTTAAAATCCAAGATGGCCGCCCGTTCAACGAGGTTAAATCGGAGTGTATAGGCTATGCCACCGAACTCTTAGATAACCTGCAACAGGAACAACACAATGAAGCTCTACAACACACTGACGCGTAAGGCAGAAGGCCTTACACCCCTTAACCCACCGGCCGCTACGGTCTATACCTGCGGCCCCACCGTCTACGATTATGCCCATATCGGACACTGGTTTACCTACGTCCGCTGGGATTTGCTGGTACGCGTGCTCAGAGCCAATGGCTTCCAGCCAAAATGGGTCATGAACATCACCGACGTAGGCCACTTGGTCAGCGACGCCGACGAAGGCGAAGACAAGCTAGAAAAGGGTGCCAAGCGGGAAGGCAAAACCGCCTGGGAAGTAGCCAAGTTCTATACCGACGACTTTCTGGAATGCATGCACTTGCTTAACATGCTGCAACCCGACGAGTTACCTCGTGCCACCGACCACATCGCTGAACAAATCGCGCTTATACAACAGCTTGAGACTAAAGGCTACACCTATACTATCGACGACGGCGTCTACTACGACACGTCTAAATTCCCGGCCTATGCCGATTTCGCCAAGCTCGATCTAGAAGAGCAGCAAGCCGGTGCCAGGGTAGAGGCCAACCCACAAAAGCGCAACGCTACCGACTTTGCTCTATGGAAATTCTCCCCCAAAGACCAGACCCGCGACATGGAATGGGACAGCCCGTGGGGCAAAGGATTCCCCGGTTGGCATATTGAATGTTCGGCCATGAGTATGAAATATCTTGGCGAAACGCTCGACATCCACACTGGTGGTATCGACCACATACCCGTCCACCACACCAACGAGATCGCCCAAAGCGAAGCTGCCACCGGCAAACCATTTGCCAAGCTGTGGATGCACAGTAACCACGTTATGGTAAATGGTGAAAAGATCTCCAAGTCGCTTGGCAATGGCATCCGTCTGCAAGAGCTGGCAGAGAAGGGATTCCCCCCCATGGCAGTCCGCCTGCATATTCTGGAATCGCACTACCGAAGCCAGTCCAAGTTTAGCTGGGACAGCCTGGAGGCCGCCCGCAACCGTTTGCGCGACTATCAAGCGTTGGCTGACTTGCGTTTCCAGCCTGTTAGCGCCGACGAGCATGAGCTCACTGAACTAGACTACGCCCAATACGAGGCCGACATTCGGGCCACGCTGGCCGACGACCTCAACACCCCTGAAGCCCTACGCATTGTCAGCCTCATTGCCAATGAGCGTCACGATTCGATTCACGGGCAAGAGCTGGAGGCCTTTACTATCTTCTTGCAGTTCCTGGACGACACCTTAGGCTTGGCACTGTTAGCGTCCAACGACATCACCGACGCGCAAAAGGCGCTGGTAGCCGGCCGACAAACCGCCCGCGACGCCAAAGACTGGGCTAAGTCGGATGAAATCCGTGATGAGTTGTCCAAGCAGGGCATAGCCGTCCGCGACACAGCTCACGGCCCAGTTTGGTACCGCATATAGCGTGGGTGAGCGGTGTACAAATGCCGACCGAGACCCTATTATGAAAGCATGAACAATTTGTTTGCCTTGTTGCGGCGCCCTCGGGCAGTCATCCCGCTGGTTATTTTTGCAGTACTACTCGCGGCTATTATTGTAGGCATCGCTACTAAGTCCGACTCCAAGAACAAGACCAGCAGTACCAAGACAAGCACCGTACCGGCAAACTACCCCAAGGCCCTCAAACAAAAAGATCAGCAAAAAACAAATGGCATGTATAGCATGATCAACTTAATCACCTATACGTACACCAACGCTCAGCTCAATTATCCGACAGCTGATGCCGATGGCTGGAAGGATATTCTGACCAACGCGCCATCCACTGACGCATTTGTAGACCCATACACCAATACGTTCTATACGTACTCCAGCAAGACACCCGACTACGGGCAAATCCAGTACCTGCCCGGTGGGGCCTGCAACACAAAAACTAATACTTTTAAGGCTGGCACTTATCGTACGATTGCTTTACGCACCAAGCTATATAGCGGCGTGCGCTGCATTAGCTCTGTCGAAGTACAGGCCATGCAGTCACACAACGTCGAGAACTAGCCCACTGGGTAAGCTGCGCTTAGGCTTTGTGACGGATGGGAGATGGCTGGCCGGTGTCGGCAAACTCATCGTCGGCAGGCTCAATAATACGCCTAAGGCGTAAGTAGTCGAGCACGGCAATGCGTGCACAACCAGCGACAGGAATCGCCACCAAACCGCCAAAGATACCCCCAAAATTTACACCAATAACTACCGACATAAAGACAAGCAGCGGCGACATGTTAGTAGAATTAGCCTGGATACGAGGTTGAATAAGGTAGTTCTCGATCTGCTGGTACAGAATGTAGTAGCCCAAGATACCCAAGGCAACCCAGGGTGAGGTAAACAGCGCAACCAAGGTTACGAAGATAGCACCAATGGTGTGGCCGACCATAGGTATAAGACCGCAGATAAAAACTACAACCATTAGGGCTATTGGATAGCTAATTCCTAAGATAAACAGCATCGGCACGATGAACAAAGCCGCTAAGGCCGCCAGGAAAACCTGGCCATTTACGTAGCCTTTAACAACCTGGTACATGCCTCTAGCTAGATAGTCAGCACGTTCGTGGTGTCCATCGGGGATTACGTCGCGGGACAAACGGAGCCAGTGCGGCCCCTCGACAAGCATCATAAAGGTCAAGGCTAAGATGGTCAGCACCGAGAAAATGCTACTACCGACCCTGCTAGCTGTCGACACTGCTGTGCCACCAGCGTTCTTGAGGCGCTGGCCAAGTTCGTCGGAAACTTTTTGGGCCTGGTCTTGCAGATTGTAGCGACGGATAAACTTACCTATGCCGCTATCCTCGCTCTTGGCCTCGCGGACCAAACCTGGAGCAGCTGAAATAAATGTATTGGTCTGGCGAACCAGCGGCGGCACAATGCTGGCAAAGAAACCCAGCAGCAGCAAGATAACAAATACAAAAGATATTGCGGTAGCCACCGAACGACTGCCCTTGCGCTTACCGGGCAAGCGCTGTGCCAACCAGTGGACCGGTGCATTCAACGCTAAGGCCAAGAAGAAGGCAGTAAAGATCAGTACCAAGGCATGTGTTGCTTTTTGCAGGGCAGTAAAGGCAATCATTGCTAGCAGAATTAGCAACAAGACACGGGCAACCGTACGATTGGATACAGTAAGATTTACTGTCTGCTGTTTATCTTTGCCTAGGCCAAACATAGTTACCTCGTATTATTGCTTAACTGCGCCGCTTATGCAACGCTTCGTCGTATACGACCAAGATTTCGTCAACCACATTGGGAACGTCAAAGCGACGTACGAATTGCTGCTGCCAATCGTGGGCTTCCTGGCGTAGTTTGGGGCTGGCCAAGTACTTTTGTATCTTGCGGGCAAATGCCTCTTCGTTGGTTGGCTCAAATAGCGCCTCGGAACGTTCGCCAAGCACCCCGGCATATCCAGGGTTATCACCGGCGATCACAACGCCGCGGCCTGCAGCCATGCCCTCGAGTAACACGATGCCAAAACTCTCACCACCAGTGCTGGGGTAGACGATAACATCACCCGTCGCCAAGTAGCGAGGCTTGTCTTCTTCGCTTACAAACCCAGTAAAAGTAACCATTTTTTGAAGACGGTGTTGGCGTACGTAAGCCTTGAGCGAGTCTTCCATTGGTCCCTTGCCACAAATGATTACTTTGCAATCATCGGGAAGGGCTTTGTCTTGACGCAGACGTCGAATAGCGCGCAGAAAGTATTGGCAACCCTTGCGCTCGACCAACCGGCCAAAAAAGACAATGTTCGTTGAGGCTTCGTACTCCTTGAACGGTTTGGGCGAATAGAATGGTGTTAGGTCAAGCGTATTAGGGACGACCGCGCTCTCTACGCGATAGGCATCCCACGCAAAACTTTGGGCAACGCGCGACACACTCATGATCTCGTCGAAGCGGCGCAACGAGCCACCCACAATCAATCGCAACAACGTATTGGCAAAATGGACCATCTTGGTATGTGGCGCAATGTGGAAGGTACCCACAATGCCAGTGTGTGTGCTGGCGGCTCTTACAACGCGGCCACCCAAGAACGGGCTGTATGGCATTTGCACATGGATAATGTCGTATTCCTCACGCTCAAGCAGCTTGCGGATTTTGCGTTTAGAAACAGGGAGCGGGATAGACATACGGTTTTGGTTAAAGCGCACCTTAACATTGCGGCCGATGCTGTGCACGTGCGGTAGATCGGTGCGCTTAGTTTCGCCAACTATATAGTGGACGGTATGCCCCTGATCCGCCAACCATCTACCAACATTTAAAACATACTGTTGAACACCATCAGTAGTATCGAGTGAATCATCTAACACGAAAGCAATCTTGTAGGTATTCATGATCTAGTCTTGCTGGTTTGGTGTGTAATTTTGCAGGGCAGTAGCATATACCTCTTCGTACAAATCGACGATTGCCGAGTAGCTGTACTGGGGAATCTGGCCTTCCGCCCACTCGCGCCACAAACGACGTAAGTCAGTTTCGTGCAAGAGTAAGTTAAGTCGGCGCGAAAACTCGGCATGGTGCTTCGGGTTGACCAGCGAAAGAGCACCCAAGCCCTTCATAACGCTAGCGTAACCAGGATTGTCGCCGGCCACCACGACAGTGCCGGTAGCCATAGCCTCGAGTAGCACAATGCCAAAACTCTCACCATACAATGCTGGCGAGCAGTACAGATCGGCCGTACGCAAGTAATGAATCTTTTCTTTGTCACTAACAAAGCCCAAAAACGACACCGAGTCTTCTATGCCCAAATCGGCGGTCAATGCCTCTAGCTTAGCGCGGTCTGGGCCATCGCCGGCAATAATCAGGGAAACATCGTCCTCGGTTTCGGTCAAAATCTTGAAGGCATGCAACAGGTGTTTTACGCCCTTGCGTTGTTCTAGGCGCCCCAAATAAAAAATAGTCTTGTTTTTGCGATTATCACTACGGCGCAACGGGGCTTTGTACCTTGCCAGATCAATGCCGTTAGGGATAAGTGCCACCGGCTTGTCGGTCAAGCTACACACATACTCGGCGGCCGCCTCGGACACAGCGGTAAACTCATGAATATATTTGAGCACCGACTTAGTGTACGGTGTAACCACTTTAATCATGGTGCGGGTCATAATCGTCTCGGGCAGCTTAGCATGGAAGGTCGCCACGTTAATGCATTTGGAACGACTCAAAATTTGAGCACTCAACATTGGAACCCATGGCTCGTGGAAATGCAAAATGTCAAAATTGTGCCTGGCCAACACTTCGTCGATAGTGTTATTTACACTGGCCGAGACCTGGACCGTAGTGTGCATGGGCGAGTTGAAGTCTTTAGACTCGCCGATAAAGATGATGTTCTTGCCGGGTTCGGCGTCGTAATTTTTGGGTTTAGGAGTCAGAATGTATGCATCGTGGCCACGCTTACGCAATTCTGTCTGACAGGCAACGATATGTTCCTTGACGCCACCACCTTTGGCGATGCTATACGGGCATACGAGTCCGATCTTCATATATCACCCAGTATACACTATCGTGTGCATAGCCAAGCGCGTCAAAGGTTAGCGGCTGGATAGTAAACGGCGGAGTTTGGGCGGCACGAATGGTGCGGCAGCTTTGGCGTCAGCAATGATGCTGGGGGCGTGATTGCCAATTTTGAGCGTGTCTAACAGGTGATACTCGCTAAAGATAACCTTGTAGTGCTGCTCAACGATGTTGTTGTCAAAGTAGCGGTCGTGAGAAATTGCCACGTGGTATACAGGCAGATCAACCTTTACTTTGCAGTTGTCCAGGTTCAGGAATTCAGCACTTGTTCGCATGTGTGTGCGCACGTCGTTGTCGTGCCATAAGTGCACCTCAACGTCGAGCATTTCTTGCAACTCTTCACCAGAAAGATCTTGGAATTTGTTTTTGGCATTGTGCGTATGTTGATAGATGTTGCGCAAGATAATCGGGTGCAGTAGGACATGACGGAAAAAGAGTGCAGGCGCTCTAAACGAGAAAAAGCGGACGAGCATGCGATACATAAAGTGGCGCGTCGGGCTAAAACTGAAGTCATCTTTGTGAGCAAAACCAGCCAGGCTAATAAACATGTCGACCCTTTTGGTTAGGTCAGGGTAGCGCTGCAACATACGGGTAGCAACCACAAAGCCAAAGCTCATACCGGCAATGATAACTTTGCGGCGCTTGTAGCGCATCTTGATAAAGGCGGCTAGATAGTCGGCTAGATTGTCGATGGTCGCTTGGTCGTGGATCTTATAAAAGCTGTCCATGCCGCCAAAACCAGGTAAGTCGGGCATAGTAACCGCACCGTAGCGATTGAGGTTTTGCATTAGGCCAAACCAACGCTCCAAGCTAGAGTGGTGCCCATATACAAATAGGATCTCTTTATTCTTACCCTTAGGGGCAGGCATGTGTAGCATGCGCCCCTGGAGCCCATTCATGTTGAGCGGCACAATGTAATCTGAAGGGTTGGTTTGGTTTGGTTTGACCATGTGTAAAATATCCGGCTAATCTAGTTAGTTTTTCGTTACCTTTTAGTATAAGGCAATATTGCTGAAAAAATGCGACTGTTTTTACTTTTTGCTATGACGGTCGTTACAATAGGACACAGTATGAAAAAACCATTAGTATTTTTGATCATCGTAGCCGTCGTATTTGTCGGCTGGTTTGTCTGGCGCCACCAGGCCAATGCGCCCACAAACACCAAGGGCAGCCAGCAAAGTACTGGCTCAACGGCAATGCAGAGCTTTAACAAAAAACAGTATTCCGTAGACGACCCGACCAGCATTTGGGTAGTCGTTAACAAGCATCGCTCTTTGCAGCCGGCTAGCTACGTGCCGGCCGACCTCGAGGTACCTAACGTGCCCATTCGCCTCAGCAAGACCGATGACGAGATGAAAATGCGCAAAGTCGCTGGCGACGCCCTTGAGAAACTTTTTGCTGGCGCCGAAAAGCAAGGTTTGCATTTGCAAATCTCCAGCGGTTATCGCTCGTATACTTTCCAGACAAATCTGTACAACCATTACGTAGCAGTGCAAGGCAAGACCGTTGCCGACAGCCAGAGCGCCCGCCCAGGCCACAGCGAGCACCAGACGGGCTTAGCGGTAGATGTCGAGCCAACCAGTCGTAAGTGTGAAGTAGAAGAATGCTTTGGTACGACACCCGAAGGCGAATGGTTAGCCGCGCATGCCTACGAGTTCGGTTTTGTCATTCGCTACCCTCAGAATATGCAGAATATCACCGGTTATATTTACGAGCCGTGGCATATCCGCTACATCGGTATTGCCGCCGCAACCGAAATGCGCAAAGAAAACGTTGCAACACTCGAGCAATTCTTTGGTCTCGACGCCGCGCCCGACTACGAGTAGACTTATTCGTAATAAAAAAGGATCAGCATGGACAACGAGCGGCAGTATGACGCCATCCTAGTATTAGGCGGCAACCTCACCAAAAAGGCAGACGGCAGTTTTGCCCCAACCACATACCAAGATAGCGACGAGTACGGTATGCTGGGTGGCTATATGCGAGTAATTGCAGCCGTATGGATGTACCTGGCAGGAGACACTAATATATTTGTGT
The DNA here is from genome assembly GCA_963815935.1 of uncultured bacterium. Lineage (GTDB taxonomy): Bacteria > Patescibacteriota > Saccharimonadia > Saccharimonadales > UBA4665 > JARIHD01. The sequence goes on from CAWFIL010000001.1 coordinate 55,291, forward strand.
TTTCCACCGGAACCAGCGAAAAAACTAAAGCCAAGTACGGGAGCCGCGTACCCACCGAAGCATTTGCGTATAGCGAACTATTCAAGACGATGCTGGCAAGCCTTAGACCCGAACATCCCGAGATGGAATCACTAGACCCACCAACCATTATTCTCGAGGATATATCCCAAAATACCGTAGGGAACATCCGCGAATGTTTTGCCATTATCCGCGAGCATGGTTGGGCGAACGTCGGTGTGATGTCGGCAGGCTTTCACATCCCCCGCGTAAAAGCGCTATGCGAGCTGCTACTTCCTGACGATCCGATCGATGCAAACTTAACCTTTATATCGGCCGAGGAGGAGGTTAAGCGCCTCTGCCCAGGCAAATATGATGCCGAAATTGATGCAGCCTACGCCTCAGCCGAGGGCCAAAAACGCATGAAAAGCGAGGAGCAAGGCCTACAAGCCATGCGCAACGGTACCTACGTTATGTCCGAGTTCCAGCTGCACAAAAACTAGCCGGTCAACCCTGAGTGACACGAGTGCCAGTGGTGCCGGCAGCGGCATCGACGGCTTTGTCGATGGAAGTTACCAGTGACACATTGCCCGGCTGGGCACTGGCAAAACGGATGGCAGCTTGCACCTTTGGCAGCATACTGCCGGGTGCAAATTGGCTCTGATCAACATAGCTTTGTAGTTGGCCGACTGTTATATCGCCCAGGTTTTCTTCGTCTGGCTTGCGGAAATTGATCGACACCGCCGGCACAGCGGTCAGGATAAGTAAGGTATCGGCCTCGACAACTTCGGCTAGCTTTTCGGCGGCAAAGTCTTTGTCGATCACCGCCTCTACGCCGCTCAGTCTGCCGTCCCGCTCAACAACCGGCACACCACCGCCGCCAGCAGCGATTACGATATTACCAGCCGCTACGGCCTGCTTGATAAAGTCCTTTTCAACAATATCGACGGGTTGCGGCGAAGCAACGACCCGGCGCCAACCGCGTCCGGCGTCTTCTTTGACCACAAATTGGCGCTCCGCGGCGGCAGCCCGGGCAATTGCTTCATCGGGGTAGAATGGGCCGATCGGCTTGCTGGGGTCCTGAAAAGCGGCGTCGTTGGCATCGACAACAATCTGCGTAACGACCGTTGCGACCTGGACATCCAAGCGCTGGACACGCAGTTCATTCGTTAGGGCTTGTTGCAGCCAGTAGCCAATTTCGCCTTGGCTCATAGCCACGCACGTGTCCAACGGGGCAGGGCTGTCCGACTTTTCTTCGTTAAGCAAAATAGCCCCGACCTGCGGCCCGTTACCGTGCGCAATCACAATATCGTGACCTACTTTGACCAACTCGACAAGCTGTCTAGCGGTCTCTACGGCCACATTTTTTTGCGCCTCGGCACTCGCTTCACCATTAGCCTGCAAGGCGTTACCACCAAGTGCGATTACGATACGACTCATACAACTAACCTCCCCGGTTCGGGAGAACTAAATCCCTTGTATATGGGAACCTCCGCACGACGAATGTGCTACTTCAAGCACGTTCGGAGCTCAGGACCGTTCCCATATACAAGGGATTTAGTTCTTATGTTACTAGGTTTTTAATACTGAGATTATATAACGTGCAGCTGCCCGCTGGCGATGCGGTAGATGCAAAATACGAAGAGTCCGACAAGCACCGAAGCGGCACCCGTCTCCATAAGCGTGAAGATCTTTTCACGATTCTTGATCTGCATAAGCACGTAAATCACGATCGCCGGAGCATAGAGCAAAACTGTCAGCAGCAAGTAGTCCAAACCGGCTGCATATACCAGCCAAATGGCGTAGATACTGGCGACAGCGCCTACAAAGATATTCCACATGCGGCGCGGCGTACCCGCAGCTTCGTTCCACGAGTACTTGAGCTGGTAAAAACCAGTAAAGGCATAGGGCAATAGGATTGCCGAAGTAGCCAGTGAGTACATGTAGTCATAAGCCTTGATATCCGTCAGGAAGAACAGCAAGAAGGCTTGGATAAGTACCGTGGTAACCAATAGCGATACGATTGGCGTACCTTTATCGTTGAGTTTGGCAAAGTAACTTGGGAATGCCTTGGTCTTGGCAGCCTGATACGGTAGCTCGGCAGCAAAGAGCGTCCAAGCAAGCCAGGCACCGGCAACCGAGATAATAACACCAAGATTAACCAAGGTCGCTCCCCACGAGCCGACAACATACTTCATTAGCTCGGCCATGGCTGGCTGGCCCAAGTTGGCAAGCTCTGGGCGAGTCTTCAGGCCAAGCGACAGGGCAGTTACCAAGAAGTAAATAGAGGTAACTGTTAGTAAGCCCAAGAACGTAGCCTTAGCGATACTCGACTTCTTTTTGGCGCGGCCCGAAAAGACCACTGCACCTTCGATGCCGATAAATACCCATACCGTGACCAGCATGGTGCCCTTAACCTGCGACAAAATGTCTTTGAACACAAAGCCGCCAGTGGCGGTGCCCCAGATGTCGGTCGTAAAGACGTGCAGTTTAAAGGCAGTAAAAGCCGCCAGAATGAAAATGCCGATAGGTATCAGCTTGGCCACCGTAACCAAGGCATTGATAAGGCTCGCCGACTTAACGCCTCGCATCACCAAGAAGGTCACAAACCACAGCATAACCGAAGCCCCAATAACGGAGGCGACGTTCTGGCCATCACCAAAGGTCTTGAAGAAATAGGCGACCGAGCTGAATAGCAGCGTGGCATACGCAACGTTGCCGATCCAGGCCGAGATCCAATAGCCCCAGGCCGAGTTAAAGCCCATATATTTGCCGAATCCAGCCTGGGCGTAGCTGTAGATACCGGCGTTCAGGTCGGGACGCTTTTTGGTCAGATTCTGAAAACAGAAAGCCAAAAAGAGCATTCCCAAGCCCGCAATGATCCATCCGATAGTGACGGCCACCAGCGACGCGCTTTGGGCCATATTACTCATGAGGTTAAAGATTCCACCGCCGATGATGGACCCCACGACGAGCGCGGTTAAGGACAGTAGCCCCAACGCACCCTTCTTTTCTGTTGCTTGTGTTGCCATGTGGCAGGACCTCCCCGATCCTGTGTCTTGCTTAGATTGTTAGAGCGATGACGGCTTTGATAGTGTGCAGACGGTTTTCGGCTTCGTCGAACACAATACTGTGCTCGGAACGGAAGACCTCGTCGGTTACTTCCATGCATTCCAAACCGTGTTGCTCAAAAACTTGTTCCCCGGTCGTCGTCAGACGGTCGTGGAAAGCAGGCAAACAGTGCATGAACTTAACGTTCTTGTTGCCGGTTGCCTCCAGAACCCCCATAGTAACCTGATAATCCTTGAGCAGCTTGATGCGCTCTGCAAACTGGGCCTCTTCGCCCATCGAGACCCACACGTCGGTGTAGACTACATCGGCGCCAGCCACAGCTTCTTGCAAATTATCGGTGATAGTAATTGTTGCCCCTGTTTCGCTCGCAAACTCCTTTGCTTGGTTAACTAACGACTCCTCTGGGAAAAGCTCTTTTGGTGCGGCGATCCGGAAGTCCATACCCATCTTGGCGGCACCATCCATCAGGCTGTTTGCCATGTTGTTGCGGCCATCGCCGACAAATACAAATTTGACGCCCTTTAGTTGCCCAACATGTTCCTGAATCGTCAAAAAGTCAGCTAGTACCTGCGTGGGGTGGGCTTGGTCGGTTAGCCCGTTCCACACCGGCACGCCGGCATACTTGGCCAAATCGGTCACAGTTTGGTGGGCAAAGCCACGGAATTCGATGCCGTCGAACATACGGCCCAAAACTTTGGCAGTGTCTTCGACGGTCTCTTTTTTGCCTAGTTGGATGTCGTCCTTGCCCAAAAACTCCGGGTGAATACCCAGGTCGGCAGCCGCTACCACAAAGGCGCAACGGGTGCGGGTGGATGTCTTTTCAAAGAGCAGGGCAATGCTTTTACCCTCGTGCTCGCGGTGCAGCGTCCCGTTCTTTTTTAACGCTTTGTATTTCTTGGCCGTTTCCAGCAGGTACTGAATATCCTCTGGCGAATAGTCGGCGAGCGTTAGCAGCGAACGACCTTTAAAATCTGGCATTTATATATCCTCCCTTACTAATGGCATACTCATGCAGCGCGGACCACCGCGGCCACGTCCAAGCTCTGCGCCTTCGACTTCGATCACTTCCAGGCCATGTTCGCGCAGCTTCTGGTTGGTTACGTAGTTACGGTTGTAGGTTACGACAACGCCTGGCGCGATAGCCAGCGTGTTGGAGCCATCGTTCCATTGCTCACGAGCAGCGGCAATCTCGTCACCGCCACCGCAAGGAATGAGCGTAATATACCGGCCAACTGCTTCGCCCAATACTTTTTCGAGATCATGCTCTTCTTCGATCCGCGGGTGCTCCGGATTATCGCCAGGCGTTAACACGAACAAGTTCATTTTGCCGCCACGGTCCTGGATAGCCGGGTGAATCGTAAACTTATCATGGTCAATCATGGTAAACACCGTATCCAGGTGCATAAAGGCGCGGGACTTAGGGATTTCGACAGCAATGACCTTTTTGAAATCAGAGTGTTGAAAGAGGTGCGTGGCAACTGACTCGATCGCTTCTGGCGTAGAGCGTTCACTGACACCAATGGCCAAGGTTTCGCTGTTTAGCACTAGCTCATCGCCACCTTCCATCGAAAAACGTTTGGCGCGATCGTACCACACTGGTATGTCGTGCTCCGCAAAACGGGGGTGATTACGGATAATGTATTCCATGAACAGTGACTCGCGGCGACGTGCCGGCCAGTGCATGCGGTTGATAGTTAGCCCGTGGCCAATAACCGCCGAGGGGTCACGCGTAAAGTACAAGTTAGGCATAGGGTCCAGATAAAAGGGGTAGCTGTCGGCCAGTAACTCATGCAATTGCTTGGCACCCTCCACCGGCAGCCGGACTTCGCTTTTGCGCACACCGGCCATAACCTTGCGGACCATAGCCTGGGTGTCCAGGTGCATTAGGTAATCAAAAAGCGCCTGGGTAATACGGCGCTCTCCTTGTTTGGACGCGTGAATAATCTCGGTGATAAACTGGGCCTTTAGGTCATCGGTATGCAGTGCTTCGGCGGCCATTTTGTCGAGATATAAAACTTCGATGTCGCGATCGCGTAGCACTTGCGCAAAAGCGTCGTGTTCTTCTTGGGCTTTTTGCAGGTAGGGGATGTCGTCGAAGAGTAGGCGGTGCAGGTAATTGGGGGTTAGGTTTTCGAGCTCGCTACCGGGCCGATGCAACACTACCGTCTTCAGGCAGCCTATTTCAGATTTGATATTGAGTGGTGCGTCCATAACCCATCCCCATTCTCTCGTTTTTATATGTGCAAGTACTCTCCACGCTAACGTGGGATACTAACGTTGTAGCACAATGCTAGTGTTTTTCTCAAGTTTCGTTCATGGTGTTTTAAGTCTGTTCACAATGTGTTGTCTAAGTCACTCATTGCTGAGGTCAGCGATGGTATAATTTTAGTGTGTATATACATAAGTACGTTGTGTCGGATGTTAGGCGGATTACGCCGTCGACCCTGCTGCTAACGCTTAGGTCGCCAGAGGGCGACCGGATGCTTGCTCACCAGCCGGGCCAATACGCAGCATTTAGCTTTTCACGCAAATACCGGCCTACGCCAGCCCGTTGCTTTTCGATCGTTAGTTCTCCTACCGAGCAAGGCGTGCTGCAATTTAGCATGCGCGTCCGGGGGCACTTTACCCGGGCCGTTGATGGGCTCCAAAAGGGCGACATCGTTAAGGTGCGCGGCCCATTCGGCGGCTTTGTACTCGATGCGTCACGCGACCGTGATGTCGTGTTGCTAGCGGGCGGCATTGGCATTACTCCCTTCATGAGCATGGTCCGTTATGCGGCAAGTATTCACTCCACGAGCAAGATCGCTCTGGTATACAGTTGTGCCTCCCAAGAAGACGTGCCATTCGGCGGCGAGCTAGTCAACCTACAAAAGCAGAACCCTAACTTCAGGGTTATTTTTGTAATCAGTGACGGACCAACGAACAAGCTCACTGGCCAATTGGTAGCCAAGGGGCGCATTTCTCCCGAAGTAATCGAGGCCGCCTCGGGCAATACACACGAGGGCAAAACCTACTTTATTTGCGGTCCGCCGCCGTTTATGAAAGGTATGATCCAGACCCTGCGCGGCAAAGGCGTCGGCTTTGACCAGATTAGAACCGAGGCCTTTGGCCAGGGCTCTAACCGGCAAACCGGTAAGATTCGCAGCTGGCCCTACAATATCTACGCCCTCAGTGCGGTTGGCGTCACGCTGGGCAGTTTTACGGTCATGGTCAGCGACTTGCTCAAGGTGCTGCCCCCATCGACCATCGCCAACCAATCAAATTCGGTTACTACCAAGGTCTTGACCAACAAGCGGCAGCAAGACCTCAGCAAATTGGTCAATGCCTTACCCGACCTCAATAGCGGTGCCCCAGTTTCCGATGCCGTTACGCAGGCCGAAGCGGCTGTAGCGGCCGCAACCGCTGCCAATAACGCCGCAACTTCAAACCCAACTACCAAGACAACTACGCCAACCACGACCACCCCCAAGACCACGACGCCCACCGTGACCACTCCAGCCCCAGCGCCAACCCCCAAGTGCACAACATCCGCCAGCGGAGTAACAACATGCAAATAACCCGCTTCCAGACCAAGCTAGCCCTGGGCAGCGACGCTACGTTTGTGCTTGTTGGCGAGTCAGCCGATATGCTGGATATGCTACTCGCCAAACTGTGGCGGGCAACCTTTGAGTTTGAACAGCGCTTTAGCCGCTTTTTACCAGATAGTGAGCTGTCGGCGTTCAACCGATCGGCTGGCATCAAGCAAGCCGTGTCACCCGAATTCCGCGACATTCTCCGCACCACGCAGCAGTTAGCCATCATGACCGACGGCCTCTACAACCCCTTTATCTTGCCAGCATTACAGCGGGCAGGGTACACAACATCATTTGTAAAAGAGTACGCCAGCGACGTGCACGACGACCATTCCTCACGCCAAGTCGTGGCAGCCAGCAATGTAGAGGTTGGTGATACCTGGGCTTGCATACCCTATGGCACGGCACTCGATTTGGGCGGCTGTGGCAAGGGTTACTTGGGCGATCAATTGGCCGAGCTCTTGCGCGACGAGCCGCTCAACGGCTACTGGCTCTCGCTAGGAGGCGATATTAGCGCCGCCGGATGCGACGAACATGGCCAGCCGTGGACCGTAGCCATCCAGGACGCTGGCGATACTACCACCGAAAGCGCCTATGTAGTGCAGGGGACCGTAGAGCCGTTTGCCGTAGCAACTTCCAGCACATTAGTACGGCAAGGCACGCACAACGGCAAACGCTGGCATCATATTATCGACCCCGCAACCGGCCAGCCAGCCGACTCCGATGTCCGTATGGCTACCGTGCACGCCGCTACCGCCCTACAGGCCGATGTCCTCGCCTCCTGCGCCATCATATTAAGCTCGAACCGGGCCTTGGCATACCTTGGGCAACGCCATGTAATCGGCGCGTTGCTACAAGTCGAGGACAAACGGCGAGCAATACACGCTCTACCATTTGGGACATCTATATATGACACAGCCACGGAGGTACCCCGCTATGCGTAAACTATTCATCCTAGCTTTGGTGGCTGTCGCCAGCGTAACCAGCGCAGTGCTGTGGTCGCCTGTGGCCCGAGCCGAAGAGAATAAAACCACTGACAGCGGGAACATCGTGGTACAGACCATACCCGGACCGTCGGTATCGGACCGCTACGTAACACGGGCCAAGGCGTCGTGGCCATGGTATCTGGCGCGGGGCAGTGGGATCATCGCCGCTATCTCCCTGGTAATCCTCATGCTCTCGGGCATCGGCCAAGTAACGGGGTATACCTTCCGCTTTTTGGAACCGTTGACCGCCTGGGCTTCGCACCGGGCGCTCGGTCTGACATTTGGCATATCCGTGCTCATCCATATGTTTAGCCTGTTGTTCGACCACTTTGTGCCGTTTAATATCTGGCAGATTCTAGTTCCCTGGTTGTCACACTACAAACCAGTGACCTTGTTTGGCATTTCGTTTGGCTCGCTGTACGTGGCGCTAGGTGTGCTGTCCTTCTATCTGGTAGGCGTCATCACGCTGACCTCGTTGTTATGGGTCGAGAAAAAGCCGTATACCTGGAAGCTAATCCACTTACTTTCGTATATCGTCATGTTGTTCGTCTTTATCCACGCCCTATACATGGGCACCGACTTGGCGCACGGTATTTGGCGCTTGCTGTGGTGGGCATTAGGTATCGCCGTTGCTGCAGGCAGTATATATAGATTGTGGAGAGCAAAAACCATATGAAAGGCGAGTTACTGTACGTCTACCACCCCATACGCACCCGCATCTTTTGGGCGATTGTATACGTAGTGCTCTTGGTCGGTGTAACCATCGGCTTATTCGCTGCCGGGTCGCAAATCCGCACGCATACCATCCCTGTTGGCGGCATCGGCCTGACCGTACCATACTCAAAGTATCTGGTTGGCGAGAACATAAACTTTACTATCAAAAACAACTTCAACAGCGCCATATACGTAGTCAACAAATGCCCTAGTGAACCGCTCAGCGTCTTTAAACAGGAAAACGGCGTATGGGTACCCATCCACGACACTGCCACCGAGGGTGGCTGTTCCGACGAATCCCGCCGTGTCAGCGTACCAGCCAACAGCACCACGACCGGCTCCTTCGCCGCCTGGCCGCACCTGTTCGACACACCAGGCAAGTACCGTATCGTAGCACTTGTGGAGTACTACAATGCGCTGCCGTACCAGGATTTTGAGGTCATCGCCAAGCCCGAAGTGCCAAAGAGCACCAGCACAAGCTCTTCAGCTTCCAGTTCTTCGTCTTCGTCATCATCCACAACGCAGCAAAAGACTACTACACCGACCACAACCACGCCAACAACCACCTACCAAGAGCCAGGCGACAACGAACCCAACGACAACTAGCGTTGAATATTGGCCCAAAATAGGTTAAAATCACTCTGTTGTAGCAATCCAGATGCAACCGCATACTGGGGATTCGCCAAGTGGTAAGGCACCAGGTTTTGGTCCTGGCATTCGGGGGTTCGAATCCCTCATCCCCAGCCACAAGGGACTTAGAGTCCCATTTACGAATTCTTCCTCTGTTATTTTGTTATTAATAGTTTGTTCGAAAGTATTTCTGAGCTCTTTCTCCTTTCTTACCTTTTTCGCTATCGCGGCGACTAATGGGGTGCGTTCCACCTCTATTAATTTGCCGTTCAGATGGATGTTCGAAAATAAATCACGCAAAATGGCTCGACGGTCTGTATCGTTCTTGGATTCGTAGATTGCAGACGCTTTTTGGGATAGGTCGAGTACGTTGATGCCGCGTTCCAGGATTGCCAAGTAGTCTTCCTCGAAGTCTTCAAGCTTCTTGGAGATGATCTTCTGCTCGTTAGACGCCTCTTTATGCATTTTGTCGTATTGGTGGACGCTGAGACGGCCATCTAGGCGGTCTTCGTACATAATCTCCATCCTGCGGCCAAGCTGCTGATAGCGATCACTGAGCTGCTTCTTCAGGGCTATGCGTGCTTCCATGTCAGCTTCGTACTTGGCGCGGAGTGTTTCCTTTACCCAGGCAATAACGTCGGGTGAAGGCGACACCAGTTCTGCAAATTCGCCCAGTAGGTGTTTCTCAACATCTTCTTGTCGCACATATGCACGTTGCGTGCATGGCTTAAAGTGATTACAGTGACCATACCAGTGCTCTCGCTGCGTTTCCCACGCAATAGTGCCGCCACATTCCCTACAGCGCATGAGACCCTTGAAAACCGGATTATGCTTGGAATATTTCGGCGTTTTCTTACGCTTCATGCGCTCTTGGACGCGCTCAAATAGTTCCACACCAATAAGCGGCTCATGTTTGCCGTCGTAGAGCTTACCCTTCCAGGTCATTTTGCCAATATAGAATGGATTACTTAATAGCCTGTGCAGCTGACTTTTTACTAATGGGCGACCAAAATGAGTTCGCAGGCCTTTGTCCTTCATGGTTGTCACGAGTAACTTGAGTGAATAGTTGCCACTGTCATACAATTCAAACGCTTCGCGCATGAGTAGCCCCATTTGCGGATCGGGTACATGGATTTTGCGTCCGGAGTCACCGACGGTCTTGTAGCCGGTAAGAGGCTTGCCGGGCAACCAGCCTTGTTCAAGTTTCTCGCGTACGCCTTTATCAACTTCTTCACGCAGGTTATCTATGGTGTTCTTGGCAAAAAGCACGCGGAGCCCCCAGTTGAGCTTCTCCTGGGATCGAGAGTACTTGTGCATGATGAGCGAATCCTTAACGAGGTGGACTTCGTGGTGCTCGTCGGTTTCAAGCCAGTCGTCAATCATGACGGCATCCTTGAAGTTGCGGGTAAGGCGGTCTACTTTTTCGCACACCAGAACCTTGACCTTATTGTCCGCAATATATCGCAATACTTCGTTAAAAAGTTCGCGCTGCTTCTTGCCCGAAGCCGACTCGGATATTTCAAATATCTTCAATATGCTCAAGTCTTTGCGCAGACAGTAGTCTTTTAGAATACGAACCTGTGCGGGCAAGGAGTAGCCCTCAACTTCCTGATCCCGGCTTGAAACCCGGGCCATGAGCACGCACTCATTTTGCTTCGCCTTGTAGTTGCGGCGCTTGTCATCCATACTCATGTTAGGCAGACACTTCCATAAGCAGTGTTTGCCCAGCGCCTATTGAATTATCTGCAAGATTGTCATAAAAGCTGAGAAGTAGCTTCGCTACCTCAAAAGCTTCTTCATATGTGATGGATCGTTTCTGCTCACGCTGAAGAATAAGTCGGAGCTGTTCAATCCGCTCGGTAGGTATCGTAGTTTTATTACCCTCGTAACTACTCATAGTCCCATTGTAGCAGTATTATTCGCATAAAGCTACTGTCAGTCCCTTTATTTATCCACAGATATAGTATTATCTAAGTAATGAGTATTGTTTCAGCCAAGCATGTTAAATTCGGCAAACGCGTTAAGGAATTACGCGGTACTGCTGGTATGACCCAGGATGTCCTCGCGGCTAAGATTGGCAAGGATCGTAGCTATGTGGGCTTTATCGAGCGCGGGGAACGCAATCCAAGCTTGGAAGTAATCTTTGATATCGCCAAAGCACTCGGTGTGAATTCAGACGAACTGCTGAAAGAAATAAAGTAAACCCTTTAGTTTTTTGAATTTGTTTGAGTGACCATTATGTCCCCAGGTCGGGGACATTTTAGTATCTAATCCAAGGGGTTATCGTTGAGTTTTTGTATCATCTACCCTATAAATATACGGAGTAGGTGGGGTTGGCAAATAATACACACCAGCATCACAACAAAATACTTACCAACAACCACAACTCATATATTCACCACTCATGACACAACCACTACCCACCACAACCAACAAACAACAAGAACTAATACGCCTTTTATATAAACATAGATTTCTAAGTCGAAAACAAATTCAATTTTTCATGCACCATACCGACAAAAGGCGTATTAGTTCTTGGCTTAAAGATCTTAGAGAGAAACAATATATCGACTGGATATACCAGCCTGATGATCCTATTGAAAGTACGAAGCCAGCTACCTACTACTTAGGGCTTAATGGCATTCGATTTCTGAAAAGTCTTGATGAGTATCCAACTGAGCAGCTACGCAAACGCTATACCGAATCATCACGCAAACAGGTATTTGTTGATCGGTGTTTGCTGCTGGCAGATTGTTGCATCAATATGGAAGCTCGAACCGCGGCTGATAGCAACGTAGCGTATTTCTATGCCACTGAGGTAGATTATACTAATCCGGACAACGACTACCACTTTCTGGCTGACGACGAGTTTGTGCACCCGCATTTGTGTTATACGAAAGAAGTGGATGCCGACGATGGCCTCATGACGACAAGCTATCTGGTTGAAATCTTTGATACGACCACGCCGCGCTATATGGTCAAGAAAATACTCAAAGGCTACATCGATTTTTTGGATAGTGACGAGTGGGAGAGCGGTACCGGAGACGGCGAGTTGCCGATTGTTCATATTGCTTGCCCTACGAAGGCCGAACTGATCTATGCGAAACGCCACACCAGAAAGCTACTCGAGAATATTGGACAAGAGGATAACGAGGATATTTGCATTAGATTTGCTACGGCGGAAAAGGTCAAAACATTAGGGGTTACAGGCAAGATTTGGGAGGAAGTCTGATTGGATAGGGCACAGCCCATGAAACTCCTTATGCCAAATAGAACTTCTCATTTGTAATCAAATGAGAAGTTGCCTGTTCCCGAAGGGAATAGGCTTTGAGCTAGGTGCTACTGCCTTTCCGTAGCCACGCCACGCTTTTGGGAGCACTCCGGGCAATACCCAGTAACTTCAAGCTGGTGGCCTGGTGCAGTAAAGCCATAGCGGCCACTCAGCTCATGAATGAGCTGCTCGATCTCCGTATCTTCGGTGATGGCTACAATCTTGCCACAGCTCAAGCAGCTAATGTGGTGATGGTGGTGCGTAAAGACATCGCTTAGCTCTACTTTGTACTTCCAGCCGATGTAGATGCGTCGCACCAGTCCAAGCCGTTCGAAAAGTCCGATGGTGCGGTATAGACTAGCCCGATCTATCTTGCCATGGGACAGTTCGGCCAGATCGTGCATCGACAACGGCTCTTGATTCCACAAAAGTTCGCAGACTAACTTGCGCGGTGCGGTCATGCTATAACCACTATCCTTGAGCAATTTTTGCAATAAAGTCAGAGAATCTGCATCCATAACGCAGAAATATAACACATTTTGCAACGTATTTGCAAAAAATATTGACCACATGCTGTACTCATGGGGCCTCTATGACACAAACACTCACTCAGCAGATTGGGCATGAGCATGCCCAATGCGCTCATGACCATGTGCCGCACGAATTGCCGACGGACGTTATCCACGATAGCGGTTCGCCCGAGTCGGTTTCGCGTGCCTGGCAAGTTGCGGCCGTGGCGGGCAATCTAGCTATCGGCGTTGCCGAACTCGTTGCAAGCGGCAATACCGGACTCATGACTCTTGCTGCCGACGGGGCCCATAAGCTTGGCGATATGTCGTACGGCATACAGGCCGAGGCAGCACGGCGCGCCGTAAGCGAGGAACGACGCGCTAAGCTGCGTAAGATTTCTCATTGGATTATTGCAAGTGTGTCTCTTGGGGCGAGCATAAGGGCAGGCACGAGTCTGGCCTTAGAGCAAGACAGCGCTATCGATCCATCTGCCATATATACTGCGGGAGCATCTCTGGCCTTGAACGGTCTGCTGCTGAGCAGGCTTTGGATCGGCATTCGCCGGAGAGTGCGACACGATGGCGACGCCAAACCAACGGTGGACGAGCGCCACCTACTCGCACACGTTGCAGAAGTGGACCTGCCATCTGCTGCCATGGCCGTTGGTGGCGTGGTGTTGGCTGGCTTCGGTCTTCCCCAAATAGAGCAGGTAGCTGGCGTTATCAGCGGGCTGTGGGGTGCCTATCGGTTCCGCCCGACCACTGCTAATCTGGCAGATGACCATAGCCACGATGCCCACGGGCATACCCATGAGCATAAAGATGTCAATCCCGTTCTACCGTCCAGGCATGCGCACAAAAGCTGGCTGGGACGGATACGATACAAACCGATGCATCAAAAAGGCTGGTCCAGCAGAATGGCATATGATCCTGCTCACAGACGGGAGCAAGACCACTCCGTCATGCCACTCGCTCACCCATGGACGTACCACCCAAGAAACTACAAAAGGGATGTGTTGCAGCGAATCCAGCAAAACGGTGAGAGGCCGGGGGTGAAGGCTTCAGTTCGGGCAATAGGCAAATTACTGCTAAGACCGGCGGTCTAACTGTTCCGCCCAACATGTCGCAGGAAATAATCAGTTTTTGCAACACATTTGCAGATATGCGACCAGTGGGGCTAAACTTGGGGCTAAATGATACATAACGGAGATACAGCATGAAAAAGAATGTGACAATGCCCTGGCGGGTAATAGTTGGTTTACTCGCGATTGTAGTCCTACTGGTTGGAACAATCATGTTGGTGAGTAGCCATAGTGATTCGAATAAGCAAGGCTTACAGGTGGTGGCAGCCGAAAACTTCTGGGGCAACATTGCAGAGCAGATCGGGGGTAACCATGTGCACGTCACCTCAATCATTACCGACCCGACGGCCGACCCGCACCTGTACGAATCAAACGCCCGGAATGCTGCGGCTGTTTCGTCGGCCAAGGTTATTATCGTTAACGGCCTTGGTTATGACGACTTCATGAACAAATTGATGGATGCGTCAAAGAGTTCAGACCGACAGGTGCTGACAGCGGCTACCATACTCGGAGTTAGTGGTGACGATGCAAACCCGCACCTGTGGTATGATATACCGAAAGTTCACCTTGTAGCGGAGCAGATTGCCGCCAGCTATGAGGCCAAAGATCCGGCACATAAGGCCGACTACCAGAACAACCTCAAAAAATTTGAAGCCTCATTGCAGCCGCTGATGGCTACGATTAATACCATCAAGCAACAGTACGCCGGTACGCCTGTAGCATACACCGAGCCGGTTCCGGGATATCTGCTTGCCGTTGCAGACTTGAGCGTAAAAACGCCAGAAGATTTCTCAAAAGCTATCGAAGATGGTACCGATCCGAGCCCGGCAGTTTCGCAAACAATGGATGATCTCATGACGAACAAGCAAGTCAAAGTGCTGCTGTACAACTCCCAGGCAACCAGTCCGGTTACGCAGCACGTGCAGGATCTGGCGAAGCAATCAGGCGTACCAGTTATCGGTGTCACCGAAACATTGCCCACAAACGAAAAAAATTACCAGTCCTGGCAGCAGAATCAATTGAATGCGCTCCTAAAAGCGTTACAATCTTAAGCAGATATGCCAAAGACTAAAACAAAAAGCAACGATCTGCTGACACTTGAAGATGCCAGCCTTACGATGGGCGGCCGTACACTCTGGAAAGAATTGTCTCTCAGTGTGAGTCGCGGCGACTTCATTGCCGTACTTGGACCGAATGGTGCCGGTAAGTCTACCCTGCTACGCGTCTTGCTCGGCATGCAGCCGCTGACCTCGGGCGCTGCGATAGTATTCGGGCGCGTACCTGAGCGAGGAAACAAGCACATCGGCTATATTCCGCAGCAAAAGAACTATGACCCGAGCCTGCCGCTGCGGGGGCGGGATTTGGTACAGCTCGGCCTTAATGGCTACCAGTTTGGCGTACGATCCGCCAGCAGTCGCCAGAAAAAGCGGATAGATACAGTCATAGCCGAAGTTGGAGCGACAGCTTATGCCGACGACCCGATTGGACTGCTTTCGGGCGGCGAACAGCAGCGGCTGCGGATAGCTCAGGCGCTGGTGAGTGAGCCGCGTCTGCTGCTGTGCGATGAACCTCTACTTTCGCTTGATCTGTCATCGCAGCAAACCGTAACAAGTCTGATTAACAACTACCGCCATGGGCATGATGCAGCCGTATTATTCGTGACGCACGAGGTCAATCCGGTTCTGCCCTATATTGATAAGATCTTGTACCTCGCAAACGGCAAATGGGTTCTGGATACCCCCGATAAAGTGCTCAATTCAAGTACGCTCAGTGAACTGTACGGCTCACCGATTGAAGTACTCCATGTACACAACCGGGTACTGGTCGTCGGCACCGAGGACGCGGCAACCACTATGTTCGTTGACCATGCGGAAGGACACCACGCATGAACTTAACGGCGTATCTTACCGAAGCATTTGCCCAGCATGCCCTGCTTGCTGCCGCCTTTGTAGCCGTAATCTGCGGGCTTATCGGGCCGTTTGTTATCAGCCGTGGTATGGCATTTGCCGTACACGGCACCAGTGAGCTTTCGTTTACAGGCGCTGCAGCCGGTCTGCTCATCGGGGGTAATCCTATTCTTGGAGCCTTTGTCGGCTCTATCGTCGTGGCTACGGTGATTGGAACGCTCAACACCAGGGAACGGGAGCGCGATTCAACTATCGGTGTGGTGTTGGGTTTCGGGTTGGGTCTGGGCGTTCTGTTCCTTAGTTTTTACAAGGGCTTTGCTACTCAGGCAACCAACATTCTATTCGGTAATATCTTTGGTGTCAGCAGCGGGCAACTGATTCTGTTGGTGGCTATAAGCGTGGCAGTGCTCATCGCAATGGCTGTTATATTCCGCCCGCTTTTATTCGCATCGGTCGATCCGGAAGTGGCGGCCGCCAAGGGCGTACCTGTTCGCCTGCTAGGCTTACTGTTTCTGTACATTCTGGCGCTGACGGTCACCGCAGCCGCTCAGATTGTCGGCACACTATTGGTTCTCAGCCTTGCCATAACACCGGCAGCCGCTGCAACGCGATTTGCTTCCAAACCGGCTGCCGTGGCAGCGCTATCCGTGTTGTTCGCGCTGCTTGCGAGCGTTGGTGGTATCCTGGCAAGTTTGGCAAGCGGTACGGTCAAGCCGAGCGTGTTCGTCACGATATTCAGCTTCGGTATTTACGTGGTGAGCAGACTGCTTGGCTCGCCCCGCAAGATGTCCCGTTCATAGCCGCGTTTCTGTATCGCAAATAGGCATGCTTAAGCAGATACTCTTAGAGTAGAATAAGAGTAATGTTTGAAAATGCGTACCATAAAATAAAAAGCTCGATGCTGCTTAGGCTGTTTGTAGGCATCTGGCTGGTGCTGTTGCTACTGCAAGTCCGTGCGGTTTCGTCCCACATGACGTGGCTGCAGATACCTAACCGGGCGCAGGATTTTCTGACACTGAGCAGCAGCGTCATTATCGAGTCGTTGCCGTTCGTAATCCTGGGTATTCTGCTGTCGATTCTGGTACAGGTCTGGCTGCCCGATACGTTCATTGTCCGGCATTTGCCGAAACAACCATTACTCAGGCGGGCTTGCATCTCACTGCTGGGTGTCTTTCTACCGGTCTGCGAGTGCGGTAATGTGCCGCTGGCGCGTGGGTTGATTGTGCAAGGTTTTACCGTGCCGGAATCCCTGACATTTTTATTGGCCGCACCAATCATCAATCCGATTACTATTATTACGACGCATCAGGCATTCGGTGGTGATAATGCTATTCTAGTCGCCCGACTGGTCGGCGGCTTCCTGATCGCCAACATTATAGGTTGGCTGTTCAGCAAACACCGGAATCCCGAGGAGATGCTTACGCCCAAATTTGCTGCCAGCTGTAAAGTGCCGGATAAGCACGACCATACCAAAAAGACAGACAAGAGCCTGGGCATATTCATCCGCGAAACCAGTAACATGTTACCGGCTCTATTTATCGGTGCGGCAGTCGCGGGTCTGGTGCAAGTCATTGTACCGCGCGATGTGCTGCTGACCCTCGGCAGTAATCCGGTGTGGTCTATTCTGGCCATGATGTTGCTGGCGTTCATTGTCTCGATTTGCTCGAACGTGGACGCGTTCTTTGCACTGGCGTTCAGCAGCACCTTTACGGCTGGTTCAATCGTCAGCTTTCTAGTGTTCGGCCCGGTTATAGATATAAAAATGCTGAGCCTAATGCGTACCACTTACAAGGCAAAGGTGTTGCTGCAAATTACCCTGATTGTGGCGCTGATTTCGGCGGTCATCGGGCTGGTGGTGAATTATGCGTTTTAGGCAGTTTATGGAACGCTGGCAAGGTATATTTCTGTGTCTGGTGGGCAGTATTGCGGCACTCTGGCTGGGCGCTACCAAGCACCTGAACCTATATATCCACCCCCGTTACATTACCTTTACGATCATCCTCGCCCTGATTGCCGCTATTCTTGCGGTCTTAAGCTTCCGGCATAGCTACAAGCCCGAGACAGCTAAGAAAACAAAATATCAGACCTTTGCTAACGTAGGTGTCGCGGTCGTGTGTGCGACGTCGGTTGTGGGGCTGCTCGTTTTCAAGCCCGCGACCCTTACTACTTCTACTGTCAACCAGCGCGGTATTAACAGCGGTATCGGCGCGGGCATCAAAACCACCAATGCCGTTCCGCTGTTCAGCGGCGGTGATTTCGAGAGTTTCACCATTAAGGATTGGGCATCACTGCTCGTCCAGACCAGTGATCTGTCTTTTTACAGTGGCAAATCGGTTGATATCGTCGGCTTTATCAGTCCCGACCCCGACGATGCGCAGAATGTGTTCTTTGTTTCAAGGTTCGTCATTACCTGTTGTGCTGTCGATGCCCGGCCTATCGGCGTGCCGGTCTATGCACCCGGCTGGCAGTCTCAATACAAAGCGGACGGCTGGGTAAATGTAAAAGGCGGCTTTATTACCAATCCGAGTGCCAGAAGCCAGCAGCATGTGGTCGTTAAGCCGGACGCTATAACAGCCGTTGCCCAGCCGGAGGACCCATATGTCTACTAAAAAATCTGTGCCGGACTTCAGCTTTGAGCGCATATTTTGGATGGTGGCTGCTGTGCTGGCTGCGGTCTGTCTGGTGTTTCTGGTACTGAATCTTGTGCAAGGCCCGCGCCTGCGGCGTGTGACCGTTGACCGGGCAGAGGTGGTTCGTCAACCTGACCAGCGCTTGGTTATGTACGTCAACCAGCCGCTTGGTGCGGTTAACGACTCGCAAATTACCATTTCGCCGAAGGCTGCATTTACAGCGGCAGTAAACGGTGAAACCCTGTCGATGCAGTTTAACGAGCGACTGCTCTATAACACGAACTATACGATTACCGTTCAGAATGTTGCCGCCCGCTACCGCAAGCATACTGTCACTACTTTCCATTATTCTTTTAAGACTGCCGACCCGACGATTTTCTTTATCCGGCGTCATGCCGAAGCCAATCTCGACGGTGGCCTCTTGCCCTCGAAAAAAGCCGACGAGATCATACAAAGCACACTGAGCGGTAGCAAAGAAACCACAGTCTTTAACGCGGATAAGATTCAGGACTATGTGCTGCTCGGTGATAGCCTGCTGGTGACTACTATCAGCGGCGATACATTTGAAGATACTACTAACAATTTGTATCTCGTAAACATCAAAACAAAGCAGGTCGAGGAGTTGTCACTTCCTGGCAAAGGCACGGTTACCGATTTAAGGGCATCCCCTAACCAGCGGCTTGCCGGATACAGTTTTACGAGCAGCGGCAAGTATAACGAGCGTAAATACCAGAATATCGTATTCAATATTGACATGGCTGCCAGCCGTCTGCAATATCCGGTGGACGGACTCGACGGTAAACCGCTGCAAGTTATGGACTGGCAGTTTGCACCGGACGGCACGACGATAATCGCCCAGACATACGACACCAATCTGCTCCTGGTGGATACTAATCTCGACAACAAGCCCCTGCCACTCGGCCAGTTTACCGGCATGGAAAACTTCTCGTACAACGGCGCAAAACTTATTGCCGACGACCGGATAAACGGGCCGCTGGTCTTGGATTTACTTGCACATACCCGTACGCCGCTTACGAATGGGCCTACAGACAGCAACCAACCATACCTGCAAAGCGCCCGACTGCTTTCCAATGGTGACGGGCTGATAAAGCAGATGATGCTTTACAAAGATGATACGACGTATAGCTACACCCAATCCCTGACTGTCAGCAAAGGCAACTCGGAAAAGACCGTCTACAAAAACAGTGACCAACACACTCAGCTTGGTTTGTTCGACAGCTCACCGAATGACCAGTACCTTGTCGCCGAAGTTTATACCACTGGTGAAGATAGCATGGGCAACGACGAATATCCGGAGACGCCACAGCAAATTGGTACAAAAACGCTGATTATCAATGTAAGCGATGGCAAGACTTCTAGGACTATTGACGGATTTAAGGTTACTTGGGAGTGAGCGAACCTGCCACTGTAGTGTTTGGGCGGAAGCTATTCGTTCCTCTCGGCTATTCGCAACACAAAAGTTTTGTACCGTCCTTAATTGTCAGGGCTACCGGATGAGCAACGTATTGTCACCCAGGCTTAAACAGATACATTGTCTATTCTAAAAAAGACTCAGCCAGTAATCTGACCACTTGGCAAACAGCAACATAAAAATGACGAGGTAGGTTACGGTGATGAATTCGTACTTGTAGCTCAAGAGCTTGTTGAGCCGTCCGCCCAGGCTTATGTATTTATTCGCTATACAGTACGCCATGACCAGCCACAGCAGTGCGAACGTAACCAGCCAGACCATCATGCAGTATAGGCACAGCTTACCTATCTCGAAGACGCCTTCGTGGATCAGCCACGTACAGAACCCTGCTCCAAAAATAATGCCGCCCAGTAATGTTCGCCACCATACTTTGGATAGCTTTGCTGCCCCAGCCAGTATCGTCATGGCGGCGGTAAACACCGCGGTAAAGCCGAAGATGCCTATGAACGAGTTGGCGAACCCAAAGGCGCTTGCCTGGTGGCTGGCAATAACCGGTGAGCAGGAGACTATCGGGCTTAAACTGCAACTAGCGATATGGTTCGGATTGGCCAGGAGCTCGACTTTCTCTATCGAAAGTATGACAGCTGCACTCAGGCCAATGACGGCCAACACGGCCATCCAGTACGCTAGAAACGTGTCAGGCTTCAGTTTGTGCTTGTAGCTAAATGCGAACGCAAGCGCCACCAGCACACCGGCCGCCAGGTAGACATACTGCACTTTGCTACGCGCCAGGAACACGGCGACAAACAGATAGATAATGGGGAGCAGTACAAAGTATTTGCGGAATGTTTGCATCATACAACCTAGTATAGGCTATAGCGGCCTATTTCTTACGGCGCATGAACAGCCCGACGGCACTGAGTACCAGCGCGGCAATACTGAACGCAAATGCTAGGTTTTCTTTGCTTGAGTTGCCGCTGGCTGCGCTGGTGCCCGAACTTAAGTCGTTAACAACCTTGGTGACCGAGAATGGGCCGGCATCGCCTGTCGCATCGTCGCTGCCGGCCGGCTTCTGGTCCCAATGCACTACAGATCCATCCGCGTAGGTCTGGTAGGCTTTCCAGTCAAGCTCCGTTGCGCTGGAAGGCGCTTGTGCGCCGAAGCTAAAATCTTCTCGTTGCCCAACGGGTATACTCCCTGTCCAGGTGATGGCCGTTACATTATCGCCACTGCCATCGGTGCTGATAGTAAACCCAGGAATGACGATTGGCGTCACAGCACTCACGCCTTTAGGAACGTCCAATTTTACGCTCGTTACAGCCACTTCCTTCTCGTTTGGTACGCTAACGCTAAAGACCAGCTCTTCGCCCACGCCCGCTTGGTTCGGCGTAACCACGACATGTGCAAATGCGACAGCTGGTAAAGCTAATACTGTAATAATGGCGGCGATGCCACCGGCTAATAACTTCTTCATGATTACCCCTTCTTTTCCGTCTGGTTACTATCATAGTCCATTGCAAAGGCTGCAAGCAACACCAAGCCGATCATCATGCCCATACCGACCCATAAGGCCAACGGCATCGGTTGCATCTTGGCTTGGCTGCCGCTTACTCGTACCGGATAATCGAGTGAGAAGGATTGAAAAGCGTCAGCTGTCTTCGGAGCGCCGGTGAATCTTAGTGTGTAGACAGCCGGTTGCGTAAACGTATAGTGGTTTTCGCTGACGGTCCTGCCGGAGACAGCTAGTGGCTTCGTATCGACGGTTTTACCGTCGGCAATGAACGCTACGGTACAGTTGCAGTTGTCCAGATTGAATCTACCGGTGGCGTCGTCAAAGGACAGAATATAGTCGGTGTCGTCGCCAGTTGTCGGGCTGTCATCGGGATTAATGTGCAGCACCGCTCCGATATCTCCGTCCACCTTTAATACGTGGGCGCTGGCGACACCCGGCAACGCAAGTGTTATGCCAAGCATAACCACAAGGACTGCCAGCCAGCGTTTATTCACGGGTAGCCTTTCGCTTCTTAATGTTCAGCCGTATTCGCAAAATCTCTAAGACAATCAGAAATGCGGCTGCCAGGTAAGTTAAACCACCCAAAACAGTCAGTCCTTTATCATAATGCGGCCCGATGAGCATGATATGCAGCAATAATGCCAGTGAGGCAAGATATACCAGCCGGTGCAACAGTTTCCAGTGTTTATAACCCATGTGATCGACCACCCAATCGAATGACGTGGCAGCCATAATGAACAGTACGGCAAGCGCAAATACCCCGCCAAGCAGTGAGATGCTATAGGTGCGGTTCAGATACTTTATGCCGCCAAAACCACTAAGCTGTTGAAAGAACGTGATGTAGACGTGCAGAAAAGCATAGTAAAACGCCGATACACCAACGGCGCGGCGGGCGTGTAGATAAGCACCCTTACCGGGCAGATTCGGGAATACTTTGGTTAGTGGTGAGGCCAAGATTGCCACATAAAGCAGCAGCAACGAGATGAAGCCGAAAATCTGCTCGATGCGAATGGTTTGCAGGCTACCGGCGGGAACCATCAGCTGCACAAAACCAATAATATTAACGGATACAGTTACCGCGATGGCCAGAATCCAAAAACGGCTATTCGCCAGTAAGCGTCTATACCAGGGCTGCTCAGGCTGTTTTGTCATTGCTTTAAGCATAACAAAACAGAGTGTGAATCCGTGAGCTAATTACTCTGCCCGAACCGGGCTTTGCACACGCTCAGCCCCGTTCAGGCAAACACATAAGGCTCTCACGCCCACTGCCAGCATAGCACCCGCATCAAGAAATGGACAGTTGACAGCTATCCATCGTGCACCGCCCCTGAACCCCTACGTTTACGCACGCTCTGGACGCGTTGCGGTTTCGTCGAGCTCGCCCGTTCAGGTATTGGCTTACCTGACTCGGCCTTTATATCTTTTTGCTCAAATAATTTCTCCATATATTCCTCAACTGTAGCCTTCGGTGCAGCATACTGCTTCCGACTATAAGCAATCACCGAATTCTTGGTCTTGCTCGACTCCTCGACATCCAGCGGCACCGTCATCCCTGAAAACGCATCCTCGCTGACATCCCCGGTCGTCTTCATATAAAAGTGATAGGGAGCGAGGTTTACGATATCGCCGCTCTCAACCTCCGGCTTCATATACGGCAAAATAAACGCTTCATCCTCCGGCCCTACCTTCAGGCAGATAATGGTGCTTGCGTTACTGACCACGACCTTCACGATATCTTTATCCTCGATCTGGGCAATGTTCTGGTGCGACACGATCAACGAAACATGGTATTTACGCCCCTCGCTGGTTATCTCTGAGAACTGCGGTGTGGCGAAGTTTTGGAACTCATCAACATAGACAAAAAAGTCGCGGCGCTGCTTTTCTGGAATTTTGGTGCGTTGGTAGGCCGCCATCCAAATGAATGACGTCAGAATTGTACCGAAGAATTGGCTTTGGTCTTCGCCAATGTCACCTTTGGACAGATTTACCAAGAGGATTTTGCCTTCGTTCATAATGTCCGCAATGCGCACAGTGCTTTTTCCTTGCAGCAAAATATGCCGCGACATCTTGGAGGTAATGAAATGTCCTAAGCGGTGCGTGAGCGGAGCTGTTACCGTAGACATTTGCATGCTACCTAGCAGCTTAAACTCTTTGTCCCAGAATTGCTTGAGCACGGGGTCTTTAAGTGTTTTGGCAACTTCTCGCTGGTACTTTCTATCGGTTAGTAGCCGTTGAATCGTGTAGAGACTCGGATTCGGTATTTGCAGAGCAGTTAGCGTGGCGTTACGCAAAACGTGCTCCATGCGCGGCCCCCATTGGTTGTCGTCGGCTAGTTTCTTGAATACCGATAGGACCGTGCTTGTTATCCGGGCGTGCTTTATGTCTTCGCTTTCAAACTCAATACCTGGATCAAGGATATTCAGACCAATAGGCCATTCGCTGTCAGATGGATCAAAGACAACCACATCTTTTTGCCTATGCTTCGGCACGATTGCTAGTAATTCTTGGAACATATCCCCGTGTGGGTCGAATACGGCCAACCCCTTTCCGCTGAGCATATCTTGGTAGATTGAACTTTTGAGTAGTGTTGTTTTGCCAGTGCCGGTCTTGCCAATGACATAGGTGTGTTTTTGGCGCTGTTCAAGGGTCATGCCAGTCTCCTGGTAATCTCCACCGTGTTCATTGACGCCAACAATAACATCAAGATTGGACTCGCTGTGTCGTATCGACAACGGGGTGGCCAGCTCACGGCTACGACTTTTAACAAAACCTTCAGTCTTTACCATGTCGGTATTTGGAAAGTGATACAAGTCGGACAGCTCGGAACTGGAAAGTATTGTTTGCTGGCTCAAATGGTGCGGTGATAATACCCGCTCTTGGAACCTGGACAGATGCTTTTTACCGGATGGCAGAATCGGCGCATCGTGCCGCCTACGAATTGATTGGTGTGCGCCGGTAAACGGTCGGAAAGAATCGGCGAGAGCATCCAACTTGTCATCTACAACGCCACTGTCCGGAGAAGCTACGAGTAGCCGTATAGTCACCTCGAACAACTGCTGGTCGAGCTTGGTTTTAATGCTCATGCCGAGTTCTTGTTCGTAGGGGTTGTCTGATGGACGCTTATCTTTATTACCGTTCATGAACTCGGGAAGTCGATGGTCGCTCGAAAAGATCGAACCTATAATGCCTCCAACGCCAGCCACGAGCTTGCCCATTGCCCCTATAAACCACACCGGCGGGAACCACAGCATCCACCACATGTAGCCGAGTGGAGTACGCTGTACTTCAAGTTTGGACGATACCTCCTTGCCTAAAGAAATACGCCCGACCATATCTTTAATCTTCCGAATGACTCGGTGATGGGTTGAATTAAATATCGGCACAGCCACGATCTGATATGCAACCAACTCATCCGCAGCAAGCTTGGTCATGTGCCCAGTTGGGTATGCAATAGGGTCATGTTCTTCCAGCGCCTTATGATCTTTCAGAGGCAGCACAAAATCTGCGGCGAGTTTTAATTCAACCGTGCCCACAGTTCCACTGACCGATGACATATAGTCGTCGATCTGCTTTATTTTAAGGCCGGGCAGGAATGACAGGAGGTTGTGTTGTACGGCTTCTGCTTCGCGGGCGGGGATCATGAGGATGTACCGGATGCCGCCGTCTCTGGTGCCGACCAACTCTAAGGAGTACGGCTTTTTGCGGGCTGCCAGCCGATCCCAGAAACCGTAGTACTTTACTGTACCTCGCAGCAAAATATGTAACTGTTCAGTAGCAAATGCTGACTTACTTGTGTCTGCTGGAAATGTTAGCTCCAGGAGGATGTGCGGAATATCTTTTTCACCCATGCCGAACCTGCGCAGTGTCGCCCGGAAGCCAGCCGGTATATTCTGTATGGCAGTTACCAGCACAAACCCAAGCGCATATAAGGCGACGAGTTCGGCGAAGAATATGCCGAGGATAAAGACAATGGTCAAAAGCGGGCTAAAGTGGTGCTCTACGGTGTATCGGGCCGGGCCGTTGATGAGGGCGTCAATAAAGTTGTGCATGCGAAACTATCCGGTTATTTAGCCTATAGGTCTCTCTCGATTTGCAAGATACGGCAGCGCCGCCCACATCCGTTGCATATCTGTGGTTATGATAGCACCAAACTACTGTATTAACACAAGCGATTGCCTTTTCTCGCCACTTTATGCGATACTTCTGCTAATGAGCAAAGACCAGGAAACACCGTTCATTTATTTCGAAGCAAAGCCGAAGTTCGGACGACGGGCGATTGTTGATAAGGTTATCATTGATCTAGCAGGCCTCTTTGAGGAGCTGTATGACCGGCGCGCCAATTGCAGGCTTCTTACGGAGCAGAGCGCAGGCGGCCAATGGACAATCCTGATACGATTTGAGAACGAGCAAGCACGCGACACATTGGAGCAAAACCCGCGCTTTCAGGAGCTTATAACTGACATCCGTGTCCACTGTAAAAAGGCCCATCGTATTCGGCGTATGGTGTTCGCTGCTCTGCACCCCGGCAAAAGACTAGCTGGTTTTACATCCACACCTATAGGCCCATTATAAATTTAAGCTCGCTCTTAGCGACGCCAGATATGTCAATTTACGCTATCATTAAAATGGTAGTAAAACAGGTAGAGATATAGTGCCCTCAAGTAGTAACGTATTTTTTAGTCTCGGTGAAGCGATTGCCATACTTGGTATCGTGATTGCAGCTTATGGCATTCTGAGGCCCCGGTGGAAGTTAAACTTTGCATACAATCGCCGGTTTCTGGTCTCGGTTCTCTCGCTGCTTGGCTTAGGGCTTGCTTCCTCGTTCGGTGGTTTTGTCTTTGCTGCGTACACCGCCGATGACAAGATCGCATCAGGACTCCAGGGCGCGGCCTTTCTCTTTTTCCTATTTGCGGCAATCGACTTCGTACGGGGCGCATACTGGAAAAAGCCACTTTATCGTCATAAATTCAAGGAGAAGAGAAAAGTAAAATTCATTCGCGGTATTCTTGACGAAGTTTTATTCGCGAAAGACGAAGAAGCTCTGAACGCAATCATATCTATCGTACGCATTAGTATGGACGAAATTTGCCAGGACATACACGATAGTGTCTCGCTCAGAGACGACGAGAATAATATCGCAGCGTACTTGCTCGATACGCTCTTAGGCGAAAGTAAGATTGCAAACCACATCGCTGTAAGTCGCTTGGACTTTATCTATGAACTGGTGGGTGCAATCGAAAAGCATAAATTAAGAGGCATAGATGCTTCTGTTGGAGTCGAAAATCTTCTTACGGCGTTGTATGTAAACCCAAACTCCTACTTCTATCAGCAGGTCGGCTATGACGGGCTTACGAATTACGCTTCAGCGTACCAGATCATTTTTGGAAATGAATTTTTTGTGCGTGAACATGGCCCCGTTGGGACGTGGTATAACGTGGGCCAAAAAGTAAGCTACGGTAACGACGTAGACAGCAGCCCCCAGTTCGTTGAAGTATTTTTGAAGGGATATGAGATAGCCCTTAAAAAGTTTGCATACACGCACCCAAGTCTTACGACAGAGCTGAGCCGTGGCATGTATCAACTCGGGGAATATGCAGAATCTGCCAGCCATGTAATCAGGAAGCTCCCTGAATACGACTACTTCACTCCTGCCGCACAAGCATTCCATAAGATCGTTCGGTTTGCGAGCCACTCATTCTATTACGACATATTCGAAAAGAAAGCCTCAGCTGGGCAAATTCCTGACAACGAGCTAAATCCCCCGCTTGACACTGACAAGTACAGAGAAAACTTATCCTCGTCATTTTGTAGACTTTTTACCAATCTGGCGGAAGCAATCGTAACGATGCACGACAAGGACGATTACGAACGCATGAATGTACTAGATTTGAATGAGATATTCGTGGACACGATAGGTAGCTACGCACACGTTCAAGGTGTGAGGTCTAAGATACTACACAAATTATGGCAAAAAAGTGACGACAACATTAAGCGCGGCCATTTTCCTGTGGTGTTCAGAGCGCTGGCTATAATGCTGTATTGGCACCATAACAATATGCCAGCTTGGGCTAAAAGTGAACGCAACAAGCTAATTGATGTGCTAAGAAACGATATTAAGCCGCGTATCCTTCGCAATGAGCTGATGGCAAATAGGCGCACACCCAAAGAGGATGCCCTACTACCGGAATGTATTGTTTTCGATAGATCAACCAACAAATTTTATGCAGTTGACGCTAACGACAACAAGACCGAGTTAAGGAAGAGGTAAGCACACCTCCGGTTTTAGGGAAATCTGATGCCGTACTCATTCACCATCAACATTCCCTCGGCGCGAAAACTAAAATGGCCCTCTTTCGCAACAATGATGTGGTCATACAGTGTGACTCCTAAAATCTGGCCAGCCGCCACGAGTTGCTGCGTCATCGCGATGTCTTGTTTGCTAGGGCGGGGCTCACCCGACGGATGGTTGTGCGCCACAACGATACCCGCCGCCAAGTCAGATATAGCTCCGGCAAAGACTTCGCGCGGATGAGCCAGTACCGAGTTCACAGTGCCTATAAAAACGATTCTTTTGGTAATCAGCCGCTGCCCGGTATCCAGGGACAAAACAACAAAGTGTTCTTGGCGATAATTAGCGATATCCTCAAGTAGTTTTAGAAGGTCCGCCGTGTTAAGCGCCTTCTCGGGGGATTTACACAACATGGTCGAACCCCACGAATCTGATCATCTCCCAAGCAAGCTGGGTTGACTCGATCCTGCGCATGACCTCGGCGCTATTGTTCTGTGACAAAACATTCAGGCTGCCTTCGTATAGGATCGACCGATCAATAATGACCAGTTTTCGGTGGTGATTCCTGGTGTAGAGCACATGTACGCCCAGGTGCTGGAGGGTAGACAGCGCATCGTGGGAGTTGGCTCTTCGGTAGTCGTCATCATTTGTCTGCGGGTCACGGGTATTGATTACGACTCTTACTTTTTGGGCTTTGAGCTTTTCCAGAACGGGCAATAACTGATTAAGACGCCGCGTTGTAACGAACGGGCATTCAATGATGACCTCACTTTTACAACGCTTCAGGTCCTTCAGAAGCGCAGGGTAGAATGTTTCCTCATTTAATAGTCTGGAGCCTAACAGATCGGTCGGGGAGTTTTTTGCCCCAAAGATGGCCAGTTTCATGACGCTTACAGATACTCTTTCTCATGAGAGAAGTGCTCGTAAATCGTCCCCTATGGCCAGCCAGCAAAATAGCTCACCTTGTGTGGGCTTTTTTGCTGGCTCGAGACTAGCGACTCGAAGGCCTGAATGCCTCGCGAAGCATGGCATGAGCGGGGCGAGCATTGCCAGTGGCAATGTGAGGAATCTATGCTTGGCCGAGCCGGTAGGCTTTAGCCGTGAGGCGAGCATGGCAGGGCGAATCCCTCATCCCCAGCCAGGTTTGATAACAGATCCGAGGGCGCTCCAGAGATGGGGCATTTTTTTGTTTGTCGTATAACCGCCTCTGTTAACATAGAGTCCATAAAACCACGCCGCAGGCAATGTCGACGGCGATCTACGAGAACTTAACTTTTCGTCCTTTTGGGCTCATCAGTACGAATACTCATTCGTAAAAGTTAAAGACGCGCCGTACGGGGGAGGAGAAATCGCGGGAGGCGACTCAAAACTCTACTCAACCCCATACGGCCGTCTTGTGCTGATTGTAGGCTCGGCACGGCCTTTTTATTGCATCTTGCATCTACCTCCCCACAGCGAGTAGCTTGGCTAACTTGCGTTCTGCCATGCTCTGATCGCTGCTCGTATCTCACTGCGCGCGCGAGTCAGGTCCGAATGTGCTCGTCCACTGAGGATGGAGTGTGATCCCCATTCCTGTATTACCCTTTCGATCATAGGTGCGGTGTGTCTCAGATAGGCGTCCTTTCGCTTGTCGAAAATGTGAGTGTCCAGACGCTGCTTAAGCGTATCGCCGCATACGCAGGCATGGGTGCCGTTAGGCATTGCCTGGAGTTCGGTGATTGTGTGCACGCTTGCGCAGTTGCCGCAGACGAGTCGCCTGGTCATCCGGCTTTCTAGCACGTCCCATTCGGTAAATTCCATCAGGAAGGCAATGCCCCTCACAAGGAGCGGAGCCGATTCCGTACCGAACAGGCGCGTATTCAGATACTCGTATTGACCAAGCGTTTTCGGATAGCTGTTGAGCAGGACTGTTTTCGGTCGGGCGATACGGAGGTGTGCCGTGAGTTCCTCGTCAAAGATGGTGTTCACGACGTAGTCCGGTATCAGCCCGGTCTTGAAGCCACCGAAATAGGCGATCTTGAATGCCCAGAGCTTTTGGCTCTCTTGTAGTTCTAGTAGGCATCCAGCGGCCGCGAGTCGCTTCAGAAGCTCGTCGTCGTCGACAAGCGCATCATCGACCTCGTACTCCGCGAAAAATCGCTCTCTTTCTTTGGCTCCCGGGGGAACTGGCAGAGCGGAAGCATAGCGATCAAAGACCGCCCCGAACCCGAACACGTCAGCTCCGGTTTCTTCCGCTATAAGCGCCAACCGGGAGTCTTTACCGGAGGCGGGCTGTCCTAGTAGGAGGTGAATGGGTATCGCCTCACGTGGCATTTTATCTACCTCCGGCGTGTCAGACTTTTTCGACGGAACTGCTGTTGTCGACGTTGAACTCTCGTGCTCTTACCTCCATCTCCTTTGGTACCCAGGGTGTCTGGATGTAGTAGTAATCGTACGCGCCCCATTCTGTTAGGCTGGCAGGCGGTTGGAATCCGTGCCTGATGGCGACTGGGTACAACCGCGTGAGCGGGTACGGCGCGTAGATGTGGATCTTGACCTCATGGCGGGGGTCAACGGCCTTGAGGCGCTCGCCGAGGGCGAACGTCTCGTCGTAGTGGCTGTCGTCTACACCAGGAAAGCCGATGATCATAGTGAAGCTTACTGACATGTTGCGCCGACTCGCCCGAACAGCGATTTCGACCATATCTTTGGGCTCCAACCGCTTTCCTACGAGCTGAAGTACTTCTTCGGAGCCTGACTCGGCACCGATAAGGAGTCGTGAACAGCCCGACCGTTCGAATGTCACAAGCTGTTCTTCTGTCAGGGTCAAGAAGGTCGCCGGGTGAATGGCTCCTCCCCACCTGATGTCCATCCCTCTGTCGAGCAGGAGTTGGGCATACTTCAGTGAGAGCGTCGGCTTGACGAAGAAGTTCGAGTCGTAGAACTTGATGCCGTTGACATCGAACTTCTCGATCAGCATGGTCACATCGTCGATGATGCGCCGTGCTGGTGAAGACGACCACTTGCGGTAGAACAGGTTGGTGTCGCTGCAGAACGCACAGTCGAACGGGCAGCCCTGACTGGCGACATAGTTCAGTGTCCGTGTACCGATCTTCGCATCGGGGCGGATATAAGGCCGCGGGTCGATGAGCGAAAAGTCATACGGCGGAAACTCGTCCTGTGAGAGGACTGGTCGGTTGGGCGTACTGACGACCGCGGTGCCGTTCCGGTAATTCAACCCCAGGATGGAGCTAAGTTCCGGGGTCCCCGCCGTGAGATTGGCGATGATCTCGGTGAGCGTCAGTGCCCCTTGACCGCGAACGACGCAATCGAACGCAGGGTGCGTAAGAAGCTCGCCTGGCATCATCGTACCCATGGCGCCACCGATGACGACAAGGATGTCGGGGCGGTACCGCTTGACAGCTGTCGCTACTTCCATAGCCTCCTTAACCTGGTGACCGATCATGACGCTGATGCCGAGAATGTCCGCGTCATGGCAAGCAGCCACAATGGAGTCGTACGAATCTGACTGGTCGAGATTGTTGTCGATGAGCGTCACAGTACCCTGGTTCTTGACTGCTGATCCTACGGAGAGGATCGAGTAGGGGAGCCAGAAGGCGCTGTAGTTTTTCTCGTGCAATGTCCTTGGGTGGAAGAGAACGACCTTCATGAGACATCTCCTGTCATCATTACGGCGATTGCCTGCCTCATTGCAGCCAACACACCTTCCTTAGAAGACGTTAAGGTGTAGGGGGCGTCTTGGGTGTTGTAATCGTCGCGCAAGAGGCACGGCTTGTAGGTACCGTTTGCACTTACACGCAGTGCGAACACTCCTTCGGCACAGTACGACTTGTATGGACAGTCGACGCACATACCGGTTTCGAAGCTGCCAAGTCCTGGGTTTTTGACGGTGAAGATCGATTCTCCCTCTCTGTACCTCAATAGGCTACTGCCGCTTACCCCCTGCACGACCTCAACGAGTTCAGCCCTCACGCTGATAAGCTCGATCGCCTCCTGTACGGCAACCGACTCGGTGGCGAAATATGCCGAACCACGGTGTGCCGCGTGTCGTGGTGTGTGGTTTGTTGTCTCCAGGTCGATGACTTTCAGGTCAGCCCCCAAGGAGATGGCTTCGTCGAGAACCAGCGGGAGAAGCTCAAGATTCCTTTGGGTCAACACGTAATTGAGAATGACCCTGTAACCCAATGAACGGATGCCTTGGATATTTGACCGCAAGCGGCCAAAGTTCCAAGCCCTTCCGACGAGCCTGTGTGCTTCCTCGTCGTCCCGCAGGGTATGCATGCTGATCTTGAACTGGTCAATGCTAAAGAGCCTTCCCGCCTTGATCAAGCGCGTAAGAGCCAACCCATTCGTCGAAAGGGTGACCTTAAACGGACGATCGTGCCCTACGCTATCGAGCATCCCAAGAATCCCCGGGTGTAGAAGGGGTTCCCCGCCAGTAATGTGGACCTCTGTTCCGCCGAGCGCTTCAAACGCATCGAGAAGAGCTACGAAGACCTTGGGGTCCATGAACTTGCGACTTCCGTGGTCTGGGTTGCCTTCGGTGTGACAGAAGGTACACTTTAGCTGGCAAGCCGGCGTGACGGAGATTCGCAACCTTCCGCCCGTAGCATTGAACGAGTGGATAAGCTCGTCGACATTGCGGCTTTCTCCATACGTAAACATGTAGAGCGACCTCCTCAGGCCTATTGGTGACTTCGATGACTTATCGTGGTTTTGTCTATGCTATATAGAAACCTTTCTGGTAGATTGTCAAGGTGCGCGTAAAGTGTACCACTCCTTACTCTGAAAGGTCAATCGAAGGTATTGTAAATGTCTAGAGACAGCTTGAGTTCCATTAATGACCTCTTTTAGTTAAGATATCAATATGGCAACATTGAAAGATTACCGCGATGAACGGCTACGAAAACTAAAAGACCTCGAGGGGCTTGGCGTTAATCCATACCCCGCAAAGGCTGAGCGTACACATAATGCAGCTCAAATTGCTAAAGATTTTAACCAGTTAGAGGGGCGGAGCGTTAGTGTAGTTGGCCGCATCCTTAATATACGTAGATTTGGCAAGATCGCTTTCATTGTCATTAAGGATATGAGTGGTGCCGTACAATTGTTTTTTCGCAATGATGTAACCGAAAAGCTACGCGCAGAAGATAGCCAACTCGGCATGGAGCAGTTGCCCTTGCTTGATTCCGGTGACTTTATCGAAGCACACGGTTCAGTCATCAAAACACAAACGGGTGAGATTTCTATAGAGGTGCATCGCCTCCGATTGCTCGCCAAAGCCCTGCGTCCTTTACCGAATGCACAAGATGGATTTACAAATAAGGAAGAGCGCCTTCGCCGACGTTATGTTGATACCAATTCAAATCCTGACGTATTTAAGCGTTTTTTGCGACGTAGTGCTTTTTGGCAGACAACTCGCGAATTTTTGATACAAGAAGATTTTGTTGAGATCAATATACCCGTTTTGGAGCTAACCACAGGGGGAGCGGATGCAACTCCTTTTGTGACACATATGGATGCCCTGAACCAAGACTTTTATTTACGGATTAGCCATGAATTACCACTTAAGAGATTGCTCGTCGGTGGTTATGAAAAAGTCTTCGATATTGGACCGCGCTTTCGTAACGAGAATTACTCCGACGAGCATCTACCGGAACATATAGCTATGGAGTGGTATTGGGCATACGCTGATTGGGAGAAAGGCATGAAGCTCACTGAGCGCCTCGTGCGTCATGTGGCAGATAAAACATGGGGGACGCGCTGGTTCAAATTGGCAAACGACATGGAAGTAGACCTGGGCGTAGACGAGCAAGACTGGCCTCGGATCAGCTTTGTAGACGCTATCCGTGAACACTATGATCTGGATGTATTCACCTGCACATTGGACGACGTAAAGGGGCGACTTGCAAAACATAAAATTGAAGTAGAACAAACCGAAAATCGCTCCCGTGGCTTGGATAAGCTCTGGAAAAAGGTACGGACGACCATAGCCGGTCCCGCGTTCTTGATAGATATCCCGACGTTCTTACAGCCGCTTGCCAAAACGCAACCAGGCAAACCTGAGCTGACGGAACAGTTTAACTTGCTGCTAGGTGGCAGTGAGCTTTGCAAAGCGTATTCGGAACTGAATGATCCCATAGATCAGCTCAACCGCTTTAAAGAGCAGCAGGCGATGCGCGATGCGGGTGATGACGAGGCTATGATGCTCGACATAGACTACGTGGAAGCGCTAGAATATGCTATGCCACCTGCCTGTGGCTTCGGCTACAGCGAGCGCCTATTCTGGTACCTGGAGGGTGTAACCGCTCGCGAAGGCGTGGTATTCCCACAGCTACGCCGCGAGATAGATGAAACTACAAAAAATATTTATTTTGAGGGGCTAAGCCAGCATGAATGAGCAAAGCTATTTTCGAGTAAGCGTTAAGGGCATTGCGGTCGACGATACTGGCCGTTTTTTGCTCGTTCGCGAAAAGAATGGTCTGTGGGATATGCTTGGCGGTGGCCTGGATCACGGGGAAGACCCAGTACAAGGTTTGCGACGCGAAGTACAAGAAGAAGCTGGGCTAGCCGTTACGTGGGTGTCTCCCACGCCAAAATACTTTCTGACAAGTCCTCAATTTAGTCGGCCCTCATATTACGTCGCTAATGTCGTGTATGAGATTAAGGTAAAAGACCTAAACTTTAGGCAGTCTGATGAGTGCGAAGAAATCAAGTTTTTCACACCAGAAGAAGCTAGAGGGCTAAAGCTGTTTCCTACCGCAGAACTACTCCTCGACGTGTATAACCCACGCCTTCACGCACAGCAACACATAGGCGCGATAGGATAAGGCGAAACATCGCATTCGGCGATGAGGCCGAAGTGATTGTTCGCCCGCTTCATAACACCAATAGCGAAGATCAAGAAATTCTAGCTGCCGCACAGGTCCGAATCCTTTCTAGCGGTGATTTTCAGTTGTTGCTATAGTAGGTGGCATGGGTAAATCACCGAGCATTGCGTGGAATAAAGAAGTACGCCTAGTCTTGGCCGATGTCGATGAGACAATTGCCGAAGTCTACACGCCCGCCGAACCAGAGATGATCACCGAGCTTTCATCGTTTCTCACAGATGGGGGCAAGCTTTTTATGGTAACGGGCGGCAGTCTAAAGCGCGTATGTGTAGGGATTACTGATCTAATTGAGCCAAGCTTACGACACGATATCCTCGTAAGCCACTGTAGTGGAGCTGAAGTATGGGGCTTTACAAAAGAAGGTAGTCTTCGTGATAAGGCCTTCTACAGCGTCTACGATGAAACCTTTACTGATGACATGAAAAAGCGATGGCGCGAAGCAGTTGCTCAACTAGTGCTAGAGTTTGGGCTCCGAACTCATCCCGCACAACCAAAAACGGAATTTTGGGATAAAATAGGACGTGATCCACGTGATATCATGCTTGACGATCGCGGGCCGCAGATTACCATGGAGGTCGTCAACGGTCACAGCCTCACCGATAAACAACTTGCGCTTTTTGACCGCGAAGTTCCCTATACTCATGACGGACGACGCGACTTGCGTCTCCCCCTCATGCAACGCGCCGAAGAACTCTTTGTTGAGATGAACGTACCCATTAGCCCGCGTCTTGGGGGTGTATTTGCGCTTGATTTCGCAATTGAGGGCTCGTCCAAAACGACATCAATTAAGTACGTATTGGAAAATCCAGAAACCCTCGCCACTATAGGTCTGGAGCCTGAAGATTTGACGAGCCCATACCGCTACGAGGTATGGGGCGACAAATATTCTATTTTGCATGGAGGAACAGACAGGCACATGAGCGAGGCCTTGCCCGCAACCGTACGCTCTATTGACTTCCGCGAAGAAAATTCGAGTGAATTTCCTGAGGGCTACAACATTGTACTTTGGGACGGTCAGCAGCACTTGCATTACGGCCTCCTTGAATACTTACAATCACGGCATAAGGATTAGTCCTCCCGTTTACGACTTCATGACGCCAACCTTATGGGTGCATGAAGTTAACAGTTCTAGTAGATAACAACACGCTCATTGATCACTATTTTATTGGCGAACCGGCCGTCTCGTACTTTATTGAAACTGACGATAAGCGAGTTTTATTTGACGTGGGTTATTCGGATGCATTTCTTAAAAACGCGCAAAAGCTACGCATAGATTCCCTCGATACTCCGAAGCATCCATTGAAGGGCAAGAAGTTCGTAAGCCGACGCTCATCGTCCATCCGGGGACACTTAGCTTCCGTCCTCGTACCTGGCGAGGCGGGAGCGGATCGCTCATTGGCGAAGAACGGATCTCGCAATATTTCAGTACGTGTCGACAGCCAAGACAGGGATGACTTCATGGAGGACGAGATCGCCGTTGCCTATAAGCCGAAAGACGGACTAGTCGTGAGTAATCCCTGCTCGCACCGAGGTATCTGCAATACCATTGAATATGCCAAGAACGTGTGCGGCGAGGATCGTGTCGCAGACGTGGTCTGCGGGTTTCATTTGCAGAATCCAAGCGATGAAGTCCTTGATGGAACAGTCGCATATTTTGCACAGCATGCCCCGGCGGCTTTGCACCCACGCCACTGTACCGATCTTCGTTCAAAGATAGCGTTAGCAAAAGTGGCGAACCTACAAGAAGCTGGTTCAACTGCCACGTTATTCTGCGATGGCCAGCAAGTACTTCACGCCACGATCACCGTGAATCAGTCATTGACCGGCAGTGAGTACGGTTTCTGTGGGGATAACCATGCAACATTCCTTGACATCACAGTCAGCCGACAATAGACATATGCATTGGTGCGGGCATCATTGTACTGGTCGCGCCAATGACCATACGAGCTTACATGCGTAAAGTGTAGATGTAGTAGGGCGTATGTTGCGGACTGCCGCAAGTAAATACGCCCTACTACAGACAACGGGCAACAAAGTGCAGTGGAAATGCCGGTAGCCCAGGAGAAACCGACGCGCATCCTGCGATCAGCGGCGCCAGAACATCCAGCGTGGACGTGAGGGTGGTGGCAGTTCCCGGGGCAGCCGTTGGCCGTAGGAGATTGCCGCATCGGCCACTTCCGTCACAGTGCTGTTGGTTAGGTCAATGAGCGCCTCGCCGGCACGGTGGATACTCCGATCATAGCGAGCCCACTCTGCGTCAGACGCCTCACGGCCAAATGGCGCCCGAATAGCGTGCGCGCCCAGAACCCTGAGCGTTGCACCGAGCAGAAAGCCGCTTTGATGCGCCAGACGCTTAGCGTCACGACGGACATCAGGCTCAAAGTCCATGGAGGATCACCTCTTCGTCTCGTTGTTGCGTACCTTATTTACCGTTTGTACAAGTACATGGTAGAGATACTCGCATAGTATAGCTCAGCTTCGTAGGTATGCATAAAGTGTCGGGTGTCGGGCTGTGGTATGTTGTAATGTATAGCACGTAACACAGGATTTTTGTCATGTCGCCAGAGGGCAAACAATTCGTCAACGATTTGCTTGAGCCATACGATGCCAGGGTAGACACGCCCATAGAACCAGACCAAGACATCCGATTCATAAAGATAACAACTGGCGGAGCCTCCGAGGATCCGCTCAATGCACTGGATCACGAAGGGCTTATGCTGCACACAGAGGACGACGTCCAGCGCCGACTTGCTAGAGCAAAAGAGCTAGGCAAGCCATTATTGCGAATGCTGTCTTCGTTTTACCACGGGGCTACCGAACGCAATGTGCTACACTGCGAAGACCTCAATTCGGGGCAAGACGACAGCGATATCGCTCCACAACATACTGGCAGGGCTTATTCTCGTGATCGTGAACCACGTCGTCCTAGCCCACTATCGGGTCAGGGTTATGCGTCGGTTTATCCGCCCGGACATCCTTCGCTAACAGGTACCAAAATACGTTAGAAAAGGCGTATACTTTAAGAAAGAACAAATATATTAACGATATAGAGGATAGCCCACTGGCAGCAAAAACAAACAGACAATTCAAACATTCGAGTGCGGGATATGGGATCATTCTCTTGTCGTCTGTTTTGTATGGCACATTTGGGGTATGGTCACGGTTAATGGGCAGTTCGTTTGGCCCGTTTTATCAGGCATGGGTACGAAGCTTGGTGATAATTCTGCTCATGCTGCCCTTTATGCTGGCCACCAAAAGCTTTCGCAAGATTAAGCGCGAAGACTGGCCGCAAATGGCAATTTACATCGCCCTATGCATATGTACGCAGGTGCCACTGTACTATGCGTACAACCACGCCCCAATCGGTACCGTTCAGCTAATATTTAATTCGGCGTTTGTAGTAGCCGCGTACGTTGTAGGGCGTATTTATTTGGGCGAACACATCACGAGAGTAAAAGTGGTTTCGATCGCATTGGCCCTGGTTGGCCTCGTGGTTATATTTGGTGCTTCTGCCATTGCGTTTGCACCGCTTGGTTTGCTACTAGCTGCGTTTAATGGGGCAACCGCCGGTGGCGAAGTTTCCGCAACCAAAAAACTGACCGACAAATATTCTTCGATGTTGCTCGTATTTTGGGGGTGGGTGCTCACATTGGTCACGCACTTGCCGCTATCGCTTTTGCTTGGCGAAAAGCAAGTTGCGCCCAGCCTAGATAAAGCTTGGCTATGGCTGCTCGTATACGCTGCCGTGAACGCAGTCGCGTTATGGACCGCCGTTGCAGGCTACCGCTACGTAGACGCAAGCGTGGGCAGTCTGATAAGTCTGTCCGTGGTAGTATTTAGCGTACTATTTGGTGCGGTGATATTTCATGAGGCTATAACCTGGAGCGTATATGTTGGCGGCACGCTGATCCTTACAGCATCGGCACTCCCCAACTTGACCCCCAATAGGCGAGACAGCACCGAGGCGCCAGAAGCCGAAGCGTAGCCATTTCTAGAGAAGTTTACGCAGTTGAGTTATAACAAACCGCTAAAAACGGTTGCATTTTACTTTGCCTTATATAAAGTGAGGGCATAAGTAAGGAATAATAGGCATTGTAGATCTATGACTGACGGCATTTTTGAGTACGACCCCACATCAAATCTTGAAGCATTACACTTTAGCGACGATCTACGGTTTGGTGTGGATTCGACCATAGCAATAGGTGACCGCATACACGAAGACTGGAGGCTTGGACTCGACATTCGAGTTAAGGGCGACCAAACCCTGGTAAGCAAAACCGAAATCGACACCAACATATGGTTTAACGATCAGGCTAATCAGCGATACGGAGGCCGCGCGGCGGTTAAGGGCGAAGAAGTCCCCATGGCAGCAACCGCCCCACCCGAACCGGGCGAGCCAATGCGCATTTGGACTCTTGACACCGGCGACGGTTCCGGCGAACTGGCTGCTACCCATCGTGACCGAAACACAGGCGATCCAATCAGCCCCAAAAGACCCGTACCGGCCAATGCCGATCCAGAACTTATTTTAGAAAGCGAGCGCACCACTTGTACTGGCCTGGGGCTAATTAAGGATGGCAAAGTATGGTCCGGCGTCGCCTACAACCCCTTCAAAAAGCGGCTTGTGGTTGCCGACCGTGATTTGGGTGGCACCTTCCTGGTAGACCTAGACGACATGCAAGCGGACGGCACAGCCCTAGGACGGCGCCTCGAAGTTAGCGAAGCTCCACTTATGCCCGGCAACACACCGTGGGATCATGCCACATGGGACGGAGGCGCAATAGATGTGCAACTGCTGCAACAAGCGCTCAAGACACCGCCGCTCAATCACTATTCGGCAATAGACCAGGCAGTAGAGGTTGCGCTTGGCAACAGCGACGGCGCTGTCTTTGCCGGCGACACTCTGCACGATATCGTCCCATCGCTTGCTATTGTTCACTTTGCGGGCGGGGTTGTCTTTGGAATAAACGGTGAGCTAATCGACCCCAACAACTTCTCGACCGAGCCGCCCGCTGGCATAGCCTACACCAACCGGGTCAACTATCTGGCTTTCATGCGCGCGCTGCAGACAGGCGAGACAGAAAGCCCGCTAAATACCATCTGTGTCGCCGATTACGACGGCGAACGATTTGCCGTAACGCTAGGTGACTTCTTTGGCGGCGTACTCCTCCGGCAGTCATCCAACAAGATAGTAGACTACGGCCATGAGGAAGGACAGGTTCAGCCCGACAAGATCGTCGTTAAAGGGTTTGGCTACCAAAGGGGCGACTATATTTCCCGTCGCGAAGCGCGACAGCTCAGAAGGTTGACCCAGGAGATGGGAGGCCCGAAGTGGACGTACAAGAACGAGCTGCACGTAAACGGCCTCATGATGATAGGCACAGCGCGCGTGCCGCACCCTGAGCAGTCCGTTACTTTTGATACCACTGACGGCGAACAAGTAACAACCACCGCCGGAGACCTCGTACTAAACGCGCTGCGCATGGCTGTTAGCCAAAAAATAAGACACGCCGCAGCCAGACGCCAGCAGCAAGCGCTAGCGCGATAAACCAGACCAGCGCTTTTTTATTTCGTACCCAGCGATGGCCAGTGCGTAAAAGAACACGTCGGCACTAAACTTGCCGACAATAAAGCCCAGGGCATAGGGCTTTATGTGCTGGGGCACCACCAACATAGCCAGGGGCCGAATAAATATATTGTCGATAATTTCGGCAGGCGCAAACTCTACAAACAAACTCGTGCCGCTTTTTGCCAAAACCGCAGGTAAGCGCTTCCGGAGTGGTACATCTTTGTAGCGCAGCCCATGTTTTAGTAGCTCGGCAGCAACAAAGTAACCATAGAAGCCTATGCCTTCTCCTACAAACCCTGCACCTGCAGCAGCGATATACGAATGTGTGTGGCTATAAGTAATTAGCGCCAGTGCGAGCGCCAAGATCGTACCAAGTGACTCGGCGGGCGCGTAATGCCATAACCATTCTTTTAATTTGTGTTGCATGCTGCCTCGTTACCATAGCAGTATATACCCAACGGCTCCGAGCAGAGCACTATACATGGGCATATATTTTGTATGTTCTAATATGAGATTAGGTAATTGTCAACATTGCGCGCATACTGGTAGCAATGGACCACCCCAATACTAAATGACAGCAGGGAGCAGGCGTCAAGATTGTTGTTGGCCTAACAAACAATTAAAAAGAAGGATACTCACATGGCGTTTTTTTCTCCCACACACTTACCACAATCTAAGGTTCACCACACAGAGTACATCCGTACCGAGAACGAAGCTAAAGGCGATGCACCCGCACCAGCCGTGCCAGTAAAGCCTGC
Source organism: uncultured bacterium (assembly GCA_963815935.1). Taxonomy (GTDB): domain Bacteria; phylum Patescibacteriota; class Saccharimonadia; order Saccharimonadales; family UBA4665; genus JARIHD01. The sequence goes on from CAWFIL010000001.1 coordinate 96,109, forward strand.
CGAACCAAAAACCGCGTAAGCTCAAGAACTCCGCCAGCTAGGCGGAGTTCTTTTTACATAACCTCATAAGGAGACACTATGTCCAAAGACAAAGGGCGAAGAGCCGTCAAGAAGCCCAAGCAACCCAAGCCAACCGTATAGAATAATAGTTACGCTTTTTGGAAAAAGACCAGGCGGTAGCCATCCGGGTCAGTAACCAGCAGTTCGCGGCGCCCCATAGCAGAATCAGTTGGCTCGCCAAGCGGCTTAATGCCCTTGGTTATGAGCTCTTGATTGTATTCGTCAACACTATCTACGGCAACGTATACCAACGGACCAGTACCAGTTACTGAGCTTGTTTGTTGGTTACTGTCAGTGGCATGGAACTCAATCCAAAACCAGTTTACGTATACTGTGAGCGCTCCGTTTTCTTGTTTGCCAAAGCGAAAACCTAGTGCTTCGTAAAACTCAGCAGTCTTGGCCAGGTCTTTTACATAGTACGCTACGCCGGAAATACTTTTTAGTTTCATAGGTGTCTACTCCTTGCATTTGTCATTATTTAGTTCTAAAATCAAGATACTTTATATTGGAATTGCGGTCAATGACAAAGTTCGAAAAAGAAGATTTAGGGGCTCAGGTGATCAGAGGCGCACGTGAATACGGCATCAGCTCGGTGTTATTTCGGCACGCCATAGGTGAACGACTGGGGGTGAATGTAACCGACATGGAATGTCTGGGAGTGCTGTTCTTTAAGGGCACCGCATCACCGGGCGAGCTAGCCATGCACACTGGGCTTAGTTCGGGTGCAACCACTGCCATGCTAGACCGTTTACAAAAGAGCGGTCTTATTGTGCGCCAGCCAAACCCCAACGATGGTCGCGGTGCACTTATTGCCGTTGCACCAGATGCCGCACAAAAGGTCGGCCCCATGTTCGCACCAATTAGAGATGCCCAGAATGAGCTGTTAGCTAGCTATTCCAAACAAGAGCTACAGTTACTAATAGACTTTTTTGGCAAACTCACTGCAATCTGGGAAGCCGAACGAAAGAACCTGGCCGAACAGGACTAGTACCTACACGGTTGCTGGCGGCTGCGGGGGAACGATCGGGGCATCTTGTTCGGAGTGACCCGCCTGGTCCATGGTAGAAGGATACGCTTCGGAGCCTTTAGTCTCGAGCATAACATCTTCTTGCTGACCCTCTGGCTTGAGGATGGCATCAACAAAGCGGTCGAGCGCATCGTTGGTAAGGTTGGCCTTTACTGCATACCCAGCTATGCCCAGCTCACGGATACCGGCTGGCGCATCAGCTTCGTTAAGATTAGAAATAATTAGCACCTTGATGTTCTTGCCCCAGTCACTAGCGCGCATCTGGGCCAGGATCTGGTCACCGGCAATTTTTGGCACCATCAGGTCCAGGAGCACCAGGCTTGGCGCTTCGCGCTGGATGGTCGCCAAGGCCTCGATACCGTCGTACGCCGTAAAACAGGTGTACCCAAGTATCTCTAGGCGCGTCTTGTATATATCTGCCAGTGCGGCATTGTCCTCGACAATAACAACTTTGAGTGGGGAGTTTGTTGGATTCATACTGTAATAGTAAGCCACCGGGCTAGGTTTGGCTATTGCAGACACGCCCAAGCACTTACGCTACAATATGCTTATGAATAAACGACAGTGGGTTGCATACGGTCGCATTATGCTTGGTATACTCGTGTTTGCGGCACTATTCGCACAGGCGGTGCGCTTGCAGCGAGCGGGCGTTTTCAGGCCGCTCAATTACTTTGGATATTTTACGAATTTGAGCAATATTATCGCCGGGGGCGTGTTGATAATCGGTGGCTCTTATTTGCTTAGCGCCGAGGGGTCCGATAAACGTCTAGTCGTCGTTCGCGGCGCAGCCACACTATATATGGCAGTCACTGGTATTATTTACATAACATTACTGTCAAACGAAGACCTAGGGCTGCTCATGCCATGGGTGAATATCGTAACGCACATCGTCATGCCGCTTGCCGTTGTGGCAGACTGGTTATTGTGGCCGCCAGGCTCCGGTGTATCGTGGCGCTCTATGTCGGCATGGTTTATTTTTCCGGCTATTTATTTGCCCTATACGCTAGCCCGAGGGCACGCCACCGATTGGTATCCATACCCATTTCTTAACCCGGCCAAGACAAACGGCTATCTCGGCGTGGCTGCGTATTGCCTCGGTATATTGGTGGTCTTTGGAGCAGTTAGCTGGGCGCTGGCGTATGCGTCGCGGCGCACGTTTCGTAGCACAAAATAACACAGTTCACTGCAACACACACTTGACCAATAATCGTCTATGTTGTAATGTCTAGGCGCAATGAGGAGTACACGATTTGAGGCCACTGGGCCGCTGCCAGAAGAGATTGTAGATATGATCATGCCGCCCACTTTAGAGGCGGATGATGCAGCTATTGAAGAAGACCAGCCCGATGGAGGTCGTTTCTCGATACTTAAATCTGCCGCCCTGTGGGCTAATAATATCCGCTACAAAGGGACGGAGATGCCAGACGTCGAAGCCATGAACGAGGACATGCCAGACGCGGTGGTAGAGCGGCTGAGGGCATCGTTGCCGGCAGGGTTCTTTACCCCGCGCGGAAACGCCCACCAAGCCGTATGGCGGCTGATGGACACATTTCGTGGCATGGCAGCCGAGAAACGCCAGGAGTCTTCGCTATTCGACACAGCCGACGCGTTTCAACGGTCGACAGTACACTTGCGGTCTTACCCCGCCTATGCCGCCCACCAGCTGGGGGTCGCATTAGACAAGCGCCAAGAGGCTGTAGCAAGCGAAGTGTACGCAAATACCCTCAATACAAAGATCCCGCACGATGTAGCTACAGACTTTTTTGTGAGTGAGCTCTGCTTGACCATCTACGACAAGCACCCGCGTTCTAGCGGGCGGCTGGTTGTGTTCGAGGACGCCGTCGAAGCAGCGCAAATGAGTACAGAAAAAGAATTTACGCACCTCAAAGATATGACTCGCGAGCTAAGAGTGGTCTCACATGCCGTATTAATTGACGGCGGCAGAAAATATGGTGATATTTTTGGTGCCATAACCCGCATAGGTCTGAGCAAACCGCAAGCAGTTAGGCTTAAAGAGCTTTCACGAATGATGGGTCAAACCCCCGAATCCTATGCAAGCATATACGGTCGCCCCGCGTGGGAGTTGCCCTCACTCAAGGACGAATACCGCAGACTATCGACCATAGGAAGTTATGGCTGGGCTTCTGCGATTGCCATCAAGCCGCATGTGGCGCGCTTAATTCGCTAAATAGTTGACATAAGTTCTACGTCAGTGTATTACTAAACCTAAACGTGCATGAGCCGTTTCGCTTCACTCGGTCACGAGCGATAAATAGACAGAGCTAGAATGACAACTGTGCAAGGGTCATTACGACGCTCTGTTATTTATAGGGTAGGTTGGGGTTAAACCGACAAAAGTAGAGGGGATATTTGGGTGCAAGGCAACGAAACTCAACCGATTATCGAACCACCGGAAGAAGAAATACAAGGTACAGAACAGTTCGACCAGACAGAAGAACTTCATCCTCGTACTATCGAAGGCACAATTGTTGATGACGTGCCCGACGAGATCATCGTCCGACACACAGGCAACGGTCTATTCGGCATTAGCCGTTTGCGACTTAGCCTAGGCGCAGGCGTTATGTCATTTGTCACGCTTGCTGGGCTGGGCGTGGTTGCCAGTTGCCATCCAGAAGTGGCAGACCCTAAACATAGCAGGGTTTCGATCCGAACCGTTGCGGTCAAGCCCATAGCGCTTGACTGTTCTTCGGTAGTTGTCGACGAAGTAGACGCAAAACTTGCGACTCAGGCACAGATCTTGGGCCACGACATCTCGAGCATAGGATACACTGCGAGTATAACCGGCAAAATCCTGGAACTGGTGTGTGCCAAAACAGCGTTAGCCAACAAGCCAGGCGATCCTTCACATGCAACCGAAACCGCACGTACGCCAGCCGTACGCATCGTTGACGGGCCAGTCAAGGATGAAGCCGATGGCTCAAGGGTACAAACCAAGCAAGTCCGAATAGACATCCAAAGCTTAGTGGCTGTGGGTATTATGGACCCGTCAATTCGTGACGATATTGAGCCTAAATTTGCGACCAAAATCGCGGGTGCCGAATCGGCAATCATCAGCGCAGAGTTTGAAGCGCTCTGCAACACAGTGACCCTTTTGCAGGCACGAGACCAATGTGGTGCGGTGGCGCACAGCTTTGACTCTTGGGACACTGGCAAGCGAGCAGATCTCGATGCTGCCGCCCGAGAAAAGGTACTCGAAGAAGGCAAAGACTGCCTTAGCCCAGCCTGGCCAAGCATTGCCGTCGCCATCAGGAAGACCTACGAAGCCCAGGGCGCAAAACCCGGTGACGTTACTGTCGTATTCGTCGACGGTCCAAATGGTAACGAGACGACCAAAACTCCCACCTTTAGCAAAGAGCCCTTTAGCGAACTATACAAAGACGGCGTACTCACCCGAGACAAAAACAACAAGCCAATCCTTAAGCTCAAGACAGAATCACAACAGGACATCTGCAAAATTGATAACGATTCGATAATTGCCAATAATGGCGTCTTGCCATCGCCTTCGGCCTCAACAGGAGGAAACTAATGTCACCACAAGAATCACGCGGGTTTGAGATAGACTTTACCGTCCCTATAGCCCAAGAAGTGGAACCCCCATCCGACGATGCAATAGAACCAGAGCCTGTACGTGAGGCAGACTCCGAGGCGATACCAGCGACCAGCGAACGGTCAGAAGAACGAGTACGGGCGGGCACAGGCCCGTTTGTTATAGAGGCGATCGTGCCTCCTCGGCCAAAGACAACCGAGCCCAGGCGGGCCAGTACACTCAGCGACGCCGAAACCGCCGAGCAGCCCGCAACACAGGAAGGTCAGGATGGCACCGAGAAGGTCGATCTGCAGGCCGTATTAAAAACCGTACAGGACCAAACGGCGATCATTGCCGCGCTATTAGCCAAAGAGACACTGCCGGTCAAAAGAGACGACGGGGACGTTGAGCCTCCAGACCGACGATCGGGCGGCAGGCGTGAGGTCAAAGTCAAAGATATCGACATTTCAAGACGATTTTATAAGGTAGCGTGCGCGCTCGCATTCGTCGTGCCAACAGTAATGGGCGTCCAAGCGTACGAACAGCTTTCGGGCGAATCATGGACAACCATACCGCACACGGCTGTCGAAGCGACCCGCACAGTCACCAGTTTTGTAAGTCATTTTATATAGGAGCCGAGTCCCATGCCAGAGCAGGACTACATCAACGCATTACAACCACCCGAGGATGATCCCAACGAAGATTCGCAAGCCGCGTTCCGCGAGCGTGTGCTGCAGGCAGCTAGCGAGTTGCTGCCCCCCAACACCCGAATCAAGCTAGAGGCTGTTTTGCCCGACGAACCAGAGCAAAGCAAAGCTAAGCCTAGCAAGCCTAGCCCCAGCAAACCCGTTGGAGCTGGTGTCGTATGGCCTCCAGTCCCGAGTGGAGCCGAACAGCTCGACGAAGAAGATCCAGACGATGAAGATTGGGGCTCACGTTCCAATAAGACCAGCTCGCTAAGAAAGGCCTTCCGGGTTGGAGCACCAGTTATCGCACTAACCTTAGCACTAGGAACAGGCTATGTCGTTGGAACTCGAGGCGGAGATCACGGAGGGAGTAGTCCCCAAGCAACCGGAATGTCCGCCGCGGAGCAAGCAAAACTCCGCGCTTTTCATCCTCAGGCCCTTGCATGTAGCAAGCCAGTTGCAAAATTAGCAATGTCTACAGCGGCCAGCCTAAACTTTACGTATGCCGGCCTCGACGGCCAGAAGCACAAGCTTGTCTACCAGGAAGCCCCTTCGCCAGATGCCAGCTCATCTGCAGGTGCGACCCCAGCACCAAACACTACTTCGGGTACAACGCCAGTCGCCGAAACGCACACACCAGCAGTAAAGACAACCTACGAGGCCGACGTAACCGCTTGTGCGACAGCCAAAAAACTAGAGAGTGCACTGGCTATTGACTCCAAAAAGGGCACCGTAACGGTTGACCTTGCCAAGCTGCCACCGTCTGTGGCAATTAACGGCCTTCACGAAGAAACCACACCGGCCCTGACACTCTTTCCCAACTTACAGATTCAAAACTCTACAGGATATGACCCCGACTCGGTTAACGCAATGAACAAAACAGTTGCCGACTTTGCCGCCGACCTGTCAGTTACACGTTCGCAAACCTTTAATGGTCTCCGGTCCGAAGCCCTAACAGATGTTGACAAGAATAAGATAACCGACACAGCGTGCCATGATGCAAATAACTCAGCAGTCGAAAAGGAGGTAGTCGCAGAAATTACCAACCAGCTTAAAGCAGCACAAATACCCAACGCCAAAGTTGTGGTAAAGGGTAGTACTTCGAGCCTTCAGGCCTCGTACGCTGCGGGCGCACATATCCCGGATAGTCTTGGCGCCTTACCCAAAAACAGTCCGCTAACTTTGGATGGCGTCGACGTAAAATGTACCGTCGCTAAATAACAAGAGGACTTATGTTAACAGACCCACTCGCACAGGAACTGATTGGAGCGGCTCCTACGTTTGAAGAAGCCATGCCAACCTTCGGCTCAGAACAGTACTCTGAGCAGGTCGGTTCGCTCATGACGGAGGTAGACGTCGCCCTACAAGGACTGACAGAACAGGTCACCGTGCAGCGCCGAGGCACACAGAGCGAGATCACCCAAGCACAGCAGATACTAGATGGAGCAAGACACGAATTGGAAGCGCTCCTCGAAAAAGCTTCGTCACGGACTACGGATCTGCATTCGCTTACCGATCGTAGTGATTCGCTTTCGCGATGGGTTGATTCTTTCCGAGTCCGCCTCAAAAAACGGACAGAAACCCTAACTTGCCAAGCCGATGAGCTGCGTACCACAGAGCACGAGAAGGCCGACAAGGATCACAGGGCAGCCGATTCTGCAGACGAGCTCGGCAAGCTAATGCGTGGACGCAGGCTCGTGGCGGTAGGCGAAGCAGACAGCGCCTCCAACCCGCCAGTACGAACGGCGGCAGAAATAAGTCACCAGTATCGGGAGCTCACAGCAGCCGTCGAAGTGCTTAGCGAGCAGATAGAAGGGTTACGTGGGCAACTCGTGTGTGATACCAAAGCTGCAACTGCAGACGTCGAACAGGAGCTGCAAAGTATGCGGCGAGAAAAAGATAAGATACTCGCCGAGCTAACCGAACACGGCCAGCGCCTCAAAGAAGAATCGGACAGAGAGTTGCGGCGTGTGCTTGGTGGGCTCGCCACTAAGTTATACGAATTAGGCTACTTGCCCGATGCCCAAACCCAAAAAGAACCCGTCCGCCCCCTGGCGGCAGAAAAGGAGCCCGAAGAGCCCAAAGAACATGTCAGAAACGGACAGCGCAGCCCGTCCGCTTCCCGCCTATTAGTAGGTGCACCGCAACTTAGACTTAAGCCAACATCAGGAAGAAGGAGATAGCACGTGTCAGCCGAAGCAGTTGATCAACCAGCCGTCATCGAAGATTTACTGGAACGCGTTTCGACTCCGCTAGCGGATAACATAGCCGCAGCGCTGAGTGAGGCAAGCCTTACGGTCCTAGAAATAGACAGGCTAACCAGCGAGGGCGCAAAATCGGGAGCCTGCGCCCAAGCGGACGAACGACTCGGCGCAGAGCAAGAGTCGTTTATTAGGGTCGTAAGTGGTTATGCCGGCGGCGAGAAAGAAGAGCCCGTGCGCTCGCACGCCGAAAGCATTCGCTTGCACTGTGTCGCCCGTTACGCCGGACAACGCTTGCTTGGAGAAATTAGCGACGGTTACTATGCCGACGATCCGGACAGCTACCGCTCGGTTATCCAGAGCGGCTTTAGGCTGCCTGTTGATAAGGTTATCGGCGTTGCCGAATCACTACTGGAACAGTATGTTGCCAACGCACCGGCCAACGCAAAAGACAGGGATGACCTAGATGATCGCCATCTGGCAATAGCCGACGCTTTCTTGTACCTGGGGTCAAACATGCCCGACCAAGCTGCAAGTGAGCAAATCCAAGCCAGAAAGGCCGAAATGGTCATTGCCATGCTCAAACGCATCTCCGAAAGGAATGAGCCGGGTAAGTACGCCGCACTCGACCTGATTCGCCCGGTAGAAGAGCCCGAGCCAAACGGGCAACGGCGGGGCGGTGGTAAGATGGTGTTGCCGATTGCCATACTTGGAGCAACTATAGTCACCAGCCCAATTTTGTTTGCCGGACGGGCGTCAGCCGAAACGGCCATTGTCACGCAGTCCTACCAGACGTCGCAAAACTCTGACGGTACGGGTGGTAATGTTATTGTCATTCCTCACTCCGGGCCAACAGCCATTCCCAGCAACCAAACGAGCGTTGGCGTTACCGACTCCCTTGCTAATACGGCACGAACTCCCGACGGCAGTATAGTCATCAAGCTCTCGGGTACGCCGACACGGACAGGCGGACAGGCGCCAGCACCTACCACCCCAAGCAGTAACCCAAACAAGTCGGACGACTTTAAGCTCGATTCTCGAGATGCCACGTCGATTTACCAAAGTCTAATCGCCGAGTTCCCGCCAGCTAATGGGCAACCCACGCTGATCGACACACTAGCTAGCCAGAACTTCGACATCTACGCTGGGCGCATGGCCGCCGATGCCAAGCCAACCGACTCCGACGGCTTGCGCAAGCTCATGATCGACAACACCGTGCTTGCTTATATGCAAGCTGGTGCCGAGCACCCCATTCTGCTAGCCCCCGATGGACAGAAGCATACCGACCCGCATGCCATCTCGGCGGCACTCATGAAGCTGATCACTGGTGACCCCGCCAATAAAGACTTATTGGCCAAAGCACAGCAAGTTACCACACAGCTCTCGCAGTACAAAGAGAACGGCAGGGGTTACTTTGACGGTTGGACTCGCGAACAGATTGCCACCTATGCGATCCTGCAAGCTCGCCTTGACACCGACTTCCCGGCGCCGCCGCCAGCAGCGTCGCCTACCGAGACAACACCAACTCCTGAGTCCGCAGATTATGCCGCTAGGGTCGATCAAGGACGGATCGCCCTTATCCAGCATGGCGGCAAATGGCCAGGCAAGCCAGAAGATCTGCTAGCCTTAGTCAAAACAACGACTGCCAAGTATAACCACCCGGTCATCACAACTGATGTTGTGTTGGCGCAGGAGTGGGCCGAGTCAGCTTTTAACCCCGACGCCGTTTCCCGATCGGGTGCGGTCGGCATCTCGCAGTTTATGCCCGGTACCGCTCAAACATGGGTGCACGGCTCATCCCGGGACCCTGCAGCCGCCATCGACGCCCAGGTACGCTACATGATCTATATCTACGACCATTACGTGAAAGACAATACCAATATCCCTGCAAACAAAAAACTCGACATGGCCTTTGCGGGCTACAACTCCGGGCCAAATAACATTAACAAGGTTGGCCTGGGCATGCTGCAGGGCGGCAGGTTCCAGGAAGCTACAACCTATGTGTCAAATATCCGCGCGGGCGTTAAATACATTTACGCACACACACCTGCCGACCCCACTATGGGGCAAAAGATCCTCACCACCGCCAAACAATTCGATGGTATTTACTATGACTACGGCGGCGGCGTACACAACCACGATCAGTCCACAAAGTTTACCAATTCCTGTCCGGCAGCCATCCTCAAGAATGCTGCCGGCAAAAGCACCAAGGCTGACCCAGGCCCATGCGCACCAGACTGTAGCGGCTTAGTAGGGGCTGCCGTCCAAATGATAACCGGGCACGATCCGGGCGGCTGGACTGTACAGTCCATGGAAGACGACTGGCGCGACTGGACGCCAATATCCTGGAGCCAAGCACGCCCTGGTGATGTCGCCATTCGCAATAACTCCAACGGCTATGGTGAACATGTCGAGCTTATTACCAGCGACAAGGTAACAGGCAACACAGTCACCACCTACGGTGCCCACCAAACAGGCACCAAGGTAAGTTCAGGTGGTTCTAGTTCGCTTGGCTACTGGAACGCAGGTGCATGGCGGTATATCGGCCCCTCAAAGTAGGCACGTTTTGGCGCAGCTTATGCTAGCGTAAGCGATATGCCCGTGGTAAGCTAGCTGTAAATGAGACCGTCGTCACGTAAGTTGTACTGTTTTTCGCCACCCGTAATGTTGGCGACATTCACCATTGAGGCTATCTTATTTGTCTACACCATGCTCCGTTACCGGCTAACGCCATTAGGTCGAGTGATAGGGGCAACACTGGCCTGCCTGGCAATATTTCAGTTCGCCGAGTACCACGTATGCGGGCTAGACACCATGCACGCCCAATGGTCACGAGTAGGTTTTGTGGCCATCACCCTGCTGCCAGCACTGGGCATTCATATGATTCGTGAAATTTCGGGGCGCGGCTCGCGCACAGTCGTTGCCGCAGCATATGGCTCAAGCCTGTTGTTTGCGGCAGCCTTTGGTCTAAATGCCGCTGCATTTCAAGGACACGTGTGCGCCGGCAACTACGCCGTCTTTCAACTAAGAAGCCCGCTGGGCGGCGCATACTTTGCCTACTATTATTTCTGGCTATTCTATGGCATTGGCCTAGCGTGGTACTACAGTAATGTGGTAAATGCCAACATTCGCAAGGCTCTAATGCTACAGATTGCCGGGTATATCAGCTTTATTCTGCCAACAGGGATAGTAAATGCCCTTAATCCGCAAACGCTAGATGGTATTCCTAGTATTATGTGCGGTTTTGCCGTCAGCTATGCGCTTATTTTGGTCTTTGGCGTCGTACCGCTCGTACTCAGCCGACGCGACCAGAGCAGCCAGCAAGCACAGGTGCACCTCAAACACTAGTCTGATTGCAAAATAAGTAACTTTTTGCAACATTTTTGCAATAATCGACAATTCACCCTATGCTGACTACAGTTAACGAGAACTATCCGCATGATAAGAAAAAGTATATTGCTGGCAGTCCTGCTGGTTGCTGTGGGTGCGTTCGTTGCTGCCACGTTGCACAAGAGCTCTAAGCAGTCCTCCAAATTACAGGTCGTAGCCAGCTACTACCCACTATATGATTTTGCCAAAAATGTTGGCGGCAACAAAGTACAAGTTAGTAACATGACGCCCGCGGGGGCCGAGCCGCACGACTACGAGCCGTCACCAAGATCTCTTGTGGACGCCCAAAAAGCTGACGTCTTTATATTCAATGGCGGTACGCTGGAGCCGTGGACCGGCAAGTTTATCCAAGATTACCACGGGACGCTGGTCAAGGGGGGTAGTGGTATCCCTCTATTAAAAAACAATAACCCGCACTTTTGGCTCGATCCTTTATTGGCACAAAAGATCGTCGACAATATTCGCGATGGACTGGTCAAGGCCGATCCCGCCAACAAGACCTATTATCTGGCCAACGCTAAGGCATACAACGCCAAGCTCGCCAAGCTCGATGCAGACATCCGCAATGGGCTGCAGACCTGCAAACTGCGAACTGTCGTTTCGTCCCACGATGCGTTTGGCTATTATGCTGCACGTTATGGCCTGGATGTCATAGCAATTGCAGGCATGAGCCCCGACGAAGAGCCGAGCGCTGCGCGCCTGGCGGAACTCAGCAACATCGTACGAGAAAAGGGTATTAAGTACATCTTTTTCGAGAGCTTGGTAAGTCCGCGCCTAGCTGATACTATAGCTCAAGAAACCGGCGCCAAAACGCAAGTGTTTGACCCCGTAGAAGGTTTAAGCGATGTCGCTCAAAAACAAGGCAAAAACTACATTAGTGTCCAAAGAGAGAACCTCAAAAACCTCCGTGCCGCCCTCGCATGCTCATAAGCAATTGCTGATTGACGTCGACAACCTTACCGTACACATCGGCGGCGAAGTTGTTCTCGACACGGTCTCGCTTTGCGTTCATGCCGGAGAGTTCATTGGGATCGTCGGTTCGAACGGAGCAGGCAAGACCACCTTGCTGCGAACTATCCTCGGGTTTCTTAGGCCAACCACGGGTACCATTAGCAAGCAAGACAGTCGGATTAGCTACATTCCTCAAAACGGAAATATGTATAGCAGCACTGTTCCCATGAGCGTCATGGAAGTCGTTAAGCTCGGGTCGGTTGGGTCAACCACATTAGCCCTGGAAGCGTTGGCGGCGGTTGGATTGGCCAACATCGAACACCGGCGATTTACCGACCTTTCGGGCGGACAGCGCCAACGCGTCGCCATTGCCAAAGCACTTGCTAGTAATCCTGATATTCTAATACTCGACGAGCCGACCACCGGCATCGACGAGCGCTCGCAAGCCGAATTTTACGAGATACTGCATGGCCTGCAACAGCGGGGAATTGCAATAATAATCGTTGGGCACGAAGTAGAGACTCTGGTCAACCACGCCAGCCGCATTATCTGTCTAAACCGTAGCATCGTATACGACGGTCCTCCCGAGCTGTTTGACCCACAAAAGCACTTGCCAACCTTTTACAAAACACAGCATCACCTATTACACCACCACGTAGAAGGAGACAAGCATGCCTGAGATACTTCAGTATAGTTTTATGGTCCGCGCCCTTGTTGCCGGGCTCATTGTGGCTATCACCATACCGGTCATGGGTAGCTTTTTGGTCGCGCGACGTTACTCATTAATCGCCGACAGCCTCGCCCACGTGAGTTTGGCTGGCGTAGGAGCGGGGCTGTTGCTCGGCATCGCACCTATTGCCATTGCCGTGCCGGTTACCATGTGCGGCGCGCTACTACTTGAGTGGCTCCGCCAAAGAAAACAGCTAAGTGGTGAGGTGAGTTTAGCCATTTTGATGAGCGGCGGGCTGGCGTTGGCGGTTGTATTCACCAATCTAGCCAAGGGCGCTAATGTCGACTTTACAAGCTACCTATTTGGGAGCATTACAACCACCAATCAAAGTGATTTGTTTACACTTGCAGCAGCAGCCACAGCCATATTACTGATCATTGCCCTTAACTACCGCGCCCTCCTGCACATTGCTTTCGACGAAGACAGCGCCCGAATTGCTGGATACAAAGTGGGACTGCTTAACTACACACTGGCAGCTATGACCGCTGTAATTGCCGTGCTAAGTTTACGCATTGTCGGGGGTCTGCTTATCAGCGCTTTACTTGTTATTCCGGTCGTAACCGCCAGCCGCTTTTCGCGAAGCTTTATACAGACCATACTGCTGGCGATTGCGTTTGCAGTCGTGGCCGTTACAGTTGGGCTCATCGTGGCCTTCTATGCCGGCATCGCCGCTGGGGGCGCAATTGTGCTCTCGGCCATTACGCTACTCATCGGAACGATGATATGGAAAGGGTAGCGTCAGCTAGTCGCAAGACTTGGCCTTTCATAACAGGAGTAATCATTCTCCTGTTTTTTGCTACACGAGTGGTTGCAAGCAACCTAGTTACCATTACACTACCCAATAAGCTCCAGGATCTTTTAACGCTCACTTTTAGTGTCATTATCGAATCGTTGCCATTTGTGCTACTTGGCATTTTTTTGGCGGTGGCTATACGGCTGTGGATACCAGCCAAGGCTACCGACTGGTTGCCGCGGAACGGTTTTCTGCGGCGGCTATATATCTCGTTCTTGGGCATTTTTCTGCCAGTTTGTGAGTGTGGCAACTTACCCGTGGCTCGTGGCCTCATCGCCCGTGGCTTTACGCCCGCCGAGTCAATTACATTTTTGCTAGCAGCGCCGATCCTCAACCCAATCACACTAATTACAACGCATCAGGCTTTTCGGTCCGACATACGAATAATGCTGGCACGTGCTATTGGGGCACTACTTATAGCCAATACGCTTGGCTGGCTATACGACAAACATCGCAAACCCGAACAGCTGCTTAAGGCCGAGTTTCTGGCGACCTGCAAACCAAAAAAACACCACAACCACGGTCGGGTTGACCATAGCATTGAGTTGTTCAGTAAAGAGCTGGGCAGTATCCTGCCGGCATTGTTTACGGGTGCACTAGTGGCCGGCCTGATTCAGGTAATCGTACCACGGAGTATATTGCTGGGCCTGGGCTCCAATCCAGCGATATCGGTGCTTGTGATGATGCTGCTGGCATTTATCGTTTCGATTTGCTCGAACGTAGACGCATTTTTTGCCCTAGCCTTTAGCAATACGTTTAGCGCCGGGTCAATTGTTAGTTTTTTGGTCTTTGGGCCGATGATAGACATCAAAATGCTCAACCTGATGCGCACCACATACAAGACGTCGGTACTTGTACAGATCACCGCAGTGGTAAGTCTTATGAGCTTGGCGATTGGACTGGCGGTGAACTATGCGTTTTAGGTGGCTCAGCGAATACTGGCAGGGATTACTGCTGGCCATGAGCGGCATTGTGGCCTCTGTCTGGTTTGCAGCAACTGGCAAGCTCGACCTGTACATTCATCCGCGTTATATCTGGTTTACTACACTTATGAGCTGCTTGGCACTTGCCGTACTTGTACTAGAGTTTTGGCGACGGCCACAACCTAAAAAGCACACAGCATCACAGCCTGTAGTGACGGTGGCTTTAAGTTGTGTGTGCTTAGTTGTTGGCGTAAGCTTACTCGTAACCAAGCCAGCGGCGCTCAGCAGTAGTACGGCCAATCAGCGGGGAATCAACGCAGCCTCGTTAGATCTGTCCGCGCAGACAAGCAATGTGGCCATTACCGCCGGCACGGACTACTCACGCTTTAGCATCCGAGACTGGGCTTCGCTACTCGGTCAGTCCACGGGGCCTGAGCTCTTTGCTGGCAAGCAAGTGCACGTCATTGGATTTGTAAGCCCCGTGGACGGTAGCCCAAATATGTTTTATGTCTCAAGATTTGTGATTACCTGCTGTGCGATCGATGCCCGACCGATTGGAGTGCCAGTGTATTTGCCTGAATGGCAGTCCACATACAAGGACAACGAATGGGTGGAGGTAAGCGGCGTGTTCGCCAAGCACCCCAACACGGGCACGGCCGGAGTAGCCATTCAGCCAAACAGCATCTCAAAAGTAAGCCAACCGAGCGATCCATATGGCGAATAATTTTCAAGATTCATTTAGAACCAGGCTATTGCTACTCATGGGAGGCTTAGTGCTGCTATGTCTTATATTACTTGGGCTCGGTAGCGCACAAGGGCCGCGAGTCCGTTTTAGCAACATAGGATCGCTAGACTTGGCGGGCGCGCCAAATCAACGCCTACTTCTGCACACCAGTCAGGTCTTGGGGAGTATCACAAGCAAAGCGGTTAGCATATCGCCAAAGACACCCATCAGCGCCGTAGGCAACGGCGCCACGGTAGCGGTCTTATTCACTAAACCACTCGATAACAACACCGACTATACCATCACTATCAGGCCCAAACATATGCGCACGGTACAGTACCACTTTACGACAGCGCTCCCTACGCTCTACCTGGTACACCGGCCACGGGCAGATCAACTTGGAGACAAGATTATCGAGCATCAGTTGGGCACGGGCAAGGAGCGGACTGTATTTAGTGCAAAAAATATTACCGACTTTATCACACTCAATAACACTCTGATTGTGAGTACGCGCAACCAAGACTTTACCAACACAATATACAAAGTCGACATCCGTAGTGGCCGAAGCACAACATTACCCATGCCAACGTCGGGCACTGTCGCCCGACTCCAAAGTGCACCCAACCGGCTATCATATGGCCTGTGTTTTACGTCCAAAACTACCAACTCAAAGTACAATAACACTCTGTACATCGGCTCGTTAAGCTCTGCGAAGCTTACTCTGGTAGAAGGCCTCGGTGGGCAACCGCTACAAACTGCCAATTGGCGGTTTGGGCCAGACAGCAATAGCATAATCTCGCAGCTATTTGACAACAGCACACTGCTGGGGAGTTTGGCGGCGGGCAGCACCCCAGTGCCGCTGGGGCAACTAGCACTGGGCGGCATCGAAGCCAGCGGCAAGCAGGCA
Source organism: uncultured bacterium (assembly GCA_963815935.1). Classification (GTDB taxonomy): domain Bacteria; phylum Patescibacteriota; class Saccharimonadia; order Saccharimonadales; family UBA4665; genus JARIHD01. The sequence continues at coordinate 112,048 of CAWFIL010000001.1, forward strand.
ATCTTCACCGATTCACAAGGCTTGCTATCGCTCGATATAGCAACCAACCGGCAGCACCGCCTGCCACAGCCAAATTACGGTAGCCAGTCGTTTCTTATAGATGCGACACCACTCAATAGCAGCGATGGCTACATACTACACGGTGAAGCACAGGTGGCAGACCACTACATCGAGTACCTGGCAACTGGGCACGGGGCATCACAGCAGCGGCTGCTCACCACTAACAAGAATCAATCTGTGGCCGCTTTACAGGTCTCACCCAACGACGGTTATTTGGCGGCTGACATTTTGCAGACTGTTAACGGTAACAACACTCGGTTTACGCAGATCTTTAATCTGGCAACTCGCCGCTCCGCTACGCTCAAAGACCTTGGTTCTCCACATTGGCAATAGCTACTACATACTATTTTTACAGAAATATGTATTTGTGATATAGTAATACTTATTCTCAAGGTAGCGTGAACCCATGGCCACAAGTCAGATACTTTTCTGGATCCTAACTATCGTTGGAATGATTAACTTCATCCACCTCGGTCTGTACGTAGTTGGCGCTAACATCTACGATATTCGCGCCATGTTTCGCAAGCGCGCCGACAAAAAGGCAAGCAAGAGCGCATTTAACCCCTTGTTGACTGTGCTTGTTCCAGCCCACAACGAAGAGACGGGCATTATCCGCACCATCGAAACTGTCAGCCAAAGCAGCTACAAAAATATCGCCATTGTAGTAATCGACGATGCCTCGTCCGACAAAACCTCCAAGCTTGTTCGCGAGTATATTACGGCCCATTCCAAAAAGACTACGTCGCGCTTGGTCAGCCGTGACGGACGCACCGTTCGTGAGTATTTTAGGCCCAAAAGTGGGCTGCCGCCGATTTGCCTACTAACCCGCCCAGTCAATAGCGGCAAGGCAGCTGGGCTTAACTACGCACTTCGCCATGCCGTGAAGGGCGGGCTGACCATGACGCTCGACGCCGACTCGATGCTCAACCATGACGCTATCGAAAACGCCGTGCGCTACTTTCGCGATCCGCGTACCGTTGGCGTCGCCGCCAACGTCAAAATTATGGAACAACACAGTGTGCTGGGCATGCTCCAGAAATTTGAACACATGATCGGGTACCGTTCCAAAAAATTCTACGCCATCACCAACTCCGAGTTTATTGTTGGCGGCGTAGCCTCGACCTATCGTTACGAAACGCTCAAACAAGTTGACTTTTACGACACCGACACTTCGACCGAAGACATTGGGCTCAGTATGAAAATTGTCGCTCAGGGCAACCGCGATCAGCGCATTGTGTATGCCGCTGACGTAGTAGCTAGCACCGAGGGGGTACAAACTTTTCGAGCCCTGCTGCGCCAACGCTACCGCTGGAAGATGGGCAGCCTGCAAAACTTACTCAAATACCGCGAGCTGGCGGGCAACACCAGCCAACGCTACAGCAAAGCACTGACGTTCTACCGCATCCCAATGGCCTTCTTGAGCGAGCTTATCTTGATGATCCAGCCGTTCCTGCTGGCGTATCTGCTAGGTGCGTCACTCGTGCATCATACGCTCGGCCTGTGGGCGGGTGGCTACCTGACAATTACGCTCTATGTAATGATGACTATCTGGCCGGACGAGCACCACACTGCATGGCAAAAATTAGTGCTTAGTCTATACGCCCCATTCATGTATTTTTGCTTCTTTATTATGGACGCAGTGCAGGTAAATGCTATCTTTCGATGCTTATTCAATATGAGGCAGTTGACCGATCGCTCAGGGCAACATACCACGTGGGTATCTCCCGAACGCGCCGCTAGTGCTGCTTAAACCACATTTTTTATGGTTGTGTTTAGTTGTGGTATAATTCGCAACTGTAGTACTGCTGCACAATGCCAGTGACTGTAACCTAAGGAGCCGCGTATGAAAGTCCCACATATACTACAAAAACCAAAATCTTTGGTAGCAATAACTGGGTCAAGTCTCCTACTGGGTACCATGTTATTCCCGCTACAAGCATTTGCGACAGTTTCGCAGCCTGCCGCTGCAGCTAATATTTCATTTACGTTCGATGACGGTCTGAACAGTGCACTCACGCAGGCCGCTCCGGCACTGGCAGCCCATGGGCTGACTGGCACCGACTATGTCATTACTGGTTGCGTCGGCATGACTACCGCGCCTAATACCTGCGCTGCCGACAACGATATGACTTACATGACGTGGGATCAGGTCACGCAACTCCAAAACACCTATGGATGGGAGATCGGCGGCCATACTGTCAGCCACCCGCAGCTGGCCACCGACAAGCTCACCGCCGCACAGCTAACTGCCGAGATTGCTGGCAGCAAGCAAGCGCTCGTAGCTCATGGCTTTGCAGCGCCCGACTTTGCTACGCCCTATGGCGACTACAACAACCAGGTATTGGCCGAGATCGCCAAGTCGTACTCATCACACCGCGGCTTTTGGGATGTGAGCAACAATGTGTGGCCGTTTAACGACTACCTTATCAACGACATGCAGGTACAAGCCGGTGTGACTGTTGCGCAGGTAGAAGCCAAGATCGACGCAGCCATTGCCAACAAACAATGGCTGGTTTTGACGTTCCACGAAATCCGACCAAAGGCCAGCACCAACCCGCAAGATTACCAATACAACACAGCCGACCTAGACGCGATTGCCGCCTACGTACAAGCCAAGAAGGCCGCTGGGCTCATTAACCCAGTTAACGTCAAAGATGGCCTGCCAAACAGTACAACCAATTTGCTAACCAATGGCGGCTTTGATACTGGCATCAGCGGCGGCTGGTCAACCGATCAACCATCGGTCGTCTCGCAAGACACCGCCAACAATGGCAGCTACGTCGCTGGCAGCACGACTGGCCCGACCAACTCAGTTAAACTTGCCCCCACGGCTACGACCGGCGGCCATTTGTACTCACCAAAAGTAGCCGTTGATAGCACCAAAACCTACATGCTCAAAAGCTTTTTGAACCTGACCGCCCGCACCAGTGGAGAAATGGGGTACTACATTGACGAGTACGATGCCAACGGCAACTGGGTGAGCGGCAAGTGGGTCAAGGCCGAGACCACTCCATTTGTTAAAGAAGAAAGCTTTACATACACACCAAGCTCGGCCAATGTTAAGCAAGCCGGCCTGCAAGTATACGCCGATGCCAACTCGGGTATTACCGCGTATGTAGACAACTTTCAGTGGTACCCATTGGTAGAGGATTCAACTACAACGCCGCCGACTGGCACAGACGTAATGACCAATGGCACATTCGATGCCGGGATTAGCGCCGGTTGGACCACCAACAACACTGCTGCATTTACCGCCGATGCCACCAACAATGGCAGCCCGGCCAACCCAGTAAACTCAGTTAAACTAACTGCGCCTACCGCCAGTAACGCCTCACTATTTGCGCCGCAGGTGGGCGTAGACAGTACCGCTACCTACACGATCAAGACGTTCCTACGCTTGCTCACCCTCACCAGTGGCGAACTAGGCTACTACGTTGACGAGTACGATGCCAATGGCGCTTGGATCAGCGGCAAGTACCTAGCCGGCCAGCGCAGCACCATTACTGGTGACGTAACGCTTAGCTATACGCCAAGCTCTAGCAACGTAAAAAAGGCCGGGCTACAGATCATCTTGGTAGGCAACTCGGGCATTACTGGCTACCTCGATAACGTGCAGTGGATCGTTCCTGGTGGCAGCACACCTCCGCCAGATCCCACGCCAACGCCAACGACTACCGTTATAAGCGAAAACTTCTCTACCGGCATGCCAGCTGGCTGGACAACCGACAGCACCGCCATTACGGCCGACGCCAACAACAATGGTGCAGCCGACGAGCCGCAACACTCCATTAAGTTCGTTGCCGACGCGACCAAAAGCATCCACTTGTTTGCGCCGCAGGTAGCCGTTACTAGCGCCAAAACCTACACCGTATCGGCCTTCGTGAACGTTGCCGCCTACACATCGGGCGAAGTGGCCTTTTACATGGACGAATACGACGCCACAGGCAACTGGGTGAGCGGCAAGTATATCACCGGCATTCGTGCCGCTGGCAGCCAAACCGTAACCTTTAGCTACACACCCACCTCGGCTACCGTTGCCAAGACAAGTCTGCAGGTAATAGTTACCGCTGGTTCAGGCATTACCGCCTACCTCGACAGCGTAACAATGACTACGCCAGCCTAGCTCAAAAGGCTCGCAATGCAAAAAGCCACCCTCCACAGAAGGTGGCTTTTTTGTTAGGCGCCAATGTTAGTGTTGGCCGTATTTTTTGATAAACTTCTCAACGAGTTCACGCGCTGTGCGATCTTCGATCTGCTTAGGTGGATGCTTCTGAAAGTAGGCAGCTGGCTCGATGACCGGGCCGGACAGCTTATTGTCTAGCGCTAGCTTGAGGCAGCGGATCGAGTCAATGGCCACACCTGCCGAGTTGGGCGAATCTTCAACCGACAGGCGCAGCTCCAGATTCATGGGCACGTCACCAAAGTGCTTACTCTCAATACGCAAAAAGCAAATTTTGTTATCCTTTTGCCAAGGCACATAGTCGGACGGGCCAACGTGAATATCATCATCGGCAATCGTTTGGCCACGGGCCTCAATTTGCGAACGGACTGCTTCGGTCTTAGAAATCTTTTTACTAACCAGACGTTCACGCTCGAGCATGTTTAGAAAGTCAGTGTTGCCGCCAGTATTTAGCTGGTAAGTACGCTCAATCTTCATGCCACGGTCCAGGAACAGATTGACTAGCGTGCGGTGCGTGATTGTGGCGCCAACCTGCGCTTTGATGTCGTCGCCAATAATCGGCAGGCCAGCATCCTTGAACTTCTTGGCCCATTTTTTGTTTGAGGCCAAGAATACGGGGATGCAGTTTACAAAGCCGCAGCCAGCATCAATTGCCGCCTGAGCATAAAACTCAGTAGCTTGTTGCGAGCCAACAGGCAAGTAGTTGATGACTGCGTCAGCCTTGCAGTCTTTGAGCACTTGCACTACGTCGACGGCGACTTTTCCTTGTTCTACTGGCACCAATTTGGCAGTGTACTTATTAACACCGTCGAGCAACGGCCCTCGCGACACCTTTACGCCCAAGTGGGGGACTTCGGCAAACGTGACAGTGTTGTTTGGGGCGGCGTAGATGGCCTCGGCCACGTCTTTGCCAACCTTATTACTATTAACATCAAACGCCGCTACAACCTCGATGTCACGGATGTGATAGCCGCCAAAGTTAACGTGCATAACGCCCGGGACAAACTCGTTATCCTTGGCATTACGATAATAATAAATACCCTGTACGAGCGACGAAGCGCAGTTGCCCACGCCCACAATCGCTACGCGAATCTTTTTGTGCTGTGCCATTGCAGTACTACTCCTCCACAAACTTAGCTGTCTTGTCCCTCATCATAAAAGCCGTTACTATAAGTTACAAATATAGTTATTTTATGGTTGTATAATATTTAGTTATGGAAGACCGACTGTACAAGTTTGCGCACCTCGTGGATGCTGGCAGTTATACCAAAGCTGCCGAGCTGATGCACATCTCGCAGCCAGCACTGACAGCCGCAGTCAAAAAGCTAGAGCGCGAGTTGCAGGCCGAGTTGTTGATACGAGGCAATCGGACCTTTTGCTTAACCGAAGCAGGGCACCTAGCCTACCAAACCGCCAAAGATATGAGCGTGCAAGCAAGCAATCTGCGAACCCAACTCGCCGGGGCCAGCAAGAGCAAGCCAACGCTACGCCTCGGTCTGATCGACGGCATGGCCGATTTGTTATTCGTCCACGGCCAAAGCCTGCCACATCTAGAACAAAGCGCCCGGCTAGCATTGACCGTAGACAATAGCGACCGGCTGGTTCAGCTGGTGGAGCGCGACACGCTCGACCTGGCACTAGCAGCCAAACCAAACAGCCTCCCAAGGGCGCTACAAGCAGTCGAGCTAGGCGAGGAACCGTTAGTCGTTGTGACACATAGCTCAAGGACCGCTATCGCACGAGCGCAGCTTTCGCAAGGCGAGCTGCGCGACTTTTTGGCATATAATCGCACCTCTCATACCCATGGCCTTATTTCAATGTTTTTGCAAGGCGCCAAGATCACGCCAGAATATACCTTTTACTCTACGAGTCCGGGAATAATGCTGGAGCTGATACTCGCAGGCAAGGGCACGGCGGCTCTGCCGTACCTACTCATCGAAGAGCATCTTGCTAACGGCACGCTTGCACGTCTGCAAACGCCGGCGGGCAGTATCATTCCTCGCAGTATTATTGCCACCTTTCGGAAGGGCAAAGTCCTGCCCAACGTCGCTACGGAGTTACTAGCGGCAGCACAAGGTCAGCTTAGCAGTATGCAGGCGCGAGCGAACAAAGCCTAGGGAGCAGGGCCACACTAGACATATCACACATAAGCAACTATGCTACACGTATATAATTTTTGGGGCCAGAACGTATATGCAGCTTCGACCAACAGTCGATATCTTTCCAAATTATCCGCTTGCAGAACTGCATGCTCACCTGGGCACGTCTATTGATCCTGCTATTTTATGGCAAATCGCCCATTCTTCTGGCATCAAATTGCCCCAAGCCGAATATCGTGACTTCTGCGATTTCGTCACGCTCTCACCCTCTCGACCAATGGCGCTGGACGACTACTTCCGTAAGGTATACCACCCCATCCTCGACAAGCTCAGCTCTGGCACGCATGCCGTAGAGGCAGCCACGTATCACACTATGAGCGGCGCCTACCGCGCCAACGGCATTACCCTCGTCGAGCTACGCACCAACCCCATGAAGCACAACCAGCACGCCGAGGTCGATCTTGACCACCTGACCATGGCCATGATCCGCGGCATGGAACGGGCCTTGCTAGAGCACAAAAAACTATCCGCAGGCATTATCTATTGCATTGCCCGCGAGTTCAACGTGGAACAGAACACTACGATTATCGAAAAAGCTATTAAGTATCGCAAGCGAGGCATTGTGGGCATCGACGTTGCCGGCCCTGCTACCGATGGATTCCGACTAAAAGACTACGTTGCCATTTTTCAGAAAGCCCGCGGCATGGGGCTCAAAGTAACCGTGCACTCCGGCGAAGTCCATGCCGCCAACGACATTTGGGAGGCGCTCGAATACTTGCAACCGCAGCGTATTGGCCATGGCATCCTGGCAGCCTACGATAAACCACTCATGCAGGAACTCGCCAGACGAAAGGTAGTACTAGAAGTCTGCCCAATGTCCAACCTTGCCACCAAAGCAGTAGAAAACATGGACGAAATGAAGTTTATTCTGCGCACCTTTATCGAAAATAACGTGCCGTTCTGCATCAATACCGACTGGCCAGAAGTCATTGAAGGCTGCCGTTTGCCCGTACAATACAAACTATTGCGCGACAACAATTTACTGACCGAGCAAGAGCTCAAAAAATGCACACGCACCGCGTTTGCCGCTTCGTTCGTGCCCAAACAGGGCGGCCTTGACGCCTACTTATAAATATTAGTTGCCAGTATATGCGTAATCAGCTACGCTAAAATGCATGGCACGCGGTCAGAGATTGAAGAATGTCATACGGGGCGGTGGTGCACGTTTTTGGGTAGAACTACACGTCTTGGGATCGGCATGGGTCCGCACTACGCTTATACCGTTGCCGCGCATTAGTGGCACCGACTACTCGTTGGAGCAGACCACTGCCTACCTCCCGGTGGTGGGCATACTAGTCGGAGCTATTGTTGGGGGTGCCTTCCTGGCGACTGATGCGGTATTTGGAAGTAAAAACCTGGCGGTAGCGTTTAGTATGCTTGTGTCGGTCGCTATTACAGGCGCACGGTACGAGGACGACCTGGCCAGCTTCTTCAACCTGGTTGCACGACACTGGATGGCGCACACCCAAACTCATGACCGGCTACAGACGGGTGGCGTGGCACTAATAGTTGGGCTCTTGGTCAAATATCAAGCATTATTGCTAGTACCCACCAAACTTCTGCCGTCAGTGCTTATTGCCGCACACGCATTCTCGCGCTACGCCGCCAGCAGCTTTGTACCTACCAAGCGTCTAGCTGCTATGACCTTTTGGGGCATGGCGCCGGTCTTGCTTACAGGCAATTTGGTTGTATTGCTACTGATGCCCCTTTTGTGGCTAATGCGCAATTTGTTTGGGGCATGGTTTATGCGGCATCTTGGAGGCTATACCGATGTATGTCTTGGCGCAACACAGCAGGTCGTGGAGTTGGCCTTTTATTTGGTGGTAATTGGTGCATATGTGCACCCGGTCACTATAGGGTAGTAGTCAAAGCTATGCCGGGCGCGGTATACTGAACGGTAATGCATAGGGTACGTAACAAATATTCTAGGGGGAGAGCTGGCTTTTGGGCCAGGCATCGCAGGCACGTTCTGACGATTACAGGGCTCGTGGTAGGCCTGTTTGCCGCTACCAATATTGGTATTGCGGCAGCGTATCACGGGCGTACCTACCCCCAAACTCGCGTTATGGATACCGCTATCGGCAGCGTAGCGTATGGCAACCTGTCGCAAAAAATCAGCGACCTCAAGCTCTTGCCAGCAAGCATCACCCTGGTACAAGGCCAACAAAAAGCCACCGTTACACTACACGACGTTGGCGTCAGCAAAGACGTTAGCCGCACCACGCACAGCGCTAACAAGGAGCGCTACTGGCTGCCAATCGTCAATCTGTTCAAATCGCCGCAACTCGAGGCGCCAGTTGCAATACGCACAGCAACGCTCACCAAAGAAGGGGCGAAGCTTTCTGGCAAGCTGTCTGTACCAGCCAGCGACGCGCATCTGGATATAAACGAGGCCACCGTATCTATCACCGGGGCCAGCGACGGCCGTATACTCGACCAGTCGCGTCTGGAACAGTCTATCTTGCGTGGTCTCGACGCCGGTCGTACAAGCATTGCCGTTGCCACCAAGCTGAGCAAACCACAAGTACAGGCCAGCAGCCTACAGACTGCCAAGCAGGCCTTGCAGGCACAAATCGACACCAAGTTAGTTTTTTCATACAACGGCAAGACCAAGCAGCCAACCGCCCAAGAAATCGCTGGCTGGTATGCACGCGCTGGGACTGGATACGACCTATCTACTGCCAAGATCGACGAATACGTTGCCTCACTAGACGGCTTTTTTGGCATACGCATTAAAGATGCCAATACATTGGTGTCCACAACTGTGGCAAATATTAAGGCCGCCAGAGAAGGGACACTTGCCGTTGCAGCCCAGACTGCGGTCAAAACCTACACGTACTGTACGGCCGTACGCGGAGTATCAACATCCAACCTTACCGCGCTACAAGCCAAACTCAAGAGCACCTATGCCGATCCGCGTGGTTGGTCGCTCAATGGTCTGGTAGATTTCAAGCAAGCAACTAGCGGCTGCGATTTCACCGTTTGGATTAGCGCGGCGGACCAAATGACATCTTTCGGTGGCGTGTGCGACGCCATCTGGAGCTGCCGCTCAGGCGACAATGTTGTATTCAACTATAACCGCTGGGCCAACGCCAGCGACGCCTGGAACGCCAGTGGCGGAACGCTAGACGACTATCGCTCCATGCTTATCAACCACGAAACAGGACACCGCTTGGGCTTTGCCCACCGGCATTGTGGCGGGGCAGGGCAGCTGGCGCCCGTTATGCAACAGCAGTCAATCAATTTAGAGGGCTGTGTATTTAATCCCTGGCCAGTCAAGGCAGAGCTTGACACCCTACGCAGTAATCTCGGCTTATAGTTGTTTGTTTGCGCCACGTCACAGTATGATAACAACATACTAACTCGCCGAGGGCCACTATGCTTGGACGACTGAGCGCTATCTACCGCAAAATTTTAGGCTTCTGGGAAGGCTTTTACCAAAGCTGGAACGAATCACTGATACTTGATGCCTTTATATGGCTTTGGTTCGTCGGCATGGCGACGCCCAACGTCATCCGTTATGCCGTCTATCCAACTCTGGATTCTTTGGCAACACATGCCCCCTGGCTATACAACATACTCTGGCATTTGCATGCCATGAAGCTCACTATGTACGCCATTTACCTATGGCAAACACGAACCTGGATTATCCTCGCAGCTCTCGCATCGCTCGGCGTCCTGACCATCCGCTACTGGCTATATGGCGCAAAGATGCTCAAGCTAAGCCTGCTAGCCCACATTGCCCTTGGCTTATTCCAGATGCTTGTTCTGGCAGTGTTAGTCTCAATTTACGACAACATCTATGGCGACATACCTAGCCGCGTGCCAACTATCGCCTGTTTGTTTGTGATTGTTATGGCCATTATCCACGTGCGCGCACGGCCGTGGATGGTACGACTATTTCACAAATCGAGCGTTCATCCCATGCGTTGGCTACTTATTACCGTCACATTACTAGGTGGTGCGGCTATGTGGCTGGTTATTTTTTATGGGTTGGTAGCGTCGGGTGCAACATCACTCTGGGTATACCGCCAAAAGCTCGAGGGAACGTCTATAGGCAGCCTTAGCCAACATGGCGGGTTATACACCGTGTGGTACGAGGTACACATCGAAGCGATCAATACCCGGCCCGCATCCGTACAGGCACATGTACGAGTCTATCTGACTGGCAGATACCTCGAGCAGTTGCGTGACAAAACAACACACCAGCCAGAGCACTTCAACTTGCCCGGATCGCCGCCCAGCAACAGTGACGAGGGCCTGCTAGACCCAAGACATCAGATCACATTCAGGACGAACAGTCAGCTTGTAGCCGGAGATGATGACCTCAACAAAACATTTAGCCTCGATACGCTCAAGATCGACAAAACCAACCCGCTAGACTACTACTTCGATACTCCTTCATTTACCATCAGAACCGACTACACCGTAGAGCCACCGTCGCATTTTCCTAGCGACTCATATTACTTCAACAAAGACTTTTCGCTCAAGTTGCCCAGTAATCTTGAGTACAACGAAGAGATTGCCAATTATCGCAAGGTACTACTTACATTTGTGGCGGATGACCCCGACATTCGGGCGCCTTCGGGCAGCTTTTTGACCACCAGTATGGACGGCAAGTCGGATGGCAGTTACGAAATACACAAGGTATATATCGTTAAACGGGCCCTACGCCTTGAGTTATTCACCTACAGCATCGCGCTCACGCCGTTACTGCTCATTGTAGTGCTCGCCAGCCTGGCGTTCTTCCGTGACGAAGAGCCAAGCGGCAATAGCAAAAAGTCGAAGAGGCAGGCCGAAGACAGCACTGCGTTCTCGATTGGCCTAGCCGTACTGGTCATCTTGCCGCTGCGGCAAGTGCTGGTACCCACGTCTATTTCTACGTCAATGACGTACATCGACCTAATCTTCGGGCTAGAAATTGTTAGCGCCGCAGGATTGTTGGTAATTATCTATTCCAAAGAGATAGCCAAGCACCTATAGATAGCGCTTGCGAATCGCAAAGAAGGTAGCTACACCTGGCAACAATGGCAGCCAGTAGGTAAGTAACCGATAGAGCAATACTGTCGCCAGTGCAGCCGAAGCATCAACACCATAAGCCACCAGACCTGCGACCAGGCCAGCCTCTGCGCCGCCCAGACCGCCTGGCGTTGGCGTGGCCGTTCCAGCCACAATGCCGGCCGTAAAGACCACGAACATACTCCACACAGACAACTGGACTCCCACAGCCAGGGCAGAGAACTGCAAAACCAATACATAGCAGCTGGTTAGCGCCAACGAGCAGGCCAAAGCTAGCGCCAATCTGCCCGGGCGATTACGATACGCCAGCACATTACGTACGACGCCGAGCGTTAGGCGGTGCAGGTACTCACGCACCCGCCGAAAGGCAAAAACATTGAGCACAACTATCGCCAACAGTATGCAACCCGTCAGCACCCAACTCCACATGCCTATCCGTATATGCAATCGGTCCACGAGCGCGCCGTGGCTGAACACGACAGCACCAGCCAACAAAATGCCGTGCCCAAGCAAACCAATACCATTGTTAGCGCCCGCAACGGTGAGTGCCTGTGGCAGCGTATGCCGTGCCCGGTGCAAATACTCCACGTTGATAGTCAGGCCGCCAATGCCCGCGGGCAGCAGCCGGTTGGTAAAGGCACTGGCAACTTGGATGGCGACTGTGCGGCCTAGGTGCAGCCGGTGAATGGCAAGCAACGTATATATGGCCCCGGCAAAAGCATAGGTTAGTACCACAAACAAGCTCGCCACCAGCACCATACCCGGGCTAGCATTGCGCAATACCGGCCAACTAGCCGCAAAATCATCCAGGCGTGGCAATACCACATACAGCAGCAAAAGAGACAGCACCAACAATACAATACGCGCCCGGTACTTGGAGGGCATGTCGGAAGTTGCTGGCCTGGCCATATCTAAAGTATAACCTTAATTGCGTCCACTATTTAGCTACATGTTCCCAAACCGTCACGTCCGCAACAAAGTAGGGGTTATTTTGGTCTGCCTGACCCTCGGGCGGCACTGAGGTAACTACCAAGGAGGCTGCGCGCCCTTTGTCTGTTACCACACAAAGGACAGTCCCCACTTTAAGCGCAATGGCATCTGGGCGCCCGTTGGTGAGGGCAGCGCTACGGCAGACTGCCTCACTAAGATTTGCGCCACCGCCAGGGACGATGTCGGTAATTTTCCCGCTATTTTGCCTAGCGAATATATTGCCGTCGTCAACCTTTGCGTATACGTCGTTGTCGTAGCCGTTGTTATTGAGGATTGGCAGCGCATCCAGTTCGGCCGATATCACTCTCACCGAACCCTTAAAACGAATAGCACTGGAGTCAGGGGATGTGGGTCCCGGATTCGTACTTGGCCCTTCGGTTGTCACCTGGTTGCTGTTTTTGCTCACATTAGTGCCTGTTGTTTTTGATGCCGCAGTAGGGTTGCCGATCGCTGCCGATATGCCAATTACCGCCGCAACAATAGCCCCCATCGCTCCAATGGCAGCGCCGATAATAGTGCCTAGATTGGGGTTGTACCGTTTGCTTTTCGTCTCGTCAGTAGTGTGGCTCATAGTGGTCGCTTGCCTCAATTTTTAATGTAGACATATTTTACAACATATCATCGCTACATGGAATGGATTGCGGTAATGCTTATGGCGCAAAGCGCGTACATGCATTATGCTATAAGCATATATGGATAGGTTGTTTGCTGCTTCGCAGCTCGACAACGCGCTGCAACAGTCCAAAAGCACGCTGCAGCGCATCACCGACAGCTTTTTGAGCGCCCGGTCGGTGCTTAGCTTTATTGTCGCCATGGCCATTGCGATTATTTTGGGGCGCATTATTGCCGCCATATTGCGACGGTTTGCCCACTCGCTTAGCCGCCGGGCCGACCGGGCGTCTAGCCTCAAAGAAGTAAACCGCCTACGACGGGTCGAAACCTTCACCGTACTAACGGTTGCGCTCGTGCGCGTGCTTTTGGCCGCGCTGGCCATCTACTTTTGGTGGATCTACTCACACCCCACACAGCAGCCAACCGCCCTGATTGGCGCCAGTGCCATAATCGTGATCGTTTCGAGCGCTACCATTGGCCCAATCTTGCGTGACGTTGCCTACGGCGGCGTCATGATGGCTGAACACTGGTTTGGGGTGGGCGATTACGTCAAGGTAGAGCCGTTTGGTGATCTGGAGGGCGTCATCGAGCGCGTAACGCTCCGTTCTATCCGCATCCGCGGCATCAACGGCGAAGTTATCTGGCTCAACAACCAAAACATTGCCGGCGTCCGCGTCTCTCCCAAAGGCGTGCGCACCATAGCCATAGATTTGTTTGTAACCGACCTAGACAAAGGCCTGGATATTGTCGAAGACACCAACTTGCGCCTGCCCGAAGGCTCGCTAATGGTCGTCCGTCCGCTGCGCATTATGCACGAAAGAGAAGTAGGCAAGGGCTTGTGGCAGATTACCGTCGTAGGCGAGACCGCGCCCGGCCGCGAATGGCTACTCAAGGACTACGCCGTGCGGGTAATGGGCGAGCTAGACGAACCCAACAAACGCAAAGTACTAACCACCGAGCCAATCGCGCGATACGCCGACAGCGACGCCGACCATCGCTTTGCCCGCACCATTCAAAATGCGCGCAAATCTCCACTGCAAAAACGACGCCTGCCACTGTCCGAATCCCTGGCCAATCAAATAGGCAAACCACTCGTCAAGCGATCAACGCGGAGCGGCAAACGCCATGTGCGCAAAGTCCAGTAAATCTTAAGCTTCTACCCCTGTTATTGTGAGCCACGATACATACTGGCAGTGACATTACGTACAGTCAACTCCCAGCTTGCGGCGGTACTATGAGAATGCTGTTTAACAGTAAGGAGGGCTCGCATGAAAAAGGTAAAAATCCTTTCTCACCCAACACAAATCGCAACAATCCAGCTAGACGATCTAGCCTACGACACAAGTAGCCAAGAAACACGCGAAAAGATGAATCGTCTACAAATTAGAAAGTGGCGCAAACTCCGCCGCGAAATGGCCTAAACCCTTTCCAAGGCCCGGCCTTGGAAAACGCTAGACCAGCCACCCCACAAACTTATAGCCAGGCCTCCACGAGACCTGGCTATTTATAGCAACAGAGCAGCTATCTACCGGTGCCAAAAATCGTACCAGTGATGGTGCTGTTTTTGGTGACGAGCAGGCGGCTGGACCCGCAGCACTACGTCGTTGTGGTGCGTGCCACCTTTGTAGCTTATGCTGTACGATACGCCGTCTACTGTCAGCCTTGCGCCCTCCGGAAGCCCCTTAAAAGTGCCTCGCACAGAGTCTTTGCCATCGTTTTGCACAATTACAAACGTGTCACCCGGACGCGGGCGGTAGTGCTTCCAGTGGCTCAACAATAGTTTGGTGGCGGTGCCCAGATTAACAGCACCTTTAACTTTGAGCTGGTCGTACTTGCCCTCACGGCGACCGCCGATCTCAACTTGATACTCTCCGCCCGTAAACGCCACGCCGCTGGAACGCAGTATGCCTGGGCTGTGGCCGGGAGCAAGCACGCCAGCAGTCATTGTAAGTGCGCCAACCAAACCCGTACCCATAAGCGTACCACCGTTGATAGTAACATCGCCGCGCGTACCATCAACAACCGCAGTCTGACCCGCCAGAATAACGAGCGGAGCCGTCGGCTGGTTGTCGCCATATATCGTTGTGCCTGGTGTTCCAGATGGCGGAGGTGTAGGGGTGCTTGTCGTGTTCACAACCAGCGAACCGGTCGACGTCGTAGTCTTGCCTAGCGTATGCCCGTTAGCAATCAAGTTATTCACCGTAAATATACCTTGGGCGCCAAACTGAGTGTCCGCCGTTAGTGTAACTACACCTGTTAGCGCGACATCCGCCTCGCTCGGTGGCAAAATCGGACCCTTCTGCGAACAGCTCACCCAACTAGCAAGTGCACCGTCTATACCACCCTGGCCGGCAACAGTAAAGTTCTGCGGAACCGATGCGCCGTTTGGACCACAAAACGCCAAGCCGCCGCCACTGGCTACGGTGACCGTATTCGTTGCGTTGCCCAAAGAGGCCACGCCTGCATATAGTTGCTGGCCAGGATTAACTACAAGTGGTCCCGTCCACGTGTTAGCGCCAGTAAGATAGATCTCACCACCCACAACCTGGATAGAGCCGGTGCCGCTAATAACGCCCGTAATAATGGCACCATCACCAAGGCTGAGCACATGACCGTTAAGGTTAACGGCAACAGCATCAACGCCAGAGTTAACAGTCACATCTGCGCCCAACTTGAGCGGCGCCATAAACTCCACCGTTGCAATGCAACCACCACCCAAGCAAGTAGTTGGCGCATCAGACAGCGTACCGGTCACAACTAGCTCGTTGCCGTTTATCTGCACAAAATGGGGGAGGCTATTGTCGTTGGTGACCGTTACGTTGGCAACGCTTAGACCAGTAATATCGTTGTCTAGCGTCAAATCTGTCGCACTAAGCGAGAATAGCAGACTATCGTCACCAATAGGGGCAGTGCCTGCGCAACCCGTCCAGTTAGCCGCAGTGCTAAATTTGTTGTCTCCTGCCGTGCCAGCCCAAGTACAAGTGTTACCGGCAGCCCGGGCATTGGCACCCAGCACCCCCACAGCCGCCGAAACAGCCAATAGCAACGCCACTACAAATAATTTGGTTCTTCTCACAGTCGCCCTCCAAGTTTAGGAATTTCAGTCTGTCCTCATATTACTCTTCGCGCATGGTCACATACTAGACAGAACATTGTGCGTACAGGCAGACTACGAACCCCGGCTTAAGCCATGAGCGGTCGCTGGCTGCATGTCTCCTGAAGAATAGCCAAGTTAGGCTATTTGATGCCTAATTAGGCTGGTGCGCAAATATATAGTCCGCTATAGTAATAAGTACCTACGGGGTACAAGGCGATGGCAATTTTCAGAAAATGGAGAGACAACCAGAAACCAGTACAGCCGGCCACGGACAACAACGGAGCCGGAGACCTACCTAACGGCACCGAAGACCTGCCTCAAGCCCCCATGATCTCACGGCACCCAGACAACCTGCAGGGCCTAACAGCATTCCTCGACGTCTTATTAACTGAGCACTCCATTTTGCACGACGCCATAAGCCGCGTCGAGAGCAAGGCCAGCAACCTTATGGCGCTGTCGATAGCCATGTTCTCACTCTTCTCGATTGTTGGTGCCAAACTATTCGACAAGCACACGATCATACTGTACTGCTTTATAGCCTTTTCACTACTTCAAGCCACCATACTCATCTACTGGTGGCTATGTACTAAGCGCATCTGGGTAAAGCAGCTCACTGTCAAAAAATCCCAGCCACGATACCAGCGCATGATGAAGACAACAGACTACGCTCTCGTGGAGAGACTAGTCAACGATGTGGCACAGGTATTAGAGCAAAACACAGCGGCATTAGTAAAAAAGACTAGCCGCTTTGCGTGGATGGCGTACCTGCTATTGCTGAGTGTCATTCCGCTGGTAGTGGCGCTGGCGTACTACATTGTCAGGGGCACATAGCGGCAATGCCCGGGTTTGCACCGTAAGGCACTCTATGTTACTCTGCCGCCATGTCCGAACTAGCAGCCCAAACCTCATCTGAATGCACTAACCTCCCCATCGTCGTAGATGGTGAACTTACTGAGTATTTTACTGCTTCAAACCTCCTGGAAGACACGCCAGAGCCAGAATCTACTCACGCGGCTGAAGGGCCTGGTATTACTCCGACATCTCGTGCTGTGGCTGAAACGGTAGATGTTGCCTTCACTTCACGCAACTCCGAAAAGCCCTCCCTCCGCGACCGTTTTGTTCATTCCCGCCTCGGCCGTTTGGCTGTGGGCGGCCTTGCCGCATTAGGACTGGCCGCAGGCGGCGTAGCCGTCGAGGCTAGTCCTGCTGTTGCAGCTAGTAATCCCGTGTATACCGTCACCAACCATGACCATGACGGTACGCATGGTATTTACTACCGTAATTCACCAACAATGAGTGACACAACTCGTAGCCTTCCATATTACGCCAAGTATGGCGACAGAGTAGAACTCATTTGTGGCACGAATGGCCAAGCAGTCGGCCAATACAACAACCGTAGATGGCATCTTGCGAAAGACTTAGATAATCCACAAGCCCCAGAACAGTTCTATATACCCGACCATGATACCAATACACCGAATAAGGCGAACCAGGCTACACCAGGGGAGCGGGAGTGTGGGGGTGGTAGCAGCCCAAACTTGGGCAACCAGACGGTAAATCCGCAGCATGCGGAAACAGTGCAGCCATTTGTGGAATTTAATCGTAGTGCAGCTGCGAACTGGGCGTTAGCTCACGCAGAAGATGTACCTCCTGGGCCTGGCGCTTGCACATGGTTTGTGAGTAACGCCCTATGGCAAGCGGGGCTACACCAAACAGCAAACGCAGAATGGAACGCCAAGAGTTTTGATCCCAATGGCATTCCTACCGCGTTAGGAGGTGATGGACTTAACACACGTAGCCCTGGCGCCTGGGTTGCCCCTAAACTACTGGAGTATTTGCAGAAAAAAACCTACACAGAATTTATCCCGCTTACTATATCGTCAAGTACCTATAATGTTCCCGAGGCTAAAAAAGGTGACATTGTAGCATATGACTGGACTGGAGATGGCTCAATTGATCACTTGGCAATAGTTGTAGGCTTTGCGGGCAACAACCCACAGTACCCCCTAGTAGCTGAATGGGGTGTATACGGCAGCAAACCAACCAACTATACTGAAAGGGGTTGGAGTTGGTCTAAGAAAGGTAACTCTTGGCTTCAGGATGAAAAAGGCCAACACAACATGAAAGCTTACTTACTTCATATCAAAGCTGAAAGTGATCTCTAAATACATGCCAGGAGGGAACCATGCATTACGATGAGATAATTAGGCCAATAAAGAAAGCAACCATCATTCTCGGGGTGCTATGCACCACCTATATAGTATTGGCGTTCGTGCATATTCTACCCTCGCAAATGTACTATGACTACTCTGCTAATTGGCAGGCCCAAGAGCATAGAACTTTCGGTGGCGTCTTTAGACAAAACCCCTACTGTTTAGTTGATCCGACCTGCCTCAATCCCTTTACTAAGAAATATACAAGCGGGACTAATCAGGGGTTTGCGCTTCATGAGTTTAACGGAACGAATACCTTTGCAAACCTAGCCAGGCCGAACTATGTGTTTTTCATGGCTATGCTTACACTGCCCACTGCTTTAATCACCTATTTCTTACGCACGAGGGGACAGCTGCAACTGGTGTTATTAGGAGTTATCGCCCTATGGTGTATTCTTGAGGTGCAGCGCTGGATAAATGAACTCGCCGCCTACAGTGCTTCCCGCCTCGGCTTAGTTTTGGAGGGCATTGGCACAACGATCTTCTCTCTGGGGACTCTAGGCCTAGTATGGTGGTTAGTGCGACGGTTGACCTACTCAAAATCTCAAATAGGCGCCAAGGAAGATGATAGCAACCTTTCTTTACGTTGCAATCCCTAGAGCCCTTCCTGTTAAGCGGAGCTCATCAACGCGCTTTTAATGCTCCGACGCCCTAGCGGCAGCGTGTTGCTCCACTGCATGCTATCTGTTATGGTAAAAACAACGTGAAGCTTTTCAAGACCCTTTTTAATAGTGCATTTTTACGGCAGAATGCCGTCGTCTTTGTCGGGTCTATATTGGTCGGCGTCGCCAACTATGCATACTACCCAATCCTTGGCCGCCTGCTTGAGCCAAAGTCATTTGGTGAAGTTCAGGCACTTGTTGCGCTATCCGTGCAGCTAGTACTCTTTCTAACTGTCCTAGGGCAGGTAACGGTAAACATCGTCGCCAACTATACCGACGACGAGAAGAAACAGCGTGTGATTTTAGAGCTAGAAAAGCTGGCCTTCATGCTGAGCGTCGTTATTACAATCATCTTGGCAGCACTGAGCATGAAGCTCAAAACCTTCTTTCAGTTCGACTCGGCATGGCCGTTTGTTTTGCTGCTAATCTCTCTAGTGGCCAGTGTACCTGGGGCATTCCGGGGAGCATATCTCAGGGCACACAAAAACTTCTTAGACAACGCTATCTCACAGCTAATCGGCTCATTCGGCAAAATTATCTTTTCGGCCGCACTCGTCGTAATTGGGCTAAAGACTAGCGGAGCAATAGGCGGCCTAGTGGTCGCACAATTGCTAACATTTTGGTACGCAGCACAACGCGCTCGTAAGCTAGGGTTCTACTACCCAAAGGGCAAACGACGTCTCTTTTTGCCCGACCTGCGCGTACTATTGCCCGAGCTAAAGTACGCCGCTTTGGTATTTGTCGCCTCACTGGCTATGGCCGTTCTTTCGAGTATTGACATCTTTGTGGTCAAGCATTACTTTGACCCACACGTAGCGGGTGAGTACGCCGCAATTTCGACCGTGGCCAAGATCATCTTCTTTTTGACTGGCTCGGCATCGCAAGTGTTACTGCCATCGGTCAAGTTAGAACTGCCGCACCACGATAACCGAATCTTTTTGCTCAAATCGTTGACGCTGGTCACAGCCGTAGGTGGTTGCGCTGTAATATTCTTTACAGTGTTCTCTAAGCAAATAGTCCACATTCTTATGGGTAGCAAATACGCCGCGCAGGTATCGCTGCTACCACAGTTGAGCATAGCAATGTTTTTACTGTCGATCCTTAGTCTGATCATATCTTATTACCTAGCATTGCGCAGATATCAAATAGGTGTTATAGTCGCAATAGGAACCGTAGTCGTAGGGTGGCTGATGTTGCTCCATCACAGTAGTCTAAGCGCTGTTGTGATGAACTTAATATATGGCAGCATCACGACACTAGGCTTGTTCGTTATTTGGAGGTCAGCATCATTTCTGCGCTTAAGGAGCCTGTAGTATGCCCACGCAAAAACTTATTTCTATTGTAGTCCCCGTATTTAACGAAGCCCTCAATCTTGTTCCGCTATATGCAGAACTTAGCAAGACACTCAAACGCCTAGATCAATACTCATTTGAAATTAACTTTATCGACGACGGAAGCGAAGATACCTCTGCCAAAATCCTGCACACCATTAAGACAAAGGACGCACGGGTACACGTTACCCAATTCGCGCGCAATTTCGGCAAAGAAGCAGCAGTAAGCGCCGGACTTCACTGCGCAAAAGGCGATGCTGCCATTATTATTGACGCCGACATGCAGATGCCGCCAAGCTTGATTGGCGAGTTCCTCGAACGCTGGGAGAACGGGGCCGAGATTGTGGTTGGCGTCTTTTCGGCACGCAGCATGCAGTTTACCCGGCGCGTCGGCGCCAGGCTCTTTTACAAAATTATGCAGGTTATAGGCCACACCAAAATAACCCCCCACGCCACCGACTATCGCCTACTCGACCGCCAGGTCATCGACACCTTCAACGACTTGCCCGAAAGAAACCGCATCACCCGTGGCCTTATCGACTGGATGGGCTTTGAACGCGACTACATACCATTCGAGCAAAGCCCGCGACTTCATGGCACGCCTAACTACAGCTTCAAGAAACTTATCGACCTGGCCATGAACAGCTTCACCTCATACAGCCTGGTCCCTCTAAAGATGGCCGGTTACCTGGGTATACTAATACTAACCCTCAGCATTCCCGCAACTATTTTTCTATACGTTGTACGTTTTGTACTTGGGAACCCCCTAAACTGGACGATCAACAGTTCGACCTTCCTGGCTATGCTAATTCTGTTCTTAATCGGTATTGTACTTGTTTGCCTGGGGCTCATATCGCTATATATCGCACATATCCACACCGAGGTAATCGGCAGACCCTTATACATTGTTCGCCGTACGCCTAGAGCCAAAGACTTAGAAGGCCAGGAGCTAAGCACAGAATGAACGTCCTCTGGATTACCTGGAAAGACATGGGACACCCCGAAGCTGGTGGAGCAGAGGTAGTCTGTAGCGAACTCAGCAAGCGCCTGCAATCCGACGGCCACAGCGTTACGCTACTGACCACCAACTACCCGGGTGCCAATCCAGGCCAAACGCCCGAGGGTATTCCCGTATTCCGTGCCGGCAGCAACCGCTATCTACACCCGTTCTTTGCCCTCGTTTATTTTGTCTTCAGATTACGGGGCAGGTACGATGTTGTCATCGAGGAAGTACAGGGTGGCTGCCCATACTTTTGTGTTCTATTTGAGCGTAGGGCCAAGCGCTTCGCTTTCTACCACCAGCTGGCACGCATCAACTGGTTGTACGAGGTACCCAAGCCATTTAGCTATATCGGTTATGGTCTGTTGGTACCCGTGGCAACCAGATTCTTTAGTCTGTTCAAGATCCCGGTAATCACCGTTTCCGAAAGCACCCGCCAAGAGCTAGCAAAGTACGGATTCAGCCCAGAACGAACGCATATTATTTCGGAAGGGATTAGTATACAGCCTGCCAAAAATATTGCTACAATTAAAAAGTACAAAAATCCGACCGTCCTGAGCCATGGCAGCATGCGCGCCATGAAGCGAACCATTGACCAAATTAAGGCATTCGAGATTGCCAAAAAAGAAATACCCAAACTACGAATGAAAATATCCGGCAACGCAAACAGCTCATATGGCAAGAAAGTCTTGGACTACATTGCCAGATCACCCCATAAGAAAGACATTGAGTACCTTGGACGAACAACCGACGAGCAAAAGATTGAACTGATGCAAAAATGCCATGCCATCCTGGTGACCTCGATTGAAGAAGGCTGGGGCCTAATTGTTACTGAGGCTAACAGCCAGGGCACACCTGCCGTCGTTTATGACGTGGCGGGCCTCCGTGACAGCGTTAAGAACGGCGAAACCGGCATCATAACTGCTCCGGTCCCTCAAGCTTTAGCCGACGGTATTGTTGAACTTCTTGGAACCAGTGGCTCCGGCTACGGGCACTTACGCAAGAAAGCCTGGGCATGGAGCAAGCAGATTGCGTTCCAACGGAGTTATAAAGATTTGATGGGAATTTTTGGAAAGATAGGATGAACACCACGGAGCAGCCAACGGTCTCAATTATTACGCCTACGTATAACAGCGAGAAAATGTTAGAACCATTCTTCGTCTCGCTAGCTAAATCACACTACACAGACTTTGAGGTCATAATCAACGATGACCTGCGTAGCGTCGACGGCACTAAAGGCGTTGTCGAGAAGTTCAAAAATGCAGGCCTTAACATGACATATCTTAAGGAGAACCGGTCGATGGCTCAAGGTCGCAATCGGGCAAGCCAGGAGGCTAAGGGCAAAATATTTCTACATTTAGACTCTGACATGCAGGTAACACCGGATCTCATCGGCGAATGCGTTAGGAAGCTTGAAGAAGACGGCTTCGACGCACTTATTATTCCCGAAGAATCATTTGGCACTACATTCTGGGCGAAATGTAAGTGGCTAGAGAAAAGGTGTTACGAGGGGGCCGATCAAATCGAGGCCTTACGCGCCATGACCAAGGAGGTCTATAGGCACGTTGGCGGCCATAACGAGGCTATGGTTTTTTCCGAAGATAAGGACCTGGATCTGCGCATCCGTCAGGCTGGATATAAGGTAGGCCGTACTGCTAACTTTCTCCGACATAATGAGGGCGCACTCAAGTTGACGCGGAGTATCAAAAAGAAATTATTCTATACTGAAACCGCCGACCTTTTCAAAGAAACCCATCCAAAAACTTTTCGCTATCGGGCCAATGTATTTAACCGTTACGGCTTGTTTCTCAGAAATATTAAATATCTATTTAGCCATCCGATTTTATACCTAGGTCTGTGGTATATGGTTACTATCGAGTTTGGTATTGGCGCACTTAATTATGCACGGCTAAAACTAGGACAAGCATTATAAATGCAGAGGAGGAGTAGTCCAATGAACGCAAAGCATAATAAATATTCCCTCGCCGACCGGTTGCGTCAGTATCCAGCGGCAAGGACTATCGCGCGAAGGCTCAACGTCCGTATGGTGCAGAATATGTTAGCCTTCGTCTCAGGCCGAAGTGCTCTACATGAAGTCGGCTGGTTCAAAAGCGCTCGAGCGCAGCAGTCGATCAACGAAAGGGGCGAGCCCATACCTTGGATCACTTATTCGGCCGTCTACTTCCTTGAGACAAGGGTAAAAAAGAGTATGCGTGTTTATGAGTACGGGTCCGGCGGTAGCACGTTGTGGTGGGCGAAAAAGGCCAAAGATGTTACAAGCTGCGAACATGACCAGGAGTGGCATGAGTATCTAAAGAGTCGCATGCCTTCGAACACGATCCTAAGGTATGCGCCCTTGGCTAAAGATGAATACGTGAATGACATTAAGCAGCACAACAAAAAATTTCATATAATTATGATTGACGGCAGGGAGCGCGTGAAGTGTTCTCGGGTTGCTACAGATTTTCTCACGAATGACGGTGTAATTATCTGGGATAATACTGA
The DNA here is from genome assembly GCA_963815935.1 of uncultured bacterium. Taxonomy (GTDB): domain Bacteria; phylum Patescibacteriota; class Saccharimonadia; order Saccharimonadales; family UBA4665; genus JARIHD01. Next base: position 135,876 of record CAWFIL010000001.1, read on the forward strand.
ACGAGAGCGATACACGCCAGGGGTAAAGCGGCTTCAGCAATTAGGCTTTAAGAGGCTTAATCTCTACGGGCTAGTGCCGATTGATAATCGCAATAATGAAACCTCTATTTTTTATAGAGAAGGGAATTGTCTAGGCATATGAACCTATCCAAAAAGCGTTCCATACTAATCCTTCTGTGGCACCCAGAGCCTCCCTATAGCGGTGGGAGCTTTAACGCTCACCAGATGTCTTTTCAGTATCTGGGCAAGGACGCAAAATGGCTAATCCTAGACAAGGAGGACAGTAAGTTTGAAGAAATCAAAAATCCTAACATATCTTTTCATGCCTACGGTACACCAAAGCTGATCCGTAAGATCACGCGCAAAGTCTTTGTGGCGGGCAGGCTACTTGAGTGGCTCTATCTTCCTTTTGTCATTTTTCGAAAAAGCGCCAAGCTAATTAGGGAGGAGAACGTAGACACTATCTATCTCCCTATTGCCGAGCTATATCAAATTACACTGGTAGCACGTGTCTTGAAAAAGGTCTACAAGGTTAAGGTAGTGACGATAGTGCACCAGTTTGATAACCCTCAGGAGCTAGGAAATTTACGTCAACACACTAACAAGCTCATGGCCAATGGAGTCTCTCGTGCAAATGCCCTGGCAGAAGTGCTTGTCGTCAGAAGTCTCTATAAAGCATTTGTGTCGTCCGTGAGAAGGTTCACTGCTGCTGGCGTTATTTCGCAATATATGAAAAAACGATTAAAGAATGAGATGGGTGTTGACGCAAAATATCTAAAGTATGGGTTTGATCTTGAGACATACCGCAGTGTTCAGGTGCACAACAAGCTGTATGACGCAGTCTTTCTGGGACGATTCGTCTACTTTAAGGGCATTAATGATCTAATCGAGGTATGGGAAGAGGTTGTAAGGACCCGTTCGGACGCAAAGCTTCTCCTATTGGGAGATGGCGAGACAGAGTTTGTCGAAAGCATCAAAGCCTCGATAAAAGAAAAAGGACTAGAAAACAACATTATCCTGCGGGGGTTTGTGTTTGGGGAGGAAAAAGTTAGGCTTTTGAAACAGAGCAGGGTCTTCCTTTTTCTGAGCCATAGCGAGTCATACGCACAAGTCGTTGATGAGGCGATTGCATGCAGTCTACCGGTTGTAGCATACGATCTAGAGCCCTATCGAAGTCGCGAAGAATACACCGACTTTATGTATCTTTACCCGTTGGGCGACCATAAAAGCGTGGTTGTTAAGCTCCAGGAATTATTAAACGCTCCGAAAAGTACCGATTATCAGATGAAGACTGAATTCCTCAGCTGGAAGGAGTTCGCCGAACAAGAACAGAAATTTGTGCTAGGGCCCTATGGTTAGACTACTCAAAGATCACAAGGGGATTCTGTTTGTTATCGCGCTTGCTATTCTGGCACATTGGAGTTGGTTTACATTCAAAACGTTTACCTTTGGCGACACCGGGTACACCTACCCCGAAACCCTTAAAAACTATATCACTGAGCTAGAGCATACAGGGTGGCAATCGACGCTTAATTTTGGTGCTCCGCAAGTAGAACCGTATTTCTTTATTTCATATATGATTAGAGGCGGGCTATCACTTATTGGCCTCTTTACGTCCGTCAATATGTTTGTGTACTACTTTTTGCCGATTATTCTTGTTGCTCCGATCGGTTCATATCTTTTTGTCCGCAAGCTACTCAAAGATAATTTTCTGGGTACAATTGGCAGCATAATTTACACCTTCAATACCTACTTCCTAACACTCCAGACCCAACATTTACCTCTAGCGCTCGCTTACTCGCTCGCACCCCTCACACTGTTCACATACTACTCACTCATCGACAAACTAAAGAAAGGTACGGGTGATACATGGAAGATGTCAGTTGTATTCGCGCTGATCTTTACCCTGCAGATAGTCTCCGAGCCTAGAATCGTCTATATTATTTGCCCCCTCTTGCTCTTACCTCTCGTATGGCCAGCAAGATTCAGCGTTGCCTGGTTCAAGTATCTTTTTTTAGCAGGTATCTTGGTTGTCCTATTAAATATGTTTTGGATGCCGCTGTTTATGCATGCTGGGTCCTCGGAGGCGTCAAAGCTAACCGGGCAACCATTGTTTGGCTCTCAGTTTAAATCGACGGCCTACTCCTTGACAATCTTTCGGTCAAGTTGGACTGGAGGGGCCAGTGTTCCATTCTCAATAAACCCGATACCCTTATTTTACTGGCTAATACCTATTGCTGCATTTGCTGCATTTGCGGTGAAGGACAACGGGAATAAGAGACGAGAGGTAGTGGCATGGGCAGCCATCGGCATTTTAGGAATCTTTCTTGCAAAGCAGAACAACTCCCCTTTTAGCGGGGTATATGTTTGGCTCTATACATATTTTCCTGGGTTTAATCTCTTTAGAGAAGCTTCAAAGTTTTATATTCTTATCGCGTTGTCCTATTCCATACTAATTCCATACAGCATCTCCAAGTTACGGTATCTACTCAAAGCAGCCCGAGGGATACACTCGACCACTGTCACCAGGTTAACCAGCCTGGCCATTGTGACCGTTGTTTCGGGCATCTTTATTTATAATACCTGGCCACTGGTCACCCTTAAAATCGGTGGTCTATTTAAGCCGCGCGACATACCTGCCCAATACCTGAAGCTCAAAAGCGAGATAGAAAGCCAAAAAGACTTCTCAAGGACGCTGTGGATTCCTTCGGCCTCCCGGTGGGGATACTACCAGTACAACCACCCCCGTGTAGACGCCTCGACTTTGGCTGGGTCAGGGCTATCTTATCTTGAGCACCCCACCGATGAAGAGGTGCCAAGTTATATTATGACGATGCTCGACGCCACAGCCACAAAATATGTGATCGTTCCTGCCAGAGATCCCACAAATAGCGACGTATCCTATCCCGCTTTTGGTGACGATCGTCAATATTTCATCGATGCACTAGATAATGTCGGCTTTTTAGCAAGAGAAGGGAAGGGAGTGGTGGACACGGACACACCTATCGTCTATACAAATAAGGATTTCGGGCCCTATGTCAGCGCGAGCACCAGTCTGTTAGAGTTTCCGAACCAGGCCAATATTGATCAACTATATAGATTCGGTCGCAGCCTGAGTAGCAGCACGGGGTTCACTTCAGACGATTCTCACTCTTCCGACGAGGCCACAGCCGTCCGCGACGTCTTTGGCGATCCACACTCACTGAGTGTCAAAGCTAGCGGTACTGAGTCGACAATTAGATCCAGGAATGCCCGGACTTATATCTATATGAACACGAATAAGCCTCGGCTTAGCTATGCCCTCCAAAGCGGCAGTATCCGCCTCTCCGTGAGTCGTTCAAGCAACTTAGAGGTAAATGGCAGAATGCTCAATAGCGGAGCCAGCGGCCAAGAACTGGTGGGTGCCATACCGTACAATGCGGAGCGCTACTATTACTTGTTGACCAAAAACAATACTACACCCCTCGACGTACAGAACAATTCAAGTCGTAATCTAGGGCAGCTAGCTGGCGAAGCAAGAATTGCGTCCACCGGCGAGGAGAACCTCATATCTAATCCTTCTCTGGAGAACGGCCTCTGGCAAAAACAAGTTGAGGATTGCAACCCCTACAATAGTAAGCCTTCGTTGCTTATGAAGCAGGATAGCAGCGAACACTCCCAGGGGACAAAATCACTAAAAATGACAGCCGTAAAACACAGCGCCTGCTCGGGCCCAAATCCCGTAGCTATCAGCGCAGGACAAACGTACCTTTTTAGGTTTGATTACAAGGCAAAATATACGAAAGAGATTAGCTATGCAATTAGTTTTAACGACCCTAAGCACACCACAGTGCGGAAATATCCCATTCTAGGCAGTAGTTCACATTGGCACACGGTATCTTTTTCACTTGAGGCGCCAGCAGGCGCAACCCGGCTAACGATAAAAGTCGCACTGGCCGCTAACAACCAGTCGAACGACCGTCCCGCAACAGCGTATTTTGACAATTTATCGCTGGCACCTCTGACTACGGATTTAACCCCCGCAATTGACACAAAGCCCAAATATTTATCGATTGCATTACAAGAAAAAACAAATACCTTTAAGTACGTCGACAGCACCTACGATGGCAAAAATCTTGTACCAAATCCGTCACTTGAGAAGGGTTTGTGGCAGAAGAAGGTGGGTGACTGCTACGCACATGACAATTATCCCGATCTAAACATGGCTCTCTCCCATCATGCGAGCAAAGGAGGGAACTCTCTGGAGCTTGACGCGAAACGCCACATAGCCTGCACAAGCACTCCTAGGATACGTGTCCAAGAGAATATGCCTTATCTCTTCGGCTTCGACTACCAAAGCCCAGACACCAAGCAGGCTAAGTACAGCATTGACTTCGATGACCCCGATCATACCATAGAGTATGGGTCGCTACCGGCTAAGAATAAATGGCGAACCTACAGCAGCGTAGTCAATGTACCAAGTGGCGCGCACAGCATGAGAATTACGGTTAACGCCGATTCGCCACAAGGCAACCGTAACTATACGATCAATCGTTATGACAATTTTAGGGTTATCGCCTTGCCCGACGTACAGAATCAGTTTTATCTTGTCAACAAGCAGAGCCAGGAAATGGAAAAGCCAGGTAATATCGCCTATACCGACGTAAATACCTCGAAAAAACTCATTCATGTTACCTCAGCAGGGAAGCCGTTCTTCCTGACGATGAGTGAGGCATTTAATACAGGCTGGCGGCTTGAGCTCAATGACAAGGTTGGCCATTTTCCAGTACCTCGGCCATATCACATTTTGAGCGACCACATAGACTGGGACAACTTAACTAATGGCTGGTACGTCAATCCTGGCGAGCTATGCAATACAGGATCAGAGGCCTGTACTCGCAATGCGGACGGATCGTATGACTTGGAGCTCGTAGCCGAGTTCACACCTCAGAGATGGTTTAACTTAGGATTTCCGATCAGCAGTATTACTCTCATAGGATGTGTGCTTTATCTCGTCTATGACTGGCGTAAAAGAAGAAAGCAAAAACATGCCTGAGCAGCTGCTCGAGTCTGTGCTTGGGCGTACATATTTAATCTACGTCTTGTTGTCGCTAATAATCGTCCTGCCTCTTTGTGCACCCGGCTACACGCTAGTTGGGGACATGTCGTTTCCCCCAGCGGTTAGCGCTCCGCAAACGGTCGATCATTTATATATATTTCACCTGGCCCTTCATTATCTGAACGTCCTCCTCCCCAGCCAACTCGCCCAAAAGCTCATCTTGTTTGCCATACCGCTCGTTGCCGGGCTGGGTGCTCATCGCCTGATGTGCAGGTTGCAGGCTGGAGATGACCATACACCTGCGATCGATGCCAGGCGGCTGGATGTAGCGCGCTACTTTGCGGGTGTCTTCTATGCCTGTAATCCCTTTGTATATACCCGGCTGATGAGCGGGCAATATCTAGTGCTACTCGGGTACGCACTGTTGCCCTGGGTGCTTTTAATGGCCAACAATCTTATGAACAAACCGGGTCTTTGGCGCTCATGCCAGCTTGGGGCGCTATTATTTGGCATTGGCACGGTGTCTATTCACCTGCTGGGGGTGGCGGCGATAATGCTGATGGGCCTGGTTATTACACAGGGCCTTAGGACTGATTTCGGTAAAAAGTGGCGGACAGGAACGGTTGCATACAGCGCTGTAGCCATCGGCCTATTTGCGATGTCCAGCGCCTACTGGCTAATCCCCCTAGTTCTAGGCCACGGCCAAACTGCCGGCACAATCTCCAGCTTTACTAGCGCCGACCAGCAGGCCTTCGCCACTGTACCCGGCAGCCTCGGGTTAACCGGCAACGTTCTAGCCTTGCAAGGCTTCTGGGCTGACTCCCACAACCTCTATCTTTTGCCGCAAGACGTCTTTGCCTGGTGGTGGGTGCCCATTGTCGCGCT
>CAWFIL010000002.1:0-484163 GCA_963815935.1 uncultured bacterium
TCTGGTCCTTCAGGGTTGCCAACTGCGTGTCATACACCTTAACCTGCTCTTTGCGGCACGTAAACTCTGCCTGGTACGAATCACTGTAGTCTACGATCTTCGCACGGTCACTAAAGTACTGCTTGTAGTATGTCTCAAGTTCCGGCGTAAGCGTACGAACTTCGGTGGCAAAAATCGAGTGCATCTCGTTAGTAACGTCGGCTCCTTGCTTCCGATAGTTATCTAATTTGGTTTTGATATCGGCACTCTGCAAATCTTTTTTGTAAAAGTCGTTTAGTAGCGTATCGATGTGCTTACGGTCTTTGGCACTCAAACGGTCATATGCCTGATGCAACATTTCGTGGGCTGCCGTGACCTGCCGCACGCCATCAAGCCGGGCATCCGTCACCGCATATAGGTATATGCCCTGGCGGTTGCCGTGATGACAGCCCAAAACCGCCGTTTCTTCACTCCTGTCGGAGCAGTGTTCATTAAACAACTGCTTGTCCTCTAGCATTGGACGATTGATGTAAAAAAAATGTTCGGCTTCGGGCGTCATTGTTGTATCGGTCGCCAAGGCGGCAATGGCGGCTGGCGGAGTGTAGCCGCGCAGCTTCCACCAGTCGGCAATATTCTGGCGCTCTACCCAAACAGTGGCGTTACCGACAACAAGAATGACCAGCAAAACATACGGCCAAAACCTTCGAAACCATTTCATAATATACAGTGTATATTATTTTGCTTATGCACACTATGCCTAGTATCGAACGATCTACTACTCGGTCGAGGTACTGTAAACCAGCTCGCCATTCTTGGCTGCCACCTGAATGATGTCACCCTTTTGGTACTTGTCGTCGAGCATCTCAAGAGCAATGTGGTCCTCGATAGTATCCTGGATTAGCCGGCGTAATGGCCGCACGCCATTCTTTGGGTCATACCCCTTATCGAGTAGATACTGCTTAGCGCCAGCCGTCAGCTGGATACTCAGGCCGTGCCGCTGCAAGCGGCTCCGCAACTCACTGATCTGCAAATCGATAATATTGTAAATATTTTTCTTAGTTAGGGAGTGGAAGACGATAACTTTATCGATACGGTTCAGCAGCTCGGGGCGCAATGACTTTTTCAGCTCGTCGAGTACTTTGTCTTTGTTGCGGTCGTGCAAGGCCTCGAGCTCTTCAAGAGCCGAATCGTTGGTAGCATGAAAACCAAAAGAGGCTTCTTTTTGTAGCTTTTCGGCACCAATATTACTGGTCATGATAACAATCGTGTTTGTAAAGTCGATCTTGCGGCCCTTAGCGTCGGTTAGCACGCCATCTTCCAGGATCTGCAGTAGCATATTGAAGGTGTCTGGGTGTGCTTTTTCGATCTCGTCAAACAATACCAGACTATACGGCTTGCGACGTATCTTGTCGGTCAGCTGACCACCGTCATCATAGCCAACATATCCTGCCGGCGCGCCTACAAGACGAGCAACGTTGTGATGCTCACCAAACTCGCTCATGTCAATTTTGATCATGGCGTCTTCGGAGCCAAAGAACTCACGGGCCAGCACCCGGGCCAACTCCGTCTTGCCGACGCCTGTAGGTCCAAGAAAAATGAACGAGCCAATTGGACGCTTTTCGCTGCCAATACCAGAGCGATTGCGACGCACGGCGCGCGACACAGCCTCAACAGCTTCGTGCTGGCCAATGACGTACCTGCCTAGCGTTTTCTCTAGGCCAAGCAAATATTTGGCCTCAGCGCGGATCACTTTCTTGACCGGCACGCCGCTAATGCGTGAAATAACCTCAGCAACATCTTCATCGGTCACCACAATACGCTTGGCGTTCTTGGACGTAGCATGCAACTTATTAAGCTCTTCGTTGATCTGGTGAGCACGCTGCTTGTATTGTGCGGCTTTTTCGTAGTCTTCTGCGTCAACAGCTTCGTCGATACGAGTGTTTACGAGCTTGAGTTCTTTTTGCAGCTTACGCACCTCTGGGCTTGTTTTGCCCTTGTCTACACGCAAGTGCGCAGATGTCTCATCGAGTAGGTCGATAGCTTTGTCGGGCATAAAGCGATCGTGAATGTAGCGCTTGGCAAGCTGCACGATGTTATCGAGCACTTCGTCGCTCACCTCTACACCATGGAACTCTTCGTAATGTTTGCGCAGACCCTTTAGGATGGCCAACGTTTCTGCCATATTTGTTTCGGGTACCTGTACAGGCTGGAAGCGACGCTCCAAAGCGGCATCTTTTTCGATATGTTTGGTATATTCGGCGGTAGTCGTTGCGCCAATAACCTGCACCTTGCCACGAGCTAATGCCGGCTTCAAGATATTGCCAGCATCCATAGCCCCCTCTGCAGCGCCCGCACCAACTATCAGGTGCATTTCGTCAATAAATACAATCGTCTTGGTATCGTTTTCGAGCTCACTCATAACTTTTTTGAGGCGCTCTTCAAACTCACCACGATACTTAGTGCCAGCCAACATACCAGCCAGGTCAAGCATTACGATACGTTTGTCTAGTAAGGTATCTGGCACGTCCTCGGCGATAATACGCTGGGCGAGACCTTCAACAATGGCCGTCTTGCCGACGCCCGGCTCACCAATAAGTACTGGGTTGTTTTTGGTGCGGCGATTAAGAATAGTTACCACGCGACGGATCTGCGGGTCGCGGCCAACAACAGGATCCAGCTTGCCAGCTTTTGCCTGGGCGGTAATATCGGTCCCATAGAAATCCAGAGCTGTCTTGCGCCCTTTTTTGTTGCTACGTCGGCGAGTATCGGTGGAACCACCGTCTTCGTCTTCGTATTGTTGACGGTTAAGAAATTGTTCCAGCTCGCCGGTAAGCCCATCTATATCGATATTCATATCGCGCAGTAACACTGTCGCTCGAGCATTCTTTTGCGTTAGGATGCTATACAAAATATGTTCCGTGCCACAAAACTCCTGGTTATAGTCTTGGGCGGTATCATATGCCATGCGCAGTGTAAGCTTAGCAGTCTCGCTCAAACCCTTGGCACCCGCATTCACAACTAATGTCTTTGGCGTTAGGTTCAACGCCACACGGGCACGATCCAGTGTGACACCGGCGCCTTCAAGCACCTTAGCCCCCATACTGGTGTCTTGGGCCAAAACACCAAGCAATAGGTGTTCAGTACCTACGTAGGCACTGCCAAAACTACGCGCGATAGCATCGGCGTGTTTTAGGCTTTGTAACGCGTTAGTCGTCAAATGGTTTAAAAAGTCTTGGAAATCTGCTGATCCGGGCATCATATGTTCTACCCTCCCCTTTTTGGTTGATAATGGCTCGGCGTGGTTTTGCTCACTCCAGGGATCCGAACCAGTTATATTACTGTAAGATGCGGTGGTTTTGCCACTTGTTCCAATAATACCGTCTTTAGCACTCTAACGTCAAGAGTGCTAAATCTCACCTTTTTCACTACGTTTCAGCCAACCTCCAGCCTTAGTCTTGCGAATGGCTGGCTCTGGGTCGGCTGTTTTGGCTCAGGGGACTGTAAAATCGGTTTCAAGAACCGATTTTAGCCGAACGCTAAAGGGGACCTCCGGCGGAGGTCCCCTTTAGAAGCCGTGCCCCTGTGACAGAACCGCCAAGCCAGGGCTAAAGACGCTAAAGACATGGTCAAAAAACTACTTGTCGTCGCCGTGCTCTTCAATAGCTTCAAGCAAACTGTTCTCCAGCTCGCTCTTCTTCTTGAGCTTAGGAGCAGAGATCTTCTTGGTCTCCTCGCTCTTAGGCTCGGCAACGACAGCAGCAGGTGCTTGCTCTTCGCCAGCAATGTCCAATTCGTAACCGGTCAGTTTGCTAGCCAAACGAACATTCTGGCCGCCCTTACCAATAGCGATGCTCAGCTGGTCCTCGGGGACGAGCACCTTAGCCTTCTTTTCGTCCTTGGCAATTTCGACACGACCAACCTTGGTTGGAGAGAGTGCGTTGGTAATGTAAGCGCCTGGGTTCTCGTCCCATACGATAATGTCGATCTTCTCTTGCTCACCGATTTCGCTCATAACCGCGTTGACGCGAGTACCGTGGCCACCAACGAAGGTACCGACTGGGTCAACACCAGGAACGGTGCTGTTCACAGCCAACTTAGTGCGAACACCAGCTTCGCGGGCGATGCCCTTGATTTCAACAGCACCGCTTTCCATCTCTGGGACTTCAGCACGGAACAGCCATTCGATGAACTGAGTGCTACCACGAGATACGACCAACTGTGGGCCACGTGGGCCACGCTCAACGTCCTTTAGAAAGACCTTTAGGCGCTGGCCTGGGTAGTAGCGTTCACCTTGGATCTGCTCACTGCGAGGCATGATGCCCTGAGCCTTGCCCAGATCCATGCGCACAATGTTGCCTTCTACGCGGCCAACGAGTGCGTTAATAACAGTGCCAATCTTGTCTTCGAATTCAGCCATAACAATTTCGCGCTCAGCTTCACGCAAACGCTGCAAGATAACCTGCTTAGCGGTCTGGGCAGCTACGCGGCCAAAATTGTTAACCTTTTCGTGTACTTCGATCATATCGCCAAGTTGTGCATCCTTCTTAGCGACTTGGGCTTCGGCCAAGCTCATTTCGTAAGCCGGGTTCTCGACTTCCTCGACTACTTCCTTGGCAACGAAAGCGTCAACGTCACCAGTGTTTAGGTTCATGGTTACGCGCACTTCCTGCTCGCGTTCACCGTAGTCACGGCGGTAAGCGGCAGCTAAAGCCTGCTCAACTACTTCTTGGACTGTTTCTTCGGGGAGATTTTTTTCCTCGGCAATAGCACGGATGGCTAATGCCAGCTGTTTCATGTCTAAGTCCACGGTTTTTATTCCTTTCTTTAATTCCTATATCTACATTGTAAGGAGCTGATACGAAAAAAGCCGACCGCGCTGGCCGACTACTACCTATAAGCATAGCAGTAGATGTTTTTTTGTCAATATCCGGCACATGATATTCAGCGTATGATGGCACTTTGAATTACGTAACCGGAGGTTCGCATATGTCTACACTACAAGAAGCAACCCAACCCCTTGTCGCGAGCCGAGAAGCCCTTTACCACTTAAATAGCGGCGTGCCCGTACCACCCGAGCTGGCATACGCCGCCTGTCGTGAGGCGCTTGAGATCGACGACCCAGGGCGACGCCATTACTTTCTTGGGAGTCTGTTGCATGGCATGTTGGTCGCAGGACCTGACGTCAATCAGGTGCGCAGCTTACTTGACGCTGCTTTTTCAATTGACGACTACCAGCCGCAATCTAGGCAATACCTAGGAGGAGAGCTCCCTTCAGTGACCGTTATAGGCAGTGGTAAAAAAGGCGTAAAGACAGTTAACCTATCGTCTTTGGCGGCCATTACAGCCAGTAGCTCCGGCGAAGTGGCCGTGTGTAAAACTGTTTCTGGGGCCACATCATCCCTAACTGGGTCGGCAGACTTTGCGAGTCATCTAGGCATCCACAACACCACCAACACAGAAAGATCGCGTGAAATTACTCTGCGTACAGGCTTGGGTATTTTTTCGGTGGCCAGCTGTATACCAGAGTTTGTCCGCCGGTATGACGGGATCTTTTATGCGCCCCATGCAATGAGTTTCGGGCTAGCTGGGTTGCTGGCACCCTACAAAACAGACGGACTGTTATATGGGCTAGCACATCAAAACACCGACCTGTCTGCTTCGGTCCTGAGTGACTATGGTGCCGAGAACCCACTTGTCGTTAGCACAAATGTAGACGGCATTCGATTTGTTGACGAAGCCTTGCCGACAGGCACAACCTCTATTAGCTCGCTACGTCTAGGGCGCACCCTGCACCAGCGTTATAGGTTCGGAGATACATTGCCTCCGGTTGATGCGACAAGCTACCTCCAGGTCGCCACTCAAGACTCAGCCGCCAATGTCGAAAAGGGCCTGCGAGCATTACTCCCCAAATCCGAGAGCGACCTCAGACATACAGTCGCACTAAACGCCGGTCTCATTTTATGCGCCGCAGGTGTACAGCCGAACCCCAATGAGGGGTATGCAGCCTCGCTGGAATATATCGATAGCGGCACTACCGCTCGTCACCTACAGCACTTCGTAGACATCGCAGCCGACGGTCCCCATCAATTGGATGAGCTATTTGCCTAGCTCCATAGCCTCGCCAGAATGAACGATCTGTTACATATCTCGTGCTAGAATGGACTAATGAGCAAAAAAGTGAAGCGTCTATTTGAGGGCTTTCGCCCCACTAACTACAAAATTGAGCTAAACCCCGATCGTGACAGCATGAAATTACGGGGGCACGTGACCATTACCGGCCAAAAGACCGGGCGACCATCGCAACGTCTCACGTTTCACCAACATGGGCTCAAGATTACTAGCGCAACTATCGTCCGCCACGACAAAAAATCCACCGGCAATTTCGAGGTCGCACGCATCGGCCACCACGCTTCATACGACGAGGTGCGCCTGCATACCGACGACCAGCTCTTCCCTGGCTCCTACACCATTACTATGCAGTTCGAGGGCAAGGTCCAGGACGGCATGCACGGCGTTTACGCCAGTAACTACGACCACGACGGGCGGAAGCAACAGATTGTTTCAACCCAGTTCGAAAGCCACCACGCCCGTGAAGCCTTCCCGTGTATTGACGAGCCGGAAGCCAAAGCCACATTCGACCTGACGCTCGTTTCGCCGGCAGGTGAAGCTGCTATTAGCAACATGCCGGCCACATTGCAGAACGAAAAAGACGGCAAACTGACGACCACCTTCGGGACCACCCCCAAGATGTCAACCTACTTGCTCGCCTTTGTGTATGGCGATTTGCAATTCAAGGAGACCAAAACGACAGGCGGCGTAGACGTCCGCGTATGGGCAACCAAAGCGCAGCCGGCCGAGTCGCTCGACTTCGCCCTCGATGTCAGCAAACGTGCCATCGAATTCTTTAATGACTACTATGGCGTACCGTACCCACTCAGCAAGTGCGACCACGTCGCTATCCCCGACTTTTCGGCTGGCGCTATGGAAAACTGGGGGCTGATTACCTACCGCGAGCGCTGCCTGTTAGCTGACCCGGCAACCACCTCACAAAGCGGCCGCGAAGTGATTACTACCGTCGTTTGCCACGAGCTATCCCACCAATGGTTCGGTAACTTAGTCACCATGAAGTGGTGGGACGACTTATGGCTTAACGAAAGCTTTGCTAATGTCATGGAATATGTTGCCACCGACGCACTCTTCCCTGAATGGCAAATCTGGAACAGCTTTGTCACCCAAGAGGGACTCGGCGCCTTCCGCCGCGACTCCATTGCGGGCGTCCAGGCCGTACGTACCGAAGTACACCACCCAGACGAAATCTCCACCCTGTTCGACCCGTCAATCGTCTACGCCAAAGGCGGCCGTCTGCTGAACATGCTCATGAAATACGTCGGCCAGGATGATTTCCGCCAGGGACTCAAGGCCTACTTTGCTAAACACGCCTACGGCAACACCTCGGGGAGCGACCTATGGGCAGCGCTCGGGCAAGCCAGCAGCAAAGACATAGCCGCCTTTATGGACCCATGGCTAACCCGCTCCGGCTTCCCGGTCGTCGAAGCCGATCAGCAAGGCAAAGAACTCAAACTTACACAACACCACTTCTTGCTAGACCCCGCCAAAGCCGATCAGACCCGCGTCTGGCCCGTACCGCTGCTCAGTAGCGATGCGGGTGCGCCCGCACTGTTCAGCACCGCCGAAGCGTCGACGACCCTGCAATCGGACGACTACATTCGGCTAAATCAGGGTGCCATCGGTCACTATATCGTGCGCTACGCCCAAAGCAAGCACGCCAATGCCATTGCCAGTCTCGTTTCCAGCAAGCAAGTCAGTGAGGCCGAACGCCTAATGCTGCTAAGCGACAGCTCAATGTTAGGCCGCGCTGGCACACAGTCCTTTGCAGCCACCCTGCAACTACTTGAGCACTATGTGGCCGAGGACAGCGAGCCAGTATGGGACATGATGTCCTTGGTGATCGCCGACTGTCGCCGCTTTATCGACGCCGCGCCAGCTATCGAAGGCGCCATCAAGGCGCTCATCCGCAAACTGATCGAGGGCCAGTTCCAACGCCTCGGCTGGGAAGAAAAACCTGGCGAGCCAAGCCAAGACACCAAGCTTCGCGCAACAATCATCGCACTTGGGGTATATTCTGAGCACGAAACCATCTTGGCGTGCTCGTTGGAACTGTTTGAGGAATACAAAAAAGACGCCCAAAGCGTTGACGCCGAATTGCGCGGTATTATCTTTACGGCCGCCATCCGGCATAGCGTAGAGGGCGCCTTCGACTACATGCTCGACGTCGACCAGACCACCAACAACGTCGACCTCAAACAAGACATCTTAGGAGCTTTGACCGCCGAGCGCAAAGAGCCACAGATCGCCATTTTGCTCGAACGCCTCAAAGATAATGCCAAGGTCCGCCAGCAGGACGTCGATCACTGGCTAGTCTACCTACTGCGCAGCCGCTACGCCCGTCCGCAAGCCTGGAAGTGGCTCCGTGACAACTGGGGCTGGATTGAGCAGACGTTTGGTGGTGACAAATCGTACGACTACTTCCCTCGCTACGCTGCCAGTGCGTTTAACACAAAGCAGCTTTTGGATGAGTACCGCGAATTCTTTGAGCCGCTCAAATCGCAGCCAATCTTGGCGCGCAACATTACCATGGGGATCGAAGAACTCGAGAACCGTGTGTCCTGGATTGAGCGCGACCTTGCCCCTGTAAAAGCTTACTTTAAGCTAGATTCTTAATAACGTTGGTTATCCGGTAATCCGGGCCGGAAACTTCTATAGCACATAGCTGACACTCTCCCGTCCAGCTATGTTTGGTTACCCAAAATTCGGCCGAAAATTGCATTTGGCCTAGCTTTTTTGGCGTGATGTAATCTAGGCCCGTACCTTGCTTTGCCGTCGAGCGGTATTTGACTTCACAAAAGTAAACGATACCAGCGCGCTCGGCCACTACGTCGATTTCACACCATCTCGTGCGCCAATTGCGATCTAGTATTTGGCAGCCTTTGTATACCAAAAAGTCGGCGGCAACTTGCTCGGCCCGACGCCCCACCTCGGTCGTGGTCATGCCAGTCCAAGAATCGCCTTGATAGGCGCGTACGACTGGCGGTGCAACTCGCAAATACCGTGCAATTTGAGGGCGGCCATGTGCGCAGCCGTGCCGTAGCCTACATGCCTATCGAACTGATACTCGGGGTAGGCTATGGCAGCTTTGGCCATGTAATTGTCGCGGGCAACCTTGGCCAGGATGCTCGCCGCACTAACTGCCGGCACCAAGTCGTCGGCCTTCACCAGACAACTGCTTCTAGGCATATCGGCCAGGAAGTTGTAGTTGCCATCAATTATTATCTCGTCGTATGGCGCCGTAATCGCAGCGATTGCCCGCTGCATCGCCAGGCGAACCGCCTCGGTCAGTCCAAGCTGGTCCACCTCGGCTGGGCTCACCCAGCCCAGACCAGAGGCAATAGCGTTCAACCTTATTTCGGCGTCCAGCTGTTCCCGACGCTTCTTACTTAGCTTTTTGGAATCTGCCAGACCAGGAATTGGATCGCCCAGCAGCACCGCACCAGCCACCAGCGGTCCAGCCCAGCAGCCCCGTCCAACTTCGTCTATCCCAACAATCATAGGCGCAGTCTAGCACAGGTTGGTGAACGCTACATTGACATTTTTACTTTACTTTGGTAAAGTATCATTCATGCAAGTCTCACCTGGTTCAATTTGGCAAACACCCTCACCCCGACAATTCGTCGAGGTTCTTGCTGCCATTGACGACATCGCTATGATGCAAAACTTTTTGCGCGACGTGATGACCGAGAAAGAAATAATCGAGATAAGCTCCCGACTGCAGGCCGCCATCATGCTGCAACAGGGCAAAAAGTACACCGAAATCATAGAACAGACCAAGCTCTCGAGCCGTACTGTTGCTCGCATACGTGATTGGATGCAGAACGGGTGCGGTGGCTACCAAGCCGCACTAACGATTGCCGACGCACATCACAGCCATATGCCGCCAGCTCGCGCTAAATAACCTCTTATTCTTGGAGCAAACGCCAGCGCGATGCTGGCTTTTTTGTAAACCAATATACTAACGGAGAAATTATCATGAACCCTACCGAAATACCGGCAGGCCAGTTTGAGGCAACCTCAATTTCTGGCCTCACAACCGTAGAAAAACCGGTGCTAGACAGCCTGGGCGAAACCTGCCAACCAGCCTTCGCCACCGAACCAGAGCGGTCCACTACACTAAAGCGAGTAGCAATTACCTACCCATCCGGCAATACCACGGCTATTGTTTTTGACCAGTTACTCGACTCTGACCGTCGAGCGCTTAACGCGCAGATTATGCAAGCCTGGAGAGATACGAGTCCCGGCCTGCCAGAGGTCGAACAGTGCTGCTTTGTAACACTTCCACAAGATCGTACAGCTACTGCGCGCGTAGAAATGTTTGGGGGTGAGTTTTGCGGCAACGCCACGCGTAGCGTTGCATGGCTCGTCGCTAAAGGACAGAATAGTGAGGGGCGGCTCGAAGTATCTGGCGTTGAACGGGCATTGGCATTTCGCGTACAGGACAGTGCAGTATCGCTAGAAATGCCCCTGCCCGATAGCTGCCAACTTGTACGGTCAGTAAGCGAGGGGTCACTTGTGCAGCTCGCTGGCATTACCCAACTGGTAGTCACGCAGCCCAAAGGCGAGCAAACCCCCCGCCAACTCTTAGCTCGGCTGCTCGAAGACAACCAGTACAATCTTCGTATACAGCCTGCCGTTGGTGTTAGCTACTACGATCACACTTCTGGCAAAGCAAGCTTCTGTGTATGGGTCAAAGAGGTCGACACCATCTTCGACGAGACAGCATGCGGCAGTGGCACCTGCGCTATTGGCATTGCGCTGGCTGCAAGCTCAAAGCAATCTGTCTGCCTAGACGTAACACAGCCATCGGGCGAGAACATAATCACCGAGACAACGTGCCAAGGTGGGGCTATCGTTGCGTCCTCAATAACCGGTGAAGTCACCGTTCTATACGACGGAGAGCTGGGCATAGCATGAAAAAGCAGGACATATACCGCCTGCTTGAGCAAAAGATGCTAGAGTACAACGACTACGCTGATATGCC
The DNA here is from genome assembly GCA_963815935.1 of uncultured bacterium. GTDB lineage: Bacteria > Patescibacteriota > Saccharimonadia > Saccharimonadales > UBA4665 > JARIHD01. Next base: position 11,093 of record CAWFIL010000002.1, read on the forward strand.
CGTTAAAGCAACACGCGAAGCACTTGTGTCCATCCCCACGAACGCTAATCTTACCGCACGTCAAGCCGACACTGCCATGTTGGCGTACACCGGCAAACGAGTATTTGTTCGCAGCACCGTATTACAAAAACTCAAGCTGGCCGCACGGCTGCTGGGCAACCAAGATGCCAGCCTGCAACTTGAGGTAGCCTACGGCTATCGTGCCCTCGAGATCCAGGCTCAACTATTCAAGAAGTATAAAGCCAGGCTCGCGCCACAGCTGCAAGGACAAGAGCTCCTAGCAGCGGTACACCGATTGGTCGCTGTCCCCGAGGCAGCCGGACACCCCGCAGGCGCAGCCGTGGATATCCAGATATGCAGAAACGGCGAGCCGCTTGACTTTGGCACTAAGCTACACCAGTTTGTGCCCGATACGTTTACCTTTTCGCCATTTGTCAGCACAGAAGCGTGGGCCAACAGACTTCTACTCCGGCGAGTAATGCTTCAGGCAGGTTTCGCACCATTCGATGGCGAGTGGTGGCACTTTTCCTATGGCGACAAAGAATGGGCAGCCTACTACGACGAACAGGCGGCACTATACGAACAGCTCAACTTTAATGCCTAGCCTGCCAAAAATGCTAGACCACAATTTGCAATAGAGGCGAGACGTGATGTAAATCATATCCTCAGAGGGCCCGTTTATGTTCTAATGAGCTTATGGCAGAGGTAACAACGCATAGCGCAGTAGAAACTCTAATTGGCGGGGGCGAACCAAAAAACTGGCAAAAATACCTAACCCGGCCTCGCAATCTAATCGCTGGCATGCTCACTATGAGCTTGGCCGCAACGGGAGGCTTTTTGTTGCTCCGCCCCAGCCACTCGGAAGCATTGTCGCCGGGTGCCAGCGGTGACCACGGCGTTGCCGTTGGGTCACCCAACTCAGGCTCCATCAATCAGATAAGTCCAAACCAAACCCCCAGTCCTAGCACTGGGGGTTTTAATACTGCAGCCCATGTAGTACTAAAGTGCACCGGGTTAAGCATTAAACTTTCGACCGGAACAGCCAACAAATACGACGTGACCCCTCAAGTTGAGGTAGTGAGCGGCGACCCGACATCACATTATCTGTACACCGTACTTGGGACAGACCTTGGGCACAACGTGGCCGTACAGGGTGTTTCGACACTTACACGGGTCAGCCCTGCCGAAAACAGCGAGTTCCCCTTGGTAGTCTTGGTAGACACCGCCGGAACAAGCATTGGCCCCGATAATCCTGATGCGCTTACACGGCCGCTTGGCGATAAAGTACCCGATGCGCAACTCTTTGAATGTCCTCCTGTGCCATATCCTGGCATTGGTTAAATGTAGCGGCGCAAAAAAGACCGCCTCTTGGGCGGTCTTTTTACACAGTGCTGCGAACTAGGCTTTTTCTTCGGTTGCTTCTGCTACTGGAGCTTCTGCTTCAACCTCAGCTGGCTTTTCGGCGATGGTGTTAACGCCACTGCGGTCAAAGTCAACGCCAGTCAGGCGAGCGGCCTTGCCGGTGCGGTTGCGCATGTAGCTAAGGTAGTTACGGCGAACCTTACTACGCTTGGTAACTTCGATCTTTACAACCAATGGGCTGTGAACCAAAAAGCTCTTTTCTACACCGACACCGCTTGCAATGCGGCGGACGGTAATGCGGCTAGTGTGGCTGCCTTTGCGGTCGGTGCGAATTACCAGACCCTTAAAGATCTGTACACGTTCTTTGGCGCCTTCTTTAATTTTTTGGTGCACATTGACAGTGTCACCACTGCGTACATCTACAACAGCGTGCTTCTTGAATTTTGCTTCAATTTTTTGAATAACAGATTGCATAACCTATAAACCTTACACTAATATTCGCTTTTAAACAAGTATACCACATCTGTTAGCCAAAGAAAAGTACCTAGTAATACAGCGAGACGAGCGTGTCGAGCGCGGCTGCGCCGCCATGGGCCGGCACCGTTATGCCATCGTTGATTAGCCCATCGTCGCTCATCTCAAACCCGTATGTCGGTTCCAGGCAGACATATTGCTCACCCGGACGCTGCCACATCAGCATGCCCATATGCACAAAGTCCTCACGACGATGGCCGTCTGGCCCTGCGCTGATGTTCAGCTTGTGGTCATTTGGCAGCTCAACGTCGATTTCACCCGGAAAATCGCCCCAAAACTGTGCTTCACCATTGGCAATGCGGCCAGCTGCGCCACGGCCCAACAATTCGTCTACCGACCCATTGTTTAGGCGCAGATCGGACACCTCGGCGCCATCCGGCAGCGCAAAATAGAGATGCTCACCAAAGCTCGTTCGCACTGGCTCACTTGTGTTGTTGCGTATGCAGTTGACCACCGAGAACTGTGTTGGGTTAAGGCTCAGATTACGCTCCACGGTCATCCCCAAATCAAGTGTATCAGCGGTCGTGTGGGCAAAACCACCGCGCGGGTCAGCATTGCTAGCCTCCTTGACGCGGTAGTTCAGCCAACGGGAGATACCGTGCTGGCCGCCAGCGCCGTCATAAAGACCAACGGGCATCATGCCATGGCTGGCCACTAGTTTCGGAACCGATAGATCGGTGCCGGCATGGAATATAGGCACTCGATTATGCATGACTGGCTCGCCCAACGACAGATGAGTTATAAATCCACCGGCCAGGCGCATGCGGGCAATGGCCGCGCCAGCCCGAACCTCGATAGTTGCCGGGTCGGCGCTACTAGCGCGACATGCGGTTTCGACCGAACTACTAAATTGCGGTGCTTGGGACTCTCGGAAATGTTCGCTCATATACGCATAGTACGCCCCAGCAAACGCATTGCAAAGACTACTCTGGCGGAGCAGCTTTAGCCATATCCCAGTACTGATAGAAAATATTGCGCATCATTTGGGCATAGGTGCTACTGACAAGTTCGATACCTACTTTCCGTTCGTGCTTCCAGTGATAAACCGCCACCGTATCGTTATAGATCACCGTCTGGCCGTCAAACTCCAGGATTTCGGGCAACAGACGGCGGTGCTCGTACAGCCCAGCACCCAACAGCTCCTGAGCCGTAAACGCCTCCGTACCATTCGTACCATAGTCGTAGTTGGTTATCTCGAGCGTCCGGTACCCTGCCTCAATCTGTTTCTCGCGGTGCTTTCTGGACCAGGTGCCATCAGAAGCCTCTTCTTCGACAGTGCCGTTGCCCAACACCAGCAAATCCCCCTTTGCTGCAAGCTCGTGCCAGCACATCTGCCGGTACCCCGAAGCGCCCTCGTAGGTTTGGACAAAAAACGTTTCTGCGCTGCGCTCTTTGAGCTGCGCCAGCTCGACGGCTAGTTCCTGAAGAACCGAGCGCTGGCTTTTAATCTTTTCTTCCCGCTCAATCAGTTTGACCTCCAGGCCGGCGATGTCCGAGGCAACCAAAAACGTACCTCGGTCATCAGTGCGACGAGCGACCAAACCCCGTTTTTCCAGTGCTGCGACTACACGGTACACCTTGGTGCGGTTTATACCTGTTTCTCGGCTCAGCTGTAGGTGTGTCGACGGCACACGTGTCAGTTCGATGAAGATCTTTGCCGATTCTCGGCTCAGGCCAAGCGTACCCAACTTCTCGAGCAAGACTTGACCGTTGGCAAATTCCATTTTGTTCATTGTGGTGAACAGTTTAGCACTACTCCTGCATCGGTACTACCGTTATTGCAAGCATTAAGTATAAGGTCCACGCCTGGGAGTTGTGTGTTCAGCATTGCCGAACACATTGAAAAGTTATGTCACTGCAAATACAAGATGAAGCAAACTGGGACACATTTGACCCAGATGAGTACTTGGGGCATAACTACGCGGCATCCGTTTTGCCAGAGGATCAGCGCGTACTTGACCATATCGTCGAACGTATTGAAGCGTTACGAGTGCAGCCACGAACCATGAAGCGAGCTGCCAACGTTGGGCACGGCGGCGCCTTCCATGCAGAAACTATTATCCAGCACCTGCTTCACGACAATGGCCAACTCGAACTCATCGAGAACGGCGGGCAAAACCTGCTAGCCATGCAGCGCACTATTTCCAGAGGCCTAGCCGGCGACAAAGGTATCTGGGAAAAATTTGAAAAGCACATCAGTATGGCTTCGCCTAGCTACAAAAATGGCCTAGAGCGCGCATACCGGCTGGCAAAGATTGTGCCTGGCAGTATCCACGAACTCGAAAAAGGAGCGTACGATGCCGGCTTTACCTTTTACTGCCCGGAGTCAATTACACAAAAGATCGAGGTGTTTGAGCACGCCGTGCTCAGCTTCCTGGATTCTATAAAACCAGACGGCCTGATAGTTATGGCGTTTGTACGAGGCTCTGAAGGATACGATACGCCCGGTGATCTCTTCCCCGCTGTCCCGGTTGAGTGCGAAGATGTCTATGCGCTACTAAAGGACAATGTACGCCAATTAGAAGTCATACCAATACGCGCGCCTCACGGCATACGCCCTGCCGATGGACCGCAATATGCCGGAATTGGTCTGGCGACCGGCATCAAGCGTTAACAATCCAGCCCGAACCACGCCGTGTATAATGGAGCCCAGATACGGAGGATATATGGATTATGGCAAACTTGCTCTTGAAAAACACAAAGAGCTAAAGGGTAAAATCACTGTTGAACTCAAGGACCAGCTAGACAGCAAAGAAAAGCTAAGCATCTATTACACGCCAGGTGTTGGCGCAGTAAGCAGTTACGTTGCCGAACACCCCGAGGAAGCGCGTGACTATACTTGGACTAACAACTCAGTAGCTGTCGTTAGCGACGGCACGGCGGTGTTGGGCCTGGGCAACATCGGCCCGCTTGGTGCCCTGCCGGTTATGGAGGGTAAAGCCATGCTCTTTAAGCACTTTGGGCGTATCGATGCTGTGCCAATCGTGCTGGACGTGCACACTGCCGACGAAATCGTGGCTACCGTTAAAGCCTTGGCACCGAGCTTTGGCGGCATCAACCTGGAAGACATTGCCGCACCGATCTGTTTTGAGGTCGAAGAACGGCTCAAAGAAGCCCTGGACATACCTGTATTTCACGACGACCAACATGGCACGGCAATCGTAACCCTGGCCGGGCTTATCAACGCTATGAAAGTTACCGGCCGCAAGTTGGCAGATACCAAAATTGTCGTTGCCGGGGCGGGCGCAGCAGGTACGGCCATCATCAAGTTGCTAAACTTGTATGCCGAACCACGAATCTTTGCCGTCGACAGCAAAGGCATTATCAGCGCCAACCGCACTGATCTAAACGACGAGAAGCGCAAGCTTTTGCAGTACACCAATCTGTCTGGTATTGATGGCTCGCTCGAAGATATCATGCAGGGCGCCGATGTGTTCATCGGCGTGTCTAAGGCCGATCTGCTAACCCCCGAAATGGTCCAAAGCATGGGCAAAGACCCAATCATCTTCGCCATGGCCAACCCCAGCCCCGAAATCATGCCCGACGTCGCCAAACAAGCCGGTGCCGCAATCGTGGCCACCGGCCGCAGCGACTTCCCGAACCAGGTCAATAATTCGCTAGCCTTTCCTGGCATCTTCAGGGGTGCGCTTGATAACCAGGTCAGTAAAATTACCGATCAGCACAAAATTGCTGCTGCCGAGGTCATCGCCTCACTAGTAGAGAATCCTACCGCCGAACAGATCATACCGTCGCCACTCGACGATCGCCTGGTGCCACAAATCGCTGCTGTTATTAAGTAAACTCTCGCTACACGGTCCAAATTGTATTTGGGCAGTCTAGTGAGAGGGGGACGTGACGATGCTGGGTTGGTTCGAACGCGTATGCGTTCTGCATCGTCACGTCCCGTGACCCTCTCTACTGGTTGCTGTTCATCTTGATCCCGTGGGAATCAGCCAATCTGCGCGCGAGGATCACGCGAAGCGGCTGTATCCCAGAGTCTGGGCAGGCTGGTCGACGCCGAGGCGCGGAGTGCTGCCCAGGTTGGCCAGTCGGGTCGGCTCGAAGCCCGTGGGGTGCACCGGCGCCGGCTTGATGCGCAGTTCGCGCAGCCGGTTGGTCAGGTCATCCCACCACATGTACCGCACCTGGCAGAGCTCGGAGTACTTGGGCTCACGCAGGCCAGTGGTCGTGCCGATGCGCTGCTCGGTGTAGGCGCCGGCGCCGGTTGCGGGGCCGCCTTTGGTCGCTCCACGGGTTGCACCGTAGGAAGAACCGCCGAGCGTCGCTCCACGCGTACCGCCACCTCGGTAGCTCTCGAGAGGTCCATCCTCGCGGACGAACTGCGGGGGCTGGTAGCCCTCGACGAAGACCGCCACAGAGATGTATCCCTTGGCCGTGAGGTCGCCGTGCGTGTGCGCCGCGACAGAGTCGGTGACATCCCCGAAGACGAAGCGAGCACCACCCTGCCGGGACTCGGGCCACGCGTCGAGCGCGAAGCCGGCGTACGGCTGCACGACGAACATCCGGCCGGACGTTTCCAGAGTGGCCTTGTCGCCGGTGAGCACGTCGGTGCCGTCGACCGCGATGCGGATCTGGATCTTGCTACCGCTGGTGTTGCGGAAGCGGATCCCATACGCCTCGGTCGGCACTGCCCCAACGGTGGTGATCCCGTCGACGTCGTAGCCACGCAACGTGCGCCCGGAACCCTCGGGCCCATTGCTGACGATGGTGAGTTCCATGGTTCTGTCCCCTTCCCATTATGGGAATCGTGTTTGGACTTACCGGACAGCCATCAATGGCCAGCTAAATCAAAATGCTGACTGATAGCGCTCAAGGCAGACGCATCTGCGCTGGGCGCTATCAGTCAATAAGCAAATAGTAGAAAGGTGCACCCGAACGAGCGCACCAACATATGGTCTGCAGTCCTTCGGGCATCACTAGCCACTAATTACCAAATTAACAACTGAATTACTGTAGAATATAAGAGTAATTAAGTCAATGGCAGAGAGCTGGCGTGTACAGAGCAGCTAACCAACGACGCGATATATCTCTTCGAGGGTCGTTGTGCCGGCAATTGCCTTGAGGATGCCGTCTTGCAGCATGGTAAGCATGCCGTCTTCGCGAGCTCTTTGCTCGAGCATCTCGGTAGTAACTTCGTTTGGTGGAAGGCGCAATAGCTTTTGCACACCAGGGGTCATGAGCATTTGTTCGCGGATTGGCGTCTGGCCTACATAGCCAAATGGGTTCTCGACAGACGAGCCGGGCTTGTACAGTGTAATGTTGGTCAGGTCAGGACGCTCAATGCCAGGAGGCAACGTATCGACAATTGTCTGCAACTGAGCCTTCAAACCTTCGTCGGGCTGGTAGGCTTGCTTGGTGGCGTCATCCAAAATGCGTACCAGACGCTGCGCCATAATAAGGTGAATCGCCGAAGCAAACAACGGGTTAATGCCGATGAAATCGAGCATGCGGGTAAGTGCGGCTGCGGCACTGGAGGCGTGGAAGGTACTCATAACCAAATGACCGGTTAGGGCTGCCTGCAAAGCGGTCTTGGCGGTGTCTTTGTCGCGGATCTCACCAACCATTACGACATCGGGGTCAAGACGTAGTACGGCACGAAGCTTTTCGGCAAAGCCCTCGGAGTTAATATCGCCCGCTACGGGAATCTGGGTAATGCCAGGCAAGAAGTATTCGACTGGGTCTTCTAGTGTAAGAATCTTGCGCTCAGGGCTATTAAGCGTATTCACAATTGAGTACAGCGTAGTCGTCTTACCCGAGCCAGTTGGGCCAACGACCAGTACCATGCCGGTTGGGTGGCGGATGATATCGTCTACAACCGCTTTTTCGCGATCGGAAAGGCCTAAGTTATCTAGAACAAGCAGTTCCATCTTGAGCGTAAAGATACGCATAACTACGTCTTGGCCATACACCGTAGGCACAGTTTCGACACGCAGGTTGACGGTTACGTCCTCGCCAGTGGCCAGGCGGTAGGTCTTATTGATATGACCGGTCTGCGCGTCGTCGATACCAGTGGACACATTGGCGGCGATGGCAATCGAGCTAAGCAGCTGGTGGTATTTTTCGCGGCTAAGCGTGGCAATGGGATGCAGCACGCCATCCACGCGAAAACGAATGCGCACATTCTCTTTCTGATTCTCTAGGTGGATATCCGATGCCTTTAGGCGATAGCCCTGCTTGACTAAGTACGCTAGGATATCGTCGGCCCGCACTTGGTCAAGAGTGGCGGTAACTTGGGCAAACATATCATCTGCGGTGTTACCAGTAAAAGCGATGTCCTGGTAGGTGATCTGCTTAGGCGGGTCATACAGCAGCATATACTCCCGGAATCCAGAGTCCGAAATAATCGCAAAGCTAGAACGAATATCACTAAACCGTTGACGTATTTCGTTAATAGCTTGCTGCGAAGTGGTGGTCGTAATACCAAATAAGACGTTGCTCTGGTCGGCCTGGAGCGGAAGAATACGCCGTTGGCTCATCTCGGGTACGCCGATCATATCTTTGTAGAGCGTCTTTTGAGGCAACGTTGAGGTATCAACGTAATTAAAGCCTAACAATCGGGCACGTCGTAGTGTCGCGTCTTCTTCGTCGCGCCTAGCATCTTGACTCATGCCACAATAATACCACAAGCACTATGGGAACGCCCGTCTGTTCGTTATAATTTTGGGCATGAGAAGTGTGATCTTGATTGCCCACAATTTGCGCAGCTGTTACAACGTAGGCTCACTGCTACGAACTGCCGAGGGCTTAGGTGTTCACAAGGTGCTACTAACTGGTTATACCCCCTACCCAAAGCACGAGGGCGACACACGCCTGCCTCACCTGGCCAACAAGATTCACAACCAGATCACCAAAACAGCCTTGGGTGCCGAAACCACGCAAGGCTGGGACTATATGCCCGACATTCAGTATGTCTTCGACCGCTTGCGCCAAGAAGGCTGCATGGTCGCTGCCGTCGAACAAGCCCCCGGCTCGATAGCATTACCCGAATTCGACGCACCGCAAAAAATCGCTTTGTTGGTCGGACGCGAAGTCGAGGGCATCGAACCCGAGATTTTGGCACAATGCGCCAAAGTACTCGAGATCCCCATGTTCGGCAAAAAAGAGTCGTTCAATGTTGCCCAGGCTGCAGCCATGGCAATGTATCACTGCACATTCATAAAACCATAACCTTGTTATATACTAATAGCTAAGATGGTCCTCGCGCATTTACCCAAGGCACGGCATTCCGTTCACGACAAAAAGAGAATGGGGCAGCATCACAAGCCGTCAAAACATTACACCAAGACGTATTGGCCGTATTTGCCTATGCTTATGGTTGTAGTTGCCGGGCTAATCCTTAATGCCACCTGGAATATCGGCAAGGGTGTACTGGGCTACGCCACCAGCATGAGCGCTACCTCATTGTTACAAGAGACCAACATCCAGCGCTCGCAAAACAGCCTTGGCGCGCTGTCACTCAATAACCAGCTTTCCCAGGCCGCTCAAGCCAAGGCCGACGACATGGCTGCCCGTGATTACTGGTCACACACTACGCCGGACGGCAAGCAACCTTGGGAGTTTATCTCCGCCACAGGCTACAGCTTTAGTTATGCCGGCGAAAACCTGGCTTACGGCTTCGACACCAGCAGCGCCACTGTGGCTGGCTGGATGAATAGCCCGCCGCACCGGGCCAACGTACTCAACGTAAACTACACCGACGTAGGCTTTGGCTACGCTAATGCCCCCAACTATCAGGGAACCGGGGAAGAAACTATCGTGGTAGCCATGTACGCCAAGCCGCAGGTAGCCGTAGCACCACAAACCGTAACCAATGGCCGCGCGCCCGATACTTCCGCCCCTGCGACAACCAAGACCGAGACGCCAGCCGCACAAACCCCTGCCGCTCCGGCGCCAGCAGCCCAAGACCAGCCAGCAGCACAGCAGACAACCACACCAACTGTGCCAGCCAAGCAGACTACTACTTCCGCACCAACCCCAGAGGTCAAAGACCTGCATGCCCGGCAAGTTTCACGCATAGACGTGCTAACTGATGGCAACGCCCAGTGGGCGGCATTAGCGCTCTCTGCGCTCGCCACATTAGCAGCCGTTACTCTTGTGCTACGCCATGCCCGCCTATGGAAGCGCTACCTAGTCCGCGGTGAGGTCTTCTTTATCAAACATCCACTGCTCGATACCGTATTCCTGGCCGTAGGCGTCCTCGGCTTTGTGCTTACCCGCACCAGCGGCTTTATCCACTAGCATTCAAAAGGAAATCGCATGAAATACATTTCAAAACTAAGCGTAGCCATTTGCAGCGCTTTATTTGTGCTGGGCATTGTTGCCGGACAAATCATGTACGCCGACCGATCCAAGATTGTTGAAAAGCATGTAGCGGGCACTAACGCAATTACTCTGCATGTGCTGTTGACGGTCGTGCTTGGCCTGATAATCGCAATTACCATATTCTACCGACGCTATGCACCCAAACGCCCGTATAGCGTGTGGATCGCGCCATTCACCAAAGAGGCATCGCAGCGCATTCGCTACACCGTACTGCTCAAGCGCGGCAACGCGCCATCAAATATTGTCCGGGCCATTGTGGTAGCCTTTTTTACTATCGTATCGTTATTCTATTTTTACCGGGCCGGCATACAGGCTACTGGATCAGCCGACCCCAACTTTGACACAAATGCCTGGGGTGGACCCACGCGCGTAGGCGCTTCGCTGGCCCACTGGATGGACGCAGTGTTCTTGTTCTATATACAAGCCAGCATTATCGCGCTCTTTGCCCTCAAGCCAAAGAAACACATTGCCAAAAAACGCTCCAAAAAATAATTACTACTGTACCTTGACGTTATCGGCGCCTACCAGCGACTGTAGCCTATCGAGCATAGCCTGATTTTTGGTAATCTTGGCGGGCAGCTTAATAATCTGTTTGTTGTCGGAGGGACCGAGCACCAACACTACCTCGGTCTCTCCCTTAGATTCGTCGATAGACTGCTTCAGCGACATCAATAGCTCTTGGTTTTTGCTGTCGTGGAGTCGGATGTACACTCGCTCAGCGGCTGGAATGGTTGCCGCACCCTTAGAGACGGCCGACCCAGGCCCTACGGCCTGTTTTTTCTTGATATCGTTAGGGTCTTTGCCCTTGGCGACGGTTACAGCGGCGGCGGCCGACTTTTTGCTGCCGGGCGGGCGCATTTTTTTACCGGTGGCCTGGTAGGCTTGCGCTTGTTCGCCGGTTATTTCGCGGGCATCTTCTACCAAGATTTTAATCTCTTCGCCAATGTTGCCCTCACGGTCTTTGGCGGATATTTTGCCGCGCACTAGCACGATATTATCCTTCACCCACAAGCCAGTAGTTTGTTGATAGGTGCCGGGGAATAAAATCAGTTCCAGCTCGGCGGTTTTGTCTTCGAGCTTTACGAAGGCCATTTTGGAACCATTTTTGGTGGTAATTTCGCGCACGTCGTTAATAGCCCCACCAACTACTGCCGCGCGACCGTCGTGCTCGGGTTTGAGACCGATCATGGGCATACATTGCTCTTCTAGGTAGGTCTCAAACATCGCTAGCGGATGCTGGCTTAGATATAGGCCAAGCAGCTCGCGCTCCCATAGCAACTGCTCGCGAGGCGTGTAGACGGTGCCGGCTTTTTCCAGCGCCAGCTTGGGCCGTTCCATTTCGCCAGAGTCAATCAGGTTGCCAAATAGGTCCACCTGGCCGCTGCTAACTTCTTTTTGCAAACGATTCGAGAAGGCCAGCAGCAAGTCGATATTTTGCATCAGCTTGGAGCGATCGTCGAAGCGGTCGAACGCCCCGGCTTTTACCAAACTTTCTACGGCTTTGCGGTTGACGGTGCGGGGGTTTACCTTGCTGGCAGAATCTTCCAGGTCTTTGAACTGCCGTCCAGTTCACGGGCACGAATAATCTCGTCTACCGCACCGCCACCCACGTTCTTGATGGCGTTCATACCAAACCGGATGGCGGCTTTGGATTGTCCTATCGGGTACCACAGCAAACTCGTGGAAGGATTCGTTAACATCGGGTGGCATCACGTCGATGCCCATGTGCTGGCACTCGGAGATTTCAATGGCCAGACGGTCGGTGTCGTCGTAGTCACTGGTCATGAGGGCAGCCATGAAGGCGGAGGGATAGTGCGCTTTTAGGTAGGCAGTCTGGTAGGCGATCAAGCCGTAGCAAGCGGAGTGGGACTTGTTAAAACAGTAGGCGGCAAAGTCTTCCAGCTGTTTCCAGAACTTCCATCAATGGCCGCGTCGATACCGGACACTGCGCCACCGCCCTCGATCATACTTTGTCTTTCATTTGCGCATCACGTCGATCTTTTTCTTACCGATGGCTTTGCGAAGCGTATCGGCCTCACCACCGGTAAAGCCACAGACTTCCTAGAAATCTGCATCACCTGCTCCTGGTACACCAGCACACCGTAGGTGTTCTGAGCGCGTTTTCCATGCTTGGGTGCGGATAGACAATTTTCTTAGTGCCGTGTTTGCGCGTAATAAAGTCGTCGATGAACTGCATTGGGCCAGGGCGATACAAGGCCACCATGGCCACGATGTCGTCAAACACGGTAGGCTTTAGCTCTTTTAGGTAGCGCTTCATGCCCGCTGATTCAAGCTGGAATACGCCCAGTGGTGTCACCGCGACCCAGCAGCTCATAGGTTTTGGGGTCATCGAGCGGAATGGCGCGACAGGTCGATGTCTGTCTCTGTAGACCTTTTTGATAATACGCAGCGCATTTTTAATAATCGTTAGGTTAGATAGCCCCAAGAAGTCCATTTTTAGGAGCCCGAGCTCCTCTACTTGCCCCATGGGGAACTGGGCAGTCACTACGCCCTTTTGGGCCATTTCGAGCGGTACAAACTTGACCAAATCGTCGGGCGCAATAATCACCCCACAGGCGTGCACGCCGTGGCTACGGACGGTTCCTTCCAACACCATGGCCAGGTCGATTACTTCGCGGGAAGTTTCGTTATTCTCGTACTCCCGCTTGAGGTCCGGGTCTTCTTGATCGACGTGGCCAGCGGAATGTGGCGGCCCTGCACGGGCTGCGGAATCATCTTCGCCAGACGATCGGCGTCCGCATAGGGCACCTGCATCACGCGGGAAACGTCCCGGACGGCGTTGCGCGCAAACATCCGGCCAAACGTGACAATATTAGCCACCCGGTTACTGCCATATTTTTCGGAACAATACTGGATAACTTCATCCCGGCGGGTATCCTGGATGTCGATATCGATATCGGGCATGCTAATACGATCGGGGTTAAGGAAACGCTCGAACAGCAAGTCGTATTTAAGCGGGTCCAGATCGGTAATCTTGACCGCATAGGCAATGATCGAACCGGCCGCACTACCACGCCCCGGACCAAAGATAATCCCCTGGTCTTTGCCCCAGTTGATGAAGTCCGACACAATCAGGAAGTAGCCGTTGAAGCCCATGGTGTCGATAACGCCCAGCTCGTACTCCGCCCGCTTAAGCGCATCCTCTGGTATGTGCTTTTTGGCTTCCTCGATTGTCATTTCGGCAGTCTTGGCCTCTTCGACATCGCCATAGCGCCAGGCAAGCCCTCGGTAAACCAGTTTGTCCAGGAAGGTCTTTTCGGTTTCTCCCTCTGGCACCGGGAATTTAGGAATTAGAATCTTGCCTAATTCAATGGTCAGATTACACCTGTCGGCAATATCCTTGGTATTGGTAATTACCTCTGGGTGGTCTTTGCCCCATCGCTTGATAATCTCGCTGGGTTCTTCCACGTGCAGCGGATAATTCTTTAGCGTCATGCGCTTCTCGTCCGATAGGAACGAGCCCGTCCCCACGCATAGCAAAATCTCGTGGGCATCTTGGTCGTCGTGTTTTAGGTAGTGCGCGTCACAGGTGACAATTACCTTAATATCCAGCTCTTTGCCCAGCTTTAGAACCTGCTCGTTCATGTTCTGCTGCTCTATGTTGGTCAGCGGATTATCCGGATGCCCGTGATCCTGAATCTCCAGATAGTAGCGATCACCAAAGACGCTCTTGTACCACTTGGCAACTTCGCGGGCTTTGTCGTATTGCCCGGTCTTCATGGCGTCGCCGATTTCGCCACCCAAACAGGCACTGGTAACAATCAGCCCTTCGTTATATTTCTCTAGCAGGTCATGGTCGATACGGGGAAAGTAGTAGTACCCGTTCAGGTTAGCCTGCGTGCTTAGCTCAAACAAGTTGCGCAGACCCTGTTCGTTCATGGCGTGCACTACCAAGTGGTAGCGCATTTTATCCTTTTGCGGGTCTTTGTCGGTATGTTTGCGAGCCGCGACATACGTTTCGATGCCCACAATCGGTTTAATGCCGTTAGCAGTAGCCTCTTTGTAGAATTCAATCGCTCCCGAAAGAGTCCCATGGTCCGTCATAGCGACAGCTTCCATGCCCGATTCTTTCACGAACTTAATAAGATCCGGAATACGTGTTAGCCCGTCCAGCAGGCTAAATTGCGTGTGGTTATGCAAGTGTACGTAGTCACTCGGCTTTAGATCGCTCATGCTGCGCTTGTTACCCCTTCTGTATTTATTATAGCGGAATCAGGGAACTACACGTCCATAAATATAGGGCCAGATTTACAACGAAGCGACAGTAAATATAGAATGGCCACCTTCACGGCAGCCATTCTATTCATCCTTACTGAGCTCAAGCGCGCTCGTTTAGCCAGTTCCAGATTTCTGGCGACAGCCATCCCTCATATGGGGTCTTTACCGGCATGATAAGCCAAAAATCATTGGCTTCGTCTGCAACTGACTTCATACGGTTCTGCCAGTCGCTAACGGTTTCGTCAGTTTCGACAAACCATTGCGAATACAACGGCTTAGCCCATGATTGTGCATTTTCTTTGATCGTTTTTTCAACCAGAGAGTAAAGCTCAGGCCGGGCATGATGATCTAAATCGTAGCTAATAAGATATATCATGGTCGTCGCCTTAGTGCCTCTCGTCTCGGGGTGGAAATGGGTCGTTAGCCGGGGCGATAGTATCTCGGTCACGAATTTGTCCGTTAGGGCGATGAATGGTAATTTCTCCACCTTGGCTGGAATTCCGAGCACTATTTTTTGCCGCCGTCTCTGCTGCAAGCTGTGTCGGCGCGACGCCCGAGGCACGGCTAGCTCCAGGCAGTCTATATTGCCAATTGCCGTCTGGGCGCTTAGTAATATGGTAATTACGTTTAGCCATTCTTTGTATCCTTTCATGGCTTAAGTTAGTGCGTGATACCATGAAAGTGCACTAACAGCGTCGTTTGTTGTGCCAAGAGTCGTCTGGTATCGGACGGCTCTTCTTATTTGGAACACCCCCCATTTAGGCTGTCCCCTCCAAGTTACTTCTTTGATTTTCGCTTGAATTATTCTAATCCTATCAGTGTTGCTCGCCAGTGTAAACTAGATTTGTATAGTTTTTTATACAGCGACTTCTGTATGCTATACTTAACTCAAATGAAGACATCACTCAATGTTCGCATAAGGGCTCTTAGAGAAGCTCGAAAGCTTACCCAACAGGACATGGCCGAGCAGCTCAAGATTAGCCGTTTAACATATATTGCCATCGAATCGGGAGAGAAAAAGCCGACAATCGAACAAATCGATAAAATAAGCACTGCTTTTGGCATCTCTTCTTTTGCATTGCTCTTTCCTGAGACAAGTACTGAGGATGAGACAAATAAGGTGGCCCGTTATAGACAAATGTGCCTTGCTTGCATTCATTTTGGCGGAGCGGCATCCGACGGTAAAATTACAAAGACAAAGTTAGCGAAACTTCTGTACCTAGTAGATTTTGCCTGGTACAAAAATACCGGTGAGCCAATGTCAGGACTTCAATATCGTGCATTACCAAGAGGCCCAGTAGCGGATGCATTTTTTCGCATGATTGACGAAATGTTTGAAACTGGACAAATACTTCTAGAAACAAAGGGGGCGGCCATAATGATTTCAGCGAATGAGAATTCACTGGCAAGCAGCTTAACAACTCAGGAGCTCTCCGTCATTGAATCTGTCTGCACAAAGTGGCGGCTTTCAGACACTCAATCTCTTGTTGAATTGAGCCACAGACAAGCTCCTTGGCGATCGGCCCAAATAGGCGCCCTAATACCCTACGAGTTAGCAGAAAAAATACCGGACGAGGAGCTGTTTTAGGAAACGCTCCGGAGCGGCTTACGCTTCCCCTGCTAAGCCACCCTCAATGAAACTCCTATTCGTAACCCTCACCCTCAGCGCCCGTGGTGGTCAGGTTGTCCTGGCCAACATCCTACGCAAGCTCCAAGAACAAAACGTCAACTTTCACTTCGTAGCCTTCAAGCCCAAGGGCACATCGGACTTCCCCGGTTGCGAGCACCTCTACCAAGGCATCAAGAACATCGAGATCATCGAGGTCGAGCCGCTCGACAACGACAACGCCATGATGAACGCCTACGTCGACGCCAGCGCCGACTATATCCGGGCCAACCAAGACAAGTACGACAAAGTCATCCTGGACAGCTGGCTTACGGCCATGGCTGGCATTCTGGCGCAAGTTGACCAAGATAAAACCGACCATCTGGTGCAGAGTGACCCGTATTTTGAACCCGAAAACGACGACGTCCGCTGGAAGAGCCACGCGCTGGAGCTGGTGCCGTACTTTCCGCTCAAGCGGATGGTCGTTTCTCAGAGCATCCAGCAGTTGTTCATCGAGCGCTACAACCAGACCTACCCGGTCATTAACCTGTTTGTCGACGACACCTACCGCCAGGCAACATTCACCGTAGCAGACCGGCCGACCACTCGCTTGGTAACTATCGACTTCTAGGGTCCAACCCTGGAGGGGCCCTGAAGGAAGAATACGTTTGACTATCGAGGTAACCTGTGTGAGAATGCTGCCGCTGGAATCTCAATCAGCCCTCGTCCTTTAAGGCTAAACACTTACCGCAAGAGCCCGCACCTACCCGAGAGAAGGCCAAAATGCGTTCTGTTCGTCCGCTCCGTCGGTTCACTGTCATTGCCGCTACGATCGTGGCACTGTTTGTCGGGATGCTTATCGTCGCATCGCCGGCCAGCGCCTCCGAATCATGGCAAGTTAATCCCACTCGCGCATGCCAGCAACAATATGGTGGCGGCGTCTTCGGCGCAAGCCTCTACAAGTGGTCACCGGACGGGATCTACTGCTACGGTCTCTCCTTCCCGCTCGGTCTCAGCTGGGTGGGCACTCTGGATCGAGGCAGGATCAACAACTACTGCAAGGCAGCCTACCGCAACAGTCGCGCCGTAATTGGCACCGGCTGGCGAAACCCGCTTAACGCGTGGTGGTGCCGCAGGGGCTAGATACCAAGGGGGCGTCAAGTGTCTAGAGCTTGGACGATAAGATGATGAAGTGGGTGCGCCCCCTCAAACTAAATACACTCACTTCATCATATTCTCACTCAAAACATGACAAACTTATTTAGATCTATCGCTCGAATGCAAAAAGAGTGCATAGCCAATGACGTTTGTCAGCACTATGACGATAAGCCAAAACTCACGGCGATTCACCGCATGACGGTACCAGTCCCGAATCATAGCCACCCAGGCGATAACAACAAAAAGTGGTACAAGAGTGACAACAGTAGTAAGCATATCGGCCGCATTTTAGCACGAGCTACCCTACTCTACAATTGCCCCAAGGCCCGGCCTTGGGGCTATACGGCAAACGACGAGCTATTTAGAAAAATGAGTTAGCACGCGACTACTTCTTATACTCGGTAAAGTAATAGTAAATCGCAACGAACGGATGCACCAAAAGCATGGCGGCAGCCCACACTAATCTGGTGTTGCTATCTATCTGCTCGTTTTTCAGCATGTCCAGGAACATAGCGACCTCAAATACAAAGATCGCCAAGCCGATGGCAAGGATTGCAATGAGGAGCCCGAACGCAAACATAGTACCTATATCCTAGCACAAATTACCAAGGGCTGGCGGCTCTGTCGCCCTGTCCAGCCCATCTTTTTTGCTCCAGCAAGATGAATTGCCTCGCTACGCAGGCACTAGTCGGCAAACCACGCCCAGGTAGGAGCAGACGAATAGGTGAGAGTAATGGTTTGGTTGTGAGGAATACGCACAGTGCCACTAGTAAGCCCAGTGTCAGTGCCTCCAATGGCGATTGCCGTAACGGTGCCTCCCGTAACAATAACCGTACAATCTAAGCCCGTGTTATTGGCGTATGCAACTGTGCTAGCTGGAACGCTGGGTGCGGAGATATTGCCAACTGGGTTGTACCCGATATTGCTTGTGACATGCCCGGTACCCGTTGCGCCGTTAAGTGACAATCCGTTGTTGGTGTTGCCCGATAGAACGTTATTGGCAATCAGGAAGTTGTTGTATGTACCGGCATCCAGGTTAATACCGTTGGACTGCGTGTTGCCTTGGCTCCAGCCATTGGTTACGCGGCACCCCGTAATGGACCAGCCACTTCCAACGCCAGGAGTTATTTCGATACCGCTCCTTGAGTTGGGCGAGGTTTGTGAATTTCCCACGACATCACAGTTGGCAATAGAAATGTCGGTGCCAGTTGTTACGCGAAAACCCGCAATACCATTGTGGACTACTTTACTGCCTACAAATCGTATGCCCGCCATCGAGCCAGTGCCGCCATCGAGCAATACGCCGTAGTTAGTTGCAGTGCCCGACCAACAGTTTACAAATGTCAGGCCTACTACGTCGCCGCCTGCGACAGAAAGGTGAATATTGTTGTCGCTGGACGTATCAAATTCGGCAGAGGTAAAGAACCCCCAGCGAGATTGCGCCCCAACGGGCGGATCGGCCTGGAATCCAACTGCAAAGTGGATAAAATCGCAGTTGTGCACTACCATATTCTCGCCACCACGCCAGTTGAGCCCAATGCCGTTATTGGAAATGGTGGGATTGTCGGCGGCAATGTTATTGAGGTAACAGTCATAGCCACTATTGAGGTCCGCTTCGTACACAAAACCGTTTTCCTTGGTGTTGCGTATATCGGAGTTGCTAAACCACGTTTCGGTAGTATTAAAGATATGGATTGCGCGGTATTGATTCTCGAAACGCAAACGGTCCAGCCAAATCTTGAAGCCAAGCTGTACCTTGATGGCTGCGTTAGAGGTTTTTTGGTTGACGGAGTCAAATAGGAGATCGCTCACCCGGATATGTGCGATAGTGCTGATACTGTCACCTATAAGCAGCATGGGTATATCTTCGTGGCCAGCCGCTGCGCGTAGCGTGGAGGCACCCGCACCAACGCCAACAAACGAGACATTGCTGGATGTAACCGTTAGGCCGGACGCGATAGAGTATGTGCCTTGCGGGAAGAATACGACGCCACCAGTACTACTTGCGGCGTTGATAGCAGCCTGTATTGCACTCGCATCGTCGGTGCTGCCGTTACCTGTTGCACCGTAAGCTTTTACGTCAAAAACATGGTTGCCCTTGTCGAGTAATGCTCCAGCGTTAAATGTTTTACTGCCGGTAATAATCTCACTAGCTGCTTTATGGACCACTGCAGTATCAATGGCAGCTGCATCTATTTGCGCGGCCCGTTTGAGAGTACCGTCTGCATTAAATTCGACGTCGAGGTAGTCGTTGAGAATGTTGCCCCATGTACCGTTGTCTTGTCCTGGAATCGGCAATCGTGCCATGTCTTTTCCTCGTATGACGATTATTTGTTGCTATGGCCGCAAAGCGCGTGTTTAGTGGTTGTGCTTAATTACTATTATACCATACCTAAGAGCACTCCAAGGCCCGGCCTTGGAGTGACGGCCCCCGATCTAGTTCTTGGTGCCAGGCCTATATTCTTGGCGGGAATCATCGGGGTAGTTCACGGCGTCGAATAAAACGAACAAACTCGGCTTTATGCGATAAAAGCGATGCGGTCGGTCGAGATTGGCCATAAACTGCCTTACCTGCTTTAGGTTAAAAACACGCCCAACGTAATTTTTCATCGCTACAGCAATGTCTACCGGATTCGTAAGCAATTGTGCTGTTCCTTCAATCTGTAGGCCTCGTGGTGGGTCAGCAGGAGTCTGTGCCAGGCAGATGGCAGCAGCAACATTTGGATCGCTTACTACTTCTTGCGAGTGACGGCGTGTCGTAGACGAAAACCAGTATATGTTCATATCTTTGTCGGCAGCGAACCAAACATTACATACCCATGGCTTTCCATTGGCCACTGTTGCCAGCTGCATCATCCTGGCATCATCAAGATACTGTTTGATTAGCTTCTGGAGCTTGAGGTGATCGGGCTGTTCCATATCTTGAGTATACCTCACGATGCTATACTTGCCTCATGCCTCAAGCTTACAGCCAAAAGTACACAATTGTATGTTTCTTCTACCCTCAGGATGTTTCTACTACATTTTCGGCACTAGATTGGCCTCTGCACGTAACAATGCTCGACACATTCAAAACGGATTGGTCGGCGACTGATCTGTGCAATGCGCTAAAACAGGTCGCCATAAGCACAGCCACATTCAGCGTATTGCCAGTAGAGCAAGCAATGCTTGGCCCAGATAAGAATGAGTCAGTAAAACTACTGCAAAAGGACAAAGCATTGCTTGCCCTGCATGCCACATTACTCACATTAGTGCACGAAGGCTCGTTCGTATTCAACAGCCCGGGATTTGTGGGCGAAGGTTTCTTGCCCCATGCCACCGACCAAAGAGATGGTCAGCTCACGTTGGGCCAGCCATACACCGTAGCAACCATCTCGCTTGTAGATATGTTCCCGAACGGCGATTACATGCAGCGGAAGATTATCGAGACCTTTGCGCTCCAAGGCCCGGCCTTGGAGTAATCTTCAGCCGCAAGAGTTCATATACCGAGTACAAAGGCTTCGCCGCCGACCGCAAGGAGCTGGTCCAGATATAGCATACCTTAGCTAACCTGTCGCTTTTCTGGTATGATTGCCGTGCAGACTCCTCTGGAGGTGTGAGCAAGCGGGCGCGGCAGCGCATGCATTTTCTTTCCATTTGTATCCGACCCAAGCAAAAAACCGTGCCAGAAAGCACGGTCAGCGTGTCCGAAAGGATGAGGAGGTACAAGTCATGGACGTTGATCTTTCTGACGTCATCGGTGACCTGATCGACGCCGTCGCCGACGGCATCACGTCGTTCACCGAGAGCATGCGCGAGCGCTCCCACGAGCGCAACCGCACCAAGAAGGACCGGCGCAAGCCCAGCAAGAACAAGCGCGACGGACGCACCGCCGATCCGCTCGATCTGGGTACTGGTAAGGCCACCGTCCGTAGGGACTAGTTGGCCACCTGACCCAAACCGACGCGCTGCCCCGCAAGCTCACACAACGACCCAAGGGTGTTCTGTGCGCAGCACTGAAACTTATTTGATTTTTGATTTGTTTCCGTGCTGCGCTTTCCCCTGGATTTTGTAATTTTTCAGCGCCTATGCATGCATCTTTGCGGGATGTATACATGGGTGCTGCCAGGAGGAGAGAAGGGATGAAGGGAACGAACGCGCGGATGCGTCCAATGTCTCATCATATTCTCCCACTCCTGGAAGCGAGCCCCTGCGGACAGGTCAGATGTGGTCGCGGGTGAAGACCCGATCGATCAACTCAACCTTGACGGCCAGAGCCTGCGTGCGGAGCCAACGCCAGGTGCGCATGAGGCGCGACGGGGGGCGGAGGTTCTCCATGTGCAACTCGCAGACGTGGGTCCGGCGGCGGAGCATCTTGGTGGTGAGCGGTGAACCGCACTCGCAGTAGGCAACTGCGATACTGTACGGACCGGCAATGCCGAACTGCTCACTCAGGATCTCGTCACAGTAACGGTGCGCACGGGTGAAGGGCCACGGGGTGACCGTCCAAGTGCACTCGGGGCAGATCAGCAGGTGGTTCTGACGGGTGCAGTACCAGCCGGCGACGCGCTCCATGTCGACAGTGACGAGGTTGAACCCGAACGTGCTCGTCGCCGAAGCGGCGAAACACATCGCAAGGTCGGTGACGTACCGCAGGCCGGTGTACTTGCCAATCAAGCTGACGACGCGACCAATGCGCATGACGCACTCCTCTGATAGATACTTATGTACCGGACTTGGGGACTCGCTAGATCCGAAAAGGATCACCTTAGAAATAAATTCCAAAGTAACAGTATTATAGCATAATAACTGCATACTTACAAGTAGGCTCGGTCTTGAACCAAAGACTACACTAGGATTAAATAGCAACATTCGTAAGGAGGAGGCGCCATGTCGAAACCCCAGCCACCAAATCACAAGATTGTAGCCTTTAAGCAACATGTTGCGGAAACATCTTCCGACCCAAGCTTTATGCATCACAAATGGTTCGTGAAGTGGCACCTCCAAGTTGTCGCCAAGATCGCTCTGGAGCTATGCGACCATCACCCAGAAGCAGATCGCGATTTAGTAGAAGTTATGGCGTGGCTACACGACTACGGCAAGACACTCGATTATGCCAACCAATACACAACCACACTCAGCGCCGGGCGCCAAAAACTCACCGAGCTAGGGTTCTCGGCCGACATGGTCGATAAGGCCGTCAAATATATTGAAATGCTCGACCAAAAGCTAGTGATAGACCTACGCTCCGCACCCATTGAAGTACAAATCGTCTCCTCGGCCGACGGGTGCTCGCACATGACCGGGCCCTTTATGGCTATCTTTTGGAACGAAGCCACGGACCCGACTTTTGCAGGAAAATCCTTTGAAGAGCTAATGGCCCTCAACCTAGCAAAGGTCGAGAAAGATTGGAAGTACAAGATCGTATTGCCCGAGGCCCGCCGGGCCTTCGAGGCACGATATCACTACCTCAAAGAGCAAGCTGGCCAGTTACCGCTCAAGTATCTAGGCTAAGCCAACCCCACCCACGCCTAACTTACTCCAAGGCCCGGCCTTGGAGTAAGACTACGCTAGTTTTGGTCTACAGCTTCCAGATGCCCCACCTGAGCTCCACTCATAGCAAAGGGGCACTAGCGGCCGTGGATTGCGGTTAGGTAGCGCTCGTCCGTTTGCACAAAGCCCCTATTTCTCACCTCTTGGCCTAGGCCCTTTAGGTGTTTTACACCCCACAATAGTAATAGGTCTGTAGTCGGATCAGCCTGAATTTCTGTGTCAAAAGCTGTCATGGCAATAGTATTGCGTGCTACTTCTACGTGTTTTTTGCGGCCGATTGTCATGAGCCGTTCCGCTAGGCCCGGTTTGCGCTCTCTGTCACTCGCAGCATCGCTAAGTTGCTGGAGCATTAACCCCTGCATTTCGCCCTGCCCTAGCAAGCGAGTAGCCAACTTGACTAGCTTGACCGACACCCATAGCCCGTCGACCGTAAGACGGCTCATGCTGGCGGCCTGCTCTAGGAGGGTACTGTCGTGATTCTTCCACTCATCGCGGTAGGCCAGCCCCTTGGCTTGAGGCACCAGGCCGTCGATTTCGCCCAGCATGCCATATAGCTCCCCCATTGCGGCAACTACCCTTTCTGCTCGGCGCCTAACTGGGCGCGGCACCTCCGCCAGTTGCTCTGCTGTGGGAATTTTTGTGAGCTCGTAGTGAACGGTTGCCCCCTCGTCTACGCGGCCGTCAACAAATTCTTGGATAGCCTGGTAGTAGCGTGGCTCGGCCATGTGGACCGTCCCTACGAGGTCAACCTGATTTTCGTAGTCAGGATGCTGGTATGTAAGGATTGGAGATTCAACTCCTTCTATGCCGTTCATAAGCTATACTATACATAATTATGGACAACGTACCCTGTACTTATCGTATATCCGTAAAAGCCGCCATCAAGGATGACGATGGTCGCGTGCTTTTGCTACGCGAAAAAGACGGCAGCTGGGAGCTACCTGGTGGTGGCCTGGAGCATGGCGAAGATGCTAGGACTGCGCTCGCTCGCGAGACAGCCGAAGAAACCGGCCTAACCGTCGACTGGATGAGCAGACAGCCAGAAACATTCTGGGCAATCAAAAAAGACGTCGGCTCACCCGTGCTTACGTGGTTCGCATTTGTAGTCTACGAAGCAAAAGTGTCGGGCGAGTTCCGCCCAGACCCCACCGGCGACGAAGCCCAAGAGGCCAAATACTTTAGCCAAGCCGAAGCCAAGGAGCTAAAGTTGCACGACAATACAAAGCCATACTTTAGTGTGCAATAAACAAAAATCATTATGTGGCGGCTTATAAAATAACTTTCTGCAAATATTATCTCGTTGCTGGACAGACAGTGCTTATCTTACTGTATAAAGATAACAAATAAGGGGGTGGGTAGACCGTATATATCAACGAGTGAGCACACAAGATTGACAGTTTATATACAAATACAAGGAGACGACTATGGCAGACATTACAAATCTTAGAGTAATGGAAGAAGTTATTATGGTAATCGGCAGCATGGGCAGTGACGCAGGCTACTCGGTGCTAACACCACACGGTGTTATACATGTTCCTGGCAACAACCCCATGGCTCGCGAGGCTTACGAGAAGTTAGTAAAATGCTATGCCGAGCTGCAGCAGATAGCGCTCAAGGAGCAGCCTGGCGCCATGGGCCAACTGCGCGTTGCCCGTGGCTAGTGCTTAATTAGTCAGAAAAACGTGACGGCTTGCGAGCAGTCACGTTTTTTGTAGAATTACTCAGAAGTTACTGTGTATTCCCAGCCTGGCTGCCAAGCCTTAGTTTTACGCCAGTCTTCGGCAATTGCCTGCTGCCAGGTCTTGCCACGCAGCAACACGTCCAGTGCCAGCTGCGGCGCTTGGTGCGCCACAATCGCGACATGTTGGCCATCGTAGCCCTTTGCCAAAAAATGCAAAAAGTCCTCCATACGCGCCTCTACGTCCCGGTAGCTTTCGCCGTTGGGGAATGGCTCATCCACGTAGTCGTCCATATTGTCCTTAAAGGTGCGCGGCTGGCCGTTCAAGTCGCCATAGTTACACTCACGGAGCCGGTCGTCCTGTATAATCTGGCACCTGCCACCAAATCCTAGTTGAGCCGACTCGATCGCCCGCTGCAAGTCGGAGCAAAACACTACATCGAAGTGCTTGTCGCCAGCCTGCTCGCCAAGTTTTTGGGCTTGTTCGCGGCCCGCTTCAGAAAGCTCGCCCGGCAGCCAACCAGTCGCTAGATGTTCCTGGTTGTCGGTGGTTGTACCGTGCACAAAATAGGTTATTCTTACGGCCATATAGCTATGCTTACTTTTGCTTTTCGTATTTTTGCAGGCTAGCCAGAATAGATGGCAGTGACAACATAGCCACAACGACAATCCATACGATTCGGGATAGTAGGTCGTTCCTGGCAATGCTTCCGTAGCGAGCAGCACCACTAGCTATCGTCAGCCCGACCGCCGCCAAGGCAACCGCATACCCGTAGGAACGTTCAAAGACGCGCTCACGCATATGCTGCTCGTGTGGTGTTGGAACTACCTTTTTAAGCTGCAGCCAGAAAAACCAGTACAGACCGTCGTGCAAATTCTTAAGTATGAGCGCCAGCCCAATTTCGATAAAAATTAGTGTGGTTCCTATGTTTTGGAGCACATAGCTAACATCTGATGTTGGGTAGTCTTGGAATGGATGGGCGTACGCCCGCAGAGAGCATATATAGGCTGCAATAGCGCAAATAATAAGTAGTACTGCCGTGATTTTGGCAAGCTGTTGCACACGAAGTATGCGATCGTTGGCACTTTTTGTTGCTTTCGTCATATTGAGCATACAATAGCACAAAAGCGCGGGTATTTCCGCTATACTTATTAATATGTCCGAAGGATTACAAAGCGGTCTTCCGCCCGAAGCGCTGGAGGCGCTCAGGCGTCTAAACCTGACCGATTACGAGCCTCCCGCCGACCACACCGATGTGCCTGGCAAAATAACACTCAAAGACCGTCCCTATGCCGACTTGCTGCATAGTCAGCCAGAACTTGCAGCAGCCATCACCGACACCATGCAGCGCATTGCAGAGCACGATATCGAAGTGCCTATCTTTCATATTACTTCTAGAGCTATCAGATACCCAGATGGTAGCGAACAGTCCACTGGCTATCTAGAAAACATAGCACAAAACGGCCTACGGGCACGCGATACAAATGTGGCTGCACTTGTCGAACGAGGCGACACAACACACATTGCTAGCCCAGAGTATTTCGCCCAAAACCCACACAAGCTGCTCCGTTCCATGGCCGAATCTCTTGGGCACTATTCTCATCACGGCAGCCGCACCAACAAAGCCAGCCTTGGAGGGATGCGCGAAGCTGGCGTAGGCACACCAACCATGTTAGTTATCGATGCCACTGATGTGCCACTCGTACCAGGCACCGACTACGACGATCACTTTATGCTTGGCGAAACTGTGCCAGCTTCCAAAATTATGGGTTACGTTGATCTTGCTGGTCGCAAGCCAATTAACCCAGAGGACGTAGCTGCCGTAACTTACGATTATCTCGACGCTATCAATGACCATATTCAGCCACAAGATCAATACCCTGTTTCGTCTAGTCAACAATAGTTGATTTTTTTATATTTTGTGTTAATATATACACGCTTTGTTGAGATACACTCCAAAGTACCTTTACAAGTTCTCTGTCACTCATCGTTTTGCAGCTGACAGCATGCGCACGACCCCACAAGTCGTACGTAGACTGTCAGTTGCAAGAATCGTCCGCAAGGACTCCACCCGAGAGAGGTTACCATGTCGCAGCAGACCCTGGCCCCGGCCAACGAGTCAACCGACTCGACCACCCCGGCCAAGCCGGCCCGCCCGCGCGGCCGTCTGGTCACCGGCACCGTCCGTCGCTACTTCCCCGAGAAGGGCTTCGGCTTCGCCGAGATCAACGGAGAGCGTGGCCCCGGCAACACCACCGTGGAAGTCTTCTTCCACAAGACGTACTGCCGCACGGTCAAGGGCGACGCCGACAAGCCGGTGCTCACCCGTGAGCCCATCGAGCAGTACGTCACCGGTACGGGTCGCAACCCGTCGCGCATCGTGATGCTGATCGTTCCCGGCGAGAAGGGCCACAAGGCCATCGCATGGGGCGTCATCCCGCACCGCGACTGGCGTGTCGACCTGCTCAACCGGGGTGGCCTGGACCAGTACATCGGCGGTCCCGTCCGCAGCGCTCGTAACCACGGTCGCGACTTCCGCGGCTGCGAATACGAGGGCACGCTGTCCAAGGTCGAGCTGACCCGCGAGCAGTTGGTGATCCACATCGGCGACCCGCAGCTGCGGAACCGTGACGGCTTCTACGTCGAGACGGGACAGCCCACGCTGACCCTCACCTACGACCTGGAGTCCGCACGGCCCGACAGCCGCGGTCGCTACGCGATCATCGTGCCCGAGGGCGACAACACCGAGCGTCGGATCAGCTTCTTCCCGCCGGAGACGGTGGAACAGCGCTGAGCGACAGAGGGCTTCCGGGAAGGGGGAATGGTATGTGGTGCTTCACGCACTGTTTTTATTACCACTCCCCCAACCCGATCGCCTTCCACAAATGCGTATTTGTGCTGACGAGTCCAAAAGGACGAAAAGGCAACAAAACTTAAGCTTTACACCTGGTAAGTGTGATGTTTTTTGGTTGACTTTCTGTCGCGTAAATGTCAATATACACGCGACTTTAGTATCGATGACCAACCGTACCAATAATTATACTTTTGCCGAATATCATCGGTCGCCCAGAATGCTCGACCGCATTGCACAGCTCATAGGTCGCAAGAGCGTCGAAGTCGTTGCCACGGTTATCGAGAACAGCGAGTACGACGGACCGTCTATCAATGACCTGCTCGACGAATACGCCACAAACGAAGCCAGTTTTGTGCTAAGCCCGGCTAGCCGCGAAGCGCGCATGCTTGCACTAGCCCTGCGACAAGGACCGCGGCTAAGCAGCCCGCTTTTTGCCATTCATGGCATGCCATGCGGGACGGAATCAATCCAAATCAAAGCCCGTTCTGAGTGGCCGGTTGCCTTGCCCACCAACAACTTTGTGTTTGCCCCAGAAATGAACAACTGGGTAGACGGCCGTGGCTGCCCCAAGTACATTGGGGGTAGAACCGTCGAAAGCAGACAGCTTATTGCCGACTATGCCCGCCAATCGACCCTAGCGCCACCAATCGGCGAGGTCATAGCCCATGTGCAGCCCAACAATCTTGTACTGTATAGCGTCAATCTCGATGGTGCGCACCGTACTGCGGCGGCCATGTTGCGTGGTGACGAGGGGGTCAACGTAGGCGACACTATTTACTTCGAACGCCTAAACGAAGATATCGTCGCTTACTAGTTACTACTGAGCCTGCGCCGCATCCAGCAAATTACTGCCGCCGCGCTCTTTCCAGCGGTCAAAGGTTGGGCTATCAACAGCATGCCGCTCGCGCCACATGTTAAAAGCATCACGAGAATACACAACCGTTTGCGTTCCTTCCAGACCTTTGCCCTGCTCAAGCTTGCTGGCAGCCCCAGGCCCACCGTTATAACCGGCAGCAACTAGTTCGACCGTATACATCCAAGAGGGGCCTTGATTTGCTGCGCCAAAAATGTCACGCAGGTGGGCCAGGTAGGCAGCGCCAAATTCGATATTAGTATTAGGGTCCCAAATGTTGTACGAAGCGACGGGCTTTTTGATGTACTTGGTGGCAATATCTTTAGCTGTGAGTGGCGTAACTTGCATCAAGCCCTGCGCTTCACCACTATTAGCCTTGGGATCACCGCCCGATTCCATGGTCATGATAATAGCTAAAAGGTTGGGGTCGATGTTGTACTTCTTGGCGTTTACTTCAATGGGCTTCTTCCAGCGCTTTACGGTAACAGGAAGCCACGAGATGGTAATATGTGGCGACTCGAGCGCTAACGGAACGCGCATAGTACGAATCATTATCCCAAGCCCAAAGAAAGCAACAGCAATCAAGGCGCCGCTGCACAGCATTGCCCAATCGCGCCGCTTAAACGATCGGTACAATTTAGCCCCACTAAAGTGATGTTTGCTCATACAGTAATGATAGCAAAGTCTAGACGTTATCTTTATGGAGTTCTTCGACTAACTTTTTGAGTTCGGCGATCGCCTCAAGCTGCTGCTGGTTAATGGTCATAAGAGCTTCGATCTCTTTTTTGGCAGCGACATTGGTGTCGTAGTCGTGCTTGGCCATTGCCGCACTAATAGCGTCTTGGCGTTTTGCTGCAATCAGCAAAATTGCGCCCTGCAAACCAGCCAACATCGATAAGAATAAGTTCAGGAGGATGAACGGGTACTTGTCCCAATGCGACGTTGCGGCCACGGTATTAGCCAGCGCCCATAGACCCATAAACACCAAAAAGCTAAATACGAATGGCCAGCTACCCATGCCGTTGCGCAGATGATCGGCCGCCTTCTCGCCAGTACTTAGGTGACTTTTTTGCTCTTCGTGCCAGTTGCGTGGCTTGCGGAATGAAAGAGGGCTTACCATATATGGTGAGTATAACACAGCGTGAGCACCGTCACTTAGCACATTGGCACACTCAAAAGTACAGCCCGGAGGCCATCTAAGTCCAGGTTGTCTTACGGTTGGTTGGTTATCGTAAGGCGCATGGCCAGCAAATTGTTATTTGTAACGCGGGTACTAAACGGCCGTGGCGGACAAATTGTATTATCCAGCCTTGTAAAGGAGCTCCAGGGACAAGGCGCCGATCTACACTTCGTGGCCTTCAAACCCAAGGGGACCGACGATTTTCCAGGCTGCAGCCACTTGTATCAAGGGCTTAAAAATGTCGAGATTATCGAAATCGATACCTACGACAACGATGCGGCTATGATGAACGCCTATGTTGATGCTTCGACGGCGTACCTACGCAAACACCAGCATGCATATGACAAGATAGTCCTAGATAGCTGGTTCACTGCCATGGCTGGCATTCTAGCGCAGCTAGATTACCGCAAAACCTATCACTTGGTGCAAAGCGATCCATACTTCATACCCGAGAACCAATCAGTTATATGGAAAAGCCGCGCTTTTGAGCTGTTACCCTACTTTCCCATGCAACGCATAGTGGTTTCGCGAAGCATTCAACAGCTGTTCCAAGAGCGCTATGGCCAGCGATACCCGGCAATTAACTTATTTATAGACAACGTCTACCGGCAAACAAACTATACCGTCGTAGAACGGCCAGTGTTGCGGTTTGTTACATCGGCCTCCGACTTTAATATACCCAGCAAGGGTTTAGATTTTTTGCTCGATTCATTGCAGCAACTGTCTGGCGACGAGTTTAGCCTGACCATCCTGAGTGGCAAGCCTATTGTGCGCGACCTGTCTGGGTATACCTTTCCTATCGCCGTAGCATCAGCGCAAGGGCCAGAACAGATGGCTAGCGCTCTGCAGGCCCATGACGTCTACATCAACACCTCCACCAATGAAACCTTCTGTCTGGCACTGGCCGAGGCCGTCACCCTAGGGATGCCAGCTATTGCTCTCGACTCGGTTGGAAATCGTGATTACGTACGCGACCACAACTTTATATTTGTAAAAAACAACGCCGACTTCGTCACCCAGCTCGAGCACATTCGTGACTTAGGCGTACGCAAGCTTCTACATAAAGCCGCTCGAGCCAGTATGCGACGGTACAGCCTGGGCACTACGGTTGAACAGTTCAAGCAAGCTATCGACTACTAAGCACTGTTTCGCAGGTTTCGTCCGGGTGGTATGATGTGTTGTATGCATAACTACATATCCCTGACTGTCGTCTTCCTGACTTGCATCGTTATTGCCGGGGCGAAAAGCCTTAAATTTGAATCGCATGAGCTTGGACACAACGCGCATCTCACGCCCCAACGTATCGGTGCGCTGCTCAAGATGCAGCAAGTACTCCAGAGCAATTTGCTGATTCTCAACATCTTATTGTTACTGCTCGTCTCGATTACCTCTTTTGATATATTCCAGATACTTGGGCTCGCCTTTATCTGGCTTATTGTAGTGCATCTGCTTGCCGCCAGCGTTCGTGTGCAGCACACCGCAAAGCGTCTAGCAAAGCAACATCTAAAAGCCCTGGTTACGCTGGCTACCGGCATCGAACCAGCCCTCAACCTACTCGATAGTACTCGCTTAATCGTCACGATTAAACCCAAACGATTTACGTCTAAATCTGAGCTACTCGAGTCTATAAGCCAAAGTACTGGCGTCTTCACAGATACCGAGCAAAGCCAGATCCGCGCCATTCTAGAGCCCGCCCCAAACGGTGGTGATGACAGTCACACCGCCAACTTGCGTTCCGATCTTACAATAGAAACGTAATTAAGGGGTACCATGACCGATAAAGCAACCATAGTCAAAACAAGAACATCATGTGGAAGCGGCGGAGCTGTTTACGGGCTGGGGCTTATTGGCGCTCTGGTGTTTTATATCCAACAGGCCAGCGGCTTCTGGGCGATTGTTGTTGCAATTCTCAAAGGGATTGTCTGGCCAGCCTTCCTAGTATATGATTTGCTCAAATTTATAAGCTAACGAACACGCAAGATCTACATCTCTACTTCGATTTCGCTAAAGAATAGATCATCAGACGTATCTACTAGTTTTTTGATTTGCCCAAAACCGGGCATGCACTGCTGCTCCGAAAGTGTTGCTATGTCTTGCCATGTACAGCTACCCTTTTGAGGATGAGCAGACGTGACCTTAGGCGCACCAGCTACAGCGCCGCTAAATACGTGTGCCAAGATTTTGCTGATGTCATTGCCTTGTCTGGTAGCATGCACGTACACGACCCCCCGATGCTTGAGTTCTATGTCTTGGAGCCCGGACTTCTCAAAAAGCTCGCGAGCTGCAGCTTGTCCGATATGCTCGTCGTAATGTATACGACCCTGTGGGAAGCCAACCAAGTCTATGTATGGTTGAAATAAGTGCTTAAACAGCAGTACTTGGCCAACACCATTTGTCAGATGGATGGTGGTGACAATGTGCGGTTGTTTGCGAACTGTCATGTCGGTATGGCTAACTCTATCCGCCAGCGCCATGCCCTCGATCGTAAGTGTGTAGTTACGATCGGTTTTGGCGATCAAGCCGCCCTTAACTAACTGCTCTAGGTGGTAGGCGAAGTGATTACTCTCCACCCCTTTAGGGCGCATCTGTGCATATGTAAGCGACGGCGCATGCATAAGAAGGTTTAGTATTTTACGTTGGATGTGGTGCACCCCTGTATATTAGGAGAACAACGACAAGTATGTCAAAACGAGTTGACTCAATCAGTTCTGTGTCAACGTAATATGCCTCAAAACGTGCTGTCTATTCCGCTCCGCCGGGCTCGGGTATTGTAGGCGTGGAAGCGCTTCCGGCAAACCAATAACCAAGGAGAGTTGGAATGATCGAACAATTGCATGCACCACGTAGCGGCGAACTACTAGATATCGTCGACGAATCTGGGCAGCCTACCGGGCAAGTCCTCGACAAAAAGACCATCCACGACCAAGGGTTGCGGCATCGCGATGTACATGTATGGATAACAAACGGGCGGGACTATCTGGAGCAACAACGAACCTGGGACAAGTCCATCATGCCAGGAGCATGGGACATTTCTGTTGGTGGACATGTTGGAGCAAGTGAATCGTATATAGACGCAGCAATACGGGAAACGGGAGAGGAGCTCGGATTGTATTTGCCACGGGAACGCTTTGTCAACATTGGGCGAGTGGCGACCCAGCTACGATTTCCTGGCTGGGAGCGTGCTCATAACATTGTGGGCGACAACTTTGTGGTGATTGAACGCGATCTCGAAGTTGCCGGCTTACATCTGCAAGAAGAAGAGGTACTTGATGCCCGCTGGTATCCGATTGATCAGCTAGAGGCAGACTTGATGCGTCCAGAGGCGGCAAGCTTACACGCGCCGCAACCCGATGAGCTGTATGCCCTGGGGATCGCTGGCATGAGGGAGGTAGCAGCGCTCATATAATAGTGCGCTCACCGTATATGTAAACATTGAGAAGAGCCTTCACTCTGGCCAGCGCCTCACGGCGAAAGCTATTATTTGCCTCTACGGGTGTGGCAATCCCGTACGACTCAATGCCAAAATGCCGACATAGATAGATCGCCCGCGGCAGATGTGATTCCGAGCTAACGATGATTGTTTGGCGCAAACCAAATACTTTTCGGGCACGCTCGCACGACTCATACGTACTACGTCCCGCATAGTCAGGCTGTAGC
This sequence comes from uncultured bacterium, assembly GCA_963815935.1. Lineage (GTDB taxonomy): Bacteria > Patescibacteriota > Saccharimonadia > Saccharimonadales > UBA4665 > JARIHD01. Next base: position 44,090 of record CAWFIL010000002.1, read on the forward strand.
TTACTGACAGGAATGTGCTTTACGTTCTTGAGATAGTCCAACATGGCACCCGGCTCGTTATAGTTCTTGAACCGGTTGTCGCCAGATAGCAGTAGTTTGTCGACCCTGCCGTCTGCCAAGGCCTGGGCAGCCAAATCTAGCCGAGCCTTAAGCTCTCTGTATGGCTGACCGCTAGGCGTTACCCCCGCGCCAAGCACCAAGCCTACGTGCATGTGGCGTGCAGTACCTATTGGCAGTATATATTTGCTATTGGGTTCAATAACCGCATAAGCCAGCACAACCAGCAGCACAGGCACAAGCATCGCCACTACGGCCAGACCAAGCAACATCTTTTTGTAGCGCAGTACAAGAACTATTGCGGTACGTACTGTTATTTTTGACGTCTGTTTCATTACGTGCAGTTACTATACCGCAGACCTTCGGCGTGGTACATTGCGGAATCGACCAAAACTCAGCCAGTCTTCACCTGCTGTCATCGCAAAGAGTTACGATATTCGTATGTCTTTGGGGTGACAGCAGATGGGGTACGGGGTTGAGGGGAGTTCGCGCAAAACGCGAGTTCTTCTCGAGCCGTACGCCCATCTGCTGGCCCGGTTTACGGGCTTCGGTCAGCTGCTAGAGCGACCGCGTTGGTACCTGAGAGAGGTAGTGCGTCTTCACGGGAGGATGATGTTGTATTGCTTGATGCGGTCGATGATGGTCGCCAGGCCGGTGTTCTCGCTCAGGAGACCTTCCTCACCGAAGCCGCGGCCGATGACCCAGTCGTGGGCGTGCTCCGACGTCTGACCGGCGGCCTTGCCCCAGTTGCTGCTGATGCAGAACGGAGACTCAATGCCGAGGTGCCACACCGCGCACTGCACGCTGGAAGTCCAGGTAGCCGGAAGCTGCATGAACGACGTCACGTGGTAGCGGGGGAACACCAGCCAGCACTGCGGGATGACCACGAACAGTCCGCTGTCGAGGCGGGTCGTCGCCGGCACGAGCGTGAACTCATTGTTCGCCACGAGCGGGCGGACGATAAGCTTCTTCGAGTTGCAGGCGAAGCAGTTCGGGTGGGTCGGGTCCGTAAAGTGCGGAAACGTGTCGAAGCCGTCGAACTTGGCAACCTGGGTAGTACCGGTGCCGAGCATGATCGCTCCAGTGCTAAAATACAGACTCTCTGTATCAGGCAGAGAGATTATACAATAATTACTTCATTTTGTAAATTATCGCTGGTCAGCCTCTTGTATGAGGCGGGCTAAGCCTTTTCCGGATGATGGGCGACTTACTGCTCGCGGGATTATCCAGAAGTGCAGATGTTTAATGCTCTGCCCTGCTTCTTTGCCTACATTGAGCGACAAATTGTACGAGGCGGGCAGCTCTGGCAATGTAGCTAACACCGCCTTAACACCTTGCCACCAGTTATCCGGCAGTTCCAAAAGAGACTCGACATGCATGGTGGGGATCACCAGGTAACAGCCTGGTGCAAAATTGTTGCGCGTCAAATACGCCGCATCAGACTGCGCTATGATTTCACCCTTAAAAAGATTGTTGCTAAGGCAGAACGGACAATCGGTATACTCGGGAGTGGTGCTCATACTTCTATACTAGCAGACAAGCGTCTAAACGCTGGTACCGATGAGATGGCCGATGAGCGCCGTGATAGCCATGGCCGCGCCACCACCAAGCAAAACGCGTGCCGCCGCACGTATCTTGTGGCCACCACCAATATGTGCACCCACCGCGCCAGAAACCGCCAGCATCACCACCGCAGAGGCAACAATACTCCAGGAGCTCATTGCGTCTGTAGCAATAATTGTCGCAAGGATGGGCACAACCGCACCAAACGAAAAAGCCGCCGCCGAAGCAACCGACGCCTGCATTGGGTTAGCAAGTGATTCGTGATCAATGCCTAGTTCGTCTCTGGCATGCGCTGCTATGGCATCATTGTCGTGTAACTGCTCGGCAACCTTACGGGCAAAGGCAGGCTCCAGGCCACGACCAATATAAATCTGTGTGAGTTCTTCCAGCTCTTCGTTGGGGTTTGCCTCGAGCGAACGGCGTTCGATGTCAAGATCGGCTCGTTCCGAATCCCGCTGAGAGCTAACGGATATGTACTCCCCGGCAGCCATCGAGAGAGCGCCAGCGGCCAGTCCGGCGATGCCGGCCGTCAGTACGGCCGAAGTGCTGGTTGAGGCAGCCGAAACACCGAGCATTAGGCTGGCCGTAGAGACCACGCCATCGTTAACGCCCAGTACAGCAGCGCGCAGCCACGCTGCGCGGTGTGATTTATGTGGTTCTTCGGGGTGTGGTGTAGCGTCCTGTGTTTTCTTCATTACTCTGTAGTATATCCTGTGAGCTGCGCATCGTATAGTTATCTACGTCACACTTCGGCAGGAATTTATGCACATAATTAATTACATATGCTGTCAAATCGACAATGTATGATATACTGTTACTTAGCAAGTTATTCTACACTCGATCCCTGCGTACGGTGGTGCCCTCTAAGCTCATTCTATTCTCGGCTACAGCGAAGACCTATCTCGCGTAAATATTAGCTCATAGAAAGGCTTAACAACACAATGGCAACTAAACTTTTCGTAGGTAAACTATCCTACAACACTACCGACGACACCCTACAGGCAGCTTTTGCCCAGTTCGGTACCGTTATCAGCGCCCAGGTCATTAAGGACCGCGACACCAACCAGTCTAAAGGCTTTGGCTTTGTAGAGATGGAAGATGACGCTGCCGCTCAAGCTGCTATCAAGCAACTCGATGGCAAAGAACTCGATGGCCGCATGGTCGTTGTTAACGTAGCTAAGCCCCGTGAAGACCGCCCCCGCGATGGTGGCAACAACTTCCGCGGTGGCTTCCAGCGCCGTTAAGTAAACAAATAAAGCACGCGTCGTGAATATCACACCAAAGCTCGGCACTGCCGAGCTGCTTTATAGACAGGCCTCAAAAATGGGCCTCAACCCATCTTGGGTAACCCAAGATGGTCTATTCGCTATTACTACGAGCGGTGGCGAGCAGTATATCAATCTCGTGCGTAGTCCCTTAAACACACAAATAGGGGTTAGCCTGTCCAGCAACAAATACCTCGCACGTCGTATTATGGAGCGGCATGGGTTACCCAATATACCGTATGCCCTACCCCAGACACCGTCGCAAGCCAAAGGCTTCCTAGACCAATACGGCACGATCATCGTCAAGCCAATAGGTGGTGCCGGCTCACGAGATATCCATATTGTCACCGCAATGCGCGAGCTTGAGGGCATGGACGTCCGCGAATATATCTTCGAGAAGTACGTCACCGGCAAAGAGATGCGCTACCTCGTGCTCAACAGTACTGTTATTGGCGTGCACCGCAGCGAATACGGGACATCGGTAGATGAGCACCGCGACCTGCAGCGTATCTCGTTCCCACAAGCCAGCTGGGATACCGACCTCGTCGAGCTATCTATCAAGATTGCTTCGATCCTGGGCTTAGGACTCGCAGCCGTCGACTATTTAATTGATGATGAGGGTGTGGCTCATATACTAGAAGTCAACAGCGCACCGGGCCTTAAATGGTTCCATGCGCCGAGCTCCGGACCGACCGTAGATGTTGCACGTCTCTTTTTGGAAGCCGTTCTCGAAAAAAAATAAGCCGGGTCATACGCCGGCTTATTTTTACTATCAAAAAGTATTACTTCTTGAGGTATGTTTTGAGGTGAGCAATCGCCTTATTAGCGTCGTCAATGGCCTTGCGAAGGTCTTTATCTTCAGCACCTTCGCCATTACCTTCGTGCAAAGCACTCAGTAGTTCACGAGCCTTCTCTTTTACGACAGCCGTCTTGTCGAGCGCTAGCTGGAGGTCTTTTTGAGCAGCACCCTTAAGGGTGACTGCTTTTTCTTTGCCCTCAGCAATCAACTCAGACATTTGGGTGTGTAACTTCTTCAGTTGTTTTTCGGCCTCGGCCACGCCCTGTTCAACACCCTTCTTGATATCTTCCCGAGTTTCTTTGCCACTCTTTGGTGCCGTTAGAATACCAGCTACATAGCCTGCAACTGCAGCGATAAGGGTGCCGATAGCCCATTTCTTACCTGTTGATGATTTGCCCATACTATCTGTTCTCCTTGTTAGTTCTTCTTGTGCTTAGTAGCCATATCCACCACCCCTTGAATAAAGTGGAACACGCCGGCAGGGGCGGCCGCCTTCCTAAAAACGTCGCCGACGGCCTCGGCAGACTCAACAACCTTTTCTGCCTTGCCGGCAATCATGCGCAACGTTTTGAGCAAGCGGATGATCATTACAGCAATCGCCACCGACAGCACCAAAAAGAGTGCCAGCGCGGATGCAAGAATAATAAGAATGATTTGTTGTACTGTGCTTAATTCCATACTCTCAGTATACAACGCCACGCACAGAGTACAGTGACATTACTTACGCAAGCGCGTTTCGAGGTATTTGCGGAAGTCCGGACCGAGATCAGGATCGAGCAAAGCGTGGTCGACAATCGCCTCCAGGTAGCGCCCTTTATCACCAGCATCGTGCCACACACCATCGATAAAGCGGCAGTATACGTCATGGCTCTTGGCATACTCGTTAATGGCATCAGCCAATACCAGCTCGCCTCCAACACCTGTTTTTTCTTGGGCGACGATTGGCATGATATCCGGGGTCAGCAAGAAGCTGCCAACGGATGCGAACAGCGATGGTGTATTTTCGGGGCCCGGTTTTTCGACCAGTCCGTTCACCTTGAAGGTGTGGTCGTCAAGCTGACCATCGGTGTCAATCATACCGAGGCGCTTACTATCTTCGGGCGCAACCTTAACTGCCGAGATCACTGGCCCGTCACTGCCGGCCTTCTCGAAGGCCTCAATAAGCTGCTGTGGATAGGGCACCTCACAACGGAAAAAATCGTCCGCGAACAAATAGAAAAAGGCCTCGTCCTTGCTCAGCAAGTGCTTGGCGTTCAGGAGTGGGCGGGAGTTGCCCTTTGGGGTCCCCTTCTGGCGGACATAGACGAAGTTGGCCATCTCGGCGATGTCGCGGATCATGTCGGCGTACTGGTCCTTGCCCTTGGCGCGCAGTTCGGCCTCCAGGTCTTCGGCACGGTCAAAGTGATCTTCGATAGCCCGCTTCGTCGAACCAGTTACAACGATGATGTCAGTTACGCCAGCCGCAACTAACTGCTCAACGATAATTTGGATGACTGGTTTGTCGACGATGGGCAGCATTTCCTTGGGCATCGCCTTAGTCTGCGGCAAGAATCGGGTTCCGAATCCCGCTGCGGCAATCACCGCTTTAGTTGGACGAGCGTAGGCCATGCACTTTTCCCCTTTCGCAGGTAACAAATATCATAGGATTTCTCTATTGTATACCTTGGAGTGAGCATGGCAAAGGAGACCCCGAGAGGTCTCCTTTGAAAATACAGCAGATTCGCAGGCTATAGACCAAGCTGTTTTTTGATCAGCTCTTGAGCCAACTGCGGGTTGGCGCGGCCCTGGCTATGCTTCATAACCTGGCCGACCAAGAAACCGATGGCTTTCATTTCGCCAGCCTTTACATCTTCGGCGGCCTTGGCGTTGTCTTCGAGCACTTTGGCGACAACCTTGGCGATCTCACCTTCGTCAGACTCCTGAATTAGGTTGTGCTGTTTAGCAAAGGCCTCGACATCTTGAACCTGTTCGTTGCCCAACAGAACTTTGGTAAGCAAGGTCTTGGCATTCGACGAGCTTAGCTTTGTTGCCTTCACTAATCCGTGGGCAGCCTTATAGATAGCCAGACGTCCTTGGTTGGTAACCTGCTCGTTTGGTTGGCTGTTTTCGTCGCGACGCAGCGGAATCTCGAGATTAACAAACCAGTTAGCCATAGCTTTGGCAAATTCTTTGTCGTCAAGAGCCTCTTCGATCAGTGCGAGGTAGCTTACCTCGGCCGAGTCGAGTTCGGCCTCTAGCAGTGAGTCCATCGCCTGGCGGTCAAGGCCAAGTGCGGACAAGCGCTGGCGCCACTCATCGGGCATGATTGGCATTTCACCACGGACAGCTTCAATGTGCGCATCGTCTAATTCGACTGGTGGAATATCTGGATCCGGGAAATAGCGGTAATCGTGGGCGTCTTCTTTGCTGCGCTGCGAAAACGTAATTTGCTTGGCATCGTTCCAGCCACGGGTTTCCTGCACGATCGTCTCGCCTTTTTCTAGCTGCTCAATCTGACGATTGATCTCGAACTCGGCGGCTTTTTCAACACTGCGGAAAGAGTTGAGGTTCTTAGTTTCGGTGCGCGTACCAAGCGTGTCGTCTTTGCTAACACTAACGTTAACGTCAAAACGCATGTTGCCGTAATACAGGTTACAGTCAGAAACATCAGCGTAACGCATACGCAGGTACAGTTCGCGGACATACGCCTTGGCCTCGGCCGGGGCGTGCATGTCGGGTTCTGATACAATCTCGATAAGCGGCGTCCCGGCACGGTTCAGGTCCACCAAACTATAGTCCGTACCCTCGGGGTGCGTGCTCTTGCCGGCATCGGCCTCTAGATGAGCTTCGTGGATGCCAACACGCAGCTCTTTGCCATCAACGTCTACCGTTACCGAGCCATCGCGCACAATAGGGTGCGTAAACTGGGTAATCTGATAACCGAGCGGCAAATCGGGATAAAAGTAGTGTTTGCGGTCAAAAGCGCTGTACTTTTGGGGTGCCGTACCCAACGCAAACGCCGCACGCATACCTAGGTGCACAGCTTCTTTGTTGAGCACTGGTAATGCGCCGGGCAAACCAAAACAGATGTGGCTAATAAGCGTATTGGGTACCGCGTCGCGGGCATCGTTACTCACAGCTGCAAACAATTTGGTAGCAGTCTTGAGCTGCACATGACATTCAATGCCGATTGTCGCGGTGTACTTGTCGCGGGTTTCTTTACTTACCATCGGGGAGAGCTCCTAAGTCTTTGAGCGCCTGTCGGATACCGACCAAGGCCTGCTTTACATCTTTCTCTTTGAGTTTGGTGTCGGGCTCGGCTTCGATTTGTTTACGGAGTTTGTGGCCGAACCATACGCCTTCGTTGTCAGTGAGCAAACGTTGGGCCTTAGTAAGGCGCTCGCCCATGTTCTTGCCGGTAAAACGCTTCTTTTTGAGGGCTTCTTCCAAAATCTTATCGGCATCCGTGATTGCTTGGCGCCAAGTATCTTTCTTGGCGAGCAGCTTTTGCATATCACGCCACTTGGCTTGGAATTGTTCAATATTGAGAGCGCGAGGACGGCGACGCATTATTACCACGGCGATTAGTGCCACTGCAGTAAGAACGGCCACACCACCCCCGATTAGTAATAGGTTCATAGTACCTCCTCAGCACCTTTAGCCACCCCAAATAATGCACGGTCAGCGCGCTGTGCGGCCATAATCTGCAGGCCCACAGGTAAGCCATCGCTTAGGCCGGCAGGAACTACAATAGCAGGAATACCCGCAAGACTAGCCCCAACAGTCATCACGTCGGCGAGATACATCTGAAGCGGATCGTTGGCATTTTCGCCAATCTTGAAGGCGGTGGTCGGTGCTGTCGGGCCAATCAAGAAGTCAGCCTGTTTGAAAGCTTCGTTAAATTCGTTGATGAGCTTCGTACGGACGGTCTGCGCCTTGCGATAATAGGCGTCGTAGTAGCCGCTGCTTAGTACAAATGTACCAATCATAATGCGGCGTTTAGCTTCCTTGCCAAAACCGATGCCACGGCTCTTGGTATAACTCTCCTCTAAGCTCTTGGCGTCTTTGTAGCTGTACTCGTAACGCTGGCCATCATGACGGCTCAGGTTGCTACTCAGTTCGGCTGGTACGACAATGTAGTACACAGCGAGCGCCAGGGGGATCGAAGGAATACTAACTTCACTGATTTCAGCGCCAGCGGCTTTGAGCTTTTCAATGGCGGCCTGGATTTGGGCTTTCACGCCAGGGGCAACGCCATCGCCCATATACTCCTTGACTACAGCGATCTTCTTGCCCTTTAGATTGGCGTCCAGGTTGTCGCTGTAGCCGGCTGGATCGCGCTCGATCGTCGTGCTATCCAGCGGGTCGGGACCGGCAAATACGTCATAGACCAAGGCTGCATCTTCGACACTGCGGGTTAGTGGTCCCATAACGTCGGTGCTGCTGGCCATCGCCACCACGCCGCTGCGTGAGGTCGTGCCGTAGGTTGGCTTATAGCCTACACAGCCCGTAAAGCTGGCTGGCTGACGAATAGAACCGCCAGTGTCCGAGCCAAGCGCAAATGGTGCCATATCAAGCACTACAGCGGCAGCAGAGCCGCCAGATGAGCCGCCAGGTACACGTTCTGTGTCGTGCGGGTTCTTGGTCGTCCCAAAGTCGCTGTTTTCGGTGCTGGCTCCGTGGGCAAAGGCATCCAGGTTGGCCTTGGCGATGCAAATAGCACCGGCGTCTTCTAACCGGTTGATCACAGTAGATTGGTATGGTGCTTCAAAACCCTTGAGCATATTGCTGGCGGCCGTGGTTTCGGCGCCAAACACCAGGTAGTTGTCTTTAGCGATGAACGGTACACCAGCCAAACGGCCAACTTTTTCGCCGTTCTTGACAGCAGCGTCAATACTGGCAGCACGCTCGCGGGCGCGCTGTGCCGTGGTCGTGATAATCGCGTTGTATTCTTTCTTCTCTTCAATCGTTGCCAGAGCCTGCTCGACTAAATCAACAGCAGACAGTTTGCCCGCCTGGACTTTAGCAGCAATCTCGGCAATTGGTAGCCACGCGCCCATTACCCTATCATCCTGTTTACTTTAATCTGGCCATCCAGTGTCTTGGGAGCCAAGCGGAGCAGTTCGGCCGAGCCTACACCGTAGTCAATCACTTCGTCCTTACGTGTCACGTTCTTTAGGCCGGTTACCTGGCTGGTCGGCTCAAGCCCAGCTACGTCGGCATCATTTAACAGAGCGACATATTCTAGGATGTCGCTCATCTCTTTCCTAAAGGCCTCGACTTCTTCGTCAGTTAGGTTCAAACGTGCAAGCCGGGCTAACTTTAATACATCGTCCCGAGTTAGTTCTGTCATATTTACCTCATTATAACAAAGCTGGCTAGCTTTTTCTTCTTAAAAACCACAGATATGTTACGAGAAGTTGAGTTCTACGAAACCAGTGTTTACATCACCTGCCATTTCGCATGGCACCGGGCCAAGCGTCATAAGGTCTTCGGGGGACGGCGTAATAAATTCGCCATCTGGCGTTATGCCACCCACTCCAAAGCGCGTCTCGTCCGGGCCAATCCGCATACCGTGCCCTCGGTTGACAGTGACAACATCGTGAACGACACCTACGTCCCTGAGCACCCCTAGACGACCAACGACCAGGGTTTGTCCCACCGTGAACGCTATAGCAGGCTCTACGTCTGGACGCGTTAAGATAACATCAAGCGCGTGGTTTCGGACTGCCACTACCCCCATCCTACGCCAGGTGCGTCGGTTCCATTTGGAAGCATCCGGATCACCTGCAAACTTCTCGCTAAGAGCAACTGAGTCGGGGTTTTGTCTTGTCGGACGCCACAAAGCAGGACGATAGTGCGAACTGGGCGAACCGCTAATGACCCGCCAGCCAACTCTCTCAATACCGTCAAACCTTCTCATGACGTGCCTAGACCTCCAGTGTCTATAGTTTAGTTTTAATATCTGCAATAATATCACGAAGCTCGGCGGCTTGCTCAAATTGCAGGTTTGCGGCCGCCAGATCCATCTGGGCGTTGAGATCTTTGAGCAGCGCACCATATTCGTCTTTGGGTATTTTGTTGAGATTAAGCTTAGCGCGTTTGGCCTCTTCGGGCAGGTCGGGACGCATACCTTTCTCGATGGCCTTGCTTACACCAGCAGGCGTAATACCGTGCTCTGTATTGTAGGCCTCCTGGATTTCGCGACGGTGTTCTGTTTCGTCAATCGTACGACGCATACTGTCTGTAATACGATCAGCATACATAATAACCCTACCCTGTACATGCCGAGCAGCACGGCCCACCGTCTGGACGAGTGCCTGTACGCTACGCAAAAAGCCCTCTTTGTCGGCGTCCAAAATAGCCACGAGGCTAACTTCCGGTAAGTCCAAACCCTCACGCAATAGGTTAATGCCCACCAACACGTCGTAGACCCCAAGGCGTAAATCACGCAGAATATCGCTGCGGTCTAGTGTGTCTACATCGCTATGCAAGTAGGCAACCTTAATATTCACCTCCTTAAGATACTCGGTAAGGTCTTCGGCCATGCGCTTTGTAAGCGTCGTGACCAGCACACGTTCATGCTTGGCAATGGTAGCTCTGATTTCTTCGATAAGGTTATCAATCTGCCCATCAATGGGTCTGACCTCGATCTTTGGATCCAACAAGCCGGTCGGACGGATCACTTGCTGGGCGGGCTGCGGGCTGCGACTTAGCTCATACTCTGCGGGCGTCGCACTCACATACACAACCTGATTGACGTGCTTTTCAAACTCTGTAAACATTAATGGACGGTTATCGAGCGCACTCGGCAAGCGAAAGCCATATTCTACCAAAGACTCTTTGCGAGCGCGGTCGCCATTGTACATAGCGCGCACTTGGGGGATTGTCATGTGCGACTCATCAACCAACAGCAGAAAGTCGTCAGGATAATAGTCAAGCAGCGTAGCGGGCTGTTCGCCTGGCTCGCGGTTCGTGAGGTAGCGGCTGTAGTTTTCGATGCCCTTTACAAAGCCAGTTTCCTCCAACATTTCTAGGTCAAAACGGGTACGCTGCTCAAGGCGCTGCGCTTCTAGCAGCTTGCCCTCTCGTTTAAATTGCGTCAAGCGGTCCTGGAGCTCCTTTTCGATTTTGCCCAACGCCACCTTAAGCTTGTCGTAAGGCGTAACATAGTGCGATCCAGGAAAGATTTGAATCTGGTTGGGCCTGCCTAGGATTTCGCCAGTCAGCGGATCGATTTTGGTAATACGCTCAACTTCGTCCCCAAAGAAGTCAACACGGTAGGCGACTTCTTCACCTGCCGGGAAGACATCCACGACATCACCGCGCACACGAAACGTGCCGCGATGGAAGTCCATATCATTGCGCTGGTATTGGATATCTGTTAGGTGTCGCATAAACTTATCGCGTTTGCGTAATTCACCCACCTTCACCAGAATACTCAGGCCATCATAATCTTCTACCGAACCAATGCCGTAGATACAGCTTACGCTCGCAACAATAATGACATCCTTGCGGGTCAGCAGCGAGTCGGTGGCAGCATGACGCAGGCGATCAATCTCTTCGTTAATTTGACTATCTTTTTCGATGTACGTGTCGCTGCGCGGTATGTACGCCTCTGGCTGATAATAGTCGAAGTAGCTTACAAAGTAGTGTACAGCGTTGTCAGGAAAGAAGTTTTTGAACTCACTATAGAGCTGCGCGGCCAGCGTCTTGTTATGGCTAAGCACTAGCGTCGGTTTTTGGACATTCTGGATAACATTCGCCATAGTAAACGTCTTGCCCGACCCAGTTACACCCAGCAACGTTTGGTGTTGCAGCCCGTCTTGTAAGCCTTTTGTAAGCTGCGCAATAGCGCCTGGCTGGTCACCAGTTGGCTGGTATTTACTGGTAAGCCTAAACTCGCTCATCATTTCATTGTACCACCTTTCCAAGGCCGGGCCTTGGAATCCCAAAATGATGGCATAGTAGTACTACCAGGACATACTTCTATGATTCCAAGGCCCGGCCTTGGAATCAATAGGGATTGGTTACTTTTTCGTCGGGGTTCGTAAAGCGTTTGCCATCCTTGGTCACACAGACGGAGGGGTAACTGTCCTCCACCGGGTTTCCTGCTGCTGCACACTCCTTGTATGACTTAACTCCACCGTCATCATGCGCTGGCTTGATCCAGGCAAACCAAACCATGGCAGCCAACCCGACAGCTGCCAACGCAATTAGTACGACTTCAGTAAGGGCAAGTTCCTTCTTCTCTTTAGCATTCATTTCTTCCTCGCCCATAGCCTCCTACCTTATCCAGCCCTGGGTGGCGGCGACTGCATTAAGTCGCGGTGCAAGTACCAGTGCTCGTCTCGTCTAAGTTGCTCGCGTATGTCCCTGTATTTATCGTCCAACAAAGTGACCATACGATCAATAAGTTTCTTTGGATCTGACTCATAAATCACCAAGTCGCCATCTGGCGCCTGCAGCGTCTTCATGAGCTCAGGGATGAGATCGGCTGTGCCGCCGCTGCCAATCAATACGCCGCAAGGCTTGTGTGCCTCAAGCGCAGAGGTAAATTCGTGCAGACTGCCAAACCGGCCGCCAACAGTAATAACAGCATCGCTCGACTGGACCAGGTACAGATCGCGGCCCACGTAGTTCATGCCCGTAAAGTTAATGAAGTCGAATACATCATGCGGCAAACGGTATTTACGCAGGTGTTCACGGAGGGATGATGCCGGCGAAAATCCGATGCTGGTGCCGCCATTCTCTTTGGCGCCATATGCCGCGTAGTACGGCAAGCCGACGGTGGCGCCGGACGTTAGAATATGCCCGGAATCAGCGATAGCTTTACCTAGGGTGATAGCTTTATCGCGCGAGTCCAGCACTGTTTCGCCCGCCGCTGCGCCCGAAACACATATTGAGTATCGTAAGTTTTTGAGTTCTGCTAGATCTGGTGTCATATTGTATGCTTAGTATACCTATTTTTCGCTATTCCGCTAATGCTACATCTTCAACCAAGTCCCGAGAGAGCTGCTGGTGTACGGCCGCCTCCAGATTCTCTTGATGTAGATAGCGGCTCATAAGTTCATGCCACAAGTGCTCACGCACGAAGTGGACAATACGATCTGGAAACGCTAAGTGGTTGCAGTAGCCAAGGGCAACGTCTAGTATATTGAACGAGACCGGCTGGTCATCTTGTAACATACACACGTACTGAGTGCCGAGCCAAAATCGCAAGGATGATTCTAGGTCGGCGAGTACTGTCTCGGCATCGTGCCACTGCAGATCTTCGGGCTGAACGTGCGGTTCGAACACTTCGGGGTGAAACTCAGCTTTTAAGCGCCCGTAGTACCTCTGGATGACCTTCCAGGGAACGGGCTGGCCAGCAAGCAAGGCTGACGTCATCGGCTCTTCGGTTGCAGTCTGGCTGATAATCTGGCCAAAGCCCGGCTTAACCTGTTGCAACTTAGCAAAAGAGCTATACGTGCGGATATCATTCATGTAGTGCAGCGTTAATAGCAGCGTAGTGATAGTTAAACCATCAATGTGGTCTTCGATAGGCAAAATCACCACCGACCCAAGCTCTTTAAAACAGAGGATGTTGTGTCTGGCGTTACCAGCAAAACTACTCGCAGCTATGGTCCATCGCTTGCTCTTAGGGTAGGTTACAGACAGCTTACGTTGTTCAAAATCACCCGCCTGGAGCTTGGCGTACTGCTCACGAAAGCTCTTGTGCCAGGTCGGAGATTCAGCAATAACCGCTGCCGCATAAATAGCAGACACCGCCTCGTGCTTGAGCATAGAGTCGAGCGAGCGATAGCCCAGCTGCTTCATGGCATTTTTGGGTGGCTTTTTCTTGAGCAAACGCTTAGCCACTGGCGCCTTCATGGCAAAGCATGTGCTAGCTGCCTGATGTGTGCTCAAAAATTTCTGGACTCGAGTCAAGACATCAGTCGACGCAGCAGACTCGGGTAAACCAAGGGCCGCCCGAATACTTGCCTCGTCGTGTCCCAGGCGGACCTGTAGCGCGCTATATAATTCAGGGCCCGTTGTATCGTGTGGGTCCAGACCCAGCTCGATTATTTTGGTCCTCACCTGCTGCATGAGTTCCGAGCTCAAGTGGATATCGGCGGCTGGGCGGCCGCTCGCGCGTTCCAGCTCTTGGATACTCTGGCCAAACAACGGCTGTTGTGCCCCCAGTGCTAACGATAAGTATCGCGTCATCTCTTATAGATTACCACAAGCGCCATGGACCGGCACCAGCTTATTGCATTTTCTTGACGCGATAGTCGCGTGGTGCGTGGTGCAGCCACTCCAACAGAGCACGCTCTTTGAGCAAACCGGCCTGGGCACCAACATGTTGCACAACACTCATCGAATTGATCGGCGCCCAGCGCAACGCGTCTTCCAAACTCATACCCTTCACCAGGGCGGCAATCAGTGTCGAAGCAAAAGCATCACCTGCCCCAGTACGATCAACTGGCGGGGCTGGGTCGGGGTACAACGGCATACTGAGGCGAACCTGGCCATCGGAGGCATATGCCCCGTCTGGGCCATCGGTGATAATTACCACATGAGGGCCAAGTGCGTGCAGGTGGTCGAACAAATCATTGAGGTCTTCGTGCTTACCGCCACCCACTAACGCCGCCTCTTCGCGGTTAAGAATTAGTACTTCGGTACGTTGGTATATACGGTGTAAACGCTCTGCACCTGCCTGCATCTGGAAGGTCCCAGGCTGGAAAGCCAGGCGGACGCCGGGATTCTTTTCGAGCCAGTCAGCTACTTGGTCATGGTACTCAATGGCATGTTCGCTAATAGAGCTAAAGTAGACCCAACGAGGCATTTCGGGGTGGGCAATGTGTGGCCAATGGTAATCGTACTCTTCGTGCTTAATTAAGATCGTACGCTCTTCTTTGTACCAAAGCACATAGTGATAGTTGCTCTTTTTGCGTGGATTAACACGAACAAAACGGGTATCGATATCATTTTTGTCGAGCGCTGCGATAATGTCACGACCTTGTTGGTCGCCACCGACATTAGTTACAAAGCCTGCATTCAATCCTAGACGGGCAAAGGCAACTGCAGCATTGGCAGCATTGCCAACACCCTCAATTACTTCGGCATGATCAAAGGGCAATTTTGAGCCGAACGGCATAATCAGGTATTCGTTACCTTCGTCGTCCTTCTGCACTTGCGCTTGGTCATCCAAGAGTTTGATGAATGCGTCAGTTACCACATCCCCAACGCTTAAGATATCAATTTGGCCCATGTATTTTCCCACTCGTTATATTGCTTATGTCTATTGTGCCTAAAAGTATCGCTATCTACAAGTCCTGGCTGTGCGATACAAATGAATCCTTGGCCAGCACCGACTCGTCCAGCTCACCTTTTGAGGCAGCCGATACTAGTTGAAGCTGCTGCAAGAATAAGTCCTGGATATCATTGATAGCCTTACGTTCCTTAGCCCAAGCCTTAAGCACAGGGTCTTGCAAGGCACGTGAATATGAGAACGTTACGCCCCACGGATGTGGACCACGCTTGGCTATACGGTTCAGGTTAATAAAAGCGTCTGTTGGTGTTTGACCACCGCTCAAAAAGACAACGCCGCCTAACTCGTGCGGCACGTGGTCGTGGAGAGCACGAACCGTGCGCTCGGCAACGTCGTCGTGGTCCATGACTGCGCCGCTATCTTTACCTGGCAGCACCATGCTTGTCTTGAGGATTGCGCCTGGCAAATGCACACGGAACGCGCGCATCGTCTGGAACAAGATATCATACACATGGGTAATGACCCGTTCACAATCTTCAATGCTGTGGTTACCGTCGAACAGCACCTCCGGTTCAACAATTGGCACCACGCCATACTCCTGGCAGATGCGCGCGTAACGACTCAAAATAAAAGTGTTAGCGCCGATGCACTCATCGGTTGGGGTGCCATCGCCAATGGCAATAACTGCCCGCCATTTGGCAAATTTGCCACCTGCAGCTGCGTACGTCGCCATGCGCTCAGGCAGTCCGTCCAGCCCTTGTGTGACTTTTTCGTCAGAAAAGCCAGGCAATTCAACAAGTCCCTTGTCTACCTTGATACCTGGCATAACGCGATGGTTCTTTAGGTACTCGCGGAACACCTGGCCATGGTCGGTGCTCTGCCAGAAGGTCTCATCGAAGAGGATAACACCACTCAGGATGTCTTCCGAACCAGGCGTAGTAAGCAGCAACTCACGGTATTCGCGGCGACTCTCCTCGGTACAGGCTACGCCTACCGCATCAAAACGCTTTTCGCAGCTAGCGTTGCTTTCGTCGGCAGCTAATAGGCCTTTGCCGCGGGCAACTATTGCCTTTGCTGTTTCTTCTAGTTTTGCCTGGTCCATACGCGTTGTGATCCTCTGCTTACTGTTTAAATGCTGTTACTTCATGGGCGGCCATAGCAATGTGGGCGGCCGTCAGACCAAAGTGTTCTAATAGTTCTTCGGGTTCGCCCGACTCGCCAAAGTGGTCGCGCATACCAATGCGCCGCATAACGGTCGGCAGCTTTTCGGCTAGCAGTTCCGCGACCGCACCTCCCAAACCACCGGCTATCTGGCCCTCTTCGGCCGTCACTACGCAACGCGTCTTATGCGCGCTAGCAATGATCGCGTCTTCGTCGAGCGGTTTAATGGTCGGCACATGCAGTACATCTGCCTTAATGCCATCTTTGTGCAATATCTCTGCTGCACGTAAGGCCTGATAGGACATAGTGCCGGTAGCAATAATCGTCACGTCGGCACCTTCAGCCAGTAAGTAGGCCTTGCCGATTTCAAACGGCGTCTTATCGGTGGTAAAGATTGGCGTTTTCTCGCGCGCCAAACGCATATAGTTGGGGCGGCCGTCCTTGGCCATAGCCAGTGTCGCCTTCTCGGCTTCTACGGAGTCGCCCGGCGCTAACACAACCATATTTGGCAGGACACGCGTAATGGCAATATCCTCGAGCATCTGGTGAGTAGCTCCATCCGGGCCAACACTAATACCAGCGTGCGAACCGATAATCTTAACGGGTTGGTCGTTCAGACAAATAGTCGTGCGGATCTGCTCCCAGTTGCGCCCAGGGCTAAATGCCGCGTAGGAGCTGACGAATGGGATCTTACCAGCAGCAGCCATACCTGATCCAAGTGTGACCAAGTTCTGCTCGCCAATCCCTACCTGTACAAAACGCTCCGGGAAGGCACGGGCGAATTCACCCATTTTGGTGCTGTCAGTCAGATCGGCACAGGCAGCAACAACGCGCCCGTCTATCTGGCCGGCCTTGAGTAGACCACGACCAAAACCAGCACGAATTGGTTCTTCTTCGACTGGCTTATCGCCGCCTAACGTCACTAGGTGCATATCATCATTGGTGTGCATAGTCATCTTATTCGGCCTCACTCTTAATCTTGCCGCGCAGTGTGCGGAGTTCCTTGAGGGCAACCTTCGCCTGTTCAGCATTCGGCGGAGCACCATGCCAGTGAAAATCGTACTCCATGAAATCAACACCCTTGCCAGGAATGGTGTGGGCTAAAATAGCAACCGGTTTTTCGACAATAGCGCGAGCCATCGAGCAAGCATCAATGACCGCTTCTGGGTCATTGCCGTCAATCTCGAGTACGTGCCAGCCAAAGGCCTCCCACTTAGCACGCAGGTCTTCGAGCGGCATAACGGTTTCGGTAGGGCCGTCAATCTGGATATTATTGCGATCAACAATGGCAATCAAGTTGTTGAGCTTGTATTTGCCAATAGTCATGATGGCTTCCCAGTTATTGCCTTCGTCGAGTTCGCCATCACCAGTCACGACGTACACCCAACGGTGGTGCTGGCCGTCCATGCGCATGGCAAGTGCCATGCCGGCAGCCTGGCTTAGCCCGCAACCCAGTGGGCCGCTCGTCGACTCCAAGCCAGGAAGCTTGGTGCGCTCTGGGTGGCCTTGTAGTCGTGATCCAAGCTTGCGCAAGGTCATCAGCTCTTTAACCTCAAAATAGCCGGCGTGCGCCATGGCAGCATAGCGAACCGGCACGCAGTGCCCGTTACTCAGCACCAATACGTCTCGATCCTCCCAGTCCGGGTTTGATGGGTCATGACGCATAATATTAAAATACAGCGCCGTAAAAATATCAGCTAAGCCCAACGGACCAGCCGAATGCCCACTACCCGCGTTAAGCAGCATTTTGACGATATCTTGGCGAATCTCGTTCGCCTTCAGTTCTAGTTCTTCAGTGGAATATATTTGTCTCATAACTCTTTAAAGCTTACGCTTATTACTTAAACACATAGTACATCACAATACTGTGACGCGCCACACTTACGGTACGTTGTAGCTAGATGACTGCGCGGCCAAGCATGCCGTATGCCATGCGTGGGTCAGAGGCGTGCTGGATAAAACCGCCGACGTTGAGTACATCGACGCCGTACTGGTAGTGACCTCAAGCGGTAATGACTACAGCAATTACTATACCGAGATCTTGCGAACGGAGGGGTTCAACTATTTTGATGCCAAAGATATAAGCACCGTCAATGCATCGGTGCTAGATAATTACAGCGCCGTTGTACTGTCCGAGATGTCGCTAACTCAACCCCAGGCGGATATGTTCAGTAACTGGGTGACAGCGGGCGGTGACCTGGTCGCTATGCGCCCTGACGCTAAGCTGGCTAGTCTTCTGGGTCTGACTTCGGCGGGAACTACTCGGACTAATCAGTACATGTTGGTAGATACTTCCAGCGCTCCGGGCACTGGTATTGTCGGCCAAACGATTCAGTACAAAGGAACCGCCGATGGCTACACGCTTAATGGTGCCCGGGCGGTGGCAACTTTCTATAGCGATGCCAGCACCAGTACGACCGACCCGGCAGTTACGTACCGTTCGGTTGGCAGTAACGGCGGGTCGGCAGCTGCCTTTACCTATGACCTCGCTAAATCAGTAATTGCTTTACATCAAGGTAATCAGGCGTGGGCAGGGCAGGAGCGCGATGGCAGCAGCCCGATACGTAGCAACGATCTGTTCTATGGTGCCAAGACTGGTGACGCTCAGCCTGACTGGGTAGATCTCAATAAGATTGATATACCACAGGCCGATGAACAGCAACGCTTGTTGGGCAATATCATGACGCTTGCGGCTAAAGATCGTAAACCGATGCCACATTTCTGGTATCTCCCACACGATCTAAAGGCGGCGGTTGTGTTGGCTGGTGATGACCATGGGCTGAGCAACGCGCAGGGTACCGAGCATGCCTTCAACAACTGGCTCAACGACGTTGGACCTGATTGTTCGATCATAGACTGGCAGTGTGTCCGCGCTAGCGGCTACGTGTATGTTGGTTCTGCCCTGACTAACAGTAGGGCTGCTCAGTATGAGACTGCGGGCTTTGATATTGGGGCTCATCCACCAGATGACGGCGGCGGATGCAATAACTATACTTCGTACTCGCAACTTAATACGAAGCTGTCTAGTGCACTGAGTATTTTCCGGGCGAAATACACCAACCTACCTGCTCAGCGTACGACGCGCTACCATTGCTACGTGTGGAGTGATTGGGACAGCCAGCCTAAGGCGGACTACGCTAACGGCATTCGGTATGATCTTGACTATGTTACCTATCCACCGGCTTGGATTGGTACACGCGCGGCACTGATTACCGGGTCGGGTATGAATATGCGCTTTACGAATGTAACGGGCGGTTTAATCGATGTGTACCAGGGGGTAACTAACTTCGAGAACACCGTAACGCCTGCAAGTGCTATCAATACGGTGCTCGACAATGCGACCGGATCGACCGGATATTATGGCATCTTTGGTACGCACTACGATATGAGTGATACCTTCAATACAACGCTGTACAGCAACATTTCGACTCACAGCAACGTGGCTATGATCTCGTCGCAACAGGCGTTGTCCTGGTTGGACGGCCGCAACAGCTCTACATTTAGCAACCTCAGTGGGTCTAACGGCCGTTATGGCTTTGACATCACAGCAGGTGAGGGCGCCACGGGCCTACGCGCTATGATGCCCGTAGAAGACGCGGGCGGCACTATTACGAACATCAAGCTGGCTGGCAACACTGTTTCGTACCAGGCCCAGGCTGTTAAGGGCGTGCAGTACGCGGTGTTCGATGCCAATCCGGGCAGCTACACGGTCACCTATAGCGACTACTCGGCTGGTGGTGGGACTGGCGAGAGCGGTTCGAGTTCAGGTGGCCAGACGAGCAATACTAGCAGCACAAGTTCGACCACCAAGACGTCCAAAAAGAGCAGTGCCGGCACAAGCGTCTTTGATAATACGGCACAAGTGGCAACCGATCAGGGTGCTGCCCAGCAGGAACAAACGGGCAAGCCGTCCGAAAGCAACAGTGGTGATAAGACAATCGTGCAGCAGTCTGGCAACACTACCAAGGGATCATCATCAATGGGCAAGTGGCTTGGTGGTGTGATGCTTGTCGTCTTTGCTGGCGGGCTGGTAACGGGGCTGGTAATTCGAATACGCCGTCGTCCAAAGTGGTAGCCTGCTAGCTCGCGTGTAGTATGCTTATACCAATGAACGGTATTTTACTCATCGATAAACCTCATGGCTGGACGTCATTTGATGCTGTCAACAAAGTGCGCCGCGCCATCCAGTACTCCGGCCTAAATGTCACTGGCAAAAAGCGTTTTCCTGTCGGACATACTGGCACTCTCGACCCGATGGCCACTGGTTTACTAGTGCTTCTCTTGGGTAAGTCGACTAAGCAGGCACCAGCCCTAACCAAGCTGGATAAAACCTACGAAGTAACAATGCACTTGGGCCAAATCAGCAGTACTGGCGACGAAGAGGGCGAGAAGACGCCGGTTTCGGAAGCTGTGCCGTCCCGGGCGGAAATTGAGGCCGCCTTGCAGCGATTTGTCGGCGACACTATGCAAACGCCGCCCATCTATTCGGCTATCAAGATTGACGGCCAGCGTGCCTATAAGCTGGCTCGTGCCGGCAAAGCGCCAAAATTAGAAGCGCGGCCCATCCACATTGATTTGATCGTGCTAACTGAATACGCATACCCCAAGGTCCGCTTTACGGCCGAAGTATCGAGCGGTACTTACATTCGGTCGCTGGTCGAAGATGCAGGCAACGTGTTGGGCTGCGGGGCGTACATGAGTGATTTGCGCCGTACCACGGTGGGCGAGTTTTCTGTTAGCGATGCGATTCCGCCTGAAGATATTTCGCCTGAAATTATTCAAGCTCATGTATTTGAGTTACCCGATGGCCAGTAATGGGAATAGTGCCTAAGGGGTTGTCTTACGCCCGTGCATCTGATAAAATACCCCAAGTATGATTACAACTGAGAAAAAACAAGCAGTCGTAAAGGACTTGCAGAAGCACAAAACTGACACTGGTAGTGCAGCTGTGCAGGTTGGTATCGAGACTGAGCGTATCAAGGAGTTAACTGAGCACCTTAAGGTGAACAAGAAAGACTTTGCAGCACGCCGCGGTCTTTTGCAGCTCGTTGGTAAGCGCAAGCGCCACCTCCAGTACATCGCCGCTCACGACGGCCAGGCTTATCTTGATCTTATCAAGAAGCTCGGCATTCGTCGCTAAGTAGTGCATAGACTACTGGTCTCGGACCCTACCGAGGCCACAAGCTTGTGCACATTAACGCTTTTAGGGTCGTTTAATAGCGGGCAGGGGTCAGATATATAGCTCCCAAGACAGCACAAGGGGCTGCCATATATTTGCACTGTGCCCACTAATGTCTCCCTTAGCAAGAAAGGCAAATAAAAATAAAATGGATATCATCAATCCCTACGGTAAGCCAATTGTCTTGGTTGAGACCGATTTTTGCGGTCGCAAGTTAAGCCTTGAAGTTGGTCGTGTCGGTTTTCGCACGTCTGCCTCGGTACTGGTACGCTATGGTGAAACCGTAGTGCTCGGTACCGCCATGGTAAGCAACAAGCCGATTACCGGCATGGATTATTTCCCGCTTAGTATCGACTACGAAGAAAAAATGTATGCAGCCGGTAAAATCAGCGGCTCCCGTTTCGTTAAGCGCGAGGGCCGCCCATCTGACGAGGCTATCCTCATTGGCCGCCTCATTGACCGCCCAATTCGTCCGCTGTGGCCCAAGGGCTACCGCCATGAAGTGCAGGGTGTCGCTACGGTTCTAAGTACCGACCCAACCTTCCGCCCAGACATGATCGCTATGATCGCTATGAGCGCTGCCTTTATGCTAACCGGCGCCCCATTTGAGGGTCCAGTAGCCGGTGTCCGTGTTGGGTACGACAAAGACGGCAAGCTCAGCGCTTTCTTGACGCTTGAGGAAATGGCCAAAAACAAGCTTGACCTAGTGGTCGCCGGTACGCACGGCGCCATCATGATGGTGGAAGCAGGTGCTAACGAAGTCAGCGAAGATGAGGTAGTTACTGCCTTGCAGTTTGCCCAAGAGCAAATGCAGCCAGCTATCGCCCTACAGAAAGAGCTTATCGAAAAGGTTGGCGTCGCCAAGCAAGAATACGAGCTTTCGTTGCCAAGTGAAGACATCCAAAAAGAAGTCAACGATTTCTTGGATGGCAAGATGGGCGAGAAGCTCCGCGCGCCAATGGGTGAGCGCCACCAGCGCATGCATATATTACGTGAAGACCTATTAGCACACTTTGCCGAAAAGCTCGGTGATGACTTTGACGCCGTAAAGCGCGAATATGAAGACGCATTCGCCAGTGCTGCCAACAAAGATGTCCGCAAGGGCATTTTAGAAGATGATGTTCGCCCGGACGGCCGTAACTTTACCGAGGTACGTCCACTATCCAGCCAGGTTGGCTTTTTGCCGCGAGCCCACGGCTCGAGCATCTTTACCCGTGGCTTGACCCAAGGTATGAACATCGTAACCCTAGCCCCAACTAGCTATTCACAGGTTGTGGATACTATGGAGCGCGACGAAGAGAAGCGCTATATGCACCACTACAATGCCCCGGGCTACACAGTTGGCGAAGTTAAGCGCCTTGGCTCGCCAGGTCGCCGCGAGATTGGTCACTCCGCACTTGCCGAGCGCGCCTTGCTGCCAGTTATCCCCGATGTAGATGTGTTCCCATATGCTATCCGCTCGGTTACCGAGATCATGAGCCAGAACGGTAGCACTAGTATGGCTGCCACTTGCTCCAGCTGTTTGGCGCTTATGGATGCCGGCGTTCCACTGAAGGCCCCAGTTAGCGGTATTGCTATGGGCCTTATGGTTGAGGGCGACAAGCATGTTATATTGAGCGACATTGCTGACGCCGAAGACTTTGCCGGTGATATGGACTTTAAGGTGACTGGTACGTCAAAGGGTATTACCGCCCTGCAGATGGATATGAAAGTTCACGGTTTACCTGTAGAGATGCTTAAAGAAGCTCTTCTGCAAGGTAAGGACGGCCGTGCCCATATTCTGGAGCACATGCTGAGCGTCCTACCGGAACCGCGCAAGGAAATGAGCCCGTACGCACCACGTGTCGAGAGTATCAAGATTAACCCAGACAAAATCCGCGAAGTTATCGGTAAGGGCGGCGAAACCATCCAGAAGATTACCGCCGAAACTGGTGCTGAAATCGATATTAAAGACGATGGTACGGTTATGATTGCTAGCCCAGACGGTGAGAGCATTGCAAAGGCCATCCAGTGGATCAAGAATATCACCGAAGATCCAGAAGTCGGTAATATCTACAAGGATGTGCCAGTAGTCAGTGTTATGGACTTTGGTGCCTTTGTACAGATCATGCCAGGCAAAGACGGCCTGGTACACGTTTCCGAAATGAGCGAAGAGCGCGTTAACAAGCCAAGTGATGTCGTCAAAGAAGGCGACAAAGTAACCGTTAAGCTGGTAGCTATCGACGACCGCGGCCGCCTGCAGCTCAGCATGAAAGCTGCTGCAAAGGAACTAAACGATGGAAAAGCAGCCAAGTAACAACCAGGCAACGCTCCAGCTGGTTTCTAGCCTGGTGCTAGCTGGAGTAGCCCTCGGGCTATCGTATGCTGCGGTCTCTCGGGCTATCGACACCGGTAGCTGGGTAGAGTACGCCGTAGCGGCTGTCTTGCTAGGCTTGGGTATCCGCAACTTGCTACGAGCCAACGGTGTAAGGAAGAACAAATAGTGGCTGTGGCTACCAAAGGCGACAAGCAAACCCGCCTTGACCAGATTAAGGCAGACATCACTACAAACAATGTCTGCCCAGACTTGGCCAATGGTGCCACCCAACTAGTATTTGGTGATGGCAACCCGAATGCCGATATCGTCTTCATCGGTGAAGCGCCAGGTAAAAACGAGGACATCCAAGGCAAGCCGTTCGTGGGGGCTGCTGGAAAGTTCCTGAATGAAATGCTGGCTCAAATTGGCCTTGCGCGCGAAGACGTGTACATTACAAACATTGTCAAATACCGGCCGCCCAACAATCGCGACCCGTTGCCCGACGAAAAGAAGGCATTCTTGTCATATTTGCAGGCCCAGCTAGAAGTTATTCAGCCCAAGATTGTGGCCACCCTCGGACGCCACAGCATGAACTGCTTCTTGCCGGACTTGCAAATTTCCAAGATCCACGGTCAGCCTAAGCGGATTAGGATCAGCATGAAAGAGCATGCTGGCGAGGTGATGGAGATTGTCATCATGCCCTTGTTCCACCCGGCTGCCGCCCTATATAACGGAGGAATGCGCCAAACCCTCATTGATGACTTTGCAGGTATCCCAGGCGTCCTTCGGCAAATAGTAAGTAAAGAAACGTAATAATAATCTAGAAACTCCGAGAGGAAAAACAATATGAACGAAAAACCCAACCCCAAACTACAACGCCCCAGACCTGATAAAGGTAGCCAAGGCCGCAAAACAGGACAGCTAAAACCAATGGCTGCCTCTGTGTCTCGTGGCGCCGCAGTGCGCGCCCAAAAGCGCTCGCAAGCTGACGCTCAAAAGATTGCCAACCAGTATGCTGCTGCGCAGCCGATGCAAGAGCGTCGCGCTAACTTTATCGACGACAGCCCCCGCCTCAAGGTTATTGGCCTTGGCGGTATGGATGGCGGTGGTTCCAAAAACATGATGCTGGTCGAATACCAGAACGATGCTGTAGTCATGGACTGTGGCAATGATCTTGGTGTCGACTTGCCAGGCATCAACTATGGTATTGCCGACACTACTTACCTAGAAAGCATCAAGCACAAGCTGCGCGCCTATATCATTACCCATGGGCACTTGGACCACATCGGCGGTCTGCCGCACATCGTGCCCAAGTTCCCGGCACCAATTTACGGTTCCAAATTCACTATCGGCCGTGTCGAAGAAATCTTCGAGAACTTTGGCTTGCCGATGCCTGATGGCTTTGAGCTAAAAACGGTCACCATGAACGAAGATACACACGAGCGGCTTAAAGTCGGTGAGTTCTTTGTGGAGCTGGTGCGCGTTACGCACTCTATCCCTGGCAGCACATGTATTGTGCTCGATACGCCCGTCGGTCGTATCATCAATACTGGTGACTTCCGCTTTGACCCCAACCCGCTTGACCATGAGCGTACCGACAAGGAGCGTCTGAAGGAGTTGGGCGACGAGGGTGTCCTGGCGCTGTTGTCCGAAAGTACCACCGTAGAGCGCCTGGGTCGTACCCCGTCCGAAAGTACCATCGAGCAAAGCTTCATCGACATTATGGAGCAAGCACCAGGCCGCATCTTCGTAGGCTTGTTCTCGACAAACATGAACCGCGTCCAGATGATTATCAACGCTGCAGTGCATCACAACCGTAAGGTTGCTATGGATGGTCGCAGCATGGTAAGTACGCTCGAAATGGCTGTACGCCACGGCTTTGTACGCATTCCAAAGGGTACTTTTGTGCCGATTGCCAATGTCCCTGCCATGAAGGATAGCGAAGTTGTCGTAGTTTGTACTGGTAGCCAGGGCGAGCCAAGCTCAGCCTTGCAGCGTATGGCAAGTGGCGACCACAAGCACATCAAGCTCAAGGAGCAGGACACTGTTATCTTGAGTTCGACCCCAATCCCTGAATCTGGCAACGACTCGCTGATCGGTATGATGGTTGACGGTCTAACAGAAAAAGGCGTGCACGTCTTCGAGCATCGTAATCACGAGCTAGACAATGTTGGCCCGCTGCACGTATCCGGCCATGCTTCGCGCGACGAGTACGCCGAGATGATCCAGCTAACTCAACCCAAGTTCTTTATTCCTATCTACGGCGCTTACCGCGTTAAGCAGCGCCATGTTGATATCGCTATCGAACAGGGGATCCCTCGCAAGAACTGTCTCAACGTCCTAAAACGGCCAAGTCATCGCCCTGACCGCCGACACCATGGAACGAGCCGGTGAAGTGCCGTACGGCACAGTGCTGGTCGACCAAACTGGTGCGATCGTCAGCAACGTAGTCGTTAAAGACCGCGTACTGCTAGCCGAAGAAGGCTTGGTTGCTGTAGTGCTAACCATCGACAAAAAGACCGGCAACCTCCTGACTAGCCCGGACATCATTAGTCGTGGCTTCATATACATGCGCGACAATGAAGAGCTCATGAACAACTTACGCCAAGAACTGCGCAGGGCAGTGCAGCAACGCTTTAAGCGTATCGACCTCGATCGCTTTAAGGCTGAGCTGAAAGACCACGTTACGCATTTTCTATTTGACCAGACTCAGCGCAGCCCAATTGTCATCCCGGTAGTAAACGTCATTGGTGGCGGTAATGGCGGTGGCAAGCCAGATGCTAAGGTTGCCGCCGGTAGCCGTACCAAGACTGGCGAAGAAGTTGCTGTCGAGCAAGAACGCCGCTTCCGCGAGATGCGCGCCCGCCTGCTAGGGCAGGATGCCCGCACTGACTAAAAAATAGTGTTGACAAAAACGCTAATGCTTGGTATAGTGTACGTAGGCTAAAGAAAACAAAAACAATGTTTCAAAGGCCAACAACCCAAGAACTACAATAACCAAAAAGTTCTAACCAAACATCAAAAATAGACCCGAGTAGCCAAAATAGTTACAAAGGTCTATTTTTATTTTGTCCGTAGCCCGTGCCGGGTATGATAAGGGTATGAACGACGAACAAATCCAAGCACGTATCCGCGAATGCCAAGCCGAGGCCGATAAGTCCATCCAAAGTGGCAACCCACCGTTCGGCTGTGTCATTACTGATGCCGAGGGGACGATTGTGGCTCGTACCTACAACACCCAAAATTCAGATAACGACCCAACGGCTCATGCCGAAATTAAAGCGCTCCGCCAGCTTGGCCAGAAGCTTGGCTCCCGCTACCTGGACGGCTATGTAATGTTTGCTAACGCCTCCAGCTGCTCGATGTGTATGTCGGGCAGCATCAAGGCACATATAAAGCAGTACTACTACGGAGCCCCGCCCGAAGGCAAGATGGACCCATGGCTGCCCATGGAAGAAGTGGCTGCTAAGGCTCAAGGGCCAATTGAGCTGCATGGGCCAATCTTAGGCGAAGAATGTGCTGCCCAAATCGCTCAGGGTAGGTCTCAGGCTGCTTAAGGTTACATTGACAAAAGTTGTAATTTTTGCTATAATCACTCTTGTAATAAGTAATCTGTAAGATTCTTATGCTAACAGATGTAACCTCCTTACAAAACGTGCTAAACTAAAAATCGTTATGGCCAAGAGAAAACAAACACGCAAGAAAGCTGCACCCGAACCACGAGAGATCTCGCCGTTCTGGCTATTGACCGGGGCAGTACTGCTGTTTGTGGTTGCGCTGTTTGTGCTGCTTGGCGGCTTTGGCACGGGTGGCCCATTGCCCAAGGCTCTATTTACCGCCGGCTACGTAACTTTTGGATGGGCTGCGTACCTTTTGCCGGTCGTATTCGTATATTGGGGGGCCTACAAGTTTAATGCCGAAAACCACCGGATTACGCTGTCGCGATTGATCGGTATTCTAAGCGTGGTGCTATTTACGTCCTGTTGGTTATTTACCATGTCGGCAGTTAAGCAGCCCGATGGTAGCCTTGCGCACGGGCATGGTGGTGCGGTTGGGGAGGCAGTCGGTAGTGTGGCTTTGAGTGCGTTGGATAAGTTTCCAGCATCCATTATGTTTTTGGTTTTTGTAACGCTATCAATTTTCTTTGCCTTCGGTATCAACCCGATTATTCTCAAGAATCTCGTCAAGCTATTTACTCGCCCTAAATCCGGAGACACTGATCTTGGTGAACTTAAGGCCAAAGCCGAATCCAATGGTTTTAAGCTCAACGAGGGCGTGCCCGTAGAACACAGTCAACAAATGCGCGATAAGCCTGCTCGTCTCAGCTCGCTCAAAAACAGTGCCGAAAAGATCGCGCCAGCTGAAACTCATGAGGCGTTGACTATCGCTAGTGACCCAAATTGGCAGTTCCCAGATGTCAGCTTGCTCGATCAAAAGCAAGACAAGGCTGATGCTGGTGATGTTAATGGTAACGCCCAGACAATTCGTGACACCTTCTCGAACTTTAACATTAACGTCGAGATGGAAGGTGCCAACGTTGGCCCTCGTGTCACGCAGTACACTATGAAGCCACCTACGGGTGTCAAGCTGACCAAGATCACCGCTCTCGAGAATAACCTAGCACTCGACTTAGCGGCTCATGCTATTCGCATCGAAGCACCAATCCCAGGTAAGCGTGCGGTGGGTATTGAAGTGCCAAACGTTAAGGCGGCCATTGTGCGCCTGAGCTCAATTGTCCAATCTCGTGAATGGAACGACCTCAAAGGCCCATTGGGCTTTGCTATTGGTAAAGATATTGCCGGTACGCCAGTGGTGGCCGACCTAGCAAAAATGCCGCACTTGCTGGTGGCTGGCCAGACCGGTTCTGGTAAGTCGGTTATGATTAATGACATCCTGACCAGCTTGCTGTACCGTAATAGCCCGAGTGACCTAAAGCTAATTTTGGTCGACCCAAAGCAGGTTGAGCTAACACCCTACAATGACATCCCACACCTACTGACGCCGGTTATTAACGAGCCAGAGAAGTGTATCAGCGCGCTTAAGTGGGCGGTAGCCGAAATGGAGCGCCGTTTACGTACCATGGCCGAGGTTGGCAAGCGTAATATTGCCGAGTACAACAACCTCAAAAAAGAAGAGGGCATGCCGTACATCGTGATCGTAATCGACGAGTTGGCCGACCTGATGATGATGGCCGCCCGCGACGTTGAAGCTCTGATTGTTCGTTTGGCGCAAAAGGCCCGTGCCGCTGGCATCCACCTGGTGCTTGCTACCCAGCGCCCGTCGGTAGACGTTATCACCGGCTTGATCAAAGCCAACGTGCCGGCCCGCATTGCCTTTACGGTAGCCAGCCAGGTTGACTCCCGTACTATTATTGACCAGATCGGTGCCGAGAAGCTGCTGGGCATGGGTGACATGCTGCTGCTAACTAGCTGACATGCCAAAGCCTAAGCGCGTGCAGGGTGCCTTTATTAGCGACGACGAAACCACCAAGTTACCGACTTTATCCGCATGCAGCGTCCGCCGCAGTACGATGACGAGATCATTAGTCAGCCAGTACAGCTGAATGGCAAGGGTGGTGTAGTGGCCGAAATGGGTGGTGCTGATGGTGATGACGACATGTGGCAGGACGCAGTTCGTGTGGTTATTGAGGGCCGTAAG
This sequence comes from uncultured bacterium, assembly GCA_963815935.1. Taxonomy (GTDB): domain Bacteria; phylum Patescibacteriota; class Saccharimonadia; order Saccharimonadales; family UBA4665; genus JARIHD01. Next base: position 73,301 of record CAWFIL010000002.1, read on the forward strand.
GCCAGCACTAGCTTACTGCAGCGTCGCTTGCGCATTGGCTATGGTCGTGCCGCTCGTTTAATTGAGGAGATGGAAGAGCAGGGCATAGTGGGCCCTGCTGATGGTGCTCGTCCTCGTGAAGTGCTGGTGAGCTCGTTAGAAGAAGTTTTCGGTGGCAACAGCGACGGTGGTGATGAGCCTAGTGCTCCACCAGCTCCTGAGCGCGTTCAGCTTTAGGCCCGGTTGATATATGGAAACGCTATCTCCACGAAGCTTATTACTAGACGTGCCGTTCTATCCAAACATCGGTCGGAGCACATATGCTCCATATGGAGCATATTGCCAGCAAGTGTGTTTCAAGATGATTTTAGGGGCTATGCTGCCCGGCGTGGAACGTAACTTGACCCTCCCTGATCTAGAGGCGATAACTGGTAAGTCTGAGGGCGGCACCTTTCCAACCCACTACCTTATGTGGTTTGCCGACAGTGGCTTTGAAGTCAAACAGCGAGCAAGTTTTGATTGGCTGGCGTTTCGAGACAAGGGGATTAATTATTATCGTGAACTGTTCGGAGAGCAGCACGCGGCGTTTAATGCCCGGTCTGATTTGGCCCATGAGCAACGGGTTGTTGATGATTTTTTGTCGGTGGTGCCTGTAGTAGCCGAGCGGCCCACAGTAGCGGACATTAGACAATTATTAAGGGAGGGGTGGTATCTGCGTGCAGGGGTAGATGCTGGTATTCTTGATGCGCAGAAGGATGGGTACTTCGGGCATTCAGTGGTGCCGATAGGTTACGATGGTGATGACATCATCTTTCACGATCCTGGCTTTCCTCCTCAAGAGGCGCGACATGAGAATGCGGAGTTGTTCCAGGCTGCCATGGACTCGTTCGGGGGTATTCTGGACCAGGTAAGATTGAACGATGATCGGATTCGCTTTTTCGATTAAGGTGCCCGTTCTTGTGATTTTTCTCATATTGTTCGACTGCCTAACATTGTTACCATAAGCATAAGTAGGTTGCAGCCAACTAAGATGACGACATATGAATACACTCCAGCAGACCCAATAAGCGGTCTGCCGTTGTTGATTGCGCCCGATGTGACCGGGCGCTTTCTTTATTACGAGACGGCGGGCCCTGTGTAGAGGCGGAAACAGGGCATATCGTAGCTGATTGGAATCACGCCTTTCACCCTGCGCGTGAGGTAGTAAACGACGGATTCGGCGGGGACGCGGTGCGTAACTCACGCGTCCAATTCGTTATGCGAGACACGCACAATGCCTACCATGCCGCCTACTACGGTCCTAGGTTACCCCAGAACCCGTCTGAGCGCTTCAAGACCTCGGTACTTTGCGCGGCAGGCTACATACCACTTCAGGCTATTACATTTGGCAGTAGCAGCCCGGACATCATTGGCTTAACGCTCCCGCAACGGGAGCGTTTGCGTGTTAGTGGGGAGGTCCGCGTGGCCTCCCTTTCAGTAGTGCAGAAGTTCATGAAGGATTTTGTACTTGCGCAGCCAGTCGACCACATCCGTCCGGAGGTTATCGATGATTTTCTGGCACTCGATCCTAATGCTAGTGTGTATGATGCCAGACGTCGACGGTACCTGATGCATCTATTGCTTTCGCTGGTGATCGACAGGGTAGAGGACCCGCTCGAGCGGCCGTACACCTATGCGTACACCTATGAATTATTGAAGCCTGGCCTCCCAAAGAGACCAGGCGATTTTGTGCATTCCGTTATTGCCCGTAGCGGTACTGCAGCCCGCGGTGTGACTCGCGAGTTACTTCGAAAACTGATAGCCTACCGTGACGGGCCAGAGGTCGCGGCGCAGCGCTTGGGGCGTCTGGTGCCCGTGTCTTAGTAGCGGTAGTGTGCTGGCTTGAACGGACCGTCTTGGCTAAGACCGAGATAGCCGGCCTGGTCTTTGCTAAGCTTGCTCAGCTTGCCGCCGAGAGCCTCAAGGTGCAACAGGGCGACCTTTTCGTCGAGTTCTTTTGGCAGGAAGTGCACGCCAACTTCGTAGTCTTTGGTCCACAGCTCAATTTGAGCGAGTACTTGGTTGGAGAAGGAGTTACTCATCACGAATGATGGGTGGCCGGTGGCGCAGCCCAGGTTCACCAAGCGGCCTTCGGCTAGCAAAATGATGCGGTGACCGTCGGGGAAGGTATACAGATCTACCTGTGGCTTGATCTCATCGTGCTGGATGCCAGGCATGTTCTGCAGTGCAGCAACTTGGATTTCGACGTCGAAGTGACCGATGTTGCAAACGATGGCAGTGTCTTTCATGGCCTTCATGTGGTCCAGTGTAATGATGTCCTTACAGCCGGTGGTTGTTACGAAGATGTCGCCCTCTTTGACGGCGTCTTCCATGGTGACGACTTCGTAGCCTTCCATCATTGCTTGCAGGGCACAGATAGGGTCGATTTCGGTCACTAATACGCGGCAGCCGTAGGTATCGAGCGACTGGGCGCAGCCCTTGCCAACATCGCCGTAGCCAGCAACAACGGCAACTTTACCGGCCAGCATGACATCGGTGGCGCGCTTAATGCCGTCCACGAGCGACTCGCGGCAGCCATACTTGTTATCAAACTTGCTCTTGGTGACGGAGTCATTAACGTTAATGGCGGGCAGCTTGAGTTTGCCGGCCTCGAGCATTTGGTAGAGGTGGTGAACGCCTGTAGTGGTTTCTTCCGAAACGCCTTTAATGTCTTTGAGCAGTTCGGGATGCTTGTCGTGAATCAGGCCGGTCAGGTCGCCACCATCGTCAAGAAGCATGTTGGGGCCTTTGCCATCAGCAAAGGTAAGGGTTTGCTCGGCGCACCACCAGTATTCATCTTCGGTTTCGCCTTTCCAGGCAAAAACCGGGATGCCAACAGCAGCTATGGCAGCGGCGGCTTGGTCCTGGGTGCTGAAGATGTTGCATGATCGCCCAGCGTACTTCGGCGCCCAGGGCTACCAGAGTCTCGATAAGTACTGCCGTCTGAATGGTCATATGCAGTGAGCCGGCAATGCGCGCACCCTTGAGTGGCTGTTGTCCCTCGTATTCCTCGCGTAGGGACATGAGGCCAGGCATTTCTTTTTCGGCGAGCGTGATTTCCTTGCGACCCCAGTCAGCAAGCTTGATGTCTTTTACCTTATAATCTGCCATTCTAAATAATCCTTTCTAATAAACGTATCTTTCTGGTTTAGGTTAGCGTGCCTATATATCTGGCGTGGCCTCCCCGAATGTATCGCGGTAACGCTGTTTAGCATCATCTAGAGTGAACGTATGTGACTGGGTGCCCATAGCCTCGATGGCATAGGTACCGCAGACGGCGCCTAGCTGGGCGCAGGCTTTGAGCGGCCACTGGCGGGCATACCCGTAGAGGAATCCGGAACGAAAGGCGTCACCAGCACCAGTAGGGTCGGCAACTTGTTTGGGTTTGACAATGCCCACATGAATTGCCTCAGGTATATCCTTGCCCTCGATGACTGAGCCATCCTTGCCAAGGGTGGTAATGACAACGGGGACGGTCTTTTTGATATCCTCGATGCTCATGCTGGTCTTTTCGCTGAGCACGGTCATTTCGTAGTCGTTCAGAATGAGGATATGTGCGGCTTCAACGCCCTCGCGCATTTCGCCACCGGGCAGGTTACTGACCTGTTGACCGATGTCGTACATCAGGCGCAGGCCAAAGTCTTTGGCCTCTTGTACCTGGCGCCGCATGGCTTTGGGGTCGTGTGGCGAAACTACTACGATTGGGCTGTCGTTCTGCCAAGTGGTAAAGCTGAGCTTGTCGCTATCAAACATAGCGCCAGGATAGAAGCCGCCGACTTGGTTTTGGTCACTGTCGGTAATCACATTAAAGGTGGCAGTAGGCAGCGTGCTTTCGTATACATGTGCAATGTTTACGCCGTGGTGGGCGAGCTTCTCCATGTATAGCAGACCGTCTGGCCCCACTGAGCCCAGCAGGACGGGCTCGTCGCCCAACAAGGCGAGTGAGTAGGCGATATTAGCGCCCACACCGCCGTGCGTATCCTGCAGATTGTCTAAAAAGATTGATATTGATAGGCTGTCGAGCTTTTCGGGCTGGATATGATCTTTGTAGTGGCCCGTAAAGTTCATAATGCGGTCGATGGCTATCGACCCGGATATGATGATTTGAGGAGTTTCTTTCACTTGCATATGGTAACAGGCAGGAGGACTGTGCGCAATCTATCTGTTCTCTTGTCATCGCGACGGTTATACGGTATAATTACCCCTGTTAATAAGTAACCTGCGTAAGAAGTGAGAAACTTACGCATCCGCGGGGCAACCCGGGATTCCAAAGGAGGAGCGATGAACCAATACGAAATCGCCGTATTGTATCACCCAGATCTTGAGATCGATCTGGACAAAGCAACCAGCCGTGTCGAGAAAATCTTTACCGACAACGGCGGTAAGGTCGTAAATACCGATAACTGGGGTAAGCGCAAACTTGCCTACCCAATCAAGAAGAACGAGCACGCTGTGTATGTCTTCTACACCGTAGAGTTCCCAGCCCAGAGTGTTCGTAAGGTTGAGAGTACGCTCAACATCACCGACGAAGTCATTCGTTTCTTGATTACTCGCCCAGACCTCAAGGCAATCGCCAAGGCCGAAGCTCTCAAAGAAGAGAAGGCCAAGAAGGCGTCTGAACGCGGCGAAGCAGCCGAAGCGGCGACCGAAAAAACCGAAGAGTAGTTGAACATTTAGAGGGTTAAGTTAGAAGAGGGGAGCCAGCATATGGCACGAAGTGTAAACCAAGTCATCTTATTGGGTAACCTTACCCGGGATCCAGAACTTCGCCAGACACCAAGCGGTCAGAGCGTGTGTAGCTTTAGCCTAGCGCTAAACCGTTCATACAAAGACCAGGCCGGTGAATGGCAGGAAGCAACCGATTACATCGATGTTGTAGCCTGGGGCCCACTCGGTGAGCGCGTTTCACAGTACCTCAGCAAGGGGCGCCGTGCACTTGTGCAGGGTCGTCTGCAGAGCCGTAGCTGGGAACAAGATGGCAACAAGCGCAGTAAGGTAGAGGTCCTCGCCAACGACGTAACGTTCTTAGACGGACGTGACGGCGGCGGGGAAGGTGGCGATGCCGCCCCAGCACCTCGCGCAAGTTCGAGCAGCAGCTCATCTAGCAAGAAAAAGGATGAAGTAATTGAGGATATCGGCGACGAGCCAATCAACCTCGACGACATTCCATTTTAATAATTGATTCGCAAGGAATATAAACCATGGCTAAGATTTTTAAGCACAAGACAGACGTAGCTTACTTTGACTACAAGGACTTCAAGACCTTGCAGCGCTACGTAAACGTATATGGCCAGATCGAAACTCGCAAGAAGACCGGTCTTACCGAAAGCCAGCAGCGCCGTTTGAGTACCGCTATTAAGCGTGCCCGTCACATTGCATTGCTGCCATTCGTAGCAAACAACTAATTTAGGTGTATAGAGGGTGGCAAGTATCTCGTTATTTGATCAAGCTAAGGAGCTTGAGCGGCAAGTAGGCGGCATTTTGTCGTCTTACGACGTTAACGACCTCCCGGCACCACAGCGTGAGCTTGTCGCCCAGCTAAAACACCAACTGACAGACGCCAGGCTCGACACTCGCGACTACCAGTATGCCGAGACCCGGGCGGAGCAGATAGTGCACGCCAAGGAAGTCAAGCAGCGCCTAGGACAACTGCAAAAGAACATCCTCAAGGCCAGCGAACATAATATGTTCGGCGCAGTGGATGTTGCTCAGTTGTCGGCTCGTATCGAACAGTTAATTTCCGGCATGGAATAGGAGAAATCAATGGCATTAAGTATTACTGACCTCAAAAAAGGAACAATTTTCCAGCTTGATGGCGTACCGTACCGTGTTGTTGAGTACTCCCAAAAGGTTATGGGCCGTGGTGGTTCGATCGTAAACGTACGTATCAAAAGTTTACTCGATGGCAAAGTCCTGGAGAAAACCTTTAAGGGTAACGAACAAATTGACAGCGCTGACGTCTCCAACCAGAACGTGCAATACCTGTACAATGATGGCAACACGTTCTACTTTATGGACGACGAAACCTTTGAGCAGTTTGAGATTTCGGCCGATATTGTTGGCGATGGTGCAGGCTATCTGAAGGAAGGCGACAAAGTCCAAGTACAGCTGTTCGATGGCCGCGTAATTAGTATAGAACTCGCCAAGAATGTACCGCTTGAGGTTACCTACACAGAAAACGTTGTCAAGGGCGACACTACCAGCAGCGTGCTCAAGGACGCTACGGTCGAAACCGGCATTACCGTCAAGGTCCCCGCCTTTATTAAGCAGGGTGACATCATTAAAGTAGACACCCGTACAGGCGAATACCTCGAACGTGCCAAAGACTAACCATCAGTCACCTACAAAAAGACCGGGTAACAAGTCCCGGTATTTTTGTATACTAGACGTATGGATCTAAACGGGTGGCGATATAAGCGACGCCGCATACTGCGAAATGCTAAATGGTGGGTACGGGATCACGAGCCGGTCTTGCGCGTCGCAGCGTACTGCGCGGGGATTGTCGTGGTGCTTATTACGGTTATCCAGGTTGCCTACCCAAGCAGCCGTTTACTGCCGCTGGTACGTGTTGGCGGGGAACGGGTGGGCAGTAATAGTCGGGAAGTAGTAGGCCGCCAAGTCGACGACCTCTATGCAGGCGCAACGGTTACGGTAAAGACCGCAACCAAGCAGTTTGTACAGCCTCTACAGAATATCGGGGTTACGGTTGATGCCGGTTCGACTGCTAAACTCGCTGCCAGTTATCCAGTGTGGCAGCGTATTATTCCGTTTTCGTCAGTGTTAATTGCACTGCACCGTAACACCGCGCCAGTCGTTTTACTCGACGAAAGTAAGCTACACGATTTTGCTAACCAGGTGGCCAAGGACGGGGCAGTGCCAGCCGTCGACGCCTCAATTGTTGCAAAGAACGGTAAGGCCATATTGGTGCCGGCGCGACCCAGTCAGGACTATCCTGTTAGTCAAACGGTGGCGATACTGCAGACTACTCACTACAAACCGCGGACAACCGTTCGGCTAGCTGCCCAGACCAAAGATGCTAACCGCAGTGATGCAGAGGTCAGAGCGCATTTGACCACTGCCCAGAAGGCTATTGATACGCCGCTGACCCTAAACTTTGCCTCGCAGACAGCTAGGCCGGATAAAAAAACGATCAGTTCCTGGCTGACGTTTAAAGAGGTTGCCCCAACCTACAATCTCACAATTGAGTTCAAGCAAGACGCGGTCGATACCTACTTGCAGGCTGTTGAGCAACAGATTTATAAAGCGCCAGGTACGACCAAAGTCCATACCATCGATGATCGCGAAGTTGATAGAACGACGGGCACCGATGGCTATGGCATCATTCTCGATAAGGCCTACGCAGCGATCAGCACGGCGGTTCAAAAGGGAGACAAGGCGGAGGTAAACCTGGACGTTGGCAAGCTCGACCCGTCGATTGAGTACAATCGCCAATATAGTAACACTGACCAAAAGGTAACTTCATTAATACGGTCTGCCGAATCGAGCCATCCAGGGTACGCCATCGCATACATGAAGATTGATGGCGCAAGTGCAAACACAAACGGCAACAAGCAATTCGAGACAGCGAGTACGTATAAACTGTTTGTAGCCTACGCGGTGCTTAAGGCAATTGATAGCGGCCGAATGCGTTGGTCGGATGCTATCGTCGGTGGCCGTGATGCTGAGCAATGCTTCGAGGATATGATAGTAGTCTCCGATAATGATTGTCCTGTGGCTTTTAAGACTAAACTTGGTGGCTGGCAGGCCATTGAAAGCGAGATGCATAGTTTGGGGCTGTCATCTAAGACTAGCCTGACTGGTCCAACGCTATTGTCGACGGCCAATGACATTTCGTACTTTTTGTATCGCCTGCAAAATGGCACGCTACTCAACCCCGCTGATGCCAGCCGCTTGCTAGGACTGATGAAGCGACAGATTTACCGCTCTGGGATACCAGCTGGGACTGGCCTTGTGGTTGCCGACAAAGTCGGGTTTGTGGATGATGTTATACATGATGCCGGTATCGTGTACCCTAAGAGCGGCCCATATGTCCTGGTCGTTATGACAAGTAACGGTTCGTGGGCGGGTATTGCTGACGTTGCCGATCAGATCAACGACGGCCTGTAATTACCTCTGTTATTACTGTATAATGCAAGGCGATGAAACAACGTCTTGACCAATTGGTGCACGCGCGTGGCCTCGTAATTAGCCGTAGCCAAGCCGAAAGCTGGATCCGTTTAGGGAAGGTGCGGGTTAACGGTGAGGTGATTACGAAGCCGGGCTACTTTGCGGACGAAAAGGCCGAAGTAGAGTTGAAGGCCGAAGCGCAATATGTCAGTCGAGCCGCCCTCAAACTTGCCTCGGTTGCTACTATACTGTGCCTTGATTTTAAGGGGAAGGTAATGCTGGATGTGGGCAGCTCAACAGGTGGGTTTACCGATTTTGCGCTTCGGCATGGGGCTAGTAAGGTTATTGCTGTTGAAGTAGGCACCGACCAGCTACATCCTAGCTTGCATGGCAATCCGCGTATCGAATTGCACGAGCAGACCGACATCCGCAGCATAAAGACACTCAGTTCCGCTGTGGATATCGTGGTTATCGACGTCTCGTTTATTAGTCTACGCGAGGTCTTGCCGCATATCGCTAAACTATCCGGTCCACGTACTAGAATTATCGCTATGGTGAAGCCGCAATTTGAAGCGACAGCTTCGAATCTCAAACACAAGGGCGTTATAAAAAATGACCGTATGCGCCGTGATATCCTTAGGGACTTTGAATCGTGGGCTAGGCAATACTTTGTAATCGCCGATAAAGCTGACTCGGATATAGCTGGTTCCAAAGGCAACGTTGAGCGCTTTTACAGCCTGCAAAAGATTTAGTAAACCGGCAGGTATTTTGCTAATGTATACACAGATGAGTATGCTAGGCAGGCTCAAGGGGGCACCGAAGTGGCTAAATGGTTGATGTTGATGATTGCTGTGGTGGCGATTGCTATATTGGCGTACTTTGGTGCTGTTCGTTACTGGGATGCGCATAACACTTCCGAAGCGGCCGTTGCAACCTTTATGGACAGCCTAGCTGATGCCGATGCCCCCAATACGTATGCCTGGCTCACTGACGCCGCACAACAGCAGTATACGAGTGCTGGCTGGCAGGCCTATGTGCGGTCGTTAGACAAGGTCGCGGCCTCGCCGGTGCTACAAACGCAAGAAGCCATTGACGACCAGTTTAATGTTTATCCTGTGAACAGTAATCCACAGCGTTACACGTTTAGTATGCAAGTTCAGGGTCGCCAGTATTGGGTCGCGGCAGTTATACTTAAACAAGGTAAGTTCTGGATGGTTGATGATTTCCAGGGCGGTTACAAATAATGAAGGAATTCTACAAACGGTTCGGGCTTATCTCTCTGGCGCTGGTCAGCTTGCTGGCAACGGCCTTGCGTATGTTGCCTGCGTCTGTTGCCGCCGCCGGTGAGACGTACACCTGGAAGGACTACAACACAATTGTAGCGGCTGGAGGCGACCTCAAGGGTTCAACCGAGTATAAGCTTGTCCAGGGGTCGAACCCCCAGCGGTTCAGCACGAACACCTTCCCCCAGAATAAGGCCGGTTGCCAGCTAGAGCTAACAATTACGCTCAATAGTGATACCTCTGCAACGCTTCACTCGCCGCTGCCCGTGCCGCCTACTGGTCCGTCGGCACGGCCTCAGGGTGCAGTTTACTGTAGCGACATGAAGGTCAAGAATGTCTGTACTGGTATTTGGCCTTTCCAGACTTGCCACAATGAGTATGACGGTCCACTCTTCCCAGGTGTAAGCGCCGGTTACGATGGACACCAGGTTACTGTTGGTGGTACCCGACCAGGGTCGGGCAATCAAAGCGAAGACAAGTTAAACCAGCGAGTCTCGGTTATTATCAACTCGCCTAACCCCAATAGCTCGTCGCCAGATACGATTACGATTCAGATTAAAGATCCCGGCGGTAAGGTCTTGTTTAGTGCCGAAGCCAAGAAAGAAGCTTCGCTTGGTAATACTGACCCCAACAGCGATCTATACGTTGACCCGCAATATCAACCCGTTAACTACCTTGCCGACTTCTATCTAACTCCCGGTAACTATCTGGCTTGTGCCAGCATCGTAATTCCTGATTGTAAGGGATTTACCAAGGTTAAACTTGGGGACCCAGGCTATGGGCCGATGATTTTGGAGTATGGTGATGACTCCACGAAACGCCAGATTAAGGTTAATGTTGTGGCCACTTATGTGGGTGGCCCAAAGGACCTGACAGTTGGCCCCTTTGACGTTACGCTTCGCAAACCGAGCGGGGAACTGGTCGACCAGCAGACCGATACGGCAACTCATAAGATGACCAATGCCGAGCAACAGGCTAACGGCCTTATCACGGTTACTTATGAGATGACAACAACAACGGCCTTTAATGGTCTGGACCCGGCTACCTACGAAATTTGCGTGGTGGGTATACCCGACTGCCAAGACGTTGCAAAGGCTGCCGGTTCGTCGGCTGAGGTTACCTTCAAGCTTGACTGGAATGCATTTGACTCCAACTCGAGCGAGGAACGCGACTGCAAGGATAAATACCAGGTTATGGGCGTAAAGGCTATAACTTTTTTGGTCTGTTCGGTCATAGATACCGGCACATATGCTGTGGGTAGTCTCGATAGTGTAATCGGCAGTCTGCTTACTGTTGACGTTAACGACATCTTTAGTGATAGCTCGGGCAGTAATGCTTACCATACCGCCTGGAATTCGTTCCGTGCTTTTGCGCTGGGCTTGCTGGTTATCGCTGCTCTGGTTATGGTGGTGAGCCAGGCCGCTGGGCTTGAGCTGCTTGATGCATACACTATCCGCAAGGTTCTGCCTCGTTTACTCGCCGCTGCCATTCTTATCTCACTCTCGTGGAATATTCTGGAGTTTCTGACGGGGCTGAGTAATGACGCAGGAAACGGTATACGGAGCATTATATATGCACCGTTTAAGGACATGGCGAATCTGGGCGGCAGTATCAGTGGCGGCAGCATAGTAGCGCTGACCTTAATTGGCACAGGTGGTGCGTTGGCCTTTGGCTGGATTGGTCTACTGAGCTTTGTGGTTACTGGAGCGATTGCGTCATTGGTCGCGGTAAGTGTGCTGATTTTGCGGAAGATATTAATCTTGTTGATTATCATGATGGCACCGTTTGCGATTGCTGCATCCATCCTGCCAAATACGCGTAAGCTGTACGAGGCGTGGAAGTCTGCTCTTACGGCCGTGTTGGTTGTTTTTCCGATTATTATGGCCTTCATTGCCATCGGCCGTGTATTCTCGACAGTTGCGTTCCATTCACCGGGTAGCCAGACCGTCAATCAACTGATAGCCATCATCGCCTACTTTGCGCCGTACTTCCTGATAACTACTGCCTTTAGGATGGCTGGTGGGCTTATCGAAAAGGCTAGCGGTATGCTGAACGAGCGCAGCAGGGGTGTTTCGGAGCGTTTGCGTGAATACCGCGGGAACAAGGTCACGCAAAACATGTCAAATATGGCACAGGGGCAGCGGTTCCAGGGTAGCAATCCTTTGGCGCGAAGTTTTAATGCCACTACTTTCGGTGCTACTACACTGGCTAGATCTAAGGTTAAAGGTACAGTGCTCAATCCGTTTAACTATGCAACAAGTGGGGGTCGTCAACGTGCCCGCCTGGCCATGGCGAATGCGATTGGCCAACGACGAAACCTCAACGCCATGAATTATGCTGACTCCGATGCAGCAAAAGTTGCTAAGTTTAGTGATGCGTTGTTGCGTGCACAGACCTACGCTAATGCGTCCGAGGCGTTGGCTAACATGAGCACTGACTTTGGTATGGACGAGGGGTCTGTACAGAGTGCAGTCGCCGCGGCTAAGGCCAACGGCGGGTTCGGGCGTAACCAGCAGCTTAACGCGACTGCTGGCCTATTTGCTACAGGGACTGGCTACGATGACTTGAGACAAGCTGTTGAGGCTATCCATCGTGTTGCGGGCAATAACGAAGAGATGGCTATGTCGCTTATTGGTAATGGTAACGCCACATCTGGCGATGTGGGTCGTACCGACCTCAAGCCATCTTTTGGTGAGTATGTACGACTGTACAACTCTATTCGTCAGAACGGATCAGTGTCTGATGCCGAGATTAATCAGGCGTACGTTGAGGCGATTAAGCAGAACGACACCAACAGCTTGGTGCGCGGCAAACCAAAGGCTACGTCGAACTTGGCCCCAGTTTTGGCCCAGGCTTTGCACGAAGCCCGTCAGACCGCTAACGACCCAAATGCTGGTTTCAACGACCAGGGAGAAAGCTTGCAAGAGCTCGCCAAGGTTGAGGCGGGGCGACTGGCTGGTATTGCGGAGCAGATGCAACAGAATGCAGGTATGTACGCATCGGGTGTCATTAGAACTTCAACTGATACCATGCACACCGATACACGTGCTGATCGTCTGGAAGTCCAGGCTGAAGCCTCACCGTATGTTACTGCCGTTAGCCCAACTTCAGGTGAGCTGAGACCAGTTATGATGCCAGACCCGACTGATCCATTATCGGCAACTGACCCCGCTAAGGCTCGCCAGGTTCCCATACCTAAGCCCATCGACCCCAGTACTGCTCGCGGTTATAATGAGCAGAAGCCTATTGATCGTCGACAGGGGCGCTAGTCTGTACTTCTGTTAGGTAATCTGTTGTATAGAGTAATCCTAAGATGGTAAACTTCCGGTATGTATTTTAAGAGCCGCGTAGAAGCGGGCCAGCTGCTAGCAAAACAAATAGTTCAGAGGTACAAGGGAGCAGATTGCGCCGTGGTGGCCCTCAATGATGGGGGTGTGATGGTTGGCGCACAGATCGCGCTACAACTGCACTGTGTGCTGACTATGCTGCTTGCGGAGGCTATAAACTTGCCACGCGAGGACGCGGCGGTCGGGGGCATTAGCCAGGATGGGTCATTCTCGTACAATCAAAAGTATAGCCAGGGCGAAATAGAGGAATTTACATCCGAATACTACAATTTTATCGAACAAGAAAAGATGACCAAAATGCAGGAGATGCATCGCGTAGGGGGCAAGGGCGGTCTTATCCGTCGCAACCTTCTCAAAGATCGCAACGTCATTCTGGTGACCGACGGTTTGCTAGATGGGTTTGCCCTGGACATTGCTTTGCAGTACTTCAAGCCCATTCACACCAAGAAGCTGATCGTTGCTACGCCACTAGCTAGTGTTCCGGCCGTCGACCGTATGCACGTGCTCGCCGATGATATCTTTTGTTTGAGTGTGCTCGAGGACTACATTTCTACCGAGCATTATTACGACGTCAACGACGTGCCGCCACACGATAAAGTAATCAAGACTATCGAAGAAATCGTTTCACGCTGGCAGTAGTTTACTCAAGGTAGCTGCGAAGCTTCTGAATGTCACAAATTGTAATAACCGACTGTTTGTCGCGGGCTATCAGGCCTTGGCGTTCGAGTACGGCGAGTTCACGACTGGCCGTTTCGCGTGTGGCGCTAATGGAGCTAGCGATATCCTGATGGCGCAAGGGTACATCTAGCACAATGCCGTTTTTGGTCTGTTTGCCAAAGCGCCGAGCGGTGGTTAGCAAAAAAGAAATGATGCGTTCTCGGACCGAGCGGTACTCGAGGTTAAGAATTCGCTCGGAGTGGAGACGGTACATGCCAACCAGCATATCAATAAGGGGAAGGGCTGCCGCCGGATTGTCTCGCAGAAAGGCTCTAAACTGGGCTCGGCTTATCTGGAAGAGTTCGGTCTGTGTGAGGGTGGCATAAATAATGCCCCTATCTTCGCCGGTAATCGCCCAGGTGAGGCCGAGTATCTCGCCTTTTTTGCGAATTATGAGTAGGTTTTCTTCGCCGTACTTGGTGATGTCATAGGCTTTGACAAGACCATGTGCGATATAAAAAATACCCGACGGGGATTCGCCGGGCCTAATAACAAACTCACCTTTTTTGTACGTCAGTCTCGTTCCCTGGTGGAACAAGTTGACGAGCGCATTGTGCTGGCTGTCCGTCGTCAACATACTTTCATTATGACATAAATCACATTCTACTCAATAGAAAAAAGAATGTGACCAAAATCGCTTCTCAAACGTGACGAAGCTAACCGACAAATGCCTATCTTTACATCTATTATGATAATGCTGGCTATATGAGGTCGGCGAAAGGGGGTAATAATGGTGAGCTTCAACGAAGTTGAAGAGCAGCTTAAAAAGGTGGGGTGTAATTTCCGTTTCTGGAATCGTCCAGAAATCAAGGAACTTACGAACATTCTAGTGCCTGGGGAGGTAGTGGCTCAAATAGCCAATGGTCGCTACGAGAATGGGTACGCGCTCCTGTGCGTGACCAATCATCGCCTACTGCTCATAGACAAAAAACCAATGTTCTTAACGCTCGAAGACCTAAGGTTTGACATGATCTCCGAGATAGACTACAGCGCACAGGCTATAGAGGGGACGATCACGATCATGACGCCCAACCGCAAGCTACGGTTCACTGGGTGGAACCATGCGCGGCTACGAACTATACTCAACTACACACAGCAGCGGGTAACAGAGTTGCGACAACATTACATCCAGCGGCAATTCCAGGTCACCCAACGTGACGACGGTTACAGTGCACCAGTTGTCGGCAGCCTGGCACTACAGGGCAACCAAACAGTGCCTCTCAACCCGTACACGAATGGCCCACTGGTAATGCGTCGGCGACGGATCCCCAAGTTCTACTAGGAACACCAGGAGCGCTCTTTACAAAACAAAATCCCAATAGGAAATTATGCGATTACTTGGTTGCTCTAACCGGTAATGGCTCACTACACGTTGTCCTAAATTTTGATTTAGGTATCTGCCAAGTTCGTTTTAATGAGGTGGCAGGTGGCAAGGTTTGGTGCCAGATTTAGACGTTAAACCTGAATTCGACGACATCGTCAGGCTGCATGACATAGGCTTTGCCTTCAGTCCGTAGCTTGCCAGCCGCCTTAGCGGCGCTTTCAGACCCGGCGGCCACTAGGTCGTTGTAGTTAACGATTTGCGCTGCAATAAATCCGCGTTCGAAATCGCCGTGTATAACGCCGGCCGCCTGTGGGGCAGTGAAGCCTTTCTTGATTGTCCAGGCTCGGACTTCTTTTTCGCCAGCTGTCAGATAGCTTTGCAGGCCAAGAATGTCGTATGCGGTGTGAACGAGCTGTACGAGCCCGGATTCACCTTGTCCGTAGCTTTCCAAGAGTTCTCTGGCGTCAGCTTCGTCCAAGCCTTGTAGCTCGCTCTCGAGTTTGGCGCAAACAAACAACGAGTGGGCGGGGGCAACTAACTGAGCCAGCTCCTGTTGATGTGCTTTGTCGCCCAGGCCAGCCTCATCCAGGTTGAACAGGTAAATGACTGGCTTTGCCGTTAATAATTGCAGGTCGGCGATGTGCGCAAGTTCGAGGTCGCCTTCTGCGCCCGAGAGTGGCTTGCCGTCGTTCAGTAGATCGTAGGCGCGCTTGGTGGTGTCGTAGATGGCTTTGAGCTTGGGGTTGGCTCGTGCCTCCTTCTCTAGTTTGGGCAAGCGGCGCTCAACGGTCTGTAGGTCGGCTAATACTAATTCGGTATTGATAACGTCGATGTCTTTTTGTGGCGAGATATCGTTGTCCACGTGGATTACATTACTATCCTTAAACGCTCGCACGACTTGGACAATGGCATTCGTTGTGCGGATGTGGCTCAGGAATTGATTGCCCAGACCCTCGCCTTGGCTGGCGCCCGCAACGAGCCCAGCGATATCAACAAATGTGACGGTGGCTGGCACAATCTTTTGGGCGTGGTACATGTCGGCTAGCTCAAGCAGCCGACTGTCTGGAACGGGCACGATCCCAGTATTGGGATCGATAGTTGCAAACGGATAGTTAGCTGCCAAAATATTGCTGCCGGTCAGGGCATTGAATACCGTGGACTTACCGACATTGGGCAAGCCTACTATGCCAATAGAAAGTGAACTCATGCGGATATTATAACAGAGGTAGTGGTATTGGCGAAATGAGAGACAGGCTCATGACTACCAAGTCTTACACTGTTTAGTTTTGGTGTGTGCTCCAAAACATCCTTCTTGGCGGCCAACCTAGGATATACTAGGTACATACAAGCATAAGCACTGGGGACGAAAAGAACGTACACGCAGAACAAATAAAAGGACAGTTAGTTTAAATGCCTCGCTTACCAATTCCCGGGTCGGATGATGGAGCATGGGGAGACCTCCTCAATGCCTTTTTGAGTGTAGAGCATAATCCTGACGGTAGCCTTAAATCCACCGGTAGTCTTGGCGGCAAGGCTGATGATACTACTGTTGTTCACTTGGCTGGGCCAGAATCCATAAGCGGCGTAAAAACATTTACTGCTTCTCCCAATGTGCCAGTGCCGACTAGTGGAACGCAGGCCGCCACCAAACAATACGTCGACAACACTGTGGCCGCGGGGGCGCCCGACGCTACGACTAGCGCAAAAGGTATAGTGCAGCTTGGCGGTGACCTAGGCGGAGTGGGTACTACTGCTGCCGCTCCAGTTATTGCCGATGGTGCGGTCACCAATAGCAAAATTGCCAATGGCGCTATCAGCGCAAATAAACTTGCCGCCGGTTCGGTGACCTCAAACGAAATTGCCGACGGCACAATTACTAATACTGATATATCTGGGACGGCAGCCATCGCTAAAAGCAAGCTCGCGGCGCTTGCTATTGTTGACGCCGACGTAAATGCCATTTCGGAGGGCAAAATAACTGGCTTAGCTTCAGACCTCGCTGCCAAAGTCAGCAAGTCGGGCGATACCATGAGTGGCGACCTTACGGTAGGCAGTCTCAATCTTTTTGTTAGCAACGGTGGCGGTATCGGTCGGATAACTACCAACGACACCAATGTACGCGTGGGGTATTATGACGACATCGCGCGTGGTCCTCAGGTTGAAATGTACGACGCGGGTCATCCAACCCGACCAGGAGAGATGGCGCACGTCTTTGGTAATAATCCAGCAGGGCAGGTAACCTTTATTCACGCTGATGGCTCGGGCGGCTTCTCGACTGTCGCCAGTATCGATGCCGCCGGGAACATGAATCTGAGCGGCAATGCAACGCTGCCAGCCGACCCGACTACCAATTTGCAGGCCGCCACCAAACAATACGTCGACAACACCGTGGCAGGCGGCACCGGCACCCTTGCAGTAGTCACCAAAAGTGGCTCCTATGGTGCTACTACGAGCGACAACGTTATCCTTGTCAATGCCAGTGGCGGGGCAGTAACTATAACCCTCCCTACGGCGACAGGCAATAAACGGCAGTATACCGTAAAGAAGATTGACAGCTCAGCCAATGCCGTAACGCTAGCCACTACCGCTAGCCAGACAATCGACGGTGTGGCATCGGCGGTCATAGAAATACAGTATGCAAGTATCAGTGTCGTCTCTGACGGCTCAAACTGGTTTATAATCTAGAAGAAGTAGGGGGAGAAACATGAGCTATAACCCACAAAACCCAAATGGACAGACAACGTCGGCCAATTCTTCGCCAGTGGTGCTTGCGAGCGACCAGAGTACGGTACCCGTAACTGCTACGGTGCAGGACGGCTCCGGCAATAACCTTGTCACAACCACCGCCGACCCATCCTCTGGCTCCCGTGGGCTTATCGTTCGGTTAGCTCCGGGTGCAAATACGATCGGTTCAGTATCACTTACGCCAAACACCACTGGCGGCTGGTCGATCAACTCACAAACGGCCTTAACCAATACCAAGGTTGCGGTCAAGGCTAGTGCCGGCTCTTTTGGCGGGTATATGCTATACAACCCCAATGCTGCAGTAACGTATATCCAAGTGTTCGATGTTGCTAGCGCTAGTGTTACCTTGGGTGCTACTACGCCTACGTATGTAATCCCGCTTCCGCCTGCTGCTGCGGCAAATGTCGAATTTAGTCTGGGTATCAGCCATGCTGCCGCAATCACGCTTACTGCGACCACGACAGCTACTGGCAGCACGGCGCCAACTAGTTCATTAACTGGGTTCTTTCTCTTCAAGTAGCCATGGCGGCTGTATATAGGTCATCAACTTCTGGCAATACAGGCGGGACGCCCGCAAGTAGTATTGTTGTGCCGATGCCTGCCGGCGTGCAGACGGGTGACCTCATATTGGTGAGTATTACTGCGGATGGCGGGTCGGGCGCTGCCATGCCTACTGTGCCTGCCGGCTGGAACCAGTTATTCAATGGTACCCAGGGTACCAACATTAGGCTTTGGATATATGGCAGAATTGCCACCGGTTACGAAACCGCTACGTACACATGGGGCCTAGATACGACGCGTGCTACTAGCTGGGTTAGCGCTGCCTATTCGGGCACGGCGCAGTTTATGCCGTTCGCGCAAAGCAGTGCCAACACGACCACGGCGTCTACGACAATAGCGGGTGCGGGGCCAAATAGCACGTACGAGGGTGGCCGCACTGTGCAGATTATCGCCGCACGCAACGTTACAGCGCCATCGACCATCACATCCACCGGTGGCTATACAAAGAAGGAAGAAACGTGCACGACCAGCGGCACATTCATGAACCTAGAGTTGCAAGAGACGGCCGCTAAGGGTGTGCCAATGGGGGGTGTGAACGCCAATGGTGCTACCTGTTCGCAGACGGTCAATGCAATACTAGTGGCCATCTTTATAGAGGACTCTCACCCTGCATTTGTCACGATGGATGAAGACACGTTTGTTGTGGGCAGCTTCTCGGCCGCCCGTAGTTCGCTAACCACATCAAACTGGCAGACCAACTATCCAAACGAGTTACTACTGGCTTTTGTTGGCATAAACAAAGACGCCACAACGGTCAGCTCTATAACTGGTGCGGGCCTAACGTGGGTGCTTGTGGCAAGGGCTAATACCAACGCCGGTAGCAGCGAGATATGGCGTGCTTTTTCGCCTGTGCCACTAATCAACCAGCAGATGACGATTACATTCTCGGCTAGTACGATTAGCGGCAACATTATGTTTGCGAGCATCGTCGGTGCGGACATGACAGGTGCTAATGGATCAGGCGCCGTTGGTGCAACCAATACTGGTTCAACGACTGCCGCTGCGCCGAGTATCTCGCTAACAACGACCCGCAGCAATTCATGGGTGTGGGCAATGGGGAATGAAGGAACCGCGGCCGCCGGAACTATCACTGCAGGTGGTGGCCAGACGATTTCGCGGAGTAATAACGACACTACAAACGCCGCTGCCAGCTGGATGCTCAGACAAAACAATCTGACGGCAACGAGCGGTACAATAGTCACTATGAACTGCACCGCTCCAACCACCGACAACTGCAATATGGCCGCCATCGAGATACTGCCAGCTATCAGGAGCAGTCTTAGTTCCCTAGGAGTAGGCTAGCCCGAACACTTTTATGAATTAAAGCTTAACGCGCAGACGTTTATGGTTTACTATTATCGTAAGCGTCATGGATGACAATACCGTACACATTGGAACTGATGATAAGGCTACCGCATGGTGGCGTTGGTTCACGCGTCGGATTGTGTTGTTGCCACTAGCGGCTATAATCCTGGTGCTACTAGGCCTGTGGGTGTTCAATAGTGTGAATAACAGCATCAATAAAGATGGTGCGACCACTGCCGATCAAAAATCCCTAGAAACCAGTCTGGCGGCTGCAATTGCCTCTGCCAACAACTCTCAAGGTGTCGTGCACCTGGTTGACCGGCTCATCTCTGGACAAAAGAATGGTGTGTTCACCTACACCGATGCACAGTTGTCACAGCTCTACCTAGACCGTGCTGCAGCATACCTGAATCTAGCGCAATACAAGAGTGCAGTCGCCGACTACGAGCAGGCAATAAAGCTCGATGACAGTAATAAGTTGGCTGCATTGCAAGGTGAGGTTGAAGCACGCTATGGGCTTGGTGAGCGTGATAAGTTAATACCACTATACAAACAGCTAGTTGCACTTGAGTCCAAAAGCGATAATCCCATGCACAATAGCGCGGTTGCGCAGTATCAAAGCAATATTCAGGCACTACAGACAGGGCAGGAGATATCATTCTGATGAACATGCGAAAGAGGTTGGCCGGTTATAGTTTTTTGTTCTTTGCACTAGCGATGATGGGGGGATTTTTCTTTCCGCACATCGCGAATGCCAGCCATGCGACCCTCTGTGACGGGTTTTCTAGGCTTAACCGCGCAGGTTGTCACGGATACTTTAAGGGGACCGACTACTACAGTACTTACGGTATCCAGGGCCAGAACATCATTGACTGCACTAAGTGGCCGTCATCATGTACTGGTGGTGAGTCGATAAACAATGCTATTCCAAGTAGTATCGACACCGCTGCTGAGTTTACCAACTGGGTTCACGGCTATCTGTTTAATACGGGTGGTACAGGCTATAACTACAACAAGGCAGGGGCTGCGTTTATCGTAGACGCCATGCTTGGCAGATGGGGCACGGACTATGGCACGACGGCGGCCGGTATCAGTTACGCGCAGGCCCACTACAACGAATGGGCTGCGGCCGTAGATGGGTATGCGACCATGGGCTGGATCACCTGGAACACGGCAACAACATTGCCAGCTGGAACTATTAACAGTTTGCATGCTTGCTGGCCGAGCGTTTCCAATTGTACGGTAGGCAATATTAGCACCTACGATAGCCAAGACTTCGCGTTCTTTAGAAACCCCGATTCCGAGGCGAGTCATATTTTGACGTTTCATAACCCCAATGGGACTACATTTGAGATTCGCCGCGAGTGCGGTAACTTGCTTGGCTCAATATCACCTCTACAGTTGCCAAACTTTAACTTGACTCCAACGGTCGGTGCGACAGTCAACGGAGTTGCTTCTACGACGGCAGAACCTGGTGATACGGTTAATTTTACGTATACCGTTAACAATTCTGGCTCAATGTCCAGTACGAGTACAGCATGCAATACCTATGCTAATACCTATGCGGGGTTCCATACTGCGGCCAGCCCCGCTGTTCCTGGGGGCCCAGCCGGTCCGAACCCTGGTTGTCCTCGTAACTTTGCTCCAGGTGGGACGACAGTTGCTACCGAGACGTTCGTTGTGGCAAGTGGCAACCAATCTATATGTAGATCGCTCTTTGTTGATCCGTCTACCTATAACGGAGGTCAAAAGGGTAGCGAGACGTGTATCAACGTAGCTAATAAGCCGTACTTGAAGGTATATGGCGGTGACATCGCCGCGGGTGGTGGCTTAGCTAGCTCAGCAGGATCGTGCACTAATAACAATAACGCTGCCGTAACATCCTGGAATAGGCGTGCCTCTGCGGGCTACGCCGGTGCAGGCGCCCAGTATGCAGTATATGCACTAGCGGCAATTACCGATTTTGCGAGTGCACTAGGTAATGCAGGCGGTGCTGCAACGCCTGTGGGCTTATCGTTTGCCAATACTAGCACAAACGCTGCGAATGGGGCGTTCGGTGGTACGTTTGGGACTGCCACATGTATACCCGACTACTACGGCCGCAAGCCTGCTTCGACCAATGCTCTACCTGCCAATGTGTCGGCTATGACGACTGGTGCGTATGCTGCAACAGGCACGACCACTCTGAGCGGTGGCAATGTAAACCCTGGCGACAAGATCTCGGTGTATATTAATGGCGACCTGTTCATTAACAGCGATATTACGTATGCGGGAAGCTGGAATGTCGGCAATATGCCACTATTCGAACTTGTGGTGAAGGGCAACATTTACGTTAGTAGTGCCGTTCACCGTCTCGATGGTGTGTACATTGCCCAAACGAACGGCGTAAGTGGCGGTACTATCTATACCTGCGCAACAGGCACGACCCCTCCAACGTTGACCAACGGTGCTTTCTTTAACACTTGTAACAGCAAGCTGACTATTAATGGCGCGTTTGTAGCTAACAGTGTTGAATTCCTGCGTACCTACGGGTCACTTAACAATGCTATAGCCGGTGAGACGAGTGATGCTAATGGCAATGGTAATGGCTCGGGCGAAGTGTTCAACTTCAACCCAACCCTATGGATGGTGCAGCCTTCCGACACGAGCGGTGCCGTGGATAACTACGATGCAATCTCTAGTCTGCCGCCCGTACTCTAAAAACGGACTTGCGCATACCCGTAATGCTTATGCTATAATTTTGGCAACATGAGTTTATTGAGTGGGGTTTCATCATTCTTCGGTCTTGACATCGGAACGACAGCTATACGGCTTGTCGAACTGCATGGCAATGGACCCGTCAAGACGTTGGTTAAGTACGCCTACGTACCCGTCGATAGCAAACTGGTGTTAAGCGATTCTAAGTCCGACCAGCAAAAACTGGCGCAGGTTATCAAGGATCTGTTGACGCAGGCCCACATGACAACGCGCAATGTTGCGGTGGGTATCCCTTCGCAACGTGTCTTCACGGCTGTGGTCGATTTTGATCGGCTGCCCCCCGCAGAGTTATCCAAGGCAATCCGCTATCAAGCTGATTCGCTCATTCCTACACCGCTCGACAAGTCAAAGATTGACTGGGCAGTTATCGGAGACTCCCCCAAAGACAAGACAAAGGTCGAAGTGTTGCTGTCTAGTGTTGAGAACGACTTCGTAGAGCAGCGCTTGGATCTGCTTGAGTCCGTAGGGCTGGAAGTTATTGCCTTCGAGCCAGACAACCTCGCGCTGACGCGCGCACTAGTAGCCCAGGATATCACTGGCCCGCAGATGGTACTCGATATTGGCAGCAAGACGACCGACCTCGTGGTGACCATGAATGGCGCTCCACGCCTCACACGCTCTATCCCTACTGGTGCGGAGGCGATTATTCGTGCAGCAGCCCAGAACCTTAATATCGAAGACAAGCAGGCCCGTCAATTTGTCTTTAAGTTTGGCCTCGGCAAAGACAAGCTCGAAGGCCGCATCTACGATGCCATAATTAGCACTATTGATATCCTAACTGGTGAAATCGACAAGTCTATCAAGTTCTTCCAGAGTCGTTACGGGGAAGGGCAGCGTATCAGCCGTATTATTGTGACCGGTGGCGCTTCTGCTTTGCCCGAATTCCCGCTCTATCTTGCTAACAAATTTGGTATTGAGGTGGAGATTGGCAATGCATGGCGTAATGTATCGTTTTCACCGGAGCGGCAAAACGAACTGCTGGCTGTGTCTAACCACTTTGGGGTCGCGTCTGGCCTGGCGGAGAGGATTGAATAATGACCATTCAGTTTAACCTACTGCCGGGACATCAAGGTTGAATACCTAAAGGCCAAGCGACAACAGCACTTGGTTGTGCTTGGATCAGTCGTAGCTGGCATTATTGCTCTAACGGTCTTTGTGCTGCTCATCTCGGTGGTTTACGGAGTCCAGAAGAAAAATCTGAGCGACCTAAACGCTGACATCAAATCCTCGAGCAATCAGCTCCGGGACACTAAGGACCTTACCAAGATTCTTACAGTCCAGAACCAATTGACTGCGTTGCCTGGTCTACACCAGAAAAAGATCGTTTCTTCACGCCTGTATGACTACTTGTCGCAAGTCACGCCAACTGGCGCCACTATCGCAAAACTAGACGCCGATTTTACGCTTAATACGCTTGATATATCCGGTTCTGCCGCCGATCTTGCAACAGTCAACAAATACGCTGATACACTCAAGTTTACTAAGTACACCACCAAGACGCAGAGTAGCCAGACTAGTGCTTTCTCTGATGTGGTACTTAGCAACTTTGCCGTCGATAACAAGGGCGTGACCTACTCCATAACACTCAAGTTCGATCCAATCATCTTCAACGAGACCCAAACGGTTACCCTAACTGTTCCACAGATTATTAGTACCCGTTCAGAAGTAGATAAGCCAACCGCGTTATTCCAAACCTCGGGAGGGCAATAGACTATGGCAAAGACAGCTTCATTTACTAAACGAGCGCTTATTACTAAAGCTAATGGCACAATTGTAGTCTCAACCGCTATTGCTGCGTTTGTCATTGTTTTCTGTGGCATCGCATCGAAGACTCTAATTAGCCAGGCATCCTACCAAGGGAGGGTTATATCCGCCAAGAAGAAGGCCCTCTCAACGCTCAAGAGCGACCTTAATGCGCGCGACAGCTTAGTGGCTTCTTACAAGAGCTTTGTCGGTACGCCACAGAATGTACTCGGCGGCAATCCAAGTGGTTCGGGCGACAAAGATGGCGACAATGCCAAGATTGTGCTCGACGCACTTCCCAGTAAGTACGACTTTCCCGCATTGGCGACAAGTCTAGAGAAACTGGTTAATGCCCAAGGCTTAACGATTATGAGTATTAACGGGACCGATGAAGAGCTGACACAGGCTGCCAATCAGACTAGTGCCGAACCGCAACCGGTTGCTATGCCGTTCCAAGTGCAGGTAGCCGGCTCCTACGATTCCATTAGGGCGTTCGTAAGTGATCTAGAGCGTTCTATCCGTCCATTCCAGGTCAACAAGGTCGAGCTGTCTGGCAGCGAAGGCAGCATGACCGCTACTATCGATGCTGAGACGTACTATCAGCCTGGGAAGGGCCTAAACATCAATACTGAGGTAGTAAAATGAAACAAAAAGATGTAGCCCTCATTTTGGTGGTCGTATTTGTGAGCGGTGTCGTATCGTTCATTGTATCCGGCCAGTTATTCGGCAAGCCTGCTGACCGTCAACAAAAGGCTGAAGTAGTGGATGTTATTACCTCGGACTTTGCACTGCCAAGCGACAAATACTTCAACTCGAACTCCATCGACCCAACGCAGCTTATTCAAATTGGTGGCACTAACAATCCTAACCCATTTACTGGCTCGCAATAGGCGAACACAGGCTATACTAGTTGTATGAGTGTTTTATCCACCGCCGCCCAGAAGCAGGTTGAGGATACGCTGGTCAAAGACGATGTATTGTCTAAGGAGCAGCTGGCCGATCTAAAGTCAAAGGCCGAGAAAGAGAACACTCCGTTCCTGAGCTATCTGACTACGAGTGGCTTAGTGCCAGATGAGACGCTGACAAAGACGATCGCACACGTTACCAAAGTGCCATACGTCAACCTGAGCGCCGCACGTATCCCGACAGAGGTCCTTGACCTGCTTCCGCAGGATGTTGCTGAGCGTTATATGGCCGTGCCGTTAGGCGAGATGCAAAATCGTCTAGTTGTTGCTATGCTCGATGCCGACAATGTACAAGCTGTAGATTTTTTATCCAACAAGATTGGCCGTCCACTTAAAGTGTACGCCGCCAGTGAATCGGGTATCCGCAACATCCTCCACCAGTACCAGGCCAACATTTCTAAGCAGGTCGTAGGTGAGATTAGTTCGATCGGCACGCCAACAACTGCAGAGATTGAGTCTGCGGCTGCAAGTGCCAGAACCACGGCAGGGACGAGTGTCACCACCGATGCCAAGAACATCAAGACAATCGTTCAAGACTCACCGATCAGTAAAGCGCTGTCGACTATTTTGGAATATGCCGCCAAGAATGGTGCTAGCGATGTGCACATCGAACCCCTGCAGGAAGACCTGAAGATTCGTTGCCGTATCGATGGCGTTCTGCGTGAGATCATGCAACTACCCAAAAGTACCGAACCGCCGCTCGTTTCGCGTATCAAAATTCTGTCCAACCTTAAGATTGATGAACACCGCATTCCGCAGGACGGTGAGTTTCAGTATTAGGTTGACAGGGAAGACCATTGACTTGCGTATTGCCATTTCAGCCCGTTGTTTGGGGCGAGCAGGTGGTTATTCGTTTGCTCGATAAAACCGGTACCAGCCTGAAGCTAGAGGATATGGGTTATACTGGCCGTGCCCTGCGTACTATCCGTGAAGGCATTACAAGTACCCAACGGCATGATTCTGACCTCTGGTCCAACCGGTTCCGGTAAGTCGACTTCGCTATACGCATTATTCAAGAAATTAAAAGTGATGCTATCAATATCGTTACGCTAGAAGACCCGGTCGAATATAAAATGGACGGCATCAATCAGATCCAGGTTAATGCCGACGTTGGTCTAACATTTGCGACGGGCTTGCGCTCAATTTTGCGCCAAGACCCCGATGTCGTGATGGTTGGGGAGATTCGTGACAAAGAAACTGCCGAACTTGGCCGTGCAGGCGGCCTTAACTGGCCACCTAGTATTTAGTACGCTTCACACCAACTCGGCTGCCGGTATTTTGCCGCGTTTGCTAGATATGGGTATTGAGCCATTCTTGATCGCCCGTACAGTACATACGGTTATTGGCCAGCGCTTGGTACGCCGTGTTGGAGCACGATGGCGAAACGTATGAGTCCGATAAGGTTGAAACCGAGGCTATCAAAAGTACCATAGGTCATCTATTGCCCAAAACCGCCGAAGAAATGAAGAAGTTGCTGACGATCTGGGCTACGAAAGCTTGCCACTAGCTACCCAAAACGCTTATACTTTAATCAAGGGCAAAGATACTCCCGAAGCTCCAGGTGGTTACAAGGGTCGAATGGGTCTATACGAGGTGTTTGAAGTCACCGAAGAAATCCAAGATCTGATCATCAAGCGTTCTACTAGCGCCGAAATTCAAAGAGTTGCTCAGGAGCAGGGCATGATTACTATGCGCCAAGACGGATATCTGAAGGCCCTAGCAGGCCAAACCACATTAACGGAAGTCAACCGGGTAGCATCAGCAGCCGACGCGGCGTAAAGCAGAAAGAAGAGGGTGGATTACAGTAATGCAAGGACAACCAAGAATCGAAATACTCCTAGAAGAAGTGATCAAAAAGAAGGCCTCTGATCTTCACCTGCAAGTTGGTTTGCCGCCAATGCTTCGTGTTGACGGCGCTCTGGTACCCGTGGCTGGTACGGATGTTTTGACCGAAGAGGCAGTCGAGACGCTGGTATTCGCCATTCTAGACGAAGACCAAAAGCAAATCTTACTCAAAGATAAAGAGTTCGACTTTAGCTTTGCCTTTGGCGATCTAGGTCGATTCCGTGTAAACGCTTTCCACGAACGCGGCAACTTAGCTGCCGCCCTGCGTCTGATTCCTAACGAAATTCTTACTATTGAACAGCTTGGTCTGCCGCCAATTGTCAACAAATTTGCCGATTATCCCCGAGGCCTCGTGCTGGTCACTGGTCCAACTGGTTCGGGCAAGTCAACTACACTCGCGGCCATGATCCACAAGATTAACATGGAGCGCAGTGAGCACATCATTACTATCGAAGACCCAATCGAATATACCCACCATTCCAAAAAGTCGGTGATCGTTCAGCGCGAAGTTCACTACGACACCTACTCGTTCTCTGCTGCCTTGCGCTCTGCCTTGCGCGAAGACCCAGATGTCGTCTTGATCGGTGAGATGCGTGATCTCGAGACCATCGCTTCGGCCATTACCATCGCCGAAACCGGGCACTTGGTATTTGCAACCCTGCACACCAACAGTGCAGCTCAGAGTATCGACCGTATGATTGACGTCTTTCCGCCACACCAGCAGCCACAGATTCGTTCGCAGCTTTCCAATATCTTGATGGCTATCGCTTCGCAGCGCCTGATCCCTGCCATTGGCGGTGGGCGAATTGCCGCAGCCGAAATCTTGGTCGCCACACCGGCCGTTCGCAACATTATTCGCGAAGGTAAGAGCCACCAGCTAGAAGCCGTTATTCAGACCGGTGCCGAGTACGGTATGCAATCTATGGACAAAACGCTGGCTGCAATGGTCCACAACGGTAGCATTAGCTACGACGAGGCCCGCAACTACGCAGTCGACCTCGACGAACTAGATCGGTTAATGAGAGGTTAATAAAAGATAATGCTGTCATTTCGCTACACAGCACGAGACTCGGCCACCGGCCAGTACGTGAAGGCTGATGTCCAGGCCGAAAACGAAGCTGCGGCCTCCAAGCTCATCCGTAAAGAAGGCCTGGTGCCTATCGATATTGTTTTGGCTGACAAGGCAGCAACCGGCCTTATCGCCAAACAGCTCAACCGCATAAAGGTACGTGACAAGGTATTGTTCTCGCGTCAGCTTTCCACGCTTATCAATGCTGGTCTGCCGCTTATTCAGAGCCTGCGCAGCGTAAACAACCAGACCACTAGCAAGCCGCTCAAGGTAATAATCAACAAGGTGATCAACGATGTCGAGGCTGGTGCCACGCTGTCTACTGCTATGGCCAAACATCCGGAAGCATTCAACAAGGTATATATTAGTTTGATCGCCGCTGGTGAGGCCTCGGGCACGCTAGACAAGGCTCTCGAACGGCTAGCTATCCAGCAAGAAAAAGATGCTGACCTTCTGAGTAAGGTGCGCGGCGCAATGGTGTACCCAATTATCGTTATCTTTGTGATGCTCGCCGTAGTGGGCTTTATGATTGTCAAGGTGTTGCCACAGGTGCAGACGCTCTACGATGGCATTCCTGGGGCGACGTTGCCGTTTATCACCAAGGTTATGCTGGCTATTGCCCACTTCATTATCAATTACTGGTGGGCGGTGATCATTATTTTGGTAGTGCTGGTCTTCTTTACTACGCGTTGGGCCCGTACCTTTGGCGGCAAGCAGGTGATTGATCGCCTCAAGATGAAGGCCTGGCCAGTCGGCCCGCTATTTATGAAGATGTACATGGCACGCTTTGCGCGCACCGGTACTACGCTGGTCGCCAGTGGCGTGCCGCTTATCCAGATGCTCGACATCACCGCAAACTCCGTCAACAACGTTCACATCGAGAACTCTATCAAGAAGGCGGCCGAGAAGGTGAAGGGTGGTAAGGCACTGTCCGACTCACTACAAAACGATCCCAATTTTTTGGAATTGGTGCCAAACATGCTGCGTATTGGTGAACAGTCTGGTTCACTAGAGCAAATGCTCGCCAAAACGGCCGACTACTACGAGAAAGAAGTCGACGATCAAGTTAAGTCCATCTCGACTATTATCGAGCCGGTGCTTATGGTTATCTTGGGCATTGTGGCCTTTATTATCGTTGCGGCTGTGCTGCTGCCGATCTATGGGTTGGCGGGCCAATCATCCTTTACTCAATAGTTCAGGGGTAGGATCAATTAAAAGCTATTGCTTTTTCGGGCAAGTATTCGTATTATCCTATTAGCATAAGCATTAACATTTTCAGCAAAGGGGGCATTTGCAATGCTACAAAAACTTCAAAAACGTAAGGAATCGGGCTTCACCATCATCGAAGTCTTGATCGTGTTGGCTATTGCCGGCTTGATCATGTTGGTGGTCTTCTTAGCTGTTCCTGCTTTGCAGCGTAACTCACGCAATACCACCTACCGTAACGAGGCTAGTCGGCTTGTAGACGCTTATGGCGAAGTTTCAGCTAACGCAGGTGGAACTGTATTGACCTCTGCAGACAATGCAACGGTTCTAGCAGCTGCCAATACCAAGAGCATTACTGCTATTAACATCGGTACCGGTAACACCTCGGGTACCGTGCCAACGACAACCGATACAGCCCTTATTAGGACTGGCACTAAGTGTTCGGCTGCCAACAGCTCAACCACCCCAGCGGGTAGTACACGACAGATCGTTATTCTCTTCCTCGTAGAGACAAGCGGCGGTACGCAAATCCAGTGTGTTGAGGGCTAGCCCCCAAGCACATCGCTAAAAAGTAGCACCTTTCGAGGTGCTACTTTTGCATATTAGCCTCACGTCACACTGCTTTGTGCTACCATACAAGCATGATACTGCTACTGCTTATTGTCCTAGGCCTGATATTGGGTAGCTTCGTAAACGCTTTTGTGTGGAGGATCCACGAAAAGAAAGACTGGGTTAACGACCGCTCGGAGTGTACGCACTGCCATCACAAGCTTGGCCCGCTAGACCTTGTGCCAGTACTTAGCTGGCTCGTGCTCCGCGGCAAGTGCCGCTACTGTCACAAGAAAATCGAGGACACGCCAATTGTAGAGATGGCGTTGCCAACTCTATTCGTAGCCTCATATTACTTCTGGCCTGCTAATTTTCAGGGTAGGGGGCTTATCGAATTTATGTTTTGGCTCGTTTTCTTGGTGGGCTTCTTGGCACTTACGGTCTATGATTTCCGCTGGTTCCTACTACCCGATAAGATAGTCTTCCCGTTGATTGGTTTGGCGTTCGTACAGCTCGGCACAGTAGCTATATACCAAAAGGATTGGCGTATTGCGCTTACGGGCATATCGGGTGCTATTGCCGTCAGTGGTATATTCTACGTCCTGTACGTAGTCTCTAAAGAGAAATGGATAGGCGGAGGCGACGTTAAGCTAGGCTTACTGCTGGGGCTGCTTGCCGGTGGTCTATTACCGTCCTTTCTCTTGTTGTTTTCCGCTTCTGTGGCTGGTTTGTTGGCGTCACTGCCAGCGATGGCGCAGGGCAGGGCGGGGCGTAAGACACAAATTCCATTTGGTCCGTTCCTCATCTTGGGCCTGATAGTCGCCAGGTTGTTCGGCGCCGATATTCTTGATTGGTACGCGGGGCTAATCTATGCGTAATGTGAAGCTCGGCCAACATAGTCCTTATGCTATACTTGATGGTATGAAGGGTGGCCGCAAAGCCCATGGTTTTACCATTATCGAAACGCTCGTTGTACTGGCTATATCGGCAGGGTTATTCGTGGCTGTTGCCGCTACGCTTTCGGGCCGTCAGGGGCGTACTGAGTTTGCACAATCAATTCAAGATGTCCGCACACAAATACAGCAGGTGATTGATGACGTTAGCTCGGGATTTTACCCAGATACCAACAACTTTACATGTTCTGCGACTGGCTCGGGTCCATCTTTTATGTCTGGCACGAGCAACCAGGGAGGTAACACGGGTTGTATTTTTCTAGGCAAAGTTATCCAATTCCAGGTTGCCGGCACGAGTGACCCAGAGGAGTTTAGGGTCTACACCTTGGCTGGATTGCAGGTTGATAGCACCGGAGCCGAGGTCAATACTTATGCGGCCGCAAAGCCAAAAGTCATCGCTCCTACGACCTCTAGCCCAAGTACGCCCGATGCTAGTTCCAAGGGAATAATCAAATACGGTATTACCACAAAAGAAATGTACTATGGCGCAGTCAAGACTAACATTGGCGCCGTGGCATTCCTCAACTCACTAGCCCCTGCAACGGGTACGTCCTCCTCGCAGCACATAAATGTCATACCCATTAACGGCACGAGCCTCAATGCTAACCTCACATCAGCGGCGCAAGCTATTGAGAGTAATGTTGCCGGTAGCTCTATGAATGTTTCGAGCGGCGTTAAGTTGTGTTTTGTGAGCGGTGGGAGTAACCAGTCCGGTCTCATTACCATTGGTGGTAGCGGCCGCCAGCTTTCGGTTACCCTAAAGATTTCGGAGAATAAGACATGTACATAAAGCACCTGCGCGAACGTGGGGATACGATTGTTGAAGTATTGATTGCCATCGGTGTCATCAGCCTGGTACTGGCTGGCGCATTTGTCATGACCAATCGTAGTCTGCAGGGAACGCGGGACGCTCAGGAGCGCGTGAACGCCGTGAAGCTCGTGGAAAGCCAGGTCGAGCAAGTCAAGAACCTAGCTAGTACTAATCCGACAGCGATATTTGGAGCGGGCGTACCCGCGAGTTACTGCATAAATAGTTCGGGTGCTGTAGTTGTTAGCACAAACGCTGCCTGCAAGGTGGGGACGAATGGTGTTGCGACAGCCAGCCAGCCAGCTTTCCAGCTAAGCATTACCCGGTCTACCAATACCTTTACTGTCACCAACACCTGGACGAGCATTCGAGGCAACGCAACTAATACCGTGCAAATGAAGTACAGGGCTTATGATAACTAGTATGCGCACCAAAAGAACCTCACCAAACCAACGGGGCTTCACCATTATGGAAGTCATGATAGCAACCATCGTCTTCGGCGTGGTGCTTATCGTTATAACAAGCGCCATTATGGAATTTACGCGTGTTTACTATCGAGGTGTGACAGAGGGTAATGTACAGGACACTACTCGAACCATTACCGATCTTATCTCACAGGGTATTCAATTCAACGGAGGTGGCGTCACTCCTACTAATGGTAGCCCGACTGCGGGCTCATCGTACGCGTTTTGTGTTGGCAACCAACAATACAGCTATACGGTGGGCTATGAAGTATCGGACTCACCGACTTCAAGCCAAACCTACCATGGCTTGGTTGTGAATGACGTCGCAGGTTGTACGGCAAGTACGCCGGCGCAAAATGTTCGTAACTCGTCGGTCTCTGGCCGCGAGCTGTTAGCACCTAATATGCGTCTGTCCCGCTTGCAGGTAACTAACGTCGGTGGCAACCTATACAAAATCAGTATACGTGTTATGTATGGCGACGACGACTTGCTGAGCAGCCCGAACGCAGCCACTGCTAGCTGTAAAAATATTCGGTTTGGCACTCAGTTTTGTGCCGCTGCAGACATTACCACAACCGTCGTAAAAAGAGTAGAATAGAGATTAAACATGAGCATAATACCATCACACCCAAAGCTTCGTGACTCTGAGCGTGGCATGATATCAATCATGACTGTCATGGTTCTAATGATCGTAATTACGCTGATTGTCCTAGGCTTTGCGCAAGTGTCGCGACGTAATCAGCGCGAATCGCTTGATCGCCAGCTAAGCACGCAGGCGTTCTACGCAGCCGAGAGCGGTGTTAATGACGCCCGCAATCTAATCGCAAATGCAGTAAACGCCGGTACTACCGTACCCGACAAAACGGGCTGTAGCGATAATGGTCCAGGAGCATTCTACGCGGCGCTCACACCAGTTATTGATGCCGCCAAGAATGTAAAGTATAGCTGTCTGCTTGTGGACACTTCACCAAAGGAATTGCAGTATACCGACGTCGGCTCCACCTCAACCGTAGTTCCTATGACTTCGGCTAGCGGCGCTAACTTTAGTAAAATTACGCTTAACTGGCAATCGAAACTCGTGGGTGGTACGCCTACCGCTGGATGCCCGGCTAGTACGACCGGTGTCTTCTCGAAGACTTCTAGTTGGAGCTGCGGCTACGGCGTCTTGCGCTTCGATCTCGTGCCGACGTCCGGAGGTGGTCTTACATCCGATAACTTACGCAACACGACGATGACAACCTTCGCTGTCCCATATGCAGCCGGAGGGGCAACTAGTGTTGCCTATGCCGCCAGCACTGCCAATACAAACAACGTTCTTGGCGTAAAATGCACTAACAGTGGTTGTTCGTTGAATATTACCGGCCTGTCACAAAATAGCTACTACATGCGTATTACGTCGCTATACCAAGACGTTGCGCTGCAGGTAACGGCCACCGATGCAAGCAACAGTGCGCTAGAGCTCCAGGGCGCCCAGGTGGTAATCGATTCGACTGGTAAGGCCCAAGATGTACTGCGTCGTATCCAGGTGAACGTGCCGCTGCGTGCTACCAGCAAGAACGAACTTTCGGACTACGCCATTCAAAGTACCGACGCGATTTGTAAGCGGTTTGCTGTCATGAACGGCTACTACGATTCTCAGGTTACTGGTGTTACTAGTACCAACCGGCTCTGCCAACCTTAGTCGACTGTGTTACTGTGAAAGCGTTCGTGGATGCTCTTTAGATGTGGATCGGTAACGTGAGTGTAGATTTGGGTAGTAGCGATATTGCTGTGGCCAAGCATAGCCTGTACGCTACGCAAGTCAGCGCCGTTCATGAGTAGATCGGTCGCAAACGAGTGCCGCAGCGTGTGAGGGCTGACATGCTTAGTGATGCCGGCCAATAGGGCATAGCGACTCACCAAACGCTGGATACTACGCGCTGTTAGCCGGTGGTAATTGCCGCTCAGATCGACACTTTTGCTGCCGCTATAGCGTACAAATAGCGGTCGCGTGTTGTCCTCGCGCGCCCGTAGGTATTCGCTAATGCACTCGGCAGCAGCCGGACTGATAAATATCGGACGGTCTTTCTGGCCCTTGCCGCGTACCATGAACTCACGTCGCTTTAGGTTGATATGGTCACGGTCTAGACCTACGAGCTCGGAGACTCGCAAGCCGCTAGAAAAGAGCAATTCCAAGATGGCCCGGTCACGAATACCCGCCAGCTTCTCCAGATTTGGCTGGGCGAACAGCCTGGCTAGTTCGTCCTCGTTCAAAAAGGTTACTTGTTTGCGCTTGGTGCGAGCCAATTCGACTTTATCTGCAGATAGGGCAGGTATATTGCGCTTGGCGCAGAACTTTAAGAACCCGCGCAAAGCAATAAGGTGGTAATTCTGTGTTGTCTTGCCAAGTTCGTCTGAGACGTTGGTACCCAGGCGGTTGAGCCAGAGACGCCACTTACGGATAAGTTCGGGATCGATGTCGCTAATTACTATGTCGTCACCAGCAAAATCGAGAAGTCGCGTTAAGTAGTGGTCGTAATTTTCGATCGTTTTCTGTGAACGGTTTTGTTCGATCTCCAAATACTCCAAAAAGTCGGTCTTTGCTTTCCTGAACTTCATTACCTCTCTATTGTACATGCTTATGGCAAAACGGGGGTAGAGTACTTGTCTTACATCTGTTACAATAGGGGCGACTAATAAGATAAGGATACACATGGAAAGAACGTTAATTGTCTTTAAGCCAGACTCAGTAATGCGCGGCATTGTCGGCGAGATCCTTACTCGCTTTGAACGGGTTGGCCTAAAGATTGTCGGCGCCAAGATGCTCAAACCAGACTATGACCACTACTTCCAACACTACGAAGGTATTGGTACGCTCAAGACTCGTAAGGGCGACGAAATTTTTGAAACCCAGATGAAAGAAATGCAGCAAGGGCCAGTCATTGCTATGGTCCTGGAAGGCATCGAGGCTGTCGAGCTTGTCCGCAAAATGGTTGGCCCAACTGAGCCAAAGAGTGCCACGCCTGGTACTATCCGTGGCGACTTTGCGCACATGACCTATGGCCATGCATCAGCAGCTAAGCGCGGCGTACCAAACGTACTGCATGCGTCGGCAGACCCATCTGAGGCCAAGAAGGAAATTGCCCACTGGTTCAGTGAAGAAGAGCTGGTTAGCTACGAACCTACGCACGCGCACTTCACGCAACCTAAGATCTAGCACCTTTAAAATTTCGCCCCTAACTGGCGCTTACGCGCCAGAGACGGGGCTCCTCGGAGAAATATTTTATGTAAAAACACAAAATATTTCTCCTACGTCGCCCCTATAGTTCAATGGATAAAACAACTCCGTCCTAAGGAGAAGCTCTACGTTCGAATCGTGGTGGGGGCACCAACAAGTATCTAGCAAAGCTACCTGGCTGTGATATATCTCACTAAGGTAGCTTTTTGTATTTCTTTTCTTTCCCTGATTGTTACAATGCCACTATGATTGAGGCAGAGCCGTGGGGCGAAGATCCTAGCGAGGATCTTCTACAGGAGGCATGCGGTGTCGTGGGAGTTATGGCGCCTAATGGTAATGTGCCGGTTGCCCAGATGGCATACTCGGCCTTAGCCGGCCTTCAGCATCGTGGCGAGGGTGCTGCCGGCATTATGAATGGCGTCTCGACAACCGAAGATTTTCGCTTCATAGGAGTCAAAGATGTTGGCTTGGTGGCTGACGTTTTCCCCCATAGAGGTCGACTGATCGATGAGATGACCGAAGGAGCGACCATGAGTATCGGGCATGTCAGGTGGCCGACTTCTGGCGGAGGTGGCGATCCTTTTCACGAGTCGCAGCCTTTCTTCGATGGTGACGTAGTGGTCTCGCAGAATGGACACATCGAAGCTATGGGTCAAATAGCCGAGCAGTTCGGCATCTACAACTGTGTGAGCGATGGTGACGCCCTAACGCGGACATTAGGCCTTTTATCTCGTCCCGAGAATGCGGGCAGCACGCTCGATGCTATGCACGAGCTGTTTCCGAGGCTGAACGGCGGCTATTCGTTAGTGGTTGCTGAGCCTAACCGACTGCATGGTGTCCGTGACCCATGGGGGACGAGACCATTGTGGCTTGGTCGCTTTGCTACCGGTGCCCTTATGTTTGCTTCTGAGCAGCCAGCCCTACACGAATCAGGAGAGGTAATCGAAGAAAGCGAGCTTGCGCCAGGTGAGATTGTGTCAATCGATGCCAGGGGTAACGTCGAATCATCGCTTATCCAAAGAGAGGCAAGAGGTGGTATGTGTGCTTTGGAAGGGATTTACTTCGCGCGTCCAGACGGTATGCTAGATGGCCGGCCGATCTACGACGCCCGTTTTAGGATGGGGCAGCTGCTTGCACAAGAGCATCCGGCGGATGCGGACCTTGTAATCGGGGTACCCGACTCAGGCACTATAGCAGCGATGGGTTACGCCCATGAGTCGGACATACCGTTCGGTATAGGATTGTTCCGCAATCCATACACAACTCGTACATTCATTCAATCCTCGCCAGATATCCGACGCCAGATGGTTCTACAAAAGCTTAGGCCCAATATGCGCCTTATACGCGGCAAGCGGCTGGTCGTGGTAGACGACTCAATCGTTCGTGGAACGAGTAGCGACACCTTGACTGATATTTTGCGCGGTACCGAGGATAATCCGGGTGCCGCCGAAGTGCACTACCGGATATCTTCGGCGCCAATCGTGAACCCATGCTTTTCGGGTACGGCCATTAGTAAGCCCGATACGTTATTCGCCCGGCGCCATCCAGGCCACGACGAGCGTGTCCGCAGGCTGAAGGCTGATTCATTAGGCTATCTAAGCACAGAGGGCGTGGCCGAGGCGCAAGGCAAGCGGGTAGGCTCACTTTGTATGGCCTGCATGGACGGCGATTACCCGTTTGAAGTGCCGCTGCCCGCCAGCGAGCGTTGGAAGCTGTCCATCCGTCCCGTTACCAGGTAGGTGTGTATGTCTGATACAATACGCTTATGGCGCAAAAATATTTTGCCGATCAGTTCGATGATGAAGAGGTGTTGTATGTCTTCCGCAAGCATCCAATCGTCATGCGCAAGGGATTGATCCTGGGGATGCTGGCAATTCTACTCGGTACGGTCCCGGCTTTGCTGGACCCACGCTATTCGGTGTACTTTATTGGTCTGGCTTGTGGCATGGTCGCCGGTCTTATTGTATTTATGCCGTCATGGATTACCTGGTATTTTAGTGTCTTTATCGTGACCGATAAACGGCTAATCCAGATTACCCAAAAAGGTTTTTTCCATCGCAGTGTCATCGATATGGGCCTTAACCAAATCCAGATGGTTAACTACCAAGTTGCCGGATTTCAAGAAACCCTGTTAGGATTTGGTACAATTATGATGCAGACGTTCGTGGGGGATTTGGTTATTCACGAAATTCACCACCCTGCGAAGATCCAAAAGAAGCTGCTCGAGATATTGCGAGAGCAGGGCATAACAACCACTCCATACAGTGATGGTGAGGCTCAACAGCCAGACGTAGATAGTGATGAAGCAGAGAGTTAAAAAGATTCTAAACAAACGCCCCAAGGTGTCGGTACGCGTACCTGGTATTTCGCATTTCCGCAAAAAAGAACCAGACCAGACCCTGCTACAGGCTATTCAGGGTATACCGCGCATCACAAATGAGACAGTCGCAGAGCACCGTGAGGAAGTGTTGTCGAGCGCACGCAAGTATATTTATCCGTTGCAGCACTCTGCTCACCGCGTAGTCATCATTTCGGTGTCGCTCCTAACCGCGCTAATCGTGGCTTTCTTTGCATACTGTGCGTTGGCTTTGTATCGCTTTCATACCACGTCAACCTTTGTCTACAGGGTTACACAGGTGATCCCATTCCCAGTCGCTAAGGCTGGCTCGCGGTATGTTGCGTACGAAAACTACCTATTCGAACTGCGCCATTACGAACACTATTACCAGACCCAACAGCGCGTCGACTTTAGTAGCGACTCTGGCAAGCAACAGCTGGCAGAGTTCCGAAAGCGGGCTATGGATATTGTGGTTGACGATGCCTATGTAAAACAGGTAGCAAACAAGAAT
Source organism: uncultured bacterium (assembly GCA_963815935.1). Taxonomy (GTDB): domain Bacteria; phylum Patescibacteriota; class Saccharimonadia; order Saccharimonadales; family UBA4665; genus JARIHD01. Next base: position 111,153 of record CAWFIL010000002.1, read on the forward strand.
CATATATCCGTCAGCAGCCGAGAACTCGATGATGCCATTCGGTTGGTCCGTAGCCAGAATCGCCTTGGCAGCAACAACCAGGTGTTCGAAGACGTCCTCAAGGAGTTCTGGGGCTGGTCGGTTGGCGACTTTAAGCGTGAACTTCGTCAACAGATGTTGGCCCAGAAGGTTGTTTCGACTCTCGACACGGCCACGCAGGCGCGTGCGAAGGCGGCGTATGCCCAGTTGCAGGCCGGCGCAGATTTCGCAACCATCGCCAAACAATATTCAGATGATATAACCACGCGAGATGCTGGCGGCGACTATGGCTTTGCTATCGGCCAATCCGACCGTGACTTGCCACCACAGGTTATTGATGCGCTATTCCGCCTCCAACCAGGCCAGACCTCGGGTATTATTAACACTGGTACCACGCTTGAGATCGTTAAGCTTTCAGACGTCAGCGGCGACAAGGCCCACGCTCTACACATCGTCTTTGCCTTCAAGCCGATAACCACATATACCGATCCGCTACGCACCCAGAACAAGCCGCGTATTTTTATCACACAGTAGCCGCGCAGAGACTATACGCCAAGTAGTTGCTTTTTGGCCTAAACCTTGGTATCATTACCCCTGTTACCTTGCGTTGCGCTGCTTACTGGCGACAATGTAAACACCCTGGGCTCGTGGTGTAGAGGCCTAACATGCCTCCCTGTCACGGAGGAGATCGCCGGTTCGAATCCGGTCGGGCCCGCCAAAGAAAGAACGTCACTTTATGTGGCGTTTTTTCTTTGGCGGGCCGTAAGTAGTTAGGGCCTTAGTAAACGGTCAGTTTGTTGGAGTGTGGGAATTGTGGTATGATTGTGGCTCTAAAAGACCCAGACACAATGACAATCAGCACCAGAAGAACGCGTAAATGAGGGGTGGCGAAGATATCGAGTACTCTATTGACCCCGATACACCAGATATAGGACGGGCAGTTGTTGATGTTGCGACTGCTTGGGACGCTAGGCTGGCGCAGGCAATAGGGCAAAAAAGCACAATATTGGCATTGCGGGGTGCGGGGTCGACGGGTGGTATCGATCCCGAGGCAGCAGATCACGTTGTGTCAGACGTGTTGATACCACGGATTGAGCAGGACGCAAGAGAGAGACCAGTCGCTATCCTTTATGATGGAGACCCAGACAACCCAAACAAGCCAGATATCGGCTACGTAGCCGGACGGCTCAGAGATAGGTTTGGTGATCTTGCCGCCAATGGTCGGGTCAGCTTCTTGACCGCTCAGACTAGTGATTGGTACTCCCCCGAAACACCCGGCGCTAACTTAACGAACGCCCATGGGCGACCATTCGAGACATTTGTATTCCCGAGGGGTCTCTACCCGGGCGACCATAATCGTTTTACTCAATCTAGATATCTGACATCCTATCCACTATACGGACAGATCTATGTAGGCTCATCCGGTATGCTGGCGGCGCAACAAATGGAAGAGTACTGTCGTGGCGTGCCTGAAGGCTGCCCCGTCAATGTAATGGTAGTCAGGGCGCTCATTAACCGCTCCCTTAGCCTGGAAATAGGCGACAGACTTGCCCGCGCTACAACTGACGCCCAAAGAGAGAAGTTCGGCCGTATGCTGGAGCAAAGGCGTAGACTTTATGGCGTTCATTGGGGCAATGACGGCCAATTTGACGCCAGCTTTCTGAGTGAACTCCAAAGAAGTGACGAAACACACGAATTGGTGGTTTTATGGGATAGCCCCGAAAAGGTAGATATCGTTAACTGCCGAAAGATCGACCTCGGGTCGCCAGAGGCTGACGCGCTATTTGATGCAGCCGGGTATTTCGTCAAGACTCAACCAATCAGGGCACGCCAGATTCCCGAAGGGGCTGCCGAAACAGTCATAGTAAATTCAGGGGCGACTCGAGATACCGCTCGGAGTGGAGACTGGGTATGTACTAGTGTCGGCGGACAAGAAGAATATGTTGTTCACGCCGAGGACTTCTCGGATATATACGAATACGTAGAGGGCAGTATAGATGTCTTTATGCCTAAGCACGACCCACGCAAGTTGGTGAAGGTTGATACTGATGTGATATTTATGGCCCCATGGGGTGAGAAGCAGGCGGTTAGGAGAGGTGGTTACCTCATACAGCGAACTATCCCGCGCGGGCCCCGCGCGGGCCAGACCGAGCGCTATGGGATAGCCCAAAGGGACGCAGACCCAGATTTTGTGCCGGCGTAGCTAGCACACGTAGTTGATTAATCAACACGTTTATGTTAATATCACATTAAATGCACGAAACAAACATCACTGAACAATTATTAACCCCCGAAGCCGAAGCGATAGACCAGCTATCAGCCCAAGCAGATCGCGCTTTTGAGCAGTATGGCGCACAGCCCGTACCAGAAGACATGATTCCCGACGGTTTTGAGGGGACTATGGAACAAACTACTGGCCCAAACGGCCACTTGTTGACGCGGACAACGTTGCCTGACGGTAGGGCGGGTTATGAATTTTCTGCGTTGTGGCACAGTAGTGCAGACCGCGGCGCCTTGATGCGCTATTGGGAGCGGGAGGGTGTAACTATGACTACCCAAGAGCGAAGCGAGGTTCACGGTGACGCCCCCGAACAAGAGACTGACGCGGAAGGTATCGCCCAGGCACAAAGCGAGTTCGGCTATGCGTTTCCGGACAAGCCAGTTGAGCCCCCAAGTCGTTTCGAGCGCAGGGCTACCCGTCCGGCTGGCTACGCCGGTCGTCATCGTCGCCCAAAGGGCGCTACAGAGGCTGAACTTGGCGAAGCATATGAGTCGACCGCCGAACCCCAGCGAGACCCATGGGAGGCTAACGGTGTCCAACAGCGCCGCGAAGAAGCACGGAGCGATGCCGAGCGTGCTCGTCATAATATTGAACGCTATGCACACAATATGGCGCTTACCGAACAGCAGATTGATGGGCTAGCACAAGATCCGACGGTGAAGTGGGAATGGGTAGACCGCAAAAATCCAGCAGCCGGTCGGACAACAACACTTATGTTGCCAAGTGGCGATGAGGGTGGCTTTGTTATGGCCAAGGTGTCGGTTGTTGATGAAGCGCATCGGCCACGCTGGTATGTATTGCACGTAAATCGTGTGCAAAAGCACCATGTCGGCACACCAGAAAGATTATTTTATTGGCCACGTGGCGAAGCACGGCCATACACGTATTCGTCTACTGAGCGGAAACCCGTACCACGTTACGCTTCGGCTAATCATATGGCGCTATTAGCACAAGCCACCGACCCGGCCCGGGCACGGCCACGACGCACAAAAGAGTACCAAGAGTCAATCGAGCCACACGTTTCCACCACCGAACTACCGTTAAAGAACAAGGTCGCTCATTACCTTGGCCGCCTCATTGGCCAAAAAAACATCACGCGCTGGTAAATAGTAATAACGGGCGCAATATTACTGGGTGCCTGGTATTATAAGTGCATGAAAATTACCTCGATACTAAGGCGGTTCTTTGGCAGTAACATAGCGTGGCTCTACAGATACTTCAACAAGAACAAGAGTCTGCTCGAAATTTTCTCGTTCTTGATGGTTGCGCAGTCTTTTATATACAGTTCCGACTTGCGCGGTGTTGATGAGCAAAGTGTCGTGGCCTTCAAAATCGTGCTCTGGATAATGATCTTCCTAGTAATCTTATTGCTGCAGGTTAGCACGGCCGTTGAGCTGCGTGACGATGACGGCGGGGCAGCAACGCCCATACTCGCTGGCGCCAATTTTATGAAGATCGTGATGCGCCTCTTGACGCTCGTATTATTGCTGGCATCAGTGCCGATTTTTGTGCGGCAGCTACAGGCCAGCGTCCATAATAGTCTATTCTCAGTTTTCTATGTATCCTTGGGCCTCACGATTTTGTTTGAGGCTGTCGCGTATGTGACGGCAAAGCTTCTGCCAAGGGGCTTCAGAAAGATGTAGCAAGAGTGAGTCGTGCATAAAATGTGTTCATTGTTTTAACAGGGGTGAAGACCGTACTGTACGATGATTATTGCCAAAGGCGATCAGGAACAAGAGGCCTAGATTACTCTGAGTAAAAAATGTGTTCCATGTGAAAGGGTGGTGACCGTGTGCAGCCGTCTGGCTTCCACTCCGCAAGCAATCTGATATAATGATCCTTGTTTTGTGCCACCTTAGCTCAGTTGGTAGAGCAGCGCATTCGTAATGCGCAGGTCGCCGGTTCGATCCCGGCAGGTGGCTCCATTTTGTTCCACTACATAAGCGGGTATCGTATAACGGCCATTATGTGACCTTCCCAAGGTTGAGACCCGGGTTCGACTCCCGGTACCCGCACCATATTACGATGCCGCATGCTGTACTAAATTCCTCGGCCGGCTTACAATAAGACATAGCGATATGCATATACCAAAAAAATACATACACGATAAGCTCGTATTATTGCTGGTCAGCATTAACACCTTTCTTGCTTTTCTGAGCGTTGCATTGGTACTTTTGCGCGCTGGCATTGGCCAGGGTGTCGATGGCTATATTGTCCAGTACCGCGCTAACCTGGGACTCAGCGCATTTCAAAAGGGTAGCTTAACGCCAATTCTAAGCTTCATATTTTTTGCAATAGCCATGCTTGCTATCAACGTCCTGCTCAGTATTCGTACCTATACATTGCGCAGAACGCTGTCGCTTACCATACTCGCCCTCGGTGCCCTGATACTGCTCCTGACGATTGTCGTAAGTAATGCGTTGCTGGCGCTTTATTAATAGATGACAGATATCGAGATCCCCTATAGAGAACAGCGCAACAAGCGCTATCGTTTTTTTGAGATGTTACCCGGCATACTCAGTTGGACGATGCTATTTGTGCCACTTATTCTTAGTCTGATAAATGTGACGTTTGCGGCACTATTCGTGCTGGTGTACCTGCTGATTAACTTTACTCGTTCGGTTGCCGCAGCTATCCGAGTTCTGCACGGTTTTAGCACAATGCGCAAGCATCAAAAGTTGGATTGGCAGCAGCTTGTAGCAGAGCTTGAGTCGGGCGAAATACCGCCGTCAGCAAAGCGACCGAAGTGGCATTATGACAACTTGCTTAGGCTGGGCTCTCAGCCCATGGCCGTTAGGCCAAGCGAGGTGCTGCATGCAGTCATAATCGCCACATACAACGAAGCGCGTGAAGTTGTCGAGCCTACAATCCAGTCGGTCTTGGCCTCTGAGTATAGCGCTAAGCAAGTCATTTTTATCCTGGCGTACGAGCAACGCGCCGGGGAGTCAACCCGAAGGCAGTCCGAAGAGCTAGTCGCTAAATACCAAGACCGATTTTTCCACGCGATGGCTATCGGGCACCCCAATGATATCCCGGGCGAAATCATAGGTAAGGGGGGAAACGTAACGTATGCGGGCCGAGCATTGCAGCAATGGCTTGCCAAGGAGAATATAGATCCGCTCCGTGTAGTTGTAACGACACTCGATGCTGATAATCGTCCCGACAAAAAGTACTTGGCTGCCCTCTCATATATATATTGTTCCGCGCCAGACCCTATCCGCTCGTCGTTTCAGCCAGTGTCGGTATATAACAACAATATATGGGACGTTCCGGCCCCAATGCGCGTGCTCGCCACAAGCAACTCGTTTTATCATATTGTTCAGTCAATGCGCCCGCATACCCTACGAAACTTTTCTTCACACGCACAGGGCATGGCCTCGCTGATCGAAACCGACTTTTGGAGCGTGCGTTCAATCGTGGAGGACGGTCACCAGTACTGGCGCGCCTACTTTAGATTTGACGGCAACTATCGAGTATACCCCCTATATATCCCTATCTACCAGGATGCAGTTTTAAGCGATAATTATCGCCGTACTATTAAGGCACAGTTTCTGCAGCTTAGAAGGTGGACGTATGGCGCATCAGACATAGCCTATATTATCGACAAAGGCTTCTTCCACGAGAATAAGGTCCCTCGTTTTGGGCTTTGGGCTCGAACTCTCCGATCTATAGAGGGCCATGTGACATGGGCTTCAGGCCCTATACTTGTTTTGATCGGTGGGTTTATCCCTTCTTTGGTGCACCCCCAGAATCTTGCTGCTAACGAATTGCCAATCATAGTTAGTCATATCCAGACCATTGCGCTACTATTTGTATTCGCTACTATTTTTATCTGTCTTAAAACGCTACCGCCAAAGCCGGCACGCTACAAACGTCACCGGACAGTGCTCATGATATTGCAGTGGGCATATCTACCTATTACTGCTATTGCGTTTAACTCACTCGCAGCGTTCAACTCCCAAACTCGACTTATATTTGCTAGGTATATCGATAAGTTCGACGTTACCGAGAAAGCGGTTGTTACTGAATCAGGCGAGCGCAAGCGCTAAAGTCGGTGATAGGCGGCATACATAGTTGCTGCGTCTTTATCGAAGCGCTCTAGTGTCGCGGCAACGATGGCGACAATACTGTCGCGGTCTAGTTTGCCATGTGGCGCAATGCCACTAAGTTGCGCAATGATTGTTTGGGCCAGAGCGCTAGCGTCTTCTAGCGCCGTGGCACGATGTTTCAGACTCTGGTAGACGCTAACAAAAAGCAGATCTCGCGAGAAAGGTACAAGTTTTTTGCTATCGCTGCGCTCAACGACAATGGTACTGCCCAAGTCGGCTACTTCGTGTGTCGTAAAATCACTCCCACAACGTGTGCACCGACGCCGACGCCATACTTGGTTGATGCGTACCTGTTGGCGTGAGTTAGTCACGTTTGTGGGCGACCCGCAATATATACATACCATGTCAACATATTGACATAGCGCTGGACAAAAATCTAGTGGAAAACCTTGTGCTTATCTGTGGACATAGGTAAACAAAAAGACCTGCAACCGGGTGGGGAGCAGGTCTGGGTGCTATCAGCAACTATTTTATAGAGGTGACATTGCGAAATCGACGAATACGATTGGGCTTAGAAGAGAATGATAACTCTTCATAGAACAGCTTGAACGCGTCAAGCGTGCTTGTTTTTTTGACACTCACATATATGTCTCTTAACCTGTCCATGTTACCAGGGGTGACCCCTTAAGTCAATACCCTCACCACTGTTAGCATGGCGGTTAACAGGGGAGAATCGCTTGCCAAAATAAGCGGAATAGACTATATTAATTACATCCTAAGGTGGCATGGGCTCTTAGCTCAGTTGGCTAGAGCGCTTCCTTGACGTGGAAGAGGTCAGAGGTTCGAGTCCTCTAGGGCCCACCAAATAGGACAAATAGCCAGGGTGACCTGGCTTTTTCTTTTATATCAGAACGGGTATAACAGGGTACTAGCCACATTGTACTACTTGTCTTTAGGTACTGTTACAAAAATAACAACATAATAGTACTAGCCATATCGTGCCAGTACTGCTATATTAGTACTTGTAAGGCGAAGTTTTGCGATGTGTTACAATGACAATGAGCTGGAGAGCTCAAAGTCATTACATCGAGCGGCGAAGCAACCTCACCAATTGCTGAGCTCCGTGGGCAATCAGAACGTACGTTAACGTGCTGGAACAAGTGCCTTGCCTGGGAGGGCAAGGAAGTCCGGTGGAACCACCCGAATAATGTGCGACGTAGCATACGGGTCCGAGACGCGAAGTTACAATTGAATACCATGCGAGAGTATTCAATTGTAACCCGCGTCTCTTTCTTTTTATTAACGAAGGGAGTTTCAAAATGGCCGACAACCAACAATCTGATCTACACGCAATGCGTCACAGTCTCGCTCACATCCTGGCTACCGCCATTACACGTCTATACTCAGGCGTGAAGCTCGGCGTGGGTCCGGTAGTAGAGAATGGGTTCTACTATGATGTAGACCTGGGTGACGACGCCCAGCTATCGGAAGAAGATTTTTCAAAAATCGAAGCAGAGATGCAAAAAGTTATTGCAGAAGACCAGCCATTCGAGCGCTTTGCTAAGAACATCGACGAAGCGATTGCCTGGGCAAAAGATAACAAGCAACCCTATAAAGAGGAATTGCTCAACGACCTTAAGCGCGCTGGTACGACCGTCGCCAGTGACCTTGATGCTGAGGAACTTGGCCTTGTTGCTGATGGCGAGAGTAAGGTCGACGAAGTCTCATTCTATAAGAATGGTGACTTTACTGATCTATGCCGTGGGCCACATGTCGAGTCAACAGGTAAGGCTGGCGCCTTCAAACTAATGCGTGTGTCAGGTGCTTACTGGCGCGGCAAGGAGACGAATGCTCAAATGCAGCGTGTCTACGGTCTCGGCTTTGCCACCGAGAAGGAGCTCCGCCAACACCTTGCCATGCTCGAGGAGGCCAAGAAGCGCGACCATCGTAAGCTTGGCCAGGAGCTTGATCTATTTACCTTTTCGGAACTGGTTGGTCCCGGCCTACCGCTATTCACTCCACGAGGCACGGTACTGAGGCGCAAGCTGGACGACTTTGTGCAGTCTATGCGTGACGAGTACGGCTATCAAGAAGTGAGCATCCCGCACATCACTAAGAAAGATGCTTACATCGCCAGCGGTCACTGGAAGAAGTTTGAACATGAACTGTTCCGGATAAAGACTCGCGAGGGGCACGAGTTTGCTATGAAGCCGATGAACTGCCCGCACCACACACAGATCTATGCGGCACGCTCGCGTTCTTATAAAGAACTGCCAATCCGTTACCGCGAGACGACTACATGTTACCGCGACGAACAGAGCGGTGAGTTATCGGGCCTGAGTCGTGTCCGTTCGTTTGCGCAAGATGACGCCCACGTGTTCTGCCGTACTTCCCAGGTAGAAGAGGAGGCTCTGAAAGTTTGGGATATTATTGACCGTTTCTACGGGACTTTGGGCTTTGAATTAACCGTGCGTCTCTCTACGCATGATGCAAATAATATGGAGGCTTACTCTGGTAGCCTGGAGAAATGGGAGTCAACAGAGGCCCAGCTATTAAGCATTGTTAAGCAGAAAGTCGGTGACAACTTTATCGATGGTGTTGGCGAGGCGGCATTTTATGGCCCGAAGATTGACTTTATGGCCAGGGATGCCATTGGCCGCACTTGGCAGGTTGCCACCATTCAGCTTGATTTTAATCAGCCCGAAGGTTTTGACCTAACCTGTGTAAATGAGGATGGCGAACGCGAACGCATCGTTATGGTACACGCTGCGATCATGGGTTCCATCGAACGATTCCTGTCCGTTTATATCGAGCACGTTGCCGGTAAGTTCCCGGTTTGGCTTGCACCTGAGCAGATCCGTTTGATTACTGTGAATCAAGAGGATAGAACAGTAGCCTTTACTGAGCAGCTACAGGCCCGCGCCAAGGGACTTGGCCTCCGTGTTATGGTGGACAACGACAATGAGTCGGTTGGCAAGAAAATTCGGGCTGCGGAACTCATGAAAGTCCCATACTCGGTTGTTATCGGCGAAAAAGAGGTAGAGACTGGCGAGGTCGTGCCCCGGGTCCGTAAGGATATAGAGGTGAGTGCCGAGCACCAACCGCGTACCATCGACGAGTTCCTCAAAACCGTCGCCAACGAGGCCAAGACTCGGGTCAATAAAACATCTCTATAGGGAGAGAAACAGTATGTCACGTCCGATAATTGCAGTAGATGTTGACGATGTTCTCTCGTTAAGTGCGAAGGGCTTCTCGGAGTACAGTAATAAACGCTGGGGCGGCTCCACTCGACCGGAAGATTACACTGAAGAGTGGGCAGTTTTTTGGAAGTTACCCCTTAACGAGGCGATAATTCGAGCCGAGGAGTTTAGTGGTTCTGATGCGGTATACTTCTACGAGCACTTCGAGGAGTCGCTGCCGGTTCTTGAGGCATCGCGTCGTAGCTACGACCTAGTCATAGTCACCTCGCGCCGAAGCGAGCTCAAGGGGCACACCGATCGTTGGCTTGAAGAGCGCTTTCCGGGCATCTTTACCGCTGTTCATTATGCGGGGATATGGGACACCGATGAACATGTATCAAACAAGTTGAAGCAGACCAAGACTGAAGTCTGCCGCCAGCTTGGGGCCTCATATCTGATCGACGACCAGACCAAGCATTGCATTGCAGCCCAAGGCGCCGGTCTACAGGCGCTACTTTTTGGCGACTATGCTTGGAATCAAAGCGAGGCCGTGAGCCCCGACATTGTTAGGGTTTCTGGCTGGCAAGAGGTAAAGGAGTACTTTGATGCCAAGGGTTGACGCTGCATTTAAGGAGCGCGTATACGAGCTAGTTGCACGGATACCGGAGGGCAGGGTCATGACCTATGGCCAGCTTGCTGCTCTTTGTGGGGCCGCTTGGGCCGCTTGGGAAGTGGGCCAGATTGCCCATACCGGACCGGTCGGTTTGCCGTGGCAGCGAGTTGTCAATAAACAAGGTGGTTTGGCTGCTGGTTGGCCTGGAGGTGGTCGCGCCGCGCATCGCACGCTCCTTGAGGCAGAGGGCATATCTGTTTCTGATGACTACAAGATTGATATCGATAGGTTGCTATGGAACCCCGACCAAACCCAGCTCCTTTAATTGTGTTGGTCGGCGAGACGGCCTCAGGTAAAACTGCCCTTGGCATTGAGCTCGCCAGGCAATTTAACGGCGAGATTATCGCTGCTGATTCACGTACTGTCTATACTGGCATGGATATCGGTACTGCCAAGCCGACGCCAGAAGAAATGCAGGGCATACCTCATCATTTGCTTGATGTCGTCACCCCTGATCGAGCTTTTACTGCCGCCGATTTTAAGCGACAAGCTGAAGCGGCTATCGCTGCTATATCTGCGCGCGGGCGCCTACCAATCATGGTGGGGGGTAGCGGCTTGTACATTGACTCGGTTATATATGACTTTCAGTTTCGTGGCGGGCCAGACTTGGATTTGCGCCAGGAGCTCCAATCGTTAGGGGTCGATGAGCTACAGGGGCGGTTGTTTGCAGAGGGTATACCACTCCCCGAGAACAGTCGCAACCCGCGGCACCTTCTCAGAAGTCTCGAAACGAAAGGTGCAATTGCGGTGCGCGCACCGTTGCGTCAGAACACACTAGTCATGGGCTTGAGTATTGACCGTGACGCATTGAAGGCTAAACTTGCCCGGCGCGTTGACCTTATGGTCGAGCAGGGGTTTGTTGAAGAAGTGCAGCGAATTGTGGGTCGATATGGATGGGATGCGCCTGGCTTGCAAGCGCCAGGTTACCGAGCCTTCAGGAAATATCTGGCAAAAGAAGTTACTCTGGAGGAGGCTAAGGCATTATTTGTTCAAAATGATTCGCAGCTAGCGAAGCGTCAGCGCACATGGTTCAGGCGCAATAAAGACATACATTGGCTCTGTAAAAAGGAAGAAGCTGTAGACTTAGTTACCACATTCTTGAACAAAGTATATACGGATACGTGACGAAGTTTGCTACAATAAAAACATGATTGAGCAATTGTTTGGATCAAAAACGAGGGTTAAGCTATTGCAGTTGTTCTATAGCAATCCGAACAGGTCTTTTTATGTGCGCGAGATTACTCGTAAGATCGACGAACAGATCAACTCTGTCCGTCGTGAGCTTGCTAACCTTCTAAATGTAGGCATTATTGTGTCGGATAATACCAATAATCGTCTGTATTATGAGGTGAACCAGGCATACGAGTTTTATGATCCACTACGAGTCATATTCGGTGGCGCTCCGGCTATGACCGGTGCCGATCCGGTTGCCCCTGCTATGCCGAGGGCCAAGAAGGGCGCTCTAAGCCCAGAAGAAGAAAAACTCAAGGCGCTCGGCAATCTAGAGGTCGTTCTCTACACGGGCCAATTTACTCGCGACGAAGCCAGTGGTATTGATATTTTAGTTGTTGGTGACGTAAACCAGAATGCAATGCAGAAATTTGTTGCCGAACTCGAGACACAAGAAAACAAAGAAATCCGCTACACGGTGATGCCGCTAACCGAATTCAAGTATCGCCGGCAAATTAAAGATCGCTTTATTACTACAGTACTTGATTCCAAGAAACAAGTCATTGTAGACAAAAGCGGAACACTGTAAGTTGACCCTAAGGAGGAAATAATGGATATACAATTTCATGGTGCTAACTGTTTGACGCTGGCCACGAAGCAGGCAAAGATTGTCGTTGACGACAATCTCGCTGAGCTAGGTGCCAAAGGGGTCACTAAGCCGGGCGATATCGTGCTCCGTACGGGTGAGCAGAAAGTTGCCGTCACCGGAGCAAAGATTGTCATCGACCAGCCGGGCGAATATGAAGTGTCGGGGGTCTCGGTGTACGGCATAGCTGCCCGCGCCCATATGGATGAAGAGGGTAAGCAAACGACCACAATGTACAAGCTGCTTATCGACGACTTGCGCGTGCTTGTGACGGGTCACATATATCCAGAACTTAGCGATGACCAGCTAGAAGCTATCGGTATGGTTGACCTAATGATTGTGCCGGTCGGCGGCAACGGCTATACGCTTGATGGAATCGGTGCCCTCAAGCTCATCAAGAAGATAGAGCCCAAATTAGTCGTTCCAACTCATTATGAGTCCAAGGGCCTAAACTACCCAATGCCACAGCAGCCACTCGTTGATGCCCTCAAGGCGTTGGCAATGGAGCCAAAAGAAGCAATCTCTAAGCTCAAGCTGAAACCTGCCGATCTCACGGAGACGATGCAGCTGATTGTGCTCGAACAGTCATAAGTAGACGTCTCGTTTAACAAAAAACACCTCCAATATTAGGAGGTGTTTTTTGAAAGCCCTTTGGCTCGAACTACTTGGCTGGCGTAAGCAGTAGCCCCTTCTTCTTGAGGGTACGGATTGCTTGTGTACTGATCTTGAGTTTTACCTTCTTACCATCAACAATAACGGTCTTCTTTTGCAGGTTTGGCTCCCATACCTTCTTGGTGTGGCGCTGCGAGAAGCTGACGTTGTTTCCGAACTGCTTGCCCTTGCCGGTGATTTCACACTTACGCATTATATTGTTCCTTCCGTTCAGGGGTCTATTTTAGCCGTTTTTATCTGTTAAGTCAATATTCTATCAGATGATTAATCCGGCGGGATGCTCTGGTATACTAGAAGATATGCTTTCGAGTCTTAATTACAGTGAGATACCCTATGTTATTGGGGCGCTTCTTATATCGCTTGGTCTTCACGAGGCTATGCACGCCTTTGCTGCCCATAAATTGGGAGACCAGACGGCCTACGAACAGGGAAGGTTGACCTTAAACCCCTTTAAACACGTAGACGTAATAACAACGGTATTACTGCCGCTAGTGATGATGCTTTTACACCTACCGCCTATCCTGATCGCAAAACCAGTCCCGCTAGATACTACACAAGTTCGCTATGGCGAATACGGCAGTGCGCTTGTTGCTCTTGCTGGCCCATTCACCAATCTGGCACTTGCCGCGATTGCATCATTGGCTATAAGGGTCGGCCTCATCACGGGCTCTGGAGTGCCTGCGCATGCAACGCTTATATTTATTCTGGTAAATGTTAGCCTATTCGTATTCAACATGCTACCTATCCCACCCCTCGATGGATCTAGACTGCTCTATGCTTTTGCACCTGAGCCGCTGCAGCGTTTCATGGCGCAAATAGAAGCTTTAGGTTTCGTGTTCCTTCTATTCATCCTGCTAACTCTTTCGCGCTTTATATCGCCACTGTTATCCACTCTAAATAATGATATTTTACGGTTCTTACTCCTTTAGTTATCACCGATTTAAGGTATAATATAGCTTGGCTGGGTAAGCCGAGCGAATGATTATCTGAATATTTTTTCGCTATGGGAATCCAAGATTTCTAGCGGCTGTGGCCGCTATGTGAGGGTACCCACCTGGATAACACCAGGTAAACATTGTCGGTGACCCCAGCCTTAAGTCTGTCTAATTATCGGGGTGTAGCGCAGTTGGTAGCGCGTACGGCTGGGGGCCGTGAGGTCGCAGGTTCAAGTCCTGTCACCCCGACCAGACAAAGTGTCCGTCATCTGACGGGCTTTTTGTCTGGTCAAAAGGAGGGTGCTATACTCCAACTAGATGAAAACACTAAAACTCGACCACAAACTAGCCGAACTTATCAGAAGCGGCCAAAAGACTTCAACTTGGCGCCTGTACGATGACAAAGATATTAGCGTTAATGATGACATTGAACTGCTCGATAAAGTAGACCCTCAAGATCCTGGGACGTGGTCCTCGGTAGGTACGGCGCGTGTTGATAGGGTAGTAGAGAAGCGGCTTGGTGATGTGAGCGATGCGGACTTTGAGGGGCACGAAGCGTTTCTCTCGCGCGAGGACATGCTTAAGACATACCGATTCTACTATGGCCCACAGGTGACCTACGAGACGCCCATAAAAATGATTCACTTCAGTCTAGTGCGAGAGCAAAGTAATGTTGTAAGGAATGGTATGCTCAGGCTGACTGAGGCTAAGTTGTATGCAGATGGAGGCTCTCGGGGTAATCCTGGCCCATCGGCGAGTGGTTTTGCGATTATGGCCATGGATGGTCAGGTTGTTGTAAAAAAAGGTGTATATCTTGGCGTTACGACAAACAACCAGGCGGAATACCAGGCATTAAAGCTTGGACTCGAAGAGGCGCGGGCAATGGGCGTTCGCGAACTACATGTCTTCATGGATAGCCTACTAGTGATCAACCAGATGCTCGGTAAGTTCAAGGTCAAGAATCGAGACCTCTGGCCAATCCACGACTCTATCAAGCAGCTGGCGACGGTTTTTAAGCAGGTGACTTTTGTCCATATCCCACGAGAGTTAAACAAGATTGCTGATGGCGCGGTTAATGAGGCATTGGACCAGGCTGCTGAAAACCAGCAAGGCTGACATCTTTTGTCATAAGTGGTATAATATCCGAGTGCCAGATCATCGGCTAATCGCTTGTGCGCCAGCCTGGTCACTGCAAAAGCAGCGAATAGGCTAGCGCACAAGAGGAAAGTCCGGGCAGCATAGGGAATGACAGTTGCTAACGGCAACCGGGGGAAACCCTAGGGAAAGTGCCACAGAAACGAGACCGCCTGCAACTAGTGATAGTTTGTGGGGTAAGGGTGAAAAGAGTGAGGTAAGAGCTCACAGTTCGTGATGGTGACATCATGAAGAGGTAAACCCTGTCTGCTGCAAGGAGATGGACTCACTCGGACGATATGGTCCGTGGTTTCCCGCCAGAGTTCATCATAATAATCCGCTTGATCTCGAGGCAACGTCGAGGCTAGATAGATGATTAGCTAAAACAGAACCCGGCTTACGGATAATCTGGCACACTAAGTTTACAAAAAACCACCCGTTGAGGGTGGTTTTTCTATAAAGGAGAGTATCTTCTAAGGAGTTACTTCTGCTTTGCAGCAGCATTTACAACAGCTTCGAATGCTTTCGGCTCATTAACTGCCAGTTCACTCAGAACCTTACGGTCCAGGCTGATGTTTGCGTCCTTTAGGGCTGCAATAAGCTTGCTGTAGGTCGTGCCGTGGAGGCGAGCGGCTGCATTAATACGGGCGTTCCATAGCTCACGGAAAGTGCGCTTACGGTTGCGGCGATCGCGGTATGCAAACTGCAGGGCCTTAGTAACGGCCTGTTTACCGCGCTTGATGCTAGAACGGTTAGACTTAGTCATCCCCTTGGTAGCTTGGCGGATCTTTTGGTGCTTCTGGTGGCTGGTGACACCTCGTTTTACGCGCATTATTACGCTCCTAGCTTCTGTTTAATAGACTTAACCTGTGCGCCAATGATGGTTTCCAGGCCTGCAAGCTTGCGCTTGCGTGCACCACTCTTCTTTTGAAGAAAGTGGTTGCGGTGTGAGTGGCTGATGCGTACCTTACCGTTCTTGGTGATACGTACGCGGTCCTTTGTGCCACTATGCGTTTTTAGCTTTGGCATGACTGCTCCTTATGACGAAATTAAGCTGTTTCCCGGCGAATTGTGGTGTTTGATCAACAACAATTGTATCACCGAAATCACTTATTACCTTATCTGCAAGCTTGAACCCCAAATCTTTGTGGGCCAGCTCACGTCCCCGGTAGAAAATTGTTAGTTTGACCTTGTGACCTGCCTCAAGAAAGCCGATAACTTTCTTCATCTTGACGCCAAGATCATGCTCACTAATCTTCAGCCCGAAACGCATCTGCTTAACCTCGAACGCCTTAGCAGTACGCTTGTTCTTCTGTAGCTGCTTTGTGCGCTGATAGTTATACTTACCCCAGTCGATGACCTTGACAACGGGTGGGTTTGCATCCGGGGAGATCTCGACGAGATCAAGCCCCTGATCCTCTGCAATGCGCAGGGCCTCAGCTCGGGACAGGACTCCAAGTTGCTTGCCATCCTGGTCGATCACACGTAGTTGAGGTGCCCGAATGTCGTGGTTCAGGCGTGTAAGCTTGCTGATAGTGTCTCCTTTATATTGTTAGTGACTCCATTGTAACAGATGGCAGAACAGGGGTCAAGTAAGCTAATTTATTGTTGCAATAATCGGAGCCCTCGGTACTGAATTGCTTCGGAAATATGCGTCACCTCGATAGTCTCACTCTCCTGCAGATCTGCGATTGTTCTGGCGACCTTTATAGTGCGGATGTAGCCTCTCGGCGATAGACCGAGCGTGTGTGCGGCATTGTCCAATAACAGCTTCGCATTAGGCGAGAGCTTGGCCAGCTGTCGAATTTGCTGGTTGTTTATTGAAGCGTTGAGGAGCCCCGTCTGATATCGCTCGGCTTGTATTGCTCGCGCTTTGGCAATGCGCCCTTTGACCGATGTATCGCTCTGCGTTTCTGTAGGCTCGGTCAGGAGCCTGGAGTGCTCAGTCGCCGATACCTCGACAAACACATCTATTCTATCGAGGATTGGGCCCGAAAGCTTTCGCTGATATCGTACTATCTCTTGGGCAGTACAACGGCAGTCCCTCGAAGATCCATAGTAGCCACAAGGGCAGGGGTTGGCCGTTGCTATCAAGATGAAATCTGCCGGATACTCGACGGTTTGTTTTGCTCTAGCAATGGTGATGCTTTTCTCTTCCAGTGGCTGCCTAAGTGCTTCGATGGTTGATCGGTTGAACTCCAGGATTTCGTCCAGGAACAAGATACCTCTGTGACTCAAGGACACTTCGCCGGGTCTAGCATCACTGCCCCCACCCAGAACGGAAGTGCTGCTGGCGCTGTGATGGGGCGCACGAAAGGGGCGTTCAACTGTTAGTTGCTCGTAGTGGTGACCAGCTAGGCTGTGGAGGTGAGTTACTTCTAGTATTTCTTGGTGGGTCATGGGTGGCAGCAGGCCTGAACTCGCCTTCGCGAGCATACTTTTACCAGTGCCTGGCGGCCCACTCAGTAGTAGATTGTGGCCGCCGGCTATTGTAATTTCGATAGCACGCTTAGCTTGTACTTGTCCGGCCACGAGTGATAGCCCCGGTGGTGCGGACACCGCCGATCGCAACGGGGGTTTATCAGACGTTTCAACCGCAACTACAGTATGTGCGTTGTCTAGGTAGGCTGATAGCTCGAGGAGGTTTGTGAGTGGCACAAGCCTGATGTTGGGTACTAACTGCGCCTGCTGTAGGTTGCCAGCGGGTACAAGAAATAAATCAAGGCCAAGCCGTTTGCCTGCGACAAGTTTGCCAATAATGCCACGTACGGGGCGGACATCTCCATTTAATCCCACTTCGCCAAACATCGCAGAACCCGGAATGGCTACTTTTGGGGGAGTGCTACTGGCTGCGAGAATTGCGGCAGCAATAGCCAGGTCGAAGCTGGTACTCTCTTTGTGGATGTCTGCAGGCGCCAAGTTGATAGTTATTCGTTTGCGCGGAAGCTGTAAGTTTGAACTAGCAAACGCGCTGCGTATACGCTCTTTGGATTCGTCGATCGACTTACTGCCCAGCCCTACGATAATAATAGTTGGTAGTCCATTAGATAGCTGACATTCAATATCGACTATAAGACCGTCCGACCCGGCCAGCCAGACACTTTGAATGCTGTGACTCATGCAATAGGTAATACGAGTGGCTGCCCCAAAAGTAAAGGCCCGCTTGCGAGTTGCGGGCCTATATTTTGATTTGGATTTGGTTTGAGGTTTTCGTTTGGATTTGAAGTTTGGTGTTTTCTTTTCTATGGAACAACGGCTTGCGAGAAGCCGTTGTTACAGGAGTCGTTTTTGTTTTTGAGCACTTTTTTTATTCAAGTGCTACTGCTATCTTATAAATTGCAATCGGGACTGTCAACACAAAATGTGCGAGATTTTTCACAAAGCTGTGCATAACTTTCCGCCACTTAAAAAATGCAAAAACGCTCTGCTTAATATGAACACTTTTTGCGGGCTTGCGTACCGGCTAAAACGCTAATGACTATTGACATTTTGAGTCTTTTGGGCTACACTGAAATTCAGTAAGTCAAAAACAAAAACTTACATTAACAATTCAAACCAAATAACGCTCTTCGCGACCCTAAAGGTTGCGGGAGCGGTCAGTCAACGCCGCAAAGGCAGTAAGCGCTAATTAAGTTATTTACTAAGGGCGGATTTACTGCCGCGGCTCTATCAAATCATGAAAAATACTGCAGGGTGCAAAACTGCAGTATTTTTCTTTGCGTACCCATGACGTAGAATGGAGTGTAGATGAAACGATCGCTGCTACTAAGTGGAGTGTGCCTCATAGCTATCCTTGCACTATTCATGGTAGCTGACCCGAATAAGGTGCCGTCGTTTGTATTGATGACACCGTTCGTATTGTTATTCATATTTTTGTCTTCTCTGGTGTTCGCTGTCCTTCGGGGCCGAGGTATACCAACGGCGCGCAGCGTTCGAGTCGGAGTGGTGCTTGCCGCTGTACCATTGATACTGCTAGTCCTACAGTCAATAGGTCAACTTACCCTGCGCGATGTCCTGACTATGGCGATTTTGTTGGCCCTGTCTTACTTTTATATATCTCGCAGTGCAACGTCTTCTTAAATAGTGACGCAATTCCATAGTAGCCAGGGGAGGATGCTGCTATAATAAGACCAAAGTATGAATCCTCAGCAAGATCAAACACCGAGTTTACGTTTGCCGCAGCCGTCCTTCGATACGGGACAGATACCTACTCCTGTGCCCCAAAATACTAGCTTCCAGCAGCCTGGTGCACTGGCACCGTCCGTCCCAATGGCCGCCCATCCTACGATGCCGGCACCCACCGAACCTAGCCTAGCCCCCGCGCAAGGCGCTACTGCTACTGGCGCAGGAGACGACGAAAACGCACTTGACCAAGAATGGATCGCAAAGGCTCGAGGGATAGTTATGCGTACGCGCTCGGATCCCTATATGCAGAGCAAGGAACTCAGCAAGATCAAGGCGCAGTATATCAAGGTACGTTACAACAAGGATGTTAAGACGGTCGACGACTAGTATGACAGTACTTATATTCATACTCATGTTCATAGTATTGGTGGCCGTGCTAGCGGCGCCAATTATATATCTACAGACCCGCCGGCGTGTACGAGAACAGAAGAACTATGAGCGTGGCCTCAAAATGGTCCCAATGCTCATCCACCTTCCTCCGCCCAGTGAGGATATTGAGGGCAATGGTCGTGACATCCGTGATGTCACAGACGAGAATATTTCTCGTGCCCAGGTCATTTATGGAATTATCGCCAGTACCATCCAAAAAGGATTTAAGGCTAAGTTCTATGGGCAACGTCACTTTGCATTTGAGATTGTAGCCTCTAAGGGTTTCGTCTACTTTTATGCCGCGGTACCTGTGGCTCTTGTGGAGGTTGTTAAGCAGGCTATCGTTAGTGCTTACCCAACGGCTCGCCTAGAAGATGCTGTCGAACATAATATCTTTAACCCGGTTGGAAAGCTGAGCGGTACGGTTGGTGGCGAGCTGAACCTAAAGGAGCCGTACTCGTATCCTATTGCTACATTCCAGGAGCTCAAGCGTGATGCCATGCAGGCCTTGCTGAACGCTCTGTCTACGCTCGAGAAAGAGGATGGCGCTGGGATACAGATTATGATGCGCCCTGCAGACCCGTCGTGGCGAAAGAACGCGCTGGCCGTAGCTAGTAAGAAGCGCAAGGGTGAGAGCTCGAGCAAGCAAGGCCCCGAGAAGTTTTTTGGCTTCGGTAAGGACATTGCCACGGCGTTTATCAAGCCGCCCGAGAGTAAGGACGATAAGAAAGAGTCCAAGAGCGACTTGTCTGGTATCGACCAGGCCATCGTAGACTCAATCGAGGCAAAAACGAGCCAGCCTGGCTATGAAGTACTTATTCGCATTGCGGTTTCTTCTAATATTAGCCAGCGTTCACAAGCTATTTTAAACAACATTGTGGCCGCCTTCTCCTTATTTGACGCGCCAGGGAAGAACGGCTTCAAGTTTACACCAACAAAAGATATTGATGAATTTACAACATCATACATTCTGCGCATGTTCCCACAAGCGGCGAATAAGAATATTTTGAACTCGGTAGAACTAGCCACAATCTTTCATTTCCCGGAACAAAAGAATATACCTACCACCCAACTTGAGCGGCAGGGCTCAAAGCAGGTTGATGCACCGCGCAATATGCCGGACGAGGGCCTGCTGCTTGGCTATAACGTATTCCGTGGCGTCAAAAAACCAATTCGTTTGTCGAGGGGTGATCGCCAGCGCCATATGTATGTTGTTGGCCAGACGGGTACCGGTAAATCTACTTTCCTGGAGAACCTGGCGCTACAGGACATGCTAAGCGGTGGAGGGTTTGCTTTTGTGGACCCGCATGGCGACACCGCGGAACGGCTGCTGGCCATGGTGCCAAAAGAGCGTACAGAGGACGTTATTTACTTCTCGCCGGCCGATGCCGACTACCCAATGGGTCTTAACTTGTTTGAGTTTGAAACCCCAGACCAAAAGGACTTTCTTATCCAAGAAGTGCTCAATATGCTTTATAAGTTGTATGATCCACAACATCAAGGTATTATGGGTCCCCGTTACGAACACTTATTCCGTAACGCCGCACTCACTGTTATGGCAGATCCTGCGGGCGGTACGTTTGTGGATATACCAAAGCTGTTTCGTGACCCTGCATACGTAAAGCAGAAACTGCAGTACGTTAAGGACCAGAACGTACTTGAATTCTGGCAGAAAGAGATGCCTCAGTCACAGCGATCGAACGAATTCGGTGAAGTTGTTAGTTGGTTCGTAAGTAAGTTTGGTGCGTTCCTGTCAAACGAGATGATGCGCAACATTATTGGCCAGACGAAGAGTGCCTTTACGTTGCGAGAGGTGATGGATGAACGGAAGATCTTAATCGTCAACCTAAGCAAAGGGCGCTTGGGCAAGTTGAACTCTCAGCTGTTGGGCATGATCTTTGTTATGAAGTTCCAGGCCGCCGCTATGAGCCGTGCTAACATACCCGAGAGTGAGCGTAAAGACTTTGCACTATATGTCGATGAGTTCCAAAACTTCTCGACGGACTCGTTCGCCACTATTCTAAGCGAGGCTCGTAAGTATCACCTTAACTTGATTGTGGCCAACCAGTTTACTACCCAGCTGACCGAAGAGATTCGTGATGCTGTCTTTGGTAACACGGGTACGATTGTTGCATTTCGTGTAGGGCAGGACGAGGATGCCGAGGCGTTATCTAAGCGTATGCGCCCTGCATTCGACCCGAGCGACTTGTTGCGTATGCCGAACTATAACGCCGCGGTACGTATGCTCATAAATGGAGTGCCCACCCAGCCATTCAGTATGGCTACGCTTCCACCATTGGGTGAGCCGAACTCCAAGCTTGCAGAGGCCCTCAAGCAGCTCTCTGCGGCAAAATACGGACGGCCCAAGGCGTTGGTTGAGAAAGAGATATTTGAGCGTCTTGCGACAAAGCCTGAGCCCGCCGCGCCTCCAGCTCGTCCAATGGCCGTGCAACCAAGTGCTTTTGGCCCTAACTCTAACCGTCCGCGGTTTGGGGCGAGCGCCCCAGTATCTAGCGCCCCGGCGCCCACTCCGGTCTCTGCTCCTGCTCCAGCCCCCGTTGGAACTGGTTCGTTCTTAGACGAATGGATGTCGAAGCGTGAGAGTAGGGGCCCCATGCTGCGCCAGAACCCATGGTCAAAGGCGGATCAGACTCCCGTGCCTACCCACCCATTGCCGCCGGCTGCACCCGCCGCGGCGCAAGTGGGGGCTGCTCTCCAGCCTCACCCTAACGCGTTGCAAGACCAGCAGGAGCCTTCTAGGCCAGCAAAAGTAGACACTGGTAGTATCGAAGCCAACAGGACTGTCAACGCGCCTGCTGGGCCTTCTCACGCGTCCGTGCCTGCCACGCCCGTACCGAATACAGAGGGACATCATCGGCAACCTGTGGCGATAGCCCCTGCCATAGAAAAGCCACAAGACAAGACGAGTGGCGAAATACCGTTGCTCAAAGAGGATACACCAACCCGTGACCACGAAGGTGATGACACGATATACATCGATGCAGACGGTACTCTCCACATGCGATGAGCGTTGCGTCATCGTGCCTCGGTTGCTAAAAGCTAAGATGTTACCTATAATAAAGAGGAAGTGGGAAACATCTAACTTATTTTTATTTGTTATAAAGAGGGTATTTTAGTGGCTGACAAACAAAAAGGTTATTCTGCTGACCAAATCCAAGTATTGGAAGGTCTAGAGCCTGTCCGTAAGCGGCCAGGTATGTATATCGGCGGTACTGGCGTCGAAGGTCTACACCACCTGGTGTGGGAGATGGTCGACAACGGTATCGATGAGGCGCTTGCTGGTTATGCCACCGAAGTTTCGGTGACCATGCTGCCCGACAACGGCATTACGCGTTTTCGATAACGGCCGTGGTATTCCAACAGATATTCATCCAAAGACAGGAAAGAGCACAGTCGAAACAGTACTTACTGTTCTGCACGCCGGTGGTAAGTTTGGTGGTGGTGGTTATAAAGTATCCGGTGGTCTGCACGGTGTTGGCTCGAGCGTCGTTAACGCGCTTGCTAGCCGGCTAGTTGTTACGGTTGATCGTGACGGTAAGCGTTTCCAGCAGGAATATAAGCAAGGTGTACCCCAGGGTGACCTCAAGTCGATCGGCAAGAGTACTGGTACGAGTACAGAAATTACTTTTTACCCAGATGACACTATCTTTGAGACTACCAAGTTTAGCTACGACACAATTCTCGACCGCTTGCGTCACGCTGCATATCTCACAAAAGGTATCAGAACTTCAATTAGACGACGAGACAACGGCAAACGCTATGGTTTTTATTTTGAGGGCGGTATCAAATCTACGTAACACATTTAAACCTTGGTAAGGATGTCGTCGATGACGACATTTTCTATGTAGACAAAAAGGTTGAAGAATCGCAAGTCGAAATTGCCATGCAGTATACCGATAGCTACTCCGAGACTATCAAGCAATTCGCCAACAACGTGTTTAACCCCGATGGCGGTACTCACCTAACTGGTTTTCGTACCGCTCTAACTCGGGTTGTCAACGACTACGCTCGCAAAAATGGCCTGCTCAAAGAGAAAGAAGAGAACCTTACCGGCGAAGACTGCCGCGAAGGTCTAACCGCTGTTATTCTGGTTAAACTACCCGATCCGCAGTTTGAAGGCCAGACCAAGAACAAGCTTGGTAACCCGGAGGTTCGTGGCTATGTAGAGCAGGTTATGACTGAGTAGTTCAATTACTACCTCGAAGAGCACCCAGCCGTAGCCCGCAAGATTGTCGGTAAGGCACTGCTGGCCGCCCGCGCCCGCAAAGCCGCCCGCGCCGCCCGCGATAACATTATCCGTAAAGGTGTACTGGAAGGTGCGGTTTGCCAGGCAAGCTAGCCGACTGTTCTAGCAAAGATCCAACAGAGTTCCGAACTTTACATCGTTGAGGGTGACTCGGCCGGTGGCTCTGCCAAGAGCGGCCGTGACAGTAAGACTCAGGCTATTTTGCCGCTTCGTGGTAAGGTCCTGAATGTTGAGCGCGCCCGTCTGGATAAGATGCTGGCCAACAACGAAATCGTGACTCTTATTAAAGCCCTGGGTGTGGGTATTGAGGATCATTTCGATATGGAATGGCCTGCGCTACGACCGCATTATTATCATGACCGATGCCGATGTTGATGGCATCCACATTACTACGCTGCTCCTGACTTTCTTCTTCCGCTTTATGCAAGCCAATTATTGATGGCGGTCACTGTATACTTGCCAAGCCACCACTGTTCGAGCTGGTTAAGGCCGGCGCAAGACGAGTGTATTCATTTACGATGAAGACGAGCGAGACACAGTGGTTGACGACTGCTATTGCAGAGCGCAAAGCAAGATGGCCTAAAAGTTGAGGCAAGACGACGACCGCAACAAGCAAGCCGGATTTATAGAGCAAAAGCGCTACAAGGGCTTGGGCGAAATGGATGCTGAACAGCTGTTGGAGACTACTATGAACCCCGAGAACCGAGTACTGGTACAGGTCGAAGTAGATGACGCCGAAAAGGCCGACGCTATCTTTAATAAGCTGATGGGTACAGAGGTAGAATTGCGCAAGAACTTTATTCAGACACATGCTAAGTTTGTGAAGGATTTGGACATTTAAAATGGACGACAGACATGCAATCGAAGACACACAAACAGATGATAACCAGTCACCACTCGAGAGGCAGGTCTTGCAACCGGATCACTCACGCTACTCTTGAGCTCCGCACTGTTGAAGATGTCATGGAGGACAGCTACCTCCGTTACTCAATGAGCGTTATTGTGGCTCGCGCGCTTGCCGGATGTCCGTGACGGCCTTAAGCCGGTACATCGCCGAATTCTTGTACGTTATGAACAGAAACGGCCTTGCGAATCTACTGCACGCCACCGTAAGAGCGCTCACATTGTTGGTGAAGTTATGGGTAAATACCACCCTCACGGCGATACCGCCATTTATGATGCGATGGTCCGCATGGCCCAGCCTTGGTCAATGCGCTATATGCTGGTAGATGGCCAGGGTAACTTTGGTTCCATGGACGGTGATCCGCCAGCTGCCTATGCGTTATACCGAGGCCAAGAATGGCCCGACCTGGCTGACGCCTTGCTGGCTGATATCGATAAAGAAACCGTGCCTTTCCGCGATAACTACGATGGCACCGCACCAAGAACCAGAAGTTTTGCCGGCCAAGCTGCCAAACCTACTGCTGAATGGCCAGATTGGTATTGCCGTTGGTATGGCCACCAACATCCCACCGCACAACCTCAGCGAGATTGTTGATGCCACGTTGATCTAGATCGATAACCCCGATGCCACACTGGATGATCTGCTGGAGCATGTTAAAGGTCCAGACTTCCCAACCGGCGGTGTTATTTACGGTCAAGAATCTATCCGCACGGCCTTTGCTACTGGTCGGGGTGGTGTGGTTGTTCGTGGTGTGGCCGATATCGAAGAAGGCCAACAAGGGCCGTCACCAGATTATTATCACCGAAATTCCTTATGCGCTTAACAAAGCCGGGCTTAGTTGAAAAGATTGCCGATCTGGTACAAAGACAAGAAAATTAGCGGCATCTCGCGATATCCGTGACGAAAGCGCTCGTGGCAGTGTGCGTATTGTAATTGATCTTAAAAAAGATGCCTATCCTAAGAAAGTTACTTAACCAGCTCTACAAGCTGACACCGCTACAGACTGCTTTCCACTACAATATGCTGGCCTTGATTGATGGCATTCAGCCGCGTGTACTTGGGCTTGCAAGATATTATCCAGGAGTACATCAAGCACCGTCAGATTGTTGTTCGTCGCCGTACCGAGTTTGAGCTACGCAAGGCCAAAGATCGTGCCCATATTTTAGAAGGCTTAAAGATTGCTCTCGATCACATCGACGAAGTTATTAAGACTATTCGGGCTAGCCAGACTACCGAAGAAGCCCAAGCAAACTTAATTAAGAAGTTCAAGCCTTAGCTGAGATTCAAGCCCAGGCTATCTTGGCTATGCAGCTGCGCACGCTTGACTGGCCTGGAGCGCAAGAAGATTGAGGACGAGCTGGCCGAGCTACTGCAGACTAATTGCCGAGCTAGAGGCAATTTTGGCAGACGAAAAGAAGATTCTAAAGATTATCAAGGACGAACTGCTTGAGATTGAAAGAAACAATTTGGTGATGAGCGCCGTACTCAAGTTGTTCCGCAAGAACTAGGCAAAATGAGTGACGAAGACCTAGTTCCTGATGAGCAAGTTGTTGTAACTCTTACATCAGCTAACTACATCAAGACGGAGCTCAGATTGCTGACTACAAGAAGCAGGGCCGTGGCGGCAAGGGCCGCCGTGGCATGACTACCCGTGAAGAAGATGTGATTGAACATGTTGTAAATGCCTAGTACACATGACTTCCTACTGTTCTTCACCAACAAGGGCCGAGTCTTCCGTATTAAGACTTATGAAGTGCCGGCCGTGGCCTAAATGCTAAGGGTGTAGCATTGTTAATTTCTTGCAGCTGCAGCCTGAGGAAACAGTAAGCTCAGTTATTAATGTTAGTAAACAGATTGAGGGCAAGGGCGGCAACTTGTTTATGTGTACAGTTCGTGGCGTCGTTAAGAAGACACCATTTGAGCAGTACCAAAATGTTCGCAGCACCGGTCTAATTGCCATTAACCTGGATGACGGTGATGAACTGAAGTGGATCCGCATGACAACGGTGATAACGAAGTGGTTATCTCTACCTCTCAAGGCCAGGCTATCCGCTTCCACGAAAGGACGTCCGCCCAATGGGCCGTGTATCCCGTGGTGTTCGTGGTATCCGCCTGCGTACTGGCGAAAGTAATTGGTATGGACATTGTTCAAGAGAAGTCCAGTATCTTTGTCATTAGCCAGTTTGGCTATGGTAAGCGAACTAAGGTTGCGCAGTTTACGGCACACGCTCGTGGTGGTGTAGGTATTCGCTCGGCTGTCGTCAACACTAAGACCGGCAAGCTCATCGGCGTTAAGTCATTAAGCGATGACGAGACCCAAGAGGTGATTATTATATCTTCGCAGGGCCAGACTATTCGCTTGGCCTAAAGGATATTCCAGTCCTTGGGCGTGCCACTCAAGGTGTGCGCATTATGCGTCTTAACGACGGCGACGAAGTTGTTTCGCTTGCGCTCGTAGATGCGGAATCCGAAGACGAGGACGAAGACGAGGACGAGTCAGAAGGACAGATCGAGAAGCCTAAAAAGTAAGAAGAAAAAGTGGTGATGTAACAATCACCACTTTTATCTTCTACATTTATCTTGACATTAACTAGTCATCTGTCGTACTATCTTGCTTAGAGTTTTTGAGGTCTTGTTAAGGTGTCTCACAAAACCGATCATTAAAAATTGAGTAGTGCAAATCAACGTCAGTTCGATTTTGAATTGTTTAATAAGTCAGTAATTTAGTTCTTCGGAACTATGTTCGACTGAAATTAGGTCAAATTCTTTTTTTGGAGAGTTTGATCCTGGCTCAGGATGAACGCTGGCGGCGTGCCTAATACATGCAAGTCGAGCGGTAAGGCCCCTTCGGGTGGTACACGAGCGGCGGACGGCTGAGTAACGCGTAGGAACGTACCCCAAAGTGAGGGATAAGCACCGGAAATGGTGTCTAATACCGCATATGCTCTTCGGAGTAAAGCTTTGGCGCTTTGGGAACGGCCTGCGTATGATTAGCTTGTTGGTGAGGTAATGGCTCACCAAGGCGACGATCATTAGCTGGTCTGAGAGGATGATCAGCCAGACTGGGACTGAGACACGGCCCAGACTCCTACGGGAGGCAGCAGTAGGGAATTTTCCACAATGGGCGAAAGCCTGATGGAGCAACGCCGCGTGCAGGATGAAGGCCTTCGGGTTGTAAACTGCTTTTATTTGTGACGATTATGACGGTAGCATATGAATAAGGATCGGCTAACTACGTGCCAGCAGCCGCGGTCATACGTAGGATCCAAGCGTTATCCGGAATTACTGGGCGTAAAGAGTTGCGTAGGTGGCATAGTAAGTAGATAGTGAAATCGTGCGGCTCAACCATGCATACCATTATTTAAACTGCTAAGCTAGAGTATGAGAGAGGTAGCTGGAATTTCTAGTGTAGGAGTGAAATCCGTAGATATTAGAAGGAACACCGATGGCGTAGGCAGGCTACTGGCTCATTTCTGACACTAAGGCACGAAAGCGTGGGGAGCGAACGGGATTAGATACCCCGGTAGTCCACGCCGTAAACTATGGATGCTAGCTGTTATCGAGTATCGACCCTTGTAGTAGCGAAGCTAACGCGTTAAGCATCCCGCCTGTGGAGTACGGTCGCAAGACTTAAAACATAAAGGAATTGACGGGGACCCGCACAAGCGGTGGAGCGTGTTGTTTAATTCGATGGTAAGCGAAGAACCTTACCAAGGCTTGACATCCTTGGAATTTCTCCGAAAGGAGAGAGTGCCTTCGGGAACCCAGTGACAGGTGTTGCATGGCCGTCGTCAGCTCGTGTCGTGAGATGTTTGGTTAAGTCCATCAACGAGCGCAACCCTTATAGTTAGTTGAATTTTTCTAGCTAGACTGCCCTGGTAACAGGGAGGAAGGAGGGGATGATGTCAGGTCAGTATTTCCCTTACACCTTGGGCTACAAACACGCTACAATGGCCGGTACAAAGGGCAGCCAAGCCGCGAGGCGGAGCAAATCCCATCAAAGCCGGTCTCAGTTCGGATTGCAGGCTGAAACTCGCCTGCATGAAGCTGGAATCGCTAGTAACGGTAGGTCAGCACACTACCGTGAATACGTTCCCGGGTCTTGTACACACCGCCCGTCAAACCATGAAAGTCACCAATACCCGACGTGCTGAGCTTGTCTCGGCCTAAGGTAGGGGAGATGATTGGGGTTAAGTCGTAACAAGGTATCCGTACCGGAAGGTGCGGATGGATTACCTCCTTTCTAGGGAGAAAACTAGCAGCATACGAGTAATCTATGCGAGCTAGGTCGATCTTGGTACATTGTAAATCAGTACTGACAATGTACGCTCCTTTGGGAGATATACTTCGTATATCCCGCCAAAGGCAGGATATCAGTTCTGTAACTTGTCGATTGACGTTGATTGCACTACTTAGTTTTTAAGAAAAGGCGCTTAAGCAGGCGCCTTTTTCTTTAACAAATTATTGCCAAACAGAGGTATCTTAGGTACAATATCGCTTGTCTCCCGAGGAATGAAATCAATATGGGCGATTAGCTCAGCTGGTTAGAGCGCGTCACTGATAATGACGAGGTCGGAGGTTCGAGTCCCTCATCGCCCACCATATGTTTCGTTCCGCTCATCGCTGATGGGCACGGAACTGCGGAGTTCGTCCGCAAGATGTGATCTCTTAGGAGAGGGTCTGAGAGCCTATGTTTGTTCTCAGTAAGAGGCCTATCGTGGGGCAATAGCTCAGTTGGCTAGAGCACCTGCTTTGCAAGCAGGGGGTCCGGGGTTCGAGTCCCCGTTGCTCCACCACAATCTTACAGAGGTGATAGCGTAGCAAATATTGCATCACTTTGTGCTTTACAACCCCTGTAGTAACTGATATGATTACTTAGCACTTGAGTTTAGACACAGAGCCTATCAAAGGTAGCTTCCAGTGTAAACTCAAGGTCAAGAATTCAAAGGTGGATTTCTTGGGTTTTGCAGCTTAAAAATTTGGCAAATTAGAGAAAAGCAAATTAATGACAAACGGCTTATTGGTTGATACCAATAACTAGTCAATGCTTGAGAGTCTTTTATTAGACTCATACGTAAAAAGTTACTCAAGCGCACACAACGGATGCCTTGACGTAAGATACCGATGAAGGACGTGAGAAGGCTGCGATAAGCCTCGGGGAGCTGCCTAACAAGCTTTGAACCGAAGATGTCCGAATGGGGAAACCCGGCTGGAGTTATGTCTAGTCACGCCTATCTGAATATATAGGATAGGATGAGCGGTAACCGGGGGAACTGAAACATCTTAGTACCCCGAGGAAGAGAAAGTAAACAACGATTCCGTTAGTAGTGGCGAGCGAACGCGGAAGAGCCCAAACCTTATTAAGTTTCCATCTGTTAATTTAGATGGATAAGTTGGTAGACGAATATTATAAAGGGGTTGTGACATAACAAATAACCAGTTACGGAGCCTTGATGTTGATCCAGAGTTATCTGTATTGGCAGACAGACGCTACCACTAGCTCTGCGTAAGGTTAGAAAATTGCGAGGCGAGCAGAAGCAGTCTGGAAAGACTGCGCCAAAGACGGTGAAAGCCCGGTATGCCAAGTGTCGCAAACCTTATATTTGTTTTGTCGAGTAGGTCGGGACACGTGAAACCCTGACTGAATCTGGGGGGACCACCCTCCAAGGCTAAATATATCTTATGATCGATAGTGAACAAGTACCGTGAGGGAAAGGTTAAAAGAACCCCGGAAGGGGAGTGAAATAGAACCTGAAATTGTGTGCGTACAAGGAGTCGGAGCCGCTTATGGGGTGACGGCGTGCTTTTTGTAGAACGATCCAGCGAGTTAATTGTCATGCGCAAGCTTAAGTCATTTGACGGAGGCATAGTGAAAGCGAGCCTGAATAGGGCGAATTAGTAGCATGTGATTAGACCCGAAACCAGGTGACCTAACCATGGGCAGGCTGAAGCGTACGGTAAAACGTACGTGGAGGGCCGAACCGTAGCGAATTGCAAAACTCCCGGATGACCTGTGGTTAGCGGTGAAATGCCAATCGAACTCGGAGATAGCTGGTTCTCCTCGAAATAGCTTTAGGGCTAGCGTCGTACGGTAGCAGATAGGGGTAGAGCTCTGTTTCGGACTGGGGCCCGCAAGGGTACCCACCCTTGACAAACTACGAATACTGTCAGTGGAACTACGGCAGTCAGAACGTGCGGGGCTAAGCTCGGCGCTCAAAAGGGAAACAGCCCAGACCATCATCTAAGGTCCCTAAATATATGCTAAGTGGGAAACGAGGTGAGATTTCTTAAACAACGAGGATGTTGGCTTAGAAGCAGCCATTCATTTAAAGAGTGCGTAACAGCTCACTCGTCAAGAGATCTTGCGCGGAAAATGTAACGGGGCTAAGCATAGTACCGAAGATATGGATTTGCTACGATTTATCGTATGCAGTGGTAGAGGAGCGTTGATATCTGCATTGAAGTCGGACTGCGAGGTCTGGTGGAGCGTTATCAAGTGAGAATGCTGGAATGAGTAACCATAAGGCAGGTGAGAATCCTGCCCACCGAAAGAGCAAGGTTTCCTGGGCCACGATAATCGTCCCAGGGTTAGTCGGTCCTAAGCCGAGGCGCGTAGCGTAGGCGATGGACAACGGGTTAATATTCCCGTACCGGTGTATAGTATTGTTATGGAGTGCGCGGCATGATAGCAGGAGCGGATTCATGGTTATATCCGTCTAAGTAGTCGTAACGGCTACGAATGAAACGACCTTTATGAGTCGAATTTCTGTGAAAGTGCTGACTAGAAAAGCTATCTAACGCGTGTACATAGCCGATCCGTACCGCAAACCGACACAGGTGCTCAGGTCGAGTAGACCAAGGTGTACGAGTGATTCTTCGTCAAGGAACTCGGCAATACAGCGACCGTAACTTCGGGATAAGGTCTGCCCCGTCACAGTGTTTATCAACAGTGACTTGCCAGTTTTCTTTCGATAGAGAAAGAGTAACGATTAAATACGTATTCTGAGATTAGAGTTGAGAAAGAAAGCTGACCTCAACAAGTTCACTATCGTGGTAGATAGTGTGACGGGGCCGCAGCTAAAGAACCCATGCAACTGTTTACCAAAAACACAGGTCTCTGCTAACACGAAAGTGGATGTATAGGGGCTGACTCCTGCCCGGTGCTGGAAGGTTAAGGGGAGTGCTTTACGGCTGCGAACTGAAGCCCCAGTGAACGGCGGCGGTAACTATAACCGTCCTAAGGTAGCGAAATTCCTTGTCAGGTAAGTTCTGACCCGCACGAATGGAGTAATGATATGGGTACTGTCTCAACGAAGAGCTCGGTGAAAGTGCATTGACGGTAAAGATGCCGTCTGTCCGCAGCAGGACGAAAAGACCCCGTGGAGCTTTACTACAGCTTGACATTGAGCCGGGTTATAACATGTGTAGCATAGGTGGGAGACTTTGAAGCTTAGGCGCTAGCCTAGGTGGAGTCACCGGTGAAATACCACCCTTGTTATAATCTTGTTCTTACCTGACCGCAAATAATCTGTGATGCCTCTTGATTCAAGAATCTCGAGTTTATTTCTGGTTCGGGACAGTGTCTGGTGGGTAGTTTAACTGGGGCGGTTGCCTCCTAAAGAGTAGCGGAGGCGTTCAAAGGTTGGCTAGGTTCGGATGGAAATCGTAATCGATAGTGTATACGCATAAGCCAGCTTGACTGTGAGGCCTACAAGCCAAGCAGGTACGAAAGTAGGAGTAAGTGATCCGCTGTCCGTACATTTATGTACATGAATGTGGTATCGACAGCGCAAACGGATAAAAGTTACCCCGGGGATAACAGGCTTATAGCGCCCAATAGTTCACATAGACGGCGCTGTTTGGCACCTCGATGTCGGCTCATCTCATCCTGGAGGGGGAGCACCTTCCAAGGGTCCGGCTGTTCGCCGGTTAAAGAGGTACGTGAGCTGGGTTCAGAACGTCGTGAGACAGTTCGGTTTATATCCGCTGTGGACGCAAGGAAATTTGAGAGGATTTGCCCCTAGTACGAGAGGACCGGGGTGAACGCACCTCTGGTGTATCGATTGTTCTACCAAGGGCATTGTCGAGTAGCTATGTGCGGAACAGATAAGCGCTGAAAGCATATTAAGCGCGAAACTGACCTCAAGATTAGATTTCCCTATGAGGCCCCTGAAAGACTATCAGGTTGATAGGCGCAAGGTGTAAGTACGGTAATGTATGTGAGCCGAAGCGTACTAATAGGCCCATTGACTTTTTACGTTCTCTTATGTACGAGTAGCTTGCTGACTCTGGTCATGAGAGAAGTGCATTGACTAGTTATTGGTGTATCTAGCATCAGATCAACAATCTGTTTATCATTTACAATTCGTCATTATCTAAACTCCGTGCATCATATGGACATCGATGCAGTGCGTTCTGCTATTGTACGAGTACGAGCGCCAGTCATCGGTGCCCATGGCGCGAGGGAAACACCTGTTCCCATCCCGAACACAGCAGTTAAGCCTCGCAGCGGTTACAATACTTGGGGTCCACCCCTGGGAAAATAGCACGGTGCCGAATTATATAAAAGCCATCCGAATAGGGTGGCTTTTATCTTGGTGATGATTTTGACCTCCCGGTTAAGGGAGGTCTTTTTTATGGGCAGCCATCGCTTGCTCTTAACTTGCGCGTAGGGCAGAGCCGCCGAGCTGCTTAACATAGAGACCGCTATCTCGTTGAGTAAAGCCTTCGCCGTAGGCGCTATCTGGCGGAGCTACGATGTTAACGTGCTTGTAATTACTTCCGAGCCAAGTACCCGCAGCGAGTACTACAGATGTGACATCCTCAGGAGTGGAGCCGGCGATGTCATCGATCCAAGGTTTTTTCCCTACAGGTATCGGTGTTTCGTTGGCCACCGCGACACCAGTAATGTTGTCATTCTCGCCGCGAGTTACATACACTCGGGTTGTTGGGGACTGGAGTGCTTGCTCGAGATTGTGTGCAACAGTATCGGGTCCCTCGTCTAACAGACTGCCAATCTCAAAGGTGTCGCTTACGGTAAAGTTGCTGCCTAGTATCTGAGCGTCAACTTCGGGGGCTATTACAGCTTTGCCGATCGTGGTACTTCGATATACGACCAACGGGTCACTCGTCTCGTTGAGCAGCGTATAGCCGCGCTTTTCGTAACCAGCGCGTGCTGGGCCACGATGTGCTGCAGAGGTAAGGTATACCTCGCTTCCCAGTTCGGCCGCCATTTCTTCGATGGCGTTCATGACGCGCTTCGAGTGGCCTCTCCCTTGTTCGTCGGGTGCGGTTACGACGTCATCAATCCACAGGCGAACGCCCTCGCCACGTAGGATGGGGTTGGCGCTCAAGGTTGCAGTGGATATGATTCGGTCGGCATGCCTGACGACAAGCAACTCGGCGTTAGGCGAGGCGAAAACACGCGATACATTGTCATCTACTTCGGCAAGGTCTTGATCTCTACCGGTTAGTTCTTCCAGCAAGTCGGCAAAATCCTCTCCTGCCGATAGACGGGTGGGGTCTTCGGGCCATTCATCCATAGAGACGGGGAGTAAAGATTCTGAAAGGGATTGGGCCATAGGTACACCTCATTTAGATATCTTCACAATAGCACATCGTTCGTAAAGTGTATCCAGTTACAGAGGTGGATAGATAAATCGTAAGAAGTATGCTTGACATTAGCACTATAGAATGTTATCATAAGCATAATTTCGTGAGGAAGGATTTGAGGGTTTCCACTCTTAGGAGTGCGGAGCCTTTTTTGTTTCCTTGGGTGCGGAAGTAAACATTTAACGGAGGTTTTCAGATATGGCTGGAACTAAGAAGGGTGGCGTCGCGGCCGCCGACACTAACAAGAAGAAGTATGGTGCTGATTTTTATGCAAAGATCGGTGCTATGGGTGGCAAGAAGGGCCGTACAGGTGGCTTCTTTGCTAACCGCGAGCTCGCACGTCTAGCTGGCCAAAAAGGTGGTCGCATCTCGCGTCGCACCAAGAAGGCTACCCGCGAAGACGTAGATCTAGCAGCCTAGGTATACCACAATATATAAAAGCGCCAGACACCTGGCGCTTTTATTATGTGTTCAGAGGCTTTTTAAGTCGGTATGGACGGCAGAAGCGTGCTGAGCTGACCAACCATGTACTTTGGCAGTTTGGGCAGCGGTATAGAGCCTTAGATTGCTGCAAACCGTGTCCACTACACCCAGGACATGTGCTGCGCTTGTGTAGCCAGTCTCGATAGGTGTCCAGACATCCTTGGACATGTTCTTGGCTGATATCTATCTGATAAACTTTGGCGAGCTCCGTTGCCCTATCCCAGGCTTCGGCTTCCTTACGTAACAGGCGTACGTCACTCTGGTAATCGTTGTGATTACTTACCGCATGCCCAAGCTCATGAAGTAGCGTCCAGATGCTCGTTTTGTCGTTGGTATCGTAGAAAACGCACTTGTCTTTCGGCGACCAACAGGCGGTAGATGCTTCGACGAACTGCAATGTAGGGTAATCGGCGCGAAGCCTAGCGAGGAGTTTTTCCATAGACACTCTTAGCAAGGTCGTAACACCCGTATACCACCGCCTCCTCTGGGCGTTGAGCGCGAAGGATTGGCGGAATCGGGGTTATGGGTGTTTCGAAACGCTTTAGTTCTGCTAGTAGAAGATCTTCAAACCGGTCGAGGTGGGTGCACACGCCGCCTCCTAGAACAACCGCATCTGGCTGGATGAAGGTTATAAGGTCAAATAGCCCGATGGCAATATCCTTGGATATTGCTTTCCATGTGGCTCGGTCGGTGATATCACCCGCTCGTTTACCAAAACGTCTAACGATGGCCCGGCCCGAGGCGAAGTCTTCCCACTTCTGCAACTTTCCCTGGTGCTCCAGGATAATCTCACCGCCTTCTGAGTCGGCGAAGTCGGGGTCTATCTGTTGGTTGCTAATGACACCTGTCCCAATTCCGGTGCTAATGGTCACGTATAATACGGCATCGTATTGCCGAATTAGCATCGCTTCGGAGAGACCGGCGAGATTGGCATCGTTGTCGAGAACGGTGGGGCAGCCGACTATTTTTTGGATGTCCCGCTGTATGGGGATGTCGTGCCACGGGAGGTTCCCAAAGGCTTCAGCAATACCATGCTCGCGATTTATCCGGCCAGGGGCGGCAACCCCACAAGCCTTGAACTCATGCGTTGACAAACTTGCAACAGTAATAGAAAGCTCCTTGAGGAATTCGTGGTAGATTTTTGGGGTTGGGAATTTGACGCTCTGTTCTATTGCTCCGTACTCGTTGAGCCGTGCCACTAGCGTCTTAGTCCCCCCGATGTCGATACCCAAGTACATATTGGTTTAAGTTTAGCACGTAATGATATGTCGTAGTGTGATTTGGGTTCTGGTTTTGTGTGGGCCTCTTCCTTTGACCTAAGGGGTTAAACGGGGTATAATGGGGGTAATCTTGCGGTTATTGTGCCATCCAAGCAGATAATCGACTAGAAATACATCACGAAGGAGGCATGGAAAACATGTCAAAAAATACTACTGTAACAATGGACGAACTGCTGGCCGGCAGCGACATTAAGCACCTGGAATCGGGTGACGTCGTCGAAGGTGTGGTGAGTTCAGTAAAGAAGCACGAGGTCTGGATCGATCTTGGCGCTATGGGTGTCGGTGTCG
This sequence comes from uncultured bacterium, assembly GCA_963815935.1. Lineage (GTDB taxonomy): Bacteria > Patescibacteriota > Saccharimonadia > Saccharimonadales > UBA4665 > JARIHD01. The sequence continues at coordinate 147,298 of CAWFIL010000002.1, forward strand.
TTATGCGCCGCGAGATTGGCCACGGTCAAACCCTGGAGCTAGACCAGAAGGTGACCGTTAGCGTCATTGACCCAGAGCTGGACGAGGGCTATGCTCTCCTCAGCATGAAGCGTGCTGCCAAGGACCGCGGTTGGGATGAACTCCGCCGTTTGTTCGAGGCCCAAGAGATTATCGAGATTAGCCCATACGACGCTAACCGCGGTGGTCTATTGGTCGAGCTTGAAGGCATTCGCGGCTTCTTGCCCGTATCTCAGCTTGCAGCTGGCCACTACCCACGGGTATCTGGTGCTGACAAGGATGAGATATTGCAGAAGCTTAACGCGCTTATCAACAAGCCGCTTCGCGTTCGCATCCTCGATGTGAGCCGCAAGGACAACAAACTTATCTTCTCCGAGAAGGAAGCCGTAAAGGATGACATGCAAGCTCGCTTTGCCGAGCTCAAGGTTGGCGACATCGTTGAAGGCGTTGTGACTGGTGTTATCGACTTCGGTGCGTTCGTAAACGTAGATGGTATCGAAGGCCTGATCCACATTTCTGAGATTTCTTGGGAACGTGTTGAAGATCCACGCAATTACGTCAAAGTTGGTGAAACGGTTAAGGCCAAGATTATCGCTATCGATAAAGACCGCCTGAGCCTGAGCCTCAAGCAAATGACCGAAGACCCATGGCTGAAGGAAGTTAAAGCCTTCAATAAGGGCGACATCGTTGAGGGCAAGATTACTCGCATCACTCCATTTGGCGCCTTTGTGCAGTTGAGCGCAAGCGTCGAAGCTCTGGTGCACGTATCGGAAATGAGTGACGACGAGACTGTTGACCCACAGCAGATCTTTAAGCTCAACGAAAAGAAGCAATTCAAGGTAATCGACATCGACACCGATGCCCGCAAGATTGCTTTGAGCCTCAAAAGCGCTAAGTAATTAAGCGACTTTTATGTAACACATAACGCCGGCGGAGACTCGGCAAGAAGGGAGTGCTAACAAAATGGCTCGAACTATTGAAATCGAAGACATGATTACTGTTGGTGCACTTGCCGAGCGACTCTCGCTGCCTGCAACTCGCCTGATTGGTGAGCTAATGAAAAACGGCGTTATGGCCACGATAAATGAGCGGATCGATTTTGATACCGCTCAGATTATCGTTGGTGAGCTTGGACTTGACGTTGAACTGACAAAGAAAGCCCAAGAAGAGCCCGCTGTACGTCATAAAAAGCATGAACACAGCGATAAAGCTGTACCTCGTCCTCCAGTTGTTGCCGTGATGGGTCACGTTGACCACGGGAAAACGAGTCTTTTGGATGCTATTCGTAGCGCTCACGTCGCTAAGGGCGAAGCAGGTGGTATTACCCAGCATATTTCCGCATATCAGATCCAGCACGGTGACCGGGCTATCACCTTCTTGGACACCCCGGGTCACGAAGCTTTTGCGGCCATCCGCGAGCACGGTGCCCATTTAACAGATATCGCCATTATTGTGGTGGCTGCCGATGACGGCATTAAGCCCCAGACGCTTGAAGCTATCCGTTTCGCTCGCAAGGCCGGCGTAAAGATGATTGTTGCTCTCAACAAAATCGACAAAGAAGGTGCAGATGCCAACCGCGTTAAGCAACAACTCTCAGAGCATGAGCTTTTGCCCGAGGAATGGGGCGGTGACACGGTTATCGTTGAGGTGTCTGCAAAAACCAAGCAAGGTATCGACAACCTCTTGGATATGATCTTGCTGGTTGCTGATGTAGAGGACTTCCGCGCTGAGGCCGACGGCCCAGCCACCGGGCTGATTATTGAGTCTCACCTGGAGCAGGGCAAGGGGCCGATCGCCAATGCGCTGATCGAGGAAGGAACCCTAAAAACAGGCGACTTCATTGTTGCGGGCACAACGTACGCTAAAATCCGTACGCTGGAATCAACCGACGGTAAACCCCTTAAGCAAGCAATGCCTTCAACCCCTGTTGCAATCGCTGGTTTTAAGGCCCTTCCAGAATTTGGTGACGAATTCACCGTTGTAAAGGATGAGAAGGTTGCTCGTGCTCAAGCCGAAAAAGCCGCCACACAAAAACACAGTGGCTCCTCGCGGTCGGACATGAGCAGCAGCGAGCTGATCCGTATGATCAACCGCAATAACCAGATTAACGAGTTGAACGTGATTATCCGTGCTGATGTTCAGGGCTCGCTGACCTCTGTTGTCGATAGCTTGAAAGCACTTGATACTGACGAAGTCGCCGTACATGTTGTAAGTTCAGGTGTCGGCTCAATTACCGAGAACGATCTTCACCAAGCATCTACGAGCGGAACGGTTATCTATGGCTTTAATGTTGTAGCACCTACAAACATCAAGCGTCTTGCTAGCCGGGACAAGATATCTATTCGTCTGTACAGCGTGATTTACGAACTTATTGATGATGTTAAAGAAGAGCTAACCCGCTTGTTGCCGCCAGAGGTAGTAGAGACGGATCTTGGCCGTCTAGTGGTCAAAGGTATATTTAAGACGACAAAAACTGAAGTCATCTGTGGTGGTGAAGTGACGAAAGGTAAGCTGGCTATACCGGCTTTGGTTCGTGTTGTACGCGATGGTAATCAGCTGGCTGAAGTCGAGGTTACCAACCTTAAGCGTGGTCCCCAGGACGCTAAAGAAGTCCAAGAGGGCGAGATGTGTGGTGTTAACCTTAGGACCGAGAACCGACTTGAACTTCAAGAGGGCGACCGTTTGGAATTCTTTACACGCACCACTGTTGCACGTACTCTGTAGGTCGCGTAAGCTGTATGCTACAATGGGCTTAGTATGATTAAACTAGACGACAACCTACTACAAGAACTAGGTCTCGGGGCGTTGCCACCAGACGAAAAGAAAAAAATGCTAGCGCATATCTACGAAACGCTAGAAATGCGAGTAGGCATGGAATTGGCAAAGCAAATGACCGATGCTCAGCTTAACGAGTTTGAGGAGTTTATTAACCGTAACGACGAGGCTGGTGCCTTGAAGTGGCTAGAAACGAACTTTCCAAACTACAAGGATGTTGTCGCCCAAGAATTTGAGAAGCTGAAGTCTGAGATTAAGCAAGTAGCACCTCAGATTGTTGCGGCTAGCAGTAGCCAGCAGCCGCCCGTAGTACCTGGCCAAGCTCAGCAGCCGACAGCCGATGATGCCGGGTATCCGTCTCAAGGCCCCGGCGGCTACTAGGCCTAACCTAGGAAGTGATGCTTATAGCCGGCGAGGAATGACTCGCCGGTCATTTCTTTTTTGCCGGCAGGCTTAACCACGTCTAACGCTAGGCCTTGCTCGCCACAGTGCACCACGGGTAGCTTATTGAGGATGGCTGTTGTGCCCGGGGCGCCGTCGGCAGCAACTACATGTGACTTTGTGACTACGACCTCCAGTGCACCGAAGGTTGCTCGGCTTTTAGGCCAGCCCGCAAACGCTCGCACTTCACGCTCAAGTTGGGTGGCTGGTTTGCTCCAGTCTAGTATGCTGTCGTTCTTACTGAGCTTGCGTGAGTAGGTCGCCTCACGTGAGGTGTCCTGGGGGTAGGGGGCTATCTCGCCGGAAAGGTAGCGGGGAAGAACTTCGTCCAGCATCTGGTAGCTAAGGTCGATAAGGTCATCAGTAAGTTGTGGCGTTGTGTAATCGGCGGCAAGTTTGTAGGTGCCTTGGGCAAGCAAAGGGCCTTCGTCCATGCCGGCGACAAGCAGCATGAGGCTGACTCCAGTCAGCTTTTGCCCACTCAGCACCGAAAAGGTAATAGGATCAGCTCCACGCCACTCTGGGAGCAGGGAGAAATGGCTATTAACGATGCCAAGCGGAAAGTAGTCGATAACCGCTTGCGATACGATAATGCCAAAGTCGATAAGTACTGCGACTCTGCTTTTAACCGGGCGCTGCTCAAACAGGGCATTAAGTGTGCGTTTATCCGATGCGGTAAACACCTTGAGCCCCAACTCGGCAGCGGCATCCAATACGGGTACGGGCCCGCGGTGATGCTCAGGTCGAGGCTTTGTGATGACTGCTTCAATAGCAAAGCTCTTGCTCAGTAAGCGAAGGCTTTCGGCGGCGACGGGGCCGCTACCAAAGAATGTGATTGTCTCGGACGTCTTTTTCATAGTTGAGTTTTTCTAGGTGGCCGTCATCTTTGAGGCGGAAGAAGGCATCTGGGTCATCCTTGATCCGATCAATAAATACAATTCCATTGGTGTGGTCGATCTCGTGCTGGAAGACACGAGCCAGGAATCCCTCGGCGGTTACCCGGAAGAAGCGGCCGTCTTCGTCTTGGGCGCGCACTCGTACTTTGGTATAGCGGGGAACTTTGCCGTAGATATCGGGCACACTCAGGCATCCCTCAAAGTCCAGGTCGATCTTCCCCTCTAACTTGGTGATTTCCGGGTTGATAAAGACGGTAAATGTCTTGTCCTCTTTGTTGTCAAAATCATTACGAATTACGACAATTCTCAGTAGTTTATCTACTTGAATCGCAGCCAGTGCAACGCCGACTTCATGCTCTCGGCTGTTCTCCCAATCGACAGTTGCCGACTTCATACCGTTGATTAATTTTTTGACCTCGTCAGTGATAATGCCTATTTTTTTGGAGCGCTCTCGCAAGTGCTTATTAGGCAACGAAATAATATTACTTTTGTCCATCACCCCAAAGTATAGCTATTTTTAGGTGTAAGGACAATGTTTGTTAGAGTAGATTCATGGGGTCAATGTCATATGACCAGCCGCTCGGCAGCAGATTGATGACCTTTAGTAATTCACGCCTATCCCTGGACTTTACGATGACCTGCCATTGAAACTTATTTTGTATTCGCTCATGAAATGCTGGTGTGGGGCCCTCGATGGCGATCTTGAGTCGCTCGCTCTTTAGTTGTTCAACGAACTTGGTCGTCGCCTGTTCGGCGCTTGCTTGGCTTGCGCGTCTGCACGTGAGTTTGAGCAGGTAGCAGTAGGGTGGGAACGTAAACGTTTGCCGTTCATCAAGTTCTTTCTGGTAGAAGGTTTGCCAATCCTTGGTGAGGATCGCCTGCAGTAGGGGGCTATCCGGTGTATAGGTTTGTAGTACGGCTTTGCCGGCCCGGTGACCGCGACCGATTCGTCCTAAGACCTGGCTGAGCAATTCGTAAGTACGCTCCTGGGCGCTGAAGTCAGGGAAGTAGAGACTTGTATCGGCTAGAATTATGCCCACTAGCCCAAGTTTCGGCAGGTCTAAGCCTTTGGCGAGCGTCTGAGTACCTACGATAATGTCTACATCACCGTTTTTGACTGCATCGTAATGCTGCTCTATCCGCTCGGATTTTTTGTTGTCAGTATCGAAACGCATGATGCGTGCCTCGGGAAATAACCGAGAGACTTCATCGACTATTGCCTTTGTGCCGATGCTTTTAAACACGACTGAAGCGTTGTGACATTCGGGACAGCTTACGGGGCTGCTGGCTTTGTAGTCGCAGGTATGGCAGCGCATACTGTGGCTGTCGCCGTGGTAGACCAAGGGCAGGTCACAATGCGGGCAGGTTGCTTGCCAGCCACATTGATCGCAAAATACTACCCGTGCCGTTCCTCGCCGGTTAAGAAATAGTAGTGATTGCTCGTGTTTGCTCATGGCTTGTTTGATGTTGTCGATAAGCGTATCGGATAGGTAGGATTTTTTGGTGAACTGTGATCTGTCGCGAAGGTCGATAACTGCGACATTAGCTTCGGAATTGCTTTTGCCCCGTGCCGTTTGCGTCATGCGCAGAATCGGTCGGTTCTTGGCACTTGCCATAAAGTAGTCGGTGACAAGAGGTGTCGCCGACCCCAGAATTAGAGGTGCTTTGTGCAGTTCAGCTAGCTTGCTCGCAACTCGAGAGGCGTGGTAATAGGGAGACTGGTCTTGTTTGTAGGCGGTTTCGTGTGCCTCGTCGACTGCTATGAAACCAACATTTTTCAACGGGCTAAAGAGGGCTGAGCGTGGTCCCAGTACTATCATTGGTTGGGGTTGTTGCAGCATGCCAACCCATAGACGTTGTCGTGTGACATCGGTTAGCTGAGAGTGGATCAGAACCACACGGTCTTTGAATACGTGATGAAAATCACGCTCCAATTGCGAGGTGAGCCCGATCTCGGGCGTAAGCACGATGACTGACTTGCCGGCCGCCAGGCTCTTTTTGGCCAACTCGATGTAGACACGAGTTTTGCCGGTGCCTGTTTCACCATGGAGCAGGTAGGTCCCCGGGGCGTCTATGGCAGATAAGACTGAGGCTTGATCGTCGGTAAGTGGTGGCAGATTGTCATCGGGCATAGCCTGATGGGCAACGATACTTACCGGTTTCTTGGGTAGTTCTTTAGGAAGGAACTGCTGGGTGATAACTCCATATGGGCTAGGGTAATAACCCTTCATCCAGGTCATGAGTTGCAGCAGAGGAGCCGGAAGGGGGTTGAGGCTGGGCGTATTCGCTATTGGTTTGGCGGTAAATGATGGCTTGCTAACTTGTCTGACGACGACACCCAGTACGTGTTTGTTCCGTAGGGGCACCTCGACAATCGACCCCTCTAAAAGGGGTGTTTCGCTACTGTAAGTAAGCGCGCCTTCACCATGATAGGTGGCACCGCCAACGAGGACCTCCACGTACTGCATAGGTAGCATTATAATTCTATTAGGGGACAAAACCGAAACTTCAGGGTTGAAAACGACCTTCAGAATCGCTATACTTTGTTCACGTTGTTTGAATAACAATATACAGCTTATGTTAGACGTATTTATCACCTCACGAGTTAGACGAAAGATCATAGTGATCTATGCTAAATACCCAGACTTTAAGACGCATGTCCGGGGCTTGGCTAAGCTCATTAAAGAAGATGCCGGTAATATCCAGCGCGAATTAAAGCGTCTTGAGAAGGTTGGTTTTTTGATCTCCGAAAAACAGGGCAACACTAAGATCTACCACACCAACAAGCAGTTTCCGATTTTTAAAGAATTACAAAGCATCGTATTAAAGAGCCAACGCGCCACCCAGCAGAAGAAGCAGCTCCTCTAAAGTTGTTGCAAAGTTATCTCTGTTACGATAGAATAGGAACGAAATGATACAAGTTACACGTAAAGACGCAAAAGAATCACCAGAAAACCTGCTTCGCCGTTTTAACCGCAAGGTTCAGCAAGCCGGTACTATTGCTGTTGTTAAGGGATCTCAATACTTCGAGAAGCCTATTAGCAAGCGCGAACGCCGCCAAAAGGCTATTGTCCGCCAACAGCGCAAGAGCCTAAAGCTCAAGAAGATTAAACTCGGCCAGCGATAAAACGACATGCTAAAGCAGCAATTAGAGCAAGACCTCAAAAAAGCCTTGCTCGGTGGAGACCGTGAACGGGTCACGACACTTCGTGGCCTAAAAAGCGTGATCCTGTATGCTGAAGTCGAAAAAGGCAATCGCGAGGAGGGCTTGGACGATGAGTCTATTGTTGCCCTTTTTAGCAAGGAGGCCAAGAAGCGCCAGGAGAGCGCCGACCTCTATGTAAAAGGTGGCAGCCAGGCCCGTGCTGATGCGGAGCTTGCGGAAAAGGCAATTATCGAGGAATACCTTCCTAAACAGTTGACTGATGAAGAGTTGAGCGCAATTGTGGATGAGGCAATTTCTACGTTGGAGGCAAGTGGCCCCCAGGCTATGGGCCAAGTAATCGGACAAGTTAAACAAAAGACCGCTGGCCAAGCCGACGGCGGTCGTATTGCACAAATGGTAAAGGAGAGATTGAACTAATGATCATTCTGACTGGTGTTGCTGGTGCTGGTAAGAGCATGCAAGGTAAGATGTTTGCCGACGAACACGGCTATGCATGGATTTCTACGGGTGAGATTCTACGTGTGCTTGTCACAGGCAAGCGCCGCCACGAAATGTTGCAAGGTAAGCTCTTGAGTGACGAAGAGATGATTAACATTTTAGACACAGTCCTCAACTTAATTGCCTCTGACCAGGAGTTTGTCCTTGACGGTTTTCCGCGTACAACTACTCAGACTGATTGGCTGCTTGAGCAGGTGCACAAAAACCGTCTTGGCTTGACTGCTGTTGTAAATCTTGATGCATCTGAGGATGTTGTGCGCGAACGCCTGATGTCACGTGGTCGTCAGGACGACAACGAAGATGCTATCACTAAGCGTTTCGACGAATACCGCACAGTTACGATGCCAATTCTCGAGCATTTCAAGAAAGAGGGCGTCCATGTCTACAATATCGATGCCGCTCAAGATCCTCGCGCCGTTCATGATGCAATTCTAAAGTGCATTGGATAGTCTGGCTATGACTTCGCCCAAGACCGATCAAGAGATCATCGCCATGCGTGAGAGTGGCCGCATGCTTGCGACTGTACTGGATGCTATGCGCCGTGAAACGCGGGCGGGTCGTACACCAAAGGATATGTCGGCTATCGCCAAGAAGGAGCTTGAATCCTTGGGCGGCAAGCCAGCTTTCTTGGGCTATTATGGCTATCCGGACATTATTTGCATATCGGTTAATAACCAAGTGCAGCACAGTATCCCTAACGAGGTCCCGTTCCAAGACGGCGATGTTGTTAACTATGATTTTGGCGTTACCTACAAGGGCATGATTACTGATTCCGGCATTACAGTGTGTGTTGGTGACAAGTTTACGCCGGATACGAAGCGCTTGCTGACTGGTACCGAGCGTGCTCTGTATGATGGGCTGCGCGTCGTGAAGGCTGGTGCCCGTGTTGGTGATATTTCGGCTGCGGTTGAACGCACGTTGCGCAAGTATAAACTAGGTATTGTCCGTGAATTGGTCGGGCATGGCGTTGGTCACAAACTGCACGAAGACCCCGAGATCCCCAACTACGGCCAGGCGGGCCGAGGCCCGATCCTTAAAGCCGGTATGACGATTGCTATTGAGCCTATTACAACCCTTGGCGGGTATGCCATTTACCAGGCTCGTGACGGTTGGACATTATTGACTCAAGACGGCAGCTGGTCGGCCCAGTTTGAGCACACAGTACTTGTTACATCGACTGGTTGCGAAATCCTCACGGCCCTCTAAATTACTTGCCCACACCCAAGTATAAGCGGTATACTGCCTGCATATGCACGGCTCCTCAAATGTAAACCCTTTTGTTGGCCTAGATATAGGCACATCGATGGTTCGATGTGTTGTTGGCATGGTTGACCCCAGTAACCAAGGCAAGATTTCGATTATTGGACACGGCCAAGCTCGCAACTTGGGAATGCGGCGGGGTATTGTGGTGCACGTCGAGGACGCCGCTGAGGCAGTCGCACAGGCGCTGACTGAGGCGGAGCGTGTATCGGGGATGCGCATCCAAGGCGCGACGGTTAATATCAACGGTTCACACGTAAGTGGCATGAACTCTAAGGGCGTTATTGCCATTAGTGCTGCCAATCGCGAAATTACCCCCGAAGATCGTATGCGCGCCGAAGAGGCGGCTACTATTGTGCAGCTACCGTCCAATCGCGAAATCATCCAGGTTTTTGCAAAGAACTACCGTCTCGATGGTCAAGAAAATATCAAGGACCCCGTGGGGATGCATGGCGTTCGCCTCGAAGTTGACACGCACATCGTTACAGCTGCGACGCCCAACCTACGCAATCTGGACATGGCTCTGGATAAGGCTCAGATAACGGTTCATAACCATACTCTTTCGAGTTTGGCAGCAGCCGAAGCTGTATTGGAGCGTCAACAAAAAGAAGCGGGCACGGTGTTGCTCGATATAGGTGCAGGCACTACCAACCTGGTGGTGTTAGAGGACGGCGAAGTACAGCACGTAGCTGTGCTGCCGATTGGCGGTATGCATATTACGAACGACCTAGCCATTGGTCTAAAAACTGATCTTGACGTGGCCGAGGCCGTAAAGGTGAAGCACGCTACGCTTAGTAACCAGCCCGCCAAACGAGACATTCGTATCAAGGTAGGCGACCAGGAGCATATGTTTAAGTCCGAAGAGGTCGCCATGATCACCGAAGCCAGGGTAGAGGAGCTTTTCGAGTTTGTGCAAAAGGAACTTGTGCGCATCCACCGTGCCCATAAGCTGCCCGGTGGGGCTGTGATTGTTGGTGGCACTGCCAAGCTGCCCGGCATGGCCGAATTTGCCAAGGATAAGCTGCAAATTGCCGCCCGCGTCGGAAAATTGCAGTCTGTATCTGGCCTGATCGACACCGTCGCCGACCCATCATATGCCGCAGCAGTTGGTTTAATGATTCTTGATATGCTGCTTTTGCCAGAGGTGGCGCAAGCCTCCATGAGCAACACAAGCGTCCGAGCACTAAAAATGGTTGATAGTTTGCTTGGTCGCTTCAAGCGCTAAGTGGGCTGTGTACACAAAGTATTCGCCCGTGAACAGCACGATGTACGCCGCATAAGTTTATTGAACTCGGGTGCAGGCTACGTTATACTCACCATATAACGTGAAGAAAATTTTTAGAAGAGAGGGTTCACTTATATGCCTCAAGTCGCACCAGCAATAGAAACATTTGCACGCATCAAAGTAATCGGTGTCGGTGGTGCTGGTGGCGCCGCAATTAACCGCATGGTTGATGCCGGTGTCGACGGCGTTGAGTTCATCGCCATTAATACTGACGCCCAGGCATTGCACCACTCTCGGGCAAAGATAAAGATCCATATTGGCAAAGATGAAACTCGCGGGCTTGGTGCTGGAGCCGATCCTTTGGTCGGCGAGAAAGCTGCCATGGAGTCGATCGACGAAATCAAGAAGGCCCTAGAGGGCGCAGACATGATCTTTATTACCATTGGTGCTGGTGGTGGTACGGGGAGTGGTGCGGGCCATGTAGTAGCGCGTGCTGCCAAAGAAATGGGTATCTTGGTGGTTGGGTTCGCTACGAAGCCGTTTGCGTTTGAAGGAGAAAAGCGTCGTCGCAATGCCGACCAGGCTATTACGAACCTCCGTAATTCGGTTGACACACTGATCATTATTCCTAATGACCGCCTACTGCAGACTATTGATCGACAGACCCCACTCGTAGAGGCATTCAAAGTTGCCGATGATGTTTTGCGCCAAGGTGTGCAAGGTATTTCGGATCTTATTACTGTCCATGGGCTTATTAACCTCGACTTCGCCGACGTTAAGGCTGTCATGAGCAATGCGGGTTCGGCACTTATGGGTATCGGCCGCGCCAGTGGCGAGAACCGTGCCGTCCAGGCCGCCCAGCAGGCTATTGATTCGCCATTGCTAGAGGTTTCGATTGATGGAGCTCGCGGTATCCTGTTCAACGTCATAGGTGGTGAAGATCTGTCAATGCACGAGATCAACACTGCTGCCGAGACTATTACTACTGCCGCCGACCCAGACGCCAACATTATCTTTGGTGCAACAATTAACCCAGAGCTTGAGGGCGAGCTAATCATCACCGTGGTGGCTACTGGCTTTGACGCTTCCTACTTTGGGGAGCGAGCTCAACGTGCCGACGATGCCATTGCAGCTGCAGCAGTCTCGAGTGCGTCAAGCGCTTCCGCTATTGCACAGCCACAGACTAGTGCTGTGCGCCCTACGGATTCCGATATCTCCGGTATCGATATGGACCTGGACGAAGATACGCCAGCCACTGACTTTAAGTCTGATGCAATGCCGAACATTTGGACACTCGACGATGACCAAGACGCCGATCAGCACGAGGAACCGCCTCATCATGAGTTCCACGATGATATGTCTCGTCACGATGTCGTAACCTCTAGTAATGTTGATGAAGAGCTCGAAAAGCCGTCTTTTCTACGCCGACTGGCGAAGCGCTATAAAGACAACCCCGAAACTGGCGAAACAGATAAGAACGACTAGCTTCGTACTAAATAATACAACCTAATTTTGTTGCCAAAACGCTATAGATAGAGCTATGATTTATAACACAACCACTATATGTAGTGATGGCACGTTATCGATCATAGAGGGGAGAAGAGCGAAATGAGATGTAGCCAGTGTCAGTTTGCAGACACCAAGGTCATTGAGTCGCGTGAAGCAGGAGACGGTCAGGCAATTCGCCGCCGCCGCTCGTGCCCAAGTTGCGGCTATCGCTTTACGACCTACGAACGCGTTGAACGCCCTCAGCTCATCGTCATAAAAAACGATGGTACTCGTGAGTTGTTTAGCCGTGAGAAACTTCTGGCTGGCCTATATAGAGCCTGCGAGAAGACTCCGGTCACCAACTTGCAGCTAGAGCGCTTGGTCTCGGATCTTGAGCAGGAGCTTTACTCCTGTGGTGAGCCTGAAGTGCCATCGACTAAGCTCGGTGAAAAGGTGATGGACCGTTTAGCCAAACTTAACGAAGTTGCGTACGTACGGTTTGCGAGTGTGTATCGTCGCTTTAAAGATATTGCGGGCTTTGAAGAAGAGTTATCGCAGATTAAGCAACGAGCCGTCGAACAGAAGGTATAAAGCTGCCGGCCCCGCCTGAATCTCATGCTCACTATGAGCTTGTGTTGCTGCGTCCGCGTGGCGTATAACAATAATCATAGAGTATGAGGCTCGGGGGGAGCCGAAAGCGCCTTGGAGGTTCGGGGCGGCTTGAGAGACTCTAAACAAATATTCAAAAAACAACTTAAAGTAAGACCGCGGTGGTGAGCCCGGTCAAAAGAGTGAGGGTAACTATGGGACAGACAACCAGTCTTTCGGTTGGTAGGCTATTTACCAAGCCAAAAAGTAAAGCCTACGACGAACTTAAGTGGGGTAAACAGGATTCGATTATCGTCAATCCGGGTACCGGCAAGCCAGTATTTGAACAGAAAGATGTAGAGTTTCCTCAAGGCTGGTCACTTAATGCGATTAATATCGTTGCTCAGAAATACTTTAGCGGTACGCCTGGCACTAACGAGCGTGAGGGGTCGCTTCGAGACCTCATTGACCGCGTCGTAGATACAGTTACCCGCCAGGGCATTCAGGAAGGTTACTTCGAGACCGAAACCGAGGCAGAGGATTTCCGCGAAGAGCTTAAGTATATCCTTGCTACCCAACGTGCCGCATTTAACTCACCGGTTTGGTTTAATATTGGTGCCCCGGAACGCGCCCAGCAGGCTAGCGCTTGCTTTATCCTTGGCGTCGAAGACACCATGCAGGCAATCCTTAATTGGTACTACGAAGAAGGGATGATCTTTAAGGGTGGTTCGGGCGCAGGTTTGAACCTTAGCCCAATTCGCTCTTCATACGAAAGCCTTGGCAAGAGTGCCGGTCGTGCCTCTGGCCCCGTTAGTTTTATGCGTGGTGCCGATTCATCTGCCGGTTCTATTGCCAGTGGCGGTAAGACACGCCGTGCGGCCAAGATGGTCATCCTGAATGCCGATCACCCCGATGTAGAAACCTTTATCTGGTGTAAGGCTATCGAGGAACGCAAGTCCCGCGTGCTGCAGGCCAACGGCTTCGACATGAGCCTGAACGGTGCCGATGCCTTTAGTGTGCAGTACCAGAATGCCAACAACTCGGTACGCGTTACCGACGACTTCATGCTGGCTGTCATTAACGACGAAAACTGGAATCTTAAGGCTGTTAAAGATGGCCGCACTGTAAAGACTATCAAGGCTCGTGACCTATTCCGCCAGTTTGCTGAAGCTGCATGGGAATGTGCCGATCCCGGCATGCAGTTCGATACCACCATCAATCACTGGCACACTGCGCCAAACGCCGGTCGCATTAACGGTAGCAACCCTTGCTCCGAATACATGCACCTCGACAACTCGGCTTGTAATCTGGCTTCTATCAACTTGCTTAAGTATCTCCGCGAGGACAACACCTTTGACATTGAAGCCTACAAGCATACTGTAGAGCTGGTGTTTACCGCTCAGGAAATTTTGGTTGGCTACAGCGAGTACCCAACTGAGCGCATTACTAAGAACGCAAAAGCTTATCGCGAGCTCGGCCTCGGTTACGCTAACCTTGGCGCTATGTTGATGGCCCAGGGTTTGCCATACGACTCCGAAGAAGGTCGCGCCCAAGCTGCCGCCGTTACCGCACTTATGACTGGATACGCCTACGCCACCAGCGCTAAGCTGGCTAAGCGTGTTGGCCCATTTGCCGGCTTCCGCAAGGACCGTGAAGGCATGCTGCGTGTACTGCGCCAGCACCGCGAGGAAGTCTCCAAGATTGACGCGGGTCTCGTGTCCGAAGAGCTCCTAAGTGCCGCTGCGACTGCCTGGGATGATGCTGTCGAGTTGGGTGAAGTATATGGCGTGCGCAACTCGCAGGCCAGCGTGTTGGCCCCGACCGGTACCATCGGATTAATGATGGATTGCGATACGACTGGCATTGAGCCTGACTTTGCGCTTGTAAAGCACAAGAATCTGGTGGGTGGTGGCTCGATGGCTATCATCAACCAGACAGTACCACGTGCGCTTAAGAGTCTTGGCTACACCAAGGAACAGGGCGACGATATTGTGAAGTACATCTACGATCACAACACTGTAGTTGACGCTCCCCACCTCAAGAAAGAACACCATGAGGTCTTTGCTTGCGCAGTAGGAGATAACGCTATTCACTACTTGGGTCACGTAAAGATGATGTCTGCCGTGCAACCATTCATCTCGGGCGCAATTAGCAAGACCGTTAACATGCCCGAGTCTGCAACTGTTGAGGAAGTAGAGCAGCTGCACATTGACGCCTGGAAGATGGGTATCAAGGCTATTGCTATCTACCGCGACAACTGCAAGGTTGCTCAGCCACTATCGGGCAAGAAGAATTCTGACGACAAGAAGGATGTACCAGCCGCCGCTGAGGTTGCCCCGGCCCCTGTTGTTACTCAGACGCCGGTAACTATTGCCGAATCGGTGAGCGACAAGATTGTCGTTAAGGGCGCTGTACGCCGTAAGCTGCCTCGCCAACGTGTTGGTCGCACCTACGAGTTTAGGCTGGCTGACCTCAAGGGCTTCTTTACGGTAAGTGAGTACGACGATGGCACTCCCGGTGAGCTGTTCGTCAACGTCTCTAAGCAGGGTTCGACGCTTTCCGGCTTGATGGACTCCTTTGCTATCTCGGTCAGTCACGGTTTGCAATATGGTGTGCCGCTGAGGAGTTATGTTAGGACTTTGATGAGCAGTAGCTTTGCGCCATCTGGCATTACTGATGATCCAGACATTCGCACGGCTAGCTCGATCACTGATTACATCTTCCGCCGCTTAGCACTCGACTACTTAAGCTTTGACGACCGTCTAGAGCTTGGCCTGGCGTCTCTCGATGACATGCCGACCGAAGAGCAGACTACACTCTTAACCGACGACCAAAGCGCCGAAGGCAAGCTTGTCGAAGAAATCCAGGCCCGCCCAACGCCAACTGTCGAAACGCCAAAACCGAAGACAATGGCCGCAGAAGTTACCAAGCCAAAGTCCGACAGTACGGCACCACTGTGCTACAACTGCGGCAACCAGACGCAACGCGCCGGTAGTTGTTACGTCTGTTCTAGCTGTGGATCGACCACTGGCTGTAGCTAGGCCTAGGCACCACCACATATTTTTGAGCAACACCCAGGTAACCTGGGTGTTGCTCAACCGCATTGGAAGCTTTGAGGAATATATGGTAAGCTCGATGCATATGAAGGTGCTTATCCTTTACCGCCCTAATTCGGAGCATGCTACTACCGTCGAGTCATTCGTGCGTGACTTTGAGCATCAACACGACGTAGGTAATAAGATTGAGCTTATGAGCGTTAATACTCGCGAGGGTGCAGCAACGGCTTCGTTGTACGACGTATGGCAGTATCCGAGCATCATGGTATTGGGCGATGATGGCCGAATGCTCAATATGTGGCAAGGCGAACAGTTGCCGCTGATGGATGAGATTGCCGCTTACGCATACTCGTAGTTGCGCGCTTACGCAAAGTACGTTATTATGCAAAAGTGTTACTAATGTAACAACAAATGCGCTCTGTTCTACAAACAGATGAGTGGCTATCAACCACGAATGCAGCGGGAGGAAATATACCAGCGTGAGGTTTGGTATCAGAGTAGAGCCCGACGGGGAGCCCGTAATAGCCGGTAAAAAAGCGCCAAAGAGTCATCTCTTTTGGAAGTTGGATGGTACCGCCTATGCTAGTCATGGGTTCCAACAGACAAAAGAGGTGACTTTTCTATAGGAGAGAATATGAAATTCAAAAAAGGCACTCGTCGTCGCGCCATCGAATACGAAAAGGATCTTGTCAAATACTGGAAGAAACACCAGACGTTTGAGAGGTCTGTAGCGTTGCGTCCGAAAGACAACTCGTACGTATTTTATGACGGCCCTCCATTTATTACCGGTGTGCCGCATCATGGCACGCTGCTAAGTTCGATCTCCAAAGATGTCGTTCCTCGCTACTGGACCATGAAGGGCAAGCGGGTAGAGCGAGTATGGGGCTGGGACTGTCATGGTCTGCCTGCTGAGGTTTTTACCGAAAAGAAGCTGGGCATCCAGGATAAGCGTGACATTGGTACTAAAATCTCGCTCCAAGAGTACATTACTACCTGCCGCGAGAACATGGTGCAGACCGGCTCACTCTGGGAAGATACCATCGACCGGATTGGCCGTTGGGTGGACTTCCGTGGCGCCTACAAGACCATGGATAAAGAGTTCATGGAGTCTGTTTGGTGGGCTTTTAAGAAGCTGTACGAGGCAAAAAAGATCTACGAAGGCGAAAAGGTGCTGTTGTATTGTGTTCGCGATGCAACGCCTATTTCTAAGGCTGAGGTTTCGATGGATAATTCCTACCAAGAGGATACTGACCCGTCGATCTACATTAAGTTTAAGCTCAAAAATAAAGATGCTTACATGTTAGCCTGGACTACTACGCCCTGGACGACGCTTGCCAACACGGCAGTGACGATTAATCCCAAAGAGACCTATGTCGAAGTAGAGCTTGAGGGTGAGCACTACATATTAGCAAAGAAGCTTGTCGACAAAGCCCTGACCGACGAAAAGCACCGAGTACTTCCATACAAACTAGTAAAGAGCTACAAGGGGAGTGAATTGGTTGGCTTAGAGTACGAGCCCTTTACTGTAGATCGTGGCCCAGGTGCGCACCAAGTGCGTGGTGCTGATTTTGTAACCATGGACGAGGGTACCGGCGTTGTTTCTATGTCGCCCGCCTACGGTGAAGAGGACTTTGTATTTCTAAAGGCAGTGGGCTTACCGATTGTTTCTATCTTGGACGACAGTGGTATCTTTACCGAGACCGACTGGAAGGGCCAGCAGGTTTGGGACGCCAACAAAGACATTGCCAAAACATTGTTGGCACAAGGTAAGGTGCTAAAGATTGAGTACATCCGGCACAGCTATCCACATTGCCACCGTTGTGGTACTAAGCTGATGTACCGTGCTCACCCGAGTTGGTTTATGGATATTGATGGTCAGCGCAAAGACATGCTGGAAGAGAACGGCAATATCAACTGGTTCCCGGAGCACCTAAAGAAGGGGCGCTTTGCTAAAACTGTCGAATCTGCCCCAGACTGGAATTTGAGTCGTGACCGCTTTTGGGCAACAGCAATGCCTGTTTGGAAAGGTACCGACAAGGACGGTAAGGAGCGCGTCAAGGTAGTCGGTAGCTATGCCGAACTCAAAGAGCTCTCTGGCATTGAGCTGGAGGACTACCACCGTCCGTGGATTGACGACGTAACCTTCAAAATTGATGACGTTGAGTACAAGCGTATCGATAAAGTCCTGGACTGTTGGTTCGAGAGTGGCTCGATGCCATTCGCCCAGTTCCACTATCCATTCGAGAATGTCGAAAAGTTTGAGCAGAGCTTCCCTGGTGACTTTATCGTAGAGTATGTTGGCCAAGTACGTGCCTGGTTTTACTATGTACATGCCGTGAGCGTTGGCTTGTTTGGAAAGAACGGCTTCAAAAATGTTATTACGACTGGTACGCTGGCGGGTAACGACGGTCGCAAGATGAGCAAGAGTTTTGGTAACTATACCGACCCGAATGAGCTGATGGACCAGTACTCCGCTGATTCACTTCGTTTCTTGCTCATGAGCTCACCACTTATGAACGCCGAGGACTTCTCGCTTATCGATAAAGATGTTGGCGACGTAGCTCGCAAGCTGAGTATGGTCTGGAATATGTACGACTTCTTTACATTGTATGCAGATGTCGACAACTGGGAATGGAATGGCAAACTCGAAGACCCGATGGATGGCCTCAAGAATCCACTGGATATTTGGATTGTGTCGCGTGTGCACCAGCTCATCCAGGAGGTCGAACAGCACATGGACCGTTATGATTTACCCAACGCGACCAAACCAATCTTACCGTTCTTGGAAGATGCCTCCAACTGGTATGTCCGCCGCTCACGTCGTCGTTTCTGGAAGAGCGGGGATGATGCCGATAAGCAAGCTGCCTACAAGACCCTGCATTATGTTTTGGTGCAGCTGGCGCATGTGATGGCGCCTTTCACCCCATTCCTGGCTGAAGAGCTGTATATAAAGCTCACAGGTGGCGAATCTGTTCACCTTCGTGACTGGCCGGCCCCTGGCCACGTAAATGAGCTTGCTTTGGACCACATGGCTTTTGTTCGCGAGATTATTAATGACGGTCTCTCCCAGCGGGCGTCTGAGGGCATTAAAGTCCGTCAGCCACTCCCAGAACTTACCTATCATTCAATCGATAATCTTTCGAGTGAGCTCGAGGACATAATTGCCGAGGAAGTTAACGTTAAACGTGTAACCCATCAGACTGCATGGATGCGGAGTGGTGACTCGACCACCGTAGAAGACCTGCCTCATGGTAGGCGTGTTGTGTTGCTGGATACCGAAGTTACACCGGCGCTGAAGCGCGAGGGGATGATGCGTGAAGCCGTCCGCAACGTACAGAATGCCCGCAAACAAGCTGGCTTGGACGTTGACGACCGTATAAGGCTGAGCGTTAGCACGACCGACGAGCAACTGCGCAAGGCCATTGAAGAGCATCTGGAGATCATCCAGACAGAGACGTTGGCTAAGAGTTTGGTATTCGACCAGACCTTGGGCTACGAAGTAGCGTGCGCGGTCGACGGCGCGCCGCTGACGATCTCTCTCGAAAAGGCCTGAAGTCACGTGTTGTAACACTTTACAGATGACGCCATATCTGATACTATCTCTTGGTAGTTAAAATTCTTTGTAAAGAGAGTAATTAAAGATGAAAAAAGCAGTTATTGCTACCGGCGGCAAGCAGTACATCGTCACAGAAGGCGAGACTCTTGAAGTTGAGTTGTTGCACAGCGACGACAAGAAGGTTACTTTTGAGCCTTTGCTTGTTATCGATGGTGACACTGTGACCGTTGGTACTCCCAGCGTCGACAAGGTTAAGGTTAGCGCAGAAGTAGTTGCCGATGAGGTCAAGGCCGACAAAGTTACTGCAATTCGCTACAAAGCCAAGAAGCGCGTCCACAAATTGCATGGCCACCGCCAGCGCCACACCCAGCTGAAGATCACCAAGATCGCCTAAATCAGCAGTAAGCCTGTGGAAAAACCAACGAGTCAGAAATGGCTCGTTGTTTTTTTGTCTTCAATAACACACATGAGTGCCCGTCTATCGATAGAGGCGCAGCAATAAACGTAAGGGTTATAGAGCCAACGTTGTTATTATTGCTTCGATTGCATGTGACAAAATGGTCAAAACGCTGTGGTTTGCCCGTGTAAAATTCTAGCTCAAAACACCTTGAGACAGACTTGCGCACGTCCCATAATGATAGGGTGCGGCAGGATATATTTATCCGGCGGCAAAATAAACATCCCAAAAATGTTTAAACAAAAATCCAAAACACCAACAACAATTAAGCGTGCGCTGCAACTGACGATTCTTGTAATCGTCGTGGCGGCCAGTTTTGTGGTAACTTTTGGCAGAAGCGATTCAGCGTCTGCTGCTACGAGTAGTACCATCAACTTCCAAGCACGTTTGCTTACGGCCGCTGGTAGTGTTGTACCTGACGGCCAGTATAACGTTGAATTTAAACTGTATAATGCTTCATCTTCGAGCGGTTCGTCGCAAGGCTCTTGCACGGGAGATAGTGCTTGTGTGTGGACCGAAACACGAACCAGCACCGACAAAGTCCGCGTAGTAAACGGCTATTTGACAGTTAATTTGGGCAGCGTTACGCCATTCGCTAGCACGATTAACTGGGATCAGGAGCTGTGGCTGAGTATGAACATCGGTGGGGCTACCGTTTCACCAGGTTGGGACGGGGAAATGAATCCTCGCTTAAAGTTGACGGCAGTTCCGTACGCCTTCACAGCAGGCAAGCTAGTGGGCGGAACGGGCGCCAATACTACCACGCTTGACACTGGAACCCCGAGCGGAAACAATACCATACATCTGCCAGCAGAGTCGGGTACATTATGTATTCAAAGCTCAGTAAACTGTGGTTTTGCTCTCTCGAGCGGCGGCTCAAGCTACATCCAAAATCAATTTGCGGCCGCGCAGTCTTCGTCGAGCTTCTGGATTTCAGGGACCGGTCGTGCGGCAACTGCCTTGCAGGCCCCGCTTTTGGATGCAGCTACCTCTGGTGCGCTCGCCATTGGTACAACCAACGCCACGGCAATTAACTTAAATCAGAACGTGACACTTGCTAGCGGCAAGACGCTTAGCGTTCAGGGTATTGCCACATTCCAGCCCGCCGCAGATGGAACGGCAATCTTTAATATCAAAACTTCAACAGGTAATAATCTCTTCACGGTAGATTCTACTAACACAAGAGTAGGTATCGGTTTGGGCGGGTCTACTAACCCAACGCTAAATGGCGCCGGGTTAGAGATAAAGGGTGCTTTGCGCCTGAGCGGTGGTAGTGCTCAGTCCGACAGGTATATCACGCCTGTCGGTTCTAGCGTGCCGACTGCTATTAATGTTGCGAATTACGATCCAGGCTCTTATGGGCAGATTATTGCCATGGGGATACCATCATCGGCGCAATCAACATCTCGCGTGCTTTCGCTGTTGGATGCACGCACGGTTGCTCACCAGCCAACTATTTCGGTCTTTTCTCCTAGCGAAAATGACGTGTTTGGTTTGTCGTGGGATGGCTCAAGCAGTGATTCCTACCTTAAGTCGACCGCGTCGGGCACTATATACCTGCAGCCTGCTAGCACCAACGCCTTGGGCGTGACCAGTACGGCAGTCAACTTGTACCAAAACACCACGGTATCCGCCAACAAATCGTTGACCGTTCAGGGCAACGCGTTATTTAAGCCTGCAACCAACGCCACGAGCGCTTTTATGATCCAGAACTCCGATGCATCGCAGACAGTACTGAACGTAGACACCTCTAACGGTCGCGTTGGCGTCGGCGGCGTGGCAAGCTACTCGAAGTTTGAAGTGCTTGGGGGTGATGCGGCTATCTACAATAATGGTGGCAACCCACGCTTGGTTTTGGGTAATAGCACTGCCGCAGGGCAGAATGGCTACTTGCAGTGGGACAGCACTAACAACTACTTCCGCATTGAATCGGTTGGCACCAACGGATTAAAGATCAACGACAACTACGTGACGATCGGCAATATATACCCCGACCAACCACTAAAAGTTGCTAACGGCACCAATCTTATGTTCCAAGTTAACACTACGGGCTCGGTGCTTTCTAAGACTACTAGTGACTCGAGCACTGCTTTCCAGATTCAAAATACCGCAAGCGAACAAATCCTTAACCTTGATACTACCGCAAACGCCAGCAATTTGGTCACAAACGCCAGTTTCGAGACCGACACTTCTGGCTGGGCGGCAAGGACTGGCTGTACCCTAACCCGGGTAACTAGCGCTTCGCTGTTTGGCGCCGCTTCTGGACGATGCGTAAATACCGCAACTACGGGTGCGGGGCTCAACTACAATAAGACACTCTCGGCAACCACCAACTACACCTTGAGTTTCTATGCTAAGGCCTCGGCAACAATGAGTACATTGGACTTTGGCTATGCTCCCGACGGCTCCACTGAAAGCACTTTTGTATCAACCGGCAACAGCGTAACAAGTGGTGGTTGGACGCGGTTTAGCTACAACTTTACGACTGCGGCAATCTCGGGCACACCGTACGTCTTTATTAAGCAGAGCGATGCAACTGCGCGTAACGTTTATATTGATGGCGTGCAGTTGGAGGCCAATGGTTCAGCTAGCGCTTATGGTGACGCGCGCATTACCTTGAATAGTAGCGTGAACTCATCGCTTACGGTTCAACCGGCAGCCGACTCGACTACTACATTTGCAGTCTACACGCAGGGCGGAAACCAAGCTTTCAATGTCAATACTTTAACCAACAGGGTTGGTATCGGCATAATGAATGCCGGAGCCCGTTTGCATGTACTGGGCAACTCATCTACTGTCGTAGTCTTGGCCGCTCGCGGCGCCAGCGGCCAGACCGCTGACTTGTTCCAGCTACAAGATAACAGCGGCAGTGTGGTGTCGTCATTTAACGCCAGCGGCCAGTATGTTGCAGGGCGCACAGGCGCGAGCGGCTTGCAGGGCAGTATATTATTTGCCGACGGTGCTTCTGCTAATACTGCTACGCTGCAGGTGGCGGGAACGCTTTCAGGCAATGTGATATACCAACTCCCTGTCGCGAGCGGCACGTATGCAATCTGTACTACGGCTGCGGTCTGTAGTGGCTATGCGCCAGCTAGTGGTTCGAGCAACTATATACAAAATACCACTACGCAACAGACGGCTAACTTTAACATCGTTAGCGTTGCTACAGGAAGCATAGCCTCACAAATACAGGGTGCGGCCAGTAGTACGGTCGCGGTCGCAGTTATAAAGGGTGGTGCAACGCCTGGAGCTAACGCTGACGTACTCCAGCTCCAAGACTCTTCGTCTAACGTACTGTTTAAGCTTCAAAATGCCGGCGCCGCTGTTTTCCAAAACTCTACTGACACAGACACGGCCTTCTTGGTCAACAATGCTGCAGGTACGTCTGTGCTACGGGTTGACGCCCAAAACCAACGAGTAGCGATTGGGTTGAGCTCGGGGACCATACCTGCAAAATTATACGTGACCACTGGCAGCAACGTCGTCATTCGCGCGAAGCAGACCGGATCGAGCGATGTGCTCCAACTGGCCAACGGCACTGCAGACTTATTTACTGTAGGCTCTGCTGGTGCCGTCCTTTCCAAGACAACCACCAATGCGACCACTGCCTTCCAGGTGCAGAATTCGTCTGGTAACGCGGTACTGAACGTAGACACCTCTAACGGCCGGGTTGGGGTTGGGACAAATGCGCCGACACGCGCCCTGGACGTTGCCATCAACAATACTGGCACAGCGTCCTTGCCATTGGTGCTCAGGCAGGCCGGCACAGGTGACACTGGTCTTGAGCTGCAGACGACGAGCCAGAATTTTTATATGGGTATTGATGCTACGGACAGTAAGCTAAAGATCTCTAGCGCTGCCAGTGCTAATGGCACCACCACGCAAGGCAATACGAGCCAGGGTGCAGGGAACGACTTTAACTCGAATGGAGTCCAAGCAGCTAAGCTGGTTGCTTCGGCGACCGGCAATGTTAGTTCTATGTCGGTATATATTACGGCTGTCGACGCTACTCCCGCCAACAGAATGATCCAGGTTGGTGTCTATAGCGACAACGGCAGTGGCACAAGCCCAAGCACACTGCTTGGTAGCAGCACGGCTCAGACTGCTGTAGTCGGCTGGAACACTATAAGCTTTTCGGGCGTTTCAATGACCTCGGGCACAACGTACTGGCTGGCTATGGCAGAGAATGGTGCTAACCACTATGCGCTAGCTTCGGGAAGCGGTACTACTGCTTACCACCTAACGAGTGGTTATTTGATGCCGAGTTCATTCGCAGCTAACTCTGGCAACTCAACTGACAACCCATCCTTCTATGCAACATTAGCGCTTGCAGGTTCATCGGATAATTTTGGTGGCACCAACCTGTTCGCCTTAGGTGATACGGGCCAGGCGGTGTTCCAGAATAGCGCTAACTCGACCTCGGCCTTTAAGATCCAAAACGCCAGCAGTTCGTCAATCTTTTCGGTCGACACGACTAACGCAAGGGTGGGTATTAATAACAGCAGCCCAACCAGCGCGCTGACTATTAATGCGCCAACGACGGCAGTTACTGACGGTGAATTGGTAGTCGCTAGTAGCAATGCAAATGTGGGCATTGTTATTGAAACTGGTGCATCACCATCCAATAACTCGTTCCAAGTTCGCAATTCATCGGGTACGGTACTGGCGGGTATTTCGGGTACGGGTCGTCTCTTTACTGGGGGTACGAATGCCTTTGCAAACACGCAAATGACCGTAGATATCTCGGCTGCTAGCTACGTTGGCACCGTTATCCAGGGTGCGGCTTCACAGACGGCTGACCTTCTGCAGTTGCAGGACTCCAGCGGCAACGTGAATGGTTCGATTAACTCTACGGGTACCCAGTTGACTTTGGGTCGTAGCGGCACCACCGTCGACGCTAAAGCTATCATTCTGACCGGCAGCACCCAGACCGCTGATGCGTTCGAGATCCAGTCTTCGGCGGCATCTCCAATTGCGGGCATTCGTCCTAATGGAACTATATGGAGCGCCCCGGTTTCTAACCCGGTAACGGATGTTCCTTCCACGGCTCGCTTATTTATCCAGGCCAATAGTGCGAGTAGCAACTCGGCAGTGCTTCGTGCTTCGGCATCTGGTACGGGTGTTTCCTCAGACGGTGCAGTACTTCGTGTCCAGAATAAAGATGGCACCAAGGATGGCTTCACGGTGAACGGCGATGCTTCGGTAACTTCGAAGAACTTCGTGGACTCCACTACTGCTTTCCAGATCCAGAACGCCACAGGCACTTCGATCTTGGGTGTAGATACCACAAATGGACGTGTCGGCATCCAACGGACGGCGCCTGCAGTTGCGCTTGATGTATCTGGCGCTATACAGCAGACAGGCGTCATAACAACCTCAAGTGGTGCCTCCTATGCTAACCAGTGGACTAAATTGGGCAGTTGTACACTCACAGCGCAGTACCAGGAGTGTATGACGGTTGTTAGTATTTTGGGTGGGACCGACGGCGGCAATGACAAAAACACTCAGGCTACGATCAGTGCACGCGTTAAGCAGCAAAATGCGATGGCCAGTGCCCCAGTAGTTAATCTTACAATGAACAACACGGCCGAAATTATCACCAAGGCCGACATAGTAGCTGTTACTACGCAAAACGATGGCTCGGCAACAGTAGTTCAGCTGTGGGGCAGGATTACAAACAACTACGAGGCTTGGAATTATACGCCACTCTTAAATGCTGGTTGGATTGGTGGCGCCAATGATGCTCCATGGATTTGGAGCCCGTTGTCAGCCTTCCAAGCGTCACTGCCAACTGGTACGCAGACGGCTGCAATATACGGGGATAGCTTTGCCAATACGCTAACAGTCCAGACTGCAACAAACACCTCTACGGCTTTCCAAGTGCAAAACTCAAGCGGCACGGACGTGCTCAATGTAGATACGACTAACAGCTACGTGGGAGTGGGCTCAAGCGCTAGCTCACCTAGCCGTACGCTGGACGTATCAGTAAACAACTCATCCACGACCGCGCTGCCGCTTCTGGTGCGCCAGGCGGGCAGTGGTGATTCTGGGATCGAGGTTAAGAACAGTAGCCAGAACTACTACATTGGTATTAATGCAGCTGATGCCAACTCATTTAACATAAACTCGGCGATGTCTGCCGGTGGTGGCATTGTGGGGATGAGTGAACAGGGGCCGACGTTTGATACTGGTATGGGCGGCGCTATGTCGGCTACTAAGTTCACAGCCAGCAAGTCGGGTACGATTACCACACTTTACGCGTATATTGGCACAACGGGCACCAGCCCTGTCGGTGAAATGGCTATATATAGCGACGTTGGTACTAGCCGGCCAGGCAGTAAGCTGGCAAGCAGTGCTAGTACGAGCCTTACTGGTAATAGCTGGAACTCGTTTACGATTTCGTCTACGAGCGTTACGGCGGGTACGAGTTACTGGCTGGCATACAATACGAACGACTCAAGCAACAATAACCTTGCCGTTAACTGGGA
Source organism: uncultured bacterium (assembly GCA_963815935.1). Taxonomy (GTDB): domain Bacteria; phylum Patescibacteriota; class Saccharimonadia; order Saccharimonadales; family UBA4665; genus JARIHD01. The sequence continues at coordinate 173,210 of CAWFIL010000002.1, forward strand.
TCTGTCGAACCCGAGCTGGTACAAGGCGCAGACATACAACAGCTGGCAGTCTCCAACAACCACCGGCTCGGCGTTTACTGGCGCATACTCAATGTACGGCACGATAACCAGTACGATAACTGACGTATTCTCAACCTCACTCTTCAGGCTAAGTCAGACTGGCGCGGTTACTATACAGAATAGCGTCGATTCTAGCAGCGCCTTCCAGGTGCTCGACACTTCGAGCAATCAGATCTTTAGCGTAGACACGAGTGCCGGGGCTGTGCACGTGAAGGGTAGCGGCGGTGCTAACGCTAATGGCCGCATCTACTTTGGTGATGGCACCTTTGCATCCATTGGTGAATACACGGAGTATGATACCGATGCACTGGGCCTGTACGGATCGGCCGGTATCAACCTAGGGACAAGCGGCAATACGAGCGCATTTACGATTAACTCGTCTGGCCAGGTGGGGGTAGCGACAACCTCTCCGTCGGAGGCAATGACTGTAAACGGTAACCTTAACGTACGCAATGCGGACACGCCGACTAAACAGTACCGCTTCCGGACTAGTGGTGGGTCGTTGGATATGGAAGGTGGTGGTGCCTCACTGTACCTATCGACATGGACTAGCGCCACTTTCGCCTCTGGCCAGGTGACGCATATCATCATGTACACGAGTGGCCAGATGGCTTTCCAGTCGATCCCGACCATAACAGCTTCGATTAGGGCGGTCTGTATAGATGCCACCACACGATATGTACAGATGGGTACGGGTACCTCTTGCTCGACCTCGTCTATACGGTTTAAGAAGAACGTCCAAGATCTGCCCGCCGCAATGGGCCTCGACGCTATTAAGGCAATGCGACCTGTAACGTTTGAATATAACAATGGGTCAGATCAGCGTGAGAAGATCGGTTTTATTGCCGAGGAAATGCAAAGTATCATGCCCGACGTCGTTGACTACGACGATCAGGGGCTGCCCACGGGTATCGACTACCAGTTCCTTACCGCTAACATCGTAAAGGCCATCCAGCAACAGCAGGTGCAGATTGACAACTTGCGCCAAGGTCTGTGGGACGGCGGCATCGTCTCGAATGATACAACCTTTAATAGTCTGGTTACCTTTAATGGAGGCGTGGACTTTAAGGGGCCAGCAACGTTTGAGGGCAAAGTAAACTTTATGGGCAAAGTAACGTATAACCCGGATGCGGGCGGCACGATTGTTATCCCTAAGGGCCAGACTACCGCAACAGTCACCTTTAACCAGCCGTATGACCAAGTGCCACAAGTTACCGTCAGTGCCTCTGACTTCGTCGGGCTGAAAATAACCGATAAGAGTGCGAATGGTTTCACAATTACCATGCACTACCCCTCCACCAAGGATATAAGTATAGACTGGGTGGCGACGCAGGTGGCCCTGGCATCAACAGCCGTGCCGTCTAATGCCCCTACAGTGGTGACGAGCGGGCCATAGACGGCGATTCTTAAGTAGGCTAAGCTACAGGTATGGAATACATCGAGGGAATAAGCGGGAAAAGGTGGGGCGACAAGCGCACCATGTTCCTAGTGGTTGGTGTTGGCATATTGCTGGTTATTGCGATTGCCGCTGCCGGTGTTCTATATACTCAAAATCGTCATTTGCGGCAAACTGCAGAGCAGAGTAGTAGGATGCATAGTAGCCTAACCAATGACCAGGTCGCACAGAAAGTAGCTAGTGTGTATGATGCTCCAAGCGAGAAGCCTTCGGTGGCCCAGGTTGCTGATAAGTCTAAATTGAGCAGCCAAGCTTTCTTTCAGAATGCTCAAAAAGGTGACTACGTGCTCATTTACCCTAAAGCAAAGATTGCCCTTATTTATCGTGCCTCGACTAATAAGGTCGTGAACATTGGCCCTATCTCAACGGGTCAGTAGCCATTGATTGTAGCCAGCCTTACTTCTCTGTTTGCTGCCGTTGACTAGAGAGGTTATTTTGGTTAAGCTTTAAGCAATGAGATTTGATGTGACCCATCCCGTACAACAGGACAGCCAGGCAACTGCGCCTGTTCACGCTGCTTCAGGGTCGCGAAGACGGCCAAGGCTGCCTCGTTTGCGTATGTCGACGATTAATGTTCTTGTGGCTACCTGTGTTGTCTGTGTCTTATCGCTTGTGTCGCTTTCAGGCTTTCTGCTGTGGCAAAACGCAAAACTAAAGCGAGATGCTAAACAGTCCGACTCCACGAGCCAACAGAATATTGTCAGCCACACCATTGCCGCCGTCGGCAAGCTATACGCGCTGCCCAAGAATGAACGGCCGACAGTCGCTACTATCAAAGATGTAAGTCAGTTGAAGAGCGAGCCATTCTTTGATAGTGCAAAAAACGGCGATCGCGTCCTGGTCTATACCAAGGCTAAGATTGCCATCTTGTACCGTGATAGCGAAAACAAGATTATCAATATTGGCCCAGTAGCAGCCGACCAATCTAGCCAAAGCAGCACGTCGCAAAATGCGACAACCACTGAGCCCAACCAGTAGCGCTTGACTTACCATAAGCGCAAACCCTATCATTAAGAGTATGAGATTTGGGGACGTTCAGCGCCAAAACAGAAAGGTGAAGCTACTCTTGCTGGCTTGTGTGTCTGCCGTTGTCATTCTTTCTGGGGTGATCGCCTACCTGCTTATTCATGGCAATGGCAGTGCTTCGGCTAAGCCGAGCGACACTAAGGCCGAGAGCCAAAGTGTCGTAAAGGCTGTCGGTAAGCTTTATATTATCCCAACCGACGAGTCGCCAACAGTTGCCGCCATACAGGACAAGACCAAGCTAAGTGGCCAAGCCTTCTTTAAAGATGCCCGAAATGGCGACTACGTCTTGGTATATGCCAAGGCCAAGACCGCATTACTCTACCGTAAGTCGATAAACAAGTTGGTTAATGTTGGCCCAATCAACTTAGGTAACAATGCCACGGGCACCCAGAGCACAGGGCAGTAAGGAACCGTATCCTGCTAGCCGTATAATGCTACCTACACTGGTAGATGCTTTTGTGGAACCGGATGCTTTAGCTTATAATGGGAGCGAGTAAGGGTTGGGCCGAGTAATGTTGTTATCGTCTACTGTACTACGCTCGAGATTGGCTGCGCTATCCGTGATGATAGCGATACTTCTTGCCCCTTCGGTAGTGGTCGCCTCGGCGCAGGGTAATTCTTCGATAGCTCAAGGGTTCAAAGCGAACGCAACGAATATTACTGCCGCTGCTATCGTTGGGCTAGAGAAGAGCAATACCAATACCATTGAGCTCAGCTCGACTGGCAATGTTGCCCGCATGGTTGGCGTGGTGAGCGACAAACCGCTCATAGAGCTCTCGGGTGGTACTAGCGGCATCCAAGTGGTTACTAGTGGACTGACTATTGTGTTGGTCAGTGATATAAACGGCAAAGTAGTAAACGGCGACAAGATTACCGCCTCGCCTATCGAGGGTATTGGTATGAAGGCGACCGAGAGTACGACCGTTGTCGGTACTGTCCAGGGTGACTTGGCGTCGGCTAAGACCGAAACGCGAAGTATCACAACCAATACCGGCAAAAAAGAGGCAGTACATATCGGGCTTTTGCCTGTGCAAGTAGGCGTGTCATACTACACGGTTGCTACGCAAGATTCGCCATTTGTGCCAGGTTTTTTGCAGTCACTGGCCAACAACGTGACTGGTCGCAACGTGTCACCGGTACGTGTGCTTGTGGCTGCGCTAATTCTGTTGTTGCTATTCGTGAGTGTTACGGTGCTGTTGTATTCGGCGGTTCGCTCTAGCATTATCTCGATTGGACGAAATCCATTATCGGAAAGTGCAGTTCGTAAGAGTCTGCTAGAGGTGGGGCTGACCGTTGTCGCTGTGTTGCTATTCGCAACGCTCGTGATCTATCTCGTCTTGACTGTGTAAAACGTATCTCACCTCTGTAACCGACGTTGTAAAAAACGTTGCCGACTTAGCATAAGCAGTGTAAGATGAAATAGGGGGATCTACCCCCTATACGAACATAAACCAAAAAGCCGTGGAAAATAAAGACCAAAACAACAGTTATGTTGGCTATGAACCTGGTTCGGTCCAGGGAGCATTCGACACCGGTGGAGTGCATGCACCGCCTCCGGATGAGAACTCGCTCTCGCTCGACCCAGAAACCCAAGCGCTACCCACCTCGCAAGTGCAGCCCAAGGGTCAGGTCAACCTGTTTTTGCGAATGGCTAGGAGGCTCGATGTCATCCTGGTGGTTTTGTTGTTGGTCGGAAGTGTCGTGACCTTTGTTACGATTAGCCACCACAAGCAGCAAAACAGTACTACAGGCTCGGGAGTATCGGGCCGTTTCGGCACGATCAAACTTCCTTTGAGTGACTTGGTTAGCGGCAAGGACCTGTCGATTGCAGGCAGTTCGAATGTGACTATCAACGGTCCCTTGCAGCTCACGAATTCATTCTTGCTAACGCCTAGCTTGCAGCCAACGGGCGCCAAAGCCGGCCAGATTTACTACGATAAGGACACCAATCAACTGGCCTACTACAACGGTAGTACGTTCGTGTTTCTAACCAGCGTGCCGGCTTCTACCGGACTACAGAGCCTGGGTGCTTCGACTACGCAGATAAGTGCGGGCAATGGCCTAAGCTTGACCAACGGGCAGATAAGTAATGCGGGTGTGCTATCGGTGCAAGGCGCTAAAGGTGACGTTACGTTTACCGCTGGCGCAGGCATCGTGATTAATGGTACTAACTTTAGCAACAGTGGAGTGTTGAGCGTCGCTTCGACTACACCAGGTTTGGCTGTCACCTCAGACGGTAACGGCCATGTGAGTATTGATGCGTCTGGCCTGGGCGGCACAGGCACCGTTACGAGCAGTGGTGGCACGGTCGGCTCAATTGCATTGTTCACTGGTAGTCAAAATGTCGAGAATTCAATCGTTACCCAGAGCGGCCTGACGGTAACGATCACGGGCGACCTGAGTGTGGTGACGGGTGGCCTCACACTCAGCACGGCACTTACTGTTAGCAACGGTGGTACTGGCGCGACATCACTAGCAGCCAACGGAGTGCTGGTTGGGCAAGGGACTGCAGCGGTCGGCTCGGTTGCGGCCGGTAGTGCGGGGCTTTGCCTGTTGTCCACAGCCGGTGCACCAACCTGGGGTGCTTGCCCTTCTGGCGGTGGCGTGACGTCACTTAATAGCCTGACCGGTGGACTGAGTATTGCTAACGCCAGTGCGGCTGGCAGCACGATCACGATCGATGACGCTAGCACTGTCAACAAGGGTATCGCCAGCTTTAATAGTACCAACTTTACGGCCACCGGCGGTGCGGTTAATACGGTCCAGGACATCAACACCGGCGCTACTCCTACTTTTGCGGGTGTGAACACAAATAATATCACTCCTGGCGCCGCATTGACGGTGGGGGTAAGCGCGCAAACAGCACTGCTACAAGGCTCGACCACAACGATTACTTCTAATGGTGCGGGCAACGATATCGTGCTTAATTCGGCAAATGCGATCGACCTGCAAGATAATACATTTGTTTCGGGTGACGTTACGGCTTCGGGGAATATAGCCGCGAACGGCGGCAATCTTACCTCATCTGGTGCGCTCAATATTACCCCTGGTGGTGCACTGACGGTTGGTGCCGGCTCTCAGGCATTGACGTTGCAGGGTGGCCCAACCACTAGCTTGCGATCTACGAGCGGTGCCAACACGACAATAGTTGCCTTTACAAGTCCAACGGCCAATACTACGCTCAACTTCCCGGCGTTGGCCGCCGGCACCTATACAATTTGTACCACTAGTGGTAACTGTGCTGGCGCTGGTGTAACCTTGCAGGCCGCATACAGTAATTCGTCGACACCCGAGATTACGCTTGATGCAACCCGAGGTGCACTGACGGTTCGCGACAATAGCACACCGCTCGGGGCAAATCTTCTCGAGGTTCAGGATAATACTGGCGGTACTACATATCTGGCGGTTACGAGTTCGGGCGTTATGGTGACCGGAACGGCTACTGTAAGTGGCAACATAAACTCTTCAACGGGTGCCTTGCAGACTGGTGGCACAAACCGCGTTGATAACTCCGGTAATCTGGTTAACATCGCTGCCGTTACAGCCAGCGGTAGTGCAACATTCCAGGGTGGCAGCGCAACGCTTGGCACAAACTCTCAGGCGGGCAGTATCGTTTTGAACGACGGCAGTTCTAACACAGGTACGCTACAAGTTGCAGCTTTGGGGCAGAATACAATCTACACGCTACCTGATCCCGGTGTTGGTGCGGCTACGATCTGTTTGACAACTGGCAACTGTGCCGGCACTGGTACTGGCGTTACGACAACCGGGGGCACCACCAACAGGCTTGCTAAGTTCTCGGGCAGTCAGGCGATTGCCGACTCAACAATTACCGATAACGGTACGACAGTGACCACTACTGCCAACCTAGTGATCCAGGGTGGTAGTGGTACTGTTGGTGTGGCTGGTGTTCAAAGCGGCTCATTGGCGCTTGCTTACGGCGGCGGTGCATTTACCGGAACGCTAGCAACCGACAACCTAACCGCCAGTCAAAACTACACGTTGCCAAACGCAAGCGGTTCGTTCTGTCTTACTAGCGGTAACTGTGCTGGCGTTGGTGGTACTGGTGATATTTTGCAGGGTGGCAATAACTTTGGCACTGCGGTTACGCTTGGCACAAATGACAATTTTGGTTTCAACCTAGAAACCAATGGTGTTACTCGGGTTATTATTGCTAATGACGGTTCCCAGGTGGCACTAAGCAGCGGCACTGATCTTATTTTGCAGGGTGCTACAGCGTATGTTAGCAATTCGCAGGGTCAGGCTAGCTCTGAGGCATTTGGTCTCAGCGCAACAGTCAGCGGTGCTAACGCAGTGGCAGTTGGTAATGGTGCCGGTGCAGTGGCTAACGCAGTGGCGATTGGTCGCGGGGCGGGCGCAAGCTCTGGCGCCTTTGGTGGCCCAGTATCGGTGGGTGACAGTGCTAACGCGGGCGCTTGGGGCGTTGCTGTTGGCCAAAATAGCTCAACATCTGCCAACAACGCTATAGCTGTCGGCAACGGCGCGACTGCCGGGCTGGATTCGGTTGCACTTGGCGCGTTCTCGAGCGCTAACCAGAGCGGCGTTGCACTTGGATACGGTGCTGCTACCGGTGGAAACAACCGCATCGTTATTGGGCACAATGCATCTGCGACGGCCGACAACCAACTGGTTATCGGCTCAAGCGACACATATGTTAGTAACGCGTATATAGGCAATGGCGTGACCAATGCAACTCCTCAAGACTTTACGTTGCATGGCACTGGCGGGAGCGGTACTGACGTTACGGGGGCTACTGTAAATATTGCCGGTGGTGCCGGTACGGGTGCCGGTATTGGCGGCAACTTGAACTTCCAGGTTGCCACACCGGGCGTCTCGGGTTCAAGCGCCAATGTACCGGCTACGGTCTTTGGACTGAGCGGAGCTACCGGATCGGCGCTATTTAAGAATCTTGTCAATTCGGCTACCGCCTTTCAGGTGCAAACTGCTGGCGGTGCAGCGGCATTTACTATCGACACTGCTACCAATGCGGGTATTTTGGCGGGTAGCCTCGCAGTCAACGGTGGTAACATCACCTCAACGGGGGCACTCAACATTACACCCGCAGGTACGCTAACTGTCGGTGCTGTCGGCCAACAGCTGATCTTGCAGGGAAGCGCTAATACTAAGTTGACGGCAACTGGTGGTGGTTTTACGACAACTGTTGGGTTTAATGGCACGCCAACGGCAGACGTGACCTATAACCTTGACCGGTCAGTAGCAACAGGTACCTATACTATCTGCACAAGCATTGGCAACTGTGCGGGTAGCGGCGGAGGAGTAACGACTGTTGGCGGGACTACCGGTACGCTTGCGGTATTTACTGGTTCTCAAACAATTGCCGACTCACTCTTGTCTCAGAGTGGCTCGGTTGTTACGATCAACGGCAACATTAACCTAACGAGCGGCAACAAATTTACGGTTAACGGTACGCAGATTTCATCCGCCGACCTGTCGAACGATTCGAATCTTGCCAAGCTAGGCTCTTCACAGACTTTTACAGGATCGACAGTTGCTTTCAAGAACGGCGTAGATTCTACGAATGCCTTTAATGTGCAAAATGCTGCCGGTAACCGAGTTGTGACGGTCGATACTACTGGTGCCAAGGTAACACTGGGTGTTGGTGGTGCGCTTGATGGCACGTTAGTCTTTGCCAACATGAGCAATGCTAACACCGTAACTATTTTGCCGGGTACCCCGACAGCTAATCGTACACTGACCCTACCAGATGCCAGCGGCATTATCTGCACCAACTCTGGTAACTGTGCTGGTGCTGGTGCAACCCTGCAGACTGGCTACAACTTCTCGGTCGGTGGCACGACGCCCAAGATAAAACTGAATAGCTCGCTATTAGGCGTGGATATCCAGGACGCCGATACAACCATCGGCGCCGATTTGTTTGATGTGCGCGCCAGTAATGTGGCCGGTCTGGGATCGGTGATGTTTGGTGTTGGTAACACCGGCGCAGTAACGCTGCAGAATAGTAGCAACTCGACGGCTGCATTCCGTCTGCTAACTTCTGGCGGCACATCGGTACTTACCGGTGACACCTCAAATGGCCAAGTTATATTGGGACAGTCGGGTACGCTTACAGGGACGCTTATTTTTAGAAGCTCTAGCAATGCCAACACGATTACTTTAAACGCCAGCACTACTCCAACCGCCAACCGCACCATAGTACTTCCAAATGAAGACGGCACGCTCTGTGTACAAAATAGCGCCAACTGTGGTTTTGCATTATCATCGGGCAACAATAACTATATCCAGAACCAATCAGCGAGTGATCAAACGGGTGATTTTCGCATTACGGGTACTGGTCGCGCAAATACAGCACTGCAGTCACCTTTGATCGATACGCCTACGGCAGCGATTTTGGCTGTTGGAACTACTAACGCCACAGCAATTAATCTCAACCAGAACACAACGATTGCAAGCGGAAAGAGCTTGACGGTGGCTGGTGGTGCAACGTCGCTTACCGGTGCAACGACGGGCGATGCTCTTGTAGTTAGCAATGCTACGTCTACTGGCAACATAGCTCTCTTTAAAGATAACTCGTCGGCAGTATTCACGATTGCGGACGGAGGCTCCGTTAGCATGTCGACCACGGTTGATACGGTTACCGCCTTCACTGTGCAGGGTACGGCGGGCCAGGCTGTCCTGTCGGCCGATACGTTCAACAATACCGCACATTTGCGGACATTGTATTCCAGCAATACCAGTACGTATGACGCAATCTGGCTGCAAGGACCCAAGAACGGGGTGACGGCACTTATCGGGGGTAATGACGACACGAGTGCTTACCTGACGGGCGATTTTTCGAGCAATCTGCGCTTTAACGGGTCGAATGTAGCATGGGGCGATTTTGGCTACTATCCAAGGGGCGGCGGCAACGGCAACTATGGGGTGTTCCGCTTTTCGACTACTGGATCGGTGGTCAGTACGACTCCTAATGCCAAGGTAGGGGTCGGCGACCTATATGTAAATGGCAACGCCGGTATCGGTACAAGTAGCCCGGGCTACACGCTTGATGTTGCAGGCGATACCAACATATCGAGCGGATCCTCGTACCGCATAAATGGCGTGGCTATCTGTACCTCGAGCGGCTGTACGCCGACAGCTGGATCGTCGAGCTACATCCAGAACCAAAACGCGGCCCAGCAAAGCTCTTCTAACTTCTGGGTCTCCGGTACTGGCCGGGCGGACACGGCCCTCCAGGCCCCGATCATTGATACACCAAGCGGCACTTCGACGTTACAGCTGGGGACCACTAACGCATCGGGCATCCAGTTGGCGCACAGTACGTTCTTCTCGAACGGTGCTGCGCGTACGTTCTACATACAGACGGCAAGCAGTGGTAGTAATGGTGACAATCTGACAGTAGCTGCCGGTAGCGGCAATGGCACCAACAAGAATGGTGGGTCTCTCATTCTGCAGGGCGGCAACAGCACTGGTATTGGTACTGCGGGAGGCGTAATTGTTCGACCTCAAACAGATGTAGCAGCTGCATTCCAGATACAGAATGCTAGCTCGGCTACGTTACTTAATGCCGACACGAGTAGCATGCGCGTCAGTATCGGGTCGTTAGGGACCGCAACAGGGCAGCTATACGTTAGTGGCTCGTTGCCCACCTCGGCCGCGGGTAGTGTGGCTACTAGTGCTAATCCAAGGTACGTTACGGTCGTGGGTAATTACGCGTATGTTACGAATTCGGCAGCAACTCCTACGCTGCAGATTTTCGACGTCAGCAACCCCGCCAGCCCCGTAGCAGCCGGTAGTATACACGTTGGCAGTACGGCCAGGAAAATCACTGTGAGTGGAAAGTACGCCTATGTTACGACTACAGGCGACAATGCCTTCAGGATTATTGATATCTCTAATCCCGCCAGCCCCACGGTCGTTAATACGATTACCACGGGCACTGCACCTATAGGCATTGTGGTTACTGGCAAGTATGCATACGTTTCAAATAATACTTCCAATTCTCTGCAGATTTTCGACGTCAGCAACCCCGCCAGCGTAGGTACTCTCAGTACTACCAGCACTGGTTTTTCTGGAGCACGGGACATGGCTGTCTCTGGCCGTCGTGCATATGTCGTAAATCAGTCATCTGATAATTTCCAGGTCTTCGATATCTCTAACCCCGCCAGCCCTTCTAGTTTGGGCGCGATTACGACTGGGACGCAGCCCTATGCAGTGGCTGTCTCTGGCCGCTACGTATATGCCATCAACAACACTTCTGCCACCTTACAGGTCTTTGATATGGGTGGTGCATATATTCAGAGCATCGAAAGCGGCAATATAACCACAGGCTCGTTGACTGTGAGCAGGAGTCTGAGTGTCCTTGGTAGCATCCAAACAAACGGTGGCCTTAGTGTAGGCGGTGCGAGCCGGTTCGATGGAAGTGTAGGTGTTAATGGGACACAGACTATCCAGGCCAAGAATGACTCGACGTCAGTTTTCAAGGTGCTGAACGCTTCGGGCGGTAGCTTATTTAATATCGATTCTACCAACGCTGGTACGGCCACGCTGTTTGGTATGGTTCCGGGCGAGACTAGCCCGTGGAATAGCGCCACCAACACCATCCCAGCTGGCCGCTACGGCGGTAATGTGGTTACGGCCAATGGGTATGTCTACCAAATTGGTGGTAATGATGCCTCCAGCAACTCAACTAGCACTGTCTACTATGCCAAGCTCAATAGTGACGGTTCGGTTGGCACTTGGACAACATCGGGCAATTCGTTGCCGGCTGCAAGGGCACGTTCTGGCGCTACTGTTGTGAATGGCTACGTTTACGTTGTCGGTGGTATTAACACCTTTACGACTGCCTACACAACTGTCTACTATGCCAAGCTCAATAGTGACGGTTCGGTTGGCACTTGGCAGACTGCGACCAATTCGCTTCCAGCTGGCCGCCAAAGCGGTTCTATGGCATCAGCTAACGGCTATATGTACTTCGTTGGCGGCCAAGACACTGCCGGTACAACACACAACGACGTGTACTACACCAGAGTTAACGCCGACGGTTCGGTTGGCACTTGGACAACCTCAGCTAACCCTGTAACGAATGAGCGTAATTTCCAGTCTTCATTGATCAATAACGGTTACTTATATATCATGGGTGGTCAGAATAATGCTGGTACGCAACAGTCAACAGTTTACTATTCCAAGCTTAACGCCAGCGATGGCAGTAATGGTACCTGGACTACCGCAAGTAATGCACTCCCAGCCGCTCGTGCCGAAGGTACGCCATTTGTCTCCAATGGATACGTATATCTGGCGGGTGGCCAGAACTCAGCCAGCGGCTACATGTCATCGGTTATTTATGCTCGTTTGAATAGCGATGGTAGTACGGGCGTGTGGGGCGTCTCGGCTAACTCATTGCCCGCAGTAAGGGCTAGTGCTCCTGGCATAACGGTAAATGGCTACATGTACGTTATTTCTGGATGGGGCGGTGCAGCAACTACTACCGTTTATTACAGCTCTGCTAGCCGTGTGCAGGTTGGTGCATCCCTTGACTTGGTTGGCTTGCAAGGCCAGAGTCTGACCGATGCCGGCAGCGATCCGGCAACTGGCGGTAACGGCGGATCAATAACTGCCGGTAACGGACGCTTTGTTGGCGGGCTGGACGTTATTGGCCAGGCTAACTTCTCTAACGGTGTGGCTATTAACGGTGCCTTTACTGCAAATGATCTCGCCGCTTTCCAGAACCATAGCGATACCTCGGGCGCATTCCAGGTGCTTAATGCTAGCGGTGTGCCACTATTCTCGATAGACACGAGTAGTTCGCGAGTATACGTAGGTAATCCGGTGTCAGATAGCAACGGTGCCTTACTAATCCTTGACAGCAAAAACACGAGCGGTGACCCTAGCGGCGTAAACGGTGGTATGTACTACAATTCTAGCCGTAACTCATTCCGTTGCTACGAAAACGACATGTGGGTCGATTGTTTGGGCAGCGCACGCGTTACCTGGCACTACATTAATGACTTTATTGGTACGCAGACCGATGCTGGAACTGATTTCTTTGGTACTGGTGGTAGCTGGGGTTCCCAAACTGGCGTGGCGGGGCATCCGGGCGTGTCTCGGCTGAATACGGGTACAACAACTAACGGTTGGGCTGCGTCGGGTTCGGCTGACGCGGGTGCGGCATATGTATTCGGTAATGGTGATACTTGGAAGTACGAGATGGACATACGCGTCCCAACGCTATCGGACGGAACTAATAATTTTACAGTGCGTACCGGTATGACGGATGGATATAGCTCTGACGGTGTCGATGGATGCTTCTTTAAGTACAATAGCAGTTTAAACGGTGGTAAATGGCAGGCGATATGCGAGAGCAACTCGACACAGTCAACGTGCGATACGGGTATTACAGTTAACGCTAACCAGTGGTACCGGTTAACCCTCATTGTTAACTCCTCGGGCACACTGGCGACATTCTACGCCGACGGTAGCAGTACATGTTCAATTAGCAGCAACATCCCGACATCTGCTGGCCGCGAGACTAGCTGGAATGCCTCGATTGTCAAAGCCGCTGGTACTACTAGCAGGGCTATAGACATGGACTACGTTGAACTGCAAGACGTTCTGGGTACGTCACGTTAAATTAGCCAAAGCTGAGAGAATAACCTAAAGCTTGCTGCTGGCACGTTGGCGGAAGCTTGGCAAAACCGACATAGTCAGCTGGCCTTATAATGCTAGTCTATCTGTTTCGATAGCACGCGTTAGCTTCACTATGTGTGATTTTATGTTGTAAAAAAGATTGCCCCTTAACCATAAGGGGTGTAAGATTGAGTGGGGTCTTAGTGCCCAAAAAGAAAAAAGCCGTGGAAAACAAAGACCAAAACAGTGCCGTCCCGAACGGGCAAAGCCTGGGCGATTTTGATATATCGTCTAATGGCGGCGTTGTAAAGGAACCACTAGATACAAACGCGTTGTCTTATGAGCCGGGTGTACCCGAGCCGCTCACCTCGCAAGAGCAGCCAAGACGACAAACTAATCCTTTCCTGCGATTTGTTAGGAGGGCTGATGTTTTGTTGGTTGTGCTTTTGTTTACGGGTATTGCAGTAGGCATCTTTTTCACGACAACGCACAATAAGCAACGCAACAGTAATGCAAGTACTGCGACCGTGGCGGACCGTTTTGGTACGGTCAAAATACCTCTGAGCGAGATAGTAAGTGGCAAAGATCTTACGCTAGCTGGCGCCCCTAATGTTACTATTAATGGCCCCATCCAGCTTAACGATGGCTTGCTGTTGTCGCCTAGCCTACAGCCAACCGGCGCCAAGCCGGGGCAGATCTACTACGATCAGTCGACTGACCAGTTGGCCTACTACAATGGCAGCAACTTTGTATTCTTGACTGGCGCCCCTGCGGGTGGCGTTCAGAGCTTGGGTGGCGGTACTGGCCAGCTATCCTTGGGTGGCGGGCTGTCGCTCACCGGCACGCAAGTATCCAACAGTGGCGTGCTTTCGGTTCAAGGTCAGAACGGCGCAGTTACGCTAACGGCTGGTGCCGGCATCGTAATCAACGGCACTAACTTTAGCAACAGCGGAGTGCTTAGTGTCTCGGCAGGCAACCCAAACGTGAGTGTTACTAGCGACGGGCAGGGCAACGTAAAGATAAGCGTGACTGGCGCTGGGACGGGCACTGTGACAAGCGGCGGCGGAGTTGTCGGGTCATTGCCATTATTTACCGCTTCGCAAAATATTGAAAACTCCATAGTTACGCAAAGTGGTCTAACGGTGACTATCAGTGGCGATCTGAGCGTAGTAACCGGTGGACTGACGCTTAGCAACGCGCTCACGGTTAGCAACGGTGGAACCGGCACTACGTCATTAGCGGCAAATGGTGTACTGGTTGGCCATGGCACGGCAGCTGTGAGTTCGGTAACGTCGGGAGTCGCTGGCTTGTGCCTGTTGTCGACGGCTGGAGTTCCTGTCTGGGGCGCTTGCCCGTCAGGGAGCGGAGTCTCGTCACTGAACGGTCTGACCGGTGGTCTTAATATAGCTAACGCTAGTGGCGTAGGTACAACGGTGACAATTGATGACGCTAGCACGGTTAACAAGGGAATCGCTAGCTTTAACGGTACAAACTTTAGCGTGACCGGTGGCGCAGTCAACACTGCTCAAAACATTAACACCGGCGCCACCCCTACATTCGCTGGCGTGAACACAAATAATATCACTCCATCTGCTGCTCTTACGGTGGGTGTGAGCGCTCAAACGGCTTTGCTACAAGGCTCAACAACAACGATCACCTCTAACGGTGCTGGCAATAACATCGTTCTAAACTCGGCTGCCAGTATCGAGCTGCAAGACAACACGAATGTTACGGGAAGTATTACGACCACGGGCGATGTTGCAGTTAACGGTGGCAATCTGACCTCATCGGGCGCACTCAACATTACACCTGGGGGCGCACTCACGGTCGGCGCTACGAGCCAGACTCTAACGTTGCAGGGCGGTGCGACATCTAGCTTTACTGCGACCAGCGGTGCAAGTACGACGGTGGTTGCGTTTACGAGCCCAATAGCTAACACGACGTTGAACTTCCCAGCCTTGTCGGCTGGTACCTATACCATTTGTACAACCAGCGGTAACTGTGCTGGTGCTGGCGTGACGCTTCAGGCGGCATACAGCAACTCATCTTCGCCCGAGATTACGCTTGATGCTACCCGAGGTGCCCTGACGATCCGCGACAACAGCACGCCACTTGGGGCGAACCTATTCGAAGTTCAAAACAACGCAGGCAGCGCTACCTACCTGGCGGTTACAAGCGGCGGCATCGCCGTTTCGGGTACTGCTACGGTGACCGGAACGGTGAATGCAAGCACCGGTACATTGCAAACTAATGGCACCACCCGCATTGATAACTCGGGCAACGCTGTAAATATTGGCTCGTTGACGCTGTCGGGTGCTGTTTCTGGCGGCACGTCGTACTCGGGTTCGGGTAACATCAACACGACCGCTGGTGCTCTCCAAACGAATAGTACCACCCGCATCGATAACAGTGGCAACTTGGTTAACATAGTTGCACTAACTGCTAGCGGCAGCGGCACATTCCAGGGTGGCAATGTCACGCTCGGCGCCGCGGCTCAGGCAGGCACAATCACACTGAGTGACGGTAGCTCTAATAACGGCATCCTACAGGTTGCGGCCTTGGGCCAAGACACGGCATACATTTTGCCTGATCCTGGTGCAAGTACGGCGACCATCTGTCTGACGACAGGCAACTGTGCTGGTACGGGTGGCGGTGTTACTACGGGCGGTGGCACGACCAACAAGTTGGCTAAATTTACCGGAGCACAGGCAATTGGCGACTCAAGCATTTCGGACGACGGCACCAATGTTACTGTCTCTGTCGATGTAATTGTGCAGGGGGGTGACCTGACTCTCGGCAGCACATCCCAGCCAGCTTCTGTGATTCTGCACGATGGTAACGGCCAGACTACAACACTGCAGGCAGGCGACTCGGCTGCCAATCTTTCGTTTATACTGCCAACGAACACCGGTACTGCAAACCAGTGTCTAAAGCAAAGTGGCACAGGCAACCAGTTAGTATGGCAGGATTGTGATGGCGGTGCAGGCGGCAGTAGCGCAACATTGCAAACGGCTTACAATAACTCAGTTAACCCAGAAATAGTACTCAACAGCAGTGTGGGTGGCCTGACCATCCGCGACAACAGCACCCCTTTGGGCACAAATTTGTTCGAGATTCAGAACAATGCTGGCAGCTCGACCTACCTGGCTGTGACGGTTAGTGGCTTGAGTGTTACGGGCACGACCACAGCATCTGGCAATCTCAACACGACCGCTGGTGCTCTCCAAACGAATAGTACCACCCGCATCGATAACAGTGGCAATCTAGCTAACATCGGCAACATTACAGGCAGCGGTGCCATTACTATTGCGTCAATCGGTGTGGGTAATAACATTACCGTTGATGGAGCGAACCAATTCGTCGTCCAAGACGCATCTGTATTTAACGCACTGAGCACATTTAATGGCAATGTTGATGTGGGCGCTAATGATATCCTGGGCACGACCGGCAATATTAACCTCACGAACTTTGATGTAGCCGGTGCAACCGGTGCTGTCACTGCTGGTACCTACAACGGCCAAACGATCTCTAGCTCAGCAAACTTTACAGGTACGGTGACTGCTGCCGGCAATTTGACGCTGACTGCCGGCGACATTGCTGTTAACGGCGGTGATATCACCTCGACTGGCGCCCTCAACATCACTCCTGGTGGCACGCTCACCGTTGGTGCTACCGGTCAACAATTGATTTTGCAGGGAAGTGCCAACACTCAACTTACGGCAACTGGCAGTGGCTTCACGACCACGGTCGGGTTCAGTGGTACACCGACTGCAGCGGTCACTTACAACTTTGATCGGTCGGTCGCAACAGGTACTTACACGATCTGTACGACAATCGGCAACTGTGCCGGTACAGGTGGCGGCGTTACAACTTCGGGCGGGACTACGGGGACAATAGCAGTATTTACAGGTTCACAGACGCTCGGTGATTCACTTCTGTCGCAGAGTGGTTCGGTGGTTACGGTCAATGGTAACCTTAACCTAACCTCGGGTAACCAATTTACGGTCAATGGCACGCAAATCTCATCGGCTAGCCTTTCAAACGACGCCAATCTGGCTAAGCTGGGTTCCTCGCAAACGTTTACCGGCAACAGTGTCGCTTTCCAGAATGGCGCTAACTCTGCCAATGCATTTAATGTACAAAATGCCGCTGGCGACCGAGTGATAACAGTCGATACTGCAGCGGCGCAAGTTGTACTCGGTGTGGGCGGTTCTCTTGATGGCAAGCTGGCCTTTGCCAACATGAGCAATGCCAACACCGTAACTATTCTGCCGGGTACCCCAACCGCCAACCGTACACTGACTCTGCCGGATGCCAGTGGTATCATCTGTACCAACTCTGGGAACTGTGCTGGTGCTGGTGCCACGTTACAGACTGGCTACAACTTCTCAACTGGTGGCACGACACCAAAGATCAAGGTCAACAGTACGCTACTGGGTGTAGACATCCAGGATGCCGATACAACCATCGGCGCCGATTTGTTTGATGTGCGCGCCAGCAACGCTATAGGTTTGGGCTCAGTGATGTTCGGCGTCGGCAGCACTGGCCAGGTTATACTTCAAAATGCTTCTAACTCAGCAACCGCATTTCGACTATTGACTGCCGGCGGCACTGCCGTCCTAACAGGCGACACCACGAACGGCCAGGTTATTCTGGGACAGTCGGGTACGCTGAACGGCGCGCTAGTCTTTAACAATTCATCTAATGCAAACACGACGAGTATTGCGCTCACGACTCCAACTGCCAACCGTACAATTACGTTGCCAAATGACTCCGGCACTGTGTGCTTGAGCAGCGGAAACTGTTCTGGTTCTGGCTCGTCCAACACCTTGCAGGCCGCCTACGATGCCGGTAACACCGTTACGACCAGTAATGCGCGTGATATTAGCTTTACGTTGGCGGATACTGCTACTGACTCTAACTTTTTGATCAACCTGCAATGTAGCGTAAGTTGTGGATCGAACGGCAAGTTCTCTATCCAAAATGCTGGTACCGATGTGTTTGACGTTTCGCCCGCAGGTGGTGCGATTGGGATACAGCCAACAACTGATACGGCGACTGCATTCAACATGAAGACCTCAATTGGCAATAATATCTTTACTGTTGACACACTAAATGGTCGCGTTGGTATTGGCTTGGGCGGTAATAACACGCCGGGCCTAACGCACGAAGGGCTAGAAGTGAAAGGCGCTCTGCGTTTAAGCGGTGCGTTCAATACGTACGCCGACAACTACATTTCGCCTCTCGGGAACTCAGTGGCGACTATGATCAACGTCCTCAACTATGACCCGGGCGCGTATAACCAAATCATTGCGTTAGGCCTGCCATCAACGGCGAATACGAACTCTCGGGTTATTACGGTACTCGATGCCCGCGCCGGCGCCCACCAACCATCGCTGGCGGTGATAAGCCCCAACGAAAACGAAGTTGGTGGTTTCTCATGGGATGGCTCGAGCAGCGACTTTAAGGTCAAGAACTCTAACACGACCGGCTCGATCATGCTTAATGTTGGCGGTACAGATACTGCCATTATCAAGAGCACGGGCTTGGGTGTTGGTATGACGCCAAACGCAAGCTACAAGATCGACGCAGCTGGTGATATCAACATTTCGAGTGGCTCATCGTACCGTATTAATGGCACGGCTATCTGCACCTCGAGCGGCTGTACGCCGGTGCCCGGATCGGCATCATACATTCAGAACCAGAATGCTTCGGTTCAGACGGCCGCCAATTTCTGGGTAAGCGGCACTGGCCGCGCTGATACCTCTATCCTGACGCCAACTATTGATGCGGTGGGTGCCGCCAGTCTGAACGTCGGCAGCACTAACGCTACAGTTATCAACCTGGGCCAGTCCACGGTAAATACTGTCAACTTTGGCAAATTGTTTAGCGGGGATAGTGTGTATGTCGGCACGACTTCGGTGCCTGGGGTCGGGGTGAATGGCCGTCTGACTTCAATTTCTGGCAACGCCACAACTATCACTGGTGTATTCCGTGCTGCTGCATCGCAGTCTGTGGATGTGTTGCAGGCGCAGGATTCGACGGGTGCTTGTCTGTGGCGCGTCAGCCAGAGCGGCACGACCGGCTCGTGTGATTCATCTAGTATTGCTTCGGGCACATCAAATTTCCGATCGGGTGATGTAAGCGGTGCGGGCTTAAACTCTGGCTCGGTCACATTGCGTACGGGCAATTCAACATCTTCAGGCAACACCGGCAATATCACGATTAAGAGCGGTGACGCAACTAGTGGCACGGCGGGTAGCATATCTATCGATAACGGGAGTGGTAGTTCAGCAGGGGTCATTAGTATCGGCACAGGCGCTAGCGCTCACTCTATCGGCATTGGCACAGGTGCGGCTAATCAATCTGTCACCATCGGTTCTACTAGCGGTACGAGCACACTTACTCTTGATGCTGGCACTGGTGCCATCAACATTGGCACGAGTGCTGGTGCGCGTACGGTCGCTATAGCTACCGGTGCTGCCTATCAAGGAGTTACGATCGGTTCTACCTCGGGCGCAAGCTCACTACTTTTGCAGGGCGGTACCGGAAACGTAACCATTAAAACGGCTGGAACTACCTCAGCTTTCTTGGTGCAGGACACGTCAGGCCAAGCGCTCTTTAATATAGACAGCGCCAATGGCTGGAATATTAACAACGGCAATACACACCCCAATAACTTACTCGAGAATCCAAGCTTTGAGGCAAATGCTACATATACTGCGAGTGGCTGGAACTTTAGTAGCCAGGGTGCAATAAGTAGTGCCGGTTCACCTCATCACGGTAAGAATGAGTTCGTGTATACGCCGAACGGAACTTTGCTGATCCTGTCGAGCTACAAGTACCTGGAGGCACAACCGGGTGATCAGTTCTACGCCGAGGTTTGGTATAAGGTTGCTTCTGGCACCAATGGTACGTCTAGCTTCTCATTCAGCTACTATGATAAAAACAAGAGCAACATCGGTACTAGCTCGGTCACTAATTTCAGTACGGCCAACACTAGCTATACGCTTGCTACGGTAACTGGCACGGCTCCGGCAAACACGGCCTACGTGCGACTGACAACTGGTGTTAACGCAACTTCGACAACTGGCGCGTGGTATTTCGACGACTACACTATGGTTCGCACCAATCAGCAGGCACCGTTTACCTTTAAGAACAATGTGAATTCGCAGAACGCTCTGCAGGTGCTCGACTCGTCGAGTAACTCAGTACTTAACGTCGACACTACCAACAGGCGCGTTGGCATAGGCACTAACTCTGCCACACCAAGCCGTACGCTCGATGTAAGCAGCAACGATTCGGTTACTGCGACGCCAGCGGTTCGGATCTTGCAGGCGGGTTCGGGCGACGCAAGCGCCGAGTTTGCAAATAGTGGTGCCTCGTTCTATATGGGGCTGGATGCTAGTTCTGGCGCATTCGCTGTCGGCAGCTCGACTTCGGCTGTTAGTACGACGACTTCGGGTAATGTGGCGAACGACAACTACGACTCGGGTAACAATAATATGATTAGCTCGACGAAGGTAACGGCTGGCGCAACTGGCACGGTCTCTACGATCAGTGTGTATATCGGCAACGTGGATGCCACTAACAAGCATATGCAAGTTGCCCTCTACTCAGACGTCGGTGGCACTAACGCCCTAGGCACCGTGCTTACGAGCAGCGCGACGCAGACCCTGACACCAAACGCATGGAACAGTTTCTCGGTCTCCGCAGCAAGCGTTACTAGTGGTGCCACGTACTGGCTGGCATTCAATGTCGACGGCAGTGGTACGCAGTACGGTTACGCCAATACGGGTACCTCTAAATGGACGAATAATACTGTGAGCTTCGGCACGTGGTCAAACAATCCGACTATTACCTTTACGGGTAGCCAGGCATACCAGATTACGATGACCATTGCTCCAGCTGGTGTCACTGATACGTTCAATAATAGTCTCTTTAGTTTGGGTCAGAGTGGCAATGCCACGTTTAAGGTCAATCTAGACTCGGCTAATGCATTCCGTGTCCTGGACAGCTCGGGCAACACCCAATTCGCCGTCGACACCAGTACTCAGAAGGTGTACGTCGGTGACCCAGGCGGTTCGAATAGCACCGGCTTGCAGGTTCAGGGCGCGGCCACCGTCAACGGTTTACTGACAGCGGGCACCTTTACGGGTGCGGGCCTCACCGATTGTAGCTCTTCAAACTCCAAACTTTTGTGGAACTCCAGCACCAAGCAGTTCTCGTGTGGCACTGATCGGGCATCGTTCACGATTCGCAAAGCTGCCGACGAGACGGTGAACAACTCAAGCGTAATGCAGAACGACGACGACTTTACCTTTAGTATCGGTGCCAACGAGACGTGGGCCTTCCAAATTTACGCCGATGTAGTGTCTAGCACCGCCGCCGACTTCAAGGCAACTGTAACTGCGCCCGCAAGCTCAACATGCCGTATAGACTTTAATAACATCTACAATGTCCAGAATAACTACATCACAAGCTGTGGTGTTACGAGCGGTGTTATCCCTCATTCCGACTCAGCCGACGAAGAGTATATCATGTACGGTACGGTGGTAAGTGGCGCCACGAGTGGTAGCGTAACGCTCCAGTGGGCGCAGCAGACGGCAACTGCCGTCAATACCACCATGCGTGCTGGCGGCTACATGGTTGCCTACAAGATAAGCGGCGCCGACTTGGCTGAGGCATACTACACCAAAGACACTAGCATGACACCAGGTGACATTGTGGCTGTTGATGGCAGCTTGAAGGCTGGCGTCAAGAAGTCTGAGGGCGCTTACGACTCGCACGCATTGGGGATTGTCTCGACACAGCCTGGCTTTATCTTGGGTGATAACACCGCTATCGCCAGTGATGGGCAGCCAGTGCTGCTTGCGCTATCTGGTCGCGTGCCGGTTAAAGTGTCTATGGAGAACGGTCCAATCGAGCCAGGTGACTACCTAACGACCTCGAGTACACCAGGCGTTGCCATGAAGGCTACCAAACCAGGCCAGATGATCGGCAAGGCGCTGGAAGGCTTTTCGAGCGATAACTCTGCCGCAATGGGCACAGTTATGACCTTCGCCAACCTAACCTGGGCCGATCCGTCCAGCGGCGTCACGAGCAATAATACTGTTCAGGGTAGCACCTCGGCGTCTGACCTTAACGTATCAGGCAGTATTAGCACGAGTGACCTCACGGTTACCAACAAGGCTACGATTGCTGTACTGCAGGTTGGTACAATGACTGCCAACAACGTAACTATCCAGGGCAATGCAAACATCGCTGGCGATCTTAATCTACAGGGTACGGGCCTTAGCCGCAACGCTATTACGAAGCGTTTCAAGGCGACCAAGGCGATCGCGATCGGTGCAGTTGTTATCGCTGACTCCGATAATGACGGACAAGTTACTACCACGATGCTGGCCGCTGACACCCGTGTGCTTGGCGTAGCTCTGACTGCCGCCAACCCTGGCGACGATGTAACTGTCGCAATTGGCGGCACGGTCCAGACCCAGGCGGCAGATGGTTCGGCAATTAACGCTGGCGATCTGTTGGTAAGTGCCGCGCAAGAAGGCACGGCAGAGAAGGCGACCAACCCTGGGGTTGGCTCATTGATCGGCAAGGCCCTGAGCAGGCCAGCTGATGGCAAAGTCTGGACGCTCATCTCGCTCCAGTAGGCTAGCACTTAACCTGGTAGTGCCTAGTAGATAATGGTATACTTCCTCTCGAAGAGGGGATATGAAACAAACAATAATTGCGGTTATTAACCAGAAGGGCGGGGTGGGCAAAACCACCACAGCAGTCAGCTTGGCTGCGCAACTGGCATCGAAGGATGTGCCGGTATTGCTGGTTGACCTTGATCCACAAGGTAACGCTACCAGCGGCCTAGGCTTGCCCAAGGAAGAACTGACACCCACGAGTTATGAAGTGCTGTTCGGGCAGGCTTCGCTTGATCAGGCAATTAAGCCAGCCAATAGGGAAGGTCTCTATATATTGCCCGCCAACGCCAACTTGGCTGCGGCCGAGGTCGAATTGGTCTCTGAACAGAATCGTGAGTTTGCACTGCGTCAAGCGTTGCAGGTGAGTACCTACCGTTACGTAATTATTGACTGCCCGCCAGCGCTTGGTCTGCTGACCATCAACGCGTTAACGGCTGCCAATTCGCTGCTCATTCCAGTGCAGTCTGAATATTATGCACTTGAAGGGCTGGGGCAGTTGCTCAATACCGTGCAGCGTGTTCGCCAGGGGCTTAACCCAGCGCTCGACTTGCTTGGCGTTGTACTGACCATGTACGACAAGCGCACTAGTCTGTCCGAGCAAGTACAGGACGAGCTTAAGAACCACTTTGGTGACAAGCTATTCAAAACAGTTATTCCGCGCAATGTGCGCTTGGCCGAGGCGCCAAGTTTTGGTAAGACTATTTTCGAACATGACAAATGGTCAAAGGGTGCACGCTCATACAAACAGTTTGCCAAGGAGGTAGCAAAACGTGTCGACGGTTAAAAAATCTGGACTAGGCAGGGGATTTGATGCGCTCATCCCCCAGGATTTCGATAAAAGTATCCTATTTGATGACCAAGAGCGTATTCAGAAGCTGCCAATAGAAGACCTACAGCCCAACCCCAATCAGCCACGCCAGCACTTTGACAGAGAAGCGCTGGAACAGTTGGCTGAGTCAATAAAAAATCACGGCATTCTGCAGCCGCTTGTCGTCAGTCCATTGCCCGATGGTAAGTATGCAATCATAGCCGGTGAGCGTCGATGGCGAGCTAGTCGGATTGCCGGTCTTTTGAAAGTGCCAGCCGTGGCGCGTACTACCGAGGAACTGGAGCGGCTAGAGATAGCCATTGTCGAGAACGTCCAGCGCGTTGACCTCTCACCCCTGGAGCAAGCAGTCTCGGTCGAGCGCCTGCACCAACAATTCAACATGACCTACGATGCTGTTGCTAAACGATTAGGTAAGGCAACGTCTACTGTCAATAACATTGTTCGTCTGCTGCAACTCCCTGAAGCGGCTCGAGCCGCGCTACATGAGCAGAAGATTACTGAGGGGCACGCCCGTGCAATCTTGGCTCTTAAAGATGCCCCCGAAAAGCAAAATGAACTGCTCTCCAACATCATCAGACAAGGGTGGTCGGTGCGCCAGGCAGAGCGTTTCGTTGTCTCCGTTAAGGAAGGCTACAAAGAGACCCAGGCCACAAAACAGCGCATGCAAACCGAAACTCCAGCTACCAAAATCCTAAGCAAGAAGCTCGGCACCCCAGTACAAATCCGTCGTATGGCAAAAGGTGGCAAGCTCGAGATTGCCTTCAAGAACGACGAACAGCTGCAAAAAGTATTAGAACTTCTGGGATAAAAGCCTAAAAGCTCTTCATTTCGCCGGCTGGCCAGACGCGCAACACAAGCTTGCCGACAATATCGCTAGTAGAGACAGGGCCAAAGGCCCGGGAGTCGAGTGAATCAGGGCGGTTGTCGCCCATCACGAAGATATGACCCTTGGGTATGACCATATCTATGTCACCAGAGGTTTCGGGGATTACTTTGCCGTAGGCTAGGGTTTTATCTGGCTGAAAGCCCTCGGGGTGCTCTTTGTTGTATACCGTAACCTTATTGTCTTTTACTACCAGGTGTTCGCCAGGCAGAGCAATGACACGCTTGATGAGTTGTTTGCCGGGCTCTTGCCCATAGCTAGACAATTGATTTTCGACAAAGATAATGACATCGCCGCGTTTGGGTACGTACTGATGGTGGGTGATGCGAGCCCAGGTTCGGGGAACTTTCCATACTATAAGACGGTCACTATTGAACAGGGTAGTTTGCATGCTTGGGCCATCTACTTGATACGACTGAAAGACGAAAGCCGTTAAAAAAAGAGCTACGACAGGAGCAATCAATAAAACGGCGACCGTAGATACGACACTACCCCAACCTTCTCGTTTAGGGGATGCGGGGGCTTTTTTGCTGGCGCGGTGTGGAGGCACGTAGGCCTGCGCATGTACGGTATCGGCCTCTTGGTGCGGCCCCTGCAGGTGTTCTTTTTCTGGATTCATCTCGCTCAACTATACGCCAATTTAAAAGATTATGCACATGTTTACGAGCGAGCTGCAAACCGCTATACTTTAACGCATTGCTTATGAATAATTTTCGTAAAGAACAACGTCGTAGCCCACGACGGCAAGCTATGGACGGCGTTATAAACGCCCCATCACGACCGCAGCTAAATGGCCAGCCTTTCGATCGACGCAGCCTAAACGGTGATACGTTTCGCACAAATACAAGGACAATTGGCGACTTTAAACGTCCTAACGGCTACCACCTTTCTAACACAGCTGTAGCCAATCCTGGTGCCGCTAAGCCTGACTCACCGAAGTCGGCCGATGCGTCACGGTCTGAGGCCAACTCGCTCTTGCACATGACTTTGCCTGGTGGCAAGCTAGACGACCAGAAGAAGCGTGGCAAGAAATCACGCCTTCACAAAAAGAATGGCCGTCGTGATTGGCATAAGATCCGCAAATACTCCTTGCGGAGCGCGCTTGTCGTGTTGGTGCTGGTGCTTGGCCTGGGGGGATTTCTGTTTACCAAGGGCTACTTTAAGCTGCACAAGGTATTTAAGGGTGGCGGCTCGGCAGTTGCGCTTAAATCGAACGTTGACCCAGCACTGCTCAAGGGCGAGGGTGATGGTCGCGTAAACATGTTACTGCTTGGCCGCGGTGGTGACGGTCATGCCGGTGCTGACTTAACCGACACTATCTTGTTGGCTAGTATCGACCCGGTTAATAAGACGGCGGCGCTAGTTAGTGTTCCTCGTGACCTGTGGGTTACCACTCCGCGTGGATCCTCAAAGATCAACGCGATATTTGCCTTTGCCAAACAACGCGCGCTTGCCAAGGGCAGTAGCAAAAAAGACGCCGAGACGGCTGGTCTTGCGGCGATGCAAGACGAGGTGAGCCAAGTACTCGGTATTCCAATCCACTACCATGCCATCATTGACTTCAAAGCATTTGAAGATGCTGTTAATACGGTCGGGGGTGTGGACATCAATGTCACGGAGGCCACATCTGTAAGCGAACATTTATGGGACGAGAGTACTCGCCAGCACTATTTCTTGAACGTCCAGCCTGGGCTGCAGCACTTTGATGGACAGCGTGCATTATTCTATGCTCGTTCGCGCCATACTAGCGCTCGTGGTGACTTCGATCGCTCTGAGCGTCAGCGCCTGCTTATTGAGGCCTTGGCCAAAAAGGTTGCGACTGCTGGCGTGTACACTAACCCCGTCAAAATTTCCGATCTTATGGATAACTTTGGCGACCACATTGCCACTGATATGAGCATCGACGACGCTGTTCGTTTGCTCAAGCTAGGCAAGGCTATTGGTAGTAACTTCGATTCCATCGATATGGCCGATCCCGCCAAGCCACTCTTTAAGACGGGTATGATTGGTGACCAATCTGTTGTTCTGCCCACCGCAGGCCAGGGTGACTATAGTCAGATACAAGCGCTTATCCGTAGCGACCTAAAGGACGGATATCTTACTAAGGAGAACGCCAACGTAACGATACTTAACGGTACTGCTAGTGCCGGTCTGGCGAGCCAAAAAGCTGATGAATTGAAAGGTTACGGGTATAATGTAGGTACGGTAGCTGACGCGCCAACGTCTACATACGATAAGACGGTGATAGTTGACCTTACCAAGGGCAAGAAACCATACACCAAGAATTATCTTGAAAAACGATTTGGCGTTAAGAGCACCACTAAGCTTCCGGACAATACAATACAGCCCGGAACCGCAAGTTTTGTGATAATCTTAGGCCAAGATGAGACCATTAATAGCCAAAATTAAACCAGCCAGCGGCTTTTCTCGAGTCGTGTACATGGTGTTCAACGTACTGTTGCCACTAGTGGTATTTGTTCTGGTGCGCACCGATTTTGTACAGCCTGCTTTGGTGATTGTGCTTCTAAGCAAGTGGCGCATGTTTGCTGTACGCCCCCGGTTCTGGCCAGCAAATATACGAGCGAATGCAGTGGACATCATCGTCAACGTGTCACTCTTGCTCTTTATGATTAACAGCACGAGCCAGCTCGTACAGTTGGTTTGGGCTGCGGTTTACATTGCCTGGCTGGTTATCTTAAAGCCAGCCTCGTCGCCTATTATGATATCCGTCCAGGCATTGGTGGGTATGGCTAGCGGTCTCATGGCGATATTTACCGGTTGGGGTGATGGACCACTGTACGGCTTGGTGTTGACGACCGGTTTGGTATGTTACCTGGCCGCCCGCCACTTTTTTGATAGCTTCGATGAACCATACGCTAAGCTGTTGTCTTATATGTGGGGGTACTTTGGTTCTGCGCTTGTGTGGGTTTTGGGACATTGGTTGTTATACTACGGCATTGTGGCGCAGCCTGTGCTGCTACTGTTGGCTATCGGTTTTGGGCTGGCTACCTTATACTATCTTGACCACCACGATCGGTTGTCGGTTGGTGTCCGACGGCAGGTAGTATTTATTATGATAGCCGTAGTGCTTATTGTCATCATTTTCTCAGATTGGGGAGATAAAATAGTTTAGGTTTTTATACACGGAAAGGGGGATGGCAAGCCGTGGCAGAGCAACAAACTGATCCGTTACAGGAGCAGCAGACAGTATCAGGAATACAGGGGACCGACAGCAGTGGTTCGCCATTTACAACGATGCATCAGCATCGTACTCACAGGCAGGCTAGCGTAGGTAAGATGCGCTTTTTGGTAATGGCTACGTTGGTTATTGTGGCTGGCTCGGCCGGTTTTTTGGGCGGCTGGCTCGGTAGTAATAAAACAGACGATACTAGTCAGAGTGTACAGAAGCAGCAGGTGGTCTTGCGGACCCAAGGGCAGCTAATCAGCAGCATCGCCAATAATGTGGGTGCAAGTGTTGTCTCGGTAGAGGTTACAAGCACTACTGGGCCAAGTGACAGCTTCTTTGGCTTCCAGGGTTCTACGCAACAAGAGAGCGCCGGCACAGGGATTATTATCTCCAAAGACGGTCTTATCCTTACCAATCGCCACGTCGTGCCGTCGGGCACAACTAGCGTGAGCGTGACGATGTCGGATGGCACTAAGTTTACCGATGTCGAAGTGGTAGGTCGTACCAGTAGCACCGATCCGCTTGACGTCGCATTTCTGAAGATTAAGGACACTAAGGGCAAAACGCTAACGCCTGCTACTATTGGGACTTCGAGTGGAGTGAAGGTCGGTGACCCAGTCGTGGCTATCGGCAATGCCTTGGGCCAGTTTCAGAACACGGTAACATCAGGTATTATCTCGGGCTTCGGTCGAAGTGTCCAAGCGAGTGATGCAAGTGGTAGCGAAAGCGAGAACCTGGAGAATCTTTTTCAGACCGATGCAGCTATCAATGAAGGTAATTCTGGCGGTCCGCTCGTAAACCTGGATGGCGAAGTTATCGGCATCAACACCGCCGTAGCAGGTAATGCCCAGAATATTGGCTTTGCTATACCTATTGACGATGTGAGTGGTCTCATTAAGAGCGTTGAGCAGAAAGGCAAACTAGAACGTCCGTATCTTGGCGTGGTATTTATACCAATCACCGCAGATATGGCTAAACAGTACAGCCTTGGCGTAGATCAGGGCGCATATGTGCCACCATCAGTCATGATTGGCCAGGAATCGGTAGTTAGTGGTGGCCCTGCCGATAAGGCCGGAATCAAAGAAGGCGATATCATAACCAAGGTCGGTAACGATGCGGTAAACGAGGCCCACAGCCTAACCTCGCTGCTTAGCAAGCACAATGTAGGTGATACGGTTAAACTTGTCGTCCATCGCGACGGTAAGGACCGTACCTTTGATGTCACACTTGGCGTGGCGCCAACAGACTAGTAAGTACTATTTGCCAAACACTTGTATGAAGCCGTCGGACTGCACAAGGTTGTAGCCGGCGGCTTTTGCGAGCTGGCCCAGAGGGTTATGTTGTTCTGGAAGGGCTTCGGTCAGGACGTATGATGGCTGATGCTTTAAACCGGCAATTTGTTGCCACATGCGGTGGTACAGATCTAGCCCGTCTGTGCCTGCGAACAAAGCAAGCGCAGGCTCGTGGCCGGCAGCCTGGTTGATGGGATAGCCTGTGGGAACGTACGGCAGATTGGCTAGTATTACATCGTAGTCCTGGGTGGTGTTTGTTAATAAATCTTGCTGCAATACTGCAATCTGAGCGCCGAGTGCCTGCGCATTTTGTGTAGCTATGGCTATGGCGCTAGCGTCGATGTCGGATAGTGTAACCAGCGCGTGGGTAATTTCGAGGGCGGCGGTAATGCCGATGCAGCCCGAGCCGCAGCCAAGGTCAATGAATGTTGGTGTCGCCGGCAGTGGCAGTTTCTGTAGCAGTTCGATCATCGTCTCGGTTTCGGGGCGGGGGACCAGTACGTGATCATTTACCACGAAGTTTCGGCCATAAAATGCCGCCTTACCCCTGATGTATGCCAGTGGCAGGTGCTGCTTCCGCTGAGTAACAAAGTTGTTCAACGTGGTCATTTGTTTGCTGTCGATGATTGTTTCGGGATGGGCGAGCACGTTGGCGCGGTTTATTAGCAGTGTGTCCTCGAGCATCACCAAGCAATCAAGTCGTGCCGTTTCAATGCCAGCGTCTTGCAGCTCGTGGGTAGCTTGAGTTAGAAATTCTTGGACGGTCATAGACTGCTGGTGAAGGGTCACACTTCGTCGTTAATCAGCTGGCGCTCGAAGGCTTGTAGCTCGCTGACTAGGTCATCGATGTCGCCGCTCAGCGCGCCAGGAATATTGCTGCGCGAATAGCCGATACGGTGATCGGTGATTCGGTCTTGCGGGAAGTTGTAGGTACGGATTTTTTCGGAACGGTCACCCGAGCCGATGAGCTTTTTGCGCGAATCGGACAGCTGTTTCTGCTCCTCTTCAATCTTTTGGGCAAGCAAACGCGAGCGAAGTACGCCGAGTGCCTTATCTTTGTTTTTGATCTGCGACTTCTCGTCCTGACAGGTTACGACCATGCCAGTTGGTAGGTGGGTAATGCGCACAGCAGAGTCGGTGGTGTTGACCGACTGCCCGCCGTGGCCACTAGAGCGGTACACGTCGATACGTAGGTCGTTGGGGTTGATCTCGACATCGGTCTCCTCGGCCTCTGGCAGAACGGCAACGGTTGCGGTAGAGGTGTGAATGCGGCCTTGGCTCTCAGTGCTTGGTACGCGCTGCACGCGATGTACGCCGGCTTCGAACTTTAGCTGTTTGTAGATGTCTTCACCACGTACAGCGAAGATGACTTCCTTGAACCCGCCAACTTCGGAGGGGCTTTCGTCGATTAGCTCAACCTTGTAGCGATGACGCTCGGCCCAGCGGGTGTACATGCGGTAGAGGTCGCCTGCGAACAGGCTAGCTTCGTCACCTCCGGCCGCAGCCCGAATTTCCATAACTACGTCGCGATCATCGTTGGGGTCTTTGGGTGTGAGGATCTCGTGCAGTGCTGCTTCATTACCCGCCAGCTCGTCCTCGAGCTGCTCTAGTTCCATTCGGGCTAAGTCGATAAGTTCGCGATCGCCACTTTGCTCAATAATGTCTTGGTCTTCTTGTTTTTGGCGCAGCAAACCAACCCGCTCATCAAACAGACGAATAGTGGTTTCTAGTTCCTGCCGACGCTTGGCAAGCTTGGGGTATTCCTTGCTGCCGAACACCGCTGGATCGTCAAATTTCTTTTCTAGTTCTGCGAGTTCTTCGCGTAAATGCTGTTCTTTCTGTTCCATATCTGTCCCTAAGTATAACAAGTGCAAAAGAAAACCGCCTCAATCTTTAAGATAACGAGGCGGTTTGTTGGCGAATGTAGCTAGCGAGCTGGCTTGTCGGCCTTTTGGGTCTCGGCTTTTTCGGCCTTGGCAGCCTTGCGGGCAGCATCTTTCTTGGCAGCCTTGGCGCGGGCTTCGCGGGCAGCTTCGGCAGCCTTGGCGCGGGCCTTAAACTTGTCTACGCGGCCTTCGATGTCGAGGACACGTTCCTCACCGGTAAAAAATGGGTGAGTGGCACTGCTAATGTGCACCTTAACAAGTGGGTATTCGTTGCCGTCTTCCCACTTGGTAGTTTCGTCGGTTGCCACAGTAGAACGAGTCAGGAACGCAAAACCATTGTTGAGGTCCTGGAATACTACTGGGCGGTAGTTCTTAGGGTGAATGTCTTTCTTCATAATCCGTAGTATTTTATCTGTTTTTTACTGATATGTAAAGAGGTGATGTGTACGGTACTATGGGAATATGCTTTATCGTTCATCGAGTATCGAACTACCAAGTGGCGATATGCTAGATTTGCGGCCTGCAGAGACCGATGATGTACTGACGGTATTCGACTTTATGCAGACGTGCTACAGACAGACATACGTCGGCTGCGACGCTTTGCGGAATGGTGCGCTAGACGTAATACGTACCGAAGATACTGAGCGACAATTTAATACCGATAATACCAACGACGTAACTGCATGGGCTAGGGCTTTCGGCACGGGTGTGACGGGAACAGAGCGCGGCGGTTTGTATATTGTCGGTTCTCTCCGGCCATCGGACGGTGCCACCAAAGAGCCTTTGGTGGCATTTGCTGCAGTGCGGCACGATTCGCTCTACGGGAACCCACTTACTTCAAGCAGGGGCATGCTTTACGAAACCGACCTGTACGAGCTTGATGTAGGGGCCAGGTGCCGTGGGCGAGGGATTGGCACGGCGTTGATGTTTGCCTGTGTGGAACACATGCGCGACTTGTATGGCTCAGACGCCGAAATGTTGTTGGACGTGTCTGCTCAAAATACACGCGCCCGAACCTGGTACCAAAGACTGGGTTGGCGGGATACTGGCGGAGAGGCTCAGGGCGACTGGGGGCAGGGACTCATATTGCCATTGGTTGAAATGGAGGTGTCTGTTGATGGGCTCTATCGCGAGCTGGCCACTCATAACCCCTGGCTTAGTGAGCTTGATGTGTTTTAGCACCCCCCGGGGTGTTGTGCTTAGACTGGTTTGCCGGCCCGACTGAGTTTGGTGGTCTGACGGCCGCTCCACCAAATGGCCGTGCCAATAAAGATCAGCCCCAAGCTGCCAACGAGCCACTCGGGCAACTCGATACTATATAGCTTGAGCAGCATAACACTACCCAGGAAGGCAATGGCCCAATGTGCCCCGTGCTCCAAGAATATGTACTTAGACAGTGCATCAGCACGGACCAGGTGGATGGTCATGGCACGGACCCACACCGCACCGGCACCCAGGCCGGCCATAATCAGGATGACACTGTTGGTTAGGGCAAAGGCACCGATAACGCCGTCCAGTGAGAAGCTGGCGTCGAGGATTTCCAAATATATAAACGAGGCCAGAGCGGCCATACCAACCTTGTGCTTAACCTTAAGCTGGCCCTCGGGCCCACCCATGGCTGCACTGAGCAATTCTAGACCGATGTGCAGGGCCATAGCGCTAATGGAGGCGATCAGTACAAGTGCGTGGTGCTTGGGATCAACGGTGAAGTATATGCCAATCGATGCTAGTAACATGATAAACACGGTAATGTTATCGAATTTGCCTAACTTGCCGAGGTACCGTTCCAGAAAGCCTAGCCAGTGTGTCTTCTTTTGGTAGTCGATAAAGTAGCTGAGGGCGATCATTAGCAGAAATGTGCCACCAAAAGCGTTAATGGCTGGCTCGGCAGCCGACAGATGATGCTCGTATTCGGCAGGGTGGTGCAGAGCGAGATCGAGCACCTTGCTAAACCCGAGGCTGCTGCTAGCCATGACCATAAAGATAGGCAGCGCAAATCGTACGACGAATACGGCTACAAAAATTCCGGCGGTCATAAACATACGCTGCCAAGCGGGTGACATGGTAATGAGTACTTTGCTATTTACTACGGCGTTGTCGGCGCTGAAGGTTGTTTCGAGCAAGGTTAGGACGATAACCGTCAGCAGGGCGGCGATGCCCATTTGCCAGCCAACGAGGCCCCAGATTAGTGCAGTCGCGACGATTGCAAACCAATAGATTTGAAGGAGTGATTTCTTATGCATTGCCATAATCATACTGAGAATCGGTCGCAAAGTACAGGGGCGAGGAAGGTGTGTAGCGGGTAGTTGTGTCATAATATATGTCTATGACACATAAGAGCAGGCTCTGGAAATCGCCAGAACTAGTATCGGCGTTCGAGGCATACAGTCTTGGCGCAGATGTAGATGAATTTCCAGAGTTGCTAGAAGAGGCTGGTCCCCGCCATATCCACGATTTGGTTACCGAGGCTCGCACAGTTCTACGGCGTCACGACACCTTGCTGTATACCTTTCCGGACGTAGCCATCCAGCGTGTAGCTGGCCTGAGTAAGCTGATTGGCGTTACAGCGGCCTATAGCCCCCGCCAGGATACGTATACGTTTACGCGGCTGCATGATGTGCGTACTACTTTGCGCGATATTATCCGGCGCACTGAGCTTGGGGCTATTGCCCGTGAGTACGACGATGAGTTTGCCGAGCCAGAACTGTCTGTCGAGGATGCTATGACCGCTGATGATGCCTCAAATTGGGACTATACTCGCCATACAGACGTGTTTTTTCGCGATGTGCGCCTAGAGGATGAGAGTAAAATGGCACTAGTTTGGGAGGGAGGGTCGCTAATGAGCATGACCCCCGAACAGTTTACTGTGGCAGATTATATGACCCTTGGCCACCTCATCGAATACGACCAGTAGACAACGAAGCTGTAGTTCTGGTATAATACCCCTGTTAACTAATTAAGCAGGTTGGGAACTAATCCTCCTATGTGCAACCCGTGTAGGGCCATATAGGCACCCAATCGAAGAGAAAGGACCAATTATCATGGCTGTAGCCGTAGATATTAAAGACTTGCTCGCTGCTGGTGCTCACTTTGGGCACAAGACGAGTCGTTGGCACCCCAAGATGGCGCCTTACATCCACTCTAAGCGCAATGGTAGTCACATCATTGACCTTACCAAGACCGTAGAAGGTTTGGAAGAAGCACTGGCTTTCATCAGTAAGACTGCTAGCGAGGGCAAACAAGTGCTGTTTGTTGCTAC
Organism: uncultured bacterium; assembly: GCA_963815935.1. Classification (GTDB taxonomy): domain Bacteria; phylum Patescibacteriota; class Saccharimonadia; order Saccharimonadales; family UBA4665; genus JARIHD01. Next base: position 207,412 of record CAWFIL010000002.1, read on the forward strand.
CAAGCGCCAAGCACAAGACATTGTTAAGGCAGCTGCCGAAGACGCCAAGATGCCGTATGTCACTGAGCGTTGGCTCGGCGGTATGTTAACCAACGTTGGTACCATCCAGGGCCGCGTAAAGCACTTGCAAAACCTTGAATCCAAGATGGAATCGGGTGAGCTGGCCAACAAGTATAGCAAGCTCGAGGTACAGCGCTTCCAGGAAGAAATCGACGAGATGAACCGCATCTACGGCGGTATCAAGAACATGGCTAGCCGTTTGGGCGCCGTATTTATCATCGATATTGTCAGTGACGTAAACGCTGTTCGCGAAGCTACAAAGCTTGGTTTGCCAATCGTCGCTTTGGTTGACACTAACGCCGACCCAAGCTTGGTAGACTATCCAGTTCCTTGCAACGACGACGCCATCAAGACTATCCAGCTCGTAGTTGACTACGTAAAGCAGGCTATCGAAGAGGGTCGCAGCAAGATCAAAACTGCCGACAAGGACGAAGCAAAGAACTAACAAACGATAATTGGTGGGAGGAATAGAAATATGGCTGTAGATTTTGCAGAAATTAAGCGTCTCCGCGAATTGACCGGTGTTGGTATGACCGACGCCAAGAAGGCTCTCGACGAAGCCAATGGCGACTTCGACAAAGCTCTTTCCGAGATGCGCAAAAAGGGCCTAACCAAGGCCGAAAAGCGCGGTGAGCGTGAAGCTCGCGCCGGTGTTATTGGCAGCTACTTGCACGACAACCGTATCGGTGTGCTTCTGGAGGTTAACTGCGAGACCGACTTTGTTGCCCGCAACGAAATGTTTGCCGCTGTTGTTAAGGACATTGCCATGCATATTGCTGCTGCAGCTCCTGAATATATCAGCTCCGAGAACATCCCCGAGGCAGAGCGTGAAGCTAAGCGCGCCGAGTTTACCGAGAAGGTACAGGGCGAAGGCAAGCCAGAGAACATGGTTCCACAAATCGTTGAAGGCATGCTCAAGAAGCACTTTGCCGAAAAGTGCCTCCTTGATCAGCCGTTCATCAAGAACCCGGACCAGACGGTTGACGCCTATCTCAAAGAGAACATCGCCAAGTTAGGCGAGAACCTCGTTGTTCGCCGCTTTAGCCGCATGGCTCTCGGCGAAGTAGCCGAGTAGAACAGTATCTTGCTGTAGTCAAAAAGACCGGATTTAACCGGTCTTTTTGACATTGTGCCAAAGAATTAACAAATGCTTTTGAGGCTAACAACTGACTTTGGCTCATTGAGTTGATTCTGACCGCCGATGTAGTAGACTATATGAATGCTATTGGCATAAGCGTTTACAGTGACTGTCGCCACCGCGCGTATTAGTGGATAGCTCATTATCGAATCATAGACTCATGGTCTGGTTGCCACAGTGGCACCCGGACCTCGTGGTTTAAATGCCTGCATATCAAGATAGATGCACACCAGTGTTGCATCTATTTTTGGTCTCCCCTGTCACTAGCAAGGGGATAGTTAAAATTTGCCTATAAACGGAGATCTCACAATGCTACCAGATACCTACCCGATCGATGTTGATCCAGCACTCAGTGAATTTCGGCCGGCTGTGCGTCCCGCGCTGGCAAAAGATTTAGGCAGGAGGGCTACAGACTATTTATGGGATTTAGAGCAAACGGGCTGGGAGAATATGGAGACACCTCCTGTATCGCCATGTTTTCAGGCAAATATAGGTCAGGGTGCTCTTAAAGAGGTTATTGAGCAGTTTGAGGATCATTTTACCGATCCTAACGATACGCGCAATTTTGTGTTTGCTAACCTACTTCAATATGCCGGAGTTCGGCCCGTAGACAATGAGGCGATGCGATGGGTACGTCTCGAAAAGGAGTACCCACCTGAACGTAGCTTTCCTTTTGCTACGCAGTCGCTTTTTGGTCGTGGTCGGCTCGTTGGTATAAGAGCAGTACCCAGAAGTTTCCAGGGGCACGAGCAGCTGCGCACGCCGTTTCTGTTGAGCAGTCATCCTGATGGAGGTGTCTTGTTCACGCATGACGATGGTGGCGAGATGTTCCCTGTAGTGCATGCCACTGAGCAACGGCCACTGCAATCAGCACGCGAAATTGTATATACACGCGAAATGAAACAACCCAACGGCGACTCGAGGTTCCGTATGATTGTAAACCCACTTATTAGTTGCAGGGAGCGCTGCACTTTTTGTGTTAGGCAATACGACAATGTCGGGCGCATGGACTTGGGGGCCGAGGAGCCGTTTATCCGTAGCCGGCTGACGCCGGGAGAGATGGCGCGCTACATATTCTTGAAATATGATGACCTACGCGCTGCTTCTATCGACAGTGTGGGGTTGGTAACTGGTGCGTTTGATAACTTCGACAATCTATATAAGTACATAGATGCATTCTCTGGTGCGCTGCGTAAAGAGACGAATGGAAGATTTGATCCGCGCAAACATGAAGACCAACAGCTTTTTGTTCTTTCGCACGTTATTACCGAACGTGACCAGATGGAGGCGATCCGGGAGCTTGGGGTGAAGAACATATCACATACGCTTGAAGTTATTGACGACGTGAGGCGACAGAGGATCATGCCGGTGCAGTCTCGCCATGCAAGGACGCTTAATAAAGCAGACATTACTTTCGAGCAAACTGTAGCCAGCGTTCCTCACGGTGTTGAAGTCTTTGGTCCCGAGGGTTTCAGGGTAGTCATTATTGTCGGCTTAGACGATTTGGATACAACAGTGAAAGGTGCGACGGAACTGCATAAGGCGGGCATGACAGCGCTGGATACCTCCATCCTGCGTGCACACAGTGCTGGTACCATGGCTGACTATGCTATGAGCTTCCCTGAACTTATGGCGGCCAAGAAGCATATGATCGATTTATTTAAACCAGAAAGGATACGGTAACAATCATGGAACAAGTCTCTACGACACACGAACAATCTTTGCTGCCTATGGATGCGATTGATTACATTTTGCCTGATGACTCCGACAGAAGACGCTCTCGTTTGCTGATGCACATTGGCGTTATAGGCACTTCGTGGGAGAATGCCCCAGAGTTGCCTCAGCCGACTGGCCTTGACCCCGATGTTAGGTTCAACTACACCTATGGTGATTTGCTCGACATAAAAGATTCGCTTTTGCCTGCGAACGATGCAGGAGCTATATGGACCGATTGACCCGCTATGCCTTAATTTGGTCTGGAGTTAGGGTGGCGCCCGAGTTGTCGCATTGGGTTACTACTGACCATGGCTATGGCCCGGGGACGCGATTACCTCGGGTTACGCTCCCGGTCCACGGGAAGCGCCTTTCCATGCGAGTTGTCCCAGATGGGTGGCGCGATGAGTTCGACACGCCTTTTATGCTACACCGCCAGAGAGGGGATGGAACCGCGGTATCTGCTATCCATAGAGGCTTGACGATACCGATAGCAAAACCAACGCTAAGGTACAGGGGTGAATCAGTCCAGACACTGGCATATGCCGTTGAGCATAGTGGGCCGGAGCCGAAGAAGAGTATCACGGTCAATCCGTTGCAGCGGTGCCCACAAACTTGTGAATTTTGCTGTCGAGGCTACCATGACATGACGAGCGCTCGCAAGAGCGAACTCATCAACTTGGCGCCCGATGAGATGGCCCGATTGCTGCTGGTAAAATTTCGGGGTATTAAAAACTGGGAAGATGTATCGGGCATTACGCTCGTGACTGGCGACTTTAAGGACGGGGAGCGAATACTTTCGTATATGGAAGAGTTTGTAGGTGTAATGGGCACTTTGACCGCAGGGCAGTGGGACCCGGCTGTGCACTCACATCAGGACATATCCGTTTCGACTCACTTACTACGAACCCGAGACGTGATGGAGCGAGCCAAGGCTATAGGCATGAAGCGCTTTATCCATACGGTTGAAATGGTAAGTGATGATGAGCGCGAGGCTGTGATGCACCTCGGACAAGGACCGCTCCAGAGCACGCCAAAAAATAAGGGCCACTCGACCTTTGCCGACTCACTACGCGTTCTCCAAACTGCAATAGACATTTTTGGTGCGGAAAACGTTGAACCGGTGCTTGTGGTAGGTCTCGACTCGCTCGAAAAAACACAAAATGCTATGGATGGCCTGAAGGCAATCGGCATAACCCATGTTAGTCGTGGACTAATAAATATATATAATATGAATCAGTTCGGATTATTGCCCGTGCCTTTCGAGGAGGCGGTAGCAGGCATGCAGTATGCCCGCGATTTATTTGCTTCGCAATATCGTAGGACGGTTGGTTCGCGTACCTCTCTGTTATAATGAATGCGCAAGACTAAGCAAGGAACTGTATGAACCCAAATCAGATTGTCGACGATGCTAAAAAGAAATTTCAAGGCGCACTGGAGCACTTCCAGAGCGAGCTCAAAAAAGTGCGTACTGGTCGCGCCAGCGCCGCAATGCTTGACGGTGTTATGGTGACTGCTTATGGTACGCAGATGCCGCTTAACCAAGTGTCTAACGTAACTGCACCCGAAGCGCAATTAATCCAGATTACCCCATTCGATCCGGGCAATATCCAAGCTATCGCCAGCGCGATCCGCGACAATCCAACTCTGGGGCTCAACCCATCTGACGATGGTCGTGTAGTCCGTGTGCCAATCCCAGCCTTGACTGAAGACCGTCGCCGTGAGTACGTAAAGGTGCTTGGCGGTAAAGTAGAGGATTGCATGATTGCGCTGCGTGGTGTGCGCCACGATGCTATGGGGGCTGTCGACCAAGCCAAGAAAGACAAATCGATTGGCGAAGACGATGCTAAGCGTCTGGAGAAGCAGGTTGACGAAGCGATGGCTAAGGTCAAGGTTGAAGTCGATGCCGCCGCTAAGGCTAAAGAAGCCGAAATTATGACTATTTAGTCGTAGGGTATAATACATACCCATGAATGAGGAATCTGTACGAGTACCAAAACATATTGGTTTTATTCTGGACGGCAACCGGCGCTGGGCACGTAAGCACAGTATCCCCGAATACGATGGGCATCTGGCGGGATACAACGCGTTGCGAGACGTTATGGACGCCTGTTTTGAACAAGACGTAAAGTATGTGTCTATCTATGCATTCTCTAGCGAGAACTGGAAACGTGACGCTAAAGAGGTGTCGGGGCTGATGAAGCTTGCGCTGCAAGCAATCTCCAAGGATCTGAAACGGCTGATTGAACGCAACGTACGCGTACGCATTTTGGGCCGTCGCGATGGCATCGGTGCCAAGCTGCTGGCTGGCTTTGAGAAATGTGAGGAAAGGACCCGGCATTTGACCGGCGGAACACTGGCGGTGTGCTTTAACTATGGTGGCCAGCAAGAAATTGTTGACGCGGCACGCAAGTGCGTGCAAGATGGCCTTGCGCCAGAGGAGATCGACGAGGCGGCGATTGCTTCGCGCCTGTACGCGCCCGAACTTCCTCCATTAGATATGGTGGTGCGTACCTCTGGCGAACAACGTCTTAGCAACTTTATGTTGTGGCGAACGGCCTACAGCGAATTTTTGTTTTTGCAAAAGTTGTGGCCCGAGATGACAAAAGACGACGTGACCGCTATTATAGAAGAGTATAGTCGCCGTCAGCGACGATTTGGGGGATAAATGTCTGTACTACTACTGATTTTGGGACTGATTCTATTTGTCGGCTTGGTCGTGATACACGAATATGGCCACTTTTTGGTCGCACGCCGCAACGGCGTCGACGTCGAAGAGTTTGGTGTTGGCTTCCCGCCGCGCGCGTGGGCCAAAAAGACCAAAGGCGGTTTTGACTTTACTGTCAACTGGCTGCCTATTGGCGGTTTTGTTAAGCTAAAGGGCGAATCCGACGCTGCCACCGAACCTGGTACGCTGGGCGCTGCTAGCACGTGGGCTAAGACCAAAATTATGCTTGCTGGTGTGGGTATGAACTTGCTGGTAGCGTTCATATTACTTACAGCCTTGGCTTGGGTGGGCATGCCTAAACTTATTGAAAACCAGTTTACGATTAAGGGCGATGCCAAAATTACCCGTAACGACGTGTTGGTGGGGTATACCGAGAGCCATTCTCCGGCTAGCAAGGCGGGGCTACAACCACGCGATCAAATCGTATCAATCGGTATGAAGGGGCACGAGCAGAAGGTTAAGGACGCCAATGATCTACCCGGCATTACCGAAAAGTATGCTGGCAAGCAGATCGTGATCATCTATAAACACCACGGTACTACCTATACAAAGCAGGCTATACTTCGTAGCTCTAAAGAGGTTGAGGCAAGTAAAAAGACCAACAACCCTAAAGGGTACTTGGGTGTGTCGCCGACCGAGCTAACGCTCACGAGGTCTACGTGGTCGGCACCGTTAGTTGCGGGCGGGCTGATCGGCCAGTTTACGGCGGCTACATTCCAGGGCCTAGGATCCACTGTTTCTGCCGTATTCCAAGGGCAGGGGCATAAGGCGGCCGAGCAAGTCTCGGGTCCCGTGGGTATAATCGTTCTCTTGAGGGATGGCAGCCTGCTGGGATACCAGTTTATGCTCATGATCATTGCCATTATCTCGCTAACATTGGCAATTATGAACGTTTTGCCAATCCCGGCACTCGACGGCGGCCGGTTGTTTATGGTGCTGCTCTCGCGATTATTTGGCAAGCAAATCAGTGAGCAGATGGAAGAGCGCATTGTGGGCGCCAGCTTCTTGTTTCTTATGTTTCTCATCGTCTTGATAACTATTGTCGATGTCAAACGATTCTTCTAGCCCCACCACTGCCAAACCTGAAACGCCAACCAAACGGTATGCCTGGGGCCCGGTCACTGCCGTTTTGGTGGTGTTCGGTAGCTTTTTGGTCATTCCCACCATTGTCCAACTTGCATTAATGTTCATACCCAGTCTGCTAGGACGAAGTAGTGCTCAAGCAAGCGACTGGGTTAACAATTCGCCCGTGTCGAACTTTTTATATGTATTGTGCACGGAGGCACTAACCGTTGGTTTTGTCTATTGGTTTGTAAATCGCAGAAAGATTTCGTTGCGGGTGGCTGCCGCCCTTGGCCAACCCAAGTGGCGCGATATTGGCTATGTGTTACTAGGCACCCTGGTGTATTTTGGGCTGTTTACAGTTGTGTATGCGGTTGTTTCACAGATTTTTTCGATCAACGAGAGTCAAAAACAGGCGCTTGGGTTTCAGCAGGGCATTAGTGGTATAGGGCTGTGGCTGGCATTTGTTAGTCTGGTGATCTTGCCGCCGATTGCCGAAGAGATTATGTTCCGTGGTTTCTTTTATGGCACGCTTCGTGGTAACGGTTGGAAGGTTTGGCCCTCGATTATCATGACCACAACGCTATTTGCCTCGCTGCACTTGTTTGGGGCATCAAGTGGTGGTTTATTATGGGCAGCATTTATCGACGTCTTTTCGTTATCGATAGTGCTCTGTTACTTGCGCGAGCAGAACGGTACTGTATGGTCGAGCATGGGTGTGCACGCCCTCAAGAATGGCTTCGTCTTCCTTAACCTCTTTATAATTCATGCTCACTAAGGTACAATAATGAAAAATGAAACATATTACTCCTATGGTTTCACCTCTCACTATCCCGGCCTGTCGGCCGTAATTACTTTCGCGTACCAGTTTTCTAATCGTAAATATAAGGAGTGCCTGACATGAAAATGTCGCAACTGTTCGGCAGAACGTCCAAGACAGAGGGTAGCGATTACCAAATCGCATCGCACCGTTTGCTAACGCAAGCGGGTTATATTCGTGAATCGAGCGCAGGACGCTACTATCTACTGCCGCTTGGTGTTCGTGTTCACGACAAAATTATTGGCATTGTCCGTCAACACATGAACGCTGCCGAGGCCCAAGAATTGTTGATGCCGGTGCTTCACCCTTTGGAGCTTTGGCAGGAGACTAACCGTACGACCACTACCGGCTTTGAGCTTATGAAGATCGACGACCGTCGCGGTGCCGAGTTCGCATTGGGTGGCACGGCAGAGGAGATGGCTGTTGATCTGGTACGCAAGTTTAATATCAGTTACAAAGATCTGCCGTTTAACATCTACCAATTCAGCATGAAGTTCCGCGACGAAATCCGCGCCCGTGGTGGCTTGCTTCGTGTGCGCGAGTTCGTTATGAAGGATGGCTATAGCTTTAGTACCGAAGAGCAGTTCAAGGACATTTACCAAAAGATGTGGGACGCATATGTCGCTATCTTTAAGGACCTTGGCCTGAATGTTGATGTTGTGGCAGCCGATAACGGCTATATTGGTGGCGAATATTGTCACGAGTTTGTAGCCGAGAGCGAAGTGGGCGAGAGTCGCTACTTTATCGACAAGGCAAATGGGTACGCTGCTCACGAAGATGTAGCCAAGTTTAAGATCGACGACCAAAACCTGGACGAGGAACTGCGTGAATTGCAAGAGGTCGATGCCGAACGTGGCCCAACGATGGAGGACGGCGTAAAGCTACACAACTTGCCACTCTGGCAGCAGACTAAAGACGTACTATTCTTTGACGAAGCCACGAAGCGCTACATTTTGGCAATTATTCGCGGAGACTTTGATGTCAACGAGACCAAGCTCATGCAAGCTGCTGGTGCCTGGGACCTTCGTTCGGCTACCGAAGAGGAGATTCGCGGAGACCTTGGCAGTGAGCCGGGCTTTATCTCGCCAGTCGGCATGGTTAAGCAGGGCAAGAAGAGCGGCTACGAAGTAGTAATCGTAGGCGACAACTCACTTCGCACTGTACGCAACATGTACGGCGGCAACAATGCCAAGAACAAAGATCTGCTGAACATCAACATCGATCGCGACTTTAAGCTTGGCATAGAAGCCGACATCGCCTTAGCTCAGCCTGGCATGCACAGCGTGGATGGTGGTGAAATGGTCGAGAAGCGTGGCATCGAGGTAGGGAACATTTTCCAACTCGGCTACCACTACACCAACCTGATGCACGATGCCGAGTTTACCAACGAAAAAGGCGAGCGCCAAAAGTACTATATGGGCTGTTATGGCATTGGCATCGGCCGCACGCTGGCGGCCATTGTTGAGGCGCATCACGACGACAAGGGTATCATCTGGCCGGCTGCAATTGCGCCATACCAGGTATATATTGCTAGTATCGGTGTTAAGCCAGCGGTGGTTGAGGCCGCCGAAAACCTCTATAAGAGCTTGACTAACGCCGGTATTGAGGTAATATATGATAACCGAGATGTACGGCCGGGTGAAAAGTTTGCCGACGCAGACCTTATGGGAATCCCATACCGGGTGGTTGTGAGCGAGAAGACGCTTGCCAGCAATCAGTATGAGCTCAAGGGCCGTACGGAGGACGCTACACAACTATTAGATTTGGACAGCGTGATAAAAGTGGTCGCCGAGAAGCGCACCTACTTGTTATAATACCCGCTTAGGTGCAATAATCACTTCAGCACAAGGAGACAGTATGAAGAAACAATTCCATCTGACCCAGCAAGGTGTCGACGAACTGAAGAAAGAGCTCGTCGAGCTTATTGCCCTGCGTTCAGATATCGCCGGCCGCATTAAAACCGCCCGTGAATTTGGCGACCTTAGCGAAAACATGGAATATAGCGCTGCCCGCCAAGACCAAGAACGCAACGAAGCTCGTATTTCCGAAATTGAACATATTCTTGCTAACGTACAGGTTATTACCGCTCCAAAGAACGACAACAAAGTCGTTTTGGGTTCGACGGTTAAGCTAAAGAGCGACGCAGGCAAAGAGAAACAGTTCCAAGTTGTTGGCACCGTTGAGGCCGACCCACTGAGCGGTAAGATTTCTGACGAATCACCAATCGGTGTTGCTCTTATGGGCAAGAAGAACGGCGAGAAGATCGAGATCAAACTCCCCGCCGAAACGATTAGCTACACCATCGTAGAAATCAGCTAGCACAACTAGCAAAGCAACAATGAAGAGCCCGGCGGAGAACTGCCGGGCTCTTCATCTGTAAATGTGGTAAAATCAAACTAATCAAGGAATCCAAGAATGCAATGGTTGAATCAAATTGTAGATGAGCTTGTGGCCCGTCATCCAGACGGCGAGATCTTAGTTGAATCCGGTGGCTCGCCATCCGGCACCCACCACCTGGGCCATATGCGTGAGTTTGTGACGTCAGACGCGATTATGCTTGAACTGCGTCGTCGTGGTCGCCAGGCACGCCATATATATTTTGCTGACGATATGGACGCGCTGCGTAAGATCCCCAAGGATATTCCTGCAGAGTTCGAGCAGTATCTTGGCACGCCGCTTTGTGATGCGCCGGCGCCAGATGGCAGTGATCAATCGTATGCCGACTTTTTCTTGGCACAACTAGAGCGGGCGACTGCCTCGTTGGGTGTGGAAGTTACATTCATCCGTGCCCACGAAAGGTACCGCACAGGATTCTTTGTGCCCGCCATCGAGCGTAGTCTTGACCACATCGCCGAAGCGCGTCAAGCGCTAGAGGCGATTTCTGGACGCCAGCTTCCCGAAGAATGGACGCCAATCCAGGTAATGGAGAATGGTCGGCTAAAGAACCGCAAGTATTTGGGCATCAACAAAGAATCCAAAACCGTCCGCTATCTAAATGCTGACGGCAACGAGCAGGAAGTGCGCTACGATACCGGTGAGGTAAAGCTAGACTGGCGTCTTGACTGGCCAGGCCGCTGGTGGCTGCTAAATGTACTGGCTGAACCATTTGGTCGTGATCACGCCACCAAGGGCGGTTCGTGGGACACGGGCGTCCAAATTATGAAGGACGTATATGTTGCTGAGCCACCATATCCAGTGCCATACGACTTCATCAACATGGCGGGTGACAACAAAAAGATGAGCGCCAGTCGTGGTACGGGTCTGGACGCCGAAGAAGGCTCCACCATCATGCCCCCCGAAGTCGTGCGCTTCTTTATATTGCGTGCGGCGCCTAGTAAGCGTCTATACTTTGACCCAGTCAACGGTGTTGTACAGCTCATGGACGAGTTTGCGGCATTAGCCGCCAAGCCGGACCGTACAGAATCAGAAGAACAATTGTTGTACCTGTGCACAAAAGGTCAGGATCGCAAGACGGTTAGCCGTGTGCCATTCTCGCACTTGGTTGCCAGTTACCAGGCTTCACTGAAGGATGCCGATACCACGCTGGAAGTTATCAAGCGCACCGAGCACCGCGAGGCTGCCGAGGCTGATGCTGACATTATCCGTGCCGAACTCAAGTTCATTGACGCCTGGCTACAAAAGCGCGCGCCCCAAGACGTAAAGTTTGATTTGTTGGAAGCGGCAGACGCCAGTGTCTTTAGTGAGCAAGAAGTTGCTTTCTTGAATGCGCTTGGCGACAAAACTGCCGATGCACCAGCCGCCGCCGATGGTGCTTGGTTCCACGAGGCTATCTACGAACTCAAGGATACTATGGGCATGCAGCCCAAAGAGCTGTTTACGGCTCTCTACAAGGCACTCATTGGCAAAACATCCGGCCCACGTGCCGGTTGGTTCTTGTCGATTCTGCCTCGGGAATGGCTAGTTAAGCGTTTGCGCCTACAGGCGTAGGGGTTTACGTATGTGGCTTTCTAACGATCAGGCTTATTCGCTAGTATCCGAGCATGGCTCGCCGCTGTTCGTATATTCCAAGAACATGCTGCAAGAGCGTGCGCGGCAGCTAATGGTGCTGCAATTGCCGTACGGCCTTACACCGCGCTACGCCGTAAAGGCGAACCCTCATCCAGAGATTATTACGCCGTTTATGCAAGAAGGCTTACACTTTGATGCCAGCTCCAGCTACGAGGCTACGGAGCTGTTGGAGCTGGGGATTCCCGGCGATCGCATTAGTTTGTCGAGCCAACAGCCGGCACATAACCTGGAGCAACTGATTAAGGCGGGAATACGGTACGTGGCAACCTCGATGCACCAATTGCAGTTGGCCACACAAGCTATGCCTGCGGGTACACATGTTGCATTGCGGGTAAACCCTGGCATTGGCAGCGGGCACAACAACCGAACCAGCACGGGCGGTGTGACTTCTAGCTTTGGCTTGTGGCACGAATACCTCGACGAAGCCTTGGGGCTGGCTGCCGTGCACCAGCTAACGGTGGATCGTCTGCATATTCACATTGGTTCTGGCGCAGACCCGGCGGTTTGGGGCCAGGTAATGGAGGTCGCCTTGCAATTGGTTAACCGTATGCCCCAAGTAACCATCTTGGATATTGGCGGCGGCTACAAGGTATCACGTTCGCGCGGCGAGCCAGAGGCCGACATGCGGACTATTGCAGCCATCTTTAGCCAGCACTTACGGAACTTTGCTCAGCAGACCGGCCGGCAGTTGCACCTCGAAATTGAACCAGGCACTTGGCTGGTAGCTCACGCCGGCACTTTGCTAGCAAGTGTGACCGACGTGGTCGACACCGGTCGTGACGGCTATAACTTCTTGCGCCTTGATACGGGCATGAACGACATCATCCGTCCGTCGATGTACGGAGCGCAGCACCAGATGGCGGTGCTCAACAATGTAGCTGAGCAGGACGACTATGTAGTGGTGGGGCACAACTGCGAAACGGGTGACGTATTGACGCCAGCTCCCGGAAACCCAGAGGATCTTATGCCGCGTCGTCTGAATGTCGCCAGTATTGGCGACGTAATAGCAGTCGCCGATGTTGGGGCATACTGTGCCAGTATGTCGGTAAAGGGCTACAACTCGTTTCCTCCTGCCGCCGAAGTATTGGTCTAGCAATTATTTGACAACATAGTGGGCAGCTTGTAGTATTTGCTCACTATGACCACGCGTAAGGCAAACTACTGGCTCTGGCCTAAGCACTCCCATTTGTGGCGCGCCTGTTAAGTTTGTGTTCAAACCGTTTACTACCGCCACAATGGCGGTTTTTTGTTACCAATTTTTACTCGATACATAAAGGATTTATACCATGAGTACTACCGAACTATTTGTCACCAAAGCGCCCCAGGCGTTTTATGCTCACCACAAGAATCACCTAGACAGTGTTGGCGCCCGCGCTTTCGGCCGCCCCGTAGAGGAGTTTGGCCCCGATGTAGGTAACCATTTTGCTGATGCCGAATTTGCGCACATTATGGTGCAAGACCGGCGTGACATTGTGGGCTTTGCCCTATACAAGCTGTTGCGGCCACATTTTTGGCGACGTTGTACGGCTTGAGGGTATTGCGGTTGACCCGGACTGCCAGCAAAAGGGCGTGGGTGTTTCGTCGCTAGCTCTGGCCATGCAACAGGCCAACGCTGCCGGTGCAGTTGCGGTTACGCGCAACCCGGCAACGGTTGGGCTGGTGGCTCGCTGCACGCAGTTGGTTTCGCCGGTGCCACGCATCGAAGATGCCATGATCAACGCAGGGCATCCGTTAATCCAGCAAATTGTAGAGACATATGCCAACGACATCGGTTGCGCCAAAGGTGCATTGCCGATCATTGAACAGCGCTATCCAGATGATCTGTATGGCAACGATCCGGGCCTGAGTATGAATATCCCCGAACTTGTAACTAACCAAAACGCTGGCGTGATTGTCGCCGGCATAGGAAGGAGCTTTTAAACATGAATAACCAGCCACGTATTTTGGTAGTCGGTGCTCAGCACGGCGATGAGCGGCTTGGTCCACGCCTTCGGCGCTATCTCCAAAAACATGGCGACCGGTACGCAAGCGTGGATTACCTATGCGGTAATCCACGCGCCTACCGCGCCAACACACGTTTCATCCAAAGTGACCTCAACCGCAGCTATAACCCAGCAACGCCAACTACTTACGAGGAGCATCGCGCCCAAAAGATCTTGGAGCATATCCGCAAGGGCAAGTACGACTACGTGTTGGATGTGCATACCTCCACCGCCGACGTGGGACGATTCTTTATTGCAACCCACATCGAGGGTGCGGCTGGCGAAATTATCGCTGCCGCACCCTACGAGCGTGTAGTGGTTATGCCACCGCACATTGCAGATTGCTCGTTGATCGGTCGGGTGCCGCAGGCGATCTCGATTGAGTATGATCGCAATATTGGTCGCACCCCCGAGGCTGTACACGAATTAGCCCGTTTGCTAGACAACCTATTGTCTCGCCGTGCTATACCACGGGAGCGTCAGATATTTTATGTGCACGACACCATTGCCTTAGATAGCGGCGTCGACCTGTCGCATAAAAATTTTGAGTTGCTGCCCCAAGGATTTTATCCAATCTTATTTGGCGAAAAAACGTATACGGCGCATCGCGGCTTTGCTGCCCACGATATGCGTCGTCGGGTAATCTAGTGTCGTTACGCGGCCGTGTCGCCAGTCTGATTGTTGTCTGACCGGCTGCTGTGGTACCAAGCTCGGTGACTGGCGTTACGCCGACTGTTTACCTCGGCAATGTCTTCGGGTGTAACGCGTAAAAACTGTTTGTACTGGTCCATGGGCCACAGGTCGTCGTACACACCCAGTACACTTGCTTCTAACTCTATGCGACCGACGGTAAGTTCGTTGTCCTGGCTAGCCCGCAATAGAGCGTTGATGAACCCTTGGGAGCTTTTGGCTTCAGCTGCATTTTGCCGGTGGTAGCTGGCGGCTCCGGGTACGGCGCGCTGCGCCACCAGGTGACGCCCACCGTATAACAGCAATTCGTCTTCGCTTAGCTTGGCATAGGCCGCAGGCAAAGCGCCTGCTTGCAGCATTGTTTGGTACCGGGAGAGCTTTGCTGCCCGTTCTTGCTTGGTGTGTTGGGTCCGCTCCTCGTACTCGGCTAGCACCCGTGTCTTGTAGGCATCCCAGCTGCCAAACTTGCGCACAATGGAGGCATACCCGGGGCCACGCCGCTGGCCCGACAAGACCAATATGCCGCCATGCTTGAGTAGTTCGGCCCCATTGACCTCTACATATTTGGCACCAAAGTCGACATAGTCGTCTTGGTCCCAGCTTTTGGTATTGCAGTAGCCCAAATGCTCGTTCAGCTCGCTGACGCCGCCCTTAAAAAAGCCGGACAACACCGAGATGGTCGGTGCGTTGCGGTCCTCGCGCGACCGCCGGTCATAGTCGGCTGCTCGCGGCTTGCCGCCAACCTCACGCTCTAGGACCGCGGCGTAGGCCACGTAGTCAGATGTGGTCCAGCTGCCAAACTTGCCACGTGTACTGTAGCCAACCTCGGCCGCCCCAATAGTTGCGCGGTAATCCTGCATGGTGGGGAAGGCTCTATTTTCGCCTATGAAGTACCGCACCAGTGGCGCGATACCTAACGCGTACAGTCTGTTGAGCATGCGTGTATTGATCATGCGCTCGTACCCGGCACGTTCTAGCAGGTCGAGCGTGGCAGCACCTAATGCGGCGTATTGCGCACCTGTCCATTCGGTGCCGGGTTGCTTGGCGACGTTGTGGCCGTTGGTGGGGAAGTCATCGGCGGTTAGCAGATTGGGCAATGCCTCGTCTTGCAAACGCTCCACAATGTCCTCTTTGCCGGGGAGTAGCTCACTTAGCTGGGCTTCCAACGCAACCTCGTTCATTGGCTCAAATTGTAACATATTTGTGTTCGCAGCAAGACTAAGGCGCGGTAATTGCCACCGGATGCATAACTTTCTTCGTATAAGGGGCAAGCCATGCGTATAATAGGGGCATGAAGCGAACACCTGTAGAATCATCGGATGTAGTGAGCATTGGATACGACCCCTCCGAACGCGTTATGGAAGTTGAGTTCCACGAAGGACGTTTGTACCGCTACATGGAAGTGCCACAGGATATCTACGACCACTTTTTGAAGGCCGAATCCTTCGGCGGTTACTTTAACTCGTACATCAACGGCTACTTTCGCTACCGCAGGGTAGAGGCCGACGGCAGCGAGAAGAAGTACGACGGCATTGCACTGGTAACCAGCAGCGCCCGTAAATTCCGTACTCTACAGGCTGCACTTAAGCCGTACGACATCCCCTCCGAACAATTAGATTTGCCCATCGACGAAATACAGTCCACCGACCCCGACGAAGTAGCTACCAAAAAAGCCAAGCATGCCCACCGCCTAGCCGACCGACCAGTGCTGGTCACCGACATATCCTGGAGCATTGTGGCGCTGCGCGGCTTTCCTGGCGCCTATATGCACGACGTAGCTAACTGGTTTACTGCCGAAGATTTCCTACGCCTAATGGACGGCAAGCAAGACCGCACAGTCATCCGCACAGACATTTTGGCCTACTGCGATGGCAAGCGCACCAAATTGTTTAAAAAAGACTACCACGCCCGTATGGTAACGACCGCCGAAGGCGAGGGTCTGTCTATTGACGAGCTAGTAGTCATGCCCGGCCACATTGAGACGATTGCCAAAGAACACGAACACGAAGACATCGCCAGCACCGGCATAAAGGGCAGTGCCTGGGAAGACTTCGCCAAGTGGTACAACATGCAGCGGAAGTTGAAATTGGCTTAGAATCAAGGCAACAGGAAATTTACTAAACATAGTAATAAAAGCAACAACTTACAGATCAACAACATATGATAACCTAAGAATTATCAAGTACATACGCTAATATCGCCTTGTATAATGAGTACGGCAAAAGTATGATATTTACATGCAAGACTCATACACTATCAAGGAAGTCGCCAAGCGTTTTGGAATTCACGAAGATACTTTGCGCAATTGGGAACGCAAAGGCTTAGTGGTCCCCAGCCGCGTAGGCTCTCGGGGTGACCGTATCTACACCCAAGAGCACCTAGATATAATTTCGGAAAAATTATTGTCCCAGACGGCCGCTCTATTTGAAGGTACGCCTTCTAGCAGTGGCGAAAAGATGGACCTTGGCCAACTCAAGACATTTTTGTGGAAGTCGGCCGATATCTTGCGTGGCAAGATTGACAGTGCCGACTACAAGAAATACATTTTTGGCCTGCTATTCTACAAGCGCATGAACGACGTCTGGCAAGAGGAATACGATAAGGCAATCGAGGAGTACCACGACGATGAGATCGCCAAAGCCGACTACAACCACCGTTTTCAGGTGCCCGACGAAGCACACTGGAGCGTAATAGCCGATACCGCAAAAGATATAGGCCTCAAGCTCAACGACGCCTTCGACAAAATAACCAATGCAAACAGCCCAAGGTTGGACAAAATTTTTGCAGACCTGGATTTTGCCAACACAGATCGCTTTAGCAACGAAACATTACAGCAGCTCGTAAATCACTTTAGTAAACACAACTTTGGCGAAAACTATTTTAGCTCTGACGTACTTGGAGATGCCTACGAATATCTCATTCAGCAGTTTGCGGCCGGATCTGGCAAAAAAGGTGGAGAATTCTACACGCCACGAGAGGTAGAGCGCGTTATTATGCATATTCTTAAGCCCCATGAGAAAGATCATGTTATGGACCCCACGGTAGGGTCGGGCGGTTTTTTGCTAGAGGCCTACCACTACGTTCGCGAGAAATTTGGCGACCAAAAAGCGCGGTCGCTATATCTATACGGCCAGGAGATTAACCTAGACACCTATGCCATCGCCAAAATAAACATGTTTTTGCACGGATTGGACGGAGCTGACATCAAGCGTGGTGATACACTTGTCGAGCCGCAATTTTTGACTGCCGCCGGTACGCTCAAAACTTTCGACATCGTAGTAGCTAATTTTCCATACTCCATCAAAGAGTGGCCATTCGAGAAGTTCCGCAGCGATCGCTACGGCCGTCACGACGGTTACGATACGCCCCCATCCAAGAACGCCGACTATGCTTTTATTCTGCACATCATCAAATCGCTCAACGATAACGGCCGGGCTGGCATCGTAGTGCCTCACGGCGTGCTGTTCCGCGGTGGTGCCGAGGGCCGCATTCGCGAGCAGATTATAAAAAATGATCTTATCGAAGCAATCGTCGCCTTGCCACCAAAATTGTTCTATGGCACCGGAATACCCGCAGCAGTGCTTATCTTGAACAAAAATAAGCCCGTCAATCGCAAAGGGAAAATAATAATTGTCGACGCCGAAGCCGACTTTGAGGCCGGCAAAAATCAAAACCGCCTGCGCAAAGCAGACATCGACAAAATTAGTACCACTGTCGCCAACTTCCAGCCCGCCGAGCGATATGCCGAGGTGGTGACCACAAAACAGATTGCCGATAACGACTATAATCTAAACGTTCGCCGCTACGTAGACACCAGCGTCGAAGAAGAGGCAATTGACGTAAACCAAACCTTGGCCGAGTTGAAGATGCTGGAGCAAGAGCGCAATAAAGCCGAGCAAAAGGTAGCCGAGCTGCTAAAGGCCATAGGATACAAAGTGTAATGAGCGCTTCCACTTTCGACGAAATTATGCGCCCGCAAGATGACTTTATTATGTACACTTCCGATAGTGGAGAGGTACGGCTACAAGTTTTCTTGCAGGACGAGACAATCTGGCTTACGCAGAAGATGATGGCCGAGCTGTTTGACGTAGAAGCTAATACTGTCACTTATCACATTGGGGAAATTTTCAAGAGTGGCGAGCTGGTCCGTGAGGCAACTACTCGAAAAATTCGAGTAGTTCAAAAAGAAGGTGACCGCGAGGTAAGCCGAACACCCGACTTCTACAACCTCGACGTTATTATCGCCGTCGGCTACCGCGTAAATTCCAGACGGGCCACCCAGTTTCGTATGTGGGCCACAAACGTGCTTCGCGACTATATCGTGAAGGGCTTTGTCCTCAACGACGACCGGCTCAAACAGGGCGAGAAATTCTTTGAAAAAGATTACTTTCAGGAACTATTGGAGCGTGTCCGTTCTATCCGCGCCAGCGAGCGCCGCATCTACCAGCAGATTACCGATATTTTTGCCGAGTGCAGCATCGACTACGACCCAAAGGCCGAGGTAACGCAAGATTTTTACGCCATGGTGCAAAACAAATTTCACTATGCTATCTCCGGCCAAACTGCCGCCGAAATCGTACATACTAATGCCGACCGCACCAAGCCGCATATGGGCTTAACCACCTGGAAACATGCGCCAGAAGGTCGCGTGCTGCGATCCGACGTAGTGATTGCCAAAAACTACCTACCCAAAAAAGACATAAAGCGCTTGGAGCGCACCGTATCCGGCTTTTTCGACTACATCGAAAACGTCATCGAGAACCGCACCACGCTTACCATGCAAGACATGGCCGCCAGCGTAGACAAATTTCTGAGCTTTAACGAATACAAGATCCTGGACAGCAAAGGCAAAATATCGCGCCACCAAGCCGAAAAGAAGGCGTTAGCCGAATACGCTATGTTCAACAAAACCCAAAAGATTGAAAGCGACTTCGACCGAGAGGTAAAGAGACTTACGCAGAATAAGGCAAGCAAAGAAGCAAGTAATGACTAATCCGCTCCCCAAAGGATGGCAGTATGTAACGCTACAAGATGTTGCCGAGGATCTCGATAGCAAACGTATACCAGTAGAAAAAGGCAAGCGCGTAAGAGGGCAGATACCATATTACGGTGCCACGGGTATCGTTGATTATGTTGATGACTTTATTTTTGATGAAGACATCCTCCTGGTGGGGGAGGATGGCGCTGACTGGTCACCTTTCGCAAATACAGCATTTATCGCATCAGGGAGATCGTGGGTTAACAATCATGCTCATGTGCTCCGTGTGCATCATGGGGTGAATATGATCTTTCTCAAAGAAGTACTCAATCTTTACGATCTTGAGGTCTATACTAGCGGCTCAACACGCCGAAAGCTTAATAAGGCTGATCTAATGCAAATCAAGTTGCTCATGCCGTCGACACCCTCAGAGCAGGATAAGATTGCAGCAGTCTTTACGGGTGTAAATGCAATGCTTATCGCCACGCAAAAAGTAATCGACCAAACCGAACAACTCAAGAAACATCTAATACAGCAGCTTCTAACTCGAGGTATTAACCACGGTAAGTTCGCGCGTTCCATGTTGGGTGAAATACCAAATTCTTGGGAGGTGCAGCCCATCTCGAAATTAGTAGAGCTTGTCATCGATCATCGAGGTAAGACGCCTACTAAATTAGGCGGAAGTTGGTGCAGTGTTGGGACTCCTGCAATATCTGCTATGAACGTCAAAGGAAACAAGATTATAAAGCCTGAAACATTCAAGTTTGTCGATGACAGACTGTACGCGAAGTGGATGAAGCGAGAGCTAAAAGGTGGCGACTTGCTCCTGACCTCAGAAGCTCCTATGGGCGAAATGTACATAATCAAAAACGGAGAGAAGTACTGTCTTAGTCAGCGCCTATTTGCATTACGATTTACGGATACTATCATGCCGGAATTCTTTTACTACTTCTTTGGGTCCTCTACGGGCCAGAAGCAGCTTGATGTACGCAAATCAGGTAGTACGGCACAAGGAATACGCCAGTCTGAACTGATGAAGGTACTGGTTCCTGTGCCTCCGCTAGGAGAGCAACGAACTATTGTAGGGCTTCTCTCTTCACTAGATGCCAAGATTGATGCCCACAGAAGAATCAAGGCTAAACAAGAGAAGCTCATGCGCGGACTCATGCAGGATCTACTCACAGGTAAGGTACGAGTATGAAATTTAAATCAGTAACCGGCGTGCATGATTTCTCGGGTGATGCTCTTACTAAAGACTTTCGCTCGTTTATGGAGCTGCCGCTTTTCGATTGGGCACTTGCTCTACTGAGGCGCGTCAATGTTATTGACGATCCCGACGGAATGTACTTGCGCTACTACAGGCTCGATCCGGGATTCAGGAATACTCTTAATCTAATTTTTCGTCGCTCATTCTCAGATAGGTGGTCAGAGCTTGAGACGGTGGTACTCTCAGACCCTAATCTGACGGCAGATTTCTTCGGACTGTGCTTGCAAAACTATGCTAGACAAGGAGAAGCCGAGAACCTAGAAAGTGTCCTTGCTGCGAGTGGGTCGGGTTGGCGGGTCGTGAAGGTTGATGATAGTGTGGGTGAGTATGGTGAGGGCGGGTATGACTTACAAGATAGAGTGCCTCCAGTGGTTGCGCTTCAAGCACAGGAGGCATTGGCTGGCAATAATGTCCTGCTTAATGCATGGGGTAGCTGCTACTCAAGAAGCCCTGACTATACGAAAACCGTTATAGAGTGCCAAAATGTTCTTGAGGGGCTGTTACGGGATAAATATGAGCCGAAGAACACTAAACCACAGCTAGGCAAGCTTATCGGCAACCTGAAGGCTGCACCAACTAAAATCTCCTTTAAGGGTGATAGCGTACTAACAGGTAAAGAGTTGCTACTGTCTCTTATTGAAAATGTGCCTGCATTCCGTGGAATGCATACCGCAGGGACTGGCAAAGCGCCTACAAAGCAGGAGGCAGAATATGTACTGCACACCACCATTTATATTTGGAACTTACATGAGAAATAAGTTGTAGGCGACAAGAAAGGCATGACCGACCATGAAATTTAACGAGAACGCTACTGTCGAACAGTTTGTTTTGCAGTTTTTGCAGGATGAACTTGGCTATATCTACATAAAGCCGGATGAGTTTGCTAGGCTTCGCGCCCAAGAGAGCGAAATTATCATCGTGCCGCTTTTGGCGGATGCTATTAAGCGCATCAACAACGTGGCCGACGAAACAACCGTGCAAACAGTTATTCGTGAAGTTAAAAAGGCCGATACCAACCAGGCTTTTTTGGAGCTGCTACGCAATGGTGTGCCTATCAAAAATCCCACTACGCAAAAGACCGAGGTGTTCAAGCTTATCGACCCCGCTAACGAACTAGGCAAAAACCAGTTTGTGGTGACCAACCAATTTTACGTTGCCGGAGACGTCGAGAATATTCGTACCGACGTATACGTATTTGTAAACGGCATACCGCTGGTAGACATTGAGGCCAAATCGCCAACGGCTAGCGAACAAACCGACTATGCCGAGGCAATAGGGCAATTGCGCCGTTACAATCGTGTTGCACCCAAATTGTACATCCCTAACATCTTGGGCATTGCGACTGATTCGCTCCAAACTGTGTACGGCGTGCCGGGTGCGGACGACCAATACTTCTTGAAATGGCAAGACGGGGAGCTGCTAACTACATATGGGGGTAACCCGAAAGATAGCGAATCGTCGGAGGGGCGATTACAGGTTACGTTAGACGCGTTGTTGCGGCCAGAACACTTGCTCGACATCATCGCTAATTTTATTGCTTACGAACAAACAGAGCAGGGGCTAATCAAAAAAATTGCCCGCTACCAGCAGGTTCGGGCGGCTAACAAGATTATCGAGCGTGTTACAGAAGGCAAGAATCACAAAGGGCTTATTTGGCACACCCAAGGTTCGGGCAAAACCCTCACGATGTTTTTTACAGCCTGGAAATTGCGGTTTGATCCGCGGCTACAAAGCCCCAAAGTATTTATGCTGATCGACCGGATCGACTTGGACAACCAGGCCTACAACGAGTTTGTAAACCACGGTGGCAAGAACATTATTCGAGTTACGTCGCGTAAAGAGTTGGAAGAGACCATCCAGTCCCCCGAGCGAGGTATTTTTATCTCGACTATCCAAAAGTTTAGCGAGCTGGGCGAGGACATCAAAAACCTAGACAGCAATATTATTGTCTTGTCCGACGAAGCCCACCGGGGCGAAGAGGGTAAGGCGGGTGTAATTGTGCGTGATTCCCTCAAAAACGGTTTTTTCTTTGGCTTTACCGGCACGCCGATAGATCGCACCACACATAACACGCACCGCAATTACGGCCCCGACGGCGAGCGCTACTTGGATTATTACTCCATACAACAAGCGATTGACGATTGCGCTACGCTACCAGTAACATACGAGGCCCGTCTTTCGCGATTTGCTATAGACGAAACTCGCGTCGACGAACAGTTTGATCAGACATTTGCCGGCCTTAGCGACGAACAGCGCCAAGAACTGATAAAACGCTATGGCAAAAAAGCAGCGCTGGTTATGCTGCCACAACGCATGGAGGCGGTGGCCCGCGATATTTTGGAGCATTACCGCGCTTATATTGAGCCGAATGGCTTTAAGGCGCAGGTGGTCTGCCTAGACCGCGAGGCGACCGCCAAGTACAAAAAACTATTTGATCGTTTACTTCCCGAGAACGCTTCGGCCGTAGTGTATTCGCCCGGAAACCCCAATACCGATGACGACGAATTGCGCCGCTACAACACGTCAAAAAAAGAGCGCGACCAAATCGTCCAGAACTTCAAAAGCCCTAACCATCCACTACGCTTCATACTGGTTTGCGACATGCTGCTAACCGGTTTTGATGCGCCGATAGAGCAGGTGATGTACCTGGACAAACCTCTCCGTGACCACACGCTATTGCAGGCCGTCGCCCGCACCAATCGCGTGTACCCCAATAAGGTCGCAGGGAAGATAATTGACTACTACGGTATCACACGCAATCTGTACGATGCGCTGGATTTTGACGAAGACATCATTGATGAAGCCATGATAAACATCGACAAAATTAAGGAGCGTTTTGTAACTACTTACAGCGATCTGGCGGAGTTGTTCTCTGGTATCGATCGAGAAGACGCATCTAACGCCAACCTGCGCCATGCGCTTCGCATGTTTATCGATAACGACGCCAAGCAGCAATTTTTTGCGCAAAAATACGCCAAACTTAAGTCGTTGTACGAATTTCTGGCGCCCGATCCGTTTTTGCGTCAGTACATCCGCTCGTTCGAGTGGTACACAAGCGTATACATAGCCTTTCTAAAGGAGTTTAAGAGTGAGAGTGACGCACACTTGCTTAATGGTTTTGGCCAAAAGGTAAAGCAGATTATCGTAGATAATGTTGAGTATGAAGGCATTACCAAAAACTTTCGGGAGCTTCGCTTGGACGACATTTACGTCATGCAGCGCTTAGATGAGATGGAAGAACCCGAAAGAGCTTTGCAGCTAGAAAAAATGCTCAAAAGTGAAATATCCGAACATATCGAAACAAATCCACACTTCCAAAAGTTTAGCCAGCGGCTAACAACTATCCGTAACGAATTTGAGAAAAGACAAATAGACCTTTCCGAGCGTATAAAACAATACCGCCAATTGCTAGAAAATATCAAGTCGGCCAAACAAGAAGCCGAAGAGTCCGGCATGGATATACGTGAGTATGGGCTCTATTTGTTGACTAAAGAATTTGCGCCCGAAGCTGCCGACGAAGTTGTGCGCGGCTACGTGCGCGACCTGGCGACCGAATTGAGTGACAATGTCTTGGACAAAAACTGGCAAACCTCATCGAAGTACGACCTGTTTGTCAAAAATATTAAGCGTACTATCTTGGAGATAACCCTCAAGACGTATAAAGATAAGCTGCAGGTAAGTGATTTTCCGAAGTTGCAAAATAGGCTAACGGATGCAATTATCAAGTCGTTCAAATGAGCAACAAAGAAAGTCTATTGGTTTTGGGTCGATCCCTCGAATATACGGTGCGTACTAGCGAGCGTGCACACCGTATGCGAGTGGCTGTATATGCAGACGGCGACGTAGTCGTAACTAAACCACAAGATGCAACTGATGCCGCGGTAAAAAAGTTTGTAGACCTTAAAAAACTATGGATACAGCAAAAGCTTGAGTCTGCGCACAACTCGCCGATACCAGAGCTGCGGACGAACAGCGCAGAGCATTTTGCCGCTCATCAGGCCGAGGCTCAAGAACTTGTCGCACGTCTTACAAAAATGTGGGGTGAACGTATGGGCAGTGACTACGGCGAAGTAACTGTTAGGCGAATGAAGTCGCGATGGGGCAGCTGTTCGCCTGCGAAAAATTTGAGCTTTAACTACAAAATTGTTTTCTTGCCCAGAAAAATCCAACAATATGTCGTAGTGCATGAGCTTTGCCATTTGCGCGTGCCAGATCACTCTCAAAAGTTTTGGGGGCTAGTGGCGCGCACGTTACCTGATTACGAAGACCTAAATAAATACATTCGTGAGGTACTCTAAACTATATGAAGCCTTTTGCCGCTTTCGACATAGACGGCACCCTAATACGGTGGCAACTCTTTCACGCTATCGTCCACCACTTGGGCAAACGCGGCCTAATCACAGCCGAAGCCCATGAGCGTATTCATGACGCCCGCATGCAATGGAAGACCCGAACTACCGACGAGGGCTTTAGTACCTACGAAGAGGCTCTGGTCGCCGAATATATCAACGCGCTCAAAAAAATTGCACCTGATCAATATGACGCCATCGTCCAAGAAGTTTTTGACGAGTACAAAGACCAGACGTATACGTTTACGCGCGATCTTGTCAAAGAGCTCAAGGCCAAAGGCTACACGCTTTTAGCGATTTCTGGCTCGCAGGGCGAGATAATCGAAAAGTTAGCCAAGCATCATGGCTTCGACTATGCCGTTGGCGCTACGCTTGAACAAATAGATGGTGAGTTTACGGGCAAAATAAATACGCCCATTTTTGACAAAGCCAAAGTGCTCAAACAACTTGTCGAAGAGCACGAGCTTAGCCTCAAGGGCAGCATTGCGGTAGGGGATAGCAAAAGCGATGTCCCCATGTTTGAATTTGTCGAAAACCCGATTGTCTTCAACCCCGACAAGAAGCTATTTGCCATCGCCAAAGAACGCCACTGGAAAATCGTCGTCGAGCGCAAAAACATGGTTTACGAGCTTACGCCCAAAGACGGCGAGTACTTGCTGTCATAAATACTCTGTCCACCCGCACCCCCGTAGTGTAGGATAATAATGAATCCGTAAGTGCAGGGGGTGCCATGGACCGACTACTAGTAAATTCTTCCAATATTGTTTCTGTGGGCTACGATGCTAGCGCCCAAATTTTAGAGGTAGAGTTCCAATCTGGCAACGTCTACCAGTATTTGAATGTGCCTGAGGGTATATATCAGGGGCTCATGACCTCGGCCTCCAAGGGCGAATATTTCCACGACAACATTCTTAAAGAGTTCGATTACCAAGAGGCGGAAGGGTAACGCAATGGCACAAACCGATGACACGGCCAATATCGCCGAGCTAAAGGCGCGGGTGGTTGCGTTTCGTGACGCACGCGACTGGAGGCAGTTTCATAATCCCAAAGACCTGGCTATCTCGTTATTGCTCGAAGCCAGCGAAGTGTTGGAGCACTTCCAGTGGAAAAATGCCGACGAAATGGCCAAGCACGTACAAGAAAATAAAGACGACGTAGCCGAAGAGCTGGCCGACACCTTCTACTGGGTTTTGCTCATCGCTAACGACTTAGGCATCGACTTGGCCGAGGCGTTCACCAAAAAGCTTGCCAAAAACGAAGCCAAGTACCCCAAAGAAAAAGCCACCGGCAACCACAAAAAGTACACTCAGCTAGCCAGCGAGTAACGCTAGAAGTCGAACATTTCGCCCAAGAACGAGCCTTTCTTGCGCTTCTTTTGTGAGTCGTAGGAGTCGTCGTGCGATTTTTGCTCACCTCTTTCTTCGTTGTCGCGATAATTATGGGGTGTATCTTCTTTGCGGTCGTAGCTGTAGTCTTGCGGTCGGCTATTGTGCTGCAGTGCTCGCTCGATGAGCTTGTCTAGCTCACCACGGTCTAGCCATACACCACGACACTTTGGACAGTAGTCGATTTCGACCCCTTCACGGGCTGTAATTTGTAGAGTGGTGTCGTCGATAGGGCAATTCATAGTATCTCCTTCTTAAAAGCATATTGTGCGCGCAAAGGCTGCAGCTTTGCTGCAAAATGCGGTACACTGCGGGTATGGTCATCGTCCAGAAGCCAAACTTGCCGCTCATTGTTGCACTAACGGGTCTTGCCGTGGCGCATTTTACGGCTGGCTGGGCGTACACTGTCTTTCACATATTGGGCATGGCGGCGTTGGCTTATTGGTGCTATCTAGAGATTACCGAGGGCGTCAATCTGTTCCGACGAATTCTGGGGTGGGTAGTGCTGGTCTTTGATGCATGGTCTGTCATCCAGGCGGTCTTTTATTAACCCACGAGAGTATTTAGTATGAAACAAATTACCTTTGTAACCGGCAATCCGCGCAAGATGCGCGATATGCAAAAGGCCTGTGCCGAGTTTGGCATAGACGTGGTGCAAGAAGAATATGACATCGACGAGATCCAGTCGCACGATCCACATAAAATATCGTTAGCCAAAGCCGAGGCAGCCTACGAACTGGCAGAACACAAGCCGGTCGTTATTAACGATGCTTTTTGGTCCATTCCGGCGCTCAAGGGCTTTCCGGGTGGCTATATGAAGGATGTCTGGCAGTGGTTTAACCCCGTAGACTTCGTAAATCTGATGCACGGCAAGCAAGACCGACGCATCTGTTGTACCGAGACCGTCATCTACAAAGACCAGCACCAAACCCACGTAATCTCCAAAGAGTTCTGGTGTGAGATAACCGGCAACATTCAGGGCGACGCCAACCGGCCGTCTATGGAACAGGTTATTTTTATCAAGGGGCGGAGCATTGCCGATTACCACCAGGCTGGCGAGACGGCATTCAAAGAGTATATCTGGCACGACTTTGCTCGTTGGTTTGCTGCACAGTAGCGTGCCAGCCTTGCGTATATATCCTAGTATGGTAGCGTTGAAGTATGGATTATATGGGAAACGTAGCAAGCTCTATTAGTAACTTTTTTGATAATGCGCTTGTGCAGGTGCTGTGCACCATTATCATCGCCGTCATTGCGCAGCTAATTTTGCGCAATAGTATCGCCCAAGTGGTGCGTAAGGCAGTTCGTGGTCACAAGTTTGCCAACCAGCTCGACGAAGAAAAACGCGAGAATACACTGATTACCATCTTTCGTACTGCCGTTGCGGTCGTCATTTGGACCGTAACTATTGTGGTGGTTATGTGGCAACTGCATGTTAATATTGCCGCACTTATGACCGGTGCTGGTGTGGTGGGTATTGTGGTCGGTTTTGGCGCGCAGAGCGCCATCAAAGACTTTTTGGCCGGCATATTTATTATCGCCGAAAACCAATATCGGGTAGGTGACATCGTAACGCTATTGGTCGCTGGCACCGAAATATCTGGCGTTGTTGAGGACATTACTATTCGCATTACCCGTTTGCGCGACCTGGACGGCAACATGCACATTGTACAAAACGGTTCATCACAGGCAGTTACCAACCGTTCGTTTGGCTACGCCAATGTGAATGTCGACGTCAACGTTGCCTACGAGGCTGATGTGAACAAAGTCGAAAAGGTTATGAACGACGTAGGGCAGGAGATGTCTAGTGACCCAGAGTGGGCGGGGGCTATCGTGGAACCCATCCAGTTTTTGCGTGTTGATGGCTTCGAAGATTCGGGTGTGCGAATTAAGGCACTCGGCAAAGTTGAGCCAGCCATGCAATGGGACGTAGCTGGCGAGTTCCGCCGGCGCATCAAGAAGTCCTTCGAGAAACACGATATTTCAATTCCATTCCCACAGGTGGTCGTGCACCAGGCAAAGCGTCGGCCGTAACGCTTCAGTCACTTTTCAGTTTTAGTTAGGCAGGCTGTATAATTGCAGCCAGATACTAATAGTAGGAATAACATGGAAAATCCCCAGTCACCGTGGCAGCCGAGCGGCAGCCAACCGCATACTCCGCAGCAGCCAGTTCAGGCGCCTCACTACGCGCAGCCTGCTCCCCAATATAACGCCCCGTCGACGCCGGCATACCAGGTGGTTCAGCCCCAGCAGGACACTCCACCGCAGCATCTGTACCACGACGTCTCACATCCAGGTGGCCTAGGCGTGCCGCCAAAACGCGGCGGTAAAGCCGTGCGTATGGCCGTAGCTGGTTTGGCTACACTGCTTGTTGTAGCTGGTGGTGGCTATGTCTTCGGGGTGTACTTGCCCAACAAACCGACCAATGTGTTTAATGCGGCGCTCAGTAATACGTCAGCCGGCTACGACCAGCTTATTAAATACGCCAGTGCCAGCGTCGACAAAAAATCCTTTAACAATGTCGAAGTAAGCGGCGATTTTAAAGCAGTCGGCGGCGGAGTGAGCACCGATGGGTCACTGCAGGCGCATAGCGACGGCTCTAATGCTACCTTTTCTGGTGATATTGGGGTGGCAACCACACGCGTTAAAGTAGACGGCTTAGTTAAAGACGTTGCCAACTCTGACTCGCCCGACTTTTACCTGAAGGTAAGTGGCATTAAGGGTCTTGGCTCTATGGTTGGGCTGCCAACGCTCGACAGCCTCGACAATCAGTGGATCACCGTCGACCACACGCTCTTTGACACCATTGCTCAGCAAAGTGAGCAGGCACAAGGCTTGGACGCTAAAAATAGTGTGAATTTGCCCAAAGAACAAGACTTGACCGATGCCGCCAATGCGGTCGGCAAGGTTGCCGATAAGTATTTATTTAGTAGCGACAGTAAAACCGCCTCACTCAAGCTGGATAGCTTTGTGGGCAAAGAAACCGTCGACGGTAAGTCCACCAACCACTACAAAGTTACGCCCAACAAAGAGCATCTGAAGGCATTTGCAACCGCACTCGCAACTGAGCTAGATAAAACTGCGCTCAACAAATGGGCCAAGGACAACTACAACAAATCGCTCAGTGATGTCGTCGATACCAAGGGCATGGCTGACTCGATCAACCACATCAGTTCTACCACCAAGTTTGATGTGTGGGTTAACACCAAAACCAAGCTAGTCCACAAAGTGCGTTTTAGCGACAGCAAGGACCCGGCACACAATTACACCGAGTTTGGCCTTAATTATAATGGCGGAGCAGAGAAGCCGCTCTTTATTCGGACTGCCGACAACAAAGATGGCATTGCCGGTGTCGGAACCTTTGGCCTGACCCTGAACACCAATACCAATGTTGCCAAGTTCACCATCGATGTAACCAATACTGGTTCGGATGCCAGTCAGAACTCGACGATGACCCTGAACCTGACCGCAAAACCATCGACGGGCAAAGTTGACACCACCGCGCCAACCGGTGCGATTTCACTGAGTGAAGCGCTTGATAGGATCGGCCTGGGCGACTACCTAAACCTGCTGACTCAAAGTGGCCTCGGCCAACAGAGTTTGAGCCAGGGTAGTAGCTCCCAAACCGACCCATTTACAATCAGTCTCTAGATGGTGAGCATTGCATGCATTGTATCGCTAATGTGCATGTTGTTAGCTAAGGCGTAGTTGCCTAGGGCCACCAATTTGTTGGCGGCTCGTAGATCGACGCCATATTCGGAACTTACGAGGTGGGCCTGACGGGTGGCACTCACCATGGTGTTGCGCAGACGAGTCTCGTATTCTTCATCACTGGCAGGCAAGTACAAGCCGCCAGCTTCTGCTGCAGCAATCTGGCTAAGGTCGCGCCGGTTTTCTTCGATGCTAACTTTTACGCTGCCCACATTGCGTAGTTCACCCGGTGCAAAACGTATGCCCAGGCTTTGTAGCCGTGGCATAAGTTGGTCGTTGACGGTGTGGTTGCCAACCTCGTCCCAGTCTTTGATAACCACACTACCTACGTTGTCTGGGCGTAACACATTGCTAGTTGCGGCGGGCACTAGATAGGTGTTCTGCCAACGGTTGTCGGGGTCGAAGGTTAGTACGTCTTGGTCGACGATCTGCACGCTGGCGCCTGCATCTTCCAATTTTTGGGCAAGTGCGGCGAGTTTATCTCCTCCGGTGGCCTGCACGTGGCGGTCTGTTGGGTCGAGTAGAATGCCGTCAACCATGCTGCGGGTAATGGGCAGCCCTACGGCGCTCATAGCTTGCAGAGTTACTGGCTTTTTGGTGCGTGGATCGATATCGCCCAAGGCTACCGGCAAGATACTCACGTCTTCGTCTACGCTATCATGCGGTTGGTAAGCCTCGGCCGCATAGTATGCGCCCGCAAAGCCGGCACCCTGAATAGCAACCGTCGCTTTGCTTTCGCCGCGTTCACGCATAGACGTGCGACGCGAAATAACTGCACCACGGCCGGTAGCCGCTGGGCGAATATGCATGTCTGGCTTGCCAGTTACACACGCCTCGGCATGGGGCACGCCCCGTTTACGCAAGCCACCGAGGTACGAGATACCGATCTCGCCGTTGGTCCCTTCGTCGCCAGCGGTGCCGTCTTTGCTTGGGTCGGCCAGATCGGCATCTACGACCAAACCGGCCAATTGGTCGAGTGCGGTCACTAGGCGCATGTGCTGGGCATTTGGCGACAAGTGAGCGGGGCGGGGGTCGATGTTCGCGATAGTCTTGCCACCGCTGTAGGCGGTTTCGTCGATGCCGCCGATTTTGTCGCGCATGGCTTTGCCGTGATCGATGCCGTCTTGGCGCCACGTGTCGGCATTATCATAATATTTAAACTTTGTGCCGCCACGGTGAATAGTACCTTCCGGACCGCAATGAACGCGGATTACCGGGTGCTCGGGTTCGCCCGAAAGTACAATATTGCCCAGGTAATGAACGCGGGTTTCGGTGAGGGCTTGCAGATCCGGCTCTCCCAGTTCGATAAGCTCGGCTAGTTCTAGGTCGGAAGGCGATAACACTTCCTGGGGGAGCAGCATTTCGGCTACAGCACTCATATTTTTCCTCTCTTGTTATATTTTTTAAAAAACAAAAAAACAGCATCGTGCTGCCGCTAGGGGTGGGTACGTTGATTCGTTAGTATAACAACGTGTGTTTCTCTGTGACCCAGAACACTAACATTGTTATGTCAGAAGTATATACTCGCGAGGCATCAAAGCAATAGCATTTTTCGGATAAAAATTGACACCAATCGTTGTATGCTAGATGTATGGCAAACTGGAAAGGACATGTAATTGGCGGCGTCGTACTCGGCGCGACTTATGCGACAGCAGTATCCTACGCGCCAGTGCAGCGCTTTGCCGAAACTGCGGGGTTGTTGCGCGACTGGCAGGTGTTGGCCGCAGTCATGGTACTGAGCGTGCTCTTCGCATTATTCCCCGACGTTGATACCAACTCCAAGGGGCAAAATATCTTTTACGGCATAGCTTTAGCATTCGATATATTGCTGATTGCTAGTGGTGATATCCAAGCGGCAGCTTACTTGGGCTTGATTGCTATGTTGCCGATAGTAGGCAAACACCGCGGTTGGACGCACAGCAAGTTAGCCATGGTGCTCGTGCCGCTACCAATTGTTATTGTTCCATATTTGTATAGCGAAAAAGTGCTGCAAATAAGCATCGTTTACTACGGTGCAGCCGTAGCAGGTTACTTTAGCCATCTGTTGCTGGACGGCCTTATCGTCAAGTGGTTTAGGGTCAAAACACGAGCATTTGCCGAATAGAACTTGTATAGTATAGGTATGAAATTCACTCGTAGGGTAATCGGGCTGGGGATAGCGCTGCTCGCAGTCTCGGCTGTGGCTATGCCGACGCCAACACACGCAGCAGGTACAGACGTCAACAATTTTACTGTGCAGTCGTTTGATGCCGACTATTACCTTACGCGCGATGCCACTAAGCGTTCGCATTTGCGAATTACCGAAACCATCATGGTACAGTTTCCGCCGTACAACCAAAACCATGGCATTGAGCGTTCTATACCAAACGACTACGACGGGCACACTGTAGGTTTCAAATTGGCATCCGTACGGGACGGCACAGGCAGACCGCTAACCTACATGACTTATGGTTCAAACGGTAATACGGTAATACGTATCGGCGACGCCACCAAGTACGTGCAGGGTCTGCAAACCTATGTTGTCAACTACGACGTCCACGACGCCACCAAGCTGTTTAGTGACCACAATGAGCTGTACTGGGATACGAACGGCACCGATTGGGGCCAGACATTTGGCAGTGTTACGGCACGGCTGCATTTGAGCGGCGATATCGCCAAGGCATTCGACGGCCAGGCTAAGTGCTTTGAGGGGTCGCAGGGTTCTACGAGCAACTGCGTAATGAGCGAAGTCAAGCGCGACAATCAAACCGTACTGACCTTTCACTCCAGCCGTATGCTATATGCGGGAGAAAACGTCAGTTTTGTTGCTGGTTTTGCAAAAGGAACCTTTGCCAAGTACCAACCTACTGCGCTAGAGAAATGGTTGCCCATTGCTTTGGTTGCCTGGTTTGCGCTTGGCGCCGTATTTGCGATGATTATCGTCGTGGTAATGGTTCGGGCCTGGCGTCGCTTCGGCCGCTCGCCAACAGGGCGGGGAACGATTATACCCGAATATATACCACCCAAAGACCTGAGTGTTCTGGCGTCGTCTACTATCCTCAAGCGTAAGGGTTCGGACATGACCGCGCAGATTCTGGATCTGGCCGTCCGGCATTATATTCGAGTGTACGAAACCGAAACTCGGGGTGTCTGGTTCAAGAACAAACGCTCCTACGAGCTTGAGCTGTCACGTAAGCTCACTGGCCTGCGTAGCGAAGAAAAACGCCTGGTAACCATACTATTTGGCGACAGCCCTCAAATGGGGCAACGCGTCACGCTGGAGGGCATGATGTCTAAGCTATACAAAGAGACCACCAAACTCGAAAAAGACGTCGAGACCCAGATGCTCCTTGGCGGCTACTTGGCCGACACGACCGCCACCCGCAAGCACTATTATAAGTTTGGAGCTATTGTTGTAGTTGCCGGTGTAGTGCTGTTTAATCCGTTGGTTTTTATGGCGGGTGTTATTGTGCTTATCACGGCCGCGGGCTTTCACCCGCTTAGCGACAAAGGTGTCGACCGCCGCGATTATCTGCGCGGCCTAGAAGTGTATATGAAGCTCGCTGAGGCTGAGCGCATACGTGTACTACAAAGCCCCCAGGGTGCCGTAAAGACGCGTATTAATCCCAAGAATAACAAACGTTTAGTTGAGCTATACGAACGCTTATTGCCATACGCTATAGTATTTGGCATGGAAAAGCAGTGGGCTAAAGAGCTAGCCCCGCTATACAAACAACAACCCGACTGGTATGTGGGCAACTGGAGCGCCTTTAACGCGGGTCTATTTGTGGCTTCGCTCGATAACTTTGCCTTGGTTAGCAACAATACGTTTGCGCCACCCACAAACTCATCATCGAGTGGTTTTTCTGGTGGAGGCGGCTTCTCCGGTGGAGGCGGCGGTGGAGGCGGCGGTGGAGGCTGGTAGCGGTCACGTTGCAAGGATATTTGTTACATGTTCCGGCATACAAACGGAACATGTAACAAAGTTATACACATGGCTACCTCTGTTATCGTGTTGATCTAGTGACAAATATCACGAAAAGTTATTGCTATGTGACGGATGTGAGGGTAAGCTATCTCTTGTCAGCATGGGCTGTGTGCAAGAGAATAATATCGCTTTGTCTAAGGCGGTGTTTTATTTTTGTCCACAATCCAGCTATCACTACAGGTGTTATAACAGTAAGAAGTGATTTTAATCACGGAAAGGTAAAACAGGTATATGGTAAAACGTATTCTAGTGGAAGACTTATACCGCAAAGATGCTGCAACCATTCCTGCAACCGCAACAGTGCGCCAAGCGCTGGAGCAAATGCAAGCCGATAGTTCAAACGGTTTGCTCGTACTGGAGGGTGAGGACAAAGTTGTCGGCATCATATCTCTTCAGGATATCGCCGGGGCTATCGTGCCCGACGAAATGCAGGAAAATGCCAATTTAGCAAATGCTCTCTTCCGAGAGGGATTCTTTGAAGAACTGGCCAACAAGCTGACTCGCAAAAAAGTGACCGAGATCATGCGGACCGAGTACAAGACCGTAACTCGCCAGGCTTCGATTCTCGAAATTGCTGCTGACTTTTTACAAAGTGACCTATACATTGTGCCTGTCGTCGAAGACGACAAGCTACTAGGCGTTGTTACTCGTACCGAAATCCGGCGCGCAATGGCCAACGCTATGATCGCCTAATTAACGTAATCACAAACTAGATTTTTTTATGGACAAGACGTTGACCTTCTATTCGTTCTTTTCCATAGCCGTCCTTGCGGGCGTCTATGGCTTGTTGATTACCGAAAAAATCAACAAGGTTATTGTTGCGATGCTTGGTGCAGTACTACTCATCTTCGCGCAAGTTTTTCGGACCTCTGTTGCCACTTCACAAGAAGTGGCGTTTCAATTTATTGGGCGTAACCTAGATGTATTGTTCTTTATCATCGGCATGATGATTCTGGTGGGTATCGTCAGGGGGTCGGGCCTTTTTGAGGCTGTCGCTATTTGGCTAGCCAAAAAGGTAAAAGGGCACCCCGTCAAATTGTTGTTTGTCGTCGGGTATCTAACGTTGCTTATGACGATCTTTTTGTCGAATGTGCCGACGGTCCTGATTATGCTGCCAGTTTTGATGATCCTCATTAAGGAACTCAAACTGCCATATATGCCATTCTTGTTTGCTGTAATTGTTATGGCCAACATCGGTGGTGCGGCAACGCCTATCTCCGACCCAACGACCTACTACCAGGCAAAGACAGTCGGTCTTAGCTTCTTTGAGGTTGTTCGCAATTCCGGCATGATTGTCGGTGTGCTATCGGTCGTTTCGATGGGCTATATTTACCTAATCTTCCGTAAGCAACTCAAGGCTGTTACTGTTAAAGCCAAAGAAGTTGCCAAGTTCAAGCCTGCGGCAGCCATTCAGGACAAGAAGCTTTTGTACTACGGTACGCCGATTCTATTCGGTGCGATCTTACTGATGGTCATGAAGGATACAATTTCACACGCCTTTGGCTACCAAATCGATAATGCCTCTATTGTTATGTTCGGCGCCTTTCTGTCGATGCTAATCTTTAAGCGCCATCCACGAGATGTCTTCCGCGACCTAGTCGACTGGGAAATAGTCTTCTTCTTTATGGGCCTGTTCATTGTGGTCGGTTCGCTTGAGCAGACACATGTTGTTGGCGCACTGGCTAACGGCCTAGTTACTATGTCCGGCGGCAGCAACACGGTCTTGCTGTTCCTGATCACCGTAGGCTCTGGTCTGTTGTCGGTATTTATCGACAATGTGCCATACAACATTACTATGGTTGGTGCCATCCAAGAGATGTCCAAGCAAGGTATCTTCGTATACCCATTGTGGTGGGCATTGAACCTCGGTACCTCTATTGGAGGCGCGGGCTCGCCAATTGGCGCAGCATGTAACGTGCTTGCGCTGGGCCAGGCAGAGAAAGAGAAGATGCACGTCAACTTCCTCAAGTACCTGGTGATTGGTGTGCCGTTAGTTTTGATTAACGGTGTGGTCGCCTTTGGCATTATCTGGCTCCGTTACCGATAGACTGAGCTAACGTCGTAAAGGTGAGATACATCACATCTCGGGTATATCACTACCGATATACTACAAGTGGGATGGATGAAGAATTCGAACCAAACACTACTACCGAATCTCCCGAGACACTACGCGCACTGCGTAAAGAAATGCTACTGCTCGTTGCAGTAGCATTTTCTGCTGTATTGGTGGCAATTGTCATCAACCAGAGCTTGTAATGGCCCCGGACAGTCTGTGCCCCCACTGCGAGGGATCTTTGAGCTCGCAACAGTTTGCTTTTTATTAGCACCCAGGTACCATAAGAAGTATGAAAAAATGGTTTATCCCCGTAGCCGCCATAGCGGTGATTGCAGTAATCGCCCTGGTAACCTGGCGATTTGCACTCAAGCCTGCCGACCCAGGTTACTACAAATTCTATATGGTCGCCATTGGCGACAAAGGGAAGCGCGGCACCAAGCTCGGTTGTGGTGACAGTCTGGTCGCCGTTCAACGGCAGACTGTATCGGACACCAAGATTACCGACGTCTACCAAGACATCGTGAATATGCACGATTATGCCTACGACAGTACTGGCTTGCGTAATTCGTTGTACCAGTCGGATTTACAGGTGCAGTCGGCGACCATTGACGCCCAAGGCATAGCGCATGTTGATCTTACGGGCACCATTAAACAATCCGGTGGTTGTGACGTTGCGCGCATTACTGGCCAGCTGCAACAGCCCGCCTACCAGTTTAAGGGCGTCAAGAGCGTTGATGTGCGTATTAACGGCGTCGATCTTGCTGCGGCACTCAAACCGGATGGCCGCTAAAGTCTTGTTTGGTGCGCAGGCCGCGTACAGAAGTTAGTTCATAAATCTACGTTGGGGTAGTGTGTAATCGAATGCGTAAGGTTCGCTAGACAAAACTGGCATTGCCTCTTAGCAAGGAGACATCATGGACGAGCACACCAACAGCAAATCCTGGATCGGTACCCATATTCACAGCTTCACCAATAGCCCTGACATCAAAAAGGGGATCGACTTCTTCATTCACGAGACGCGCCTGCGATGCATCATGGCCCGTCCAAGAATAAGTCTCGTCACCATATTTTACCTCATCTGCAACTAAAATACTTTTTATAGCACTCGTAGTACCGACACCCGGTAAGGTCGCCTCCCGACCAACACTAAGCTGTAATTGAGCCGCGTTCGGGTCTAGCGCGAAAGCGCCCTTTGCGTTGGCGTTAAACACATGGCCGCAACCTATACCGTATCTATTGCCGGTTTCAGTCACTACCCAAACGGAACCTGCGCCACCCGCTCCCAGATCCATCCAACCAGCATCTGTACCCATTGCTCGCGCTGCATCTCGCGAAGTTAAGCTAAACGTTAGCGTGTCGCCTGGGGTTCGGCAGAGGGCTGCAACATGAAACTCTCCAGAACTTTTTGGATGTCCCGCTTCCCACATCCCTTGGGGGGCAAATTTTACGAGCTGCGCACGCCTTACTGCTTCTGCCGTTGCAGGGTCAAGTTCCGAATTTCCTGGATTGGGAAGTGAGTTGTAATTTGCTGACATATTTATTCTTATTTTCTGTACAACGTCTATTATTTGACTATACGTAAACATTAGCACATTACTGTGATTTTGTCCACCTAGCTTATATCCAAACGTAGCATAGTTGCGCGGTCGTTTATATACTAAGCTCTTATGGGGCTACTACAACTTTTTAATAAGAACGCGGGTGCAAGAACCGCGCAGCATGGGGATGGCATTTTGCCGTTAATCTTGAGCCAGGTGCTAATGCCTAGAAAACGGTAGCTTGGCAGGAGTAACCAGGAGCTAGTTGTATGAAATAGCCTGCTCGCAAATGAGCAGGCTATTGGTTCTCGCCGGAGGGTAGGTATTACTTCTGGCGGCGCTTGAAGCTGATTAATCGGCCAGCGTAGGCGACTGCACCACTCGTGAAAGCGGCTACAGGTGCAAAGAACTCAGATGCACCAGTGTTGGGCAGTGCTTGAGTGGTCTGTGCGGGCGTCTGCGCGGCGGGAGCAGGTGCTGGCGTCGGAGTTGGAGTTGGGGTAGGTGCGGGCACGCTAACCTTTACGTCGGCAACATCACAACCTTTTTGGGGGTTGTCCTTAACCTGGCTATCACCGGTAAAGCAGGCTTCGTTTTCGATTACATCGCCATCTTTGGCGGACGTAACCTTTACCAAGTATTCCTTGGTAACCTTATCGCCGGCCTTAATAGTACCGAGGTCCTCGGTAATTTCGGTTTGGGATGGGTCGCTAACTAGCTGAACACCTGCGGGTAATTTGTCGGTAAGTTTGGTGTAGTACATGTCGTTACTATCACCAGCGGTACCGTCGTTGCGGACTTCAATAACGTACTTGAGTACGTCGCCGGGCTTGGTGCTCACGGCCGACGCTGCGTCGTTGGCGTCACTAAGGGCGCTACCCGTGGTTTGGTTCATAACAGATTTGGTGATAACACCTTTGGGGTGCCAAGCAAGTGCGGTTGCGCTAAGGCTAGCGGCAGTCAAAACACCCGTAACACCTGCTGCTGCAAGTACAGAAACAGCTTTCATACCTCTTGCTCCTTCCTCAAGTTATC
The DNA here is from genome assembly GCA_963815935.1 of uncultured bacterium. Taxonomy (GTDB): domain Bacteria; phylum Patescibacteriota; class Saccharimonadia; order Saccharimonadales; family UBA4665; genus JARIHD01. Next base: position 245,920 of record CAWFIL010000002.1, read on the forward strand.
CGAAGTCGTCTCTACGTAGGCTTCGAAAGAGATATTGGCTGAATTATACCTGACAATTACTAATTAGTCAATGTTTTTAGCATAAACGCAATAGTGCATTGACAGAGGTAGGAAGACTATATTTAGCCGTATTTCGGTGTCAATTACATGCTGCCATTATCTGAAAACGAGCTGGATAAACTGTCTTAATTAGTGGCACGCCTACGATATACTGTAAGCATGATAGAGATAAAAGACGTACACAAGGTGTATGGCAAGAAGGAAAGCACCTTCGTTGCCCTAAAAGGTGTGAGCTTTACTATCCCCACAGGTAGTACGGCAGCCATTATTGGTAAGAGTGGCTCGGGCAAGTCGACGCTCATGCATATTATGGGCGGCCTCGACCATCCTACGGAAGGCGAAGTACTTGTCAACCAACAATCGCTTGGCAAAATGAAGCGTAAGCAAATTGACCATTTTAGGGCACACGACCTGGGCTTTGTATTCCAGTCGTTCTTTGTGGAGGGCAACCAAACTTGTTACCAGAACGTGGCTTTGCCACTCGAAATTAACGAGACCGGTTTTGGCCGCCGCAAGCAACGCATCGAGGAGGCGCTCCAAACAGTTGAATTGTCCGAGAAGACCAACACCAGGGCACGCTACCTTTCGGGGGGCCAAAAGCAACGCTTGGCTATTGCGCGCGCCATTGTTAATAGGCCAAAGCTAATATTGGCCGACGAGCCAACCGGCAACCTCGACAGTACTACGGGAGACAAGGTGATGGACCTGCTCTTTGGACTATGCACCCGACTGGGGAGCACGCTGGTGATTGTTACGCACGACGCCGACTTAGCGGCTCGCTGTGACATGCAGATTTCTATTAAGGACGGTGAAATCCAAGAGATTACTCACAAGAAAGCCTCCACTACCAAGAAAGGGAGCAAGTAATGAAATTTGCCGATATGATCAGGCGCAGCGGCCGCAATTTGCGTCATGCCAAAATGCGCACCATTCTTACTTCTGTGGCTATCGGTGTTGGGGGCTTTACATTGGCTCTGACACTCGCTGCCGCAACGGGCGCTCGTCAGTATAGCGATAACCTAGTAGCGGCTAACTTTGACCCAAACTCGGTAGCTGTTGCTCGAGATAAGTCGGTATTCGGCGCCAATGGCTCTGGCCCAAGGCAGTACAACGATACTCTAGGCAGCGCCTACGGTATGCAATTTAAAATGCTCGAACAGAAAGACATCGACGCGTTAAAGAGCATGTCGCATGTGAGTAGTGTTATCGAGAACTACACCACCGAGGCGCAGTTTGTAACGCGCGACGGTGCCAAAAAATATACCGGCAACCTTAACGTGTACGACTCGGGGCAAAAGCCCGAACTAACTGCGGGTACGCTGTCCAATACGTTGCCCGATGGTTCGGTGGTTTTACCCGACACATACGTTAAGCTCCTCGACTTTAAGTCGAGCCAGGACGCAATTGGCAAGAATATAACCGTACAGCTTCGTCAGCCGCTTGGTAAGACGATGAGCTATTCGTACAAAGTTGTCGCCGTGTCTACTAATTCGTCGCTACAGCTTATGTCTGGTTCTACTAATCTGTATGTATCGCAAAACGATGCCCGCAACTCAAACAACTTTGTTAACGAAGGCACGCCTCAGCAGGGTAAGCTGCTAAATGCCACTGTTACGGCTAAGGGTGTTACGCCCGACGAGCTCAAAAAAGAACTCGAGAGCAAGGGCTACACGGCCAAGACGGCAAAGGATATCCAGCAGCTACTAAACCAGATCATTAATGTGTTGCAAATAGTTGTGCTGGTCTTTGGTTTCATTACCCTAATCGCCTCATTCTTTGGTGTGGTAAACACACAGTACATTAGTGTGCTGGAGCGTACTCGCGAGATTGGCCTTATGAAGGCACTCGGCATGAGTCGCAAGGCTGTGAGCCGCTTGTTTATGATTGAGGCGACATGGATTGGTTTTATAGGGGCTCTTATGGGCAGTGTGGTGGCTATCGTACTAGGCACGTCGCTCAACCCATGGATCAGTGACAAACTAAACTTTGGTGACCAACATCTTTTGGTCTTTAAGCCGACGCAAATAGTAGCGCTTATTATCTTCCTGATGCTCATTACGACCATCGCTGGGCTATTGCCGGCTCGCAAGGCCGCCAAGCTCGATCCAATCGAAGCGCTTCGCACCGAATAATAACCATACAAAGGAATCACACATGAAGGCTACCTGGAAAGACAACGTAATTGCCGAAGCGCCTAAAGAGGACCTTATTTACATCGAGGGCAACTGGTATTTTCCACCATCCTCGGTCAAGCAGCAGTTCTTGCAAAAGAGCCCCACGCCGTACACCTGTCCCTGGAAGGGTGTTTGCCAGTACTTCAATGTCACCGACGGCAAGGAATCGAGCCAGGACAATGCCTGGAGCTATCCCGAGCCAAAGCCGTCGGCTATCGACACAGTTAAGAAAGACTTCTCCAACTACGTCGCCTTTTGGCGCGATGTCAAAGTCGAAGATTAATACGCACTAGCCCTACGCAGATTTCGCCTTATCCCAAAGCAAGCTGAAAAGTTGGCGTTGGGTGTGGGCGATTTCTTCGTTATAGACTTCTACGCCAAAAATTTCGTGGTCTTTCCAGTTAAAGTAAGCCACGACGTTGTCGTATATGACCATACCATGGCTAATCTGAAATACACTCTTGGCAATGTGGCGCTGTTGCCAGTTTTTGAGCTGTTCGTTACCGTGGCTGCTATACCACTGTTTTTGGCTGGCCAGAAATTCGTCGTCGACGATACCCTTAAACACCAGATTCTGCTCGTTGCACTTGGCAACCCACCGCTCAAAAAAACGTGAATTGGTCTTGACCTGCATGTTCTCGTGCAAGATAGCAACAACCTCGCCCGTAGCCTTGGTCTCATTCCAGTACATTTGTTTAACGCCCTCTGGGCCGCGGTAAAACTGAATGCGGGTTGAGGGGGAGCTAAGCGAATTGCGGCTGAGTACTTGCTCAATGAGGCCCAGCTCGTCCTGTAGGCTTTTGAGTTCTTGTTCTCGCTGGCTAATAAGTATGTTGATGTTGGCGATTGGTGCCGCCTTTATGACGCCATGCTTGTAGTGCGACTCAATTTCGACAAGGTTAGAAGAGAGCAGTGTGTCGATCAGACGGTAAATGCGAGTCCGTTCAACTCGGGAACTACGCGATAATTCCGAGATAGTTTGCGGACCGTATGCATACAAAGCCAGGTAAATATCGGCGACCTCAGCGTCTAGGCCAAGTTTTGCGAAGTAAGTGCGTACGGCTGCGGTGTCCATCTCCATGACCTAATTTTACAGGTTGTGCATTTTTTGCACAACAGTTATTCACAACATACACACAGTTGATAGGCTACCTGTGCAATGCATTGCACACAGTAGCAACTAACTATCAACGAGGTATGTATGAGTGAATTTCACACCCCCGGTGTGCATGTATTTGATGATGTTCAAATTTTGGCCACCGAGGCTATCGCAACAGATGCGCTAAACATCGTAGAGGACCAATATGGCAGCGGTTATCCGTTCTACAATGGCGGCGAAAATGGAGGTCTGGCCTATCATAACCGCCACCATTCCGAATTCGTACAAGAAGGGACTGGCCGCATGTGCGACGCATTGGGACTGTCGCCGACCGAACGGGCAATTGGCTGCGTGGCTGCCGCAGCGCACGACATCGTACAGCTTAAGGCCCGCGGTGTTATGGAGCGGGAAAGTGCCAACTGGCTGGAACGCGAAATGCGTCGCCGGGAACTTCCAGGTGACGCGGTACGCATCGGCTCGCTGGCAATAGTAGGAACTGAGCCGTTATTTGATGGCAGTCGGCTATCCGGCCAGGTTGCGACCGAACTGCAGTATCCGTCTAAAAGTGCTGAATTGGTCGCAAAGAGCGTGGCGTGCGCCGATCTGGGAGAGTTGTATGCTCCCGCCGGCCCGTTACTTGGACATGAGCTATACAAAGAGATCAACGGTGTCGCGCCAGGGCAAGAGCCAGACATGGCCAAGCTAACCGGCTTCCAAAGGGGCCAAGTGGCATTGACCGATAGCTATCGCTATCCGCTCACCGAAGGTGAAGAAGTATTCGGTAAACTGCGGGGCAAGGTCGTAGCCTATAGCGCCGAAATCCTCGATGAGCTGGAACGTGGAAATATAAGTAGCTGGAGCGAGCTAATCGCACGCGACCAAGCCTTCATGCGTGCCAATCAATAACAACTAACCTAAAAGGCGAAGCCGTACGACTAAGAAAGGGGCGTAATCGTTATGGCTTCGCCGCCAAGATGGCTGCTAAGGTAGCTGTCGTGGCTAATATAGAGCAGGGAGCCCTTGTACTGTTGCAAGGCGCTCTCTAGCTCTTCGATGGAAGGCAGGTCGAGATGGTTGGTGGGTTCGTCCAAAATAACCAGGTTGGGCTTGTTGGTGAAGAGCTTTATGAGCTGCAACCGGGCTTTTTGGCCTCCGGATAGGTTGCGCACCAGATGCTCGCGATTGCCGTAGGGGTCAAACAGATAGTCGCTCAGCACACGCATGATTTCCTCTTGCGTGATTTGCAGTTCGTAAAGGTCGTAAATGTGCTCGATGGCTTGAGCAAGGGTCATGTCCAAGAGATTGCTGTCGATTTCTTGCTCATAGGTGTTGATGCGCAATTTGGTATCAGCGACGATTTTGCCGTGCAGCAGAGTCTTGGGCTTGGGTGTCTCCAGGCTGCGCATGATGGCCTTTACGAGTGTGGTTTTACCTACGCCATTACGGCCGACAATCTGAAAGCGGTCGCCAGTCTGGACAGTAACCGTCAGCGGTTCAAACAGCGGTTTCTCGTAGCCAACCTGGACGTCGTGCAGTTGGATGAGGTCGCGTTTGCGCTCCTCGCTCGGCAGACGGCGGATGCGAATGGTCTTGGCCTTGTGTTTTTGGTAACTTTCTTCGATGCTGGTCTTGAGGTTGCTAACCGATTCTTGGTCGATCCAAAACGAGGGGCGTTCTTGGCTTTGCAGTTCGGCCAACTCCTTTAGTAGCTTGGTTTCCATAACTACGAAGGGGTTCTTTTTGTCAGCCGTACCACCCCACGAGGCTTTTTTACTGCGAGCGTACTGAATTTGTTTTTTGACGTTCACAATCCGGCGCTGGACGGTATCGTACTCGTTGAGGTCGCTGGCTGTACGCATGGCATTTTGCTGTAGGTAGGCGTCGTAGTTGCCGGGGAAGTTGTGGGCGGTCATGTCTTTAATTTCGATGATGCGCGAAACCTGCTTAAGCAGATCGCGGTCGTGGGTGATGACAATTACGGCTTGTTTGGTGGCGGCGAACCACTTGAGAAAAGCGGCCTTGGCCACGTAGTCCATATGGTTGGTGGGCTCGTCAATGAGCGCCAGGTCGGCATGGGAATATTCCACGCGGATCAATTCGATGAAGCGTTTTTGACCGCCGGACAAGCTAGACATAGGCAAGTCGGCTGCTGCCTCAAGCTGGTAATCGGCCAGTGAACGGCGCACCCGGTCTTCGACGGTGTAATAGTCTAGCTGCGAAAAACGCTCCAGGGCCTCGCTGTATGTAGTAATCTTGCGCATGTCATCGCCCATGGTATCTGGGTAGGTGTCCAAGATGCGTTTGAGCTTAGCGTACTCGGGCAGATTTGTGACTACGTAATCAACGGCTGTCTGGCTGCCCAGATCGTGATGCTCCTGGCGGGTAGCGACGATCCGTACGCCATTGCGAAAGCTAATACTGCCCGAAAAGTCAGTGTCCTCGCCAGCAAGCATGCCAAACAGCGTGGTTTTGCCCACGCCATTGCGGCCAATGATGGCGATTTTTTCACGATCTTCTACCGACAGGCGAAGGTCCTGGAAGAGTTGTTTGTTGCCAATAGATTTTTGGCTGATGTCGACAGTTAATAACATAAAGCAGTCCTAATAATACTAATAAAAGAGAGGAGGGTTAGCACTGCTGTATCATGATCAATACTATAACAGATACAAAATTGTTGTAAAGACTGCTTTCGCGAGCCATGGTACACTTAAACTATGGCTAAAACTACTAGTAAAGACAAACAAAAGAGCGCAATCACACTACCCAGCTTGCACAACTGGAACGTCAGGCTCGCTTTTATTCACGCGTTACAGGGTGCAATTATTCTGTTACTTAGTGCTACCAAGGCTTTTCCGGTCCAGACGAGTTATCTTACGCTAGACCCAATCTCTTCGGAGCTAGCGGGGCATCCAGTGCTGGCAAATGCCACCCGCCATCTATTTGATATTAACCTAGCATATTTAGTGGCGATATTTTTCTTTATGTCGGCAATCGCTCACGGGGTTATCGCTACGGTATATCGCAAACGCTACGAGGCCGACCTCAAAAAGCAAATAAACAAAGCCCGGTGGTTTGAGTACGCACTTAGTGCTAGCACTATGATGGTTGGTATCGCGGTGCTGAGCGGTGTGGCTGATTTTTCGGCACTAGTCATGGTATTTACGCTCATTGCCATTATGAATTTACTAGGCTTGGCAATGGAAGTGTACAACCAAGGAAAGCCTAAGCCGAACTGGTTGGCATACATTATTGGCTGTGCTGCTGGCATCGTGCCTTGGTTCGTATTTGTGGTGTATATATGCGGCGCTAACATCTACGGAAGCGGCAATGTCCCGACTTTTGTGTACTGGATCTATCTCACAATGTTCCTGTTCTTTGGTAGCTTTGCGGTCAATATGTACCTGCAGTACAAAAAAATTGGCAAGTGGAAAGATTACTTGTACGGCGAACGCGTATACATGATTTTAAGCTTGGTAGCCAAGACGGTGCTTGCCTGGCAAGTCTTTGCCGGAGCCTTACGTCCATAGCAGAGGCAAGGGGGGTTATGAAGACAATCATCTTTGACTTCGACGGAACGATCGCCGACAGCTTTGAGCTGATGCTCGACATTGCCGAGAAGATTGCGGGCGTTGGGCGACCGAGCGACGAAGAAATAAATTACTACAAACAAATGCCACTTGGCAAGGTGATACGCGAGTTACACATTCCATTGCGTAGGCTGCCAAAACTGATCCTCCAAGGGCGCCAAAAAATGCACGAACGGATTAGCGAGGTCTATCCATTCAGAGGGATGCCCGAGGTACTGAAGGCGCTGCATGCTCGCGACGACTTTACGTTGTTGGTTATGAGTTCTAATAGCGAACAGAACGTGCGGACTTTTTTGCAAGCCAACGAGCTCGAGGGCTATTTTGATAGTGTGCAGGGTAATGTGGCGGTCTTTAACAAAGCGTCCGCGTTACGCAAAACACTGCGCCACAACCACATCGATGCACACACCTGCTACTACGTGGGCGATGAGGTCCGCGATATTGTAGCCGCCAGTAAGGTTGGCGTAGAGCCGGTGGCGGTGAGCTGGGGTTACCAGGGCCGCAAAGCGTTGGCCGAATACCATCCATATGCCCTGGTAGATAAACCCGACCAACTACTGGCCGTATTCACCCAAGACAAGTTATAATTTGAAGCAATATGATAGAAGTTGAGATCGAAAAGCTCGTTCACGGAGGGCAGGGATTAGGGGTGTTACCCGATGGCCGCAAGGTGTTTGTATGGGGCGCTTTGCCTGGTGAAAAAGCGCAAGTGAGAGTTATAAAGGGCAAGCGTTCGTATGCTGAGGCGATTGCCGAAACAATTATCGTGTCTTCGCCTTTACGCATTGAGCCGCGCGAACCAAACTACTTGGCGACCAGTCCGTGGCAGATTGTGCCCTTTGAGGCCGAGAATGACTACAAAAAACGCATTGTCGAAGAGCTGTTTGTGCAGGCGCACGTGCCACTGCCAGCCTTTGAACTGACCGCCGCTGGCGACGAGTGGCACTATCGCAACAAAATGGAATATTCATTTTGGGGCGACGATGATGGCTTGCACCTAGCGCTGCATAATCGTGGTTCGCATCGCAAAACCATCGTGCAGGGCAGCGAATTAGCTCTCCCGGCGCTTGATGCCGGTGCTCGTGCGGTCTTGGCCGAACTCCAAAAACGCGAGGTGCGTGCCGGTGATTTGAAGACAATAATTGTTCGCACAAGTCAAGATAAGACAACAGCAGTATCTCTGTTTGTAAAGTCGGAAAGCTTTGCTGAACTACAATTGCCCGATGGTGTGCAGGGTATGCGCGTCTACCACTCTAACCCCAAGAGCCCAGCCTCGGTGCCCACCAGATTGCTACAGGAGCTTGGTGACTGCCGGTTGCGCGACACGCTGCTCGGCAAACCATTTACCTACGACGTTGATTCGTTTTTCCAAGTAAATCTGCCGGTCTTTGAGACCGCTCTACAACGCATCAAGGATCATTGCAAAGACAGTGACAGTATCGTTGACCTGTATTCTGGTGTGGGCAGTATTGGCCTGAGTGTCGCCAGTAAGGCTGTCGATATCGTTGAGCTCGATCCAGCCACGGCTGCCATGGCTCGGATTAATGCCAAGGCCAGCGGTCTTGACGCTAACGTAGTCGAATCATCGACCGAAAAAGTCCTGGAGTATATCGTTGGCGACAAGCCTGTGATCTTTGATCCGCCTCGTGCCGGCCTGCACGATAAAGTCGTAGAGCGTACGCTCGACGTAAAGCCCCCTCAAGTTATCTATCTGAGCTGTAACCCAGCTACTCAGGCCCGTGATCTGGCCAAGTTGCAGGAGGCTTACGATATTACCTATTTCGAGGCCTTCAACTTTTTCCCGCACACGCCGCACATTGAAACCTTAACTGTTATGGAGCGCAAGCATGAATAGCGTCTTGCTATACGGGGTGTTCTTTCTTGTTGGTGGTGCTGTAGGTGTTTTTATGTGGGTAACGCCGTTACTTGGCCGTGCCGGCAGGGCAGTTGTCCCTGGTTCGCTGAAGGTAAAGAAGCACACTTATTCGTATGAGTTGGGCGACAATCTGTTCCGGCCTGACGATGGGACGACCTTCTCGGGTATCGATATGCACGCCCGTACCCGCGAGCTGTCTGCCAACAAACTGGCGGAATTACAGGAAATCGGCGGTAACTACCAGCTCGAGATCGGTAACGGCCATGTGCGGCTGACGGCACCCCGCAGCGTATTGATTGCTGGTGATGCCGGGATCAAAGACGATCTACTCAAAACCGCCAAAGCGGTAATGAAAGACCTCGATCACCACGTGCTACAATAAACAGATATGAATTATTGGAGGGAGCGGTCGATACCGTATCGGCCAGGGCAAAAAACACCGTTTAAGGTCAGTCGTAGCAAGATTGAGCTGTACAAGCAGTGTCCCCGTTGTTTTTGGCTGGATGTCCGGCTCAAAATCAAACAGCCTAGCGGTCCGCCGTTCAATATCAACAAAGCCATCGACGAACTGTTCAAAAAGGAGTTCGACACCTATCGTGCCAAGGGTGAGCCGCACCCCATCATGGTGGAATACGAAGTACCGGCCATTCCGTATAGTCATGACAAGCTCGATGATTGGCGCGAGACATTCGTAGGTGTACAGGCACCACACGAACCTACCAATTTGCTCGTTTTTGGAGCAGTAGACGATTTGTGGGTTAGCCCAGACGGTGAGGTAATCGTTGTCGACTACAAAGCCACCGCCAAAGATAAAGAGGTCAGCCTGAGTGCGGGCTGGCAGGTGAGCTACAAGCGCCAGATGGAAGTCTACCAATGGCTATTACGCCAAAATGGCCTGCCCGTGAGCGACACTGGCTATTTTGTATACGCCAACGGTCGTATGGACCTCGACGGCTTCTTTAATAAGGTTGAGTTTAAGACCAAGCTTATCCCATACACGGGTAGTGACGACTGGGTCGAACCGACCTTACTTGCAATGAAGCAGTGCATGGACGGCGACATGCCGGCAATGGGGGAGAGTATTATGGGTGGTCCTTGCGAGTTTTGCACGTATGCCCGTCAGCGCACCGAGCTGACTATCCAGGCGATCCAGAATCAGAAGACCAAGCGCCCCTAAATAGCGTGCCGGGAGAGCTACTCCTTTGCTTGTTTATCGTTTTTATGGTATAAATTGTATGTTCATGGCTCTCTAAGAGGCGTGCAACAACCGACATGTCAGGCGAGTCGTTCGTCTGCAACACGTTTGGAGGGATCTTCAATGAACCGTCCGGAACTGCCCCGATGGGCTGCCAGGTTCCGCGTAGACCTGCTGACAGGAGTTCTGCTCTTGTCTATGGTCGTCGCCAGCTACATCGCGGTTGCGCCCTGGAGTGACTCGACCACCAAGTCTGTGGTGCTCTCCGTCATCAACATCGGTGTCGTCATCGGTGCGATGTTGCTCCTGCGTGGCCTCTACGGTGGGCTGATCTGGTCTCGCTTCCGCCCCACGGATGGCAAGGTCGTCGACCGCTACATCGAGTTCTCGGGTTTCGTCGACCGCGACGTGCCCTTGGATGCGAAGCTCAGCGACGTCCTCGAAGGCAACGGCTTCACGGAAGGCAAGACTGTCTACTGGCTTCAGGTCAAGGACCGCGATGGGATGAACCACTGGTTCGTCGTTTCGCGCAGGGTCTTCGACCTGCACCCTGAGCTGACTACTTTCGATGCCCAGAGCGTCAAGCCTGTCAAGCCTATCAAGCCCGCCAAGCCTAGCAAGAGGGCGGAGACGAGAGGAGACACCGGCAAGTGATTCACGCCTAGGGGGGCGTCGCCCGCGGGCAACCGCAGCTATCGACCGCGTAACCGCGGGCGACCCCTCTACTGGCGTTTTTGCCACCAAATCCCCTCCAACCCTTCGCACCCCAATCCCGCCTGACATGTCCACCCCAACCCATGAATACAGCCTTCGTTCGCGGAGGTTTTTTGATGCCAAGAGGGGGCGTATATCTTGACCAAAATATATATTAGTTGTATAATACAGCTTTACGTAAATTGAATCCGAAAGGGCATTTGATGACAAACGAAGGACCAGCTTTTGGTCGCAGCGCCTCCCCGGTTGAAGCGTACGACCAACCTGATGTAGACGCAGAGCTCGACCAAGTGGATGGTGCTGACGCAGCCGAACTTGATGGGGGCGACTGGGAGCAGGACTGGAAAAACACCATCGAGGCAGTTAAGCCTTGGGGCTCACGCCTAGCTGGCGCCTACAGTGAAGCTCGTGCTGAAGCTGGCGGTACTGTTCACCAACGTTATGATGGTGAAGGTAGCCGGATGTCGATGAGCGCAACCGAAAAAGCTGCCTACAAGCTACAGCCCGATATTGTCATTGTTGACCTTGAATCTCCTACGCGCACCTGGCGTCATCCGATCGCTGGTGAAGTCCGTGAAAAAGTCGCCTTGGCTGGTTGGACCATTTCGCGGCGCGAGATAGCGTCACCCGATGGCTCGGTAGAGCCGCCAAAGCCAGTGGCCACCAAGCCCAAGGCAGGGGTAAGGGGCAGCCTAATCGAGGCACTAGAGTCCGAAGAGCCTACCGACAAACAGGATGACGAACCCGAGGCCGACAAAACAACCAATGCCAACGTCTGGGTAGAACATGTCGTGCTTATGAACAACGGCAGGATTATGCGCTTTGTTGGTAAGAGTGATGCCGCGCCTGATCCCGATGCTCCATTGCGGTTTGCCCGTAAGCGTCCCGACGAGAGTCTCAAGCCCGAGAACGATGAAGACGACCCCAAGGCCACCGCCCGATATGCAAAACAGGTGGCTACTATCGACGAATACGCCGATAAGAACAAACATCGTTTTGTAGACCCGGCTAGTTTTGACTTGGCAGCTGTTCTTACGGCAGACGATATTCTTGACGCTGACCTAGGGCAATTGCCCGATAGCGCGCCAGAGGGCCTTCCGAGCGACGAGCTGGAGGCCTGGATGGTGCGTGCAGGTATGCACAAGTTCCTAAGCGAACGCCACCTGGCGGACGGCGATGAACTCGCCCAGTTTGCATATTAGGTGTATAGGTTATTTGGCAAAAGAGACCCCGTGAGGGTCTCTTTTTATGTGATATAATTAGGGCACAACATGACAGCGTGTACTACACTAACCAGCTCAGTACGTTTTCGTTCAAGTCGGCCTTCCAGTCGACAGTAATTTTATATACCAGCTCTAAGATTCCCATTCTAATGTTAAGGACGAAAACATGTTAGACATTCAATTTATTCGCGAAAACCCACAAACCGTTGAAGACAAGGCCCGCCAAAAGGGCTACGAGGTAAACGTACACGAATTGCTGCGCCTGGACGAAGAGCGCCGCACCTTGCTCGGTAAGCTCGAGGCATTGCGTGGTAAGCGCAATGATAATGCCGCCACAATGAAGGGCGGTAAGCCAACGCCCGAAATCATTGAGCAAGGCAAGCAGATCAAGACAGAGTTAGTTCAGCTGGAGCAACAGTTTAACGACGTCGATGCGGCATATACCAAATTGCTGGCGGCTGTACCAAACATGCCGTTGGCTGATGTGCCGGTCGGTGTTACCGAAGAAGAAAACGTCGTTGCCAAGACCGTAGGTGAGCCAGCGAGCTTCGACTTTGAACCCAAGCAGCACTTTGAAATCGCCGAGCCGCGCGACCTCATCGACAAAGAGCGTGCCGCCAAGATTGCTGGTAGCCGCTTTGCCTACATAAAGGGTGATTTGGTGAAGTTGCAATTTGCCATTATCCAGTTTGTTATGCAGACGTTGGGCGACGAGCGTGTTCTCGAGAAGCTTATCCAGGCTAATAACCTGAATATTACTGCCAAGCCTTTCACGCCAATCTTACCGCCGGCCATGCTGCGTACCGAGCCATATGTGGCCAGTGCCCGTCTGAACGCCGAGGAAGTTACTTACAAGATTGAGCAGGACGATCTGTGGCTGAATGCCAGCGCTGAGCACACCTTGTGCACGATGTACTGGAACGAGATTTTGCCCGAGGACATGTTGCCAATCCGTTACATCGGCTATAGCACCAGCTTTCGCCGTGAGGCTGGTACCTACGGCAAAGATGTCGAGGGCATCCTGCGTTTGCATCAATTCGACAAGCTCGAAATGGAGGTCTTCAGCACCGCCGAGACTGGCCTTGATGAGCACATGCTGCTAGTTGCTATTCAGGAATACCTACTTCAGCAGCTAGGGATTCCATACCGCGTCGTCCAGAAGTGCACTGCCGACATCGGCAAGCCTAACGCCCGGGGCGTTGATATGGATTCCTGGATGCCAGGGCAGGGTAAGTATCGCGAGACACACACTGCTGACTATATGACCGACTACCAGGCCCGTGATCTCAAAATCCGCGTTCGCCGGGCAAACGGCGAAACTGAACTAGTCCACACCAACGACGCGACGGCCTTTGCACTTGGCCGTATTATGATCGCGATTATGGAGAACTTCCAGACTTGTGACGGACACGTGATTATTCCGGAAGTGCTGCGTCCATTCATGGGCGGCCAAGCACAGCTATAAAGTCCCTGAAAGGGGAAGGAGGGTACACATGATCAAACGGCTCAACATCGACGGAGTCCACATGAACGTGGGAGACGACCTCAAAAAGTATGTAACCAAGAAGATTGGACGGCTTGACCGTTTTGTCCCCAAATCGGGGCGCGAGAGCGTAAGCGCCGACATCAAGCTCAAAGAGGGCAAGGCGAAGGGTGAAAGCGAGCGTACCTGCGAGGTTATTCTGTACCTGCCGCACGAAATTTTGACCGTCAAAGAGACGACTATTAATATCTACGCAGCAGTCGATATTGCCGAGACCAAACTCCACCATCAGCTCAAAAAATATAAGGACATGCACACCAGCCCGCGGCTTCACCAACGTATGATTTCGCGGTTCAAACATCGCCCAGTCCCCGCAGAATAGCCTATGACCAAACCTGTCCTCGTCATCATCCCAGGCATAGGTGACCGTACCCGTGTGTATGGCGTCTTTGCTTGGGTGTGGCGACGACTAGGGTATGAGACGCACGTCATATCGTTTGGTTGGAGCAACTACTATGCCGACATCGGCACCAAAACCCGGGACTTTTTGCATAAGCTGGATGCTGTTACTGCCAAAGCTGACTGCTACGTCATAGGAGTCAGCGCTGGAGGGACGGCTGCTGTGCACGCCTATGCTAACCGCGGTAGCATCAGACGCGTGGTAACAATAAGTGCGCCATTCGCTGATTTTGAAAATTTACAAAACCGGCTGTTGGCCGACAGCATTATTGCTGCCCGGCAGGATCTACGTGGTTTTGACGCCGTTGAAAAAGCGCGGATTATGTCAGTGTTCGGTTTGTACGATCAGACCGTTCCGACACACATGAGCCGGCCTGACGGCGTGCGCCTCAAGCATCTATGGACACTGTGGCATGGGCCTACTATTTTTGTTGCCCTTACCCTCAGGGCGCGGCGCCTCAAGCGTTTCTTCAGCAAAGGACGCTAAGCTGTTTCTAAGGTTTGCTTTTTTGTAATAAAAGTTCTCGCGTTATATGGGGTGGTTGCGTTACAATGGAACCCATACGCCGAAACAGACAGGGGAGCATAGACGTTTTATGATAATGAATGGCATCTTTAAGAAAGTCTTGGGGGACCCCCAGGTACGCACGATTAAGCGGCTCAAAAAGCGTGTCCGTGAGATTAACGCACTCGAGCCAAAGTACAAAAAAATGTCGGACAAAGAGCTGCAAGCTCAGACCGATAAGCTCAAGAAACGTCTCAAAAAAGAATCACTCGACAAACTCTTGCCCGATGCATTCGCTATTGTCCGTGAAGCAGCGACCCGCACTATTGGTATTCGTCACTTTGACGTCCAGTTGATCGGTGGCATGGTGCTGCACGAAGGTAACGTCGCCGAGATGAAGACCGGTGAAGGTAAGACGTTGGTGGCAACGCTGCCAGTTTATCTCAATGCCCTGACTGGTAAAGGCGCTCACGTGGTGACCGTTAACGATTACCTGGCACAGCGCGATGCCGGCTGGATGGCTGGCGTGTACGACTTCTTGGGCATGTCGGTAGGTGTTATTGTTGCCGACAAGTCATTTGTTTACGACCCTAAGTTCACCAATAAGGACCACGAAGATGAGCGCTTCCGTCACCTCAAGCCGGCCTCTCGTCGCGAAGCCTACGCCGCTGACATCACGTATGGTACCAACAATGAATTTGGTTTTGACTACCTGCGCGACAACATGGTCCGCGAAGAAGACCAGCTGCGCCAGCGCGAGCTGCATTACGCTATTGTGGACGAAGTTGACTCCATTTTGATTGACGAAGCCCGTACGCCGCTGATTATTTCGGCGCCAAGTGTCACCAGTGGTAGCTCATACTCGCAGTTTGCCAAAGTTGTCCGCCAGACTAAACGCGACAAGCACTACGAAACAGACGAAAAGCGCAAGACGGTCATTTTGACCGATGAAGGTATCGATCGCATCGAAAAAATCCTCGGTATCAACAATCTGTACGCCACCGAAAACATTCGTACCATCTATCACCTGGAGCAAGCACTGCGTGCCCAGGCCTTATTTAAGCGTGACAAAGATTACGTGGTTACGAACGATGGCGAAATTGTTATTGTCGACGAATTTACCGGTCGTTTACTGCCTGGCCGCCGCTACAACGAAGGCTTGCACCAGGCGATCGAAGCCAAAGAAGGCGTCGAAGTCCAGGAAGAATCGATGACCCTGGCGACCATTTCGTTCCAGAACTATTTCCGTCTTTACAAGAAGCTGGCCGGTATGACCGGTACGGCTATGACCGAAGCGAAGAGTTCCACCAGATTTACAAGCTCGACGTTGTCGAGATCCCGCCAAACCGTAAGATCGCTCGTAATGATCGACTCAGATCGCATTTATAAGAACGAAGCAGGCAAGTTCAAGGCCATTGTCAGCGAGATCAAAATGCTTCACACCAAAGGCCAGCCAGTGCTGATTGGTACGGTATCGATCGAAAAAAACGAACTGCTTGAGCAACATGCTCAATAAAGCTAATGTCCCACACGAAGTACTGAACGCCAAGAATAACGAACGCGAAGCTACAATTGTTGCTCAAGGCCGGCCAAAAGGGTGCGGTAACGCTGGCGACCAACATTGCTGGTCGTGGTACCGACATTGTCTTGGGCGAAGGCGTCAAGGAGCTCGGCGGTCTGTTCGTGCTTGGCTCCGAGCGTCATGAATCACGTCGTATCGATAACCAGTTGCGTGGCCGCGCTGGTCGCCAGGGTGACCCCGGCATAACTCAGTTTTTTGTAAGCACCGAAGATGACCTGATGCGTATTTTTGGCGGTGAACGTATCGGTTCGCATTATGGACGCGTTTGACTGTTGACGATGATACGCCGATCGAAAACCGCATGATTTCTAAGAGTCTCGAAGGTGCCCAGAAGAAGGTAGAGGGCTTCCACTTTGACCAGCGCAAAAACGTTGTTCAGTACGACGACGTTATGAACCGTCACCGCAAGGCTATCTATGCCATGCGCCGCGAAATTCTCAAGAGCGACGATATCAGCAAGCGTATCAATGTCTTTATCGAAGACGAGGCCAAGGCTCTTAGCGAGTCGCCATTGCTCATGACCGAACAATTCGAGCCAATGGTTCGTGAAGCATTCCCGTTTGACGAAGCAACGCTTGACCGTTTGTTTGAGGCACCAGCCGACAAGTTTGCCTCAGTTCTGCTGACCGAGGCAAAAGAACTATACAGCGGACGCGAGGTAGCCTTTACTGATGAAATCATGCGCAAAGTAGAACGTGATGTATACTTGCAGGTTTTGGACAACCTCTGGATGCAGCACCTCGAAAACATGGATCACATGCGCGAGGGTATTCACTGGATGAGCGTCGGCCAGCGCGACCCGCTGGTCGAGTATCGCCGCCAAGGTCAGCGCCTATTCGAAGAAATGCAGGATACGCTTCGTCATGAAGTTATCCGTGCCCTATTCCATGCTCAGCCCGTTAATCCAGACGAGCTGGAAGAGCCGATCGAAACCGAGCTGACGCGCGCTGCAAGTCGTTCGGTTGGCAATGTTGACCAGATCACCGACGGTGACGAAGACTTCCGTGAAGCCGATTTCAAACAAAAGGCAGCCGGCAGTAAAAAACAGGTACCCGGTACGGCCAAAAAGGCCGTCCGTAAGGCCGAACGTCAACGTAAGGCAAAGGCACGCAAGCGCAAGTAATTCTTGCCGGCAATATATATGAAGCACACAGTTAGTGAAGATATCCCTTAAAAACGGGGCCAAAGGCCTCTTAATCCATATCCCGGACGCCAGTGTTATGAGCTTTGAGCTCAACTTCCGGGCCGGCGAATACCTCGTAGATGAAAAGAAGTGGGAAACACCCCACCTTATGGAACATATCTTGCTTGGCGCTAACGAGATGTTCCCCAAAGCTAGGATATTCCAGGCCGAAATCGAAAAGAATGGTGCTTATAGTAACGCCTCAACAGGTGTCTATGACATCACTTACGAGGCTGAGTGCGCTGACTTTGAATGGGATCGCATTCTCGAATTATTGCTAGTATCTATTACCAAGCCGCTCTTTTTGCAGGACGAATTTGAGGCAGAGTTCGGTAATGTTCGCGAAGAGCTGACCGCGCGTTCCAACAATCATTTCCGTCACCTCAGCTTGGCATTGCGCAAAGAGTATGGCTTTATGGCCAAAACCGACCAAGAGCGCCTTAAGCTTATGGATAACGTGTCCATCGATGATGTTCGTACTCATTACAAAAAAACACATACCAGCCGAAATATGCGTTTTATTATTGCTGGTAACTTGACGCCTAAACGCCACGAAGCTGTTGTGGAGACCATGGAGCGTGTTGCACTGCCCATGGGAGCTAGCAGGGTTGCACTGCCCAACGAACGCCCCCAGACCCAGGCCAGGCCACTTTACATTCCCAACAAAACTGTCAAGAATGTGTACTTCTACGTGGATAGCTTTATGAAGCGTCGCATGACCGACCAAGAGGGTGACGCGCTTGGTTTGGTAAATACTATGCTAACTGAAACGTTGTACTCCAAGATCTTGGGCACGGCTCGTGAACGTGGTTTGGTTTATGGCATGAGTTCTGGCTTTGGTCAGAGTAAACTCGCCAGCAACTGGTGGTTTGGTGCCCAAGTTTCCCAAAAGAATGCTCCGGCATTATTTGAGATTATGATTAGTGAGCTGCAGAAGGTCTTTGCTGGTGAGATCGCCGCCGAAGACATTGAGGCCGCCAAGGCGTATAGCCTAGGCCGTTTCCAGCGTAGCGCACAGACCGTTAGCGGTACTGCCGGTGGCTATAGCGGTCGTTACTTCTTCGACGAAGTTGTTGAAGACTACTACCAGGTACCCAAGCGTATCAAGGAAATTACCAAGACGTCGATTGTAGATATTTCGCGTGCGCTGTTTGCCGACGACCTCTGGGGTGTTGGCGTGCTGAGCAACTGTGATAGGGCGTTAGTAAACGAGCTTCACGGGCAGTTGGCCGCGCTGTGGGAAGCCAACAAGAAGTCATAAGTATGCACGAACTACAGGCCGCAGCCCAGCAACTGAAACAGGATGTGGCGGCCGCATTGTCCCAGCTTCATTTCGATGATTTGGTGGCGCGTAAGGCCCAGATAGACGAGCAGATAGGCAGCCCTGATTTTTGGAACGATACCCAAAAAGCCCAAGAGATTGTTAAGCAGCAAGCTAAACTAGAGCGTCGTTTGTCGCCCTGGCTTGCTTTGCAAAAAAATGTTGATGAAACAGTGGAGCTTGCTGCGATGAGCGACTCATCTATGCTGGCCGATTTACAGCAGCAGGTCGACCAAGCGGCCGCCCAGCTTGAATCGCTCAAAGACGAACTCAAGCTTGCCGGCACATACGATGACTACGATGCAATCGTGAGTATTTATGCTGGTGCGGGTGGCACCGATGCCCAGGACTGGGCGCAAATGTTGCTACGCATGTATGTGCGTTGGGCAGAAAAGGCTGGCTTAGGCGTGACGATTATCGACGAAAGTGCTGGCGACGAAGCCGGGATAAAGAGCGCTACTCTGGAGTTATCTGGCGCGTTTGCGTACGGCAAGATCAAGGGAGAGCACGGCGTGCACCGCCTGGTTCGCCTGAGCCCGTTCAATGCTGAATCTCGCGAAACCAGCTTTGCCAAAGTAGATGTGTTGCCAAAGGTCGATCAACCCGACGCTCTGGCTATCGACGACAAAGATCTGCGGGTCGATGTATACCGTGCGGGGGGGCACGGCGGCCAGTCGGTGAATACTACCGACTCGGCGGTGCGCATTACTCACGTTCCAACAGGCATTACGGTGGCTATCCAGAATGAACGTTCACAGCTTCAGAACAAAGAGGTGGCTATGACCATCTTACGATCCCGTCTTATCCAATTGCAGTTGGAGCAACACAAAGAGCGCCTCGAGGAGCTCAAGGGGCCAAACCAGTCGGCAGAGTGGGGAAACCAGATCCGTTCGTATGTTCTGCACCCTTACAAACAGGTCAAAGACCTCCGTACCCGGCACGAGACCAGCAATATCGACGACGTACTCGACGGCAACCTTGACCCGTTTATCGAGGCGTATCTCAACCACACCTTGGGCCAATTCTAATTTGTGACTAGCTGTGTGACGCAGTAACTCGCAAGAGAATACCGCCGATCAGCCCATACACTACCAGGGCGATCAGGGTTGCAGGTTCAAAAACGCTGTGCGGTATGGATCCTTGCACAGTATTTGTGGCTTGACCAAAAATGGTAGTGAATGGCGCAACCAGAGGGGAGCTAACGTTGTATACCCAAGAGACGAAGTTGGAACTTGGGTCGGCTCCAATAAGCTGAAAGATAAAACGCAAGCCGATTGCTGACTCTAATAGCCCGAAGACAATTGATATGATTCCCCACATATATTCCCCTTATATACTTACCGACATTGTAGAAGATGCTGTCATACCGCACAAGTGCCGAAGAGAACTAGTTATTAATATAAAATTGACAAAAAACAAACAAAATGCTAATGTATAAGTACTGTCATAAAAATAAACAGGAGAAAACAAAAACAAAGTTATGACAAAAATTCCTATTACCTTCATAAGTTCAGTAACCAAACTGCAGCCAACAATTATGCTGCCCGTACCTATTGAGGTAAGTGAAGGCCCTCAGGCCAGATCTCGCTGACCTACCACGTAGTTAAAAAAGACCGCCACCAGAGCGGTCTTTTTTAGTACGGATTGCCTACATTCTACATGCCAGCTTGGGGCTAATCTTGCGAATGTTTGCTATAATAGTGCTAATGATTTTATTGGATAGGGTAACCAAGAACTACGGTAAGCACGCTACGCCTGCGCTTGATCGCGTTAGCTTGCATGTTGAGCCAAAAGAATTTGTAATTGTTGTCGGGCAGAGTGGCGCCGGTAAATCTACACTGCTCAAACTGTTAACTCGAGAGGAGCGACCAAGCGCGGCAAGATTATCGTCGGTGGTATCGATTACGACAAGCTAAGAGATAAAGACATCCCGTTGTTGCGCCGTAAGATTGGAGTGGTATTCCAGGATTTCAAGTTACTCCCCAATCGTACTGTCTTTGAAAATGTTGCCTTTGCTCTCGAAATTGTCGGCATGGGTAACCGTGAGATTAACCATACCGTTCCGAAGGTTTTAGATATTGTAAACTTGCGTGGCAAAGAAAAACGCATGCCCATGGAGCTGTCTGGTGGCGAGCGTCAGCGTGTGGCTATTGCCCGGGCTATCGTACGCCAGCCCAAAATTTTGATTGCCGATGAGCCAACCGGTAACCTCGACCCCAAACACGCCTGGGACGTTATTAGAGTACTGGAAAAGATTAATCGCTATGGCACTACCGTGCTCTTGACTACGCATAACCAAGACATTGTTAACAAACTAAAACGCCGCGTGGTGACCATCGAACACGGCCAGATAGCCAGTGACCGAGCCAAGGCAGACTACAGAGTATGAACAGAAAACTCATTACATTCTCGCGTGTCATAAAAACGGGCATGGTAAACTTTGTCCGCAATGCCTGGCTGGCGATTGCCGCCATGGCAGTTATGGTGGTCACGCTAACTATCGTACTGTTCTCGTTGATCGCCAATGCTACTTTTGGTAACACCATCGATCAGATCACTAGCAAGATTGATGTATCGGTATATCTAAAAGACGGTGTTACACCAGGTCAGACCCAAACGCTAATAGCTGACATTAAAGCACTGCCAAACGTGGAGCATGTTACCTACGTTTCCAAAGAAGAAGTCTTGCAAAAATACCTCAAAGATAACCAAAGCAATAGCGACTTGCTATCGGCTATGTCACAGACCGACAACCCGTTGCCGGCACAATCCGTATCAAGCCGCGTGACCTCAACAAACTCAATGACATCAAAACTTACCTTAACAAGAAAGATGTTGCCAATCTGCAATCCGACCAGCCTTCGTACTCCGGTGACCGTAAAGAAGCCATCGATAAAATTACGCATGCCACCAATATTCTGCAGCGGGTAGGCGTTTTTGCGGTGCTGCTATTCGCGATTATTTCTGTGTTAATCATCTTTAATACTATTCGGATGGCAATCTTTAACCGCCGCGACGAGCTAACTATTATGCGGCTATTGGGGGCTAGCACTTGGTACATACGTGGACCATTCGTAGTGGAGAGTATTATTTATGGCATCCTGTCGGCCATTATTTCGGTGACCATAATCCACTCGATGTTCATAGCCGCTAGCTCTACATTGCAAGCGACCTCACTCGGTCTTTTGGACATCAACTACTCGGCTCAGTACTTCAGGGAGCATATGTGGATGCTTTTGCTTATGCAATTAGGTGTGGGTATACTAATAGGTGCCGCATCCTCTACAGTCGCGACCCGCCGGTACTTAAAATTCAAGACAAAAGGTAAGTAGCCGTAGCGCACGGTTTCGGCTCGCCAAAAACATCATTATTTTAAACTCGGTCTTCCGTGAAAGGGCGAGTTTTTTGGCCCCTTTGGGGTCTACGGGTTACCTTGAAAAAGGGCGGGGGATATGCTAATGTTTATACGAAAAGCTTATAACAAAAATATGAAAAACAAAGTAAGCCAAAAACTCCACATCACTCGCAAGCTAGCAGGCTTTACGTTGTTAGTCGCGGCAACGGTTTTGGCTATCGGTTTTTCGGTAGTACCCCGCGTTCGAGCCGACCAGTTCGACCAGCAGATCAAACAGCTCCAGCAGCAGAATTCCACCAACCTCGATCAAGTGAGCCAACTGCAGGACCAAGCGTCGAGCTACCAAGATGCCATCAATCGCTTGCAGGGCCAGATCAGTATATTGCAGGGCCAGATCAACGACAATCTTGCCAAACAGGCCGATATACAGGCTCAGATTGTTCAAAGCCAGGCGGATCTAGACAAGCAAAAACAAGTTCTGGGTGAGAATATCCGCGTTATGTACGTCGAAGGTCAGATTACGACAATCGAGATGTTGGCTACTAGCAAGAACCTGAGTGAGTTTGTCGATAAAGAAGAATACCGTACGGCAGTAAAGAACAAGATACAGACAACCCTCAAGCAGATTGCCGCACTGCAGAACCAGCTCAAGGAACAGAATACGCAAGTTGAGAATCTGTTAGCCGACCAGAAAGCCCAGCAATCCCAACTCGATACCAGCAAAGCCGAACAGAACCGGCTGCTCGGTCTTAATGCTTCGCAACAGGCCGACTACAACGCTAAGATCAACGACAATAAGTCTAAGATCGCTGATCTTCGTGCGCAACAGGCTGCCGAAAACGCTAAGCTGTTTTCGGGTAGCGGCAGCCATATCATTGCTGGCAATAACGGTAATGATACGTATCCCAACAAGTGGCGTAATGCGTCTCAGGACAGCATGATCGACAGTTGGGGGATGTTCAACCGTGAGTGCGTCAGCTATACCGCCTGGAAGGTGTACGAGAGTGGCCGTAACATGCCATACTGGGGCGGGCGGGGTAACGCCAACCAGTGGGACGACAATGCTCGTGCTGCAGGCATACCTGTTGATACCAATCCCAAGGTCGGCGACGTCGCTATCAAAAACAGCCAGCCATACGGTCACGCGATGTATGTTGAACATGTGTACTCCGACGGCTCCATCTATATTAGCCAATACAACCAAGACTTAACTGGTCACTACAGCGAAGCTATTATCTCGGCAGACACTGTGCGTGCCATGAACCTGCAGTTTATTCATTTCTAGTAAGGCTGAAACTGAGAAGACGGCGCATAGCAACATTGTCGTCTTTTGGTTATAATCGAATCCATAAATCATAAGTGAGGGAATAATGTCGGCAGGGACACAGCAAGAAGACGGTGCTATGAGTGCCAAACTAAAGCGTTTTAAGGCATCCAAGGCATTTAAGACTTCGATGTTGTCGGTGGCTGCACTAGTGATCTTTCTGCTAGGCGTGGGTGTGGGCAATGGCGGCATCTCGCTTGCGACAAGCACCGAGGCACAAAACAAGTCTCTGCCCGCTAATTTGGACTATGCCAGCGTGAAGCAGGTCTACGACCTGCTAAAGACCAATTATGACGGTAAGCTCGATAGCACTAAGCTGCTCGACGGGCTTAAAGGTGGTCTAACGGCCGCAGCCGGCGACCCCTACACGATGTACTTCAGCAAAGACGAAGCCAAGAAGTTCAACGACCAGCTGAACGGATCATTTACGGGTATCGGTGCAGAGTTGGGCCAGGATGCCGACGGCAACTTACAGATTGTATCGCCAATTGATGGGTTTCCTGCTAGTAAAGCAGGCATACGCCCACAAGATCTTATTGTGAGCATCGACGGTACGAGTACTAATGGAATGAGCATCGACAAGGCGGTAAGTCTAATTCGCGGCAAGAAGGGCACTAAAGTTACCTTGCGTATTCTGCGCGACAAGACCCAGGACTTAAGCTTTACGATTACCCGTGATGACATCACCGTGCCAAGCGTTACTTGGAAGCTGTTGGATGGCAACGTAGGGTATATTACTGTCAGCCAGTT
The DNA here is from genome assembly GCA_963815935.1 of uncultured bacterium. GTDB lineage: Bacteria > Patescibacteriota > Saccharimonadia > Saccharimonadales > UBA4665 > JARIHD01. The sequence continues at coordinate 269,810 of CAWFIL010000002.1, forward strand.
CAGCGACGACACTACTAATCTTATGAACCAGGCCGGTCGTGACCTCAAAGACAAGGGCGCTAAGACAATCCTACTCGATTTGCGCGGTAACCCCGGTGGCTTACTAAGTGCCGCTGTAAACATGGCCAATATGTGGTTGCCAAAGGATAAGACTATCGTTCAAGAAAAACGCGGCAGTGTCGTCACTGACACCTACACCGCAGAAGGCGGCGGTTTATTTAACGGTATGCCAACGGCAATCTTGATCAACGCTGGTAGCGCGAGCGCTTCTGAAATCGTTTCTGGTGCATTGCGCGACAACAACGTAGCTACCTTGTTTGGCGAGAAGAGCTATGGCAAGGGAAGCGTCCAGGAAATTCACAACCTGCCAAATGGCACAGAAATCAAAATCACCGTTGCTCGCTGGTACCGGCCAAACGGTCAGAATATCGACAAAAAAGGCATCACGCCCGACCGTATAGTAAAGATGACTGACGATGACTACAAGCACGACCGTGACCCACAAAAGGACGCTGCCGTCCAGTTCCTGCAGCAAAAATAAGAAAAAATGCAACAGGTACTTGCAAAGTATAAGGGGTTTAGGTTAGTATAGGTTGTAAATTGAGCGAAGAGGTAAGAGGTGGCCAAGCCAACTAAGTATATTTTTGTAACTGGTGGTGTGCTTTCTGGATTAGGAAAGGGTATCACCGCCGCCTCAATCGGTAACCTACTCAAAGCTCGTGGACTAAAAGTCAACATCCAAAAATGTGACCCTTACCTGAATGTGGATGCAGGTACTTTAAACCCGCGTGAGCACGGCGAGTGTTTTGTTACCAAAGATGGGGCAGAAACCGACCTAGACCTAGGTCATTACGAGCGCTTTCTAGACGAAGAGCTCACCCAAGCAAGTTCACTCATGGCCGGTCGCGTGCTATTGCGGGTGATCGAGGACGAGCGGGCGGGCAAGTACCAGGGCGAAGACGTCCAGGTTGTGCCACACCTAACAGCCGCCATTCAGAATTACATCCGAACGGCTGGTGAAGGCTTTGATGTGCATATCGTTGAGATTGGCGGTACGGTAGGCGACCTAGAGAGCCTTAGCTTTATTGAGGCCATCCGTGAATTTGGCCAGCGTGCTGGTAGCGCGAACTGTCTGTATGTTCACGTGGTATACATGCCATATTTGGGCGCAAGCAAGGAAATAAAGACCAAGCCAGCTCAGAATTCTGTGCTTAGACTACGTGGTCTAGGCGTGTCTCCCAATATTCTTGTCGCTCGCAGCGAGGAGCCGGCCAACCCGGCCGTTAAGTCCAAGTTGAGTCTGTTCTGCGGCGTCGAAGAAGACGCCATTGCTTTGCTGCCAAACGCCAAGAGTATCTACGAAGTTCCACTAACTTTGGAAGATACGGGCATAGCCGACGCTATTTGCAGTAAGCTGGGCCTAGAAGTAGAGTCGCCCGACTTAGCCCCATGGCGTTCGATGGTGGGCCTCTCGATGCAGTCATTCGATAAGAGCGTAACGGTGGGTGTTGTCGCCAAATATATGGATAACCAAGATACATACTTGTGTGTATTTGAAGCCTTGCGTTCGGCGGGCTGGGCCAATGGTTCCAGAGTAGAGATCAAGTGGATCGACGCCGAGGCCCTAGAAGAAACAGATGACGTAGCCGGCACCCTCAAGGGCCTTGATGGTATTGTTGTGCCTGGCGGCTTTGGTACTCGTGGGCTCGAGGGCAAGATTAAGGCTGCACAGTATGCTTTGAAGAACAAACTTCCTTATTTAGGTTTGTGCCTTGGTCTGCAGATGGCTGTTGTTGCTGCTGCGCGCAATGGAGGTATCGCCGATGCGACATCGGGCGAACTTGACCCGCATGCCAACAACAAGGTCATCAACACCATGGCAGGGCAAGAAGGCAAGGAGAATACCGGCGGTACTATGCGCCTGGGTGATTACCCGTGTAAGATAGCCCCCGACAGCCTTGCTGCTAAGTCCTACGGAGCCACAGACGTCGTAGAGCGCCACAGGCATCGCTATGAATGTAACAATGATTACCGCGACCAGTACGAATCATGGGGTATCCGCGCCGTTGGCTTATCTCCAGACGATCACTTGGTAGAGATGATCGAGGGCATCGACCATCCATTCTTTATGGCCAGCCAGTTTCACCCGGAATTCAAGAGCCGACCCAACCGTCCGCATCCGATGTTCGACGGTTTTATCGCAAGTTTATTGCAAAACCAACGCTAATACGGTAATTTTACTATATGGATTCACCTGCAATGCAGCAGCCTGGGGTACACCAGAAGCGTATACTCTTTGTCGAAGATGACGACGCCCTAGCAAGCGTGTATCTTGTACGTCTCCAGGCCGAAGGCTTTGAGGTGCAACGTGTATCTAACGGCGAAGATGCCCTAGCGGCTGCCATAAGTTTTAAACCAAATCTCGTGTTACTCGACGTGATGATGCCTAAGGTTAGCGGCTTCGACGTGCTGGACATCTTACGCAATACGCCGGAAACTGCCAACCTCAAGATTGTCATGCTGACCGCACTCAGCCAGGAAAGCGACAAAAAGCGCGCTCAAGACCTTGGCGTAGACGAATACCTCGTCAAATCGCAAGTTGTTATTGGCGATGTGATCGAGCGCATCAAGCGGCATCTCGGCGTATAGTTGAAAATTTGCCTAAAATAGGTCAATCACCCCCGTTGGGACGATTGACCTATTTTTACTATTATGCTAAAGTAGAGCGTTGAATCCGCGATTTTCCTTACAACGTGGCCACGCGGAAAGTACCAGGAGAGCGCATGTACGAAGAACGAGCCTTTGACCCCGATTATTACCTGATAGCCTCACAAGGCCCCCTTGAGTGGCGCCGTGACCTTCCGGAAGCTATTGAAGCTAGCCCCACCCCAGACGAGCTGTACGCACGTGATGGGCGCATTGTTACCCGTCATGACGTGCTGCCATCGGGCGGGGTTAGCATCAACCGTATGCCGATTGTCGAGGGCTACGACTGGGACGAAGTTGCCGCCCAAGAGCACGGCCTACACTCACTGCAGGCAGTGGTCAACACGCGTGGCCGCAACTATGGCATTGCAACTGCCGTTGTTAACGAACGCCAGGTAACCTACATCACGGCGCTTGGCGTTGAAGCCCAGACTGGATCGTTGGTTGGAATCGTTGATAACGCCGCCGAAGACGGCGCTAGCTTTACTGTTTTTGATACTGACGGCACTGAAGCTGAGGCAATGTTTACTGTCCGCCGTTCGCCGGACGGCTGCACCGGGGTGCGCAACGATTCCATGAAATCGTTGCGCGTAGGGATAGGGGAGCGAATCCCCGATGAACCCACTGGTCGCTTCTCGTTCAAGAATATCTTCAATGGCCTTAAGCGTGCGTTCCGCACCGATCGCCCAAACCCGGACCGCAACATCCTGAGCGGCAAAATGAGCTGGATGGCACCCGCCTGCACGGTTGCCGACACAGCCCGTTGGATGCAACGCCAGGGTTACGACTGGGCTGCTACCCAGCCGATAGCCGATACTGCGGCGGTGTAAACAGCCCAATAAAAAGACCCCTCAAGAGTGAGGGGTCTTTTTGGCCGTGAGTGAATTACTCGACAGTTACTTCGGTGCGGCGAACGCTCTTGCCGGTAAAACGGCGAACCTTGCGAACCTTGTAGGTAACGACACCGTCACGGTCTGCGTGAACAGTGTAGTTGCGGCTTAGCTTGGTGCCCTTGCCAGCGCGCTTGGTCATACCAACTTGGCGGACAATAACCTGACCAGTCTTTACGGCTGCGCCACCAAAGATCTTAACGCCAAGGCGTTGGCCCTGACTGTCGCGGGTATTCTTGGCGGTACCGCCGGCTTTAACGTGTGACATATGCTTTTATTACTTCCTTGTTATTACTACGAGTTCGCGAGCGACCAGCTGGTCGGGACGGTGATACACCATCTCTTGCTCTTGAGCCCACGAAAAACTTACTCGATTGTACCCCAAAACCTCGAGTTGGTCAAGCAGTGACAGGTGATACACGCGCCCATTTGGGCCGATCCAGGCCGGCATGGCCAAACAGAGGCGGGTACCGGAAGGTGTTTGGTCGGCTAAATTGCGTAAAAACTTCTGTAAAATGACGTTACAGGTGCCAATAATCTCTTGTAACTTGTCGGCGGTCGGCCAGCCGCTAAGCGGTCGCCCAAGGTACGTTTCGCCGGCCACGACAGAGAAGGGGTGCTGCCAAGTGTGCTCGGTAGCATCGCCAGCTTCCAGCTCGACCGATGTTACACCCTCGACGCCGCGAGTTGCCAGCCAGTCGAGGTTTTTACGGCTGTAATCGACCATGCGTGGCTCTAGGTCGGTGCCATAGGCACCGTACCCCATGAGTAGGGCTTCTTGTAGCACGACACCGGTGCCACAAAAGGGGTCGAGAACAACAGTATCATCAGCGGGCGGCAAGGCGGCAACACCTAGGTTCACAATAGTCTGAGCTAACTTTGGTGGCAGCATGCCCACAAACGCGTCGCGCTTAGGACGTCCCTGGTCGCGCTGGGCGTAGGCGTCGATATCTTGCACGGCAACGGTCTGGGCAACATAGGTTTTGTTGGCAAAGCGGACGAAGAGTAATTCCATACCGAGTTCGCCGGTCAGGTGGTTGTGGATCACCTGGGCGCTGTTGAGCTCGATCTCGACGTTAGGTACGATGCGTACCGAGCGACCGACTTTTTTGCAGGCTTTTTTAAGTTCCAAGCCGGTGCGCAGCAGATCGCTGGCTTGCAGTGGTATGCCAAAGGCACTCAGGCCAAGCTTGAGCTTGCCTTCGGCAGGTAGCTGGTCGAGTGAGTAGGGGAGTTGCTTGGCCACGTCGCGGGCTACATCTGGCCAGCGGGTCTTTTCGATAATAGCCAACGGCTTGGCAAGGCGCATACTGCCGCCAATGCGGTCAAAGTTGATGTCGGCGGGGGCGATATCGCAGCCTATGGCATGTTCGCCGATTGGCTCCAAGTGGGTCGCGCCAAACAAACTTTCCAGTTCGGCACGCCCGATGGCCGGCTGCCGGCCCAAAATAAATATGCTTTTATGTGTCATCTTAACGTACATTATATCTGTTACGAGCCTGTTTTACTAATCACATCACTACTGAGAGTTTGCGGTTATGTATAATGAAGAACATATGAGCGAACACTCTTTCTTAAAACGGCGGTGGAAATTGCTACTAAATATCGCCACAGTCGTGGCTTTGGTGGTCTTTGTGGTGGCCATCCGGCATCAATTATTCGATACGTTCAAAAATCTGACCGAAGTCAATTTGTGGCTGGTACTCCTGCTAATACCAGTACAGGTGGCCAACTACCACACCCAGACTAAGCTGTATCAGGGGTTGTTTGCGATTGTTGGCAATAAGCTAAAATATTGGCCGCTGTACAAAGCGTCGGTAGAGCTGAACTTCGTTAACCAGGTGTTCCCGAGCGGTGGCGTCTCGGGCATTTCGTACTTTGGCATGCGTATGCGCGGCAACGAGATTACCGGTGCGCGCGCAACGCTTATCCAGATTATGAAGCTAGCGCTGCTGTTCCTGTCGTTTGAGGTCTTGTTGATTATCGGGCTGTTCTTTTTGGCTATCGGCGGCAAGGCCAACAATTTTGTCATTCTGGTGACTAGTTCAATTACTACTCTCATGGTGGTGGGTACGTTCGCCTTTGTGATGATAATCGGTAGCCAGCGGCGCATTAACGCGACGTTTACCTTTGTTACGAAGGTGTTCAATCGCATATTGCATTTCTTTTTGCCACATTCACCCGAAACGATTCGCATCAAGCGCGTACAGGGTATTTTTGAAGAGCTACATCATAACTACAAGCTTATCGAATCGCAGTGGAAAGATTTGCGCTGGCCGTTCTTTTGGGCCTTTATGGCCAACTTTACCGAGGTGCTGTCGATTTACGTCGTGTACTTGGCTTTTGGCGAGTGGATTAATATTGGGGCAGTTATTCTGGCCTATGCGGTCGCGAACTTTGCTGGTTTGGTGTCGGTGATGCCTGGTGGCGTAGGTGTGTACGAGGCTCTGATGACCGGTGTGCTAGTTGCTTCGGGCGTACCGGCGGCACTGAGCCTGCCTGTAACGGTCATGTACCGCGTGCTGAATACTTTGATCCAGCTGCCTCCTGGATATGCGCTGTACCACAAAGCACTGCGCAGCCCAGACAAGCTTGAAGAAGCTGCCGAGAAGTAGGAGGTTCTGGTATGAGCCCACAAGATGTAGCCTTTAGCGTCAGCGAATTTGTCGCTGTGCTCAACCAAACGCTGGAATATGCCTATCCCAGCGTGACGATTAGCGGTGAACTGGCTAATTTTAGGGTTAGCAAGAACCGTTGGGTATACTTTGACCTCAAAGACGAAGGTGCCACGGTGCGTTTTTTCGGTACTATCTACATGCTGCCGGGCCCCTTGGAGGACGGCATGATGGTAGCGGTTCGCGGTACGCCCCGGCTGCACCCGCAATACGGTTTTAGTGTGACGGCTCAGAGTATTCAGCCTGTCGGTGAAGGTTCGATTAAAAAGGCCGCCAAATTGCTGGAGGCTAAACTGGCTGCCGAAGGCTTGTTTGACCCAGAACGCAAACGGCCGCTGCCGTATCCTCCGGCACATATTGGCTTAGTTACATCGGGCGAATCAGCGGCGTATCGCGACTTTATCAAGATTATTAACGCCCGCTGGGGTGGCCTAAAGATTACGCTTATTGATGTACAAGTGCAGGGCGAAGCCTCGCCAGCCCAAGTGGTACAGGCAATCCAGCAGTTTAACCAAATGGCTGCACCGCCAGATGTGCTGGTAGTGACCCGGGGCGGTGGTAGTGCCGAAGACTTGCAGGCCTTTAGCACCGAACAGGTTACCAGGGCAGTGGCCGCGAGCCGCATTCCGACGGTGGTGGCCATTGGCCACGAAGTAGATATTAGTCTGGCCGAACTAGCCGCCGACCAGCGTGCCAGTACACCAAGTAACGCCGCTGAACTATTGGTGCCTGACCGCAAAGCGATGCTCACCAGCTTGCGTATGCAGCGTGAACGTCTTGGCCAGCTGACCGACCGTGCCATGCACGACGCCCAGTCAAACCTGGACAGGTATCGTGACAACTTACACACGATTACCCAGAACCTGGTAGAACAAGCCCAGCAGCGCCTGATGATGCGCACCCAGCTGCTTAAGGCATACAACCCGCAGGCCGCTCTGGGGCGGGGCTACGCCCTGGCGCGAAAGGGCAAGGCCTACATTGCCAGCGGCGCTGAGGTTAGGGTTGGCGACGAGCTGGATATCCAGCTACAAGACGCCCACCTGACAACGACGGTCAAAGGCATTACAATGATGGAGGAGAAATAATATGGCTACAGACAGCAAAGATTACCAGAGCCTTAGTGCCGAGCTTGACGATGTTTTGGCTAAGTTGCAAACGCCGGGTGTACAGGTAGATGACGCCGTCAAGCTATACGAAACCGGGCTAGAATTAGTAGAACGGCTCGAAAAACACTTACAACAAGCCGAAAATAAGATCGAGCAGCTCAAATTGGCTGCCGCCAAAGCTACAGAAGGGTAGGGTGTGAACATGATTTTTTGGTTATCGCTGGTGGCAATCGTCATCATCCTAGCTTTCGGTTTGGTAATTTTGGTCGGGCCACCGTATCTGCCAACGTTGCGCAAGCAGACCGATACCGCACTGGACATGCTCGACCTCAAAGAAGGGCAAACGCTACTAGAGCTTGGTTCGGGCGATGGCCGTATTATGTTGGCGGCGGCCAAGCGGGGGCTGAAGGTTGTGGGTATCGAACTCAACCCGTTCTTGGTGGTTGTGTCGTGGATTGTAACATTTAGGTACCGCAGCCAGGTGCGGCTAATATGGGGAAGTTATTGGGGGGCGCCATGGCCACGGGCTGATGCGATATTCACATTTATGCTACCACGCTATATGACCAAACTTGACGAGCGTATCCAAAAGTGGCGCCCAGAGGCTACCACGCGCCTAGCGAGCTTTGCCTTTACCATTCCAGGGAAGGAGCCCATCGAAACACGTGATGGCGTCTATCTGTACGAATACAAATAGTGCTTGTGTTTGATGTGCAATTTACGCTATTATGAGCGATATGAATAGGCTATCAGAACGTGGTGCAATTAATTTATTGCTCATACCTTTTATAATGATCCTTTTGTTCTTTTTTGGTGCCGTCGGCTTCGGTGTGTGGGCCTATAACCAGCGTACTCACTACAAAGACCACAGTGACCAAGAAGTAACCGCCGCGGTTAACAAGGCGATTGACTCCCAAAAGCAAATTGACGCAGCCAACTATGCCGAGCAGGCCAAGAAGCCATACGATACATACATTGGCCCGGCTGCTTTTGGTAACGTAACGGTTAACTATCCGAAGACCTGGAGCTCTTACGTTGTCGAAAATGACAAGGGCGGCAATCCAATTAGTGGTTACTTCCAGCCCGGCACAGTACCAAACGTGATTGATCCCGACAACTCCTTTGCACTGCGCGTTGAGCTGGTTAGTACTTCGTACGACACGGTACTGAGCCAGTTCAAGGCTTCGGTTACGGCTGGCAAGGTTACGGTTGCGCCGTACACACTGCCAAAGGTACCAAGTATTGTTGGTTCACGAATTGAAGGCCAGATTACGCCTACCAAGCAAGGGGTGATGGTGGTACTTCCGCTGCGTAACATGACGCTCAAGATTTGGACGGAATCGAACGACTTCAAGGGTGACCTTGATACGCACATCCTGCCAAACCTCTCCTTCGTGCCTTAGGCAGAAAATCGTAGTCGAAAACTGAGCAACACCGTAGCGAGCATACTGCTACGGTGTTATACTATAACCAAATAAGAGAGGGGAAACGGTGCAAGCAAATAGCGCCAGTCAAACGCAGGAGACGTCGCAACTCTTGCGATCTATTGCCGAGCAACTCAAGATGCCGCTGGCAACCATCGCACGCCAGGCCGAACTGGGGCAACTGACGGGTGATCTGGCGCTGACTGATCTGGCGGCTATCCGTACGCAAGCATCTGCTGCGTTGACGCTGGTAGATAGCTATCTGCTGGGGTTGCAACTGTTGCGCGAGCAGGCCAGCTTGCAAGTCGAGCCAGTCTCAGTTTCGTCTACCCTGGTGGATATCGCGCACGAGCTGGACGGTTTTGCTAAGCAATACAACACCAAGTTGGAATTGCGGATTGGCGGTAAGTACGAGCCGGTCATGGCTCACCCCGCGGGCCTTAAATCGGCATTGCTGGCGCTGGGCTACTCGCTACTGGAAAGCTACTCGGTAAACGAAGGTGGCCACATGACCTTGGCAGTGCACCGTACGCCGCATGGCATTGTGACCGGGCTGTATGGCGATTACGAACGGTTGACTTCGGAGGCTTGGCGCAAGGCACTGGAACTACAAAACAGGGCACCGCGCCCGTTGACGGCGCTTAGTGGCACCGGCGCTGGTTTGTTTGTGGCAGAAACGATTCTACGGGCTATGTCGACCAAGTTGCGCGTCGGCAAGCACCTCAACCAACAGGGCTTGGCAACAACTTTGCAGCCTAGTCAACAACTAAGCTTTGTATAAAATTTGTACTCATGGCAAATGTATTATTAATCGAACCAAATGCCGCCTTGGCGCGTACATATGTGCAAGCTTTACAACATGTAGGGCACCAGGTGGCGCATGTTGGTACGGCTCAGGACGCCATTGACGCCGCCGATACCACCAAGCCCGACGTAGTGGTGCTGGAATTGCAGCTGGCGGTGCACGACGGCGTGGAGTTCCTGCACGAGTTCCGCTCCTACCCAGAGTGGCAATCTATCCCTGTTATTGTGAATACTAGCCTGACGCCGAGTGCTTTACGGCCAGTGCAGGGGGCTTTGGCAGGGGACTTTGGTGTGGCACTGGCGCTCTACAAGCCACGCACTACATTGGAGCAGCTAATTTCGGCGGTAAACGGCCAGACTGTGGCTGGATGAATCAGCTTGTCACGACGTCTATCATCTTGGGCCGCACCGATTATGGCGAGGCCGACCGCATCCTGACGCTGTTGACGCCAGAGTACGGCAAGTTGAGCTTACTGGCCAAGGGCGTGCGCCGCGTGAAGTCCAAATTGGCAGGTGGCATCGAGCTTTTCAGCGTGAGTGAAATCACTTTCATTAAGGGCAGGGGAGAGGTCGGCACTCTGGTATCGACTCGTTTGGTGAAATACTACTCGCACATAGCAGGGGAGTTGGACCGCACCATGCTGGGCTACGAACTCATCAAGCGATTAAACAAAGTTACCGAAGACGAACCTGAGCCGGAATACTTCGACCTGCTACGTGATACGTTCGAGGCTTTGGACGACACTAGCATCCCCCTTGATCTGGTGCGTTTCTGGTTTGGCTCCCAGTTGCTACGCCAGGCAGGTCACACGCCCAACCTGCACACCGACGAAGCGGGCGAAAAACTCGACGCTGCGCGTCAATACGAATTTGGCTTCGAACATGTGTCGTTCGTGCACTCGCCCGAGCACGGACACTTTGGTGCTGACCACATCAAGTTCTTGCGCCTGGCTTTTGCCGGCAATTCGCCACACACACTAGCCCATGTGCAGGGCAGTGCGGGCCTAGCGTCGGCCGTAGCGCCCCTGGTAGGGACTATGCTTACCACTTATCTTAGGGTATAATTCGGGTCATATGAAAACACTCATAGCCAAGACTGGTTGCGGTACTGTGCGATTCGGCGGTGGCTTCGGCCTGCTTTAATTTTTCGTAAAAACGTACAAATCAGTTAAGACTAGAAAAGGTGAAACAACATGAGTGAAGTGAGTCTAGAGGACATTGCAAGCCTAGCCAAGCGGCGCGGGTTTATTTACCAAGGTAGCGATATTTACGGCGGGCTGGCCGGCGCCTGGGACTATGGCCCCTTGGGTGTGGCCCTCAAACGCAACATCGAACAAGCCTGGTGGAAAATGTTCGTGGACAGCCGCGACGACATGTACGGCCTGGACACGGCTATTCTTATGAATCAGCGCGTCTGGCAAGCCAGTGGCCACACCGGCGCCGGCTTTGCCGACCCATTGGTCGAAGACCTCAAGACCAAAAAGCGCTACCGTGCTGACCACTTGCTGGAAGACAACGGCATCGAAGACGCCGAAGCGTTGACTCACGCGCGAATGAACGAAGTCATTAAAGAAAAGAACATTAAGAGCCCCGACGGCAACCCGCTCAGCGAGGTCCGCGTATTCAACATGATGTTCGATACCTACGTCGGTCCCATCCAAGATGATTCTGCCAAGAGCTACCTGCGCCCAGAGCTGGCGCAGGGTATGTTTGTAAACTTCAAGAACGTAGTGGACTCGTACTACCCAGACTTGCCATTTGGTTTGGCGCAGTCGGGCAAGGTATTCCGCAACGAAATCAGCCCGCGTGAGTTCATCTTCCGCGTCCGCGAGTTCGACCTGATGGAGTTTGAATACTTCATCCACCCAGACACCTGGGAGGAACGCTTTGAGCACTTCCGCCAGAAGTTCTACGAATGGACCGACTATCTCGGCCTGGACCGCAACAAGATCCACGAGCTGGAAGTACCAGAGGCCGACCGTGCCCACTACAGCAAGCGCACTATCGACTTCGAATATGCTTTTTCATTCGGCACCAAAGAGATCGGAGCAGTTGCTTACCGCACCGACTTCGACCTCAGCAACCATATGAAGCACAGTGGCATTAGCATGGAATATACCGTAAAAGGCACCAACGAGCGCTTCGTGCCGCACGTTATCGAGCCAACCTTCGGCGTCAGCCGCCAGCTGCTGGCCGTACTCGCCGAGAGCTACACCGTGGATGAACTGAACGGCGAAAAGCGCACCTTCCTAAAGCTGCCAAAACACTTGGCACCAATCAAGGCTGCCGTGAGCCCATTACTCAAGAACAAACCAGAACTCGTAGCCAAGGCCAAAGAAGTCTACGCCTCGCTGCAAAAAGAACTAGGCAACGTAACCTGGGACGACAACAGCAACGTAGGGAAGCGCTACCGCCGCAGTGACGAGATTGGTATCCCGGCGCACATCACGATTGATTTTCAAACACTAGAAGATGACACAGTTACTATCCGCGACCGTGACACGGCTGAGCAACGCAGAGTAGGGGTGGGCTCCCTCAAAGATGGACTTAACTAGCATACTCGCTGGTTTCTTTGGGCTCCTTACGGTAGTCGTTGGAGCAAGATTAACGTATGTTAATCAGCAGAACATTAAGCTTCGCGAAGGTCTAAACAAGAAGAAGCAGCAAACATATTTTGGTCTGCTTGAATTCCTTACGAAACTTCAGGACATGAATGACGCTACTGAAGAGGAGACTGCGGAGATAGTTAGGTCACTAAAATCCTACTTCAAAGAGATTATGTACTATGGTTCACCTGGGGTGCTAAAGGCCCTCGGTGACTATATGCACTTCTTTTATAGCGAGTTTGATAGCGAACGCGATATCACAAAGGACGAGACGAATATATTTCAGTTCAAACTTTACGGTGAGCTTGTTATACAGATTAGGAAAGACTTAGGGCATGTCAAATGGACGGAGTCTGAGAGTTGGCTCGATGTAATCAGGCTCACCATTAAAGATATTGATGAGTATATACCTGAAAAGTTTCGAGCTGACCGTGGCAAGAAAAGCAGTCCACCCATAACCATTAATGGTAAGAATCGATCGTAATGCGACTATAGGCGTCAAGTTAGTTAGGAGAGATATATGTCACAACCACACGAACAAGGTGTCGAGCCGAGTGAACGGCCTAATCACAGGTATCGGCATCCACAATGGGAAAAAGAGCTTATATCGTATCCCGACGGCCGTGAGCTTATCGATGCGGAACCGACGGCTCCTGTGGACGAAACAGCTCCCGAGGCGCCCCAATTTGCGCCCGAAACATTGGCGTCTGACATTGGTAACACTGCGCTACGCAGCGCCTAACCCCGAACGCTCCAAGGCCCGGCTGCCTCTCAAATTTGAGATTTATGGCATAATACTTTACATGCAACAACATCTTTTCATCATGATGCTCGGCCACCCCGGCTCCGGCAAAAGCTACTTTACCCGTCAGCTGGCACCCATTCTTGGTGCTGTGCGCTTTAATGGCGACCACATGCGGGTGGCTATGTTCAAAGACCCGCGACTCGCTACGCGTGACGACAATCCAAAAGTATTCGGGGCAATCGAGTACGCAATGCAGGAGGTCCTGAAGGCTGGGTACCCCGTGGTGTACGATGTCCAGCACAACAAGCTCGCCGACCGTGAACGTCTAAGTCAAATGGCTGCCGAACATGGTGCGACGCCGGTTATTGTGTGGATCAAAACGCCGAAAGCTATTGCCCTCAAGCGTGGCACCGAACGCCAGGAGCAGGCCGATCAGCGCCGCAAGACACACGAAGAAATGCGTGCCTCGATAGATTTTTTTATCGAGGCACTCGAAGCCCCGCGACCGGACGAGTTATTGATAGAGATCGACGGTACGGTTTCGTTCGAGGAGCAACTGCGGTCCTTTAACCAGCAACTTGTATCACTAGAGTATGCTTATTAGCGCGCGCAAGAGACTAGAGCTAGCAAGTAATATTGCCGTTTTCACGACAAGTGAAGCTGCTCCTCGGCCATACGTTGAACACGCACGCAGGATGGGTGAGCTGATTGGCGGGGGTAATTTTAACTTGGTATATGGTGGGATCGACCGAGGTCTAATGCACGAAGTTGCCGTTTCCGCCAAAGATCGAGGCGCGTTGATCAGCGGAGTACTGCCACTCCCCACCGATTCTTCGTATTTTCGGGTTGGCAACAACAGTAAGCTGCTTGAAATAAATGACCATATTGTTCATGACGGGTCGGTCGAGGAAAGAACGCGCAGGATGCTTCGGGTATCGAGGGCGGCCGTTGTACTGGCTGGCGGTCTCGAAACGCTGAGCCAGGCGACCATGGCGTTCCAGATATGCTTGCGCGACAGGCGGTTTTGTGTGGACGCGTCACCTCCTAAACTTGTCGTGGTAAACACCGAAGGCTATTACGACGGGTTGCGCTCACAGCTTGATCATGTCAATGCTGAGGGTTTTGGGTTAGATGCGGTTAGTGACGTAGTCCACTTTGCTCCTGACCCGGTAGCTGCAATGGGGTATATAGAGGCTTTAGAATTGTAGAAGCATGGCATAATAGATACATGAGTAAACACATATTAATCACAGGCGGAACAGATGGTATAGGCAAGCTGACGGCGGGTAAGCTGCTAGGGGCGGGCTTTGTTGTGACTATCCTCGGGCGCAATGAAGAAAAGACTAAGAAGACTGCCAAGGAACTTGGCTGTAATTATGTTGTAGCGGATGTTTCGGACTATGCACAAGTTGACGCTGCAGTCCAAAAGGCCGAGAAAGCCAGTGGCCATATCGATATTTTGGTAAACAATGCTGGCGTGTGGGCGGACAGTCCACTAGCAAAGACTGACCCAGAGATTATTAAGCGTACACTCGAGGTCAACACGCTCGGTACCATGTATCTTGCTAGGGCGGTCGCTCCAGGTATGCAGGCTCGCAAAAACGGTCGTATTATTAATGTGATCTCGCAGGCCGGTTTGCGCTTTTCGCCAAACCGCACGGTGTACCACGCCAGCAAATGGGCGATTACCGGTTTTACCAAGGCGCTCCAGCAAGAGCTACGTGTGGACCACGTGTCAGTCGTGGGCTACTACCCGGGAGCGATGAATACGCAGTTCTTTGCTAAGGCGGGGGACTACAAAGACCGCAGCCAAGCGCTTGCCCCCGAGATTGCTGCCGACACCCTTGTATACATTTGCGGTCTGCCAGATAGCGTTGAGCTGCTAGAGTTTGGCGTCCAAAGCCTGGAGTATTAAACCCGTAAGCATGCACGAATATCGAGTTACTGTAAAGCCTGGCAGCAAAAAAGGCCCACTTATAGAAACAACCGGCGACGGGTTCATTGTGTATGTCCGCGCTCGGGCAGTGGAGGGCAAGGCTAACGAAGCAGTTATTGTACTCTTGGCTAACCATTTACACGTGGCAAAGAGTGCTATCAAAATTATCCGAGGCCACACCAGCCGCCACAAGACACTCCTGGTGCACTGACGCACAATCTACTAAAATAACCCGAGTTTGTCACACATATGGTGTAATATAGCTACATGAGCAAAACAGAGAGGGCAGTCGCCTATGACGGCGGCCAATTATTCCGAGTAGAACACCAACCAATTGACGGCCGACGGATGCCATACGAGTTTATACGGCGCGTAGGCGCAACTACCGTACTGCCAATCACGGAAGTCGCGGGGGAGCCGCACATTGTTAGCATCTACAATACCCGGGCTTATTATGGCGGTCGCCTGGGCCTGCCAGGTGGCAATGCCGATGGCCGTTTTGACAACCCCGAACATCCAACCGCAACTGGTCTGCGTGAGGTTCACGAAGAAACGGGTTATGGATACCGGCCGGACACACTGCCGAATGTTGATACTTTTGTTATGCGCCCAGTTAGCACGACGATCCTGTACGATAGGTCGTTCTCGGTGGTACGTGGCCTCGAGTATATAGGTGGCGAAGACAACAACCCACGCGAAGTTGTTGAGCCACGGCTCGTATCGGTCGAAGAATATCTGGACCCGTTATTTGCTATGCGGCGTGGCGAACTATATCCCGAGATTAACTTGGCAATTGCTAAGGCAGGGTTAGAGGTTGGGCGCGACCAGACCACTGACTGGGTGATTAACGGCGAGCAGTCGTCATACGCTCAAGAAGTCGTGGCGAGCTTTGACCCCTGGATGACGCATGTATAGGGCCGCCCGCCCTAGATGTCTCGTTCGATAGCAGCGCGCTGGTTGATTCTGTTCAGGTAGTTACGTAGCAGAGCATCTTTGTTAAGAATGATAAGCAGCGCGAAGCAAAGGTTTGTGGCAAGTATGTAGGCCGAAAAAGCCCAGTTTGCTACATGCCAGTTGTGAGTTGCGAGCAGCGTAATGACCATACTTACTATAGACAGACAGTAGGGCAAGGCGTGCTCGGTTTCGGGTCGACGGTAGCACTTAATGATGGTGGGGATGCCACTAACGAAGTCGGCCGCAATGCTCATCAACAACGCCACTAACGGCTGTTTGGTTGTGAGCCATAACATAATACCAATGGCGGTTAACACGCCACACCATACATCGGCGGCCGAAAAATGATTGTCGTGCTTACCCTTAACAATAGCCAGGCTAAAGACTACAATCGGCCCAATGCCAATAGCTAGTGTAATGAGTGCCTGCGGGCCAACGTGCTCATGGATCTGCACGATAAAGGCAATTAATGCCGTCAGTCCCCAAAAGAACCAACTGACCAAGTTTGGGCGGGCCTTGCCCTGGATGACGGCACGGACATAGCTAGCCCCGGCCAATAAACGTAGCGCAATCGCAATAATAACGAAGCTCGACGGTAACATAGGTAAGTGGTCACTTCCGTATTAAAAATTGTATTTCGACATTGTACCACGATGCCTATTCGGCAATTTCGGTTGTCCACAAGTAAATCAGCGCTCCGAGGAGTTGCAATTACCATGTAAATGTTGTAATATATGCACGGCTTTTAAGCCAACTGTTCCGACCCGATAGGGAGGCAACAAAATGAAACTGGGCATCGCACGCGGTGGCATGTTCTTCGCGGGTAGCGCAATCATCGGAACCGTCCTGGCGGTGCTGGGAATCGTCCGCTTCAGCGGCGATAAGGTTGTCGATGCAAGCGACTATCTACAGCTCCCGCACTGGGCGCTGTACGCCTACATCGCGCTCCCGGCCTTGATCGGCCTCTGCGTGTTCTTCTACATCTGGCAGGAGAGCATCGAGCTCGCCAACAGGCGTGCCGCGCAGGAGCGCGAGAAGGAGCAGCGTCGTAGGGACGAGGAAGACTAGCCGCTAGGCAGCTCAATCAACTCTGCCCAGAGTATAAAGTCTTGGTAACAAGACGCGTCGTCCGGATACGCATCCGAATGGCAAGGGCAAGCTATCTGAGGGGATGGTAGCTAGAGCATACGGTCCAGGCCAATCAATACGCTTGGAATAAGGTGCAATCCCCATGGGATGATCGAGCCTAGGTGGCTTATTTTATTTTCAAAAATAACCCACCAATTTCGGCTCGCATCTCACTCACTCCACAAATGTGTATTTGTGCTGATGAGTCCAAAAGGACGAAAGTGACTAATAATTGGTGAAGACTGTAGTGGGTGAGTGGCTTGCTGCTTTGGCCACCAAATCTTCGCTGGATAAAAAGTTAGGCAAGACCGTTTTGACCTTGGTGTCGATAAAGCCAATCTCGGCGATCTCGACCTCACCGTGAGTTGTTTTGCTCAAGTCTATGCGCAAATAATCGTTAGCGTTAGTTACATGGAAGAAGAACTCCAGGTAGTCTTTGCCGCTATGCGTAAATTGCTGCACGTAAAGCAAGTCGCCCACAACTGGCTCGATGCCGGTCTCTTCTAGCATCTCACGCCGTACACCATCTACGAGCGCCTCATTATCATCTAGGCCACCGCCAGGCAAGCACCACCACTCATCCGCGGAGACACTGAGTGATCCGCTATATGGTTTGAGCCGTACGCAGAGCAGCTTGCCTTCGTGTAGTACAATTGCGCGTACCGAAATCCGCCTAGTCATGGCTCAATGGTAGCACGACGGGGACGTGAGCGCTATCACATGTTTGGACGCATCGCAAAAAAGAAGTATAATTTTGTCACTCTCTCAGTTTGAGGGATCCACATGGTGTGGAGGTTGCTCCGTAAGGGGTAACAGTAGCTGTTGGGATTGGGGTCTGTTATGTACGACCAGGGTGTATTGGCCACCGATATGACCTTGCAGTCCATACGAGAAGGTCGTCGGCCTGCCGCGGTTCGGGTTACGTTCATTTACGATCCGACTGATCCGTACGCAGTGGCTGTCGATTTTGGCCCCGATGGGGAAGGGCATGACAGCAACGTCTGGCGGTTTGCGCGAGAGTTGGTCATTGAGGGCCTTAGGACTCTGTCGGGTATCGGTGACGTCAGATTTTGGCCTGTGCGCCGCCGACCACCTCGTCCGGATGCACCAACGACCATCGCCATGGCGCTTTCGTCTCCAGACGGAGACGCGCTCTTCCACATCCATCGGGAATCGCTCGTTGCGTTCTTGCGCCGCACGTTTGTCCCCGTTCCCCGGGGTAGTGAGGCGGACCATCTCGGTCTTGACCAAGAACTGATGAAGCTTCTTGGCGGGTAGTGCGTTTTGATGCCGCCCCTCCCATGCCATAGGCAGGATAGGCCGTTTTGGGCGCTCCCTCGTCCAAAAAAACAAACCCGGAGGGGCTGTATGTACTTTTTGTGTCGCTTCCAATAGCGATGAACGACCAACAAAAAACCACAGCAGCCCCTCCGTACCGACCCAAGTGATGTGCAACAGACGGACCACACAGACCATAAATTGACCGTATAGTAGGATTGTTATATAATTATACTGTTTTGTCGAGCATGCGCTCCAAAGCACATTGACAAACAGACGGGCACGAGATGAGCAATGAGTACACGCCTAAGAGGCGTGTTTTTATTGCTCCACTCGTGCTACAGAATGCACACACTCTCTCTGAGAGACACCCCGTCATATGGAAAAGGTGAAGCATCGTGACCGGTACTGTTTTGTTCATCGCGCTCTGTGCGGTTGGCGTTGCCGCTGTGATTTGGCTGCTTCGTCACCAGATCTGGCCTCCCGCCCAGCTGCAGGCTGAGCCCCAGCTCAATGCCTTTGACCGGCAACTCTCTCACTGGCAGCGCGCTGTCATGGCTACGTTCGTTGCCAACGTCACTGACTACGGCTCGAACGCCTGGTACTTCCGCGGCTTGCGCCGAACCATCTCCGTCAACCCCGAGTACTTCTGGCTCATCACCGCCATCGAACGCGTGCGCAGCGCCCATAACCTGCCATTGCTGTGCGACGTGACCAACGATGATCGTGACCGTCTGGTGCTCTTGCTGCAGGACGACTACCGGTTCTTGGCTGCCAGTACTCGCTACGCTGAGTACCTCAGCTACCTGGTGGACCAATGCTATATTGTGACTGCGCCTGACGGTACTGCCATTCCCGAGATGTACATCCCCAAGCGACCGGTCGTCGACGCCTACCTGGATGCTCGTGACAGCATGTTGCCGCCAACGGGTTACGCTCAGTGACCGGCGAGGGACAAACAGAGAGAAGAGTGCAGAATGTGCAAAAAGTCCGGCCTATGCCGATCTCTTTTTCTGCTTCTGTATTGTTCTGTCTGTTTGTCCCTCCCTCCGCAAATGTGTATTTGTGCTGATGAGTCCAAAAGGACGAAAGGGAGCACTGTTAGCGCATAAAGCCTAGACGTCGTAGCAGGTCTTCGCCACCGTTATGGACTAGCTTGAGGAATATTTCGTTTGAGTCGTACGTGTGGGCAATCCGTGATCGCCAGGCTGTTGGGCCACCTAGAATGGTTTTGCCAATCGAAAGTTGGCCCAAGTGGGAAACTCCGTCGGCAATGCCGAGGAGCACACGGTATTGTGCTTGATCGGGGGTGTCCTCGGCTGGATTCTCGGGCACCCACAAGCCAATATCTTGTAAGTGTGAACGCTGTACGTCGACCTTTACCTCATCACGAGGACGAATGCCCCCAATAGAGCGCAGCATATAGCTAATGACGCTATAGGTCGGCGAAAAGGTCGCTGCCTCTTGGCCGTTTGGAAAAACCAATCGATGCTTGAAGGCCGCCTCGGGAACAGGCGCTGCAAAAGGGAATAGGCTGTGATGTACCACACCGTCCGCGTCAATCTCGCGACGCGATACCCAGTGGGTCATATGGGCGAGTGCTCGACCAGCAGCGCCGCGCTCGTGATATTTGCCTAAGCCAAATACGGCGATCTCCATTTCGCCGCTGGCCGCCTCGGCAGCGGTCCCACGGATTTGGTTCCGTAGCCGTTGGTCGGAGGTTAGGGCAATAAGATCGAGGTCGCGCAATGAACCGTCGTCACGCAGCGTGGGTTTGTTGGCCCCTTCTGTTAGGAATGTTTTTCCGTCGGCAACTTCCGCAGCCGGGTCCATAACGGTTCCACCGACCAAACAGATATCTATGTCTGGATATTCACTTTGCAGGGCGTCGCAGACGCGACCGGCGACTTCGTAGCTGTTCATGGTTTTGTAGAGCAAATAATATACGCTTTGCGACGTCAAGTCCAGAAAAACCGCGAGTATCCCTTGACGTCATGGAACAGATGAGATACACTAAGAGTAATGAAAACTCCACGCTACACCATCGACACATTGCACCAACAATTCCACGACGATGACGCCTGCCTGGATTACATGTTTCAAAAACAATATGGCGAACTAAAAGCCTGCCCGAAGTGTGGCGTAGTTAGCCCGAAATACTACCGCGTCCGTAACCGCAAATGCTACGAGTGCAACGATTGCGGCTATCAACTTAGTCCTTTGGCTAACACCATCTTCCACAAATCCGATACCCCACTCAAGAAGTGGTTTTACGCTATCTACCTGTTCGGCGTTGGTAAAAACGGTGTGAGTGCGAAGGAAATAGAACGACATTTAGGTGTTACCTACAAAACTGCTTGGCGCATGGCTAAACAAATCCGCCTCATGATGCAGCAAAATGGCAATCCGCTTTCAGGTATCGTTGAGGCTGACGAAACCTACATTGGCGGCAAGGCTAAACTTGATCGGAAGTTCGATAATAAGACCGCCGTAGTGGGGATTGTTGAAAAAAAGAAAGGCATCGGCCAAGTCAAAGCCTTTGCCACTAAGCAAGCCGACGCTACGGTTACCTTGCCATTCCTACGAGCCAACATCGAAGCTGGTTCAGTCTTGCATACTGACGATAGCCGCATTTATTCGCGCGTCAAACGAGACTTCACCCATGCGTTCGTCAATCACAGCAAGTTAGAGTACGTTAAGTCCGGCGTCCATACGAACACGATTGAGGGCTTTTGGGGTCAGCTCAAGCGCTCTTTAGACGGAACCTATCACTGTGTTAGTCCGAAGTATCTTCAGTTTTATGTGAATGAGTTTGTGTATCGCTATAACCATCGGGACGTTGCGGCTTTTCCGGCTTTGCTGGAAGCGGCTGTGAAGCGCGTTCAATAAGGCGCTTGGTATCGTCTTCAACATTAGGATTGCGTTCGGCTTCAGGCAAGCCTTCTTCGTACTCCTTGATGCTCTTACGGATTTCTTCGTCGGATTTGTCGGGCATATCTATATTTTAGAATGAGTGTAGCTATCCGTAATAGACGTCGATAATTCGTATCTGTTAAGTGAGGTGTTCTATTCGCTTAGGTGAGAGTATAAATATTCATATCGAGGAGTACATCGACTAAAAATATCGTAACCGAAAGAACCCTTTTCAAGCATATCTTTATCTGTTAATCGCTTTTTCTTTTCTCCTTCCTTTTATATATACTATATACAGAAACTTTTACCTTATCCGTATGTCAGTAAATACTGAAACCCGAACTAGCAAGAATCCTACAAGTAAACAATTAGCTGTTCTTAAATTACTGTATCGATTTAGATTTGGTACTACTGACTTATTAGCTAGAGCTTTAGAACTTAAAGATGGTAGATATATTCATACAAGGTTAGAAGCATTAGTAGCTCAGGAATATATTGGTAAAAACTACGACAGCACCTACAAGCTAGACGGTAAGCCAGCAACTTACTATCTACTGCCAAAAGCATTCAAGGCGCTAAAGCAGCAGCACAAAGCCACCGGCAAAGAGCTGTCACTCAAGACCCTCAGAAATGCTTACAAGGACAAAGAAACTTCAAACGAGTTCATTGCTCGTAAGCTCGCAGTATTCAGCATCTACGACAAGCTAAAAGCAGTACATGGCCAAAACCTCAAGCTCTGGACGAAAGACCAGCTCAATTTCGACAAGTACGATTACTTCCCACAGCCAAAGCCCGATGTTTACCTGACCATTCTGCCGGAAGGCATACGACCCCGCGAACGGTGCTTCTTCTTGAACTACCTAGACGACGACACGCCGTTTTTTGTGCATGTACGGCGGCTGCAAAAGTGCATTGATTACTTGGAGGCAAACGAATGGGAGGATGCAACCAGTTCTAAGCTGCGAGGCGTATTGCTTGTTTGTGAATCTACCAGTTTACTAAAGCGAATCCGCAAGAAGTTGGCGCAGTTAGTAGATGAAGACGAAGCACCACGGTTTTGCTACACCACGTTGCAAGCACTCAGGGGCAACACACTGGAAGATGACGAGGTGTGGCAGATGGTTGGCAAACCACTGGAAGTGTTTGGGCTGAGGGATATTTAGTAACTCTGCTTTGCGAAGCAAGGCGGAGTTGGCCTGTTCCCGGAGGGAATAGGCTTCGTCAAGGCTAAAGCCAGTAGAAAAACAGATAAGCTACCCGTATAATGGTGCGTGATGCGATGACCGAGAATAGGTGTTAGCTTGCAAAGCTATCCACGGTAGGTTCATGTCTACCTCGCATCTCCAAAAAATCTATGACTGCACAAGAATACATCACGGCCGAGCTAGAGAAGCTCAAACAGCCAAGCACTCATGTAGACATTGGCGACACTCCGCTTGAAGAAGCGATTTTAGCGCGCGTCCTATCAAAGAAATTCCGTAAGCTCAAAGTAGATCAAGCCACCATAGATTTCTGCAAAGAGTCTATCAAGATTGCCCTGTCCGAGAACGGGCCGCTATCAATCGGCTGCGTACATGGTGGCACAAAACTGTGGCGCTTCGAGGAGTACCCCGAAGTAGACTGGTCTGAACTCTTTAATATGATTTACTACGCCAAATGGATGCGCTACATCGCAGAAGTCTATGAGCCTGGCGTTGTCTTAGAATACTTTTCAATGGACGTGGTGCAATTACGCCTAAACAATTTGCATCGTTCCGAAACAGACCAGTACACTCAGTCTTTTGAAAAGATAATCGAGTGGATGAAGCAGTATTTGCCTGACAACATTCGCTTTACTCACCGTCGCTATGGCGACGCCTACAAAGACTTATCTGAGTACGATGACGAGCTAGAAATTGCCATGAAGACTGTCAGCGACGAATTAGGCAGCAAGCTGCCCGTCCTGACACCAGAACAGAAGTACATGACCGAGCTGAATGTCCGTGTTACGCCAGAGCAGGAAAAAGACCCATTGTGGCGTGAGAAGAATGAACACATGCACTTAGCCGTAGAGCGCACTAAGGCTATGGACGACTATGTAAGCGACAAGCGCTTCATTCCTGTTTGCCCTACACCATGGCCTGGCGTGATTGCCACGGGTAGTACAAAGAAATCTTTTGCCAAGTTTTGGTATGCGGTTGGTGCGCTTGAACCTTCCGGCGACAGTTACGCCCAAGTCGTGCTCACTCCAAAGCAGCTTAAAGCCGCTAAGTTTGATTGGGAGAGTATCGAGTTCTCTGGGCTTTCTGGCAAAAACTTTAAGAAGATTCGAGTAATCAAATGAAGGAAGACACCACTAACCATCTACAGCTTGAGTTGCATGTCCCAGATTTTAACGCCGCACTCGACTTCTACGGTAAGCTAGGATTCAAAAAAGCTTGGCATCGCAATGAAGGTAACGCTGGCGATTACCTAGTAATGGAACGTGAGGGCACTATTCTAAACTTCTGGCCCGGGAACGAGAAGGTTTGGGAACAGTCTTACTTCAAGCAATTTCCTAAAGACACCAAGCGAGGCTATGGAGTTGAAATTGTGATCCCTGTTGACGACATCGAAGCTTATTACGAGAAGGTAAAACAATTTGCTAATATCTCCTCCGAGCTTCAACTCAGGCCCTGGGGGATAAGAGATTTTCGTATCGAAGACCCGTTCGGTTTCTACCTACGTCTTACTGAACGCCACAATATACTTAGCCCAGATTATGCCGTACCTACAGGGTTAGATGGGTAATAATGCTTTCACTGACTAATCAAGCTCTCGAGAAATTCGACAATCAGCACGATCTCGAGCGAATGTGCGCAGACGTATTAAACGAGCTTGGGTACCAGGAAATAACCCCCATTGCCCCCAGAGGGGGTGGCGACGGTGGCAGAGATATAACATTTACGCCTGGTAACAATGAAAAAGGTCTGGCGTGTGTCACCCTGAGAAAAGACAGTGACCAAAAATTCAAAGAAGACTTTCACCAACGCAGCAAGGGCGAGTGTCAACTTTATGTTCTTTTTACCACTCAATATCTATCTGCCGCACAGAAGCTGGCTTACGAAAAATACTGCGTTAATGATCTAGAGGCTAGGTTAGTTATCTATGATCTTGAAGGACTTCGGAGCGTTTTAGATACTGCCTTAAAATCGATTAGAAAACGCTACCTAAATATTGATGACGATGGTTCGGCAAAAATAAGAGGTAGCATCAAGAAGATCCTAAAATACCCCGATACGCTAGCTCAGAATAATCACAAAGACCGGACGGGCTACGCCGAGTGGAAGCTGACCAACCCAGCCACCAGAGAAATATTCTATAGCTTAATTGATACTGACGACGAAGAACTAGAGCAAGTGCCCGACATTGGTGCCGCCTTACTAAAATACAGGGAGCACTACTACTCCATGCGCCAAAGTACTGATGAACTTGTCAGGTTGTGTAGAAAGCAAATTTCGGAGCAGTCTTTAACGGAGTACCAGATCATACATGGCTGGAAGATATATTTTGATTATTTCCTTGCAAGGTCGTTTGGCAATACAGCAGAGCAAACCAAAAAAGCGACGGCAACCAACTATGGCATTACAGTTGAAGACTGTGAGCGGGTATATAGCGAAATGGCTGCGAATACAGAGATCAGTGGAAAGCTTCGGAAAATTAATGAGGCATCAGAAAAACTCGCTAAAATTGGTGACGAACTAGTCTCAGCTCTAGGATTGAAATAATTCGCTGCACCCACCTTGAGCCGCAGGAGCTGACCAAAACGAGCCGCTTGAAGTTTAATGATGGCAACAAAATTGTGAAGCTTGGCGGCGAACGATGCAACAGCATTGAGCAACTCAATAAAAATATTCAGACCATTGCCGGGGATAAGCCTAAATAGTCCTAGCGCATATGCCGCACAGGGCACCTCTTTAACTATTCCATGACGTTAGGGGATACTCTCGAGAAAAACCCAATGCAGAAGTCGGTGGTCTGATGGCTAATATGGGCAGACAGTGGTGAGCGTGCGATTTTGGATGGGCTGTCCTTCGACAACAAGAGCGTGGTTCTCCCAGTAGGCTTTGCTTTGCTTGGTTTCGTCTTCGGTGCCGGGTATAGCTGGGGCGTTATGCCCAAGCCATGCGTCATAGAGCTCGTATTCGCCGTCGCTGTCCCGCTTGAGAACCAAGGTTACATAACTTGTTTGCTCTGGCGCGCGCCGCCGTACAAAGCGACAATAGGTGTCGTGGTTGACTCGTTTGGCGTACAGGATATGATCCTTGGCTGTCGTTTCAACGATACTGCAGTTGCCAACCGTACGACCGACGTTAAATTCGATGGTAGACCGATCGGCGGTAATATCTATGGCTTGTAGAAGCTCTTTGGCTAGGGTGGCAATATGAGGCTGCCAAGAAATGTTTGCGCTAGCAGGCGACTTGATGAGATCAACATAGACGGCAACGCCGTTTTTAGTAGTGGCTATTGGGTGCTTGATCATAAAAGGGCCTTTTGCTCGCAGAGCTCTTATGTTGTTGAGTCTTAGCAGCTGCCAAGCACCCTCCATAAGTGATTACGTCGCTGACTCGTTATCTATAAGTATACACCTCTGGGGCGTTTTTGTGTAATGAGGGGTGCGGATGGGTGGTATAGTAGGCATATGGCTCTCCGAAAACTCAAAGTACCAAAACATCACAAAGCAGCAACTAAGACGATCCCTAGGCCGGACGCACCTGCGACAGCAGGCATCGCGACGACTAACTTGCCAATGCAAGCCGAGCAACTATTACATAGCCCCAAGAACGTTAGGCTATTCGAAAATACCTTAAACCAGATTAACGCCTTTTATGATGCGGCCTTTGCCGGGGGCAAGGAAGTATTGCCGATTTTTGTCGGGGTTACTGCTGCCGGCCTTATGATTGAGCTATCGGCGATACGCGACAGATCGCAAAGCGGCCAGCCAGTGCGTGCCGCTGACCTTACCGTGTTTACATACAAACTCGGTACAGATTTGCCGCACGATATCCAGCCTCGTGAGATCGCTGAAGTCAATATGGTCAAGGGCCAGGAGCAGATTCGCCTGCATAGTGAGGAGTTTCCAATGCCGGATGTCCATGATGGCAAAGAGTTGGCTCGTTGGCGTTTTACAGAAGCAGAAACAATCCAGCTACAAACGATGGGCATTTACGAGATTCAACCCGAAAACTACAACGAGATTAGCTACGGACACGGTATTAAGGCCTTGGGTGGCAGCGAAGAGCCGATCCTGGCGCTCCAGCATTTTGCCACAGAACTTATTTAGCCAAACATGGCAACCGGCCCACCCAAACGTTTGCGGATTTTTTTGAGCCGGCCAAGCACATAGCCAATGTCGTAGCTATCATCGTATGCGTGGATGTTGAGCGCCTCACGCTGGATTTGTGAGCCAAACTCGCACAGGTGCAGGTCTCTCATTTCGGCAGTGATATCAGGCACATTACTAAAGCTGCGATCGGATACGGCGCGGTATCTTTCGGTGCCCCTAAAGTCTTGGTCATCTGACCAAAAATCGCTTACGCCCAAACCAGCATCAAGCTTTTGGATTAAACGGCGCGGCGAGATGATGAGTCTTGCGTCGTGCACTCTGGCATCGCGGTCGCTGAAGCTGCCGTATTCGTGGTCAATTCTCCATATAAGTTCATGCGTTTCGGCCATAGTGTCTTCGGGGCTGTAGCCACCCACTTTACGATATTCGATAGCGCCAAAGCCCGGACCTGGCTCGAAAAAACGATACACTAGCTGCGAAACCTCGGGGTCTTCGAACCAACGGATGACATGGTTCATATTGGGCAGATGTGCCGGGTGGGTGTGCCCGATATCGGCTAACACTGTTGCCAAACCGCAAGTGGCACGATTAAAGGCGTATGCCATCCGCATGTTGCGGAGGTGCAGGGCATTCAAGCCCTCTTGATCGGCATCGTGGCCGAGCAGCAGGCCATCTGGTCGTATGAGAGGCATAACGACTTCTGTTCCGAGCTTTCGGATGCGGCCAATGGATATCGGGGTCTGTTCTTGGCCCTCAAAGAAGCCAAATGGTATCTGAGGATTGTCGGCTATAAATCGGTTTACCGTGCGTCGTGTTCGCGCTGCCTCTCGTGCGTCGACATCATCGGGCCAGTTGAGGTAGCCCGCGATTAACGTGCTGGGCATGCGTCGTTGTCGTCCGTAGAGCGCTAGCGCCTGGCTGACAAAGTTTGACTCCTGAAAGGAAATGGGTATTGCAATGCCGATGTCCGCCTCGGTCGTTGCTTTAAATGCAGGCGTGCTGTGGCTAAATAGGTGGTCAATGCTCTCTGCCACGGTCTCTTGATAGGCGAGGGGCTGACCCTCAAAGAACTCGCCGATGCCGTCGCCGATAGGAGCTTGCGTTACGTTCTCAAGAACCTCCCATAGTCGGGAGGTTCCTCTGGCCTCAGCTGCACTCATAGACTACCGGATTATAAAATATACCCGGAATGAGCACAACTTATTGTGCGGCACGTTAGTTGGTCGCGAAGCCTGGGCCAAAATCGGGGAAGGCGAGGCGCATGTCGGCCAAGAAGGCTGCTGTCTCTTGCTGCTGCCCCGTAACAGGCTCGGTGCTGGTCATATCAACGATAACCTCGCCGCCGGTCATGGCACCGCCGCCTAGGTTTTGGGTTGTTTCGAGGCCGGCTGCCCAGCGATCCCAGTCGCCAAATTCTGCACCGCCAAGTGTTAGTGTTGGCATATCAAATCCTTGTTAACGGAAATTAGTATTTTACTCGCTTAAGCTAATCTGCAAAGTAGATTCTTTGGCCGAGATGTGCGCTAACTTGCATCTTACCACTGGTACAATAGTGGCATGACTAAACCGACAACGATTATTTTTGATTGCTTTGGCGTTATTTACCAAGATGCCTTTAAACAGTTTTTGGAAGATCACGTACACGAGCTAACCCAGCCTCGCGGCCACTACTACGACCTGGCCAAACAGAACGAGCTTGGCTTTTTGTCTGACGACGGCTTTTATCAAGCTTTTGCTGCCGACACGGGTCTGCCAGCTGGGGACATTAAGCGGACCTTTAATGACGTCAACTGTCTGAACGGTAAGGTTGTGGAGTTATTGCAAGAGCTGCAGGCTACGCGGCAGTACAAGATTGGCATGCTCACTAACATTGAGCGTAGTTTTTTGCAGAAATTTTTGGATAACCACGGGATCGGACACCTGTTTGACCAAGTACTGGCTTCGTCGGAGACGGCGCACGTTAAGCCAGAGCGTGAAATTTTTGAGGTAATGGAAGCGCGTATTGGTACACCGTTCGGCGAATGGTATTTTGTCGACGACTCGCAAACTAACATTGAGGCGGCGCGTAGCTACGGCATTGCCGGGCATGTATTTACTGACACCGGCGATTTGCGTGAAGCGCTGCACCAAGCCGATATCCTGGTATGATAAAGCAAACAGAAGGGTTTTTATGATTACGTATTACACCGATGGTAGTTGCGAGCCCAACCCGGGCACAGGCGGTTTTGCCGTCATTAAGGAAATGAAACCGTGTGTATTGGGCGGGGAACACGATACTACCAATATCCGTATGGAGGGCTTTGCTATTATTGCGGCGCTCAAAGATGCCAATGGTGCCGATTGCCAAATCTACACCGACAGCGAATTTTGGATTAATGTCATTACCAAGTGGTCTATCGCGTGGGAAGCCAAAGGATGGAAGAAGAGCGGGGGCGAGATCAAGAATCTGGATATCGTGAAAGAGGTCTGTCCATTGTACCGTGCGTCAAAGGCCAAGCTAATTTGGGTGCGTGGGCACAATAACGACGAAGGTAATGAAATGGCCGACCACTGGGCCAACGAAGCCCGCAAACAACAGCTTCTAAAGTAAGCCACCTTTTTTACAGCAACATTCTCTGGCGTTTTGGGGTAGAATGGTGATTATGTTTACAAAACTGGGTTGCCCGTACTTGGCGACCTGTAATTTTGAGGGTTACAACGAACGATGAGCGAAGATGCCGCTTTAACCGAAACAGAAGTAAAAGAAGAAGTGGTGGATGAGCAAGCCGAGGAAGTAACGGCGCCAGTGCCCGCTGATACAACAACGGCTAAGACAGCAGCCGATGACGAGCCCTACACGCCCAGCGATGTCTTTGCCTGGGCAAATAACTTGTACCAGTACAAAGACCAGCTCAAGATTGAGCTTTTTCTGATTAACAAAAATAACGTTATGTATAGTGCCAAGCTGGCTGACGAGCTCAGTAAGCAGTTGCAGCCACTGTTTATCACCAACATTCTCGACTACGTGCTTAACGGCGCGGCCGAGGGCTTAGTTGTACGTGGGTTCGAAGACGCCGAGGCCGAAGAGAACGTCCTGCAGCGCACTGCCTGGAAGAATGTCGACAAGCTCGTCGAGGTTATGCACTGGATTCGTACCCAGGAGCACGAAATCCAGCAGTTCGTCGAGGAAGAGCACGACATCAAGCGTATCAAGGCCGTCATGGCCCGCTGTAGCCACCCGGCTATGCCCGAACCATTCTACGTAATCAAGGCGCTACCGCGTGCCCAGATGATGAAGGGCGACGGTGCTTGGATGGTCAGCGGCAAGGTCTTTATGCCGTTCGAAGACGCCGTGGCGCTCAAGGTACCCGCCGATAACCAACTGCTGGTCGTTGGCCAAGACTTATTTGTCTTTAGTCAGCCCAAGCTGCGCACGCTCTTTGGCTATGATGTCAAAATGAATAGCATTGCCGAAAAGAAAGTCGCTGCTATCTTGGCCAAGTACGAACTGGCTTTTGCTGAGGGCGAGGATATGCAAACTATGGTGAAGGGCAACAAACCACTCATCAACAAGCTGCAGAAGCTGGAACTATCGGACGATCTCAAAAAAGAAGATATCCTGGACCACGGCGACAGTCTGGGCGTCGACCTAATGACGGACGAGCGCGGCGCGATTATTATCGAGAACCCCAAAGACTTGGCTAAGTTTATCAACTTACTCAACGACGACTACATCGAATCGAATCTGACGGGCATCCGCTACGAAATTAAGGCTAAGCGGCCCATCAAGCCTACCTCGGACGAGGAAGAGCAATAGTATACAATAGGCATATACCGTAATTAGGGCTTTGCGATGAGCGACGACGAGGCCATTGTCCTCAAGAATGTTTCTAAACTTTTTTCTTTCAAAACACACAAAGGTTTGAAGGGCTTTTTTAGTCCCGAGAAAAAGGAAGTTAAAGCTGTAAATCGGATAAGCCTGACCGTTAGACGTGGTGAGACGGTAGCCTTTATTGGCCCCAATGGTGCAGGGAAGAGTACGACCATCAAGATGCTCAGCGGCATCCTGCAGCCAACACATGGCACGGTGCGGGTGTTGGGCTACACACCGCTCAAGCAGCGCCGCGAACTCGCGCTGCGGATTGGCACGGTCTTTGGTCAGCGCTCGCA
This sequence comes from uncultured bacterium, assembly GCA_963815935.1. GTDB lineage: Bacteria > Patescibacteriota > Saccharimonadia > Saccharimonadales > UBA4665 > JARIHD01. Next base: position 300,429 of record CAWFIL010000002.1, read on the forward strand.
GCTGGTCTTTAATTTGCCGCTGACCGATAGTTTTGATTTGAGTGCGCAAATGTATCGTGTGCCCGCCGAGATTGCCAAACAACGTATTGACCGGCTGGTGGAGCAGTTCGCGCTGGCCGAGTTTATTGATCAACCAGTACGCAAGCTATCGCTGGGGCAGCGGATGCGCGCCGAAGTAGCCAACGCTCTGATCCACAACCCGGATATTATCTTTTTGGACGAACCAACTATTGGCTTGGACATCGTGGCCAAGCGCGCCTTGCGCGAGACCATTAAGCAGGTCAACAAAGAGCAGGGGACGACGGTATTTTTGACCAGTCATGACGTTGGTGACATCGAGGAAGTCTGTGGCCGCACGATGATCGTCAATCACGGTCAGATCGTGTTAGATGCCAAAACGGCTGACCTAAAGCGCAACTATCTGCATACCAAAAAAGTTGCTGTCGTCGTCGAAGGCGAGACACCCATCGAACTTGCGGTGCATGGTCAGGCGGCCACGCTCGACCAAGGTCGGCTTGTTTTTGACGTTGACACTACCAAAGTACCGCTGAAGGTCTTTTTGCAGTCCTTGCTCGGCGCGGTAGACATTGCCGACCTTACTATCGAAGACACGCCGCTCGAAGACATCATTCACGAGCTCTACACCAAGGAGAAGTAATGGACAGTCTGCGCCCGTACCTGCATATAATCCGGACTGCTGCCCGTGAAGATAGCGCCAATACCAAACGTTTGGTTGGCGGTATTTTGGTGTCGGTCGTCCGCGTCGGTTTAATAGCTGCGGTGTATAAGGTTGCCTACCAGCATTATGGTGGCCGTCCGGGTCTGTCATACGAAAACACGGTGTGGAGCATCGCGATTTACTTTGCTTTTATTCTGAATCTGGGGTTGCGCAACGTGTTCAAAGTGGTCGAGCGCCAGGTCAAAACTGGTGCGGTTGAAGTCGGTGTCATTAAGCCGATCGACTGGCGTTTGGCCCGGGTCTGCGAACTAATCGGCAAGAACGGCATTGAGTTTCTGTTACAGCTGATAGTGCTGCCAGCCTTCCTGCTGCTGGTCGTCGGCCCACCAGACGTATCGTATCTTTCGGCTGCCAGTTTGGCGGCATTTGGCTTTTTGACACTGCTAGCGATGGTGGCCGCGGCGTCCATGTTCCTGACGGTTGGCCTAACGGCTTTTTGGCTGAACGACGCGCAGTCGGTGTTCCGCTTGCTCGACAAAATTGTGGTGGTTTTTGGTGGAGCATTTGTGCCGATTGCGTTATTGCCGCATACTGTCCAGCTATTTGTGCGCTATTCACCATTTGGCGTGTATGCCGCCCCAACCCAACTGTTCAATCCAGCGCTTACGCGGGCTATGCTGCCAATGATCATATCGGCGGTTATCTGGTCGATAGTGTTAGTAGGGCTGTGCAATCTGGTGTGGAAGCGCGCCATGGTTAGAATCGAGGTCAACGGTGGCTAAGTCCTGGGATAATTTCCGGCACGATCTGAGGGTCTATCGTAAAAGTCTTGGCGTCCAGTTGCGGGCGGCCGCCGCTTTGCGCGGTGCGTTTGTGATGCAGATAGTGGGTATGGTTCTAAACAACGCCGGCTTTATCGTCGCGTGGTCATTCTTTTTTGACAAGTTCGGTACCATTAATGGCTGGTCAGTTCATGAGCTGATAGGCTTAAATGGCATTATGATGTTGGTCTTCGGGCTTATGATGTTTGCTAGCGCCGGGCTACTAGATTTACCAACACACGTGGACCAAGGGTCGTTTGATTCGTTCCTGGTTCGCCCCAGTTCGTTATTGGGGCAGCTGGCAAGCAGTAATATCGACGTAACAAATATTGGCGACATTAGCATGGGCGCTGTTCTGACTGCCTGGTATATCGCGGCTAGCCATATTGGTCTGGTGGCTACAGCTACGTTTATCCTTATGTTCATTATCGGCTGTGTCGTGTTTTGGTCCTGTGCAATTCTACTACCAAATGTACTGGCATTTTACATGTTTGATAGCGAGCGTTTGGTGCGCTACGTTGCGTACATCTTTATGGACGGCGGGCTGTACCCGACGGGTATTCTGCGCGGCGTGCTACGCTTGGTGTTGCTGACGGTGGTGCCCTCGCTATTTATCGGGGCTGTCCAGGTTGACATGATCAAACAGTTCAATCTGCGCATGGTCGGTCTAGGTGCACTGGTAGCGACCCTATGGCTCTTGTTTGTCTTGTGGCTGTTTAGGCGGGCCGTACGGCGCTACGAGAGTGCCAACCTCATCGGTGCCCGTTAGAGATTTAGATTCGCTTGGCTTTGTACTGACGGGGCTTGGTCCATTCGAAGAGGGTAAGGTGGGTAGCCTTGAAGCTGGTCGGCAGAAGCTCCTGCGCAGCTTGTTCGTAGGTGGCGATGAGTTTGGCGGGTAGTGTTTTGCCGCGGATCGCCTGCACGAGCGTGATATGTGGGGTGAATCTGGGATCGGGAAAATAAGTGACGTCCGTTTCAAACGGCAGTACTTCGACGAGTTGTTTTTGCAATGTATGCAGCGCTTTGCTCTCGGCCCGAATGGCCACGGCACGGTCGCCAAAGTTGATCGTTCCGGTCAGTCGTATCTCGAGCGGCAGTACCCACTGAGCTGCCGCTTTAACATGCATGGCTAGGTTAGTTGGCTCGATCTCACCGACGGCGGGTGGTGGTAGGAGTGTGATGTGTGGTTCTAGTGGCTCGGTGCTGTCGATTGGCTCGAAGAGTTTGGTTTGTAGCTCGGTGACTTGTTTACGGAGCTGGGGCGGAAGCTGCAGACCGATGTAGTAGTGGTACTTCATAGCTCCAGTATAAACCCGGATGACTTTAGCTTTCTGTAAAACACGTCACACAGTAGAATAAGAGTAGTATTGCCAGTAGAACTTGCTACAATTACGCGGCAGACACTGGAGGATGAGGGGACACATGACGCAAGAAGACGCGTTAGCCATATTAGAATCGGGTAAGTCGGTGCTACTGACTGGTGCCGCTGGTGTGGGCAAAACGTATGTGCTCAACCAGTTTATTCGTCGTGCCAAAAAGCAAGGGAAGAGTATCGCCGTAACTGCCACCACTGGGTTGGCTGCCACGCACCTGAACGGGACGACTATCCACGCTTGGTCTGGTATTGGCGTCAGTAGCGAATTTGACCGTCATGCCGCCAGTAAGATGGGCAAACAGCGCCAGGAACTTATCAAGAAAGCAGATATCCTGATAATTGACGAAATCAGTATGCTGCATGACTATCGTCTGGATATGGTTGACCAAGTACTGCGGTATATCCGTGATAGTGTAGAGCCGTTTGGCGGCATGCAGGTCATTTTGTGTGGTGACTTTTTCCAATTGCCGCCCGTCAATCGCAGCGGCGACCGGATGGGTAGCTTTGTCACGAATTCGAAAGTTTGGCGACAAAATGTGTTCACAGTTTGCTACCTGCAAACACAATTTCGACAGAGAGACGACGAGCTGTATACCGCAATTTTGAACGGTATCAGGGCCGGGGTCTTAACCCGTAGCCAGCTTGACGCCCTGCAAGAGAGGGCTGGCGGCATTGACGATCCATTCACGCCTCGGACGCGACTGCTGACCGTAAACGTCGATGTCGATGGGGTCAATCACGAGCAGCTCGACCAGCTGGACGGGGAAGAACATGAATACGAAATGGAAACGCATGGTGCCAAACAATATGTGGAAACATTGCAGCGCTCGTGCCTGGCACCGCAAACATTGCGTCTGAAGTTAGGCGCGCAAGTCATGTGCATCAAGAATGCTACTGACCGCAAATACGTGAACGGGAGTCTGGGCAAAGTAGTAGGCTTTGAAAAACTAACCGACTACCCAATCGTGGAGCTAACCAACGGTCGTGAAATTACGGTTCGCATGGATAGCTGGGAGCTGATGGACGGTGAAAAGCGCCGAGCCAGCATTTCGCAGCTGCCGCTCCGTTTGGCCTGGGCGATTACGGTCCACAAAAGTCAGGGTATGACCTTGGATGCTGCGCGCATCGATCTTAGCCGGGCCTTTGTAGAGGGTATGGGTTACGTGGCATTATCCCGCGTGCGCAGCCTGAAGTATCTGATTTTAGATGGGCTGAATGGTATGGCGCTGCGCGTGAGCCCGCTTGCAAAACAGATCGATCTGGAGCTACGTGATAAAAGTCAGCAGGCTCTTAGTGAGCACCTCGAGTACATCAAGGGCTGGAATGAGCGCGAGGCGAGCGGTGAAAATGAGCGCGAGATGGACGAAAAAGCCAAGGCCGGTATATTGAGTGCTGATCCCGATCTATTCGAGGCCCTTAAGGCCTGGCGTAGCCAGCTGGCCAGCGCCAATACGGTACCGCCGTATGTGATTGCCCATGACAAAGCGCTTAGCGCTGTGGCCGCTATGAAGCCACAGAATGACAAAGAGCTCCTGGACGTGCCAGGTTTTGGCAGCGCCAAGGTCGAAAAGTATGGCGCGGATATTTACGCCATTGTCCAGCAACACGTCGACGCTGGTCCCGCGGAGGGGTAGTGGCAAAACCGCAAATGCGGTATACTATAGCCCAGATGAAAGCAGTGGTTACGGTGATCAAAAACCAGATCCGGGCTGTGATGCATGGTATAGCAAAGATGCTCAACTCCATCACGGGAGGGAGGGCTACGCCCAATGCTGTAACGATATTCGGCACTCTAATGCACGTGCCAATCGCGTTCCTGATTGCCACCGATCACTTTTTGTGGGCGGCATTGTTGCTGCTTGTGTTTGGCCTATTCGATACGCTTGACGGCGAGTTAGCTCGCCTCCAAAATCGATCTAGCGTACGCGGCATGCTGCTCGATGCATCAACCGACCGTATCAAGGAGGCTATGTTGTACACCGGCGTAGCATATGTGTTGGCTGGCGGCTCCCATCCGCAACTGGCAGCCCTGGCTGCGGGTGCTGCGGGTGCCTCGGTGTCGGTTAGCTATGTCAAGGCTAAGGGCGAAGCCGCCGTGGCAAGCTCTGGCAAGGAAATACCACACCATGTGCTTAATCGTATGTTCTCCGACGGTGTGCTTACGTTCGAAATCCGTATGTTTGTGCTGCTCGTTGGTCTGGTAACGGGCTATCTGGCGGTAGCAACGGCAGTAGTGGCTGTTGGGGCCAGCTTTACTGTGCTCCAGCGTCTGGTTCGGATAAGTAACAAACTTTAAGTCTATGGCAGGCAGGGTGATGCTCTATAACGTTGACCTCCATACTCATTCCACGGCTTCCCCGGACGGTTCACTAACCGCGACTCACTATGCTCAGGCTTTAGGGCAGCGCAAGCTACAGTGCATCGCGGTCACCGATCACAATACGGTGGATATGGCGTTGCGCTTACACGAGCGCTTTGGGGATGCAATTATCGTTGGCGAAGAAATTACTACGCAAGAAGGTGAAATAATTGGGCTATATTTGCATGAGACTGTGCGCCCAATGCTAGCGCTCGAAGAAGCGATTGCTGCCATTAAACGGCAGGGCGGTTTGGTCTACATTCCACACCCATTTGAGACGGTGCGTAAAGGCATCACAGAGGTTGCATTAGATCGTATTGCTAAGGATGTCGACATAATTGAGGTGCATAACGGCCGCGCCGTATTCCAAAATCGTAGCCGGGACGCGGCAGTGTGGTCGGCCGCACATGCCATCCCTGGTGCGGCAGGCAGTGACAGCCATGGCGTGGCTGGCTGGTGCCGGACCTACAATCAGTTACGGGCAATGCCCGCAAGAGATACATTGGTTGATCTACTCGCTGGGGCTGGATATAAACATGCTTCACCAGGTGTGCGAGGTGTGCTGTACCCCAAATTTAACCGTGTCCGCAAGAATTGGAGGCGTCGTGCTTGAGACTGTACTATTCGCGCTATGGTTCTTTTTGCCGGCAGGCACTGCCAACATGGCCCCGGTGCCCACTGCAAAGGTGCCAGGGCTAAGACGCCTAAATGCACCGTTGGACTTTGGTGCGACATGGCGGGGTAGGCGTGTATTTGGTGCCCACAAAACGTGGCGCGGTTTGGTAGCCGGAATTATCGCCGCTGTTGCAACCTTGGGGTTGCAACAATACTTAGTGCGTACGTATGGATGGTTTGGATCTGCGGCTGGCGATGCGGGCTATCTGGCGCTGCCTACGGTGTGGCTGGGTGTTCTGTTTGCTCTTGGTGCTCTTGGGGGCGATGCGGTCAAGAGTTTCTTTAAGCGTCGTCGCAATATCGCACCCGGACAGGTGTGGCTACCGTATGATCTGATTGATCACATCGTCGGTGCTGCAATCGTTGCAGCACCATTTGTGCTATTTGAGTGGTGGGTGTACCCGGTGGTTGTGTTTATTTGGTTATTTGCCAACCTGGCCGTGAGCTACTCCGGTTACCTGTTACATCTCAAAGAGAGCCCGCTTTAGCGGGCCGTGGCCCGTTCGCGGATGGCATACGCCAAGTTGGTACGTCCAGCTTTGAGGTGCCGGTCAACGGCACTGCGTAGGGTCTCGCCGCTGCCAACAAATTGCTGTTTAGATATGTCGTACAAGAAGAAGGTATCATCCTCGTTGTATGTTTCTAGGAAGTGTTGTGTAAAGGCCCCCGGGCTGAGTGCCTGTACGCGGTAAGCCAGTAGCACGACCGAATCATATTCTTTGCGGGCGGTCTGCGTGATACGCAAGGGACGTGCTAGTTCCAGGGAGCGTTGAAACTCGTTGGCAATGCGCAGAAATTGATGCGAGATGCTTAGCAGCGTATCGAGAGCATCGTCCATGACTTCAATGTCATGCATTTCGGTGGCGTCGAGGTGCTTGACCTGAATATTACGCCCTGCCAAAAATTGGCATACTTGGCGCCACTCGCTGCCAACCTGTTCTTCTAGGACAACCTTGGATTGCAGCCCTTGTGAAGCCCACGATGCGCTATGGTCATAGTCGACTACTAGCGCTTCGGAAGGCAACTGTTCGACCATTGCTCGTGTGATCTTTTTGCCCGGATTGATAGTCATGTACATGGTGTAGCAGTGGGCGGGTATGGTCTCGCAAGAGGTTGCATCCAAAAAGTAAACGTCGGCTTCTGGGTCATCGAGTGGATTCTTGTGCGAGAATCGCAGGTGCTGCATGTGGGTAATGGTGTGTGTATATTTGAGTATTTTGTCGGCGTTGAGCGTGCTAGCGCGCTGGCGCTGAATGGTGCGGGTTAGCTTGAGCCACTGTTTACGTGCAGCGGCTAGCATTGCCACGGGCTGCTCACAGACCACGACGGCTTTGCCAAGGTGCTGGCGGGTATGCAGATGGCGCATGATGTCGGCAGCAATACTGTCGGTTCCGCGGGCGGATTGTGTGCGTAGTTCAAAATAACATTTAGCCATAGGTCCTTATGCTCCGTTTAGATGTAGACGCGCGAATGATAGCATAGGTTACCTCGAAGTAAAATTGTCGCCTAGTATTTTGCCACAGAGCATTGCATACTGAGTGTTATGAGCATGGCACACAGCTCAGATGGGGTTCCCGATATTTGGCAGAACCCCGAGTTGTTGGCACTAGAAGCCGGAGTCGAGCAGGAGATGTTACAATCTTCTCCAACGCTTGTGGATTTGGCTAGCGTGCCTGTTGGTGCATTGGTCCGCGTTGATATTGGCCGTCCCCACGCCGACGGCGTCGTTGAGCAGCTGGCGTTTCGCTTAGCACGGTCGGAGCCTGGCGAGCACTGGCAGGCTAGGGAATGGGTACGTCTTTACCGAGGCGGCCAGACCAAAGGGCCAATGTCACTATATGGTGCTTGCGCCCTAGGCGGGACTATTGGTGAGGCAGGCGTGATCAAGCAAGGGGTAGGTCTAACTTATGCTCAGATTGCTGTGTTCCGTAGTGGCGAAGAGGCTCCGGAGGCATTGGGCGTGTGCCCTGAATTGCCGGTACCCGAACAGCTTGATCCGCTAACTTTACGTATGGTTATGTCTATTGGGCAGATTGCGGGCGGGACCGATGGTTTGCTCCGTTGGCGCATGCCGTCATATATATGCAACACCGGACCGGTACTGTCGGCTACAGTAAGTGATGTTGGCGAAAGCTGAAATGCCCCGTCTTGGTTACGATTACATGGTCACGCAACGCTACGCCAAGTAACTGCCCAGCAGCGGCAAGTTGCTGGGTGAGACTAATGTCCTTTTGGCTGGGCTTGCTGTCACCCGAGGGGTGGTTGTGAGCGATAACCACACTGGCGGCTCTGTCGGCTATGGCATCGGCAAATACCTCGCGCGGGTGAGCAAGTAACGAGTCGAGTGTGCCAATTGTTATGGTTCGCTGGGCAATCAGGCGCTGACCACCGTCGAGCGTTAGGCATAGCAGGTGCTCTTGTTGCTTGCCGCGAATATCGCTCAACCGCTCAATCACATCGTGGATATTTTGAAGTGGCTCCACATTGCGCATTAAATGGCGATGAGCAAGTTCTAAGGCGGCCATGAGTTTACAGGCCGTTGCCGTGTTGACACCCTTTATTGTAAGAAGCGACTCAACAGTAAGTTGTCCGGTATCACGGCGTAGCTGTTGCTGTATCTGGCGTGCAATGGTGCTGACGTCACTGCTCACATTGCCACTCCCCACAATAACTTCAAGCAATTCAAAATCGGAGAGCGTTGTAGCGCCTCTTGTTTGTAGTTTCTCGCGCGGTCGGTCTGCGGCGGGGATTTGGTGTATTCTCCTCGCGCGTGGCATTCCTCCCTAGTGTAGCAGATAATGATAAGATGTGAGTACGATAGATGTGCGCTGTTGGTAATCTGTCTTTGAGCGCAGGCGAAAAACAGGCTAATAATTTTGGTGATGCGATCAGAATGGCTAGTGACGTGGCCGGTACACGGGGTGGATTGATATAATGTCACGTATTTGACAAAACGCTAATGTTTTGCTATTGTATATTAGTAAAACCATGAAAACAAAAAATAGCAAAATGCCAACTTCTATACACGTGCGCGTTGAGCGCTTCTTTCGCCACCGGACCTTTCTGGGGCTTGTCCTGTCATTTATGGCGATCGGGTTCATTAAGTACCAATCGCACGTTGCTGCTGTAGTTCAAGAGATCTATAGCGGACAGGGGACTGGGCTGCTGAGCAGCTACACACATCATCAGGAGATCACTCGCATGCCTATTACCTATGGCAACAATGTCAAGCATACGCCAATTTCAGGCGAGTAGCGTTATGCGGCGCCTAGATGACACCACATATGTGGATATCTTTGTATAAAAGGCAAAACTGTGGATAAGTGGTGTACGAAACACCACTTATTTACTGAAAATATACTTGTGCGTGGGTAACAGTGGGTAGTATGATGTCGTCAGTGGGTAATCGTGGGTAGCCCAAACAAGAACAAGTAAGCAACCCAGCGAAACAAAAAAATCAAAAACCACTGCAAATTAAAACAACCAACGTACCAATGGCCACGGTAGATTACTTTCAACGTAAATTAGACGATAAACGTCGGTTAACAATACCGGCTGAACTTCGAGACGAGTTTGCGAGTGGGGTAGTCGTAACCAGAGGGTTCCAGAAGTACCTTCACCTATACCCAAAATCAGTATGGAACGAATTAGTCGAACCACAATTGCAAGGAAGCATCCTAGACGAGCAAGTGGCCGACCTGAACGTTCGGTTCCGAATGGGCAAGACTGAAGGGGCCATGGATGTAAAGCAAGGTCGCGTCAGCGTCGAGCAACATCTATTGGACTATGCTGGAATCGATAAGGAAATCGTAGCTGTGCGCGTAGGCAAGTATTGGAGGCTTATGGCTGCAGAATCTGTTTAAGCGAGCGGTACGGCACATTAACAATTTAGGATAGATAATCAATCGAGGTCAGCTATTCGGCAGTCAACAAGTGGATAGATAGACACCACTTCTAAAAACTCTTGCACCTTTCTCAAAAACACCTCCCAAAACTCCACCTCACACATAAGTCTCTCAAACTTCGATTATCTGCAAAGTAAGAAGTTCAAAAGACACTTTTTTAAAGTTTCTACTCACCAAATATATACTTCTATACATACCAGCAGATAGTCACCACAAAAACAAAAACCACCAAAAAACAAAAAGTTGACTGCTGAATAGGTGACCTTGCAAAAACAAACACCAAACTATCCGAAAGGGTAGCAAAAATAAAAAAGGTGACCCAGAGCAAGCGTTCGGGGTACACTAGCAAGCAAGATGCACCAAGAGAACCAAAACCATTTACATCTTCCGGTACTGCTCAAGCAAGTCCTTGAGTATCTAGGCCCGCAGGCAGGGGAAACATACCTCGATCTGACGGCTGGATACGGCGGACATGCCAGCGCCGTGCTGGAACGAACCAACAACCCAAGCGGGTCTGTGTTGGTAGACCGTGACCACAACGCAATTGCGGAGCTGGAAAAGCGGTTTGCAGGGCAGGGAGTCCAGCTTATCAACGCCGATTTCTATTCGGCTAGTGAGCAGCTACTCAAGCAGGGGAAGCAGTTCGACTTGGTATTGGCCGACCTAGGCGTATCGTCACCGCACCTTAACCAAGCGAGTCGTGGCTTTTCGATTAAACTCGAAGGACCACTCGACATGCGCATGGATCAGTCGCAAACTTTAACGGCAGAGCAGGTGGTTAACACCTACAAAGCCGACGAGCTCGCTGACATCATCCGTCGTTATGGCGAGGAGCCCAAGAGCAAGCAGATTGCGTCACTTATAGTGAACAACCGGCCAATCACGACCACGAACCAACTCGCAAACATTGTTGCCAAGGCATGGCCTGGCTACAGCAAAGTCCACCCAGCGACACGTACGTTTCAGGCGTTACGCATCGCCGTTAATGACGAACTTGAGCTCTTACGCAAAAGTTTGCCGGTATGGATGGATAATCTGTTAGCCCCAGGTGGCAGGATTGCTATCATTAGCTTCCACAGCTTAGAGGACCGCATTGTTAAACAAGCGCTGGCCGAAAAAGCAGGGGACCGCTACGATGCACCGCTGCGCCTATTGACCAAAAAGCCTGTTGTCGGCGACGATGATGAAATAGTTTCCAATCCGCGAGCAAGGAGTGCAAAACTCCGCGCCGCAGTGAAACAAAAATAACCAAAGAAAGGGCAGCAACATGCAAATTCGCATCAAAAACGCTACCCCACGCGCTTACAAGGTTCACGTTACTGTAGCCTAAGTAAGTTTCCACGGCTTTGGGAGGCGCCTCCACAGCGCCTCTCACCAGCAAAAATAATAAACACAAAAAGAAACAAAACGTTATGACATACTCAAGTTCACTCGCAATGCAGCGTAAAAGCGCATTTGCCACTCGCAATCAAAACGCAGTAAGCTTTCGCACCCGTGAGCGCAGCTTGGGTCCGATTAGCAATACTATTATTTTGATTGTTCTAGCTTGCACCCTTGGGCTTTTGTACTTGACGCAGGTAACGAAGACCAATGCCTATGGGTACAAGGTAAACGGCCTGGTCGAGCAGCAACAGCAGCTCAAGCAGGAAAACGATGATCTCCAGGTTGCTTCTGCCCGTCTGCAATCCCTTGACCGCGTACAAAACAGTGATGTCGCCAAGGGGTTAGTCTCGGTAGCACCAAGCGCAACCGTGCAAGACTAGCATATAATTAGGTAGCATGCCCTTAGCAACATCAAGCAGCACCGGCGTCAAGCCGATCAAATCAGTTCTGCGTGCCCGTTTGTGGTACGTGATCGTGATGATCGTGTTTGGCGTTGTTTTAGTTAGAGTTTTTTATCTACAGGTTATTCGGCACGAGTACTACAAGCAGGCAGCCGCTACCGGTCACTTGAAAGAATATGAGATACAGGCCAACCGCGGCGTGATTAAAGCCCATGATGGTACCTCGGTGGTGCCAATCGTGCTCGACCAGACGCTCTATACTATTTATGCTGACCCAAGTTTGGTAAAAGACCATGAGAAGGTTGCCGAAACGCTCAGTGCCGTGCTCAAGGGTAGTATCTCGAGCTATGATGCTCAGTTACGCACCAAAGACACCCGCTATGTTGTACTAGCGCGAAAGGTAGAAAAAGCCCAGAAAGAAGCGATTCTCAAAAAGAAATATCCTGGCATTGGCGCACAGGAGCAACAGTACCGAACGTACCCAAATGGCAGCCTAGCCGCGCAGCTGCTGGGTTTTGTGGACAATGACGGCGTTGGCGAATATGGTGTCGAACAATATCTTAATAAACAGTTAGCGGGTGCAAACGGTGAGCTAAAAGCCGTAACGGATGTGCACGGTGTGCCGCTTGCCGCCAACACCGGCAATATTTTGCGCCAGCCAGTGGCTGGCAACGACGTAGTGCTGACCATTGACGTGGCCATGCAAAAACAGCTCGAAGACATCCTGAAGAACGGTGTCGAGCATGCCAAGGGCCAATCGGGCACAGCAGTCATCATGGACCCCAATACTGGCGCGATTAAGGCTATGGCCAACTATCCGACGTATGACCCTAGTAACTACGGCAACGTCGACGATGCTTCGGTATTTTTGAATGCCGCCGTAAGCCATCCGGTAGAGGTTGGCTCGGTCATGAAGCCGCTGACAGCTTCTGCGGCAATGGATCTGGGCGCTATTAAACCGGATACGACTTACTACGATCCATCACACTATAAGGTGGATGACTTTATGATCACGAACATCGAAGAAGACGGTGGGGCGGGGACTAAAAGTATCGCCGACATTCTGAATCTTTCGCTTAACACCGGCGCGACGTGGATGTTAATGCGTATGAGCGGTAATGACGACCACATTACCAAAGAAGGCCGCGACAAATGGCACGATTATATGGTTAACCACTATATGTTTGGCAAGCAGACGGGAATAGAGCAGGGGTATGAAGCGACTGGCTCAGTGCCTGACCCCGATAACGGCTACGCCCGTGATCTAACCTATGCTAACACGGCATTTGGACAAGCCATGACAGCTACGCCGTTGCAGATGGTGGCGGCGTACTCGGCGGTGCTTAACGGCGGGACGTACTACAAACCGCGGTTGGTTGACGCGACCATAGCGGCAGATGGTACGGTTACAAACAAGAAGCCGGAAATCGTGCGAAAGGATGTGGTTGGACCGGAAATAAGTGGCGAACTACAACCACTTATGGAGTATGTTGTTAATCACCACTATTTTGCTCAGAGGTTCGACCAAAACACCTACAGTGTAGGCGGCAAGACGGGTACCGCGCAGATTGCTAACCCTGACGGCGGTTACTTTGATAACGAGTTCAACGGCACCTACATGGGGTTTGTGGGGGGCAACTCACCGCAGTATGTCATTGCGGTAAGCGTCATCAAGCCAAAGATTGCCGGCTATGCTGGTAGCCAAGCGGCGCAGCCAATTTTTGGTGACCTAGCGCATATGCTATTAGACAAGTTCAACGTAACGCCAAAGACACAATAATGGCGCAAGCAGCATTCACACTCTACCGACGTAGCCCGGCTCAGCTAGTTACCTCATGCTATAATGATTACAAGAATTTTCAATAAGGAAAACACACATGGAAACGCTTCACATTGCTGTTGAACCAGAGACACTCATTAGGGTGTTGCTGCTAGGGTTCCTGGCATTTCTGGTCAGTATGCTCATTACGCCAATCTATACTACGCTGGCCTATAACGGGCAGTGGTGGAAGAAGCAACGTAGCGAAGGAATGGGTGGTGTGGCTACACCAGTTTACAAAAAGCTCCACGCTGCCAAGCACAAACGAAATGTGCCCACTATGGCTGGCATTATATTTGTTGTATCAGCAGCTCTTGTGACACTGACCGCTAATCTCGATCGTAGTCAAACCTGGCTGCCTCTCGCGGGCATGGTTGGGGCTGGTGCAATCGGCCTAATTGATGATTTCATGAATATCCGTAGTAACGGCAAGGGTGTCGCGGGTATGAAGGCCAAAGTTAAGTTCCTGCTCTACAGCGGTGTTGCTCTAGTGGGCGGCTGGTGGTTTTTTGCCAAGCTCGATGTTACGGGCATCTACTTGCCGTTCGTGCACAGTTGGCATCTTGGTTGGCTGATTGTTCCATTGTTCTGGCTGGTGGTTGTTGCAACGGCCAACGCTGTAAATATGAGCGACGGACTCGACGGACTCGCCGGTGGTCTGTTGGTGTCATCTTTTACCGTATATACAGTGATTGCAGTGATTGAGAGCAAGTTCGGCATTGCGGGCTTCTGTTTAACAGTCGTAGGTGCATTGCTTAGCTATACCTGGTTTAATATCAACCCCGCACGATTCTTTATGGGTGATGTGGGAGCGTTTGCGTTAGGTACGGCGTTAGGCGTTGTGGCTATGCAGACGGATACAGTGTACGTGCTGCCAATTATTGGTGCTGTCTATGTGATGGAGGCTGGGTCGGTGATTGTCAACCGCATATCACGCAAGCTTAGGCACGGCAAGAAGGTGTTTCTTAGCTCACCTATACACCATCACTTCGAGGCGATAGGCTGGCCTGAGACGAAAGTTACAATGCGTTTCTGGATTCTTGGCCAGGTTGCCGCTGTGCTTGGTCTGATTGCATTTATTGTCGGAAGATACGTCTAGGGCATGTTACGAGGGTTGTAATGGGGGCAGTTACACGTCGGCATCCCAGTTATATTCAAAATCAGGGCGCCACCCGGCGCCATCGCCCTGATTATCTATTGCTGCTGTTGACGGTGGCGTTGGCCGCAATTGGTATTATCGTAGTTTTTTCGATAAGTCCAGCTATTGCGGTCGAGAAGGACGTAAATGGCAACACATATGTGTTTAAGCAGATCGTTGCCGTATTACTGGGCCTAGTTATCTTTGGTATTGCAGCCGCTGTGCCATTGAACAAGTGGGCTAAGTTCTATAAGCCATTACTTGTACTTGCAGCGATAGCGACATTGTTGGCGTTGGCAATGCCGGTTAACGCCGACTATCCTGCTCATCGCTGGATACGTGTGGCGGGCTTTTCGTTCCAATCGGTAGAGATGCTTAAGTTTGCCGGTATCATGTGGCTGGCGGGCTTCTTATCGTGGCGTATGAAGAATGGATTAATGGCCGATATGAACAAAACAATTAAGCCGTTACTTGGAGCGTTATTTGGCGTGGCTGTGATTGTGGCCGGCCTGCAGAGTGATTTCGGCTCCTTTATGGTTATGGTTGCCATGATGGGTGTTATGGCATTTGTGGCCGGCCTGCCGGTCAAGAGACTAATGGTGGCTATTGGTATTCTGGCGATTCTCGGCACCATTCTCATATCGGCTATGCCATATCGCCGTGAGCGCCTGACGGCATTTATGCACCCCGATTGTCTCAGCTCGGGTTACCAGGCCTGCCAGGCGTTAATTGCAGTTGGCTCTGGCGGCATGATTGGTTTGGGCCTTGGGCGCAGTGTCCAGGCTTACGGGTACTTACCCGAGGCCGAAAATGACTCTATTTTTGCGATTTATGCAGAAAAGTTCGGTTTTATAGGGGTGGCGATTCTGCTAGGTATCTTCGCAGCTTTCTTTACTCGTATCAAGAAAGTGGCGGAGCTTGCACCGGATGACTTCAGCCGGCTTGTGGTTATGGGTATCTTGGTGTGGCTAAGCAGCCAGACGATAATTAACATCGGTGCAATGGTAGGCTTACTGCCGCTGAAGGGAATCACACTGCCGCTGGTAAGCTACGGGGGTAGTAGTGTGCTCATGGTAATGGGAGCATTGGGCGTGGTATTCCAGGTTTCGCGGCACACGTTGTATAGTATCCCTGAAGGGCAAGAGATAACCAGCGGAGGCACCAGTGGCTATGACAATAGTAGTAACGGGCGGCGGATCAGGGGGGCATATCACCCCGCTCCTGGCCGTCGCACATGAATTAAAGCAGCGGGTCAAAGACGTCGACATTGTGTACGTTGGCCAAAAAGGTGACAACCTAAGTGACATACCTGCACAAAGCGAATACATCGACGCCGTGCATCTTGTGCGAGCAGGGAAGTTGCGCCGTTATCACGGAGAAGGACTCAAGCAATTATTTGACTTCAAAACCATAGCCAAAAACATCCGCGATGCCGTTTGGGTAGTGATTGGTCTGTGGCAGAGTTTCTGGCTGCTTAAAAGGTTAAAACCTGATGTAATTTTTATTAAGGGCGGCTTTGTCGGCGTGCCGGTCGGTTTGTCGGCTGCTTTACTACGTATCCCCTACGTAACGCATGACTCGGATGCATTGCCCGGCCTAGCAAACCGTATCGTGGCGCCTTGGGCGCGTATGCATACTGTGGCATTACCCAAGGAAGTGTATACCTACCCAGTGGATAAAACGGTTGTTGTGGGTGTGCCGTTGGCACACCACTTTAAGCCCTTCACAGCCGCAGAAGTCAGATCCGCCCGTGAGCAGATTGGTTTGCCTAAAACTGGTAGAGTGCTGCTGGTGACGGGCGGCGGCTTGGGCGCGCAGCGCCTAAACGACGCAGTCGCGTCATGCGTGCCAGAGCTTCTCGGCCGGTATGCCGACCTGTCCATTCTCCAGATTGCTGGCCGCGCCAACGAACGAGAACTGCGCCAACGCTACCAAAAAGAGCTACCCAATGAACAGCAAAGGCGTGTAATTGTTAAGGGTTTTGTCACGAACCTATACCTATATAGTGGCGCGGCCGATGTAGTGCTAACTCGCGCGGGGGCCACCAGCATAGCCGAGTTCGCCGCCCAACGAAAGGCTTGTGTGGTAGTGCCCAATCCGCTCCTGGCGGGTGGACATCAGCTCAAGAACGCCAAGGTATTGGCCGACCGGAAGGCTGTAAAGCTCGTAAGCGAAGACGCGCTCAAGCGTGATAGCCACGCCCTGATGCCATCAATCGTCGAGCTGTTAGATAACCCGGAGCGCGCAACGGCTCTCGGCAAAAAACTCGGCGAACTTGCCCTAGACGATTCTGCTGGGCAGTTGGCAATGGTATTATTAAAGATAGTAGGCGCGCCGAGTAAGGCAGTATAATTAACCGCACGAAACAAACATGCCATTCAAGAAAAACAAGCTAGACACCACCTCTGTCCGAGGCCGTACCCCGCAACGCCAAGCGTCCACACACGGCCAGGTCTTTTCGTACCACGCTAACCGTGCAGTGCGCATGAGCAGCATGGCGCGTGATATCGAAGAACCTCAACGTCAGGAGGCCCCGCACCCCAAGCGTATGCTGATTTGGTTTCGACGTCTACCGACGATGGCAGCCCTCTTGCTGATCTTTGTGATAACCGTCGCTACACTCCAGCTTAGCAGCAATGTTAAGGTCAAGATTGTTGACACCAATACGCAAGTATTCCTGCGCAGCCAGAGCGTGTATGAGGCCGCCGCTCATAACGAATTTAAGACATTCTTCAACGGCAATAAACTTACTGTAGACACCCAGAGTATTGCCGCCAGCCTACAGCGTCAGTTCCCTGAGTTAAAGGCGGTTTCTGTGACCTTGCCGATTGTTGGTAACCGACCGGTCGTGTACATACAGCCCGCGATCCCTAGAGTTATTCTGGTGGCTAGAGGTGGTACATATCTATTGGATAGTAGTGGTCGTGCCTTAGTGACCGGCAACCAGGTGCCCCATCTAGATATGCTGCATATCCCGGTCGTGACTGACCAGAGTGGCCTATCTGTTGAGCTCGGTGGTCTCGTGCTCCCGCAAGATACTATCAGCTTTATAACAGAGGTGGCCGGGCAGTTGACTGCCAAAAACCTCAAGATAACCTCGCTAACTCTGCCAGCAGGGACGAATGAGCTTCAGGCCCGAATTGATGGGGTAGGCTACTACGTAAAATTCAATCTGCATGGTGATGCTAGGGAAGAAGCGGGCGCTTACCTAGCAGTGAAGGGCTATTTAGACAAGAACCACAAGACGCCAGGCGAGTATGTAGACGTTCGTGTAGAGAACAGAGCTTATTACAAGTAGTCACTACACCACTCTCCCCTTACAGTTCGTATTTTGTTCAGTATTCAGTGAGTGCTTCCCAGTTTGTAAAAAACTATACAAACATACAAAAATAACAAAAAGTCAAAATATGTAAAACACTCGGAGTAGTAGGGAACATATAAAACAATATCAAAACATAAAAAGCAAATACTTTCACGACAAAACTGTGGAAAAGTCAAATCCGAACACAAAATGACACCAAGGGGTCTAGCGTATGGCAAATGACGGCGGACGCTATGGGTCCCATAGGACACAACCAAAGCCCAAAGCCAGACCTGTGCCAGGGGCAATTATGACACGTATGTAGTGCGTGTTCACATGGCGCCACGTGTCACCATGTGTAGACGTGCAATATCACACATGAACTCCCCTTTAGTAGGGGTACTTGGTTTACTGTCCCCGTACTTAATATTAGAGTCGCAAAATATACATTGTGCGACGTCTTGTATGGCACTTGTTTGCACTCGCTGTACCTGGCTTTCGTCCCGGTTTTCCGGCTATACTTGCCCATCAACTCATCTTGCTGCGTATGTTCCCTACATTCATGACCCATTTCCTATGCCCGTGGCATACTGCTGGTTACTTTCCGGCGTGTGTTTCTGCCTATGTTGGCTGTAGTCTCGACTTTGTTCGCTTTTTGCAATTATCCATGCAAAAACGAGTATGTATATGCTCTGTTCGTAAATTGTTTAACCCACTGTCCGGAGGTCACGCCCTATGGCTACCTTGCGTCGATGGCGGCGTCCAAGCGCCTCAGCCACTCCGTATGAATGGTGTTGTGTAACTCTTTTCCCTCTCTGGAGCGCAACTTCCCTGACTCGCTACTGAGGTGTGCAAATTCATTCGGAAAGTCGTTGTTGGCAATGAGCGGATCCAGATCTACTAGTGTTTGACCGATGTATTGCCGGACGAAGCAAACGTCACGCATCGGCTTGACGCCGGCTGGACGGTTCGGGTCAACATAGTAGCTGAATAGCTTGCCGAGGACTTGCAGAGCTGGTGTCTGGCGTTTGGCGCGCCAGCTGTCGAGCGATTGCTGCAGTGGAGTACCCTCCACTGCCTCGCTGAGCGTAAACAGCCCAAAGCCGGCTTTGCCCCAGCGGTCTTCGTCCTTCACTACCACCGGGAGATGAGCGGGCACTTCAATGCCGTGCTGTTGCAACCGCTGCAGTTCTCCTTGGTGCCATACTAAATGGCCTGCCACCTCTTCGGGCCGGCGAGGGATGTCCAACGGGTCTACTTCCTTTTCGTGCAGATAAATGCCCCGCAGATAGTAGGGCTTGCCCTGCCTCTCGACGGGCATGACATAGCCATAATCAGGCACCCAATCGCAGGTCTTGACGTATTTGCTTGGCGTCCGGCCGATCATGTGCAGGCCGAGCACGGCTAATTCATCGGGCTCAACACAAATGGCCTCCTGCATCTGTTCGTATCCATCCAGTGGCGGGACTAGAACTTCATAGGAGGCCATAATATGTACCAACTGTAGTCTGTTATTGAGGAAGAGCTACTCTTCTTCGGCTAATTCGTAGGTAGCCTTAGCGACACGCTTGAATTGCGACTTGCCCTGAAGGTTCAGAAGAATAGTGGTCTCTTTGACGAAGCGGCTCTTGAGAACGCGCTTAACGATTTCGTCGCGGTGCAGGGGTTCGCCTGCTTCGCGTAGTACTTCTGCGATAATATCGGCCACCGTGCCCTTTTTGTATCCCCACTCACGTAGTGCATAGATGCCACGGCCAATCAACACGAAGCGTTTGTCTTTGATGAGCTCGTTGTGAATAGCCTGGGTGGTAACATCCTTGCGCTTGAAATCTGATTTCTTAATTGTCTCGGCAATCTCGTTAAAGTGCATGTGCTTGCCATGTTCTTTTAGGATGACGTAGATTTTGTCGCGAATATTCTTTGGATTGACCATTGGCCACTTGACTAGACCCCAACGGTTGTTGAGGGTAGCGAGATCCTTGGACGTGCTCGCTAAGGCGCGAGCTTGGTCAACGGGCTCGATAGAAGTTGCCTTGGCAACCTCTGCGATCAGAGCGGGCTCGCCCATCTTCTTGATGGCGTCGACGATCTTGATAACCTGGGCCTTTATTGCCTTTTCGTCGTGCGCACTGCGCACGCCTATGGCATGGTAGTAGTGGTCGTTATCCTCAATAACCACAAGGCTTGGACACAGCTCTGCCAGAAAAGCAATGCGTGACTGGTCGGTACGTGTGCTCTCGGCCGTCAGACGGGCGCTGAGTTCGCTTACGCGTGCAGCTTCACCCATTTGGTGCAATTCGGCGAGTAGGGCGGTTTCTACGTCCTGTACGTGGGGCAATTGCCCCTGCTCTGCCGTGCTTTTGAGGCGGGCGATAACAGATTTCTCAAGCTGTCGGACGCGCTCGCGGGTAATCCCGAGAAGTTCGCCTATCTGCTCAAGAGTCTCCTTGCGATCGAATAGGCCAAAGCGACGGGCAACGATTTCACGTTCTCGTTCCCTCTCAATACTGGAAAGGATGTCTTGGACAAATTGCTCTGAATCGAGCACTGATTTGGTTTGCTGGCTCTCTGCCATGAACGTTTCCCTATCTGTTAATTACCGGGCTTTGACATAATTATAAAACTAATGTATGTAAAAGTCAAATAAACTCCCTATAAGGTTTATTGTATCACGAAATGGACATGCAAATCGGTTATATGTTGTAGAAATATCGCTACAAAATATCTTGCACAAGATACAAGATTGTGGAAAAGTATAGCCTATTTCTTTTTTGCGCGTTTGGTAAAGCGCTTACGTGCTGGCGCTTCGTCCAGTAGTTTTTTGCACTCTTCTTCGCTTAGCTTGGCGGGCTCGATATCTTTGGGGATCTTGGCATTCTTTTTCCCGTCGGTAATGTACGGCCCGTAGGGGCCATTTACTACTTTAACCCCACTTGCAAATTCTTGGATATACTTATTGGCGTCTTTTTCGAGTTTTGCTTTGTAGAGTTTGCGAGCTTCGGCTTCAGTGATGCTAAAAGGGTCATGAGGCTTGATCGATACGAATACTTTGTCTACCTGCACGTACGGCCCAAAGCGGCCGATGTTAGCCTTAATCTCCTTGCCGTCCTCGGTAGCGCCGACTACTCGAGGCAGCTCAAACATATTGAGTGCCTGTTCCAATGTGACGGTTTCCAGGGTGGTGCCTGTAGGAAGCGGTGCGAAAGCGGGCTTGTCTTCGGATTCGGTCTCGCCGCGTTGCAGCATGGGCCCGTAGCGGCCAAAGCGTGCCATGACAGGTTGGCCGGTTTTGGGGTCGTTGCCCAATACCTTGGCTTGGGATACTTCACTACGAGAAATGCCACCAGCAGCTTCAATGAGCGGATGAAAGTCCTTATAGAACTTGCCAATCATCTTGTGCCAGGTCTCCTTGCCTTCGGCTACGAGGTCAAAGCCTTGCTCGACGGTAGCTGTGAAGTCGAAGTCGACAACGCTCGGGAAGTGTTTAACCAAGAAGTCGGTAGTAACTTCGGCTAGATGTGTTGGGACCAATTTGTTACGGTCGGCACCAGTAATCTCGGTGATTTCTTCTTCGGTAATAGCACCATTCATAAGCGAAAGGGTTTGTACGGTGCGCTCCTGCCCCTCGAGGTCCTTACGTTCTACGTATTCACGGGCCTGGATGGTCGAGATAGTTGGCGCGTAGGTACTCGGGCGACCGATGCCGAGCTCTTCTAGCTTCTTTACGAGCGTTGCTTCGGAGTATCGGGCCGGCGGGCGGGTAAAAGTCTGCACGGCGTTCATGCTGGCTAGATCAAGTCTCTGGCCCTTCTGAACGGGTGGTAAGATAGTGTCGTCTTTTACACCACCGTAGACTTTCATGAAACCGTCGAACTTGAGCACTTCGCCCTTGCCGACGAGCTTTTCGCTGCGGTTGGACAAACCGATTGTGACTTCTGTTTTTTCGGTTTGCGCAGCAGACATCTGGCTGGCCAGGGCACGTTGCCAGATAAGGTTATACAGTTTTTTCTGCTGGTCGTCGCCTGTAGCAGCCCGACGGTTAAAGTCGGTCGGTCGGATGGCTTCGTGGGCCTCCTGGGCGCTTTCGTTCTTAGTCTTGAACTGACGACGGTTGTGGTATTGGTCACCGTACTCTTTCTTGATGAACTCTTCGGCAGCGTTAATAGCAAAGCCTGACAGCGTGGTGCTGTCGGTACGCATGTAGGTAATCTGACCGCTTTCGTATAGGCGCTGAGCCAAGGTCATAGTCTGTTTTACGCTGTAGCTCAGGCGGCGGGCGGCTTCTTGTTGCAGTGTGCTGGTAGTAAATGGTGCGCCGGGGTTGCGACTGCCGGGCTTGGTAGCGATGTCTTCTACGGTGAAAATGGCCTCTGCGGCGGCCTGTAGGAAGGTGCGGGCATCGTCGATGGTTGGTAGCTTAGTTGCTAGTTCGGCCTTGAGGTCTTGACCGTCAATAGTGAAAATGGCGACGACTTTGTAGCTGCTCTGGGATTGAAACTCGCGGATTTCTCGTTCACGCTCGACGACAATGCGTACAGCAACAGACTGAACGCGACCGGCGCTCAGGCCGGTACGGACTTTTTTCCACAAAACAGGGCTTAACTCGTAGCCTACGAGGCGATCGAGGACGCGACGGGCCTGTTGGGCATCTACCAGTTTTAGATCAACGGTGCGAGGGGTCTTGATGGCACCCTCAATAGCCGTCTTGGTAATTTCGTGGAACACAATACGCTTAGTCTTCTTGGGGTCAAGCTTGAGCGCTTGCGTGAGGTGCCACGCTATAGCTTCTCCTTCGCGGTCTTCATCGCTTGCTAGCCAAACGTCGGTGGACTCTTTGGCGGCCTTGCGCAGCTCGGCTACAACCTTCTTTTTGTCGGGGTTGATCTCGTAAGACGGCTCAAAACCATGCTCGATATCTATATTGAGACCTTTTTTGGGCAAATCGCGGATATGACCAAAACTACTCTTTACGGAGTAGTCTTTGCCCAAATACTTTTCAATAGTCTTGGCTTTTGCCGGGCTTTCAACAATAACTAAATTTTTCGCGCTCATGCTTTTGATGTACGTCTAGCTTACCATGCAAGCGCCTATAATACGCAAGTCATCGGTCGCAATGCAAATTATTTTCTAGAAACTGTTGCAAAAATGAAACAGTTGACGCGCAAATACTACAGGTGTAAAACGGTATATGTCTGTGACCTTCGTCACACAAATAGCAAGTAAGGCAAGACGCCCAAAAAGGCCGCTACCTCAACTAGAGGAAGCGGCCTTTTTGTTCCGTTTTGCAAAGGAGTAAAACTAATGTCATCTTCAAAAGAACTACCATATGGGTTGCCTGTATCTGAGGTACAGTTTGGCGCCACAGGCGATTACTGGGATGGTGTGCGTGCAGCCTATGAAGCGCACGGCTACAGCCTGCCCGCCCTCGGGGCTGCCGCAGGTGGTGGTGCTGAGATTGTAGCCGATTTTGCATCGTGCGAACCCCCAGCATTTGTGGGATTCCCTACTGTAGAGATCGCATAGATACTACTTAAGTATGTGTGACAGCAGAAAAGGCGGAGACGCCTTTTCTTATAAAAGCGACCACTGGTTGGCCCCGAGGGCTCTCACTTTACCTGTTATTTCGAGCATGGTGATAGTTTGATTAAATTGGCCAACATCCATTCTGCTTTGAATAAGTAAGTCCGACCCGTCGCACGTGCCCTTGCCTATGAGGTCTAGCACGGTTTGTTCTTGTGGGGTATCCCCCTTGGGTACTTCTTGCCTGCCACTGCCCGATATTCCTAGGGCGTTCAATATATCGACGCTGTTTGTGGCGGGCATTGCCCCCGCCTGTATTAATCGATTTGTACCAACGGAAGTCGGGCTGGTTATATTGCCTGGCACCGCCATCACATCCTTTCCCTGCTCTAGTGCAAAGCGTGCGGTATGTAGTGTGCCGCTCTTTTCGCCGGCTTCAGTAATAAGCACCACATCACCGAGGCCTGAGACGAGCCGGTTGCGTGCAATAAATGTCCAGGGGGCTGGCGTGAAGCCTCTCGGATATTCGCTGACTAAGGCCCCGCCCTGGTCTAAGATTCGTCGGGCTAATTGCTGGTGACTCCGTGGATATATCTGATCGAGCCCACCGGGCATAATGGCCAGCGTAAGCCCATTGGCGTCGAGTGCAGCCCGATGGGCTATGCTATCGACGCCAATTGCTAGGCCACTGACTATGAGTGCCCCTGCTCGCGCTGCATCACTTACAAGTTTTGTGGTCACTGCCTTGCCGTACGCCGATACATGTCGACTGCCAACGACAGTTAAACATGGCCGGCTTAGCAGACTTTCGAGGATTGCCCCCATGACAAACAATTCTGTTGGTGGCTGCGGTATATTCTGGAGTTTTTCTGGGATAACAGATACGGAAAGCATAAGTATTTTTAAGTAAGATAATTGCCTATAAAACAAAATGATGTAAAACTATTGACACAACGCAACATATTTGCTAGAATTGCAACCTGTAAACGTCATACGACGATTACGCACCTTATATATCCCCCATTCTAACAAATTGTTAGATTGCCTTAGAGCGTGCTGCTAGCTAGTTGTTACCCTCCACTATCTTTTAGCGCTAGTTCCATTTAAAGGAACTGATATGCGCTCTAAAGCAAACTAACCCCTTTAAGCGCCCGTTTACAGCTTTGGTTGTAATAAGGCCCTTGCGGCCCAAAAAGAGCGAGTCCACAAAGATGGTCCTTGCGACCGGCGCATCACTTTATGGAGTTTTAGTGCATGACGCTTCGCTGGGTGGGCTTAAAGGGTTGAGATCCTTCGGGATCTCGTGCGGAGATATCACTTCGGTGATGTCTCCAAAAATCGGCTTATGAGCGGTGCCCACCCCCTCTCATAAGCCGTTTTTTGTTTTAGCACTAGGTGGGTCAAAATGCTATGAGTAATTCAAATTTCGAAACTCGTCCTCTGGACGAATGGTTCCGTACGACAGTTGCCGGCGATATTGCCTTGTGCGATGCGTTTAGTGGTGAGCCGCTTTGCGGCCCGCATATTGCGAATGAACCCAAGAATCCATCTCGGGTATTCGTTGAGAATTTCCGACTGGGCAATGGTTATGGCTATTGGAAAGGCAGCAAATATTTTGACGTGCCACCGCTTATTGGCGTGTACCTAACCGATCCCACACGACCAGACGGTTTGGGCGATTACGCGGAGTTCTGCGATTTGGCCTCTAATTTTGACGTAGTGGCCCACAGCGGCATGCAGAGTGCTCGCATGGAACAAGTGCGCCGCCTTTCTGGCGGCCTTGGCAAGCTGGTGGTTGCAAATGGCGTGCAATTTAACGGCCAGTACCTAGCGGGCCTGCAAGAGAGCCATTCGCTGGTAGTTAACCTTTCGCCTGCGGTTGATACCGCAGGACGCCCAACTACGCCCGATGGAAGGGCGCTACAAGCTGTACGCGATGCGGTTATCACTCAAGGTCTTGACCAAAAGGACCCTAATGACCCAGATCTGACTTACTTGGCGACTGACTATGTACATGCCAACACTATCCAATGGCATGACGTGCTGAGTGCTGGTGCTGTTGGCGACAGTTACTACAGCAAGTACGGTCGCCCAATGACCTCGATGCTCGTGGTCGCGCCATATGAGCATGGTGATCTCGGGCGGAAGTTCGTGGTCAGTGGCGTGCCGCCTGAATTTGAGGTAGATGGTCAGACATATCCTGCCGTTGATGTCCGATTTGCTCGTCCTGAGTATATAGACGACCCCAACACGGGTTCGTACGCCCTAGCCTTAGACCACGGCTATATACCACACGAGGCTCTGCGCGACGCGCAGTATTAGACAATAAAGCTGCGAGTTTCGGCCAGTAGCTTACCGCCGTAGGTGAATTCGCTAAGGATGGCACTCGCCTCGCGGGTGAGGTTTTTCATCTGGGATTGCTGTTCGGTGTTGAATTTGCCAAGTACGAAGTCGGCGCTGTCTTGTTGTTCGTGCAGCTTAGGACCAATGCCAATGCGTACACGACCGTATTGCTCGCCAATTGTGCTAGTGACCGATTTGACACCATTGTGGCCGGCACTGCCGCCACCAATGCGGGTACGGATTTGACCAAAGGGTATGTCGAGCTCGTCGTGGACTACTACAAGATATTCGGGGTTGATTTTGTAAAAGTTCACGACTGCTTGCACAGCTTGGCCGCTCAAGTTCATAAGTGTGGTTGGTTTAATGACGACGACCTTGGTCTCGCCCAGCTGTGAGCTGGTAAGATGGCACTTGAGGTCTTTTTTCTCGATCCAACCGGGAAAGTCGTGGTCGGTCACAAACCGATCAACAGCCTCAAAACCGATGTTGTGCCGTGTGCCGTCGTACTCTTTACCGATATTGCCGAGACCAACAATTAGCGCGGTCTTATTTTGGCCGAGCGTATAAAACTGGATGGTGTCGCCTGCTTGAGGACGACGCTGGAATAATGCCATAGTACTTAGAGTATACGCACCATCGGTACGATAGAAAAGTGATTAGTTCTTGGGAGAGCCCTTGGCTTTGCGTGCCCGCTTGTTCTCGAGGGCTTGTTGGGCGCGTTCCATGCTGACGCGGGGTTTGTTCTTGCGAGGTTCTTTGGTTGGGCTGTTGCCGTGCTTGTGGGCTTCGTGTTTTTCGATAAACCACAATTGGACCGGTGTTCCTTCGTAGTGATACTGTTCGCGCAGGCAGCGCTCCAGGTAACGCTTGTAGCTCCAGTGCAAGAAGGTTGTCTGCGAACCGAAGATCTTGAAAGCGGGGATCGGATTGTCGTCTTCCTGAGTCATGTAGTTGAGCTTGGGGTTGCGGTTTTTGAGGCCGGCTGGTGGGTGCTGGTCGATGACCTGGCGGAGCCACCGGTTGAGCTCGCTCGTTGGGATGCGCTTGTGGCGGCGCATGTCGATATCTTGGGCGAGATCAAAAATCTTGGTAACATTCTGGCCAGTAACGGCACTGGTAAAGATCAGGGGCGCCCATGGCACAAAGTCGTAGGTGTGGGCAATCTTGGGGGCCAGAGCATCGCGAGTGAAGGCGTCTCTGCCCTCTACGGCATCCCATTTGCTAACAACGAGGATCAAGCCCTTGCCGGACTCTTTGATCATGCCGGCGATTTTTTGGTCGAGGGCGGTATTAAGCTCGCTGGCGTCCATTAGCAACAGACAGACATCAGATTGTTCGATGGCGCTCAGGGTACGGATAACGCTAAAGTGTTCGATGCCAATGCCAATCTTGCCAGAGCGGCGAATACCAGCGGTATCCATGAGTTCAACTTCGCGGCCTTCGTACTTAACGACGGCACGGTTGATGTCGCGGGTGGTGCCAGCGACATCGGCCACAATGGCCTGTTGCTTCTTGGCCAAGGTGTTAAACAGGTACGATTTACCGACGTTTGGGCGGCCAAGTAAGGCAATGTGCAAGCGGTTATCGTCTTCTCTGAGAGTGGCCTTCGGAATGCCTTCGATTAGAGTGTCAAGCAGTTGGTCGATACCACGGCGTTGGGTGCTGCTAGTGTGAATAATCGGCTTAATACCAAGACGCTCAAAGGCTTCGAGGTCGACGCCTTTGGCTTTGTCTACCTTGTTGACGACCAAGAAAACCGGTTTGCGACTCTTGAGAGCGGTCTTGGCGACACGGCGGTCTTCGTCGGTGATTGGTACGTCAGCTTCGGCGACAACCCAAATAACGTCGGCGCTGTCGGTTGCCTGCTGGATCTGCTCCTGGATGGTAAATTCGAAGTCATCTTCGGCGTCTTTCATTCCAGCGGTGTCGACCATCCAAAAATCCTGGCCGTGCCAGGTGGCCTTGGCGGTAATGCTGTCGCGGGTAGTGCCGGCTTCTTTGGCAACAATTGCCTCACGGCGTTCGAGGATGGCGTTAAACAGGCTGGATTTGCCCACATTAGCCCGGCCGACAATAGCAACGATTGGTAGTTTACTGAAACTCATTGGGCTTAGTATAACAGAGATGACGTAATATTGACAGCAGTAAATAATAAATGCATAGTATGGGTAGCATATGAGTGAGCGAGAGTTAAAGGGTCTGGACTGGCAGTTGCCTTACTTCGAACGCACCGAGCGTGAGGCGTACCACCTATTCACCGCGGTTGCGGCCAACGCCGAACTGCGTCGTAGTGTAACTCGTCAGCTTACTGCAGGTATATTTCGTCGTCATGTGTACCGAGGGATACCACTGCAGGTTGATCCTGCTGGTTTTGCAGGGTCTTGGAGCGCTCATCTGAGTCAAGAAATGACATGCTCACCTGTTTGCGCAGTGCTTACGAACGATAGTGCAACGTATAGCGGCCACCGCCTTGTTGTCAAGGATACCGTCGAAGGCGACGAAGTATTTGTGACCGAAGATTTTAGGCGGCCTATGTTGCGGATTGGTACGAATCTTGGCATGCCAATGATCGAATTGGCCAACCCTGTTGCGCTACTGGATGGTGAGCTAGAACAAAATATGCATGATCAAGCGCGCTATATGGCATGGCTCGGACTCGTGCATGAGGCTATTGGCTCCGAAATAGATCTATTGCCTTAGCCGATGGAATCGACGGGTCGGTATTGCGCCTCTGGTAGCCCGTCGAGGGTATACGGCCCAAATTGCGTGCGATGTAGTAGGCGAACTGCATAGCCCAGTGCCGCAAAGGTACGGCGTATTTGCCGATTGCGTCCCTCGTGCATGCTTACGCGCCAGATGTGGTCGTCGCCATCCTGCAACCGCTCGAGTTGTAACCTGCTGAGGCCGTCGTCGAGCTGAATGCCCATATCACTGATCATCTGTCGATGGAGTGGCTGCAATGATGCGTCTAGCTCAACCTCGTATATTTTGAGTTTCTGAAAGCTGGGGTGCGTCAGCTTGTGTGCAAGTGCGCCGTCGTTGGTGAGCAGCAACAGGCCGCTAGAGTCTTTGTCTAGCCGCCCAATCGGTTTGAGCTGCTGCAAAGACGTCGGTAGTAGCTCGTAAATAGTATGACTTCCCTGGCCATCCCGGCTAACGACATAGCCGGCGGGTTTATTGAGCAAAATGGTTTGCAGTTTGGCGGGTGCCTTTACTGGCTTACCATCCAAGGTGACTTGAACAGAATCATTAATAACGGATGTAGGGGTTGCTGTCTGGCCATTGATGGCGACCCTGCCCTCCTGTATTGCCCTATCAGCTGCACGACGGCTAAGACCTGTGGCTAGGGCAACAAAGCGGTTAATGCGCATGGCTACATTATCGGCTAAAACTACTTAAAGCGCTAGAGGGCGATGCTGTTGGGGTCTACCCCGCCATTTACTTGAGGGTTGGGGCTGATAACGTGCCCTGGAGGGTGTGGGGCTACAGGCAGCCCGGTCGGGTTTTGGGCGTTAGGTGCGTCCGGATGCTGGTCGTCGCCCATGCCAGCTAGACCTTCCTTAGCCAGGAGTTCGTTGAGATCGGGCTGAGACGGGGCAGTACTATCGGTAATTGGTGAAATTATCTTTTTGTGGGCAACGGATACATCGTCGTTATTCGAAGATGTGCTGGTGCTTTCGTTCGTCGTGTTCCCGGTGTCCGGTGCGGCGGGAGTTGGGTTGACGACGCTTGGGGCTGGCATAGTTGTGTTGCCATCACTCGTAGTCGGCTGCACAGTCTTCTCGCCCGAGGCTGCTGTGCTCGCTTGGTCCTGGACGTCGGTGACAAGCCCTCTAACAGCATTGGCCATAAGGGCGTCGTCGCTTGATGCTGGCGTTGTGGCTGCTGTTGCGGGAGTGGTACTGGGCTCTGTCGGCGTAGGTGCTGAATCAGTACCGGGTGCGGTCTGATTGTTCTGGCTTACGAAGCTCTCGATTTGTGCCTTTATGGCGTTCTCTTCGGCCGATGTGGATTGCGCTTCGTTCGGCTGTGGTGTAGCCATGGGAGCTGGCTCTGTAGATGGTGCCGACGCTGCTGGCGGTGTGGGCGTAAGCGGCGTTACGCTCGGCTCTGGTGGAACTATTGGGGCTGGGTTGGGTTGAGGTGTGGGCGTTTGTGGCACTGCAGGCGCAAGCGGCTCTGACGCGGGCGTTGGAGCCGGAACGCTGGGCATTACTGCTGGTGTGGGCGGTACGACTGGTATCACCGGTGGTGTGGCTGGTATAGAGGGCAATGCTGGCTCGGGAGCTGGGGGCATAGGCATCGCTGGTACTGTTGGCTCGACGGAGGGTGTACTTACGGGTACGACGGGCATTGCCGGTGTTAGCTCTGGTGCGACGGGGCTGGCCGTCGTTGGCGCGGGTGCGGGAGCTGGTCCGTCGGCTGGCCCCAATAACTCCTGGGCTGCTTTTACGATATCTTCTAGGGTAACCTGGGACTTGACTAAATAACGGTCGGCCCCGAGCGAATCGGCCCGGGTTTTGTCTTCGGCCTGCCCGAGGGCCGTTAGCATGATAACCTTCACGGTTTTGAGGCCGTCGGTATTTCGCAAGATATCGAGCATCTCAAAACCGCTGATACGTGGCATCATAACGTCGGAAATAACAAGGTCTGGTTTTTCTTTTTTGGCTACAACAAGGGCTTCTTCGCCATCCATGGCCGACACGATGGTGTACCCTTCGGCCTGCAGGCGTGCTTCGTAAATCTCACGCAAGTTATTGTCGTCTTCAACTAGCAGTATTTTTGCCATAGTTGCGTCTATGTCCCTTGTATTATCTTGTCAAGCTTATGGTTACGTTTATTGTATCACGCTTTGGGGGCTATGGTCTGATTTGCGCTGGACCCTGCACTGTTGATACTGGCGGACTTGCTTGCAGCTTCGGCGGCTTGTTTTTCGGCGGCCAGCTGGCTGGACAGCCGCGGCATGTTAATGAAGAAGGTGCTCCCCTTGCCGACTTCGCTCTCGACCCAGATGCGGCCGTGATATAGCTCTACAATCTTGCGACAGATAAACAGACCGAGACCAGTACCGCCAATGGTGCGGGTAGCTGAGTTATCAACGCGGTAGAACTTCTGAAATAGATGCGGAATGTCGTCCGCCGGTATGCCTGCCCCAGTGTCGCGGACGTACATTTGGACTACCTCGGTGTTGCCAGTGAGCCCGATGGATATCTTACCAGTGTCGGTGTACTTGCAGGCGTTGTCGAATAGGTTGGTGATTACTTCGCGCATGCGGTCGGGGTCGACCTCGGCGTAGTATAGCGGTTTTACTAAGTGCTGTACGGCGGCATCTTTGGAGGTGGCGTCAATAGTCCCGTCTGCCCCACCAACGATAAACTCAGCCAATAAGCCTTTCTTCTCGGCCGCAAACTTAAGGTCGTCGGTCAGCTGTTGCATAAAGGCACCCATTTCCACGACGGCTGGATGACTGGTTAGGCGGCCGTCTTCGGCCTTGGACGATGTTAGTAGATCCTGGAAGAGCTTCCCTAGGTGTTGTGTGGATGAGTGGGCTTTCTCGAGATAGCTACGAGCCCGGCTGTCGATGGTGCTAACCTTCTCGTTTAGGGCAAGTGCTAGGTATCCCTCAATGGCCGCTACGGGGGTGCGCATCTCGTGGCTGGCGGTGCTAATAAACTCTGCTCGTTGTTTTTCGGCAGCCCGGTCTTCACTGATGTCGCGTAGTACGGCTACGGCACCCAAGAATGCGTTATCTCCCGGTACAATGACCGGCGAGATTACAACCGATACGATCAGGGCCCGCTTGTTGCGGCCCATGAGCTGGAAGATTTGGCTGCTGCCTTTCTTCTGACTGAGTGCGGTCGCGAACGGATTGTCGACATCGGCTACCTCTGATCCGTCTTCTTTTGTGAGTTTGGCGACGAGCTGGATGTCGACGCCTGTGGCGTCAACAATTGGCCATTCGGTTATGTCGGCTGCTGCCGGGTTCATAAGGGTAATCTTGCCCTCGGTGTTGAACATAACGATGCCATCGGCGATAGATTGTACCAAGATGGCTGATTGTTGCTGGTTGTCCCGCAGCTGGCCCGAAAGTTGGGTTACTTTTTGAGCTTCGACGCTGACGAACTTATTCTTCCAAAAGAAGTATGCAATAGTTGCCGTTATGAGCGCTGCACCCATGAGTACTAGTGATGGCTGCCCCAGCGTCGCCAGATCAAAGTTACTGAGCAAGCTCATCGATACCCAGGTAAGGAAAACGGAGCCGACTAATAGCGGCAGCCCGTACGCGCCGTTTATGAAGGTGGTAATAGCCCATAACGCAACATACAGATAAGCTCCATTATGCGGCCGTGTTTGGGTGATCCCGTTTAGCTCGCCGATAGCCAGTAACATCGATCCGATAAGTGTGGCAAACGGCAGACTGTAGCGTACTACCGCCCAATACCCTAGCCCCAAATAAGCAAGGTTGGCACACGCGATAACGAAGGCCTCGTTGGTTATTCCAAAGGTGTGCGATAGGCTAACGAACGTCGGGCTGTAATGCGCCCCCACGTACATGCCAACCAGAAACAGGTTGAACGCAACCATAAGCCCCCAATAAAGGCGGTACCAAATACGAGCAACCTGATACTGAAAGTAGTCCATGGCCATTTACACTAGTGTACCGCTTATGTTTAACCGTGCCAACAGATAGTTGAATAATCACATCTGTTATGGTAGTATTTGTTGGTCGATTTACGGCCCCTTCGTCTAGTGGTCCAGGACATCAGGTTCTCATCCTGAAGATCGCGGGTTCGACTCCCGCAGGGGTCACCACGAAAACAGCTCACCAAACGGTGGGCTTTTTTCGTGGTCATTCCCTCCCAGGAATGGAGCACGCGAAGCGGGTGCGATAATCGAGGACGCGCACAGGTGCTTGCACCGAGCACGCCGCAAGATTATGCGCGAAGGCGCTATACTCCCGCAGGGGTCACCAAGCGACGGTTAAGCTGATGTAGCCGCAGAATGTCGTATAATAGAGGAACATGAAATTGCCCGCCACACTAGAAATCGAAGCTTTACACAAAAAATATGCCCCCACCAGCGAGGTGCTGGAGCTGGTCTTTACTCACTGCAAAGTCGTTAACGATGTGGCGCAGCAACTTATCGAGGCGAATGACCTAAAAGTTGATGCTGAGCTAGTCAAAGTCGGCTGCCTGCTGCATGACATCGGCGTGTACCCGTTATTTGATAAAAATGGTAAAGGGCGCGAAGACTTGCACTACATCACGCATGGCGTGCGAGGCGAGGAAATACTTAAAAACGAAGGCTTTCCAGAGGTCATTTGGCGCTTTGCCTCTCACCATACCGGTGTCGGTCTAACAAAACACGACATTACAAGCCAAGGCTTGCCACTGCCCGAGCAGGATTATGAAGCCGAAACGCTAGAAGAAGAACTTATCATGTATGCTGACAAATTCCACTCTAAGACGGAGCCGCCATACTTTAATCCTTACGAATGGTACAAGCGCTATGTCGCTAAGTTCGGCGAGGGCAAGGTGCGAAAGTTCGAACAGATGGCGCAGAAGTTTGGCGTGCCGGATTTGGCGCCGCTAATCGAAAAATACGGTCATCAAAGCCGATCTAGTTAATCGTGTGCTCTTGGGAGAGGCTCGCCCTTCTCGTCGAAGTTAGTCTTGTAGCCCATCTTGTGCGCGGCACGTACCACCAGGCGGCGGTTGCCCTCGGAGGTGCGCCCCGCAGCGGCGAGGGCACACAATAAATCTCCGTCTTTGTTCATTACGACAATGCCGCCATCCCAAGGACAAAACATGGGAGCAGTAGTCTGGCGAAAAAGCATGTCAACCTCCGACCATGATCCGTCATTGAGCTTATTGGCGTGCTTTATAGAATCCGCGCCGTATGCCAAAACAGTAAAAGCAATGTGTAACGCAGTAGTCGCGCTCAGCGCTTTTACGCCGTCCATACGCCTAGAGACGGTAGGCACCGCCATAACATCGGGCTGGGAAATTATGCAGCAGATGGCGACTGGTTTTGTGCCACCGTCGTCAGTGGCGGTTGTTACGGCAATATCGACGGTGGCCTGCACGAGGTCCGCAGCGTCTTGATCGGTAAACTTTTTCATATACCCTAGTATACCAGTCCTCGTTTAACTCAGCGAACAGCATACTACCCTGCGGTGACCCCTGTCGTGCACATTGACTAATATTGATATTTATGATAGAATGTGCATACTCATTATGGCATTAAAATTGTCTTTTGAGGCACATTGATACGTTCTCTGCCTTGAATTGCTCTCTAGGCGCATGATTGCAAATAAGCGCACATATACCTGTGTGTTTATTTGCAATCATACCAAACCGACTATCCGTTATGGATATGGCCCCTAGGAGGAGCAGTGACCGCGCCCGAGAAGTCTGGCAACATCAACTACCGCATCGTTCTCAAGGGATACGAGGCGACCGGCATCATCGAGTTCGCCGGAACGGCGGACGAAACGGGTCGGGAAGAAACGATCGAAGTCATCAATAGCGGTATTCGTTTGGGCTCCCCGAGCGATGCTCGTCTGTGGACGGCGAAAGATCTGGACTTCACCGACGACGACACGATGGGCCTGGGCACGGAAGGCTTCGACGACTACTCGTACTGGCTGCAGATTCTGCAGGACGGTACGTGGAAGGACGTCAAGTCCCTGTACCCCGCCCCTGCTCCGCAGATGGTGTGCCGTGACTGTGGCAGTCTCGACTATCCTGGTGACTGCACCGATGATCAGGAGCCGGACGACGACACCACCCCCGGTGATGTCTGGCAGCGTGCCTACGCTCGCACCGGCAATGCCGAACTGGCAAGCGAGGCTGCAAGCATGTACCCGGGCGACTACATGTAGTTGCTGGCAGAGAACTGCAACCAGGGTTTGAGAGAAGTGGCGAATGCTGAAGCTCGAGTGCAATTTTGCTCTCGCATTATCATTTCGCTAACCTCTCTACCCTGCAGTTCCCCAAGAACATAAGACTAGCTTGTGTTATTAGTGAACTGTAGCGTAGATGTGATGATGTGGGGCCCGACACGGTTGTTGTGTTGTGTTGGGCCCCACTGGCTCACCTCTTTTCATATCTATCAGTTGCCGTCCGCGGTGCTATCTGTAGCGCCGGTCAGCGCCAGGACGTCGTCGGTCGCGATGACCGAAACGCCTAGATCTGTAGGGTGGAACGCGTCATGCTCGTCGGGGCTACGGATCTCGGGGCCAGCGACGTCCGACAAGTCGGCGCAGAGCGTCTTTAGATCCGGCTTGACGAAGCTAAACCCGAATAGACTGGCCCCTTTTTGCAGGGCTTGGTTGAGGTCGACGTTGCGCGAGTTGAGCATGTCGATCTTATCTTTGGTCAGACCCTTAGTCGCACTGCAGGTCGCGTCGGCCTTAACGACGTCGTATGATCCGTTAATGACGATGGTTGGCTGACTGTCGGCCGGCCCGTTGGTGAGATTCTGAAGCTCCACGAGCAGATCGTGGTAGCTCCACTTGAATTTTTCGAGCAGCGCCTGGTAGTCGGGCGTGGTCAGATTGTCGTTGCAGACGTCTGCCATGTAGCAGAGCCCGATGGCGCGTGACCACCACAGGTCGTTGGGGCCTATGGTGACGAATACCGCCTTTAGGTTGGTCATCTGCTTGACCCGGCTGATCTGCGGAACGAGCATCTGGCCGCCACGGGATTGTTCGCCCATGAGGCCTTCGTTGATCGTTGCTGCCGAACATGCCAGGTTGAGCACACGCCAGCCCTTGAGCCGACCGATCTGTGCCGCCAGTGAGTCGCTGCTGCGACTGCAGTCTTTGTCCTCTTTGCTGGGGTTCTTGGGTGTCTTGCCGCCCTGGGTCGCTGCCCGCGAATCGCCGATGGAAACGGCATCGTAGCCAGATAGCTTCGGGCCTGCAGGCTTGGGTGACAGGTGGAGAGTGCTATGGCCAACCAGCCCGTCCAGTGACGTTGCCTGTGCGATCGAGGTTGAACCGACGACAAACATTGTCGAGGTGATCCCCAGGACGACCAGGTCGGCGACAAACGTGCGTACCACAAACATGGAGGCTTGTCGCCGCTTCCCGTGCACCAGTAGCATCACGAACGCAATGCTGGCACCGAGCGTAGTGCCCGATCCGAGTGTGACGAGCGCGAATACCCCGAGCCAGGAAACAAACCCTTGCTTGAAGTCATTGGCGACTTCGGGCGGGAGCTTGTGGTTGACGGCTGCGTTGTTGAGCAGGTCACTACCCTGGAATGGGGCATCGACTGTCAGATGGACTCGCAAAGGGCCGTAGTACTGCGTGGGCAGTAGATAGAACGTTTGCGGTTGCCTGGTGTTGACGGTAATCTCACCGTGCCCACTTGGGGAAAAGCTGGGTGCTGCTGCCTTGACCGTAAAGTGTTGGCCGAGCGTGTCAACGCTCTGCGCAGGAGTGAAGATGATGCCCGATAGTACCGAGAGCATGCCCACTCCCAGTAATAGAACTAGGTGTGTTGCGATCCAGCGCCACCGCTGACTGCCGGCTATCCACCCCAATACTTTCTTGGCGGACTTGCCGAGCACCTCAGTGAGACGTGTTGCTGATAGATTTTTAAGGGGCCGCGTATCGGCGACGGAGGCCATGATAGGTCCTTTCAGTAGTCCGAAAACGTGTAGATACATTATACTAAAAATGACAAACCGGCAATTCTATCGCCTCCACCCCAACCGCTCGTAGCCAATACGGTTAGGTTTACTGTACGAGTGGTGCCAGTTTGTCGAAGCACTGCTGCCAACCACCGTTGTGTCCTTGCTTGGAGTCGTTGGAGGCAAAGCCAGTTTGAGTAAAGAGCATACGGGTCTTACTCCCCTCGCTGGTCAGCTCTACTGTAAATTCGGTTTCTTCGCCTACCGAGCCGTCCGCGTTATACCAGACGTGTGACGAAACGAGCTTGTAGGGTTTGGTGATCTCTTTATACACACCACCCAACTTCATCTCGAAGCCGTCGCCCTTCATGGTAGAATGCCACTCGCTGCCCACCTTTAGTTCCCCGCCTACGTCGGATAAGCTCATGTTGTCTGGGCTTGACCACTGCTGCAATATTTCGGGCTGTGTCCAGGCGGCCCATACCTTTTCGATCGGTGCGTTAAATACTCTTTCGATAACTAATTTCTTGTCCATATTTGTCCTCCGTAGATGCGTTATTGTGTAAAAGTGTATATTTCTTATTCAACCACAAGGTTTAATATACGCATCTGTCCTACTGCCGTCAATGACTGCAGCCAGCCCGTAGGATGAACCCATACTCTTCTTAGTTTTTAGTGGCGCGCGATGAGTGCGTTGTGGTTTTGGGCTGGCGGATAACGGCGGTCGCCACGCCTGCAGCGACCAGCACAAAGATAATGTCAGCCAAGAACGCGACGTGGTAGCCGTGTACGGCAGCTGCTGCCGGGCTGCCAAGATGCATGGCGGCTGCCGTAGCTGAGGCGGCAACCCCGGACAAAATCGCAAGGCCCAGGGCGCCACCCATCTGCTGAGAGGTCGATATCAGGCCTGAGGCCAAACCAGCTTCGTGGGCAGGTACTCCTGAGGTGGCCGCCGCAATCGTGGGCATTATAGTTAAGCCAATGCCAAGCGGCATGATGAGCAATGCTGGCAGTACGCCCGTTAGGTAGTTGCTGCCCAGGTGGAGCTGGCTGAGCCAGAACAGCCCAATGGCTACTAGTAGCGGCCCAGCGATCAGGAAGCGGCGGAACCCATACTTGGCGACGAGCTTAGGAATGCGGGTCGACATAAAGCCCAGGATAATTGGGAACGGTAAGAAGCTTAGGCCGGTCTTGACCGGCGCAAAGTGCAGTGTACCCTGCAAGTACAGCGTAGTCAGGAAGAATGTACCCATCATAGTGGCGTACATGGGGGCCATGATCATGTTGGCGCCGGTAACGTTGCGGATTTTAAAGATGCTCAGTGGCATTAGCGGATGTTTGGCGCGCGATTCGTTGAACAAGAAGGCGGCCAGCAATACTAACGCCGCACCAATGGTGGCCAGGGTTTTGCCGTTCAACCACCCCCAGGTTGGTGCTTGGCTAAAGGCGAATACTTGGGTCATCAGGCTGCTTGTTATTAGGAGTGAGCCGAGCGCATCCAGACTGGTGTGCTCCTTCTCTTCTTTGGCATGTGGAGGCACGAGGCGTGAGATGAGTACCGACATGACGATGCCGATAGGCACGTTGATAAAAAAGTTCCAGCGCCAGTTGAAGTATTCGGTGAGTGCTCCACCCAACAACATGCCTACTGCTGCTCCACCAGTAGCGACCAGCGACCAGTAGCCAAGTGCTTTGCCTCGTTCCAGACCGTCACGAAAGGTAACGAGTACGATAGACAATGCCGCTGGCGACATGAATGCGGCCGACATGCCCTGTAAGGCGCGCAACGAAACGAGCTGTGTTGGTGTTTGCGACAGCCCAATCAGCAGCGAAAATGTGGTAAAGGCGATCATGCCCGATAGCAGCATGCGACGGCGGCCGTACAGATCGGCGGCTCGTCCGCCCAGCAGCAAGAAGCCGCCAAAACAGAGCGCGTATGCCGTAATCACCCACTGCAGCGAACTATCGCTAAACTGCAGCTGGTGTTTGATGGTCGGCAGTGCAACATTGGTGATGGCGACGTCTAGCACTACCATAAACTGGGCGATTGCCACCAGAATAAAGATTAACCACTTAGAACGTTCTTTCATAGATACCTGTATTTATTAAATAGTTGATGAATTGCAACTAATGGTAAAGTACAACGATTGTATTTGTCAAACTAATTTTTTGCGATATAATGTAAGTCATGATTAGCGCACAATTGCAAGATGAGCTGAGCTTACTCATGATCCGTGCCTCCCTAAAAGGAAAGTACGGCATGAATGAAGTCGCCGAGGCACATGGCATTACCCTGATGCAAGCTCTGACGCTCTGTTTGTTGGAACCTGAGGCATCGGTGCCCATGAACTCGCTGTCGACTTTCTTGAGTTGTGACCCGTCTAACGTGTCGGGCATTGTGGATCGTTTAGTATCGGGGTCGTTTATTGAGCGCAAAGAATGCGTCGAAGACCGCCGCATTAAGCGTATTATCCTGACCGACAAAGGCCTTGCTTTGCGTAGCAC
The DNA here is from genome assembly GCA_963815935.1 of uncultured bacterium. GTDB lineage: Bacteria > Patescibacteriota > Saccharimonadia > Saccharimonadales > UBA4665 > JARIHD01. The sequence goes on from CAWFIL010000002.1 coordinate 339,297, forward strand.
GCTGTTGCAGATTACTGCCGAGAAACGGCTGCCGAACCTGAGCGGCCTGTCTGCTGCCGAAACCAAAGAGCTGATTCGTTTGCTGGAAAAAGCTACCACTCCTGCCACAAAGACAGCCTAACTTCCCTGCCCGGGCGGTATACTTGAGTACATGAAGATACATGCTCCCAAGCTGTTGCCTAATTCTGTGCTCGAACCATACGAGGGTGCTTTGTTTGAGCCAGAAACTACCTACGAACAGGTGCACGTCCAGGACATAGAGGCTTCGGGGCTTTCCTTGCCTGGTTTGGGCTTCGATGAGTGCCGCTTGGAACGGTTGCAGTTTGGTGAAGCGAAGCTAGTTAAACTGAGCTTTTGCGATGTGTACGCCAAGGCTTGTGAACTTGCCGGAGCCCAATGCGCGGGTGGCTCGTATATCCGGACGCACCTGTCTGGCTGCCGCATGACAGGCATTGACCTGAGCCGCAGCGTGATCAAGGACGTGGTATTTGAAGGTTGCAAGCTGGACATGGCTAACTTTCGCTACGCCAAGTTAACACGCGTGCGGTTTATTGATTGCGTATTTACAGATGCCGACTTTCAGGCGGCCGAGTTATCGCAGGTTTCCTTTGAAGGCTGCCTACTGGAGCGGACCGAATTCGGACATCTAAAATTAACCGCCGTTGATTTTCGTACCTCACAGTTGCTTGACGTGCACGGCTGGCACTATTTGCGTGGCGCAACCATTGGCGCTGAACAACTGGCGGCAGCCGCGCCGCAGCTCGCCCTGGAATTGGGACTTAAGATACGAGATTAGGCTAGTTGAGCGGCTGGTTGATGTCGACTGCGCCGTGACGCAGGACTTCGATTTTGCCGACCGGCGTAATGCGGATAATGGTTGATGGTGTGCGTCCGGATAGGTCGCCGCCATCGACGTAAAAGTCAGCCCCTTCACCGAAATAATTCCAGGCTTCGTGAATGTTTACTGACTCTGGTTCACCAGGCTGGTTGGCGCTGGAAGTAACCAGTGGACCGGTTTTTTCGAGCAGCGTGCGGATGGTTTCATCTTTGGGGATGCGCATTGGCAAGGAGTCTAATCCCTGGTGGATATAGGCAAGTTCCTTGCCGACAGGCACGACAACGCTTAGTGGGTTGGGCCACCACTGTTTTACCATATCGAGGTGTTCAAGGGCGGCGCCAAGTTCGGCTAGCTGCTCGACGCTGGCAGCAATAATGGTGCCTGGTTTGTGCTCGCGGTGTTTGAGGGTATACAGGCGCGTTACTGCTTCTGGGTTGTAGGCGCTGGCTGCCAGACCGTATACGGTGTCGGTTGGCATGACGACTACACCGCCGTCTGCGAGAGCAGCGACAACGTCGTCAAGCGACAGAAGACTAGGTTGCTTTTTTGATTCCATCATTTTATTGTAACATATTTTACAGAGATAGCCAGAGGTGGACACCTGCTTGCTACACAGTCTACTAGTATATAACTTTCTAGCTTTTTGGCATAAAAAATACCCCGTTTGGGGCTTGGACGCTTAGACGTGGGTGGTTCTCGGAAGGGTGCTGCTGGCAATGTGGGGTTGGTTCGATCGCGGATGCGATCACACATTGCCGAGCAGCCCCCTCCGGGATTTTTCGGCCGTCAGGCCGCGGTGTTCCTACCGGTCAGGTGGATGGGTGTGGATGGTCCTACGACCTACATACCGCGGTTGCGGTACTGGTCTCCGAAGCCGACCGACAGGTCGGTACGGGGCTTGTTGCGCATGGTGCGCGTGTAGGCGGTGAGGCCAGAGAGGGCGATCATGTCGGCGGTGACCGTGTGTCCGTCGTCGAACAGCTTGGCGCGCTTGGCCATGCTGAGCATCAACTTGACGTTGTCGCGGCTCACGGTGACACCGGCGATCTGGAGGTACCCGACGAACTCGAGGATCGAGCCCTCGGTGAAGTTGCCGTCGGCGTCGAACGCGATCTGGCGGTTCTTCATCCCCGGGATGTCGACGGTGACGTGCTGCTCGTCGGCGATGACGCTGAGGCTGACACCCGAGACCTCGAAGTTGAGGACGACGCCACCGCTGCTGCTGGTGCTCTGCACGATGTGCTCCGGCCGGCCGCCGAACAGGATGCCGAGCTGGAAGCAAACGAGCGAGAGCGTGCCGGCTGCGCCGACGTTGACGGTGAGTGCCGAGACCCGCTCGCGGAGCGAATCGATGCTGTTCTGGTGGAGGCGGCGCTCACGCATCAGCTCACGCAGATTGCGGAAGGTGACCTCCTCGTAGCTGTGAGCCATCTCCCAGGCGGCGAGGTACGCTTCCCGCTGCACCAGGTACTTCCGCTGAGCCTTGCCAGCCTTGGTACGCCCGTCGGCGAGTTCCCCGTCCGGAATCGGCGGGAACATGACGTCGGGGTGCACGAGGCTGTGGGCCATCGGGGCTGCCTCGATCTTGATGGTCGAGTGCTGGTTGCGCGCGGAGGGCGGCAGCGGGTCGGAGACCGACGCGGGGCTGACGCTCTGGTTGCCGTGCTCGTTCATGAGGGTGCTCCTCGATCGAGATGGGTCGTTCACCAATTGCGCGCGGGATGCGTGCAATATCCACATATAAAATCGCGGATCTTCTGACGTTAGAAGGGCGAACTGTAGACGGCCTTGACTTGCAAAGCTGCCCGCAGTTCGCCCCTTAGGGACAAAAGTTCAACGCAAATACTTTCGCTTACCTGACGTAAACGAACCCCGATATTCTACCATATTTACGCAAAAATTACAATACTACTTGTGGTACGGAATACCTGCAGAGATAGTGCTTGCCCGGTACAGTGTTTCGAGTAGAATCACCATGGCCAGGTCGTGCGGAAAGGTTAGCCTGGACAGCCCCCACCGAAAGTCGGACTGGTCAATTACTTCTTGGGGTAGGCCCTCGGGTCCGCCGATCAGCAGGCAGACTTCCCTGGCCTCTATGGCCCACTTGTCTAAGAATGCTGCTAGTTCGGGACTGGTAAGTTGCTGCCCATCGATAACCAAGGCAATCTTGTAGCCCGTGCCGGCCGTTTGCATGAAGTGGCCGGCATCGTAGGCCAGTTTGTCGGGAATGTGGGTGATGCGTACGGTGTGGTAGTGTTTGAGGCGCTTGAGATACTCTTCCCAGCCGGCCCTGGCATAGGCTAGTTTGGGTTCGCCAACGGTTATGATGTGTAGTTTCATAATGCTATGACCGCCTTATTCTGCGAGGCTCGCAAGCGGTATTGCTTGCCCTGGAAGAAGTCGTGGATAGCCCGCTCGACACCTGGGAGGGTTTCGCGCTGGTAGTCGTCGATGACGATTTTTCCGCCTGCACTCATCTTGGGGTATACCAAGCGTAGTGAGCTGATAATCGAATCATAGAAATCGCCGTCCAGGAACGCGAACGCGATGGGCTCGGGCACGTCTTGCGGGCTGAGCTCGTTGAACCAGCCTTTGTGGATGACAGGTGGGCGCAGATTGCCGCTGCGGAACTGTTGCAAAAACTCTTTGCGGGTGACAAATAACTTACCCGCCTCAAAGTCGACGCCGGCAGCGTTGTGGTCTTGGTCGCTCTTTTCCGGCAAGCCCTCGAACGAATCGTATACATGGAACTCACGGCCATCCGACTGGTGTAGCTCGTCGAGCACGCGGCGAATGTATACGCTGGTGGTGCCGACGTAGCAGCCAAACTCCACCACGGCGCCTTCGACGCCGGCTTGCAGGGTTTGCTCCAGGCTGGAAATAACTACCTCCAATCCTGCTTTGGTGATTTGGTCAGAGATAATCTGGTGGCCCCTAAACCAATTGCGGGGATTGTCTTTGGATAGTTGGTGCTCGCTATAGGTGTCTTTCATTACAGATGATTATACGATATGTGCCTCTGGAAGTTCATGCCAGTTGCTGACGTAGCGTGGCGAACGGATTTGGTGTTTGGGCTGCCAGCTGCGGCTGAGGTCTTCGGCGGCGAAGCGGATTTTGCCTCTGCCCCACTTTTGATTAATGACGTCGACGGCCTGCATACGGGCACTGGAGCGTTCGTGGCGGCTGGGGTCGACCATGCCTAGTAGATCGGTTTGCAGGGCGTCCTCGGGCACGAAATCGTACAGAAAGACACCTAGGCGGTGGCATATTTGGCTGCCGGTAAAGCTGTTGCCAAGCTCGTTAACGAGCGAGCTGATGATCTTGCCTGAGTCATTGGTGGGCATGTCCATGCGTAGTTCGTGGACCCAGCGCCGGTAGCCCGGTTTGTGGCGGCTGGTGTTGGCAAAGAAACCGATGCGCCGTGCCAGTAGCCTCTCGCAGCGTAACTTGAAGGCAGCCTGGGCGCCGAGTGTGGCAATGGCGGCTTCGAGCACGTAGACCTGGGAAGTGTCTTCGCCAAACGTGCGGGAGCGCATGATGCTTTTGGCGGGGTCATGCTCGGGCGTCAAGCCTACACAGGCTACGCCATTGAGCTCGCTGACCATCTGACGGCCATGGACGCCCATGAGCTGCTTGGCGCGCTGCGGGCGCATGCCGGCCAGGCCCCAGGCGGTGCTAACGCCCTCAGCCCGCAAGCGCGGTGCCAGCCGCCAGCCAACACCCCAGATATCCTGGATGGGCATAGCCTTAAGGGCGGCTTCCCTGCGCGACGGCGCTAGGTTGATGAAACTAAATGCCCCGTGGTAGGCTTCGTATTTTTTGGGTATCTCGGCGGCCAGTTTGGCGAGGGTCTTGCTAGAGGCGATGCCCACCGATACGGGAATGCCAACATGCCGCATAATGGCATTGCGCACGCCCCTGCCCCACGCCTCGTAGTCGGTGACGGGTAGTTCGGTAATATCCAGGAATGATTCGTCCACGGAGTAGACCTCGATCCGCGGCGTAATGGTAGTAAGCAGCGACGTGATGCGTTTGCTGATGTCGCCGTACAATTCGAAGTTAGCCGAAAAGCGTACGATGCCGTACTTGTCGAAGATCTCACGGTATTTAAAGGCCGGTGCGCCCATAGGGATGCCCAGGCGTTTGGTTTCGTTGCTGCGGGCTACCACGCAGCCGTCATTACTGGACAGCACCGCCACAGGCTTGCCCTCCAGGTCGGGCCGGAAGACCCGCTCACAGCTTACAAAGAAGTTATTGCAGTCGATAAGGGCGTAGATGTGGTCGCTCACTGTTTGGCTCCTTCCAGGTTGACGGTACGGAATTGGTGGATACTGGAGGTGATTACGCCCCAAACGGTTGCGCCCTGCGGTGTCTTGCCGAGCGTGGATATACAAAATGCTTCGCTGGTGTCACTCCACCATAGCACCGTGTCGCTGCTGCTAGCGTCTAGAGCTCTGTCGATAATGGCGATATCGCCGTCAAACACGCCTGCGGGCTCCCACTCACTACCATGGACGCGGAAGAAGTACGTGCTGGCGGTGTGATTAATAAGCAGCTGGTTGAGGTCCAGGCTGCGCAGGCGGGTATCGGCGGCGGGGTTTGGAAACCCGGCGTGAACCGATACGCCTTCTGTTTCGTGAATAGAATCTTGTTCGTAGGTCATCCCAACTAATCTCCTATGGCAAAGAAAAACTGCCGTTTATGCGGTTTGTTCTACGTGCTAGGTATGTACCGGCCGCTGCGCGCACGTTCGCATGGGTGACCGATTGAAGCCATCCCTGGTGTGGGAAAGCAAAGTGATTAGTTAGGAAGCCTGCGCAGAGGAAGCCAAACTGGCAGCCTACGCATAGCTAGAGGTAGTATACAGCTATTTATTTGATGGTGCTGAGGAATTCGACGAGTTCGCGCGGTGTGATCTCGGCCTTGACCAAGTAGCCGTCGGCTTGTTTCTCGATGTCGGCGCGAACATCTTCGCGTTGCTCCAGATTGGTCGTGATGATTATCTTGGCGCGTAGCTGTGGTGTTTCACTGGCGTTGCGTAAGTGGCGCAGGACTTCGATACCGGTGATGGTCGGTACCATTAGGTCGAGCAATATGATGTCGAACTGATCGGACTGGGCTAGCTTGAGGCCCTCCTGCCCGTCGACTTCGACGGTGACTTCGTAGCCGGCTTTGGTTAGGGCGCGGACGTATAGTTCGCTAATGAAGTGTTCGTCTTCGACGCAAAGAACCTTTTTGCCGATAGGGTTTGGTGATGTGTAGACTTGTGCCATAAATGATTACCTTCGATATAGTGAGTGGTTTTTAATCCAGCCGTGCGCTGTGCGCGTAATGTCTGCATTATCGCCTTTTTTCTGTTCGTCGGCAAGCTTGCTATAAGGGACGAGGGTAAAACCGAACGTAGTGCCCTGCCCTTGCCCTTCGCGGGAACGGACCCAAATGTTGCCGCCATGGGCATCGACGATGGCTTTGCTTAGGAAAAGTCCCATGCCGGTGCCGCCGACATGCTCACGGTTGTGGTAGTCACGATAGAACTTGGTGAACAGGTTGCCAATGGCGGTTTCGGGGATACCGGGGCCGAAGTCTTGGACGGTAGTTTCGACGAGTCCATCGTTGGTGGCGTAGGTATGAACGATAACTTCTTTTTGGTCGCCGGTGCTGTACTTGATGGCGTTGTCGAGCAGATTGTTAACAACTTCGCTAATGCTGACGGCATCGGCCCCCACGGCCGGTAGGTTCTTTTCGACGTTGAGGGTTAACTTGACGCCGTGTACCTTGGCTCGTAGCGCCATGTTGTTGATAGCCATATCCAAGATAGGCTCAATTTTTTCTTCGTGCAACTTAAGTACGAGCGCATCGTTTTCAAAACGAGCTACGTTGAGCACATTAGAGGTAAAGGCGGCCAACTGCTGAGCGGCGGCTTTCATCTTGCGCATAAAGTCGGCTAGTTCTCCGTCGAGCTTGCCGCCAAGCTCTTCTTCGAAGACGTCGATGTAGCCGCGTAGCAAGGTGAGCGGCGTACGTAGTTCGTGTACAGCGAGCGCCACGAAGCTGAGGGCTTGGTCGTCTTGCGAATATTGGCGAGTGCGGTCGAAGAGCGTTAGCATAATCTCGAAGCCCTCAGGGTTGTTCTTGTTGTAGTAGGCTACAAGGTCAAAGTAGCGGGTTTCTTTATCGTCCGGCAGGTTTAGGCGAACACGTTCCCATATGCGAGTGGAGGTAACTTTGTCCGCCCTGGCCTTTTCGAGCCAGGTATCAAAGGTATCTTGGCTGCTAAAGAGCAAATCCAAGACCATGTAGACGTTTTGGCCGATGGTGTCGGCTTCCTCGCGGTTTACGGTTTTGAATAATGCCTCATTGGCGAATACGATGTTGGCGTCTTTATCGAGTACGACAAGTGGCAGCGGCAGGCTGTTGGCTACGAAGTCGGTCTTGAGATCGTGTTTGGCGTTTTTGGCTAGCTTCTCGACGGTGTCGGCAACACTGGCTAACTGGTAGACGTGGCCAATCAGTGCAGTCACGAGTTCTTGGCCGTAACCGAGGTGCTTGGTGTCTGGGGCTGGAAAATTAGCCGTCTCGGGTGAAATATGTAGTACTGCCTGCCAAATTACTTTGACCGGCTTGGTCAGATATTTGGAGGCGACCCAGGCCAGAATGATGATCGACAAGAATGCGATAAAGACCAAGATGATGGCGGTGGAGATCTGCTGATTTTTGAAGTATAGGTTTGGCCCGACGTAGTGCGCCACCATCCAGTATCCGCCAATGATGGTCACACTGTTGAGCATGAGCAATATTGCTACGCGGTTTTGAAGTTGAGCAACGAACTTTTGTAGATGGTCCATGGATTATGGCTTGTAGCTGACACGGCTGGTGCTGCCAACGACGGTCAGCCATGTCCTGCCAGGATTTAGTTTAAGCTCTGCGCCGCTGTCGTCAGTAAAGGTGAACTGGCTGCTGTTGCTTGTCTTGTGCCAATTGCCGATTGTAACGACGCCATCCTGGAAAATGTAAGCTCGTCCGCTGCCGATAGTGCTATAGGTGGTGTAGATGTCGCTCTTCCCTTGGTCCATGACCAGGCCGACCACTGCTTTGGCGGAAATCTGCTGCCCGCTCTTTTCGTCTTTGTGTGGCACGCCGCCCTCTGAGCGAAGGTAGCTATTGCTGGCTGTGTCGTAGTCGTAGTGGGAGTTGTACGGTGCCGAGGAGATGTTGAAGTCGATGGTTCGCGCAGTGGGTGTGGCGCTTGGGGCTTCTGCTTTGCGGGCAAAGCCAGTGTAGTTGGACTTGCCGAACCCCTTGCTGGCTTCGAGCTGGTGCAGCTTGGTGGTGCTGGTGTATAGGTTGTGCGGCGCGTAGCGTGAACTTATGCGCCAATACCCTGAGGAGTTATGGAACTGGTCAAGGTCCTTGATGCCCCAGTCTTTAATAAGACGCAAGGCGTCGCCGCTGCCGCCGGCGTGAGCTACCGAAGCATCAAAGCCCTGTAACCACTGCAGGTAGTATGGGCGTACGCTGCGTACTGGGCCTATATACTCGGAGTCGGTATCTTGCCAAAGCGTAAGGAACCGCGTGATGCCACCTTCGGCGACAGCCTCAAAGACCACGCCGGCATCGTTCAGGCCGGATTGTGGCCGGGCATATACGCTATTCTCGATCATGATGGCGGTGACGGGCCGGTCGTTGATGCTAGCGTCGGCGATCGGCAGCCCCGTAAGCGTAGATACCAGCGGTGGGGGTGTTGGCGCGGGTGTCGTACTCTTGGCGATAGTCTTCTTTTTGACTACTACTGGCTTGGCAGTGTCATGGAACCACAGAAAGTACGAGCCTGTCCCTAACCCGCCCAGTAAGAATACGGCGGCAACGGCTATGATTGCCCATTGCTTTTTGCTGAGGCTCTTGAGACGCTCCTTGAAGGATTTTTTGACTGGCCCATGATGGCTCGAAAAACCACCGTTGGCATGCATCTCTGGCTGCCGGACGTCGGGCTTGTCATCTGCGGCAGCAACCTGGTCTGGCGTACGGAATTGTACCGGTCGCTCCCAGTCTGTTTTGTTGTGCGGTTGGTGTGTTTGTGTGTTGTGCCTTTTGCCGGGACGCGGCAAGAAGTCGTTATTCATACGCTGTATTGTACCAGCGCTTATGGTTATTTATCTAGAGGCTTTGCAGCATTGCCTGCATTCGGCGCAGTGATACCTCTTTACCGAGGACGGCGAGTGTATCTGCTAAGCCGGGGCTGGCTGGGGCTTGTGTGGTGGCGATTCGGATTAGGCTAAACAGAATTGCTGGCTTTTGACTGGTGGCTTCGAGGAGTTGGTTGAGCCGGTCGGTAAGGTCCTGGAGCGTGAAATCGCTTGCCTCTAGGCTGGCCTGTGCTTGCTCTAGGAGCTGTTTAACCTCGGCGGCGTCTAGCTTTTTGAGTTGCTTGTGGCCGCTGACGAGCTCGGAGCTAATTGGCAGATCGGTAAAGAAGAAGCTGGTTAGTTGGGGCAGCTCTAAAAAGAACTTCAGACGTTCCTGCACCAAGCCAAGTACGGCTTTTTTGTAGGTGTCGTCATAGGCGGTGGCTTCTGGCGGCCAGAAATCCTTGACGCGTTCGTATAGGTTGTCGAGGCCGATATTGCGGATGTAATAGCCATTCATCCATAGCAGACGCTGCTCATCAAAACGGGCACCACTGCGCTGTACTTTGCTGAGGCTGAACTTTTTGACCAGCTCGTCCTGGGTAAAGACTTCTTGCTCGGTGCCATCGTTCCAACCCATGGTGGCAATGAAGCTAACCAGAGCTTCGGGCAAAAATCCGTCCCGGATATAGTCGAGCACATCTTTGGCGCCGTCGCGCTTGGATAGTTTTTTCTTACCGTCTGGGCCCAAGATGTGCGGCACGGTGGCAATGGCCGGTCGCTCTACGCCAAGCGCCTCGTATAGGTTGAGGTAGTTCGGCACGCTGGCGATAAACTCCTGTCCACGGATAATGCAGGTAATCTCCATTTCGGCATCGTCCACGATGTGCGCAAAGTTGTATGTCGGATATCCGTCGGACTTGATTAGGATAAAGTCATCGATGACTTCTGGCCCGGTGCTGAGGTCGCCCATGACTTCGTCGTGCCATTGGTAGGCTTTGGGTTCGGACTTAAAGCGCAGTGGTTGTGTGCCGTCCCAGGCTGGCGGGTTCTCTGGTCGGTGGTTGCGATACAGAAAGGGCTTTTTAGCTTTTTGGGCCTGCTCGCGGAAGGACTGGACTTCCTCTTGAGTATAGGGGTCGGCATAGGCTCGGCCTTCGTCGATCAAGCGCTGGGCCCACTGTTTGTAGCTGTCTAGGCGTTCACTTTGAACATACGGCGCGAATGGGCCACCGATGTCGGGGCCTTCGTCGTATAACAGGTTGAGAGCGCGCAGGCTCTTGATGAGGTGTCCGCGAGCGCCTTCTACCTCGCGTTTTTTGTCGGTATCTTCAAAGCGCAATACAAACTGGCCGCCGGTCTGACGAGCGACAAGCCATGCGAATAGTGCGGTACGGATACCGCCAACGTGTAAATAGCCGGTGGGGCTAGGAGCAAAACGAGTGCGTGCTGGTTTCATATGCGCCCTATTATAAGAGAAAACCCCTTAAAAAGTAAGAGGTCGTCTGGGGGTTACAATGTTGGCTACATGCTTGTGGCAAGTGAAATGAGGTCGTCGGCGTTGAGGTTGGCGTTGCCGCTGATGTCGTAGCGGACACCACCATTCACCCAAGTTGCATTATTCTTGTAGATGTAGATGATGCGGCCTTCGCTTTGGATTGTCTGGCTTGGGGCGCCACGCTGTTCGGTGTTCTGGTCGAGTAGGGTCTCGCTGTTCCAATTGGAGGCGACCTGTGTGACTTTGTATGAACTATCACCCGAACGGTAGGTCATCTCTACCCTACCACTACTTGCCTTGACGCCTCCGGTCAAGGCGTACCCTGTTGGTCGGTAGGCAGGCATTTCGGCGTGAAAGCCAGCGTGTACTGAGGCAACGCGCAGTTCAATACCAGGCATGTTGATGTACGTAATAAAACCGCCAATTACCAAAAAGGCAGCGATGCCCGCAACAGCGTTCACCATTCGGTGGCGACGTATGGCACGGCGTCCACCGGCTTTGTGATGTGGCTCTTCGTGGCTGGTGGCATGGATTAATGCGGCTTCAAACATATCCGTGGAGTTTTGCCTGCTTTTTAGCCGCTGGGCGGCCTGTTCAAGCGCCACACTACGTGAGGCGATTGGCTGCGGTTTGGCGCCACGGTGAAATTCTTGGTGCATTGGCCGATTTGTGCTGTTGGCATACTGACGCGGACGGTCGGCTACAGCATGCTCGACACGCGGTTTGTCGAACTTGCGAATGTGTGGGCTTTTGGCGATGTGATTGGCATGCGCTAAGCGGATTGGATCGATTTGTGTGACGGAAAGCTTCTTCTCGAGCTGGGTAGCTAATTCTGAGGCGGGTTTGGCCATCATTTCAGCTGGGCCAGTAGTCTTGATGGCTGGCTTCATATCGATCTTTGGCTTACGTACCACGTGCCTCATAAGTGTTTGGGCGCGTTCTGGTTTGTGGGCCTGGGCTGGCTTGGCGTTGACCCGTTGGATGTCCATCTTCTTGCCGGTGGCATTGCGGACCTGGCCCGCCGGGATTGCCTTTGCTGGTGATAGCTTTGTTGCCTGGGGTGCCAGGTTGATATGGGTTTGGCTCTGGCGGACAAAGCCATCGATCACCCTGCCCTGGTGGCGAGGCGCTTCGGTACGAGAAACAGAGGTGGCCTTAACACGGCTCTCGCCAAGCAGCGCGCCTGTAACGGCATCATATTGTTTGCCATTCAGTTCGATGATGTTATTCTGACCCACGTTTCGCTGTTACCCTCTATGTGTTTCTTGGCCTTCATTTAAAAGCGTAAGTTATATGTATCTTAACGCGCAACCCTATGCTTGCGCAAGACGTGTTTGTCTACCAGTGAACTAGTTATATAATAAAGACTGCGAATGGAATTCTTAGACCCCAAAAAACAAAAAGCCCATCTTATACGCCTGTTCATCGGCTATGTGTTGGTGGCTATCGCATTGATATTGACGACGCTTATCTTGCTCTACCAAGCATATGGTTTTGGCATCAAGAACGGCGAAGTCATCCAGAGCGGCTTGGTATTTATTTCGACTCGACCGGGCCCCGCGGATATCTATATGAACGACACAAAACGTAGTGAGACGACCAATACTCGTCTGCTTATCCCGTCGGGACACTATACGTTCAAGTTGGAGCGTGCGGGCTATCGTACCTGGCAACGTGCAATCAATGTTGAGGGGGGCTCAGTCCTTCACTTCGATTATCCGATGCTTTTCCCCGCTAAACTCACGACAACTTCAGTCTCGGCCTACAATGCTGCTCCTGGTCTAATAACGCAAAGCCCGGATCGTCGCTGGGTGCTAGTCCAAAGCCCCGCTGCCTACAATGTTTTTGACCTGTACGATCTAGATAACCCAACGAAAGTTGCCGTGCCTCTTACCTTGCCGCCGACTGCGTTCATACACGCGGAAGGCGCTCATAGCTGGGAATTTGTGGCCTGGGGTAACGATGACCGCCACGTGCTCTTAAAGCACGTCACCGACAACAACGGCGCGCAAACAAGCGAGTATGTGCTTATTGACCGCCAAGATGCTCAAGCAACGGTGAACTTGACGTCGAAACTGGGTGTTAATCCTACTAAACTTGAGCTGCGTGGCGACAAATACGACAAGTATTATGTATACGATGCCGAAACGGCAACACTCAAGACGGCAACACTTGACGCCCCAGCGCCACAGCCGTTCCTTGATCACGTGTTGGCTTTTAAGTCACACGGCGACAGTGTTGTACTATATGCTACCGATCAAGATGCCCCCGCCGGCAAGAGTCTTGTGAAGTTGCGTGACAGCAATCAAACATACACCATCCGCCAGGTATCAAGTGGTAGTAACTACTTGCTCGATTTGGCTCAGTACAGCGGTGCCTGGTACATCGTTGCTGGCGCAAGCGCCGACAGCCGAACGTACGTCTATGAAGACCCTGCTAAAGCGCTTCGCAGCAAACCCGATAGTCCCGTAGTGCCTGTTCAGGTGCTTAAAGTCCAAAGCCCTGACTACATTTCATTCTCGGATAATGCCCGCTTCATTATGGTCGAGAATGGCCCGCAGTTTGGCCTGTACGATGCCGAAACGGACAAAGGCTATGCTTATACTCAGCCTAAGGCTCTAGATGCCCCGCAGTTGCACGCCACCTGGATGGATGGCCATCGCATGATGTACGTAAGCGGCGGTAAGGTATTCGTATTTGAATACGACAACGCCAACCGCGAAGTGCTTAACGCTGCCCTACCCGGCTATGTGCCATTCTTTGATGCCAACTACAAAGCACTTTACTCTGTTGGTGCGCAAACCGTTAAGGCCGCAGATGGTACCGACAAGACAACGTACGCAATCAACAGTACGGCGTTGTTGCTTCCCAAGGATCAGTAGCTCCCCTTTAGAATAGCCAGTGCCAGAAGCGGCTCCACATTGTTGGGCCGTTGCTTGCTAGCTGTGTGGGGGTTTGGTCGCTGATGGTTGAGGGATCGGGGGCGGTTGCGCCAGATGGATCTGGGCTGATCTGCTCCCCCCATATGACCAGGCGGTTATTGGACGTGCCCGGCGGATCACAGGTGATGAGTGTTGCGGTGGCGGTTTTACCAGGTACATTGTTGAGCACCGAGACCTCGCTTGGTGCTACTACTCTTTTGTCGAACACGCGGTACGTGTAGACGGTCTTGTTGTAGGTGAGATAAAAGATATCACCAGGTACAACTTCGTGTAACAGAACGAAGGCAAATTTGTATTTTCCCTTGTTGAAGATGTTGTTGCTAGAGTGCCCAAAGAACGCGGCGTTCCCTTGTTGACCCGGGTTGACCGTGGTGGCGTAGTGAATGACGCCATCCTCAAGGTTCTTCTCGACAACGGCTTCGTTGATGTTATTGGGGTCATAAATAATTGGAATCTGTACGTTGATCTTAGGAATAATAACTTCGGGCGCATCACTGGCGGCCAGACTGTCACTGCTCAGAATTATAGGTGTGGCGCTTACATGGCGGCTTGGCTGTATAAATGGTGCGATGATTACCTCGTTGAAGAACCCGAACAAAAAGATTATCAGTACGATGAACCCAGTACTCAGGCCAAACAGTAAGGAACGGAAATGCTGCTTGGCTTTTTGTTGAGCCGATTCGCTGGCCAATACGCGGCTGACGATCTGTTTCTTGATGCGTGCTGCCGAGCGACGGTCACTGTGCGGCAATGCGGGTGGCGTGTGCTCGGCGACCACGACGTGATGTGGCCCCTCTGCCATCGTGCTCATGCCTGGGGCTGTAGGCTGTTGTGTGGTAGCGACTTGCTGTGTGTATTGTGTGTAGGCGGAAGCTTGCCGCCCATTGTTGGCATAAAATTCGTGCCAAACTTCGTGTTTCTCGCTGTCTGGCAGCCGCGTGTAGTAGGTGTGCCATTCAGTTTGAATTTGGGCGAGTGACTTGCCGGAAGTACTCAGCTCATACATGAACTGCTGGTGTTTGGAGCGCTGTTTGGGGGTCTCCTGCTTGACTTCTTTGATCTCTTGCTTGGCGGGTGGCGCATCGCCGTAGATTGCCTCTACCTTGCGACGGATGAGCTCCACGGCAGCATTGGTGCTCATGGGCTGGTCGGCTGGCGTGTATCGTTGGGCTGGCGAAGGTGGGATCAGCCCTTTGGATACTGGTTGGATGGTGCGGCCGTGGCGGTTGCTAACAACATACCCTTTATCGTCCTGGGGTTGCTTTTCCTCGGAATCATCACTGGAAAATAGTGGGTTTAACACAGTTACTTTGCTTATGCTCGCTTTCTTGCTCTTAGTATAGTACAATACACCCTTGTTAGCATCTACCATGCATCTGTAAATGGGCGGGTGGCGGAATTGGTAGACGCGCTGGACTCAAAATCCTGTGAACGCAAGTTCGTGAGGGTTCGATTCCCTCCTCGCCCACCAAAGTAAGGCGGTCTCGCAAGAGGCCGCTTTTCTTTACTAAATAAAAAGAGCCCAAAGAGGCTCTTCAAAGATCGTGGGTGATTGACAAGAGGGACGGAAAGAAGCGGAGGACGGGGCTGGTGCGAGCAGAGGCTCGGAAGCTTGCTCGCACCAGCGGCTCATTCGTCCACTAGAACTGTCTCTGTTGAGTGGACCGTACCGGTCGTCAGACCTGCATCATCACCGCGACGGGCACTCGATTGACAACCTTGCCGGCCTTGCCGATGTTGGCGTCGTTGATGACCACCCGGTTGCCGTAGCTACTGTTGGGACTCTGTCCAGTCACCCAGTCGCTCTCCTGGCTGTTGGCGAGGATGAACACGACAGTGGTGCTGTCTGTGATCCGGTCGGTCCAGTTCCAGGCGCCGCTGTTGCGTACGATCGGAGTCACGGGACCCGACACGGTAGTTGCCATGACGTACAGGCCATTGTGGTAGTTGAACGCCCAGATGGACTGTCCCTTCTGCAAGCAGACGGTGCCGGTGAACTGTGCGCCTTGGTCCACGGTGACCGGGTTGGACCGGAGCTGGGCTTGGAAGGCCGCGCCGACGTCGCATCCACTGCCGTTGCCGGTGGGGAGCGGTGCAGCCGCGGTTGCGGTTGCAGTACTTCCGGAAGGCGTCGGCGACGCTGTGTCGGTGGGCCCTTCGCTCGGCATTGGAGACGTGGTCTCGGTTGCTGTTGGCGAAGCGGTAGCTGCCGTATTGGCCTTGTTGGTGTGGCTGCCGTTGGCATTGACTGCGATCATTGCGACGATGAACGCCACAAGCATGATTGCTATCGCGGAGATTCCCACGACGAGATCACTGTAACGCCGACGCGACGAGCGACGAGCCATTAGTCTCACATCCCTCTTGTCGTATTTGAAAGGCAGGCTGCCAATCAAAGACTATATTCTACAATAAATGTATATATTTGTAAATATACAAACCTAAAGAGCCTCGGCATCCTCCATCGGGAGACGGCCCATTCGTCGTTCGTCGCTCATGGTTACGGACAGTAAGAGGCTGTTAGTGTAATCGTCCAGCTCAATAATTTCATCGGGTGTGGCAGTTTCGTCGTACTCTTTAATAAGCAGTTCGGCGGCATAGAAATTCTGTAGACTTGTGTCGCGCTTATCACCGCGCTGTAAGTCGCAACAGGCGGACACTAAGATGATGTCGCTGCTATATTCTTTTTGCGGTCGGCGCTTTGGTTCTGGCCGATCACAGCACAAGCCAACGCATTCGGTTTTGACTTGCAGCTTGTAATGCTGTGGTTGAGCTTGGGACGGCATAGTCTCGGTAAGCAAGACGTCGTAGTTATTGCGATGCGCTTTGCCGTTGTCGTGATGAATAAGCGACGGCAGGGCCATCACCCACGGGTGTGCATAGCGAGAAAGTAAACCGAGCGTTACTAGTTGCGAGAGCTCGCCTCGAAGATTGCCTTCATATCCGCGTCGTTGGCTCGCTTTCATGGACGATCGGTCCTGGTGTAACTCGGTATATTGGCGCCTGATGCTGTCTACGGTTTCGCGATGCATCTCTCGGCGCGTTTCGGCGACTAACGCTGGGCTATCTCGCATGTCGAGCATACTGGCTATGAGGTGTAAGTGCATTGCTGTTCTACCTATCTTGCCGGCTCGTTTTTCTGGGGTCTCAACGCTAGGTGCAAGGTCGCGGATGGCTCTCCTAAAAAGACGCCCCGCCGCCTGAGCGTTGTTGTTGGCGGCTACAAGACAACCACGACCAATACGCATCGCTATATGCCTAAGGTGGCTGGGGCGAAATTGCTCGATTTCCTTGCGATGGTCATCCTCTCCTCTGCCAAGGAAGCTAACGTACCCCTCAACCAGGCTTGGTGTCGGTTGTTGATAGTAGACCGATGAGTAGTCTGGAAAGCGCACAACCTATATTTATACAATGCTTTTGCGCACGGCTCAATTAAGCAGATTTAGCTAGATTGTCAATCAGTGGTTCTTAATCCACTGGTCGATAGTCTGGAACGACTGGTTGGCTGATGGGTGGAGCGCCAGATCGTGTCCGGTGTTCGCAACGGTTGAGACTTGCAAGCTCGGTGCGCCAGTGTAGTATGGTGTTTCGTTGGCTGTTACGGCTGCGTTATCTGTGCAATTAAAGGAGGTTGGGTCGAAGCAGAAGATAGCGTCTTGTTGCCCTACTAGTACAAGGAGCGGAACATGTATGTTGTTGCTCAGATTGCTGCTTGCGACAACGCCACGTTTGCCCAAAAAGTCGAGCAGCCCGGTTAAGGAGACAAGATCCTTGTGAGCTTCGTCATATGCAATGACGCTGGGGTCGGCAGACGAAGAGTAGAATGAGGTCGCGCGCGCACCAGGACGAGTTGTTAGGTATCCTCCGTCGAGGCTTTGTGCTGCAAATGCTGGGTCCTGGTTGGCTGGGTAATTGCCGGCCGTAACGGCAGGGTTGCTGGCTCGGTGCAGATATCCAGTCAGCACCAAACGACTAATGTCATTGTATGTGGCTGCCTCTTCCAGTGCGATGCCGCTACCGTAGGAGTGCCCTATCGAGTTAACGTGTGAGTACCCAAATACACGCACTAGCTGGAGCAATTCGTGTAACACGTAGGCATCGGTTTCCTCTGTTATGCTGCTACTGACTGGATGGCTGCTCTGCCCTGCGCCAATGCGATCATACGCTAAAGTGGCTCTGCCCTGCGCAAGGGTTTTGTCTACGTACGAATACAAGTTTGGGCTGACCGGCCAATCCCAATAGCTGGCGTTATAGGTTGCACCTTCGGTGAGCATGTCGATTTGGTGGCCGCCCTTCGCCCATTTGAACGGCTGGCAATAGGTAGTGTGCACCTTTTGATCGAAGGGCCTGTTTGCGCCAAGTGCGACAGGCAGGTTGGCGTTAATGCAAAACCCCTTTTTGCTGGAATGCTCAGTACTGGCGGCGGAAACCTCTCCGGAAATGCCTATCAATCCGACAAAAACAAATGCGGCCATACCCAGAGAAAGCCGCCTAAATCCATGACATAATGTGTTCATATACCCCCCTATAAGATGATACTCCAAGTATAGGACCACTATTTCCGAATGGGAATATGAATATACAAATTACAGAGATGACTGTTTAACGGCCTGCTGCACGCTACTGGTGAGAGCTTCAAAGGTTTTGGTGCGATTTTGAATCCACCAGACAGCGGCGTGAGTGGCGAGCTTGAGTCGCCAGATAGGCATGTCCTGCTCCATTTTGGTGGTGCTGACCTCACCGTTAACGGCAACATATATTTGGTTGTGATGCTTGACGATAATATGGCAGGCGTGGCGCGCCGTGAATAGATGTAGCCAGTCAACTAACTGCAAGAGGTCCATACTGTAGGTGATTGGTTTCTCGAATCGTGCGGCGATACCAAGTCGTTGTAATTGTGAGAGACTTAACACAAGTGCAGTATTGGGACGCTCCAGTGCGGCATGCGGAATCGATACAACGTAGTCGACCGCATCCTTGGTGAGGACGGTAATGGCTTCACATTTTTGTAGGAACTTCTCGACTAAAATAGCAGTCTCGGAGTTGCGACCTAGGTCGCCAGCAAATAAGACACCGTCCGCCCAACGACACCAGTCGAGCAGCTCAATGAGGGCACGCTGCGAAAAGCTACCGCTAGGTGTACTTGCGGCGAATTCACCATTTTCGATAGATGGCCCAACGACCTTTTGAATAGCGCTGGGCAACAGGACCCGACTGGTGCCCACGCCTGCCCGAATACTTTCGGCATAAGCCTCGGCCGGTGCTGCAAACCCGTGCAGATTGCCACCTACAAGCAGTAGCTTGCCTGCCATCTGGCGGTTCTCGGGCCTGCTCCATTCTAACTCAGGGAACAATGGCTTCGACGGTGATTGTTTGTGCCAAAACTCAGGATTCATATATTAGAGCCCTTTTTTGTTTTCTCGATGCTCTAACTTAGCCTTCAGCCACAGGTCGCTTTTTTCGGCGTCATCTTTACCTTTGAATTTTTCGGCGGGATATTTGCGGGCTGATTTGGCCAGTTTGTCGCGAATGGCAGCGGCCGGGTCAATGCCCAGGACGTGGGCGTACTGTAATGCGTAGATAAGCACGTCGGCCAGCTCTTCGCCAAGTGCTTCTTTGTTGCCGACTGGCTCATCCTGCCATTGGTAGTGTTCGAGCAGCTCGTTCGCCTCGAGTGATAACGATATTGCCAGGGCACGTGGCTGGGGGTTGTCCCAGTCGCGGTCAACTAGATGTTGCCACACGATGTGGCTGATTTCGGCGAAGCTGTCGTCCTGCTTGGGGTTATTCATATGCTGATTGTCTTATAACGCGTCGACTTCGGCAAGCTCGCACTCTTTGACGATATCATCCTCGATGACGATTTTGCCCTTAAAGAGTTTGCCGTCTAATAGCAACGGCATCCAAAGTTCGTCGTCGGGCCACATGTTCTTGTACGGGATATCCTTGTGGGTGAACCATTGCGGCCGCATCTCTTCGGTTTCGTGTGGCTCGCCTTCCCACTCGGTGGCGGTGTATACGTGGCAGTAGTGCTCTACGTCCGGCAGGTCAAAGAAATGCAGCTCGCCGACTGGCTTGAGTTGTTTGGGTGTGACACCGACTTCTTCTCGACACTCACGGATAGCGGCTTGTTCGTAGGTCTCGCCTGCCTCTACCTTGCCGCCTGCCCCGTTCCATTTGTCGACGCCAAAACCGCGCTTCTTCATAGCGAGCAGTATCTGGTCGTCTTTGCGCAGGAATAATAACGTAACGTGTTTCATGCTAGATATCCAAGGTTATGCTAACTGGGCAATGGTCGGACCCCATAACGTTGGGGTGAATATCAGCGGCCGTTACCTTATCCTTGAGTTGCGATGATACTAGGAAGTAATCGATGCGCCAGCCAACGTTGCGCTCACGTGATTTAGCGAACTGGCTCCACCAGGTGTAATAGCCGTTACCTTGCTTGAACATACGTAGCGTATCGACAAAGCCGGCATCCAGGAAGGCTTGGAACCCATTGCGCTCCTCGGTGGTGAAGCCCTTTTTACCTTTGTTGGGCTTGGGGTTGGCTAGGTCGTTCTCGGTGTGGGCAACATTCAGATCGCCGCAGAAAATAACCGGCTTGTGCTGTTCGAGCTGTTTGCAGTAGGCCAAAAACGCTGGGTCCCAATGCTTCTCACGCAGCGGGATACGGCTGAGGTCGTCCTTGGCGTTGGGCGTGTATACCGTTACTACGTAGAATTGCTCGTACTCAGCGGCAATAACCCGGCCTTCCTTATTGGGATCGCCGTAGGTGTCACCTTCGACCTTGTACTTGTCGATGATCTCCTGTGAGAACCCATTGATGATGGCCAGCGGCTTTGTCTTGGTAAAAATGGCTGTGCCGGAGTAGCCCTTCTTCTCGGCGGAGTTCCAATATTCTTCGTAGTCTGGTAGGTCTATTTCGGCCTGGCCCTGCTGGGCCTTGGTTTCTTGGAGGCACAAAATATCCGGCTGCTCCTTGGCGACAAATGGCACGAATAGTTCTTTGCGCGTGACTGCCCGGATGCCATTGACGTTCCATGAATAAATCTTGATGCTCATCATTCCCCCTGTCTTCGCTCAAGTTTACGAATACGTTGTTCTTGTTCCTGGACACGCTTGTCGTCGCTGCGGTCATCCTGCCAAATCTTTTGAGTTTCGCGCTCTAGCTTTTCGATGCGATTTTCTAGGTCGCTGATTTTGTGCACCTCTTGTTGGACGTAGGCGATTGATTCAACGGCTCGCCTGATCTCTTCTCTGGTCTGGCGGTGTGAATCAGATAAACTGCGTAGCGTGTCGTTGATCTCACCGCGGATTCGTAAGAGGTCGTTGGTATCATTTCGTACCTGGTTGTGTGATTCGGTCAGGCTGCGAACGTGCGTGTGAATTGTTTTGTGGTTATTATTTAGTTCCTGGATGCTAGCGTACAGACGCTGCTGGTATTCGACGACTGTTTTCAGATCGCTCCGCGATGCAAAAATGCGTCGCAGGGACTCCAGTATCTCCGGATCATTCACCTCTGACATGTCTGTATTCTATCATCCGATGCTTCGGTTTGCCCCTACAAATATTCTGGCATTTACCCAAGATGTCTGGTAGTCTATGGGCGAAATAAAGAAAAAGAATGGAGCGACCATGGGCTATAAGCGCGTACTACTCAAGATATCTGGAGAGCAATTGTCTGGCAAGCACGATGTGGGCATCGATACGGAGATTGCTATCTATCTGGCCCAAGAGTGTGCCAAAGTCGTACAAGCTGGTTGCCAGCTTGTTTTAGTAGTTGGGGGCGGTAATGTAGTGCGCGGCGCTGAGATTGCCGGACATGGCATCAAGCGTGTAACCGCTGACCACATGGGCATGCTCTCGTGCCTAATGAACGCCATGGCCCTAACCGACATCTTTGAATTCAACGGCGTAAAAACCCGCTGTATGAGTAACATCTTCGCTGACCAAGTTGCCGAAGCCTACTCCTTCCGTCTGGCCGAAAAGCATCTGAGCCGAGACCGAGTGGTCATCGTGGCTGGTGGCATCGGCCGGCCGTACTTTACGACTGACACTGGCGCGATCAACATTGCCCTCGAGCTGAGCTGTGACACCGTGCTCAAGGCCACTAAGGTCGACGGTGTCTATGATAAAGACCCCGCCAAGTATGACGACGCTGTTAAGCTAGATAGCCTGACATTACAGGAAGCAGTCGAGAATCCGCAGATCAAAGTCATGGACAAAGCCGCACTTGGCCTGGCCGTCGAACAGCATATGCCTGTGGTCGTATTTGACCCAATGAAGCCCGACAATATTGTCAAGGTTATCCAGGGCGAAAACATTGGCACTAAGGTTTCTTAATACCTAGTACGTACGTTCACCGATATAACGCACCAGGTGGTGGACGCCCTTGATGCTGTCTTTATAGGTCTCACCATTATTGTCGACGATCTTGCTCTGGAACGCGGTGGTAAATGCCAGGACCGATTCGGGGCTGAGCTCGTATGCTCTACCTGGTAAAAATCGGATTCTATGGGGCTGCCAGTGCCGTACTCGGGATCGCTAGTGGAGTTGACTAAAAAGGCCAGTATGCCGCCGGGCCGCAGCACGCGGGCGATTTCGTCGAATACGTGTTGGGTTGTAGTGCTGTCAAAATAATGCAGCGCTAAATGCGAATACACGATGTCAAATGACTTATCCTCAAACGGAAATGGCTGGCGCATGTCAAGCTGCTTAAACTCTACACGGTCCTTGATGTCGGAGGACACTTTGCGTTTGTCGATGTCCATGGCGGTCTGTTCTAGGTCGGTCGAGGTAACCTCGTAGCCATACTCGGCAAAGAACCGGCTGTCTTGCCCGAGGCCGGCACCAAGTTCGAGCAGTTTGCCTCGTGACGGAAAGAACTCAACCGCTTGAGCGGCAAAGAGCGACGGTTTGTCGATCCAGTCCTGTGTTTTGTAGTGTTTGTGCAAGTCTGACCAAAAAGTCGGGTTGTTCATAGTGGTGGTATGCCCTTCCGGGTATAGAGATTTGTATAGGCTCAGTATAGCGCCATGCGCGCCCAAAAGCACTCCGCCGTTATACTTCGATCGACTCTCCGGCGGGGAGGTGCTTAAACGTGGTGTGGTTTTTCTGGCAGACGCCGCTTAGCCATTGCTCCATCATGCTGTCGCCCAATTCGGACTGCAGCGCGTTATGTGTGGGGACGCATAGCTTGGGCTTGGTGGCGTCGATAAAGTCGATGACATCGCCGACTTTGAGCCACGGGCCGTTAGTGGGAGCTAACAGGACTTTGGGTGATATGTCGGGTGTATC
Organism: uncultured bacterium; assembly: GCA_963815935.1. Lineage (GTDB taxonomy): Bacteria > Patescibacteriota > Saccharimonadia > Saccharimonadales > UBA4665 > JARIHD01. The sequence goes on from CAWFIL010000002.1 coordinate 361,998, forward strand.
GAATGAGTCGCCCGGATAGTAGATCGTCTCGTTAATCAGTACCCCAACATTTGGAACGCGTGGGATAGTCTTGTGGAACAAGGCATGCTGTTTGCCAAAGAACCGGAACGAAAAGCTGCCAGCATGCAAGGTCTCGCCAGGTACCGCGGTGGTGGCGTCTATGTCACCAAGCTGCTCGGCAATACCTTCGGCTACAAATAATTCGATGTCCGGGTTTGCGGCAACAATTTTGTTGATGTGCTCTAGTTGAAAGTGATCAGGGTGTTCGTGGGTAATGATTAGTGCAACGAGGTTGGAGATATCGGGTAGTGTCGTTACAAACACCCCGGGATCGATGATAATCTGCTGGCCTTTATCTTCGATAACGACGCAGGCATGGTTGTATTTGGTTAGCTTCATCAATCCCCCTTAGCACGTCTGTGCTGGTTTCATTTGGCGGAGAGAGCGGGATTCGAACCCGCGATACGGTTGCCCGTATACACACTTTCCAGGCGTGCTCCTTCAACCACTCGGACACCTCTCCATCTGGTGATAGCTGACATTATACCTTAAATCGCCCTACTTGCGTAGGTGCTGAAGGTTGCGGATGCAGGGAGTGAATAAATTACTACGTTAGTTGCTTGCAGCATGCGCAAATAAGAGGTTACACTTTCTTTAGATGCCCCTGATCGAACTTAAAGACGTTAGCAAACTATATGGCTTCGGTGATGCCACAACTCTGGCACTAGACGAGGTCTCGTTAACGATTGAAGAAAATGAGTTCATTGCGGTTATGGGCCCTAGCGGCTGCGGCAAATCAACCCTAATGAATATTATTGGCCTGCTCGACCGGCCGACGCACGGTGACTACCTACTGCGCACTAGGCATGTGTCAAAACTGCGCCAAGGCCAACGAGCCAAGATCCGCCGTGACACGGTAGGTTTCATCTTTCAGTCATTTAACCTTTTGCCAAAACTGACTGTGCTAGAAAATGTCGCCCTACCTCTGGTCTATAAGGGTGTATCGGTCCGTCGGCGCATCAAGCAGGCCAGTGACATGCTGGAGCGCATTGGTTTACGTGATCGAGAGTTCTATTACCCTCGCCATTTAAGCGGCGGCCAAGCACAATGTGCGGCAATTGCCCGAGCGCTTATCAACAATCCTAGTATTATTATTGCCGATGAGCCTACCGGCAATCTGGATAGTTCCAGCAGCCGCCTGGTTATGGAGCTGCTCAGCGATATCCACAAGATGGGCAACACCATCCTGTTCGTAACCCACAACCCCGAGCTAACGCGTTATGCAACTCGCGTGGTATACATGCATGACGGTGCGATTATCCACGACGAGCAGACGGCAATCGGCGAAGTCGCCGCTACCGCCAAGCGAATTATGTTTACTGTCCCCGCCAAAACAGAGGAAGACGACCTGGCTGGTGTATCGGTACTAATGAAGCATGTCCCTGACGCAACTCAAGACGAGCCTGTTCCCAAAGTAACCAAGAAAGAGACGAAGGCCAAAAAGAAGACAGCCAAAAAAACACGGCGTACTCGAGGTACTGCCAAATGAGCAGCATGAACCGCGGCAATATCCGCATGGCGTTGGCGAGTGTTCGCAACGCTAAATGGCGCAGTATGCTGACGATGCTTGGAGTGATTATTGGTATCGTATCGGTGGTTATGGTGGTTGGCATCGGTGAGGGTGTTAAGCAGGAGATTGCTCACCAAGTCGACCAGTTTGGCAAAGACCTGATCACTGTGCGTCCAGGTAACGTCAAAACGGACCGCGGGCATACCATTACTAGCACAGACTTACTCTTTGGGCTTAATAGCGTGAGTGGGCTAACGACACGTGATCTGACGACTATTAAAAAAGCTGACCATGTGCGTATTGCCGCCCCCTTGAGCGTAGTGCCGGGTTCTGTTCGGTCTGGCAACCGTAAGCTCGAGCAAAGCCTGGTGATCGGCACCAATGCTGATCTGCCCGCGGCCCTCGACCGCAGTGTGCCATACGGCGATTTCTTCTCGGCCAAAGATGAAGACGCCAACGTTGCCATCATCGGTCGCCACGTTGCTCAAACTTTATTTGACGACTATGTGCCCCTCGGACAGAGTTTCACCTTCCGCGGCTATACCTTCATCGTGCGTGGTATGTTCGATGATTTTAAGACCACCCCGCTCTCACCTGCGGCCAACTTCAACGATGCCATATTCATCCCCTATAAAGTTGCCAAGAAGCTTACTGGCGACAGCATCCAGATGTACAGCATCCTGGTCAAGCCAGATCGTCCCGCTAACACCCAGGCAGCCATTACTTCTATGAATGCCCTGTTGCTCAAAGCCCACGGCGACGAGAAGGACTTTAGCGTCTTGAACGAGAAAGATAATTTGGCTGCTAGTGGTGACGCTCTGAGCCTGATTACTACGATGATTGCGGCCGTTGCGGCTATTTCGTTGCTTGTTGGTGGTGTCGGGATTATGAACATTATGCTCGCCTCAGTTACGGAGCGTACGCACGAGATTGGTGTCCGCAAGGCTATTGGTGCCACGAATCGCCAGATTCTTAATCAGTTTGTTATGGAGTCTGCTGTCCTCAGTTTAGTCGGCGGGGTTGTGGGTGTGGCTATCTCGCTCGTCAGCGTATTATTGCTCCGCGTCTACACAAGCCTTAAGCCGGTTGTCTCGTGGGAGGCGATTCTTGTAGCTACAAGTGCATCGCTCATCATTGGTCTGATATTTGGTGTAACGCCGGCCATCAAGGCGGCACGCAAAGACCCTATCGAAGCCCTCCGCCACGACTGAGCCCAAGGAGCCTTTCCCGCTAAGCCCACCAAAAAGTACGCGAACCTCCAATGGCATAGAGTATCGGTTCGCTCGCGCACTATAGGCGAGCCTTTTTAGTGGGCTTAGCGGGAAAGGCTCCTGTCCTTGTCCTATAGGAATAGTGAGACGACAGCTGCGATGCTAGCGACTAACATTAGCAGGAAGACCAGCCAACCAAGGATAGTTGTAAGGCGATGATTGGTCCACCGACCCATAACTTTCTTGTTGCTGCTAATTAGTACGATGAGTAGCAGGATGATAGGTGCGACTACCGCATTGCCAACAGCTGCGTAAATAAGCGCCTTGATGGGGTCGATGCCAATGAAGTTAATACCCAACCCAACGACCATAGAGATAATGATGATGCCGTAGAAAGCATAGGCTTGCTGCAGGTTACGATATAGCCCTTCTTTCCATCCAAAGCTCTCCGCCAAGGCGTAAGAGCTTGAGCCGGCCAATACAGGTATGGCCAGTAAGCCGGTACCGATAATGCCAATGGCGAATAAGAAATAGGTAGCGTTGCCTGCAAATGGGCGTAGCGCCTCTGCTGCCTGCGCCGCCGAAGTAATCTCGGTTATGCCGTGCTTGTAAAGGATACCTCCACATGCTGCGATGATGAAGAACATTACTACATTAGACAAAAACATCCCCGACCATACGTCGATGCGCATTCTTTTGATCTCGGATGGTTCAGTAGCGGCGCGTCGTAGACGCACCGTGGTCTTGCCAGACAATATCTTCTCTTCTACCTCTTGCGAGGTCTGCCAGAAAAACAAGTAAGGCGAGATGGTTGTGCCGAGTATGGCCGACAACAAAATGATGTGATCTTTGGTAAATGACATATGCGGTACGAACGCGTGTCTTGCAACGTCGCTCCAATTGAGGTGCGCCAATATCGACGACAATATGTAAGACAGCAAGACTAGCGCTAGCCATTTGAGGTATCGCGCGTACTTGACGTAAGGCGTAAATATCTGCAATAACAAACTAAAGGCCGCAAAGCCGACTACTAGGAGTGTAAAATTGAACTGAGGATACAGTAGCTGCATGGCTTTGGCCATAGCACCCAAATCGGCACCTATGTTAAAGGTATTGGCGGCAAATAGCAGAATGGTGCAAACGTATAGCACACGGCGCGAGAAAAAGACCCGGATATTGTGGGCGAGTCCCCTGCCCGTTACCATGCCTATGCGGGCACACATTTCTTGCACAACTGCCATGAGCGGAAAAGTCCATGCAGAAAGCCACAAGAAGTTAAAGCCGAACTGCGAACCTGTTTGCGAATAGGTGGCGATACCTGATGGGTCATCGTCGGAAGCGCCGGTAGTAAGCCCTGGCCCTAGCATGTGCCAGTAGTCCTTGGTGCGACGAACAACCGGCGAGTTGATGCCTGGAGTGATCACTTTATCTCGAACTACCTCAGTGGCTAATACGGTACGAGCCAGTACTAGTGCAGGTGCCTCAGCGGTTCGTGTAAAAATATCTTTCTGTTTAGGCGCGGACATGGATGCCCATTTCAAGACCTTATGCAGCTAATTGTAGCAGAAATGCTTATGCTAACAGCATATTTTGATTTAAAAGCCGAGTTTTGGCCCGTAATAGTACCAGAACTGATTGAGGATAAGGCCCAGAATGATCAAGAACCATAAAATAAGTAGATCTAGGTGGTGCTGCCGCGCGAAAGCTGCCACTCGTGCTGCTCTGCCGGTCAAAACTACGTGCTTTTCCTGAATGTTATATAGCGTCACGTACCAGAAAGTTATAATGGTCATGACCCAGACCACCATACAGAATGGGCATAGCGAGTGTATGCGGTACAGGCTGTTGTACGCCAGCCAAAGCACAAACAGTACGCCTCCCGATGCCCCGGCCTGCAGCCCCAACCAGAACCAGCGCTTAAACTTAGCTCCCGCCAAGATGGTTACGCCAACAGTGACAAGCACGCTAAATGCAGCCAACCCCATAAAGCTATTGTCGAAGCCAAAGGCTTCCGCTTGTTTGGAATCCATAACCGATCCGCAGCTGAGCACTGGATTGAGGTCGCATATCGGCTTGAAGTTGGGATTTTTGAGTACTTCCATTTTGTCGACTGTTAGGTTAAACGAACACAACAGACCGACTGTGCCAGCAATAATAAGTATCCAGGGTAATGCTTTAGTAAGGGTAGTGCCTTTGAAGTATTTCATAATTTCCTCTTATTCTACTCCGTGCAGCTGCCAGTGCCTACGGTTTGGTGGTTGTTCTTTGCCTGGTTGAACTCGTCGATGACCTGATTCATAGCCAGGGCGTAACCTACTTTGTCGTAGGTGGTTGACTCGGCGAATACAATGCCGATGACCTGGCTGTTCTTGTCTATCAGTGGGCCACCGGAATTACCAGGCTTAATGTCGGCCTTAATCGAGTAGACCCCGCGTTCCGTCTCGCCTTGATTGTAAATGTCTCGGCCCCGGGCGTTGAACGAATCTAGAACCGTGGCAGGCTTGGCGGTGAAGCCTCCTCCTCCGGGATACCCTAGGGCTGCGGCTGGCGTGCCGGCATCGACAGGGGCCCCCAACATTGCAAGCGGTCTTCCGGACAGGTTGCTCGTACGCAGGACGGCCAAGTCTAAATTGGGGTCGAACCAGATGACGCTCGTGCTGTGTTTGCCGTTGGCGTCGATCACGTACGGTTGTTTGACGCCGGCTACTACGTGAGCGTTAGTTACGACCATGCCAGTATCGGCCACAAAGCCTGAACCTTCGCTGATTCCGCCACAGCTCACGCCTTCAATTTTGACGACCGAATCTCGATCTTGCGTAACGGCCGAATCCAAATCGCCGATGGATGGCAGCGGTGTGCTGGTGTCGATTTTTGGCTCAAGCCCCGCGAAGACATTCGGGATGCCGTTTGGGTCGATTAGGTGACCGAGCTTGGTTACGATCTGTGGAGCTGCCGGCAGCGACTTGTTCATCTGTGCGATGATTACTGATGATCTGGTCTGTCTTTGTAACGCCTGTATGGGCACGTTTGTAAAGATGGCTGCGATTAGCCAAACGGTTACAAGCAGAGTTACTCCGGCCACTATGGAGCCAACTGCCCGGTCTGCCCGGTCAAGTAGTTTGAGCCGTTTGGCGCGTTCGATACGTTGCCTGAGCAACATACCAACGTATTCGCAGCCCGCGGAAAGCACGCCGATACATGTGGCGATAATTACGAGCGCTAGCAGTGCCTTGATGGCCGGTGTATGCGCCAGGTGGATTACCTTTCCTTGTATAAAGACTCCCAAGAATAGCCCCGCAATCAAACCAATTGTCGAGAACGCCTGACGCAGCACTCCAAGCTCTACGCCTCGAATGAGGGAAGTAATAAAGAATAAGATGATACAGACATCTATCAAGTTCATGTCTGCTTGCTGTCCTCGTTACCGGTGACTTGTCGTACGTGCAGCTTGTCTTTGGCGTGGAGGGTTACGACGGCAAGGAACATAATACCCAGCATTACAAGGTAGGCTGCGCGGTCGATGATGTTGGCCGCCACGATTGCAGTGTTGCTGATGTGGTGCAGCCGTTGGCTGAAGACCAAGAACGCTTCACGGATACCAATCGCCCCGGGCGTAACAGACGCAAACAGCGCAAAGTTGGCCGCCCCCGTGTAGGTAAGTACCTGGGCAAACGAAACCCCCGGTGACGCATTGTGTAGTTCTACGTAAAAGATACCCACTTGTGCGGCCATTTGCAGTGCGACAGCACCGAACATCCAGCTCAGTGTGGTCGGGTTTATGCCTGCCTGGTTATTGAGCGATGACCGCTTGGCGTACCAGCGTAAAATTGCGATGCTGCATAGGGCTGCAGATAGCATCAATAGTACGGTCTGCCACCATGGCCGGCTGCCTACAAATAGCAGGAATGCGCTAATAATGGCGTAAAAAGCGTAGTACAGCAATGTCGTAAAGATGTAGTTCTTTACGCCAAAGTTGTGGCGTTTCTTGAGGTATATACCGCGAAATGCGGGCCCGCTCTGCCCTGGCCCGAAAAAATTGGCTAGCGACGAGTAGGCGTTGAGCAGCAAGTTTTCTTGCTTACCGATGGTCTTGCCGTACATCTTTAGGCTGATGCGCAGCACCAGCGAGATGGCAAAAAACGAGACAGCGTAAAAGAATAGAAGTGCTGCAAGCATTGCCGGGCTGAGGTCTTTTATCTTATGGATTACTTCCGGGTGCGTGACGACATATCGTGTAAATAACCCAATAGTCGTGAGTAAGATAACTACAACTAGGGTGAGCCTGAGTTTCTGCTTCATTCACATAAATAGTAGCACAACTCCCCTTGTGTATAATGGAAGCAACTATATGCGTAAACTCACACAAACACTTACCCGGTTCTTCGGTTCACGACGTTTCTTCTACATCGTAATGGGATTCTTTTTATTTGAAGCCCTATGGCTGGTTTTTACGGCCATCTACCCGATGGCCTTTGATGAGGATTTTCACTTTGGTCTGATCAAATTGTACGCACACCACTGGACGCCGTTCCTGACCGAACAGCCGGTGGGCGCCGAAAAGTACGGTGCCGTCGTGCACGACCCCTCATACCTGTACCACTATCTGATGAGTTTCCCCTATCGCATCGTGGCCTTCTTTACGGATAGCGAAACCAAGCAAGTCATTGCCTTGCGTTTGCTCAACGTGGCGATGTTTACCTACGCACTCGTGCTCTATCGCAAGGTAATGCTGCGCGCCAAGGCTTCGGCGGCACTCGCCAACATAACCCTGGCTATCTTTGTACTCATCCCTATTGTGCCCTTCCTGGCAGCTCACGTTAACTATGACAATGTCTTTATGATCTTGGTCCCCCTACTCTGCCTGACTGGGTTTGCGGTTATCGAGGGGTTGCAGCAAAAGCGCATCGACCTGCGAGCGATACTGGCCTTCGCCATCCTCTGTATGCTAACTAGCCTTGTCAAATATGCCGCCTTACCGGTGGCGTTGGCTGGGGTTGTCTTTCTGCTCGTGGTGCTGGTGCGTGCCTATCGCCGGCGTTTCAAGTCGTTGTGGCCTGACATCAAAGCTGGCTTTGGCGGACTCACTACGTCTGCCAAGTACGTATGGCTAGGTCTCTTCTTGCTTAGCGCGGTGCTGTTTATCCAGCGCTACGGCGTGAATCTGGCGCTCTACAAAACGCCAGTGCCCGACTGTGGCCAGATACTAACCGTTGACCAATGCAATGCTTACGGCCCGTGGGCTCGTGACCACGGCTACGCCCAGCAAGTCCCCGACGACTTCAAGCCGAACCCGGTCACCTTTATGGGCTCGTGGTTGCACGGTATGTGGCACCGCTTATTTTTTGCGATTAACAGCGTCAAGTACTATTACATCAACTATTTGGAGCTGCCTATCCCGAGTCACACGGCGTCGGTATTGGCAATTGTCGGTCTGCTGGCCTGGGTTGTGTGGTGGCGAGCGGTATTTAGGGGCAATATCCTGTTGGCTTTTGCCACGACAATGGCTCTCGGTTATCTGTTAGTGCTGTGGCTGAATGGCTACGAAGATTACTCCAAGCTTGGCCGTGCGGTGGCGATTAATGGCCGCTATCTGCTGCCCATCTTCCCATTGTTGGCGATTGGTATGGGTAAAGCAATCGGCCTGACGCTCCAGAAGTTTAAGGTGCAGCAAGCTAAGCCTTACCTTGCAACGATAGCCATTTTGCTGTTCTTATACGGCGGCGGTGTATTCACCTTTATTCTGCGTAGTGATGCAACCTGGGACTGGCCAAACCAAACCGTAATCCACGCCAACAACGCTGTCCGCAAAGTACTGGCCCCGATTATCTACGAAGGCCCCAAGCAGTAGCGTCTAAGGAGACTGCTACTTGTCAAAACGGGCGCGGCGAGTCTGTTCGAGGTTATCTTCGATCAAGACGCGGTTAATGCGGATCAGGTCGGCAATCACACCCATGGCAAGTGATACGAAGGCCCCAACGAGCAGTACAGAACCAACAACCAGCGATTGGACGTGCCCTGAACTCTCGGAATGTTTAAACAAGAAGAAGTACATGTAGCGGCCGAATGGGACCATGCCCAAAGCGGCTAAAAACACTGCCAGTGACACAAACACTACGTATGGACGGTACATGATGAAGGCGCGGGTAATGGCTGACCCGGACTTGCGAATGTGCTCCCAAGAGTTCTTGAACAGGCGTGATTCGCGAGTTTTTGGATTGGTGACAATCGGCACGCTCACGATGCTCATGTTTTTGTTGCCGGCCTGAATGATGGTTTCCATGGTATAGCTGAAACGTGTTACCACGTTGAGCTGCATGGCAGACTCGCGACTGTAGGCCCGGAAGCCACTTGGCGCATCGGGAACATTGGTGCCACCAGCCCAGTTGAGTACTTTGGTACCAACGCGCTGCATAATCTTTTTGCCTTTCGAGAAATGAGCGATTTTGTCGGTCTGGCGATCGGCAATAACCATGTCGGCTTGACCATTAATAACCGGCTGAACCAAATCGGCAATACGCTCCTGAGGGTACTGGTTGTCCCCGTCGGTATTGACGATGACGTCAGCGCCCATTTCGAGCGCCTTATTGACACCATCGTGGAATGAACGGGCTAGGCCTTTGCGCTGTGGATGAAAGACGAAGTGTTTCACGCCGCAACTTCTTGCGACTTCGATAGTTTTGTCCGTCGACCCGTCGTCGATAACTAGGATTTCGACGGAATCTACCCCCTTAATTTTCTTGGGGATGCTCTCTAGCACCAAAGGTAGTGTCTTCTCCTCGTTCAAACAAGGAATTTGCACGACGACTTTCATGATTTCTCCCTCTCTTAGTTGGCCCCATTATAGCGTACTTGCTCACAGAGAGCGACCGGAGTGAAACTGTGACCTGGTAGGTTGGCAGTTTGGGCGACGCGTGGTTTAATTAGCTCGATATGAAGAAAGTTACAATTGTTGGAACGGGATATGTCGGCTTAGTAACGGGTACTTGCTTTGCTGAACTCGGAAATGATGTTATTTGCGTCGATATCGACGAAGCTAAAGTACGCCGCATGCAGGATGGCCAGATACCTATCTATGAGCCTGGCCTAGAAGATGTGTTCAAACGTAATATCGCCGAAAATCGCCTGCACTTCACTACAGACCTACAGTCGGCTGTCACTAAAGCTGAGGTAATCTTTTTGGCGTTGCCTACTCCTCCTGGCGAAGATGGCTCAGCCGATTTGTCGTATGTATTGGGCGTCGCCGACAAGCTTGGCCCGCTACTCAACGACTACGCGGTGATTGTAGATAAAAGCACCGTGCCAGTTGGGACTGCCGAAAAGGTTCGCGACCGTATCGCCACAGGCGCTACGGTGGAGTTTGACGTAGTGTCCAACCCTGAATTCTTGCGCGAAGGTGTTGCTGTCGAAGACTTCATGAAGCCCGACCGAGTGGTCATTGGTACTGGATCTGAGCGTGCCGCCAAGGTTATGTCCGATCTATACGAGCCAATTACCGACGAAAACCATCCGCTACTGCTCATGAACGAGCGCTCCGCTGAGGTTACCAAGTATGCGGCAAACTCCTTCCTGGCTACCAAGATTACCTTCATCAACCAGATTGCCAACTTGTGTGAGCGCGCTGGGGCCGACGTGGAAGCTGTCCGCAAGGGTATTGGCAGCGACCCACGTATTGGGTACCGCTTCCTCTACCCCGGCATCGGCTATGGCGGTAGTTGCTTCCCTAAAGACGTACTAGCACTTATTCATACCGCTAGCGAATTCGACTACGAGTTAGAGCTTCTGCAGACTGTGGTCGAACACAATCGCGACCAAGCCAAAGTATTTATTGAAAAGATAAAAAAGTACTTCCAGGGTGGCCTCGACGGCAAGGTTTTCGCATTGTGGGGCTTAGCCTTCAAGCCGGATACCGACGACATTCGTGAAGCTCCTTCGCTAACGATTATCGAGGCGCTCACTGCCGCTGGTGCAAAAATCGTAGCCTATGACCCAGAAGCAATCGAGAATGTGAAGCGTCTCTTTGCGGGCAATGACAAACTTACGTTTGCGGATGATGAGTTGGTTGCTCTCCAGGGTGCCGATGCCCTGATTGTGGCTACCGAATGGAAGCAGTTTGCTGGCGCTGACCTCAAAGCAGTCGCTGCCGCGCTCAAGCAGCCCGTAGTATTCGATGGCCGAAATATCTTTGAACTGTCGGCCGTTAAGGCCGCCGGACTATATTATGAGAGCATTGGCCGCCCAACAGTTACGCCTTAGGCGACTGATTTGGTACTATTAGAGTATGAGGAAGATGGACGAGCGGGGTTTTACGCTTATTGAGCTGCTGGCGGTAGCCGTGCTTATTATGGGTCTACTGGTGTTGTCCTTATTTCTGTTGCGGCCCGATGACTATACGGTCAAGGAACAGACCGCCAAACGGCGTACTGACCTAGCTGGCATGGTCCAGGCGATTAATCGTTACGTTGCCGACAAGGGAGAGCTGCCACCGAATATCCCTAACAAGATAACTGCCATCAGTTCGGTAAGTGGCCACTATGATCTATGCAAGTATCTGGTGCCGGCATATGCCGAGGATATCCCGCTCGATCCGCTTGTCGGCGTCAAAACGGATGCAAACATGGCGTATACTCAGGCACGTTGCGATACTAGCGGTATAACCTACGCCGCTGGCTACGGTATTATCAAAAATAAGAACGGCCGGGTTATCTTGAGCTCGCCGTTGTCTGATTCCGGCACACTGGAACTGGCGGTCCCGAAGAGCAACAATTAGCTCGTTGTGTGTACTGCCTAGTATAGGCGTGTCTGAAGCTTCTCTTGGTCGATGACGAATTTGTATTTGTCATATTGAATGTAACCGGCATCTTTGAGCTTTTTTAGCTCCTGCGAGACTGTCTCGCGCGACAAGCCGATTAGCCCTGCGATATCCTGGTGGGTTATAGGCAGACTCACCTGTTTGGTCAGTGAACCAAAGCGTTGGGCAAGGAAGTACAAACTATAAATAATCTTGTCTTCGGCTCTGGCTTTCTCGGCGGCGTTGAGGTGGTGAAATGTGTTGATGAGACGGAGCGCAAGCACTTGAGTAATCTCGGCAAGAGCTTCGTGGTTGTTCGCCAGAAACTCCTGAAGTGCACTGCGGCGAATGGCAAACACCTCAACGTTGCCGAGGGCGCTAAAAAAATAAGGAACCGCTGGTTCCGCGTCAAATACCCACGATAAAGGAACAAAATCTCCCTCGGATCCTAGCCATAAAAGCTGTTCGGTTCCTTGGGAGTCGATGTCGTAACCCTTGACGAAGCCTGATTTGATGAAGTAAATCTCAGTCGGCTGGTCATCTTGGAAGATGAGCGTTTCGTTTCTCTTGAAGGTCTTAATCGGGTATTGACGCACAAATTCTGACAGATTGGTATGCATCAAAGCATATTATAACTGTTAAGAGCATAAAATAACAATGTTAGACTTGATGTAAAATTGGCGTTTTAGCAAAAAAGTGTCTAAGCTTGCTCGGTGGCAAGGTCTTGGACATCGAGAGTGATCGCGTCCCCTGGCCTTGCTTCTTGGCGCAGGATCTTAACGGCCACGGCATTCTCGACGGTTTTTTGGATAATGCGCCGCATTGGTCGGGCACCAAACTCTGGGTCGTACCCCTGGTGAACGATTTGTTTAAGCGCTGCATCGGTAAGCTGTACGGTGATCTGCTGCGCGGCAAGCGTTTTGTTGACGTCTTTGAGCATGACTTGGGCTACCTGGGATAGTTCATCTTCGTTGAGCGGCCTAAACAGCACAACTTCGTCAAAGCGATTGACGAGTTCTGGCTTAAACTGCCCGCCCGCAATTAGCTTGTCGATAAGCGGCCGCTCAAAGTCATCAAGTTGCCCGCCGTCACGTACGCGTGTGGCAATATCGGCTGCGCCAGCATTGGACGTAGCAATAATAATCGCACTACGGAACGACGCTGGTCGCCCCTGGGCGTCGGTCAACTGTCCTTCGTCGAGCATTTGTAATAGCAAGTTCAGAATGTTGGGGTGAGCTTTCTCGACTTCATCGAGCAGCACTACCGAAAATGGTTGTTCGCGGATGGCGAGCAGGAGACTGCGATCATTTTGCCCGCCGGTAGCAAGGAGGCGAGAGACGTCTTCGGGTTGCTGATACTCGCTCATATCCAGTCGGATCATCTGGTGTTCGTCACCAAAATATACGGCGGCCAACGATCGAGCTAATTCTGTTTTACCGACACCAGTAGGCCCGAGAAACAAAAAGCTGCCAACAGGACGTTTGGGGTTGGACACCCCTGCTCGTCCACGCCGTAGTGCTGAGGCGACAACATTGACCGCGCGTTTTTGGTTGATCATACGTTCATGGATCCGATCCTCGAGCTGTAGGAGCATTTCGGCCTCGGGGGCTTGGGCGGCGGATACTTTGACCCCCTTGGTCTTTTCGACCGCTTGTTGCACTGCCTCTGCCGTCAGTGTGTTTCCCTTTATATAGGGCATAGCCTGTTCAAGCAGGTTGATAGCTTTGCCTGGGTAGGCCTTTTCTTGCATATACTGGCCGCTTAGGCGGTAGGCTTCACGGATGGCCTCATAGCTAACCAGCGCGTTATATCGGTGTTCCAGGGAAACCGCAGTGTCTTCAATAATCTTGTAGGTATCATATTCGTTTGGCTCGTTCACTGTTACGCTCGCAAAACTCCCAGCAAGGGCTGAGCGTTGTGCTTGTAGTTGCTGCCAATCAGTTGGTGTGAAGGCTGCGATTATTTTGAGATTGTGGTTCTTTAGAACGGGCAATAGAATTTGGCTCATATCGAACGCGCCTACTCCACTGCTAAAAAACAATTGCGCATCGTCTAAGAATAGAATGATGTTCCCTGCAGCAACAGCCTCGCCGAACAGGGTTAGCATGAGCTTTTCGAGCTGTGCACCGCTGTACGAAAGGATCAGCGACGCATTGAGGCTGACGATCTGGTAATACTGCAGGTGTGGGTCTCTGCCCTCTATAAGGCGTTCGGCTAGTCCCTGGACTAAGGTGCTCTTGCCGCTGCCATCAAGACCAACGAGAGCTACGCCATTGCCCCGGCTAATGCTGGCGGCGATGCCGTCCAGAAGGTCGTCGTGCGCCAGGTAATGTGCCCCGCTGCCACCCATCTGGACGCTCTGACTAATATTTTGGCCAAAGTGTTCTAGTGTGGGGGTAAAACCGCTCGCCCAGTCTCGGCCGATACCACCAAAGTAAGGTTTGGGTTGCCGGATGTACTCGAGCTGACGTTCGAGCCACACCAATACCTCGCCTAGCTCCTCTGGCCTGAGTTTGTTGCGAGTCATGAACGCTAGCGCTACGGGTGAGTTGTACATAATAGAGATGGCCAGTGTGCCCGCGTGCACTTCAGGCTGTTTGGTGATATCTATCAGGTGGTGGACTTGCTGCCAGACGGGAGCCATGTCCTGCTCGTTGTCGCTGAGGTGCTCGGTGAGCGACTTCCAATCGAGCAAGATGTGATTGCAGATAAAGCGGGCTTCGGGATTTTTGCAGGCTGCTATCCATGCCGAGCGCGGTGTTACAGGCCTCCTGAACGAAGCAAGCAGACCTGGCTCCATAATGTCATCGAGCCGGCTAGTCGGTAGGTGTGGGGCGACGTGAGCCAGATCGTATCGATGCCACAATGAGATAATCGCAAATAGCGAAGCAAGCCCCCCCGCCAAATAGCCGATACGCGGTAACTCGCCAAGTGTAAAGCAGTATATGGCGCCAAATAGCAGAAAAAAAGCGCTTGCCATCAGCAGATTGGCGCCTTGGGCGTTGATTTTGTGCCCTAGCCTTGCCTTGCGGGCACGGAGGCTTTTTAGATCAAGCTCGTCGATCATCCCGTAATACTCCGCACGGTACAGTAAACAACCAATACTGGTAATAGTGGCCAGATGCCAACCATCAGAACCGAAGCTACTAACGCCACGATCGTGCTAATGCCCGCTACAAGCAGTACGCCAATCCGAACAAAAAACCCAACACAACGCGACACAAAATTGTCCATAGCTGCCCGCATCTTATCGTCCAGCGATCGTCCGCTCCCGCTAACTATACGGCGCCACGGTGCAAAGAGGGTTTTAGCCAAAAGTGAGATAGAAAATGCCTGCTCAATGCCTTTGACCCATGTATGGATGCGGTGTGTTGCCTGCAACCATCCAGTGCCGTACCACCAGCGCAGCATCTCAAAAATCATATGCTTATTGTACTCTATTGCGCCACCCGCAAGAACCCCTAAAAGTTATAGTCTGGAGACCAAGTTATCGTCGTTGCATAGCTGCAATAAGGCGGGCCTATTGACTACGTAAATTTGTTTGCCGTAATTAATAACCCGTTCGCGTCGGAGCTGAGAGATTTCGTTGGCGATTGTTTCACGGGTAATACCCAACATGGTAGCGAGCGTTTGGTGGGTTAGCTGCAAATTAATCTTGACCTTGGATCTTCCGAGTTCAATGCCATATCGTAGCATGAGGTAGTGCAACAGATGTATTAGTTTGTCACGCGAGCGCGACTGCTCAAGTGCATTGATGTATACACTCGCCCCAACATTCAAGCGCATAGAACGCCGAAGGAGTACGTTGCTTAGCTCTAGGCTTTCGTTGATTTTCTGGGTTAGCTCTTCGCGACCTATGGCGTACACGCTACAATCTGTGAACGCCTCGTAGAAGTAATTAGCTGTTTCGGACTCGCCCAAAAACCAAGCTCCAGGGATAATATCGCACTTTGAATTTAGCGAGATGACTTGCTCCTCGCCGGCTGGCGAGATGTTGTACGCTTTGACGGTTCCGGTGCGTATTACGTAGGTAGCATGAGGCGCCTCTCCTTGAAAAAGCAGCGTTTGACCCTTCTTGAACTTGTGTAGTGTATACGAGTCCAGGAGGTTATCGAGATGTGGCGATGACGTGCTCATGATACAACCCTCCCTATTGTACTGCACCACGCACCCGTAGCGCGACCCGGCTACAAGATTCGATGGGGCCTGGTTAGGATGTACAATCCGCTTCCGTAGCACAGAGCGGACATGAGTAAAAACAAGGCATTAAAGCCGGCCAGCTTGACGATTGCCGCCCCCGATGCAGAGCCTATGGCGATAGCAAAATAGTTGCCTGCTTCCCACATGCTCCAGCGAGAACTTGCTCGTTTTTTGGTGCCTATGTGCTTGGTGTACAGGGCGTCGAAGGCTGGCGTAGCGCTAGCCTGAGCTAGCCCGATTAGCACCTGTACGGCCAAGAGCTGCCAGACGGAATTGACAAACATATACAGCAAGAAGCCGGTGCCACTCAGTAGATAACCAAGTCCCACAATCCTGCCGAGGTGTTTGATACGATCGCCCATGGCCCCGGACACGATGGCCGTAAAGCCAGCGACCATGGCAAAGACGCCGGCTGCTAGGCCAGCGTCAAGGATGTCCCCACCAATTTTGTCGACGTATACCGCATAGATGGGTACGATCATCGATCCGGCAATGAGCACCAACGTGTCGTTAACTAGCAATATCCGGAGTGGACGGTTTAGGAAACGTCTCATTGTACTTATGGTAACAGGAAATCTCGTTCGTTGTAATAGATACATTCAATCAATCCTCTCCTGTGTGCTGATGACTGTTCGTTTTTACCCCTAGTAATGTGGTGTAAATGTGACCATGGCAACTGTATTGCAATGCGCTCCGGGCCCCCTATAATAACTACTAGCAATGTGTGTGCTGGCATGACCGCCTTCTTACATGCAGGCTTATGTACAAGACTTTTAGGGAGCAAACTCTACTTTCGGCTTTAGGCCAAAGCGTCACTGCCTTTCCCTTCATCAAGCAACGGTTACTAGGGTTTAGATAGCATCGAGCGGTTGCTCATCTCCATACCTGGCACTCGTCATTCAAAATCCGCTTAGCGTTTAAAAACAAATAAACGTCATTCTTTATTAGTCTTAACTTTTAGGAGCTTGACCTATGAGTAGCCGTGTAACCATCAACAAAGAAGTATCTGTAACCGCTGTTTACTTCCAGAACAACAAGGAGCTAAAGAGCTTCCCTAAGCGAATCGAATTTGACGGCCGTGAGTATACCTTTATGGACGGCCTGCGCTACCTGATCCAAAAAGGCCACAAATTAATTCAGGTATTCGACATGACTGACGGACACTCAGAATACCGTCTGCGCTTTGACACTCACGAACAGCTTTGGACGTTAGTCGACATTACCGAGCAGCCACGTGCTATGGCGTAGCTTGAGGTTGTCGGGGGCCCGAGTCTTGCTTCGTATGTTCGCCGGGTGGAGTGTGGAGTGCGGTGCTAAAGGCATAGAACGGCCGGCTGGAAAGTTGGATCTGTACTTTGGTATGGGCTGGAATTTCTTGGGTTTCGCCATCAAATTGTGCCCAGCTCTTTTGCTGAGTTGTAAATGATGCAAAGTTACCCAAAAATTTTTGTGATAGACGTTTACGAGTGGACTCAATAATGCGAGGGATGGCAGACACAAGGCGTTTGTCTTCTAGCGTGTTGAGATAAAACATCTCATCGGTTAGCTGTACCGGCAAGCGCTTTACCTTGCCCATGCGCGGGCCGTTGGAAAACAGGCGTTCATAAACGATCTTGACGCTATCTGGGTCCTTAACGGCAAAGCCCGGAGCCTCCATGATGGCACCGATTACGGTAATCAGTTCTTGTAGGATTCTACCCCCAGGAATGGCGTGCAACTTGCTCTGTCGATGCGCTGGCAGATTAAGTCGTTGGGCGGCAAACCCGGACGCACCAAACCCGACATAACAGGCGGCGATACGTATTGTTTCTTCCTTCTTATCGGTTACTAGCGTGCATTCAAGCGGATGAATAGGTATAACCTGTCCCTTGCCTAGCAAATCAGAGGTGCGCATACGGAACGATAGGCCGTTAAGCATGCAAGCAAGGTCGTTGGCATTTCCGCCCCATAGCGGTAGAACCGGCGTCTTACGTGCCTGCTCCGATAGACCCTTGCCTACTAGCAAAGCTTGTAGGATCTGGTTGGTAGTCCCATCGCCCGCTCCGATACATACTAGAGTGTGTGGCCCGAGTTTGTGGGCGCAAGCCTCTACGAGCTGTATGTTGGCCTTTGGTCCATCAGGCGAAGTCTCGATGGTTGTAAATGAGGCGTCTGGTAGCAACGAAACGATCTCGCTGATGCGCCTGCGCGCGGCGGCGACATGCGTACTCTTTGGGTTCACAAAGAAGATTACACGGACAAACTGCGAGGCTGCACTGGTCTCTTTGGAGTTGCTAGGCATATACCCCTTATAATACTATGGAACTGTGAACGCACAATCTACGACGTCTTCACGGCATAAACAGTTTAGGTGGTTGCCTAATGTCTTATCTAGCACTCGGGCTGTATTGGCTGTGCCGATCTATGTAACTGCTACTAATCAACAGTGGGAGTTAGGGTTCTGGCTGTTAGCCGTTGCCCTGTTAACCGACTTTTTTGACGGTTTGGCTGCCAAAAAACTGCATGCCCAAACAATAATTGGTGGCCATATCGATCGCGTGTCCGACTGGCTGTTGTCGGTGGGCGGCGTTCTGGGCCTGATTGTGGGCGCGCATATTCTTACGCTTTGGCTGTTAGCTATCGCCCTCCCCCTCTCGGCTTACGTTGGATATGTTAAGTTTTTTACGCGTGAAGGTACCCGTATATATCGTATTACATCTGTATTTTCGGTATGCATGTTGTTTATCACTTGGTCATTTATTGTGTGGGGCTATCTCTGGCAAGCGTTCGGCTGGTCGTGGATATACCCGCCCGCCACTCTACTGCTTTTGGCGATTGCTGCCCGCCTCAAACGTCACCGCCTGAAGGCCTGGTTTGGCTGGATGGTCGCCAATCGGCATAGAGTTACCAAACAACCCAGGCTTCACCCTTAAAAGAGACTTTCTATTCGGAAGTCTCTTTTAAGGGTGTGCTCTTTCAGGGGTGAGGCCTGGGTTGTTTGGTACTACGCTTCTGGTTGAGCGGTCTTGGCCTTGCGCCGACGCCGACGCCGACGTTTTTTGGCCGGTTTGTCTTCGTCGGGTTCGACGGGTTGAGGCTGGGCCTCGACGGTTGGTTGGTGCTCAACTTGTAGTACTTGCTCGGCGGGGATTTCTGCGCTTGCAGGCGTATGCTCTTGTTCGCCGCGCAGGTGGATTACCTCTTCGGTAAACGACTGTAAAGGCTCTGGTGTTGGCTTGGTGGGAGTAACAACGGGCCTGGACGTTGGTGCTGACGGTCGCGGAGGCGCGGCTGCAGGCTGCTGTTCTTTGAGAGACTTGTTGATAATACTGCCGAATAGGTTACCGAGGCTGACGTAACGGCGGGCTTGCGTAGCGGCTGCTACGGGGGGCTCATCTGTGGCGGGAGCTGCCTTGGGCGCTGCAGGTATGACCGCGGGTTCTGCTTTGGGCGGAGCTGCAGGCGCCTTGGGCTTGTCAAATTTTTTATGTTTGGTGGACTGCTGTTTGAATGGCATTTCTACGACATACTGGTCTTGCATGCTTTGCTCGATAACACTCAACGGTGCTCCGTATACCTCGCGGCTGCGAGTGATAATCTCATCAGTCGAGTCGTGAGTGATCGGCGGAATCTGCAGTGTGATACCAGAGAATGCCTGTGACTTCTCGCCGTCTACTGTCATGCTAATAATAAAGTGACGGTTGTGCATGTGAATGAGGTCGAACTCGGTGAACTTAGGCTCGAAGTAACGTTGCATAGTGCGTGCGTCATCGGCGCTCATACGGAATGCAATAATCGACCCGACGTTACCAAAGACGGCGTCTTTGACTTCTTGCATCATCTGGGCGGTGTACTGGTTGGCTACGGTCAGGTTAAGCCCGTACTTACGGGCCTCGCTCAAGATGGTGGCAAACGAGTCGGTAGCAAAGTTTTGGAATTCGTCCACGTACAGATAGAACGGCGTGCGTTCTTCGACCGGGATGTCGGCGCGGCTCATCGCCCCCATCTGTATTTTGGTAACAATGAGAGCACCAAGCAGCGCAGCATTGTCTTCGCCCACCAGACCGCGCGACAAGTTCACGATAAGAATCTTGCGTTCGTCCATGATCTGGCGGATGTTAAAGCTACTCTTTGGCTGCCCGATGATGTTACGCACAAGGGGGTTGGCCGTAAACGCACCAACCTTGTTGAGTACTGGCGCAACAGCTTCGGTAGCAAACTTGTCATTCCAGCTAGCAAATTCGACGTTCCAGAAGTTTAGGACAACCGGGTCGTGTACATATTGCAATACGTTGTTGCGGAACCGCTTGTCGGTAAGCATACGAGTGATATCCAACATGGTGGCATTGGGGTAATCCAACAAGGCCAGGATGGTATAGCGCAGGATATATTCTAGGCGTGGTCCCCAAGACTCAAACAAACGCTTAAGTACACCAATAAGCTCAGAACACGTGTGCGTCTTGAGCTTTTCGTCGTACACCTCAAGGGGGTTGAACGCCACCGGAAAGTCGGTATCTGAGGCATTAAAGTACACGACATCTTTGATACGCTCGGGTGGAATGCGTTTCAGGATGTTCTGGGCGTAGTCGCCGTGTGGGTCGATGACAGCAAAACCGTATGGGCTGTATACATCCGATATGGTTAGTAGTTCCAGCAAACCAGACTTACCCACACCGGTCTGACCAAGAATATACAAGTGACGCCCACGGTCGCCACGAGGCAAACCGAAGGCGGTATTGTGCCCGCGGAAGTTAGTGATAGCCACTGGACTAATGTCGGGGTTATATTTGTCGCTGACGAGCGGCAGGCTGGCCGGTGGTTCGGCTGTCTGAGAGCTTGCCCATAAAATGAACGGTGTTTCTACAGTAGTGTGTGGCAAGTGGTATAGCGTGGCAACTTCTTCGATATTCATCACGAAGTGGTTGGTGCCGATGCTGCGATCCCGATAGCTAGACAATCCCGCTTCGTCGAGCGTTTTGCCTTGGACAAAGCCGTTCAGATATGTAGTATTGAACTGCTTGTAGCTGGCTGCGATAGATTGCAGGCGCAGTTTGGCGGCCTGTTCGCTGACGTTCCCGCGGTACACGATGCGTAACGCTGTGTCATAGGCCAATTTTTGACCCTTGGTTTCGGCACCACTAGCGCGTAGTTGTTGGTATTCGGTCAGCTTGGGTGGTGCCGCTGGCTTATCACTTGGCGCAAGTAGAGCCTTCCACGAGGTACCGCCACCCTTTAGATTGGCAAGGTACTTTTCGTTTTTTTGTTGCCACTTATCCGAGGCTGGCCGGATAATAAGCTGCATCCAAGCCTCTTCGTCCTCGCCAAATTTAGCAAGCGTGGCGGTAATGGCAGCCAAGGGGTCTACTTCGAAGCTCTGAAAGGTTTTGATGGGTAATACATCGCTTTGCGTGAGCTTCATGTCGCTCATGACCGTAGTGTTGAAGTGTTTATCTTGCGACGCGTAGTCGTCTACGATTGATATCTGTACGGTCGGGTATTGGGCATAAATTTGCTCTTCTACGTAGTCTTTTAGGTACGTAGGGACCCAGACGTAAAAACCTATGCGCCTATTGATAACGGCGATCTCAAAGCCTAGGTGTTCGCGTTTGGGGCTCTTGAATAGGCCACTCGTACCCTGAACAAGCAACCCTTGCAGGCTGGCAAACATTTGTTCTGCGGCCAGGGCTTTTTTGTCGTTTGTTCTCGGGACCTGTAGAAGCAGTACGGTTCCCGACTCGTCCGAAGAGATGTCATTCATATATTTAGTAAAATTATACTATAAAACAGATAAATTTTCAAGCACAATGGTTACGTCTGCCTACTATCAGTATACACTGCTTTGACATGGGAATGGACGGCGGAATAAAGAGCTGGAGATGATGAGGATGATGGTCCTCGGCTCGATATTCCGCCGTCCGGCTTCCCCTTGCTTGCGCCTAGTCAGGCGCTCACTTTACCGCATCGCTGCGGTGTTATACTCCGGGGCAGAGTCGGTGTGGGTGGATCAGTGGATGTTGCGGTCGCGCAGGTCGGAGGTGTAGCCGTTGGCGGCGTCCTGCTCGGTCACGATGTTGCGACCGGGGGCGGGGTGCGCCGGCGAGTTCTCGGCGTTGTGGTGCCGGCCCTCCTCTTCCAGCTCGTGACCGAACTGGACCACCTTCCGGGCGCCCTTGACGACACCGGCGACGATCAGGACGATCGTGAGCAGGAAGCCCACCGCGAAGACCAGCAGACCAACCTTGAAGCTGATGGTTGCCCACGCGATGATCGCGAGCACGACCCCGAGCCAGAAGGCCAGCCAGGACAGGCCGAAGCGCTTCCACATATCACACCTCACAGGGTGATGCGCAGTGTTCCGGGCAGGATTGCCCTCTCACCACTTCCAGGGATAGCCCCTAGCACGCTACTCGTAATTGAGCAGCAAAACTATACCACGAATATACCGATATCTCCAGGGCGGGCTTAGGGGTGCCTTAGTCGCCCATGTCTGGAAAATATTATATAGTAAACACGGTCATTCCTCTCATTTAGGAGATGAATGAAGCTCATCTGTATTACCTCTGGGGCGAGATACGGGCAAGTAGCAGCGGGCTAAGCTTTACTGTCGGTACCTCGCCCCTATGGGGAGTATCCACGAGAAATGGTTCAGTGGATGGTATTCTCTTTGAATACCGAGGTACTGCTAGGGAGTACATCAATGGATGGCAATGCCGCATTGTTGTTCACGGCGGCCGCGGAGCGTTCGGGTGTTTCGCTCGACAAACTCACCGATGCTGTGCAGATCGCTGCTATGTCATGTCAGGACTACGGACCTGTCTCGAAGCAGATGGCCGAGGTGAGCCGCGTTCCGGGTGGCATGTCCTACGAAGCATTGACGGGGAGTCTCGAGTCACTGGTGACCTATGCGACTGGTTCGGACGCGGACCACGACGGATTCGCGGCGGTGCTTGAAGACTGCAGGCTGCCCAACACGGCGAAGTTCATGCACGCTCTGGTTGAGATCCTCGTCGAAAGCCCGGTCTACTTCGAGGGTGTTGCTCTCAACGTCGAACGGCTCCTGGAGGTAGAACGCGCCATCGCACGCCTCGGGTAGCGCCGTTACCTGCCAGTTTCCTCCTAGTGACACGGTCTCGGCACTGAACCACGAATACAGGGTTCTTTCGGAAGATACACCTGACGCATCATGATCCACGTGTGCGTGAACTTCCCGGAGGGGGCTGCTGTGTGCTGAGGTGAGTCTTGACCGCATGTGCGGCCTACCAATCCTTAGCACCAGCAGACTCCTTCCGTAACACCAGATACTGTAGCTCTCTTTTTACTAGACATATACAAAAGACCTCCGTTTAGGGAGGCCTTTTGTTGAATAATGCTGTGTCGAGGGGGCCTGTGTTGTGTGTAGAAGAATGTACGCATGGTAGCGTCATCTTGGTGTACACAGGCCCCCGCCGACAGTTGTGCTTGCGCGCCTTATGGGCACGCAGTTGGGGATCAGTCAGTCAGCGACCGACCGCGATGTTGCGGGCTTGTTCAGCCGGTCACCAGACCGATCTGTCGGGCCGCGCGGTAGTACTGCGGGAACTCGCGGAGCATCAGCTCCAGCATCCGTCCCTGGTCGTTGCTGACCTCCTTGGCGTCGAAGAACGACGCGTTGTCGATCAGGCGTCCGTCCATGTCGTCCAGCTCGCGCAGGAACTCGAAGTCGTGAGACCCCACGCCGATGAACTGAACGAAGATCGGAAGCTGGCTCATCAGAGTGAGCAGCGTCTTGGCCTCGCCCGGGTCCTGCGGCTCACCGTCGGTGACGAAGAGCGCGTAGGTCGGGTACGGCGCGGTGGCCTTGACGCTGAGCGTCGTCGGCTCGTTCCGTCGCCGGAATCCCCATCCACCGCTGGAGTTCCCCTGGGCTCCCAGGTCGACGCGGCCGAAGTTGGCCTGGTCGATGATCCAGCGCAGTGCCGCCGTGTAGCTCGTTCCGCCGAAGCCGAACCGCTTGTGCTGGTTCATGAAGCCGCGGCAGTTGCCGAGCGTGACCTCGCCGAGGTCGTGTGCGGAGCTGTCGAACAGCGAAGCCGGCACGGAGCCGTCGTCGTCGAACTGGAGACCAGCGACGAAGCAGAGGTCGGCGACCTCCTGCATCAGCCCGCTGGAGTACAGCCGGTTGCGACCCATCTCGGTCGAACCACTGTGGTCCCAGGTGCCGACGACGGCCGCCTTGTACTGACGGGGGTCGAGGCCGCTCTTCTCCAGGATCACCCCGGCCTGCTTGTACAGGTCGACGAGATGAGGAGCTTCGGCTTCCACCTTGCTGAGGTCGACAGTCATGTCGGATCCCCTTCCAACTTGTCGGGTGTACGCATACTTGCGTAACCGGGCCAGTATACGCATAAAGCGCATAAAAGTCAAGGTACTTGCAATAAGCACAAAAAATGTATAAAACTTGTTTTTGACACAAAAAAACTCCTGCCAGAGGAGTGCGGTGCTTTCTTGGGTCGTTGGGAGGTTGGCATGGATGAACACATGTAGTGTCATTCTTGTATGCCAACCTCCCGCCGACTGTTGTTCAGGTGGTGCTCCTCGCCGCTTCCTTCGTCAGTAGACGTCGGTCACTTGTAGGCGTTCACTTCGCCGGCGTCCATCTGGACCATCCCCGTGGGGGTGAGTACCGGACGGTTCTCCGAGTTGGGGGCGCTGTACAGCTCCACCGCCTGGATGACGACACCGTCGCGGGTGTTCCGGATGATGGCCGGGACGCAGGTGTAGATCCGGTTGTTCCGGTTCGCGTTCCGGGCGTTGATGCCCACGCGCGTTCCGGCGCCGTTGTCCACGTCCAGGGACACGTTGTACTTGTGGAACGAGCCCGTGCCGTTGGACCGTGCGGAGTAGGCCACGACGAGGACCGCCTCGATGTCATCGGTCAGCCGGATCTCCAGCTTCTCGATGGCGTCGCCCCTTGCCTCGCGGCCGATGTCGCCCATGTGACGGACGGCGCCGTTGCCGACGATGGGGGTGTAGCGGGGGTCCCGCTCGGTGCCGAACTGCGATGCCGTCTCCACGTGACCGTCCCGGAAGAGGACGATGGCGTAGACGTCGTAGTCGGTGTGGCTGCTCCAGGTCGCGGAAGCGACGATGAGCGGGCTGCGCTCGATGGTGACCTGCTGGTCCTTCTCGAGGTTCACCAGGCCGGTGCGCTTGCCAAGGTCGACAGTCATGTCGGATCCCTTCGAACTAGTCGGTTGTACGCATACTTGCGTAACGCAGCAAGGGTATATGAATTTAGCATAAAAGTCAAGATACTTGCATAAAGTACAAAAACTGTATAAAAAATGTATTTTTTGGTATACTCTTCCTGCTTTTAGTAACATGACCGTTCCCATTTTGGAGGCAGAATGTAAGACTAAAAAAGCACCTTAACGCAATTATCCCGACAAACAATGGAGAGGAGGACCTCTCGTGTCCGACACTACCGGTCGGTTCTCTCAGTGGTGGCGCGGATCTTCGACTGGTGACGAGTCGGCGTTCGCCTCTCTGTCTAGTCGAACCAGTACTGGCATGACCAGCCTGATCGCCGCCGACAACCACTTGGGTGAACTGCTACTCAACACCAGTCTCGCCCAAAAGCGAATCTGGACACTGCCCGGTCACATGCAGGCTGTCGCCCTCGGGTGGTGGCTCACGCTTATGCACTGGCAGTGGGCAACGCGCTACTACCTGGACACCACTCGTGGTGACTATGGCGATACGCTGAAGATGCCGCCCAGGGCTATCGAGCAGTGCACCGTACTCTGCGATCTTGCGGAGAAGTGGACTGTCGAAGCCATCGGCAACGAGAAGCGTGCCGAGGTTGGCGTCCAGATCCCGCTGGTGGGCATGCAATCGTTCCCGCAACTGGTCGTCGACGAGCAGACGCACGTCGGTCTCTGGGCATTCTGTGACGCTACGGCGCTTCAGGTGCAGACCGACCTCAACCGCATATTGTCCGCCCAAGTGCCCCGCCGGCTTCAGCCTGTGGTGCAACAGCTACAGCAAGTGGTGTCGCCGAACGTGGCGCTCCTCGAGCACTACCAGCAAAGCTGGCTCACGACAACGACCGTCGCGGCGAAAATCGACATCGTGCAGCACGCCCTCGGGCCTGCCAAAGAGCTCTTCGAAGCTGGGCAGCAACTCTGGGCGCCTTACCTGCTCGGTTCGACGTACACTGCGTGCATCAGCCGCCGGCCAGCGCTCGAAGATCTCGAGCTCGGTTTTGACCCCTGGGTCGTGACCGATCCTGAAGTCCGAGACCGCTACCAGCGTGACCCCAAGGCAGTCGAGGAGCTTGTAGCTCTGTGGATGGCAAACCCCGACCCGGGGCAAACCTACCGACTACAGCAAGAGATCCTCGGGGCACGGTCGCGGCGCGCCATTCGCTATATGGACGGCAAGACGCTACCCTACTGCCCCTGGACGCCCGTCTGGGTGGCCTGGAAACCCGTGACGATTGGCGGTATCCATCTGGAGGCTGGCACCATGTTCGCCCTGTACATTGGGCCTGGTGGTGACGGTACCTTCGTTAGTGAAGCCCGCCGTGCAGGCAAGTTCCGACTGGAGGTGACAGCGATCCGCTGAACTATATAACAACGAAGTGCTTGACATTTCGTAGTTATATAGTGTAAGATCCATCACGACTATGCAACCTGCATCAGTCGCGCAACATCCCCGGACCATTCGGTCCACGAGCAGGAAGGCTTTACGCCATGTTGGATCTCGGTAAAGACGCCGCTGGCACTGTCGTCGACCTCACCAAGGAGGCCGGCAAGGAGGTCACCCGCGTCACCGTGTCGCTGACCTGGAAGCAGAACTCCACCTCTGGTGTCGACTACGACCCGGACGTCGTGGCGTTCGTTCTGGACAGCAACGACAAGGTCGTCGGCGGCAACGAGCAGAACTTCGTCCGTGCGTTCCCCAAGAGCGCCCCGAACGCGGTCTCGCCCGACGGCGCCCTGAACCACAGCGGTGACGACACCTCCGGTGCCGCCGGCGGCGAGAAGCTGACGATCGACGGCTCCCGTCTCAGCCCCCAGGCTGCGAAGGTCCGCGCCGCGGTCACCATCTTCCACGCCAAGACCCGCAAGCACAACTTCGGCCTGATCAAGAACTGCACCATCAAGGTGACCGATGCCGACACCGGCACCGACATCGTGACGGGCGACCTGTCCTTCGACAACAGCGTCTTCACCGCTCTCAACGCGGTCGACGTCATCCGTCGGAACGGCAAGCTCTACGTGCAGTACCTGGGCGAGGGCTACAACGGCGGCCTCGGCGGCCTCTGCAAGGACCACGGTGTCCTGGTGGGCAAGAACGACTACGACGACGGCTTCGACGCCTGATCGTTCGAGCGTTCCAGCTCTCCAACTCCGTGTACGTCGGGATGATTCGCAAGCGGTGACGTGTCACTGACAACAGTCATACATCCACCGGGGGGGTGGTCTCAATTCATGCCGGCAGCGCGCCGACAAGAAACCAACCGAGACCACTCCCCGAATCACCCCCAAGTTTGTAAGTAAGCACCTTTTACGGAGGTGTTTTTTGTTTTCTGAGTTTGCCGTACGCAATAAAATGCCGAATAGTTGCAAATATTTATTTTTGTGGTAAAGTGATGTGGTTCCTGCGCTACATATAGCGCAAGGTGCAACTTTACAAGCAGATTGTAGTCCGGATGTGTTTTCCTTTTGAAGCGGGGAGCGCATATACAGTACCGCCTGTTTCTGTATATGTACTTCCCGCTTCCACAGGGGAGATCCACATCCATTGCGGCATTGCCGCACAACCGAGGAGTGTGCAACATGGCACAACGACCGTCCCCGTTCTCCAACGTCCCGCCCTCCCAGGACACATCGAAGAAGCTGCTCGAGCAGACCCCCGCCGTCATCGTCGGCGCGCTGCTGACGCTCGTCGTCGGTGTTCCGCTGGCCTTCTACGGCATCGGCCAGGTGCTGGGCGTGATCGGTCACCTGATCTGGTTCCTCATCGCTGCGTACATCGTGGCGTTGGTCGTCCAGTTCTGGGTGGCGCAGTCGTGGAAGAACGGACTGACGAAGAAGGAGATCACCTACGCGGTCCTGTGGCCGGTGGACGTGATCCGCAGTATGCGTCAGGGAATCCGTGCCGCCGCCGGCCAGGTTCCGGGTCGCAACCCGCACGAGACCGACGACAACGGCCCGAAGGTCCTGGCTCAGGACGCGGCGCTCATCGTCGGCATCGCTCTCACGGTCATCGCGGTCCCGCTGCTGTTCGTCGGCATCTCCACCGCCCTGTCGGTCATCGGTTCGCTCATCTGGCTGTGCATCATCGCCTACCTGGTCGGCATGTTCGTCCAGTTCTGGGTGGCGCAGTCGTGGCGTGACGGCCTGACGGTCAAGGAGCTCACCATGGCGGCCATCTGGCCCGTCGGAATGATCTCCCTGATCCGTGCCGGGGTGCGGCGGTTCGGCCAGAAGTGAGCTGATGTGAAGAATGGCCGAGGTGCGGCGCGCTGGTGTCCCTACTGGGACGTTCAACCACGCGCGCCGCACCAAGGTCGCCTCTCCACACCAACCCTCCTTCTCCGACTACAATCTGCTTCATCCCATGTCTCCACCGAATGCGTCACCGAAAGGTGATTTTTTAATTGCAAAAAATAAAATATTATGATATAATCACTCGATCGTGTGCGCTCTTTGCATGCACACGTACCTTAACAGTGTGAGTCTAACCTCTTGTTGTTAAGGAGTAGACATAGATGGCATTATGCTTTTAGTGCTATGCATGTCTACTCTTTCCAAGAGCAGATGCGTAAGTTCGTTCTTCAGTTCATGCCCTCATGGGCAAACTCACTCCCCGGAAGGGAGATCGCCGTGAAAACGCTGCGACACTACCGCATCGACCTGGGGATCGCTGCCTTCATTGGCATCGGTCTGCTGGTTCTGATGGGGGTCGAGGCTCTCGTTCGGTTCGCCATCCTTGGTGTGCTGGAAGTCTCGTTCTCCTTCGACAACGCGGTTGTCAACGCCGCGGTTCTCGCCACGATGTCACTGGCTTGGCAGAAGCGCTTCATGACCTGGGGTATCCTGGTCGCCGTCGCCGGCATGCGCTTCGTCTTTCCTGTGCTCATCGTGTCGCTCACCGCGCACATCGGTTTCGTCGACGTCATCCGCCTCGCGGTCCAGCACCCGCTGGAGTACGCCGACAAGCTACACGCTGCACACCCGCAGATCGCCATCCTCGGCGGCACGTACCTGCTGCTCATCTTCCTCAGCTTCGTCTTCGAGGAGCGCCAGCCCACGTGGCTCACGTTCCTGGAGCGTCCGCTGTCGAAGGTCGGCAAGCTCGACATGATGCCCGTCATCGTCGCCGGTACGACCGTCCTGGTGATCAGCCAGATCATGCACAACATGCAGGTCCTGCTGTACGGCTTCGTGAGCCTGCTGCTGTTCGTCGCGGTCAACTCCATCGCCAACGTCTTCGAGAACGAGGACGAGGAAGATGACGAGGAGTCTGCACCGCGCGCGACCGGCGTTGGCACACGTACCGGCATGGCTGGCTTCGCAAGCTTCATGTACCTGGAGGCCCAGGACGCCAGCTTCAGCTTCGACGGCGTGTCGGGTGCGTTCGCGGTGACCGACAAGGTCATCCTGATCGCTCTCGGCCTCGGCATCGGCGCGCTGTTCGTGCGGTCCATGACCGTTCACCTGCTGCGTTCCGGCACGCTCGCCGAGTACCAGTACCTCGAGCACGGTGCCCACTGGGCCATCGGTACGCTCGCGGTCTGCATGCTCTCAACCCTGTTCGTCGAGATCCCCGACTACATCACCGGCCTGATCGGCGTCGTGTTCATCGCCGCCGCAATCATCAGCAGCATCCGCAAGAACAAGTCGGAGCAGGCTACCACGCCCGCACCGATGTCCCTGGATGACACTGCTGCCGCCGTCGATGGTGGGATGTTCAACTGAACAACAACTGAACAAGGTGGTGACGGGTGGTCTCCAACGCTCTCCGCTGCGGAGACCACCCCCCACCGACCCATCAAGACTCACACTGTAACACCCAACTTATGCCAGAAAAGACACCTTTGAAGCAGAGATCTCTTTTGTTGTATAAGTCACTACTAGCGTATCTTCCCTGTTATTTTCGGAACATAAGCCCAAAAGCCCAGGAGTAGCCCTACTTCTCTTGTAATAACAGGGGTAATATGGTAAAATATGCACTTCCTCAGACAAGTGGAATACTACGTCCCGTCAGAGAGGAGAACATTAACAGCACAACCCTACCCAATCCAACGCAATCCTACAGACACGAGAGGAGGTAGCGCTATGGATGTCATCTTGGCATCGGGCAGGAACGCATCGCGTTCTGCCGCAGCGCTACAGGAAGTTCCAAGCCCGCTTCGTGGGGCAAGCCACTCGCTGGCCTTGCACGAGGTGACGTTGGCGAACGGCGAGTTCATCTCGCTTTCTGCCGACGGTGGCCCCTTCGATCCGTACACATTCAGCTGCGTCAAGTACGGTGGCAACGCGCAAGCGCTCTACGCCTTCGCTGGCCATCTGGTCAACGACCGGCTGTTGCCGTACCTCAACGCTACCCTGTCACCGGCTGAGCCGATTGTCGTGACTGGTACTCCGCTTCGTCGGGTTGCCAACACGGCAAAACATCTCGCCGTGGTGGTCGAGCACATGCTGCGAACCGCAGGGTTCGACAGCCGCTACTCGATCATCGGGCAGGAGCGCCTGGCAGGCGGTGACTACGGTCATCTGTCGGCGGCCGAACGCGCAGCGCGCAACAGCGCCAAGCGCCGGTTCTTCGACCCGTCCGACTTCGAGGGACGCCACGTCGTCATTGTCGACGATGTGCACGTTACCGGATCAATCGTCCGTTCAACGGTCGGACTGTTCAATGACGTCCCGATCCTCGGTACGACAGTAGCTACCCTCGTGCGCCTGGACCCGTTCCTGGTGAGCACGACCCCGCAACTGGAGTACGCACTCAACCACGTAGCAATCAGCGACATCAACGCCCTCTACCGGCTGATGCACGAGGACCCTAGCTTCTCGCTCAACACCAGAGCGATCAAGTTCATCCTCGAGTGCCCGCCAACCGCGGTCGAAGATTTCGCCCGCACGTGCGACGTGGGGATCCTTCGCCTGCTCTACACCGGAGCGATCGACGACGGGTACGACCTGATGGAGCGCTACACCGACACGTTCGGCGTGCTCAGCAAGGCTCTCGTCGAGAGAATGTACTTGTAAGGCACCCCCCCAAGGTCGATCTAGCAAGAGAGGACAATCGTCATGACGACGAGCTTTTCCCACATGTTCCCGACCCTCTACACCCCCGCCACGACGGCACCGGACAAGCTGCTGCGCATCATGCACGGCGGCAACGAGTTCGTCCGGCGGCTGGTGGTCTGCACCGAAGACTCCGTCGCGGAGGCAGACCTTCCGTTGGCGCTCGCCAACATCGCGGCGGTTCTCAAGCAGTACAAGACCGGCCAGTGCGACGTGTACGTGCGTGCCCGCAATGCCACGATTCTCAAGGCGCTGCTGGACGTGCGGCACATCAACAAGGTGGCCGGGTTCGTCGTTCCCAAGGCTAACCCCAAGACGTTCCCGGGGTTCGCCGACCAGGTGGCTAGCCACCTGGCTGGCTTCCGGCTGATGCCGATCATGGAGTCGTGCTTCCTGCCCGACCCCTTGTTCCGGCGTGACCTTCGCCAGATGTTCGACAGCGACAGCTACAAGCCGCAGATCGAGTGCCTGCGAATCGGTGCCAATGACATCATGGGCTACCAGGGCATTCGTCGCGACCAGTACGAGTTCACCATCTACGACACGGTAGTGCGCGGGATCATCGACTCGATCATCAACGAGTTCCGTGGTCTCAGCGGCTTCCAGGTCACCGCACCGGTGTTCGAGGGATACTCCCCTCGGCAGGACGACCTGTTCCGGCGTGAGGTTCGGCAGAACATGCTCAACGGGCTGTTTGGCCAGACGGTCATCCACCCGCGGCACCTGCCGCTCCTGTTCGACCTGTACAAGGTCCTCGAAACCGACTTCCAGTCGGCCAGGGCCATCGTGCAGTCCGACGCTGCGGTCGCCGGTCTCGGTGGCAGAATGGACGAGCGTGCTACGCACCTCGTCTGGGCACAGCGTGTCGTGGAGCGTGCGTCGCTCTTCGGCACCACCCTGTAGCAAGTCAACTACTCACGGAAGCGAGTTATCAGATGCGAACTGCACAATTGGCACTGCACATGCTCACCGGTCTCGGTGACGAGGTACGGTGCATCAACGGGTGCCCCTTCGACCGAATCGGGTACAGCAACTTCAAGCACGGCTACGAGCCCGCTGGGGTCGAGTACGGTTACGAACTTGCCGATTTGATCGGTGAGGATGTCGTCGGCATGGCCCACGAGACGGGTTCTCCCGTCGTGATCCTGTCGGCGCCGTACAAGTACGCACAGACGGCTTCGGCCCAGATTGCGCTCCACCTCGGAGACGCCCTGGCGCCGCGATTCGTCTCGGCCGACCTCGAACCACCGATGATCATCCCGTTCCAGAAGTCGCGACCGGGTTCGGCGTCCTACGCCAAGTCCGGTCTCGCGGCCCGTCAGCGTTCGCTGTCCACGATGAAGCTGGCAATCGACGCCAACCGCGTCGCCGGTGCTATCGTGCTGGTTGTGGACGACATCAACATCACGGGTTCCACCATGCGCAACACCGCTAGCCGGCTCGAGCCGCTCGGTCCCAGTGCGATCTGGTATTTGCACGCGGCGACCGTCGACCCGGGGCTGGCTTCGACTCACCCGCAGCTCGAGAGCGAGCTGAATGAGTCGGCGCCGCACGGCCTGACCGAAGTTCTGGAGTGGGCAATGCACGACGAGTTCGCGCTCAACACGCGGATTCTGCGCTGTATGCTGGAAACGGACAGCAAGGCGGAGTTCTATGACTTCCTGCTGAAGCTGCCGTACCGGCTGTTGCTCCAGGTCTACCGTTCGATCATCGGAAGTGGTCCGCAGTACGTGGCCCGTTACTCCGAGTCGTTCGGTGCAGTCAAGGCCGCGTTGTCCCTGTACGGGGCTCCTATCTCGCAAGTCATCGTCAGCTCGACCCCGACCCTGTCGGCCTGAAGGAAAGGCATGAACATGCAAACGACTATCCGTCCGGATATCAAAGTGGTCAGCTTTGACATCTGGGGTACGCTGCTCCGCGGTAACCGTGAGGCTACGCGACCCCGGCTGCGGCTGATCGTCGACATGCTCGGCGTCGAGGTCTCGGATGTCGAGACGATCGTTGAGGCTTACCGAACGTCGGCCAAGCGTTTCGATGACCTGTCTTTGCAGACGGGGCTCGACTACGACTTCGTCGCACGTGTCAGTGGGATGCTCATCGATGCCGGCTTGCCGGTTCCCCCGATGCCGCCCGAACTGGTGACTCGCATCCAGAAGGCCGTTGGCCGGATGCGCAGCCAGTTGCAGTACCGACCTTCACTTCTGGAGGACGACCTGCTCGACACGCTCGCCAGCCTTCGGGATGGTGGGTACCGCATTGCGTTGCTCAGCAACACCGGCGCGGACGACTCCAACGTCATGGTCCCCCTGCTCACCGAGCTGGGCATCATGCAGTACGTCGACGTGGCCGTCTTCTCGGCTCACGATGGTCGTGCCAAGCCCAACCCCGGCCTGTTCTACAGGCTGGCGCGCGATCTCGGTGTTTCGACCGGAGAGGTCTTGCATATTGGTGACAATGTTGTCGCCGATTTCGCTGGCGCGTTGAACGCCGGCATGCAGGCTCTGGTCTACACGCCGAAGTGCAGGACGACGCTGGACCATGTCCATGCGATGACGGAATTGCTCTCGGAGCGGGTACGGGTGTGCGTGTAGTCTCACAACTCGCCAAGAGGCGTGAGACACGTTGAGCTACTAGCTCAACAAGAAGCTTATCCCGGGTGACCGGGGTGACCTTCGCCGGGGTGGTGTTCAAATTCATGATCCGTCGCATCTACGCGATATCTGAATCCCTGAACACCACCCCGCACACCACCCATGTTTCGTGCTGCGCGTGCATTTGTAGCAAACAAATATACACGTAGCCTGAAATTGAGCCAGTACGAATGTCGACTAAGTATCCACATTATGATATAGTTTTGTCCGTTGGTATTGGGGCGCTCTATGCGCATTCGAGGAAGTGAGGTGCAGTGATGCACGGCTTCATCACATGGGCCTACGCCATTATCGGCGCATGCCTGCTCGTTGGCTTTGTGCCCAGCATCTGGGACTTTGCCAGAGCTTGGGACATCAAGTTCGACAAGCAGGTCGCCGAGGAGAACGGCCGGAAAATCAACTGGGCCAAGGCGCGCAAGCAGCAGGTGGTCGTTCCGTTCCTGGGGCTGCCGCTCGGGCTGGTCGTGCTGGGGTTGTTGGCGTACAACTACTGGGTGGACTTTACCTGGAGGGCGTACACCTTCATCTCCATCGCCTGGTTCCTGTCGGCGGTGCTGCGGCGACTTTGGCTGATCGCGATCAGCATCAAGGTCGAGCACGTCATGCATCGCTACGGATTCCGCGCAGCGGAACCCTACCGGCTTGGTACGTGGGTCGCGATCAAGGACTACTACCGCCGTGGCATGGCCCGCAAGCACAACCCGTATCGTCGGAACCACAAGGTCTTCATTGGTCGGCTTCGCTGGCTGAACAAGATCTCCTGGCTTTGGCTCTGGGTCCGCCACATCCGGGTCGCCCTGCCGATCCTCACCGAGGCGCTCGTGTCTCTGATCTGGCCGTTCACCGCAATGTTCATGGTGTTCTACCACTCACACGAGGCTGCAGACGGGCTGACCATTTCCCCTTGGTGGGCACGTGACTGATCGGTCGCACCCATCACACCGATAGGTTCTATTGGGAGGACGTACCTACGCGAACGCTCGCGTGAACCTTCCCGGAGCGGGGCTGGCTGTATTGATCGCCACCTGGCGTTCATCTAATATCGCAGCCAGCCTCCTCCGTCCTCCCCAGACACTAAAAAGACGCCGCTTGGCGTCTTTTGTTTATCTCAGGTGACTAATAGGTGTGGATAAAATTGCTGTAACAGTGCAAAGAGAGCGCCGCCGAACTGTTCGGGATGCTGTCGGAGGGCGGTCTGTAGGGCTGCTTCGGTGAACGAGATATAACTGACGGCCTCGTGATTGAGGGTAAACTCCTCGTCGGTGGTAATCTTGTAGACGATAAAATAGTGATTTTCGTGACGGCCAAGGACTGTACGTTCAAATACAAAACGGCCTACAAACTCGGAATCGATAGAGCTGAGCCCAATCTCTTCTTGCGCCTCGCGGCGAAGCGCATCGTCATCCGATTCGCCCGCCTTGACGTGGCCACCTACTGGCGATACGTATTGCCCTGCATCTTGGCGGTCGCCTGCCTGTTTTACCAAGACCCAGTCGCCGTTCGACCGGCGTACTTCCCCAATAACTGTGCGGTGCAACGCGCCTTTAACATGGGCTTCCGATTTCGGCATAGTGCCAGTTACGTTGCAGTTAATATCTACGATGTCGACTATTTCCTCAGTCACTAGTTAACCCTCCATATGATGGTGATGTTCGTGTTGGTGGTGCTCGTCGTTGCCGGCGTGTGCCGCTTGTGGCTGTGCCATTGCCCTGAGCATAGAGGGCCCGCCAGTGCGCAAGAAACGCCATGCTAACAATGCTGCAACAATCAGAAAGATACAATTGAGGACGGTCGTGTAGTTGAAACTGATGCCCGCCTCTAAGACTTTGGCGCTACGGACGCGCGGTGTTAGGTGCAACAGTGCAAAGATCCCTTCCACTAGATAGCCTGCTAACGCCATGGCCCCGTAAAAACTGGCAAACAAGTAGGCGGCCATTTTACCTCCGTAGTATTTATAGTAGATGCGTATGATGGGCAAAATAATTAGGTCAGCAAAAATAAATGACACTACGCCACCAAACGAGATACCGTCGTTCCACAGCACTGCCGCTAGTGGTATATTGCCAACGCTGCACACAAATGAAACGACTGCGATCAATGGCCCAACAAGTGGCCCCCAGATTGCCGAGGCTAAGGGGTGCGACGTAATAAAGAAGTGCTCAAAGAAAGACTGCGGTACCCATGCGGCGATTGCTCCGGCGATTGCTAGGCCAATTACGATGTCCGTCCAGACGGAGGCCCAGTCCATGACAAAGAAATGGCTAACTGCTGTTTTGCCTTGCGCGGAGCGAAGTTTTTGCCAGATGCCGGCTTGGCCTGCTACCGACATATCCATAGCGGCGTGTCCCTCCATGCGGCCCACCAGGCCTTTCTCGGCCTGGTGGCGTGCCAGTTCGACCATATGTGGCCGCAATGTATACCGGAAAATGACAGCAAGTATAACTATCATCAGCGGCCCGCCAACAAACTCGGCTAGGGTGAAGCGCCATCCCAGGAAGGTCGCCATAACAATAGCCAGCTCTAGTACAAGATTGGTAGAAGCGATCTCGAACGCCATCGCCGCCGTAAAGTTGGCTCCCTTTTTAAAGATTGACCTTGCCAGTGCCACTGCAGCATACGAGCACGACGAAGATGCTGCGCCTAGTGTGCTGGCGACCAATAGTGTCTTAGGGTGGCTGTTAGGCAATAACGTACTCATCTGGCGGTGGGATACTACCGACTGGATAACACCCGACAACGCAAAACCAAGTACCAGTGGCCATAGGATTTGCCACCCCATTGCAAACGCCATACTTAGCGCATGCCAAATTGCATGGACTACCATATGCCCATGGTATCGCATGGTTACCTACTTAGGAAATGATTTCCAGGAATCGCTGGTAGGTTTCGTCGGCTTTACCAGGCGTTGACGGGATGGAGATGGCATAAGGACGCTCTTTGAGAGCATCGGACATCTGGTCGTACAGAACAATTTCGTAAAATCGTGCGCGGTGCTTAAGGGCAAGCTCTTCGAAGTCGGCAGCGTGAGTGGCATCTGTTACTACATACGGCACGATGACGTTGTAGCCGGCATGCAGATGTGTGGCGACCATACTTTTGGTTAACTCAAAGGTGAGTTTGCGAGCTTGCTGCTCGTGTGCTATCCATTGACCGAGCATTACAATGATGCCATCGCCGTGCAGGACCAGGGTTAGCGGGTGCTCGTCGGCGTAGCGCTGAGCGATAGTGGTTTTGTCGATGCCGACCGACCCGTTTAGAAGTATAAGCTTAGGGTGATAGTGCATGGCGCTATTGTCTCATACCTTTACCTAGAGCGGGTGGCAAAATGGTCGACTATCCCACTGAGTAAGTTGGTGTTGAAGGGCAGCTGGTTGCAACACGCCACGGCGGCGGTGTGGTGTTCTTGCATGCGGCGTTCGGCTTCCTCTAGGCCGAACACTCGTACGATGTTAGCCTTGCCCAGATCTGCACCCGCGCTTTTGCCAATTACATCGCTTGTTGCTGTAGCATCCAGAATGTCGTCTCGCAGCTGAAAGACAATGCCCGTGTGGTCGGAGTATTGGGCGACCAGCTTTATTTCGTGGTCAGGCCGACCGGCTAGAATAAGCACTGGTACCAGTGCTGCCTCTATTAGACTGGATGTTTTGAGCCGGTACATCTCGATGATGTCCTCGCCGGACAATGCGTGTTCCGATTTACTGAGCTGTAGGTCAAGATCCTGCCCCTGACACAGCTGCTCGGAGCCTAATACGCCCCCAAAGTAGCCCAGTACTCTATTGATCCGATTGGTTGGATAGTCTTTGGCAAGTTCCGAAAGTGAGCTAAAGGCGTTGGCTATCATAGCGATGCCAGCCAACTGAGCGCCGGCTTCATCGTAGGCGATATGTGTGGCTGGCTTGCCCCGCCGGAGGTTGGCATTATCTTGTGCCGGTAGATCATCGAATATAAGGCTGGCAGTGTGCGAGAACTCTACTGCTCGCAACAGCGGATCGAGCGACCCTGCGTCGAGGCCTAGGCTTTCGGCCATCATGAGCGTCAGGGCTGGCCGCAGACGTTTGCCGCCGGCTTCGAGTGCATAGCGGGCGATCTCGGTCAGCCTGGGGCTGGGTTGGTCCAGTGGTACATCCAGACCTAGAGCATGGCGTATGTGTTCTTGGCGATCCATTACAAATGTTCGCGGATCGACATCAAGCGGGTTACGCACAGACGATAACCCTCCAATGCGTTTTTTTAGCAGGATGTCCAACGGATCAAGATACTCGCTGAATTGTTGCGGCAAAGTAGCGGCTTTTGTAACAAATCTGGCTATTTCGGATGTATGTGGATAGGTTCGTAGCAGATCGGCTGCCTCGTTGGTGCGCCCGGCCAGAGAGCCGGCGATTTCATCGGACCCTAAGCGTACAAATGCGTCGGCTGCCCGGACGTCACTCTTATACACTTGTCGGACGACGTATGCATCGTAAGCGAACAAATCGTACAGCGGGTTGGTGTCATTGCTGTCTGTGTGGTGGGTAAACGGTGTCATTCTGCCATCCTGGCGGTCGTGGTGGCGATCGGCGAAGTCGTCTTTGAGCTGCCCGGCAAACGTCGTATTGATTGCCCTGGCATAGAAGCCATCGTTGAGCTCTCGGCGACCAATAATGTTAGCGATCACCCTGCTCATGCCTGCCTTGAGGAATATGTCTGGGTACATACCATACAATCCTTGTGTCGCTACGTCTGCTTCACTTAGTAGCGCGTCCCGGTGCTGCGCTAGGTACATGGACTCGGAGGCGAGATAGAGATGTCGGTATTGGTTAAACGGATACCGGGCACGTACTACCTCATATAGTAAGTTGAGCTCCTCAGCCAGAGGGCCGCCTGGCGCATCGGCCGGGTTGACGCGTTCGCCTGTTTGTAATCCACGAAGTATTGCTCGGTGGGCCGCGTCCTTATCTCGCCCGGAAATATAGCCGCTGGGTAGGTCTTGGAGTGTGTCGTCTATAAGGGCGTATGCCGCCCCGTAAGCGTATGCCGCCGGAAGTATATGCTCTAGATGGCTGCGACGCATTGGCAATGGCTCGTGGAACACATCGTACGCGCCAATAGTCAGAACGCCGAGCATAGTTCGCGTCACCTTGCCCATGCCCCCACTCGCAATAACCGCTTCGGGTAAGGTCTGATACAGGCGTTCAAGTCGTTTACTGACCCAACGCGCCTCTGGGGTATCCTGTAGCCCGGGCGTATGCTGGTCGAATACCCCAACCGCACCGTCAGTGAAGTCCTGGATAGATCGTGCTCGTGTCAAGGCTTTACGCGCTATTGCCACGGGCCCTAGTACACGTTGCTGTACCTCAGCTGCCACATCGGGATCGGGTATTTCGCAAAGGTTATAGGCGCTAAAGTAGTTAATTTGTTGCAATTGCCGGGCGGCATCAAAGCGTCTGCCTAGCGTTGGTATGACCCGCCGGGCTGCGCGTTGTGTCCACGAAAAGTCTGTGCGACTACGCTCGAGCTGCTCGATATACGCCTCAATATGTCCAGCAACGACGTCGGGGTTTGCGTTCCGCCACTCCGAGAAATCTTCCAATGTATGCTGTGCCCCAACGGTTAAGCGGTCTGGGGCTAGGTCGGCCATTTCAAAGGGGTATGGCCCCACCCCCACCTCGGTCTGTTCGCTCATCGGTTGCCCCCTACTCTGACTACTCATAGTAGGGCATACTATCCGGCAAGCAAATTGTAGTAATGTCTACGTTGTGCTACGATTTTGCCCGCGTGAGATATAGCTTTTGGTGACCGACTATGCCAACGCGTCAAGACGGTCTTGTATTGCCGCAACAACCATGTCGTGGGCAAAGATGGTTTTATCGGTCAGCGTAATGTCGGGCGTGTAGTTCTTACGAAAGTTGGCCATGTGTTGTTCGTGGTCGTCGAGCAATAGCAGTAGGCGTTCGGCCTTGACGGTCTGTTTGTCACCGCGTTGCCGTATAAGCTCGATGCGTTTGGCGCGAGAAATGTCGTACGCTACGATAAATAATTTGTATCCCTGCTTCTGGAATATCGGTAAAATCCGGTCAAAATACCAGTCGATCACACCGTCACGGATCACAAGACCATTGGAGGTAAGGCCAGGCAGTCTCTCGTACAGCCCCATGGTGTACTGCCAAGTGGTAGTATTGAGGTCGTCGCGGCTGATATCTGGTTTTATGCTTAGGACGTGCTTTTTTATCTCGTCATTTTCTATTACCAAACCATGGGCAGTGCGGGCGATCTTGCGTGATAATGTGGTTTTGCCCACCGAATTGCCGCCCGAAAAGACTACGAGTAGTTTTGGGTTGGACAAATGCAAGTATGCTAGATCTTGTAGGAAGGTCCGGTCAAGATGACTGCGGACCATATCAGGCAAACCGTCCGTCGGATCGTTGCGGTAAAACTGGAGCGGTTTTGGCATGCTGTCATTATACCAAAGCACTTTTGGGGTTTTGGTTTGGTACTATGATAGTGGCCATGCAATGGCGGGCGCCAACCCGCAAGTATTTTAACCATGATGCATAAGGGGGTTATATTATGCAGTCCAAGTTAAATCCGTACCTAGCTTTCAACGGCAATGCACTTGAAGCAATGGAGTTCTACCGTACTGTTTTTGGTGGCAAGCTCGAATCTCAGACCTTCGGCGAGAATCATGCCGCTCAAGATCCAAACGACGAAACTAAGATTATGCACGCAACACTCGAAGCCGAAAATGGTATCACACTTATGGCTTGTGACACGGCGACAGGCATGGAATACAAGCCTGGTACCAATATTAGTATGTCGCTCAGTGGTTCTGACGACGCTGAGCTCAGCGGCTACTTTCAGAAGCTGGCTGCTGGCGCCACGATCACTATGCCGTTAGAGACAGCGCCCTGGGGCGACAAATTTGGCATGGTAACTGACAAGTATGGCATTGCCTGGATGGTGAATATCGATGCCAAGAAGTAGCTAGCGATCAAGCGCCACGATGTATTTCCATAGCCCTCTCGCTTGGGCTTCTTCGGGCGTGCCCACAAAGTTTTGAGCCGGGTCAACAATTAGGCTTTCCTCGTTGGGCTGTTTTAGGACCGCCCAGGCGTGGGCACCGTTGGCTTCGATGTCGTGATTGCGCTGGACGCCAACCTTGCCTTGTACGTACCCAGACTCAATTAGCAGGTCAATAAACAGGGCTGCTAAGAGGTTTTGGTGTCGACAAACACCTGCTCCTAATCTGACGAACTCGCTCAAATTGATTAAGTCCATATCGTCGTAATAGGGCCCGCATATGGCCTCTACCTTTCGGAGATTGTATGGCATCAGCTCCTGTGTGTAGCTGTTTACTAGCTCTAGCGCGTCGCGTACTTGCTGTGGGCCTTGGTGCCCGGTAAGGCGTC
This sequence comes from uncultured bacterium, assembly GCA_963815935.1. Classification (GTDB taxonomy): domain Bacteria; phylum Patescibacteriota; class Saccharimonadia; order Saccharimonadales; family UBA4665; genus JARIHD01. The sequence goes on from CAWFIL010000002.1 coordinate 403,081, forward strand.
TGGCTGCCTTTGCATGCAGATCGTACTGTGCATAGCGTAGCTCTGGAGATAAGTGATCTACGACAACTGCTTCCGAGCGTGGCCGAGTCGTAAAATACACGCCGTCTCGTACGGTTTTGGAGTTTCGCCCGATAATTGCGTGCCCTCGGTAGTACCCGTAGGGGGCTGTCTCGTCCTCTGCTTCGAAAGAGTGATGATTTCGTAGATCATGCCTGACGTTAATCGTATACATGTCCACGATACTATCGTCGATTTTGCGCTCCATGCCGACAAGATGGCCGCTAAGTGTCGTGGTATTAGTCGGCCGCAAGTTTCGAATATGAATCTCGAGTCCGCGTAATGCTACCGAAAAATGATTTGCCGATACGGTTGGGGGATACGAAAAGCGTTCCCGATCCCAGCCACGCCCAAAGTAGCGCTCTGGTTCGTTGTCTCGAATGCCCCGGTAGCCTAGTTGCCCGCCACTAGCCTTGAAATTGCCGTCTACTACGACCAGGGGTGCGTTGCAACTCGTGTGCTGCCGCATGTCCAGTATTGAAAGTTGGTGCCCCGAGGCGTCGATTTCGGCAACTTTTGGAGCGGTTAGCCCGTGCTCGGCGTAGGTTGCCTCGGGCGGCGCTAACGGCTCACCAGATAGGTTAATTATCTGTGTTTCGTCAGGCCCTAGTACATAACGGTGGGCCAGAGCATCTGGTCTACTCAATTCAGGGGAGCTCATACTACTACAGCGTAAGACCCTATGAGCCTTACGCTGTTAACCTCTTGCCATACTATTTAATGATTTGCTTCTACTACGATGATGCGCTTATCTACTACCGATACATCACCTTCGTGCTGGAAAACTTCGTCGGGCTCGGTTTCGTGTGCAACAAGTTTCGCCCAATTGGAGATAATGCCAAAGCCGGCATCTTCACTTTTAATGGAGCCACCAGCTGGCCGTGGGTTGACCTCTAGCATCTTCCATTCGCCATCTTGGTTTAGGCGGTATTGCATGCTAACGATGCCATGCATAGCTAGCCTTTCTGCAACATCACGTGCATGATTCAGAATTGGGTGCTCTGATTGGACGCGCTGGAGTGGGCTGAAGTCATCCTTGACGCGGGCGGCGTGGATTAGGGACATACCCCGCCAACAGAGCAGATCGACGCTAACTTCTGGCCCGGGCAGATAGTCCATGACTATCAGGCGTTCAGGGCCTTTTTCTCGTTCTTGCAGTTCCATTGCCGCCAGATAAATATCTGGGTGCATCTCGCGCTTAGCCGGATCTTTGAGGAGTGAACCGGGGTCCTGCTCGGTCAGATGCCAGTAGCCATGGCTGTGCACACCAACAACGGGCTTAACGCAAACCTCCTTGCCTTCGGCATGCCGTCGAGCGTACTCCTCGGCAACGCCTGCCGCACCAACAACCTCTGCCATGTCGGCCCGGTGTGGGTCATTGCCAAGCCACTCAAAGAATTTGCCCTTATCGTCAACTAATTTGATAACGTCAGGCGTACCGGCAGCGTGCACTTCACACGCAAGGCCGCTAAGGTCATGCACTGCACTCCTGTGCGGCCAGATGGCATCAACCCCATACTGCTCGATTAACTCGTTGAGGCTATCGATGCCACCCTCCTCCGTAAGTGAGGGGTATGCAATCGAGGGAGTGTCCAAGATTGGTTGCTCGGGTGTGCCATATATCCTCAGCGACGGCGCCGCTGCAAGCATACGCTCGGCGATGCCTTGCCGGTTAAAGCCACGTTCTATCCAAAAAGAAAGCCCGGCCTCCGCAATTACAAAATCGTCTAGTCCGGGAGCTTGCGGGTCAAACTCCAGACTAGGTGCTAGTACTTCAGTCATGAGTAGGGTTTATACAAAAAATATGCGTGTATGTCAACAATATTGATATATTTATGTTGCAAAGTTTACATCTTTTGCCTGTTCTACTGCATTACTTGCGTCGGATCGAGGAGTACACCGCCCTTCGAGACATCGGGCACGGTGCACACGGTACGGTTAAAGCAGCACGGTCTCCGTTCGCCGGCCTTGAGCTTGGAGCAGGCTACCTCGATGTGTCGGCTACGAGTTTCTGGCTGTCTGGTCGCCCCTATCCAACGGATCCAATCCCATCGGGCCATGGGAGTGATCTTTAGCCAAAGGGCATGCGCCTGCGGCGCGCCTGCAAGGGCGCTCTGTAAGTCGGCTGGTACCTTGGGCTCTGGCCATTGCTTGGACGGCTCAATTGTTACCGTTACCGTGCCGCCGGTGTCCGCTCCAATGGCTTTGCGCATTGCCTCGTCTACCCTGAACCAATGGCTTCCCCTGCCGTCTGGCTCAAGCGGTGCCTGAAAATGGTGTCCGTTGACAGCCCCATCGGCCATGACTTGGCCTCGTGACGGAAATTGCAGACTGGCACTTTTGGGGAGTACAAGCAACCACCACGAACCGACCTTAAAAAGTTTGGTTTCAAAACGGATTGCCGGCATATTGTTTTAAATTGTCCGTTACTTACTTTGGGTTACTCTAATGATATCAAATTCTGTGCTGTCGGGTTAGCCGACGGTAGCTTCAAGTATCTCTGGGAGCTTTTTGTCGAGCCAGCCACTCAAACGTAGGCCAGCTACGTGCCGGTTGTATGGTTGGTCAAAAATGATATGCCTCCAACTTGCTTCGTCTGCACCTCGTAGCTCTGGGCGGTCATCGATAAGGGCGACGCCGTCGAATAGGTGTTTGTCCCTTGTAATAATTGCCTGCTCTGCGACGATGCTGCCAAAATATGGCGCAAAATGGCGCTGTAACCAACCAAGTTTCTCTATTCTTGAGTTTGGATTCGTATTAATAGGTGAGCTACAGATACGAGGATTGTAACCGAGGTCAATTATTCTGCCCCAGCCTTCAAGCGCGTTGTCCACTTGCGGCAGTGAATCAAAGAATCCAGGCTCATTAGATAGTTCACGTATTAACGCCCAATGTTCGGGGTAATCGTCAGCGACGTGACAGTTCTGTCGAGCACCGAGTAGTGGAATATGAGGATATCGTGCCTCCATTCGACTCAGTACTTCTTTATCGAAGTCTGCCAAGACGCCATCCATATCCACGAGGATAGTCGGTGTTTCCATCATAGATTGTTATATTAACATATTTAGGACACTCCAAGGCCCGGCCTTGGAGTGTCCTGGGGTAGCGGGCTCAAAACAAAGAAAAAGGATCTTCAATGAGGAAGATCCTTTTTCTTTGGCTCCGGGAACTGGATTCGAACCAGCGACCTAGTGGTTACACTTTCTCCTCTATTTTCATAGTGGTGTGGACTATTTCATCATCCGTCGTGTGACGGATGCAGGGCGCTATCTGAGAGATTATTGTTAGGCTCACTCTCTAGTCTCTGAACCTTCCAAGATCTATTAACCTAACCTTGGCTTGGCTGCAGATTACCGTATCACAATGTGAGTTAGGCTTCCTGCAATTCACCCTGTTTTCCATAAGCAATTACTTGCTTAGGCTGCACAGCACCGTTATGGTGCGACGATTGTGTCGTACAGCCACCCGCTCTACCGCTGAGCTATCCCGGAATATAATAAAAGGTACATCACCTCTCAAATGAGTGAACAGGCTGATTATACCCGAAATCGCCCCAAGTGGCAACGACATTACAGTAGTAGTTTACTCGTCGGCGGCTTCGGATGTCCCGCCCTGCTGCGAGGATAGCCCCAGGTTGAGCTGGTGGGGTGTCTTGGTTCGGTCGCTCGCCTTTACGAGCACGCGTTTGCGGGGTCGCGGCAAGGCACGGCGTAGCTGGGTTTTGACGAAGCTGCGGGTCAGGCGCTTTGGACGATTGCGGACAATTCGCTCAAAGGTTGCTTCGTATTCATCGATCATCTTCTCTAGACAGAAGTGTTTTTTGACGTGCTCGCGGCAGGCGGCGCGGTTGATGGTGTCAATTCGCTGCACAGCGGCCATCATGTCGCCAAGGCTATGTACGACAAAGCCAGTCACGCCGTTCTCGATAATCTCTGGCACTGCTCCACGGTGCAGGGCCACGACGGGTGTGCCGCAAGCCATAGCTTCGACCATGGTCAGGCCGAATGGCTCTTCCCACTGGATGGGCATCAAGAAGGCTTTGGCCTTCTGGTAGTACTTAACCAAGTTTGCCTGTTCTATGTAACCCAAATACAAGATCTTGTCGTTGAGGTGCGGCTTGATGTATTGGTCGAAGTACCCTTGCTGGTCGGGATATACTGGGCCAATAATGAGCAATCGGTGGTTGGTTTCTTGGGCCACCTTGATCGCTTCTTTGACGCCTTTTTCGGGTACAATGCGGCCAGCGAATAGTAGGTAATCTTCCGACTCGGCCGAGAATGGGAACTTGTCGGCATCGACGCCGTTGTAGATGGTGTGTGCGTATTGCAGATCGGGCGCGTCCCGTCGCTGGTTCTTGGAAATGGATACAAAATGCTGGTTGGGTGTTTCGTACAGCTCGTACAGCTCTTTGTACCAGGGGAATATTGGGTCGTGCTGCGTGTATACCGTGGGAATGTCGGAGTTGACGTAGGCTGCCGTCAGGGCGACCTCTGGGTGGTGAAAGTGCAGTAGGTCATATTTACCCTGTAGTGCCTTGGCATACATCTCGGTTACGAAGTAGCTGTCCCACAGTTCGGGCACGTAGTGGCTCATCATAGCCTTGTCTTGCATTAGGTCTTGAAACTGCTGGTTGTCTTTGGCTAGTGCCCGCATGTTAAGGGTTTTGAGGTTGGCATACTTGAGTTTGCTCCCCAGTGGAGCAAAAAAGTCGACTTCGTGGCCACGCTTGGCAAGCCCTTCTGCCAGCGAAACCGCTAAGTCGATAGGAGCATAGATCATATCAACTGGCCGGGGTACTGGTAAGTACCCTCGTACCATCATCGCGATTTTCATTCTCTATTGCCTATTCAACACACCCATTTAAGCACACTTTGAACGTGGGCCTCAATTTGCTACGTCACACTAGGCGTCGGATTGTTACCGCAAACTGCGTTTGACTGCGGCGCTCATGGTGCGCGATTCTTCGCGGGCTTTGAGGACCTGACGCTTGTCGTAGTTCTTGCGTCCTTTGCCGATTGCTAGACGGACTTTGATATACCGGCCGCCAGTGAGGATCTCGAGTGGCACAATGGTCCTGCCCTGTTGTTTCGCCTGTTGTAGATGTTCAATTTCGCGGCGCTTGATAAGTAGTTTGCGGCTGCGGGTTTGCTCACTTTCGGGAACGGCGACGCCGCTGGTGCCCACGATGGTAGCATTAACAAGCCACAACTCGTTGTTGATGATGTTGGCATAAGCGCCACGCAAATGACCATGCCCCATGCGCAATGCTTTGGTTTCGCCGCCGCTCAGAGCGATGCCCACTACTAAGCTATCGCCAAGTTCATAGTCGTGGCGGGCTCGCCGATTGGCAATACGTTTTGGCTGGTTGGTGGCCTTCTTCTTCATAAGCTACCTCTAGTATGCCTCAAGTGGGCGTTGAGCGCTATCCCCTGGCTGCCTGGAGTATGCCGACGAGCGTTTGTTGCACCTCGTGGTTGTTGGCGAACACCGAACCTTGCGAACCTGGCTCGAAGCTGAGCGGACCGCCATCTGGCGCGCAGACCAGACCGCCGGCTTCGGCGACGATGCGGCCGGCTGCGGCGTGGTCATGGGCATAGCTTTTGGTAGAGACATTGCCCACGATGGTGAGCGTGCCGTCAATAACCGCCTGCAGTGCTTCTTTCTCTTGAGCCGACAAACTGTCGCTGTATTCTTCGAGATGCTCTTTGGCGAGCTCGGGAGCTGCAAAGATACTGCTCTTGAACACCGCGCCATGGACTCGTACTGGCATGAAGCCGGCTTCGACGATGGCGTCCACATACTGCCTCGATTCTTCGTTGTCTCTGGATGTAACCATAACGACACCGGTTGCCGGACGGGTGTCAATCTGTAGACGATGTGTATTACCGCCTTGCGTAATGAAGGCACCGCCGTTCTCGACTGCTTGAAGTGTTGCAGGCTGGGCGAGCAGCGGGAGCTCGATAACGCCGACGCGGGATACCTGACCGTCTTCCCCGGTAGTTACCCACCCGGACGAAAAGGCAGCAACAGATGTTTTTCTTCGCCCTCGGCGGTCGTCAAAGTCGCGCGTGCCGTCCAGCGGGTCGATGTGCCAGGCGTCCTGGTCGTGTGTGCCGGTGCTTCCTTCTTCGCCCACAGTAACGTCACCGTGCTCTGTGCAGCGTCGGTTTGCGTGCCGCTGGATGGCCTCGTCCACATCGGTCACAATCGATCCGTCGGGCTTGTTGTGTGACCCAACTTGATCTCGGTCGGCACCAAAGCCAGCCTGCATGATCTCGGCACATTCGTCGCCGAGATCCGTCATGAACTCGACACGCTCGACAAGCTCTTCGGCGGGCTCTATTTCTATGCGCTCAACAGTTATAGATTCTCGCTCCATACTTCCTCCTCAATAGCTATTGTCATTTATTTTTGTTCATAAAATGATCTTATGCAATAGCGGATTGTACTGCCAGCCAAATACTGGGATCGTGTACGTGCTTTAGCCGCCAATACCACCACTCGCCTCCCCATAGGTCAATCGGGTAAAGTTTGGTCTTGCGCGCAAGTGCTAGGTTGGTGCTAATGTGCGCAGTACTCATGGACTTGTTTTGCTCGGGCACGGTCATCTTCCAGATGGCAGTTGGTCCCCACGGTTCCAATTGTAGCTCGTGGATAAAGCTGGGCCGATTATGGATCAGCCGGTTCGTGGCTGATCTGGCCTTATCGAGCGTTGGAAAGTGCAAGGCGTGGCGATACTTTCCACCTCCATACAAGATGCGATAATACGAAAAGCCCACAACGTCGGGGATGGGTCGACGCATGGGGACCCCCCACGATGTACTGGTAGTCATGATAACCGGCCGCGTTGGGTCAAGGCGCTTAACGAGCTTGAACTCCTGCCGCAAACGCTTGCGATCAACCTCTGGCTGCCGGCCAAAACTTTCCAGCAAGGCCTCGTTTTCTAGTTGGTAGCTTACTAGCGCATCGCAATCCTTGTAACGTTTGACCACTGTTCCGATGTAGGCTAGCAACGCCTCGCTGCGCCACTGCTTGGGGCTTTTCCAGGCCCAGTCAGGCCAGTGGTTCTCGGGCCAGCGTGGTTGGCGGGCGCCAAGACAGAGCGTAACCAAACATCCCGACTCCATGGCCATGGCGATTTGCCAATCCAGTTCATTAAAGTCGTAGGTACCCTGTATTTTTTCGTGTTCGTTCCAGTAGCTCATCAGGCGCAATCGGCGGAAGCCAGCCTCGTCAATCAGCCACCGCAGCGTGTCCCGGGGTTTTAGACCAAAATTCCGGCACTGCTTTACCGAAAAGCTAACGCCAAAATGTTGGGGGTCGATTATTGTTGGTCGTGAAAGGCTTGCTTGGCTACGTTCCATAAACTGTTGTCATGTTCGTGTACTACTCGGTAGTACCAATATTCTGAACCCCACAAGTATATCTCGCGCATGCCGGTGGCTTTGCCAAACTCAATGCGGTCCTGGAAGCGTTGCGCGTTAAAGGATTTGTTTTGTTCGTCCAGATTAACCTGCGTCATAAACTTGCCGTTGGGGGGCCAGGATTCAGCCTGTAGCTCGTGGATGATCATATCTTTGCCAGTGAATATTTTTTGGATGCCAGCCACAAAGGCGTAGTACCAGGCTGGGAACGGATACTCCACATAGCGGTGTGTGAGTGTAGCATCCCAAACGCGTTTGTAAATTGAGATGCCAAATTCGTCGGGTTGCGGTTGCCCGAGCGGCATACCAAGCGCATTATTGCTACGCGAAATAATCAGTGTGTGCTGGGGGTCGAGCCGTTTGACCAGCTTGGCCTCACTCACCAACCGGCTACGGTCAAAGTTGGTGCAATTGCCAAAGCCTGATAAGAAAAATTCATTTTCTAGCTGATAGCTATCAAGCGAGGGTGAGTTTTTGTAACGCGCAATGACTTGCCCAATAAATGACTCTAGCTGGGGTTGCCACTGGCTGACTGGTTCGTTGGCGGCCCACGATGGCATGTGGCATTCCGGCCAGCGTGGTTGGCGCAAGCCAAGGCTCAGTGTGACCTTGGCATGGGCGGCCTCGGCTTTTTGGAATTGCCAATCCAGCTCGCTAAAGTCGTAGGTCCCCTTTTGTGGCTCTAACTGGTCCCAATAGCTTACCAGGCGGAAGTGACGCACGCCGACGTCTTTGATGAGGGCGTCCATGGTTTCTTGGGGGTTCAAGCCGAGGCTCTGGGCATAGGACGGGATAAAGGTGGCGCCCATAACCAGCGGCTTGTTGCTCTCTTGGGCGATGTACCAGCGGGCGATGCCATACATCGTGCCCAGACAGACCATGACAAATCCAACCAGCAATACTAGCAGCTTGTGCCACAGGTTTTTGTGCCAGTAGGCTACAAACCACCTCCAAGCGGCTTTACAGAGTTTTACAAAGCTAAAAATCAGTTTTTGCATATAGTATGAAGTACACTAATGACAGTGAACAAAACACGCCGAAGCGTTAGTATAGTTATACCAGCACGCAACGAAGAGCGCCATCTTAGACGTTGTTTGCAGGCTATCGCTAACCAGACGGCCGCCCCGTATGAAGTGATCGTGGTCGATAACGATTCTACCGACAAAACGGCCGCTATTACCCGAGATTTTCCCTTTGTAATTGTGGTCGACGAAGAGCAAGAAGGCATTGTGCATGCCCGCAACGCTGGCTTTGACGCCGCCAGCGGGGATATTATTGGGCGCATTGATGCCGATATCGCCCTGCCTCCTACCTGGGTCGAACATGTCCAAAACTACTACAGCACCAATGACCACCTGCGGTGCGCTTGGTCTGGTGCTGGCCATTTTTATAACGTACGGCTTGCATGGCTAGTGAGCTGGGCATATGGCGTATTTGCTTTTGGGCTAAATCGCCTACTGCTTGGACACTACACGTTGTGGGGCTCTAATATGGCAATCACTCGCAAACAGTGGCAACAGGTGCGCGGTAAGGTTTGTCTGGCGGACCGATATCCACGAAGACCTGGACTTGGCCATTCACCTGCATGAGGCAGGCTACGTAATTACATACGACCGAAGCATCAAGACTAATGCTGAATTGCGCCGTGTGCGTACTAACCGACACAAGCTGTGGAATTATCTCAATTGGTGGCCACGGACCCTTAAGGTGCACCACAAAAAAACCTGGCCTATTTGCTGGTTGCTAGGCGTGCCGTTGCTATATTGCGCGGCCTTATCGTTGGCCGGGGTTGATTATCTTGCCCGTTCTATGCGTAACATGAACCCCTAAGGTCGCTGTGCGCTTCATCAATAATCCGACCGTGGCTCGCATATAAAGGCTGCGGCGACTTGCCTAGTACCTCATCTTGCTGCCGTGTGGCCGCTTCCGGCTCCTCCATGAAGAGTGCCTCTTGGTTTGGGTCGAAGTATGGGTATCACCCCGCATGGTCACACTGCTCCTCTACTTTTATGCTTTCCAATAGGGAGGGGTCAAGCGGCTGCTGTGGCCCGCGTAGCTCCTCGCCAAATTTGTCAAAGTCCGATATGGCGGTACACCTGACGGCGTGTTCCGACTTACCATCGCCCCCATCACTTGTTAAAACTATCGCTAGGGTGGCCACCGCTGCCCTGTAGCCAGGTGTTGTGTTGCCTCCGTCTCTGAAGTCTTCGAGCCCATGGCATGTATCACGCGTAAGAAGAGCTGCCGGTATTGGGTCGCCGTTTTTAGTAGCTACGGTTACGCCCGAAGTGTCATTGTAGCCCCAGTGCCACATGAATGGGTCGGGGTAGCGCAAGGCCGTATCTAAGACGGGATCAATACAAGCTACGCCCACCTGTTTCCCCGTTGCTCCCGCTGCTGCAACCGAAATGCTCTTTTCAAAAGGAGACATGTCATCAGCGCCAAACGCCTCAGCCTCAGCAAGAATATTCGGCAGGAGAACAACGGCGGTCACGGCCCCGAGACCTAACCAGGCGGCACTTTTCCGCCTTTTCGACCAGCCGCTGCTCGGCGCAATCTCGCGGCGTAGTGTTGCTTTGCTGGGATCGGGTAGGTCTGCAGACGAGGCTTCATCTTGCTCGTGACGTGGACCTGGCCTATGCCTGCCTGTATATGACATAAAGTACAGTGTACCACCCAGTAGGTAGTAGTGTCGCTTGCCAAGCGCACCAGACTGGCGGTATCATAAGCGTTATGGGGCGCAAAACCGCAACTTCCCGACACACGCAGCACACCTCTTATCTAGCTAAACATCCTCGTGGTTTTTTAGCGGCCTACTCGATCATCTGGCTGTTTGTGCTAGCTGGTGGCTACTACTTCTACCCAACCGCTGCAGAACACTCGGCCGTTGTTGGTCATACGTCGCGTACGCTATTACTGGGTATGGCTTCGGCGATGCTCGGCGCAGTCGCCATCAACTTTTATGGCATTAGCAAACATCGCTTCGAGAAAGACAGCCGCTTTTACAAGTGGAGTATGTGGTACCTAACGCGTCCTTTTATGGGTGCTATCGTTGGTGTTATCACCTTTGCGCTATTGAGTATTATTAGTACCAACGAGCCGAGTACTGTAATGGTTACCGCTGCTTCCTTTGTATTTGGCATGCAAGAGCGCCGTTTCTTGCAGTTGCTCGAAAAGGTTGGCAATGCTATCTTGGGCACAAAATCGTCAGTAAAAACAAAGTAACTTCTTCCGGTGACAAAAAACTAGTTTGCGTTGTTGGTTTGTTTGCGGCCGTTTTGGTCGGTAACGGTGCAGTTGCGCCAGAGCCCCTTATTTGCGGCTTTGGCTTGCTGCTCGTAGCTGACAAATTCGGTTTTTTTGGTGAACGGGAATGATGTATAGGCAAAACCATAGCCATTAAGGATTAACTCTTTCTCGATCAATCGGTTGTCGGGCAGGTAGACGTAACGTAGTAGCCGGCCGTAGCGGTCGCGGTTTTGATTGGTTGGGTCTGCCTCGAGCCTGACACGTTGGTTGCCGATTAGGCTCTTGGTATAGGCGGAGGCGGCGGGCCCGTAGCATTGCACCGGCGTGTTGGGCTTGTGAGTTTCGGGCGTGTCGACGCCGATCATACGTATGCTCTCGGTGTGGCCATTCATTTTGACGGCTATGGTATCACCATCGACAAAGTGATCTATTTGATACAGACCAGGCTGCGATATAGTGGCTGTCTGGGTTGCGGTGCCAAACCAGCCCTGCTGTTGGCCAAATATCAAGAATAAGGCGATAAGTGAACTAGCCAGCGAAATATTCTTTTTTGAAAGAAGCTTATGCCTTACCATGCGTGCATTAAAGCAAAAAGAGCCTAGGATAACCAGGCGCTTTTTGCATATTAGTACATAGGGTAAATGCCAAGTTGTACGGTTTCGTCGAGTGGCAAGAGGGTCGGACCGTCGGGGAGCATTACACCGGCCGCATACTGGCAGTCTTCTACCTGGAACGCAATGCCCTGGAGCGGCTGGCGGAATGTGTCGCCGCTTTGTACGACGACCAGCATGCCGATGCTGCCTAGTTGTTGCACGAAACTGCTAACATGTTCAACATTAGTAGCGATCTGTTCGGTAATCATCTGGTCGTGCTGTTCAACGAGCGCCGGCGTCATGAACGCGCGGCCGACCTCTAGCCAGTAGTGCTGCTCTTGAACCACCTGGCTAGTTTTGGCTAGGAACGTTTGTAGTGCCGAGAGATAGTCGGCGGGAGTGCAAGAAAGAGCTTCGGAAGTCCTTTCGATCATATGAACAGTATACGATCAAGAGCGTTTGACGCATATCATATTTTTGACAACTCAACTTCTGTCTTTTGTAGATGTGACGATTATCACTCCGTGTGGTCAAGCCTGGTCGTCAGTATCGTATAGGGCTGTGAGTGCAAAAATACTTCAATGTCATCATCTGGCATCAGCTCGACTGGTGGCTCGCCGTCAAAATGCATGCTCGTTGGACTCGTTAGGCTAAAGGCATACGACTCATGATATTCACCTGCTGCGTGGCCAACCAACAGACCTCCGGCGGCAATGCTTGCGGCCAGGATGCCTTTGCGTACGGGCGTTACGCGCATGCGCTCTTCCCAGTACTCTACTGGAAAGTGGCCTATCTTTGCCATACACGGTCCTTTGGCAAACGTCAGCTCGCCTAGCTGCCGGACGTGTTCTTCGTTGTCCAGAAGCTCAAAGGTATGCTTGCTGACAATGCCGCCAAAGCCGACTTGCAAGTCGCGAAGGCCTGGTGCGCCAAGACGATACGCGGGGCTATTGATAAAGGCCGTTGCCTTGGCAGACTTGCCTACCCCTATGTACGAGATGGCGTGATGTGACTCTGTGGTGCTCTCGTGGGTAATGTTGGCCCCCATGGCGTAAGCATCCACAGCGACGCTTTGAGTAAGGATGGCGCTTGGCGGTGCGTGACGATGCTTTTGAGTTGCCCGGCCGATGTCGCGGGCATTGCCACCGGCTAGCGAGGCAAATGGAACTTGTCCGACAAGATCAACGATCTCGGGCAAGATGAGTGCGCCAATAATGTCCCGCGCAGTGCCGTCGCCAAACACACCGCCAATGACGTCTCCTGCTCGCAGCTTACCAGCAAGCCGCTCGGCATTTGGCAAGTGTCCACCAGCCGCACTCATAAGACGCAGCACAGGCTTGTTGAGTTTAGAGCTGCGTAATTCTTCTTCGCAAGCCTCGGCCAGACGGACTCCCGAAGGATTGTGGATGACAACAATACGTTCGTAGGCGGGCTTGGTCACTGAGGGCATTGCTTTTAGAAGTCGATGCCCTTATTTGCCAGGAACTTATCGTCGAAGTGGTGTTTGATCTTGCTCATATTGGTGGCAATGTCTACGTGCTGTAGCATGTCCTCTGGGAAGTTACGGCCAGTCAGGCAAAGGCTGGTGTTGGGCGCGCGCTTGGCAAATAGCTCTTGGAGCTGCTTGGCCGAAAGCAGTCCGTCGTGCACGGCATTGTTGATCTCATCGCAGATTACTAGGTCGAATTTGCCGCTTGATACAGCTTGCAGGGCCTCTCCAAAGGTCTCTAGGGCGGCTTGTTTGTGCTGCTCCTCGCTCACAAATTCTGCGCTGATATTACCGGCGTTATAAAATCCCTTGCCACCTTTGTAAAAGTAGAGCTGGTCGCCAAAAACCGGCATAATGTCGCGGATGAAGACATGCTCGCCCACGCCCCAATACTTGATGAACTGGATAAAGGCCACGTTCCACCGGTTGCCCAATGCGCGTACCATCAGGCCGATGCTCGCACTAGTCTTCCCCTTGCTTTCACCGGTGTAGACAATAACCACCGACTCTTTGGTCTTGAAGTCCTCAAATGCCATAATACCTGGCATTATAGCCTACGCGGTTTCTGATAGGCTACCTGGTTCCATAAATTGTAGGGCCAATGCTTCTTGTGGCGCACTCGCGTTGTGTTGATAGCGAACCGAAGACACGTCGTCTACGTACTCCATCAGTTCTTGTTGCGCCAGCCAGCCGGCAACCTCGCCAGCGTAGGTTGCCATGCGCACCACTCGTCGTTGTTCTCGACTGGCCCCGTTCCGGGCGGCATGCGTAATGTCACGACGCATGGCGGTCACTGTTTCGGTATCGGGCTCGGCCTCGAGGTCAGCTTCAGTCTCGAAGAGCGGCCCCGTGACGCGTAAAATGCGGCCATTTAAGCACTCTACCCTAGACCTGCTGCCATTGTGGCTGTCGGCAATGATCTCACCGGGATTGTTATATGACGATAATACGGCAGCTACTTCGGCGGCATGTCCTCGGAGTGCATCAAGAAAAAGAGCAAGCGCGGTGCGTTGCTCTTCTGCTATGCCTTCTGGTGCTGCAAGCCGGGGTTCAGTGTTTCGTGCCATAGGTCCCTCCGCTTAGTTACACGTTTAGCTAAGCAGATACTGAGGCTACCTGGCGGTGATATTTGCTACGAAACGAGCTTTTTGTCTTTGAGCGCTGCATCAATTTTTTGCCGGTCGAAGCCGACGATAATCGTGCCGTCGATGTCAATAACTGGGATGCCGGTCTGGTTAGATTTTTCGACTGCCTCGTGGGCGAACGTAACATCCTGTTCGACGTTTTTGTCGGTATACTTGACGCCTATTTTATCTAGGTATTCCTTTGCGGCGTGGCAAAAAGCACACCAGTCCGCGCTATAAACAGTAACTTTTGTATCCATGCACATAGTGTAGCACTTGCTTGTGCAGCCACCTACCAAGGCGCAGACCTCCAAGGCCGGGCCTTGGAGCGCGGGTAACTCGCTTTGCCCGAATGGGGGATTTGTGATGCCAATCACTCTTTGACGTATCTGCAAGTTTGTGATTTTTATCACGAAATACCATTGCAAGCCGCACCTCTGTTTGCTATAGTAAGTAAGAAATGAAGAAGGCCGCCGACCATACGACGACTAAAGCTAGTAGTGGTACTAACCACTTTTCTTTAAGCACCCTCGCTTTTGACCTTCTCGACACCGCTTGGCGCATTGCCATACCGGTTGTTCTGTTCGCAGGCGCCGGTATTTTTATTGACCGTAAGCTTGGCAGCGCACCATGGGCTACCTTGTTGGGTTCGGTTGCTGGTTTCGTGGTCGCCGGTTTTTTGCTCAAAGCACAATTACAAGCCGTTGAACGGGAGGAAAATTCATAATGAACGCACTTACTACGTTTGCTAGTGACGGTCCGCACATTAGCATTGGTGCGGAAACGTTGTTTCACATTGGGCCGATTGTCATTACCAACTCGCAAGTGCTTGGTATGTTTGGGGCACTACTGCTGATGGGCATCCTGTTTTGGACGGCCCGCGCCGCCAAGAGTGGCAGCCGTAGTCGCTTTATGCACGCCGTTATGATGTTGTTCGAAAACCTGTACGACACAACGGTAGAAGTAATTGGCGACAAAACCGTCGTTAAGAAGGTGCTGCCACTGGCGGTTACCCTCATGCTATTCTTCATGCTCAACAACTGGCTCGGTTTGCTGCCAATCGTCGGTTCGGTAACCTACAACGTACACGGCGAGCATGTACCGCTACTGCGCGGTGTGGCCGCCGACCTCAACACTACTTTGGCATTGGCAATTATTTCGATGACGACCGCACAGTTGTGGGCTATCAAGCGCCAAGGCTTCTTTGGCAATGCCCGCCGCTACTTGTTTAACCCTATCAAGGAGCCGTTGCACTTCTTTATCGGTCTGCTCGAAATTGTGGCTGAATTTTCCCGTACTGCCGCCCTAAGCCTGCGTATTTTTGGTAACGTGTTCGGTGGCGAAGTGCTGTTGGTGGTTATCGCCTTCCTGACTTCCTACGCCTCTTCGATCGCTCTGCCCGTCTTTTACTGTCTTGAACTTTTTGTTGGTGCCGTTCAGGCATATGTATTCTTTATGTTGACCATTGTTTTCATTTCATTGGGTTTGCCCAATCCAGAGGGTGGCCACGGTTCGCAAGAACCGCACGCCCCTGCCGAGGAAAAGGCCTAACCGCCCAGTGGCAATGGTAGAAATTAAGTAGTAATTAAAAGGAGTAATAAATAATGGATAGTCTAGCATTTGGTTTGACCTATGCAATCGGTGCCGGCCTTTGTGGTATCGGCCTTGGCCTGGTTGGTTTTGGTGCAATGCAAGCCATTGGCCGCAACCCAGAAGCAGAGGGTAAAATTCGTACCCTTATGATCTTGGCTATGGCCTTCGTAGACGCCCTTGCCATCATCGGCCTGGTCGTTGCCCTTATTATTAAATTCTTGAAGTAGCACGGAAGAGGGATATCCCTTATGCATGATATGTTGTTTGTTGCTAGCGGCAGCGAGTCCTCACCGGGCTTGTTGCAGGCACTAGGGATCGACGGCAAACTGCTCATTGAGCAAGCTATTGCCTTCCTGATCCTAGTCGCTATCTTGGGCAAGTTTGTATACCCTGCCCTCGTCAAGGTTATCGATGCTCGCCGCGACCAGATTGAAGCCGGTATGAAAGAGGCCAAGCAGGCCGAAGAAGCTTTGGAAAAAGCCGAAGTTAAGGTTACCGACTTGCTGGCCGATGCCCGCAAAGAAGCCGACGAAATCCTCGCTCGTTCGCATCAGGAAGCGACCGCAATGGTCGCCGAAGCCGAAGAGAAATCCAAGGCCCGTGCCGAGCAAATCGTGGCCGATGCCCGCACCCAGCTCGAAGTTGACGTCCGCAAGGCTCGTGAAGCCCTCAAGACTGACACTATCGAACTGGTTGCACTGGCCACCGAACGCATCGTGGGTGAAAAGCTCGATGCCAAAAAGGATGCCAACCTTATCAAAGGTGCATTAAGTCAGGAGAAGGCGTGAAGATCAAGGCATCACGACGAGTTATAGCCCGTACTGTAGCCAGCAAACTGCTGGAACAACCCAAAGAGCGTGAGCACTGGGTTGCTGCCTTGGCCGCCTACCTGATCGAAACAAATCGCGTGGACGAGATTGACCTGGTGGTCAACGACATCGCCCGCGAGCTGTTTCGCCAACGAGGCGAATTGATCGTTGATGTCACGAGCGCTCGCCCGCTCACCGACAGTGTCCGTGATGAGTTGAAGCACCTCATGAAAGCCACAACTGGCGCCTATGACGTGCAACTTACCGAAGCACTTGACCCCACGCTGCTTGGCGGCTTGGTCGCCCGCACGCCGGACTCCCAGCTTGATGCAAGCGTGCGAACCAAACTTAAGCAACTAGCAACGATCAAATAATATCTAGCCTTAGCATAGGGAGAATAGAGATAAGAACATATGAGTGATCTAAAAGTCCAAGAACTATCAGCCGAGCTAGTCGAAGCGATCCAATCGCTGCGTTCGACCAAGGGCCTGAAAGAAGCTGGCGTTGTCACCCGCGTAGGTGACGGTGTCGCTTGGGTCTATGGCCTAACCAGCGCTGGCTATAACGAGGTTATCGAGATCGATACCATCGACGGCGGCAAGGTGGCCGCTTTCGTGCTCAACTTGCTGGAAGACGAAATTGGTGCCGTTATTTTGGGTGACGACGCCGAAGTCGTTGCCGGTGCCCATGTGAGCCTAACCGGCGAAGTACTCAAGGTGCCTGTTGGCCCCGAACTTGTTGGCCGCGTGGTTGACCCGCTGGGCCGCCCGCTCGACGGCAAAGGTCCCATCAAGACTAAAGAACGCGGTCTGCTGGAGCGCAAAGCCCCCGGTGTAATGGACCGCAAGTCGGTGCACGAACCACTGATGACGGGTTTGATTGCCATCGACACCATGGTGCCAATCGGCCGTGGCCAGCGTGAGCTGATCATCGGTGACCGCCAGACGGGTAAGACCGCCATTGCAGTCGACACCATGATTAACCAGGCCAAGCAAAAGACTGGCGTAGTAAACGTCTACGTTGCTATTGGTCAAAAGCTTTCCAAGATTTCCGCCCTTGTCGAACGCCTCAAGCGCGAAGGCGTTATGGACCAGACTATCGTGGTTGCTACCGGCCCTGCCGATCCAGCTCCATTGCTGTACTTGGCGCCATACGCTGGTGCTGCCATGGGTGAGTACTTCCGTGACAATAGTCAGCACGCGTTGATTATTTATGACGACCTCACCAAGCACGCCGTTGCCTATCGTCAGATGAGCCTGCTGCTTCGCCGCCCACCAGGACGCGAAGCGTACCCAGGTGACGTCTTTTACCTGCACTCTCGTCTCCTTGAGCGTGCCGCCAAGCTGAACGACGAACTTGGTGCTGGTTCGCTGACCGCATTGCCGATCATCGAAACCCAGGCCGGCGATATCTCGGCCTACATTCCGACCAACGTTATCTCGATTACCGATGGCCAGATCTTCCTGGAGACCAACTTGTTCTACCAGGGTATTCGCCCGGCTATTTCGGTTGGTCTATCGGTCTCCCGTGTTGGTGGTGCCGCCCAGACCAAAGCTGTTAAGAGCGTATCTGGCGGTCTAAAGCTCTCGCTGGCTCAGTTCCGCGAACTGGCTGCCTTTGCGCAGTTCTCTAGTGACCTGGATGCTGAAACCAAGCACAGCATTGAGCGCGGACAACGCCTTACCGAACTGCTCAAGCAGAAGCAATACCACCCACTGAGTATCGCTGAACAAACCGCCAGCATTATGGCCGCCACCAATGGTGCCTTCGACGAAGTTCCCACTGCTAAGGTCAAGGATGCCCAGGCTGACTTGCTCAACCTGCTCGAGGACAAGCACGGTGCCGTTATGAAGACCCTCAACAAGGGTGACAAGCCAACCGACGACATCCAAAAGACCATTCTCGACGCCGCCCAGAAAGTTGCTAAGTCATTCGCTGCCACTAAGTCCGCAAAGGCTAAGGAGTAGCCCACCATGGCTTCGCGGCAACAAATTAAGCAGCGCATCGGCTCGGTTAAAAGCACCAAGCAGATCACCAAGGCTATGCAATTGGTGGCTGCCAGCAAGCTGCGCCGCGCTCAGGATGCCGTTGCCGGACCCCGCGCGTATGCCGAAATGGCCCGTGAAATCCTCGCCCGTCTGCGTGAGAACGCCGATGGCGAGGGCGAATTCCACCTATACGCAGAGCGCCCCGTCAAGGAGCGCCTGCTGATCGTTATTACCAGCGATCGTGGTTTGGCTGGCGCCTACAACGCCAACGTTATCCGCCGAATGATTGCCGAGCTAAAGGCTGACCAGCAGGCTGGTGTTGCAACCTCGGTCGTAACCATTGGCAAGCAAGCAGCTCATGCGGCCAGCCGCATCCAGGGCCTGAACGTACGTGCCGTTTATACGGAGCTGCCCGACCGGCCCGATGCCGACAGCCTGCGTCCGATCTTGAGTTCGGTTGTTGGCTTATATGCCGACCAAGTCGTAGATGCCGTTGATATCGTCAACACCAAGTACATCTCGACTGTGGTGCAGCAGGTGCAGATGCAGCGTTTGCTGCCCGCCGGCCACACTGACGAACAAGACAGGACCAAGGTACCAAAAGCCATCGCTACCGCCACGGTAGAGCCATCTGCGGAAGTGCTACTCCGTTCAACGACGCTACGCTTGCTGGATGCCCAGATTTATCAGGCATTACTGGAAGCTTCGGCAAGTGAACAATCCATGCGCATGCTGGCAATGAAGAACGCCACCGACAACGCTAGTGACATCATTGACGACCTAACACTTGAGTACAACAACGCCCGCCAGGCTGCGATTACTCAGGAGTTGGCCGAAATCACTGGTGGTGCAGAGGCAATGAAGTAAGATTAATACCCCTAGAAAGCGGAGAATATTAAATGGCAACAGCAACTAAAGACAAGACCATGACCGGCACCGGGCGCGTAGTGCAGGTCGTTGGTGTGGTAGTTGACGTTGAATTCGATCAAGGTCAATTGCCACCTATTAACAACGCGCTAAAAGTTGAGCTTAACGATCAGGCTTTGATGCTCGAAGTGGCCCAGCACTTGAGCGAAACAATCGTACGTACGATTGCCTTGGCAACAACCGACGGCCTAAAGCGTGGACAGGCAGTCGAAAATACCGGGGCACCAATTAGCGTGCCTATAGGTGACGACACCGTTGGTCGCATGTTCAACGTGATTGGTGAGCCAATCGACAACATGGGCGGCACTTTCAAGAAGAAAGCGCCTATTCACCGTCATCCACCAAAGCTCGAGGACCAGGCCGGTTCGGTCGAAATTCTCGAGACTGGCATTAAGGTTATCGACCTCATCGCCCCTATTGTAAAGGGTGGTAAGGTTGGTCTGTTCGGTGGTGCTGGTGTGGGCAAGACCGTGCTTATCCAGGAATTCATCAACAACATCGCTAAGTTCCATGGTGGTAACTCCGTATTTGCCGGTGTTGGAGAGCGTACCCGTGAAGGTAATGACCTTTACGACGAAATGAAAGAAGCCGGCGTACTAGACAAGACCGCCCTAGTCTTTGGCCAGATGAACGAGCCACCTGGAGCCCGTTTGCGCGTTGGCCTGACTGGCTTAACTATGGCCGAAGCCTTCCGCGACCAGGGTAAGGACGTGTTGCTCTTTATCGACAACATCTTCCGCTTTACTCAGGCTGGTTCGGAAGTGTCGGCTCTCTTGGGCCGCCTGCCATCAGCCGTAGGCTACCAGCCTAACTTGCAACAGGAAATGGGTTCCCTTCAGGAGCGCATTACCTCAACCAAGGAAGGTTCAATCACCTCTGTCCAAGCTGTTTACGTGCCAGCTGACGACCTTACCGACCCGGCTCCGGCTACGACCTTTGCCCACCTGGACTCGACCATCGTGCTGAACCGTGCCCTAACCGACATCGGTATCTACCCTGCTGTTGATCCGCTCGACTCCAACTCGACGGTGCTCGACCCCGAAATTGTAGGTGACGAACACTACAACGTAGCCCGCGAAGTACAGCGTATTTTGCAGCGCTACAAGGACCTGCAAGACATTATTGCCATCCTTGGTATGGAAGAGCTGTCCGACGAAGACAAGAAGACAGTTGCCCGCGCGCGCCGCATCCAGCGCTTCTTGAGCCAGCCGTTCTTCGTAGCCGAGAAGTTCACTGGTAACCCCGGCCAGTACGTTTCACTTAAGGACACTGTTAAGAGCTTCCGCGAAATCCTCGATGGCAAGCACGACGACAAACCTGAAAGCGCCTTCTACATGAAGGGCGACATTAGCGAGGTCAAATAACATCTATGGGCGAGGCAACGGGTGTACTAGAGCGAATCGACGAAGCGTTGGTTTTCAACGATGAAGTCATTAGTGCTGCCACCCCTGTCCCCCCTGACCTACTTGGCGAAATAGACGTTCTCCTAGAGGAATCTATGGAAAACGGAATAACAATCCTTCCAACAGCCGTAGATGAGCGAGAGGTCATGATAGGCGCGTTTATGCGCCATGCACTGCCAGCCGTTGCCCGCCGGACCGGTATGCCCCTCTCTGCAGTAGTTGGACAAAGGAGTATATACGTATGAAATTTGAATTAGTCTCGCTAGATGGCGTAAAGTTTAGTGCCGACGCCTACTCGGTAATTTTGCCGACAGCTGCTGGCCAGATTACGCTGCTACCCCACCATGAGCCGCTGCTTGGCGTGGTGGTACCTGGCGTAATCACTATTCGTCGTCAGAAGACTGACGCAGACTACCACCTGGAGCACTACGCTACTTACGGTGGTGTACTAGAGGTGTCTGGCGAAGGTGCTCGCGTCTTGGTAGACGAAGCCACGCATGGCGCAGAAATCAACGAAGCTGAAGCCGAAAAGGCTCACCAGACCGCACTTGATTTGCGTAAGGCTGCCAAGGACCAAGTGGAGCTCGACAAAGCCCAGGCTTTGGTCGACCGCCATGCCGTCCGTTTGGAAGTTGCCCGTATGCGTCGCCGTCACCAGCGTCACTAGTCCGCTAACGACTTCACTAAAAAAGCGCCATCACTGGCGCTTTTTTAGTGTCGTAGGGAGGGCATCTCAGTACCCGATAAGCTGGATATCCAGAGGTATGCCCTCGGGCTGAGGTAGGTGCATAATGGTGGCGCCGACAAGTGCAGCATGCGCTGCCATAAATTGATTTTCGGGTATCTGTAGGCCATCATGATATGCGATACTCCCCGCATCGCTATTTAATGCGTGATTTACTCGTGGAAGCAGGCCGGGATTTAGGCCATACCTGGGCGTCCCATTTTGCCAGGCTGCAGCAGTATCCCACAGATCAGGTGAGTATATAGCGACCACCCCAGGGGCGGCGTGGTCGTCAGCTTCTAGGGGGACCCGCATGACTGGGGGTAGAAACTCCTCGCTGCCATCGCTATGCTCCCACATTGTCCCCTCCAGCAAGTGCGGATCTGCTTCTTCTGGCGTGAGTATGTGGCCTTTTGCTAGCATGGCCGCAGCAATCTCGGGTAGGTCGTCGAAGTGTCGTCTTTCTAGATGTGGCATGTAGGCGACTGCTAGTGCAAAGACTTCCTCTGGCCGCGTAGCAATTGCGCCGAGGATGCTAGTGCCCCCCAAGTATGCTGCGCAGCGTTCGTGCATGTTTGGCTCGTAATGCGCCTCCCGCAGCCGTTGGGCATGCCGCGCGCTTGCAATGTGCACCGGCACGTCAACCTGGCCAAACGCCAGGTGCGACGCCATGTATCGGGCTTTACCGACGCCATAAATGCCAGCGGGGGCCTGTATGCCCAAGCCTTCGCCGGGCCTGTCTTCGGTACAACGTATGCGGGCTGGCCTCACTTGGGAGGGCGGCTGAAACGGGTGTAGGTAATCGGTGGGAGTAAAATGTTGCTCGCTCATAATTTATTTGTGACATTAATCACAGTAACAGCGGACGATTATAGTACTCTTCAATAGCAAAAGCCAATGATTTTTTGGTCAGTGGTTTTTGAAAAAACCTATTTACTTTGGGCAAAACTTGGGAGTATTATGATAACGAAATTGATCCTTACGCTCTTGCGTGGATATAATCACTAAAAGGTTAAACGGGTAAATCGGTCGTCCGGCGACCATTTTTATTTTCGATGCGTACATTCTTAACTAAGTTACTTTCGCCTCCCAAAACAGTAATTCCACAAGCTGATATTAGCAAAATGCCCGACGAGGTTGTGGTTGTCGGTAAAGAAATCCAAAAAAAGGTTAAACGACTCTTTAGTGGTTCCTTGGCGATTCGCCAGGTTGACGCTGGCTCCGACAATGCCTGCGAGCACGAACTAACTGCATTGTCCAACGCCTATTACGACGTTGGTCGTTTTGGTATTCATTTTGTGGCTTCCCCCCGACATGCCGATATGCTGATGGTGACTGGGCCGGTTTCGCGCAGTATGGCTGACGCATTAGTGGCGGCCTACGAAGGTACGCCAAACCCAAAGATCGTGGTCGCCGTTGGTGACGACGCTATCGACGGCGGCATATTCAAGGGCAGCTATGCTACTTACGACGGTGTAAGCTCGGTTATTCCTGTTGATTACGCGATCCCCGGCGACCCGCCTACGCCCACCGTTATTCTTCGTTCCCTTTTGCGTATCTTAGGTGAGATGGAAGGAAAGAAGAAATAATATGTTTGATGCAATCGCCTCACCAGCGGGTCTGAATACGTTGTTGGTGCTCTTTGGTTTGGGATTTATCGGTGCTCTGGCAGCGGCTAAGTCTGACCGTCTGGCGAATTTCTGGAGTAACGGGCTCGCTATGCTTGGTTCTATTTGGGGCATGCTTTTTGCCTCGTCAATTTTTGTATCAGGTCATGAGGTTGCAGCTAAGGTTGCAACCTCTAGTTTTTCGCAGTTTTCTATCTCGTTTCATGTCGACAAGCTGTCGGCCTTCTTTATTTTTGTCATTTCTCTAGTCGCGCTGCTCTGCTCGACATATGGCATCGGATACGTAAAGGAATACTACAAGCGCTACAACATCGGGGCGCTTGGTTTCTTTTATAACACCTTTATACTCGGTATGTTGTTGGTGGTTACCGCCTCTAACGGCCTGTGGTTTTTGGCTGCTTGGGAGATCATGTCCCTTGCATCGTACTTCTTGGTGATTTACGACCGTGATAACCCGCAGAACATACGAGCGGGATTTATGTATCTGGTTATGACCCACGTGGGTGCGGCATTTATCCTGCTCTCACTACTGGTGCTATACCACTATAGCCACAGTTTTGATTTTGCCGCTCTTGCTGCCGCTGCGCCTGCTATGCCGCCAGTCGCGCTTGGCGCAGTATTTGTCATGATGTTTATTGGTCTAGGCACCAAAGCAGGTATCGTTCCCTTACACATTTGGTTGCCTTCGGCCCACCCGGCTGCGCCATCACATGTATCGGCACTGATGTCGGGTGTCATGATCAAGACCGGCATCTACATGATGATCCGCCTTTTCCTGGATATTTTGCATCCAGCTCCTCTGTGGTGGGGCGTGGTAGTGCTGATTGCTGGTGCCGTATCTTCGCTGCTTGGCGTTTTGTATGCGCTAACCGAGCACGACATTAAGCGTCTACTCGCCTATCACAGTATCGAGAATATCGGAATCATCCTGTTGGGCCTGGGGAGCGCGTTGATCTTTTCCAGCCTGCATCGCCCAGAGCTTATGGTGCTCGCGCTGGTGGCCTCGTTGTTCCATACGCTAAACCATGCCGTATTTAAGTCGTTGCTCTTTATGAGTGCTGGCTCCATGATTCAGGCTACCCATACGCGCAACATTGAGCAGTACGGTGGTTTGCTCAAGGTCTTACCATTTACTGGTTTATTCTTCTTGGTCGGTTCGATGGCTATCTCTGCTTTGCCTCCATTTAACGGATTCTTTAGTGAGTGGCTAACCTTCCAATCGCTATTCAATGGTTTGGCTATGTCAGGCACGTACGTGCAGTGGGTGTTTGTTGCGGCTACGGCATCACTGGCCTTTACGGGCGGTTTGGCGTTGGCTTGTTTTGTTAAGGCGTTCGGTGTTAGCTTTTTGGCTCGTCCGCGAAGCCAGGCTGCCAAAAAAGCCAAGGAGTCCTCGGCTCCTATGCTCGTTGGTATGGCTGGCTTAGCCCTGGCCTGCTTGGCGATTGGCGTGCTCTCGTCTCCAGTGGCTCATGCGCTACAAGACGTTGCCAGTAACGTTACGGGCGTTGCTGGAACGGTTGTAAATACAACTCATATGCAGACGCTGTCTGTTCGTGCTATTACGGCATCTGTCTCTGGCCCAGCGGTCGTGAGCCTGCTGCTTCTGGTTCCAGCTGGCGTTTTCCTGGGCGTCCGCTACGGTGTATATCGTCGTCAAAAGGTAGTCACAGGTAAGACTTGGGATTGCGGTACAGAGCTCAACGAGCGAATGGAGATAACGGCGAGTGGTTTCTCGCAGTCCATTGTCAGAATCTTTGGTATGTTCCTCCGTCCAGCATTGCACCACCAGATTGAGCATCACGATAGCGCCAAGCCTAATCCGTACTCACTCAAATCGCAAACGGTGTCGATGCATGTTCATGACCTATACCAGGCACACTTGTATCGTCCACTGTATGCGGGTTTGCTAGCGCTATCTAGGGGTGTTCGCCGTCTCCAAAACGGTAACCTGAACGCATATGTGCTGTATATCTTCGTAATTGTGATAATCGCACTGGTATTGGGAGCCTGAGTATATGAACGAATTAATACAATGGATAATCCAAGTTCTGCTTGTGCCCGTGACGGCACCATTGGCAATCGGTATTATTAATAAACTGAAAGCCAAGATGCAGGGTCGTAAGGGCGCTAGCATTGTGCAGCCTTACCGCGATTTGCGCAAATTGTTTCACAAAGATGAGGTCATTAGCAAAGATGCTTCCTGGATATTCCGTATTGCGCCATTCATTGTTTTTGGCGTAACGCTACTAGTGGCTGCGAGCATCCCACTCTTTAGCGTTAGTCTAAACCCGTGGGCTGCCGACTTCTTGATTGTTATTTACATTATGGCTATCGGTACTTTCTTTCTGGCGCTGGCCGGCATTGACACGGGTAGCGCATTTGGTGGCTTTGGCTCTAGTCGAGAGATGACGCTTTCGGCCATTGCCGAAGGGGCATTGATCTTTTCGATCTTGCCGCTAGTAGTATTGAGCGGGACGACTAACTTGTTTGGTATCACGCACCATATTGGCTCTGAGTATGGACACTACTTGGTACCGATTCTTATGGCCTTTGCCAGTTTTTTGGCTGTCTTGGTAGCCGAAGCAAAGCGTTTTCCGTTTGATAACCCCGACACACACCTAGAATTGACCATGATTCACGAGGCTATGATCCTCGAATACTCAGGTAAGCGCTTGGCGCTCATGGAGTGGGCTGCAGCCAACAAGCTGTTCATCTTTGCGGCATTGGCGGCCAACATGTTCTTTCCGGTGGGTATCGCTTCGGCAACGAGCGCGAGCGCGCTGTTACTTGGTGTAGCTGCGCTGCTCGGCAAGGTGCTGGCGGTGTGTGTTGGTATTGCTGTCGTAGAGTCGGTCATGCCAAAGCTCCGCTTCTTCCTCTTGCCTCACGTGCTGTTTGTGGCGTTTATTCTTAATGTTGTAGCAATAGGATTGGTCTTATGAGTATGCTTTTGCAGATTTGTGTGGCTATATTTGGGCTGACGACCGTCGGACTCCATTTGGCCAAGAAGAATAGTAACGAAGCATTGCTATACGCAACGCAGTCCTTGGCTGTTGTGACTATGCTGGGCGTTTCTTCCTGGAAAAACCGTTCAGTTGCGTTGCTGGGTGTTGCAGTTGTTATGCTGATCGTCAAAGTTATCTTGGCACCGTCGTTCTTTTCGCGGCTGGTTAATCGCCACCAGCTTAAGTTTTCGGCTAACACGTATGCTAATGCGCCAGAGACCTTTTTTGGTATTGCCCTAATACTGTTGCTGGTAAGTTCAAGCGTTTTTGCGCCGCTTACTACTATTGTTCGCGAAAATCACACATACCTATTTGTGTCGCTATCAGCTTTGTTCGCTTCTATGCTATTGATGATCAACCGCCGCGGTGCTCTGTCGCAGGCGGTTGGTATTTTGTCTATGGAAAATAGCATTGTTGCATATACAGTGTTTGCAAAACTTGAGGGGTCAACGGTATTTGAACTTGGTATTATCTTTGATGTATTTGTCTGGATGATGATTGCCATCGTATTTGTGTCTATGCTATACAAGCATTTTGGTTCGCTTGACTCGGCCGTAATGAAACATCTAAAGGGTTAGATCATGGAAATTATTGTTATTATCGCCTCATTACTAACCGCCTCTTTAACGGGTGTGGTGTTTAAGCGCAAAGTCGTCATAGAATCCGTATCAGTACTAGCTTCGCTAGTTACATTTATATCAACAGTCAAGATCGCTTTGCGCGTAGCCGACTCCGGCACGTACAGCCCGTATACTTTTTTCTCGATTGATGCGCTCGGTGCAATAGCGATGCTCATTGTTGCTACGGTGGGCCTGGCCGCCACGGTATATTCGGTGGCCTATATACGCACGGAGTTATCCAAGGGAGTCATCGGTCTGACGAGGGTCCGTCAGTACTATGTGTTGCTGGCACTATTCTTGGTCGCTATGCAGGCTGCGGTCGCTGCCAGTAGCCCATTGTTTACCTGGGTGTTTATTGAGGCAACGACGCTCAGTACCGCTTTTTTGATTAGCTTCTACAACAAATCGTCTGCCATGGAGGCGGCGTGGAAGTATTTGATGATCAACTCCATAGGGCTGTTATTGGCGCTTTTTGGCACATTGCTCTTCTCGTCATTTACTGGTGGCTCAAGCGAGGGCAGTCTCTTAACCTGGAGTACGTTAATCGACCATGCCAGGCAGCTTGACCCTGCTATTGTTCGCGCGGCATTCATCTTTGTACTAATCGGCTACGGTACTAAAGTCGGGTTGGCCCCAATGCATACCTGGTTGCCTGATGCACACAGCAAGGCGCCATCACCGATCAGTGCTTTGCTGTCTGGTGTACTGCTTAATGTGGCTCTCGTGGCGTTGCTTCGGTTTACCGCAGTAGCCAACATCGCTGTCGGCCGACCATTCACACAGCATTTATTTATTGCCTTTGGTGCAGTGACGGTGCTGTTTGCGGCGGTTGTTATTGTGACTCAAAAGAGCTACAAGCGGCTTTTGGCTTACTCGAGTATGGAGAATATGGGTGTTATGGTTGTTGGCTTCGGCTTCGGTGGCATTGGTGCCTTTGCGGCAATCTTGCACATGATCTACCACGCACTCCTCAAGTCATCGCTATTCTTTATTGCTGGTAACTTTTTGCTCAAGTACGGTTCGGCAAATATCGCCAAAATTAAGGGGGCACTACGCATTATTCCGGTTACAAGTGTGCTATTTTTGACAGCATTGTTTGCGATTGCTGGTTTCCCGCCATTCGGTATTTTCTTCACCGAGTTCTTTACGTTATCGGCTGGGCTCAGGGGGTATACGGGGGTTGTGGTGGTCATAATCTTGGCTCTGGCAATCGCCTTTATAGGATTTTTCCGGAACGCAAATAGTATGGTGCTGAGCGCTCAGCCAAGAGAAGTGAAGCCTGGCGAAAAAAACAAATGGCTGCTAATTCCGCCGCTAGTTCTGATTGCACTTGCCCTAGTAATGACGTTCTATATGCCAGCATTTTTACAAACGTTAATCGACCAAGCGTCGGCCCGGTACCAATAAAATTATGAAAAAGTTTCAAGAATTTATACCAAAGGACGCCGCCGTTGCATATCACGGCGACCGGATAGTCACCTTTGAGGTCTCGGCTGACAACATCGCAGCACTTGCGGCTAGCTATTTAGGGCACGGTCTTTACCTTAAGCTGATAGATGCGACCGACGAGCGCCAAGAGGAGCATTGTTTTAAGGTTTGGTATGTCTTTGGCGTGCCCGCCGATAACCTATTTGTTGTGCCTATTGTCCGGGTCGACAAAAAAACGGCTGAGTTTCCATCTATTGCTTCGGTCACGATTGGCGCCGCAGGCTATGAGCGCAAAATTAAGAGCTTTTTTGGCCTAACGCCCGTCGGCAATGCCGATACTCGTGCAATGATCTTGCACGAAAACTGGCCAGAGGATATGCATCCGCTCCGCAAGGACTTCAGCTTTGACAAGCGTCCCAGTAAGGCGTCGGGTACACCATATGCATTCCAAAGAGTTGATGGCGAAGGTATCTACGAGCTGCCGGTTGGTCCAATTCATGCTGGGATTATTGAGCCTGGCCACTTCCGGTTTAGCCTGGCTGGCGAATCGATCATGCTGCTTGAAGGTCGCCTGGGATACGTACACAAGGGCACCGAAAAGTTGTTCGAGCGGTTAGGTCTGGCCGACCAAGTCCGTTTGTCCGAAAAAATATCGGGCGATAGCTCGTTCTCGCATTCCCTTGCCTTCTGTCTGGCAGTCGAGCAGCTTGCTGGAGTTTCGGTTCCCGAGCGAGCGAACTACTTGCGTACACTGTATGCTGAACTTGAGCGCCTTGCTGCACACCTTGGCGATATAGGTTTTATTATGCTTGACACTGGCTTTAACTTTGGTGGTGCCAACGGCTCCCGTTTGCGTGAAATGATTATGCAAATCAATGAGCGGCTGACTGGCAGCAGGTTTTTGCGTGGTGTAAACGCCGTAGGCGGTGTAACTAAGGACCTATCTAACGAGCAAGCCACTGCTCTTTCCGACGAGCTTGCAATGATCCTAAAGGACTTCTTGGAGGTCGTCTCGATTGCTGACAACAATGCTACCCTCAACAACCGTTTACGCAGTACTGGCTCCCTGGCCTTTGGTGTCGCCCGTGACTATGGCGTAGTGGGTGTGCCCGCTCGGGCTGTAGGTATCGGGCGTGATGCTCGCGCCGAGCACCCATATGCAGCCTACGGCAAGCTTCCCAAGCAGGCCGTAGTAGTACAAGAGACTGGCGATGTGTACGCCCGCTTCCATGTTCGGATCGAAGAAGTTAAGGCCTCGGTGGCTGTTATCCAAAATGTATTGGCAAAACTTCCCTCTGGATCGATCGCTTCAGAGTCTCCTATCCAGCTCAAAAATAAAGCAGTGGCCGTTGGCTGTGTCGAGGGTTGGCGTGGTGAGATTGTCCATGTGGTTATGACTAACGCAGAAGGCGACATTAGCCGCGTTATGGTTCGTGACCCATCCTTCATCAACTGGCAGGTTGTTGGTTATTGCGGCCAGGGACAGGTGGTGCCCGACTTCCCGCTTATTAACAAAAGCTTCAATCTGTCGTATACCGGCAACGACCTGTAGATTGCTCTCAGAGTACCAGGGGTGGTTTACAAACGCCTCCGTATAGGTTACGCTTTTAGGTAGTAAACACTTACGGAGGGTCTATGTCTCTATCAAGAAAGAAAATCGCCATGTTGGTGGCGGAGTTTTTGGGTACCGGCGTTTTGACGCTTGCTGTACTTGCAGTGAGTAAGTCGACCATCGGCATCCCTTACTTCGTATCCATCGCGGCCGGCGTGGCTGTTGCTGCCGGTACATTGGTATTTGGTGGCGTTTCGGGCGCACACTTTAACCCAGTCATTACACTGGGCTTGTGGTCTGTCCGCCGCGTCAAGACAACGGTAGCTGTTGTGTATGTCGCAGCCCAATTGCTGGGTGCTGCCGCAGCCTACTATCTATTCACCTACTTCATCAACCAAACCTGGCACAATGTTGGCACCTTTGAAGGCCGCATCCTGGTGGCCGAAGCTGCTGGTGCGTTCATCTTCAGCCTTGGCTTCGCTGCTGCTGTCTTTCACAAGCTCGAGGGCGGTAAGGCTGCTGCAGTCGTCGGTATGTCGTTGCTACTCGGTGTGCTGATCTCATCAGCCGGCGCAGGTGGCATTATCAACCCGGCGGTAGCCTTGGGCGTACGCTCATGGGTATGGGGTACGTATGTGCTCGGCCCAGTATTGGGCGCTGTTATCGGTTTCAACCTGTACAGCTTACTCTTTGCACCTACTAGCGAGCTGCTCGAAAAAGTTTCTAAGAAGAAGTAGTTCTTGGCTAAAAACTAAAAGAACCGTCATCGAGGCGGTTCTTTTAGTCCTCTGTTTTGCAGGCCGAAAGTAAGCGTTTGGTATGGGAAAGGAGCAGTGTCTTAAAAAAGAGTCGCTTGAAGCGACTTGCGGCCGTAGTCGCACACTGCTCCTGATCCTCGACAGTTCTCGACGCGGCTAGGTAGCCACGGATGGTGCGCGAGGACGACGGTGTAGCATCTGTCGTCGATTAATCGTCATCTTGTCTACCCTCGGTTGCGATAATACACCGAAAGGTGACGGTGTTATTGACCAGGTAGGTCACTACGCCTCCGAAAGCAATACTGATTAGCGAGCCCAAAAGCAGTCCGACGCCGATGTGTGTGGCAGCTATGTAGCTTACTGAGCTTGCCCCCAACGCGACGCAGGCAACGAGGTTGAATGCAAGCCACCGAACGCTTGTCTGCGTGGCTGTAGTGGCCTGGCGATCATGCCAGATGAACCGGCTACTAAGTAGATAGCTGACCTGGGCCGCTAGCATGAAACCGATACCGTACGCCAGAGTGTCGTTGACCTTGACGCATACAAGCGACACCAGGGTAATCTCCTGCAGTAGTGTGCATGCGGCACCGATGACGCCAAAACGCACAAGCCGCTTGTTCCACGTTCGGCGTAATGACCCCGACAGCGTAGCCACTAACACCACCTCTTTCTTTTTGAGAGTAAGTACCTCTTAATACCATCGAGTGTGCCTGCTTAATGGCACTAAGAGGTACTTACTAATCGCTGACTCGTTAGCTACACATAAACAAGACCCCGTTCGAGGCCTTGTTTATGTGCTTTTTATAGAACAGATTCAGATGTTAGTCAACTCTCCTTTTTAATAAGTCGTCTCTACCCATGCGCTGCCATTCCAGCGTTTGAGCGGCTTAACAACCCATGCGCTGCCATTCCATACCTTGATGGGCTTTGCTGCCCAACTGCTGGCGAGGTATACCTTTATTTGGCCACCTACCCCACTGCTGACGATAAAGTCGGTTGCGCTCTCTGCATTGCCTCCAAATGACGAGGTGCTACTGGAAGTCGCCCCGCTAGCGCCCCATGCTTGCCAGTGGTAACTGGTACCTAGCGATAAGCCACTTAGACCTACGGACATCACCTGGTAAATGCTTGGCGCTTTGTCTGTCCAGCTCCAACTGGCTGGCGTGGCGGTAAAGTTGAGCTCCTGGGTGTCGTTGAACCAGGTGCCCGATACAGGCCGTCCGCAAGACACCATGAAGTAATTGCCCATCACAACACCACCGGCGCTTCGACGGGCACCAGGGGTATTGGCTGTAGCTTGTGTGGTCCAAGATGTAAACGAACTAGTGCTAGTGTAGCGGACGGTATTGTTGACTACCGACCCATCGTAACCGCCAAAGCAAACAAGGCGCTGGTTGGTGCTGTCGTAGCCCATAACCGCACCACGGATGGCTAGGCCGCCTGTTACGTTAGTATTGGTCCAGGCGCCGTTGGTGGTTGTGAGATCTAGGTAGAACAATTGCGACGAGAAGGTAGTGCCTGCCGCGTTGGTAGTGCCTGCGTGGATGTACAGGCGATTGTTGCCGCTGTCGTACGCAAAGCAAGACTGCCAGACGGCTGTGGCCCCCGTACCAGTTGGCGAAAGTTGCGTCCAGGCCTCGCTGCCCTGGGTTAGGCTGAGCGCCCAAACGTCGCTCAAAACGGTGCCCCCTGTGGCCTGCCCACCCCACAGCACTAAGCGTTGGTGAGCCGCATCATAGCAGCCTGCCATGAGCCAACGGGCTGTAGGGGCTGTGCCAGTCGGTGTTAGCTTGGTCGCCTGGTACATGCCGTGCATGTCGGCTTTGAGCTGCCAGACATCGTTGGTGCGCTGAGAAGACCCAGTTAGTCCACCAAAGAAAATAATACGATCATTGGCCGCATCGTACACTGCCAGCGCACCTTCACATTGCGGGATATTGAATGGGCCTTTTGCTGCCCAACGCCATTTGTTGTTCGTTCTGTCGTAGGCCCACACTTCCGATACGTGGTCGCCGCGCGCAATGGTCGCGTCGTCGTCCATGCCGCTGTAGCCATTGATGAGCACCATTTCACCAGAGGTACTGTTATAGGTAAAGGCTGGCGCGTCGCGGGTATGGAAGTAGTCGACAATATTGAGGCTGTAGACGCTAGCGCTAGTCGACGTATCATTCAGGTCGAAGGCGTAAGTATACTTATCGGTCGAATCATAGGTGTACATCATGGACATCACCATCAGGTTGCGGCTTGTATCGACAGCACCATTGCTGCTGGAGATCGGTATGTAGCCTTGGTTGGCGGTATCGTTGCTCTTTATCTGCGTCCACGCCTCGCTGCCGCTGGTCAGTGACAGCTGGATAACGTCGTTGCGGTTGGTGGCGCTACTGCCCTGCCAGCCACCGGTAATAATGGCTCGCTGATTGACCACGTCGTAGCCGATTGAGCCGAGCTCACGACCGCCAGGTGCTGTGCCTGTCGGGGTGATCTGTGCAAATGAACCGCCGCTAATACTGTATTGCCAGACATCGTTAAGGTATGCACTGCCGCTGTAGCCGCTACTAATGACTAGTCGGTTATTGACTGAGTCATAGATCATGCAAGTGCCGGAACGAATGCTGGGGTTGCCAGCCGTACCGTTGGCCTTGAGCGTGGTCCAGGTAATGCTGCCCGGGCTGTTGACGTTAAAGGTGCAGCGGACCAGATCGTTGTAGCGAGCCGCCCCCCAGCCCCCAAAAAGGTAGAGGTCGGTGGTATTGGAGGCGGTGCTTTTGGCCACCATGTGGAAGGTTAGATACGAGCGTACGGAGGGTGCGCTGGTCTGCGTGATGGTTGTCCATGCTTCGCTGCCTGGCGTTGTTACATCGAGTGAATGCATCTCGTTACTGTCAGAGGGGGTGGAGCCGCCCCAAATCACCACATACGCCTTGTCGACTGATCCGGAGGTCGTACCGCGTACATAGGCCGACGCGGCTAGGTTCTTGGCGCTTGGCGGCGTACCGCTTGGCGCTAGCTTGTTCCAACGGTGGTAGGCACTGTCGGCGGTCAATTCCCATACCTCGTTGTAGCGTGTGCTACCATCGTAACCGCCAAACAGTATGAAGCGTTGGTTTTTAGCGTCGTATGTCAAGCAGCTACCACGACGGTAAGTTGGCAGATTAGAAACTTCTAAGACTCTGGATGTGCCAGCCACGGTGGCGCTGTCGGTAAAGCTGGCGCCCGTCTGTTTGGCTTCGGCTTTTAGGCTGTACGACGAGGCGGGCGTGGTGACGGCAATGTCTGCGTCCAGCCAAATACTATTGGTTATGCCGTCGCTAAACGTGCTGCCACCAATGCTTATGGGAGTGTGCTGGTCGGCACGATATTGACCACGCGCTACGACTGTCATCCCGCTGCCAAGCGTGACGCCGAAACCAGTGCTTTGATTGGCGGTAACAGTAAATGCCATTGGTCTGCCTAGCTCGCTACAGTATCCGTTGACCGGCCGACGTGCGTGCCATCGTTAGCTGATATATACATACTTTCGATGTTGTCGTACCACGTTAAACTGAACGACCCGTCGCCAGAGCGCGTAGTTGTTTTTACGGTTTCACCCGGACTTGTTGCATTTGCGTCTGAGCGGTGCAACCCGATAGTTACGGTGCCGCTAAAGCCGCCGCTGATGCTATCAGCTACGCTGTAGGTGATGGTGTGGTAGGTCATTATAATATTCAGGCCGATCCAGACACTCACCGCCGTCGACCCGTTGACGTGCACGCGCCAGCGGCGGGCGGTGGTAATATCTATACGCGTTGGGTCGGCGTCGCCGGGGAATCGCTTAAACAGCGTGCGCATTTGCGAGTACACCAAATATGCGCCAATCTCGGGGTCGGTTTGCGAGCTGTCGATGTAGGCTGCTTCCCATTCGATGCCGCCCTCGGCAGCCAGGCGTTCCACCAGCACCGTATAGCCCGAGGGTGCCACGGTACCGCTCGATTCCGCCACCAGTTGCGTGCCCAGCGCATTGATAAAGTAGTCGCTTTCCGGGATTACCGGAGCTGTTGCCGCAACCGTATAGTTGGTGGCTACGGCTGCCGTTGTTCGCTGCACCAAACCCCACTCTACGGTATGGTTGTGAGCTCCAATGCCGGCAGTCGCTACGCTTGAAGTATAATTGACGAGCCAAAAACCACATAGGTTCCAGCCAAAGTCGGCGGCATCCGACCGCCAAACATCAAAGTTAAGCGAATTCCGGCCGCGCGCCAGCGTAAACGCCGCATCGTTACGCACCATCGCCGCATTTGAGCCACAAAGTACGGTGGCTATATCGGTATAGACCACAAACGAGCCAGTCCCAATCCGCAGGTTCAGCGTGCTAATGCTACTAATCTGCTGCCAAAACGGATAAAACGCCACACGGTTTGTCGTGATGGTGCCTGGTTCCTCGATCCATAGCTCGCGCGTGCCACGCTGGTAGTCGCTGCTGGTCGTGCCGCCCATCGGAGATGCCAGCTCCATGGGCAACATCACAGAATTCATCACGCTGGTTGTAGTAGAAGGATTGAATTCGTATGTCACCACTAAGTATGCCTGAAAATGGTTAAAGCGGTTTGTTACAGAAGTCGTAGGCTGGAAGGTCTGCGTAGCGGCCGTGCTGGGGTAGGTTGCCGTGAGGTAATACACGTAGCGGATAAATTGGTCCGAGGCCAAAGTGCCGGGCCAAGTGCCGGTGACCTCGCTCGCCGTACCCACCCGCATCGTTACCGCGCAGCTCGTGGTGTTTGTATTAAAGGCAATGTTACCCTGCATAACCAGGTAGATGTTCCGGTATGCTTTGGATGCCTCGGGTAAATACGTGTCCAGCACCGGGATTGTATCGTAGGTGGTTGCCGCGGTTGCCATGGTGCCAACCGGCGCGTTGAGCGGGATCATCACCGTCTTGATGTGTGTGGCGCTCGTGTCGTCGTAGGCGTACGTAATGTCCAACGTCACGCACACGTTGATGAGCGTCGTGGGCGTGCCGGCCGAGGTAATCTGTGCCTGAAAATCGCAGGTCATGGAGGTCCCTGACCAGTTGGCCGTAAAATGACTGGTAAAATCTGCCGTCAGCCACGGCGACGTATTCTCGCCCGAGTTGGTGAGTGCGTTTGCATTGGCAATCGAGGTATAGGCAGCCGCGCCTAGCCGCAGGTTGAGTGCGTTGCCCGTGAGGTTCCCGGCCGTCGTTGCCGAGTCACTAAACGTTACATGAGCCACGACGCTGCGGAACGTCATGCCTGACTCCGGCAAATACACCGTGATTTGCGTCAGGTTCGTCAGCGTACCGCTAGTAAGCGATGCCAGCACCGGAAACGCATATTTAACTGTTTTTAGGCGTGTTGCCATAATGGTCTCCTTAGTTTGTGTCTACCCATAAGTCGCCCACGGACGGGCTGGCGGGCGCAGTTGTACCAACGGCTATCGACGCAAAGCCGGTGGCTTGGGGTACCGACAAGCTGGTGCGCGCCCCTGCCGCATCGGTGGCATTGGTGCCGCCCCGGTTGAGCGGTAGCGTCCCCGAGGTCAGGTCGGCTGTCGATAACGTTGGGCTGGACACCAGCCCAAGCGTGCTGAGGGCGGTTAGTGCCGCCCCGGTGGGCTGTACAACCGGCGTGGCGTTGTAGAAGCCAAGTTTTTGGGTGGGTGCGGTGCCGATTTTGGTGCCTGTAGTTGTACCTACGGCCAAGTTGGCGGCGTCGGCAAGCGTGACCGAACCGGCGTTGCTGACGGTAAATTTACTGTTGCCTCCAACTTTGGCGTCGATGAGGGTTTTTGCCCCCGACCCAGTCGAACTCTCTGTGGGGTTAATTTGCAACACAGTATATGCGGCGGCTCCTGATTGGGCAATGGTTGGGGCTAGGTTGACGGTCGTGTTGGTGCCGCTTGATGCCTGCCAGGTCGGGGCTACGCCTATCCCGACGGCGCTAGCGGTCGAGTCGACCTTGCTAGCCAAGGCCTGTATGTAGCCCGATGTCGACGCCAGGTTACTGAGCGAGAGACCTGTCCCGCTTGCGGTAGTAAGGGCAATGTCGCGGCCGGTCCCCGCTCCTCCTTGTTGGGTGGCAAGCGTGAGGACGTTCGACGACCACGATAGCAGCCCCCGTTCGTAATTAGTCGTCTGGTCGGGGGTGTTGTACAACGCTGCCCCGGTCGCCGAGTACGGCAGCGTGAGCGTATGAGTTGGGTCTGCCCCGCCGATGAGCACGCCCGTTTCGTTGATGCGTATACGTTCGCCTGCGTCAGGCTGTCCCGATGCGGTTGTAAAGATAGCATAGCTAGAGCCATGCGCCGTGGCGGTAAAGTTTTCTTGAGCCTTGACGATCACGTAGGCGCCACGCCCATAGGCTGTCCCGTCCCATGCCTTAAAGGAGTGATAGCCTATTTCGCCGCCGGATAGTACAGCGCCGTTTATATCGCCGCTATTGCCACGCTTTTGGACGATGAGACCATTACTCCAATTGTCGGCGCTCTGGAATGACTCAGTAACAATGCCGGTGTTTAGGCCAGCAAACTGTGGTGTTGACCCGGTATCGATATCCTGTGGAAGTGATAGTGTCGGGTCACCCGCAACGCCGTCCCCATTAGTTACGGTGATCTGGTTCGCGCCACTGCCGGTAATAGTGCGAGCTGTCGTGGTATTGGCCGCGGTACGCGCGACGAGGCCATTCGCTCCAGGGTCTCCCAGCCCACCAGAGGTGCTGTTGATGGTTACGTCAACCTTTTCGTTGGTGGCGTCATCTGTGGCTGTGATGGTGATATTGGTGCCAGGAATGAAGTTAACCTGCCGTCTCGAACCTGTTGCAGTACCGCTCTTGGCGACGCCTACGCGAGCTGTGGCATCCAGATTGCCAGTTAATGCATCGGCACCGCCGCTACTATGCGTTACGCCGTGCGTTACGCCTGCCGAAACTTGTACCCAGCTGCTGCCGGTGGATTGGTAGAGTGTACCGCCATTATTATCGGTAGCCAGGTAATACAAGCCACTATTGGTGCTAGCTGCCGCCGGCCTAGAGGCGTAGGTGCCACGAAGCAACAGGCCTCCTCCCAGTGAGGGTAGATTTGCCTGAGTTGCACCTACGGTGCCACTATTTAGTGTACCGTCGCTGGCATGAGAAACCTGGAGGTACGTATTAAGAATAGTCCCCCAGTTTCCTGCGTCTCCGCCAACGATAGGTAATCTAGCCATTATCCAAAGACATCCTCGCTATTGTACCCCTTAGACTTTTCGCCTGGCGGCTGTTCGGTATGACCGTATTCTTTCTCACCAAATACGCCCCGGTCGCTTGTGGCCAGATCATCAGGTGTATTTACCGTTTGCAAAAAACGGAATAAGCTCATTAGACCCAAGAAGCTACCGCTTACAAGGGCCAAGAATTGTTTTCGGGTCATCTCTCGCTTGGATAACTCGGAAATAAGCCGCCTTAGGTCGCTCATTATACCTCCCCTAACGCTTATATATAGTATACCTATAAGGTGTTAAGCACTAGTGTGACCGCACTCATATTAGTGCTTAATTTGTGACCGCCGTGTAGGTGACGGTGGTAGTGTATGTCCCGGATGGGACATTGGAGTCTGCGCATACGCCGTACCACACTGTTGTGTCGACTGCGGGGTTAGCTGGCCCTGCCGCGGAGGCTACCTGAGTGGCTGTCTGGTTGCTGGCCGGGACGCCAGCAAAGCTAACGCTCGGAATGCTACCACTGATCTGTGCAGTTGTTGGGCCTGCCCCAAAACCGCCAAGCCCATCGACACGATAACCCCAGGTATTCATAGCAAGCGTTAAGGGTGATGCCTCGGTGCCGCTGGAGGGGCTGATGCTGTCGCTGCCGCTCACCATGGCGTTGTTGGTTGTACTGGTGGTCATAGTCAGGCTATAGCCAGTAGTGCTGTCGGTTAGCACCGAGGCTGTGTCGCTCTGGACGGTGCATGTACCAGTTGGTGTTGGTGCAACATTCACGGCCGTACTGCCGCCGCTTGTAAGTGTAATGGTGCACGAGCCATAGTCGCACCCACCATAAGCTCCACTACCGTAGGTTGCCGAATCAGACGTATCGGCATATACGAAGCCGCCGATACTGGCAATTGCCAGAACGAGGCCAATGAGCATCGCGGTAGTGGTAAGAAGACGTTTCATCGTTTTTTTATCCCCTGACGTAGTAGGCGTACACGCAGTGTACCAAATGCCATGAGTAGCGCACCCCCGGTTGCTATAGCGGCGAGTGAGAAGTTTCGTATGCCCCAACCTTGTTTTGGCAAAACGGTGTGTGGTGTGGTGGTTGCTTCGGTGAACGTAATAGTCACCGTTAGAGAGGTTGCCGTCTTGCCATTGTAGGTAGACTGGACTTTGACTTGGTTGTCGCCATTTTTAAGCTGTACGAGCGCTGCGTACGTGCCATCCTCGCTAGCGATAACCGTCGCAACTATTACCCCATTAACATAGACATTCACGGTGCTGTTGGCACGCGCTGTGCCTTTGACCCAGTAGCGGCTGTTACTGGTTGTTGTCTGTAGAGTTTGCGTAGTGCCGGAACTAAGCCCGCCGCCCAGGTCGATGGTTGGCTGTATTTCGTCTATAAGGCTAGCCTCTGTGTTGTCGGTACTGCTGGCGCTGGCCGGTGCGGGCGCCGTAGGCGCTAAGGTGTCAACAATGGGCGGGCTTTGTAATATCGGGCTAGGCGGGCCGGGCGGTTGGGCGACCAATGAGCGTATCACCTGGACGGGTGAGGACTCTTTGATGGTGCCGCAGCTGTTTGTTTCGCGCGACTTAAGGCTATTGGAGCCTGTATGCAGGGGTATTTCGAGCGCGTATGACCCGTCGCTAGTAGCAACGGCAACGCCTATGCCTGTCGAACCTTCTAGAATGGTGACTGCCATTCCTGGTTCGCCCGTGCCGACGACATGTATCGAACTTTCCTGAGTTTGCGTGTTGTCCGCTGGCGCTGTTAACGTTGGCCCGGCAAATGTAGTGCATATTTTACTTTGCACGCTGGTGTCTGCGTAGGCTGCAGAAGCAAAGGCAACCGCAATCCCTGTCGCCGCAACGAGCAATGCCGGTGCTCTACTTTTTGGACGCCACACGTTTTCTGCCCACAAAAATCATGACCGCAGTAAAGGAAAACAGCAGCCCTACGGTTAGTATGCGCATGCCTGTGCTGGCGATAAATACATACTTCGTTGGCAGCGGCTCAGTTTTGCCAAGATATGTAACGGTTCCGCCTACCTTGAAGAGCCCAAAGGTTGAACCGTTTTCCCATGCCACGGGTATATCGCGAAGTTTTTGGGGTAGAATTTTAGGCTGTCGAGTGAAGGTAAACTTGGGGCCGCCAAACAGGTCGCTAACAGTGACCTTGACGTCGGACTGGAAGTGCACCGATCCGCTGTTAGCTATCTTTACGGTTGCCGTGAACGGTGAGCGTTGCAACCATGGTACGCTCCATGTATCAATGTTACCGCGCTCGACGGCGTTGCCTGCCACTCTGATGTATAGGACGGTGCCGACGCGCTTGCGAGTTACAACACCGCTAATGCCCTTGTCTTCTGTCTCGGCGAAGACGGTGGCGTAGTAGCTGCCGGGGTTAGTTCCCTTGGGAACGCTTACCGTGAAAGGGATGGTGTCTTGCGCGCCTATCTTCAGAACTCCGCCGGTGTTTTTGAACGTAAACCACTTGGTTATGTCGGTAGCGCCTTTGATTGGTGAGAAATATGGCTTGTATTCTTCGCCCGACACACTGTAGGGTGTGGCGTACACGTGGTACGAGATGTCGAGCTCGCCTTGGTTGATAACCAAAATCTGATCATTGTAGCTGCTGCCGGGTGCTATTTCTTTGTCGATTGAAGTCGGCGAAATAGTCAGCCCACCTGATGCAGCGTGTACGGGCACTGCTCCGAGCCCACAGACAAGCATCAAAAATAATGCAAGTAACAGCTTGCATTGTGTCAGTACGTTCTTTTGTATGGACATGAGTATACTCCAGTGCCCACCCGGCTAGTTTGCTGTAGCGGTATAAGTGACCACATCGGTATATGTTCCGGTTGGTTGTGTGGTATCGGCGACTACTGCATACCAAACAGTAGTCGTATCATTGCTTGCGGTAGTGGCGGTTGTTTTGATGGTGTTTGGGGAGCCGCTAGCAGGCACTCCGGCGAACTTGAGGGAGCCGATTGCCGCGCTGTTCTGTCCCGAGGTC
Source organism: uncultured bacterium (assembly GCA_963815935.1). Lineage (GTDB taxonomy): Bacteria > Patescibacteriota > Saccharimonadia > Saccharimonadales > UBA4665 > JARIHD01. The sequence continues at coordinate 443,654 of CAWFIL010000002.1, forward strand.
GGACCAGCGCCAAACCCGCCTAGCCCGTCCACACGGTAGCCCCAGGTATTGACGGCTTGGGTGATAGGCGTCGTTTGGCTGCCCGTTGATGCTGCTATGGTATTAGAACCGGATACCATAGTTGTGGTTGCGTCGGCGTCGGCAATCTGTAATGTATAGCCGAGCGAGCTGTTGGTACTTACCGTCAAGGTATCGCTGGCAATCGTCTGCGCACCAGAACCCGAAGGGGTAACGTTGACGTTCACCGTTCCGTTGCTGGTAAAGACGCTAATAACCGAACTAATCGCCGAACTAATCGTAGTTGAGGTTGTCGCAGCACCTGCAATCGCCGGCACCGCCAAGGCAAAGAGCAGCGCAGATAGTGCGGATATCGCACCCAACACCCTGGGTCGCTCTGTCGGTATTCTGATCATCGGGTTCCCTTCATCATTTGTGAATAAGTATAGTATAGCACTTATGCTTTGTTTGTGATTGCGGTCACAATTTGGCTGGATTTAATTGGGGTCAATGTTCGCAGAAAGGTCGGTCTCGAACTGCTTAATGCCTGCCAATGTCGCATCGTAGCCAGTAGTATCTGGCAGCGTAAGCTCTTGTACGTGCTGCCAGAGCGCCTGGATTAGGCGTTTAACGCGTGCTACTTCGTCGTCGCTAAAAGCAAGCTCTAGCGTGTGGATGTGTCCATCTGCGTCCGGCTCGATAAACTCAATACGACCGCCGGTGACAGTATATCCCCGGTAGGTGCGTGAGCCCTCGATGAGTAGTTTGTAGCAGTAGAGCTGTAGCTGGTAACGATGTAGCTTGGGCTGGCTGCCCCACTTGCTATGTGGCTTGCCCGTCTTGTAGTCGACAACAACAATCGTTTTGTTGGCGGTGTCAATTTCCATACGGTCTATCTTGCCGGCCATGTGGGCCTGGCCAACAAAGACACCCTCGTGCTTAAAGTTATGCTCGGCCTTGTCGGTTACCTTGAAGCGATTGCCTCGGTGTTTGAGATACGCTGCCAATGCTTTCCGACCGCGTTCGAGCTCTAGTTTGAGCTGGGCCGGCGTGAGCTTGCAAGTTTGCATATGGGTTTCGAAATGAACTAGCACTTGGTCGGTTATGGGCAGCTCGCCTTGGTTGTGGGCTACCTGGTGTTGCACCCACTCCAGTGTTTCGTGGATGGCGTTGCCGAACTGGCTGTTGGCGGTCGGTGCCTGCGGAAAGCGTAGCAAGACGTCAAAGAAGAATATCTCGGGCCCGCCGTATTCCAGGTCGATGAATTTGGTCAGATGGGTTGGACTGAGCTGGTAGTTCTCTAAGCGGCTGCCCAGCAGTCCGCGCAGATCCACTTGCCCTGCGGCTTGCACATGCCGCTGCCGCCAGTTGAGTTCTAGTGAGGCAAGTGTCGGTGCGTGGTGGTCGCTTGGTAGTACAGCTTGAGCGTAGTCTGGCAAGACCATGCTCCTGAAGCTGCCATCTTCTTGCTCTTGTTCGTCCAGGTATTTGAGGTGCCGGGTTTGTTTGCCGGTATAGGTGCGGGCAAAGCTGGTCAGATGCAGGCCGGACTTGGCCCGGGTAACGGCCACAAACAAGATGCGTAGGCGTTCGTCGTCGGTGGCTCCGGCGTGGCGGATGGGCGTCAGGTTGGCGGGCAGGGTCAGCTTGTTGCTGTTGCCGCGCGAGGCGGAACCCCACACGTCATCTTGCAGGCTGGGCAAAAAGACGTGCTCGAACTCCAGGCCTTTGGCCTTAAAGACGGTCATCAGCTGGACGGCGTCGGCCTGCTGGTTATACGGACTGGTATTGAGCATGCGCTCTTCGGCGGCTTCGTACATCTCGACAAAGGCAATCAGCTCTTGCAGGGTCAGGGCGCCGTCGTGGGTGGCTTCGTAGTCGCGCAGTTTGGCGCGCAGGACGGTGAGGTGTGAGATGGTGTCGTAGAACAACTCGGGGTTGGTGTGCTGCACTTCGGTGCCGGTGTAGAACTCGCGCAGCGGCGAGCGGACGGTGGCGTGGTCGCCGGTTTCATGGGCGGTGACGGAGTCGGTTCCAATCAGGAAGTCGAGCATCTGCTCGCAGGTTTCCAGCTCTACCCTGCCCGCCAGCGACAGCAGCAGCGTGCCCGCTCGGCGGAACTGCGGTTTGTCGGAGGCCAGCAGCGCCTTGCTCCAGGTGAGTTTGTCGTCGCGCGGCGCGTCATTAACCTGCCACGACAGCTGCCAAATGTCGGCGACCGGCAGGCGCCAAAAGTCAAAGCTTAGCACCTGGGGCCACAGGGCGTCGGCGGCGTGTTCGTCGTGGGCGGCCAAGGCCAAGACTAGTTTGCTCATGGTCAGTAGCTGTTTGACGACCGGTGCTTCCAAAATGTTTTCCCGCTTTTCGTAACGCATGGGCACACCCAGCTCGGCCAGGTACGGTACCAACGGCTCCAGCTGGCGGTGTTTGGGGGCTAGTACGGCGATTTCACTGGGGCTGGTTCCCTGCTCCACCAGCTGTTTAATCTGCTTGGCGATCCAGTCGTACTGGGCCACGTCGCTCTGGAACTCGTGGCGGACCAGCTGGGCGCGGTCGGGCAGCTTGGGGTTGGCAGCTTGCAGGTCTTTGCTCATGTCGTCGAAGTGTTTTTCGAGCCGGGCGTCGATTTGGGTGGCAATATTGCGGGCGGTAGTCAGGATATCTTTGCTGCTGCGGTAGTTGTCGGTCAGGTTGACCACCTGCACGTCGCGGTACATGGCGTGGAAGTCCAGCATGTTAGAATACTGCGCGCCCTGGAAGGCGTAAATGGCTTGGTCGTCGTCGCCCACGGCCAACACGTTGGGGCGGCCTTCGTTGACCGGGTTGTCGCTTAGTAGTTGTACTAGCCGCAACTGGGCGGCGTTGGTGTCCTGAAACTCATCCAACAGGATGTACAGGTATTGCTCCTGCAGGCTGTAGCGCAGGTCGGCGTTGTCTTCCAGTGCCTGGATGGCTCGGAGGATCATGTCGTCGAAGTCGTACCAGCCCTGGGCGGCCAAGGCGGCCTGGTACTGTTCAAACACGTTGGCCAGCGACTCGATGCGCCGGTTCTCTAGTGCCCCGCCAAAGATGTAGGCGTTGTCGGTGTCTTTGGCTAGCCACTTGTTTTTCCAGCTGGTCAGCGGCGTGGATTTGCCAGCTTCTTCTGCGGCTTGTAGTGCGGTTTGCAGCTCAACGACGGCGATGTTCCCTACCGAGCCAAAGTGCGGATGCGCCGGTTCCGGCGGCACCAGTCCGGCAATGGCTTCGTAGATGTTCTGGAACAGCGGAATAGCCTTGGCGGCACTACCCGGCAAGCGGGCCATACTGCCTAATATGGTTTGTACTTCACCGCTGGCACTGGCAATGAAGACGGCGTTTTCGCGGGCGATGGCCCGCAAGTCGTCGGCGCTGAGCAGCGCCCGCTTGACTTCGCTGACGGTAGAGATCAGGTCGCCCAGATGGTGCCGGGTCTGCTTGAGTGGGTCGCCGTAGCTGAGGTTTTCGACGATCTCACGCAGAATCTGCCGCTTGGTCAGCTCGTCGGCCGCTGCCTGCAAACGAGTCTCGGCAAAGGCCTCGGGAAAACGCCGGATAAGGTCGCCACCAAAGGAGTGATAGGTGCCGATGTTGACGTTGTAGGCATCCTGCCCAATAAAGCGCGTCAGGCGCTCGCGCATGTTCTGCGCCCCACTCTCGGTAAAGGTCAAACAGAGGATATTCTGCGGCAAGGTGTCGGTCCGCTTAAGGATATGCGCCACGCGCACACCTAATAGCTGCGTCTTGCCGGTACCAGGCCCAGCAATAACCAACACCGGCCCGTCGACGGTCTCGACGGCTTGGCGCTGCCGGGGGTTTAAGCCGCGGAGGGCATCATCGTATCTTCCCATATACTGCTTATTGTACCTCTTTTGGCCGGTGGAGGGGTATGGCTGGAGTTTGCGCTTGTGCAAAATGGGCATCCTAATGTAAACGTAAGCATTGCACGCTGGCTTGTGTATCAGGTAGAATAGGCACATCTATTAGATAGTGTGTTAGATTTTGGTCGAGGAGAAGAACGTGTCACGGCTACCGATACCGGGTGATGACAATGGTACGTGGGGAAGCATCCTCAATGACTTTCTGCTCCGCGAACATAATTCGGATGGTACTCTTGTCAGAGGTGGCGACATTGACCTTGCTCTCTCTCGTGCTGGGGATGCGCTTACCCAATCTGCGACGGCCGTACATAAAACAGATCTCAGCCTCAATGTGAGAGACTATGGTGCCAAGGGTGACGGCGCAACCGATGACACAGCTTCAATTCAAAGCGCGATTAGTGGTTGTAGTGAAGGCCAGGTTGTATTCTTTCCATCTGGTACATATCTAGTCTCGAGTACGCTATACCTAACTCGTAATCAAACCCTTGAAGGACAGCACAACTCTTGGTGGCCGTACGACGGTGGTAGTCCTGCGTGTATTAAGGCGGCTGCTAGCTTCAACGGCTCGGCAATTATTCGAGTCTTGGATATGGAACAAGGCGGTTTTACGAAGGAACAGGACGGCATTAGACTTCATCGCATCGCCATAGATGGCAATAATGTCGGTAGTAATATTGATGGCATTCAACTTAACGGTCAGGTGCGAGATCTGCAATTTGTCGATGTCACCGTTAGCCAATGTACGGGTTCGGGTATCCGCTCAATCGGTTATACGCGTGGCGCGGGGTATGTTCATCCAAAGGGTTTTCAGTTCCATCGATGCGTTACTTGGTACAATCATAATAACGGGTTTTCGCTGAACGACACGACCGATTCCCTTCTGTTTGGCTGTCTTGCCGTCTCTAACTTCTCGAACGGGTTCTTTATTACAGGTGCTGGAGAATGTCAGTATTTTAACTGTCGCGCCGTTTTCAATGGTGCTACAGGATTTGTCTATACGGGCGTTCAGACTGGCTCGGTATTTGTATCTTGTACCACCGACCGCAACAATCGTCACGGTTTTCAGATAACCGCTACAGGTTCTGAGTCTGTTGTGTTATTCGGATTTCAGGCTCGTCGCGATGGGCCTAACTCTGGGCTAGGTGGAGGTGGCTACGCGGGCATATATATTCAGGGTACTGCCGGCACGTCGACTTGTCCGGTTATCATCAATGGTCTTATTGAATCTACGGGTGTAGAAGATGATGGTTCTGGCCCGTTGAGCCCGCAATATGGTATTAGCTCAACGTATTGTCGCTTTTTGTCTATCAAGGGTAACCTTTGGGGTAATACGGCTGCTTGGCATGACGCTGGTGGCAATGGGCCAGTTCGCTTTGATCCTACCAATCTCTATACCACAGGTGACCCAAGTGCGCCCGTGCGTGACACAACTACTTTTGAAGTTGCGCTTGAGGGCGCGACCGGAACGGCTGCGTTATTATCCACTCGGATCACGGGCGATAGTCCAGCCAAGTGGTCGGCTGATGCAAGCGGTAAGCATACATTTTACGGTGATGCCGTATTGTACCGTTCACAGCCGCGTACACTCCGTACTGATGCTGCTTGGGCAATTGGCGTAAGCACCCAAAGTCTTGCTGCAGATGGAGCCGTAACGGTTGACGCTAGCACTGGTAATGTTCAAGCTATCACGCTTAGCGCTAACGCAACATCACTGAGTATTACTAACCCAAGTCTTGGACAGATCATGACTATACAGTGGATTCAGGATGCTAGCGGTGGACATACGTACGTTTGGCCGGCTGTCTGCAAATTTGGTCCCGACGGTACGCCTACAGCTACTGCCACTGCTAATGCACGAGATAGTGTTACGTTTGCTTACAATGGCACAAACTGGATTGAAGTAGCCCGCGCAACGGCTAGTAGTGGGGGTGTGACACTAAGCAGTAGTATTCCTCTTGTGAATAGTGGCACTGGTAGTGCTGGTACTGCTACGAGTGTGTCACGTAGCGACCATGTTCATCCTGCTACGCAACTTGGCCCGTCTGATCATAGCCTCAAGGCTTGGAACTTTATGCCCTACGCTGCTGTTAATACCTCGATACTAGCCGCCGCAGGTACACTCTATCTCTGCCGCCTCCTTGTGCCAACCGCCACAACAATTACGAACGTTATGATTTATGTTTCTACGGCAGGCTCCGGTTTAACCGCGGGGCAAAACTTTGCTGCTTTATATAATGCAAGCGGCACGTTATTGTCTGCTACTGCCGACCAAGCCTCTAACTGGCAAAGTACGGGCGGAAAAACTATGGCGCTCACTACTCCGCAAACAGTGGTGGCTGGTTATTATTACATTGGGTTTTATGCCAATGGTACAACGTTACCCACACTGTTCCGCGCAGTCTCGGGCGGTATTGCTAATGTAAACCTCTCGGCAACTACGTATAACTGGGCGACATGTGCCAATGGTACGGGTCTTACTACATCTATGCCCGGCACTACTGGGGCGCTTAGCTCAACTGGCACTGCATATTGGGTAGCTGTTAGTTAAGTAGACAAAGGCTTTCGTCTCTTTGTGAAACTTATCGGTATTATGCAACTTTCTTGTCTGTGAATAATCTTATGGCTGGGGATAAAGAATCCAAAAACTACTTGCAAACCGTGGCAGCCAAGCCTATTCTCCTGCTACTATGATTAATATGAGCGATGACGACCGCAAAACCGTGCTTGGAGAAGTGTTGTATGACGAACTCAGGGTTATCCGTGAATACCTCCAGGATATCCCGATTATTAAGCAGGATGTAGCTGTGCTCAAAGAGAATGTTGCCGACTTGAAGCGCAGGATGGATAGTGTTGAAACGTGGCTCAAAGACCATGACCACCGCCTAGATGCTCATGACGCTCGCCTAACGAAACTCGAAGCCAAACCTGTCTAGCCCTGCATTGCCAGGCTGGCTGCTTGGCTCAAATGCATATCTCCCGGCCCGCCCATAAAGCAGCCTTCGAGCGCGGTCGTCCCCAGGGTGGCGGCTTCTTCCCTGCCCGTTTGGGTGGCTAGGTCTTCGGGTGTGCCGGCTATTATCAGATATTGCGCGGTTTCTTGTGGTATATGGCACTGTCGCATTGCGGCATCGGTGGTTGGCGAGAGTGCTTCGTCCGGGTTCCACCAGCCTGTTCTTGGGTCGGCGTTTGGGCCGGTTGTCCGGTCGACGCCTTCTACTATTCGTTTTACGTATGGCAGCGCCGCCGCAATATTTGCGGGGTCGGCCGGGTGCCGGCCGAGTGTAATCATGGCGTTACAGGCGTCCCGGGAAAGGCGGATGGTGATAGGTGTTGTATCGGCTTGTTTGGCAGCATATATGTAGCCGCCTGGCTCAAGTTTGGCCTTGACGTGCACGCCGCTTTCGTCTGATGCCAGCGCGCCGGGTTCGCAGTCGACCTTTACGTGCCGTCTGGCAAACACGTCTCCGGCGTTGGTCCCGATGGTACGCCGGTCTACCCGGCCGGGGTCTAGGTGGTCGCGTATGCTGCTATATACCGGCGGCACGGTAAGACACGCTGCTAATGGCAAACAGCAAAGCCCAACAAAGCCTAGTTTGGCGACCAGGCTCGAATCGTGCTGTTTCTTGGGGGTGTCGGTACGTTCGGGAGTGGACTGTGCGGTGGGATTGGGCGCGTTTTCGCGTCCTTGTCGGTGTCTTGGCTGGTAATGACGGTTCGCTGGCATAGCCCATGTAATAGCATACAGGGCATAGAGCAGCTATGATCTTGGTCTCAGTGGGTAGCCCTGGCTAGCGTTCGTGTTGCTTGAGTGCGCGTTCGTAGTCGGACAGCTCGTCTAGTATGTCACGAGTGGACACTGCGGCCGGTTCAACCCCGGTCATGCCTTCGATGCGAACTTTCTTTTCCAGGGTTCGCCGTATGATTTCGGCGATATCCGCGCCGCTGTGCCCGTTTGCGACTTCGACAAGGAGCTGCATGTCGATGGCTTGGTCGAATAGTTGGCGTTCGGCGAATTCGATCGCTCTGCGCATATGGATGTCAAAAATTTGTTTGCGGCCCACGCTGTCGGGCAAGTTTACCTCGATCCAACGGTCAAGCCGGCCTGGACGGAGCATGGCGGGGTCTACATCGTCCTTGCGGTTAGTTGCTCCTACGACAATGACGTTCTCGGTGGCCGGCATCCCGTCAATATTCTGCAGCAGCGTACTAATTACGCGTCTGGTTACCTCGTGTTGGTTGTCGTTTCGAGCCGGAGCGATGGCCTCCATTTCGTCAAAGTACACAATCGCGCGTTCTTCGCGCCGAGCGGCGGAAAAGACGCCCTGCATCATGGACTCTGATTCGCCATGCCATTTGGAGGCGATATCGGTTGGACTGATCGAGAAGAATGCTGCATCGGCTTGTGAGGCCAAGGCCTTTGCCAACAAGGTCTTGCCCGTCCCCGGTGGGCCATATAGCAGTACGCCTTTTGGCGGTCTTGTTCCCCATTTTTTGTAGAGCTCGGGGTGAGAGACGGCAAACGCCAGGCTTTCGAGTTCTGTTATGGCATCCGGTTGGCCGCCGATGTCCTCAAAGCGTACTTCGGGGCGTTCGGCGCCAAATTGGTCACTAATATTTTCGGGCCCTCGGGTTGCGGGTGCCCCTCCACTGGATCTGGTGGAACTCCGGGGCGCGCGGACGGCAATGGTTTCGGTGGGCGGCACTTCGCGGGCGTTGTCATACGAAACGTTGAGCGTTAGTGCCAAGACGCCTAGTACGTCGCTGAGCGCGTTGGTAAAGGTGCTCTTGTCTAGCTCCAGAGGAGGAAGGACGTCGATATGGCTGTCGTACCCTTCTTTTACCCGTCCGGTGGTGACGTGCAGACGCCGGTCATACAGATAACCGCGCTCCGGGCCGATGACAACACGAGTTCCGGCGGCGCCCGCTACGATAAGGTTGCCGCCGCGTTCGTCGGTGGTCTGGCCGGCTGCCTTGGCTTGCTTGTTTAGGATGGCGGATGCCCGGTTAAATACTTTGCGTACGGCGTCTTTATCGCCACCGTATTCCACGGTCGCGTACAGGCCAAAATGTCCAGCTTCGGTGCTAAGTTGTAGGCTGACGCCATCGACAGGTTGCTTGAGTAGGGCTCGGGCGATTTCACCGCCATCACCGCTTTCGGCGGCCGCAAATATTGCGCCCGGGTCATCGTTTGCGAACGAGATGCCTTGTGGGACGGCATCCTCGGCTGTCACTTCCTCGGTTGCGGCTTCGACTTCGGCTCCATCTGGATTCGCATCAGGACTCAAAAAAACATCCGGATCAGCGTCCGGATGTTCTGAGGCTCTACGGTTAGTAAATAGCCTGTCAAACACGGCATAATGCTAACACATAATATGCTCATTAACAAGAATAGTTTGCGATAACCATCGACTTGCTTACAGTTGGATATTACGCAGGCCGCGTTTGGCGCATTCGGGGCACTCTTCTTGGCCCTCGAAACTAGTCATCCATTGGTCGCCAGCCTTCCACCACGGTTCGTAGTCGACAAAGGCCCGCAAGTCGGCCAGGCTGCGCAAAAGCCAGCCCGCGAACCCATAGAGCTGCACTTTGCCCCACAAAACGGCTGCCCAGTGTTGGCCGGCGGGTATTACGTAGATTGGCACTTTTGGCTCGTACTGTTCCATGAGCTTGCCAGCGGCGTTGCGTTTGAGATTGTGGCCAACAAAGATGGCGTCGTGCAGAGCAGTCTGGGCCATGCCACTATATTTGGTGTCGGCGTTGTCGCCAATAACGTAGATATCAGTTTCGGCCTGTAGATATTCGTCGACGACGACCTTTCCTCGTTCGTTGAGCTTGAAGTTGTTCTCGTGAAAGAATGGGTTGTTGGTGGCGCCGGCCGTCCATACGACGGTGTGGCTTTGAATGGGTTTACTGTTGACCATTAGGGCGTCAGCAGTTTCGCCTTCAACAGTCTGTCCAAGGTACAATTTGATGCCCAGGTGTCGTAGGCGACGGGCCACTGCGCCCGACATCGTGTTGGGCATGCGCGATAGCAGCTTCGGAGCGGCTTCGACTAGGTCGATGTGCACAGCGCGTCGTTTGATGCCGTGCGCGCGCATAATTTCCTTCATGTACCCCGCAAGCGATCCGGCTAGCTCGATGCCGGTAGGGCCACCACCTACAATTACGTAGTTGAGGTCAGGTTTGTGATCGCTGGTTAGTTGCTGATGCAAGTGATTTTTGAAGGCTACGGCCTTTTCGGGCGTACTGATGCTGTACGAATAATCTTCGATTCCTGTAATGCCAAAATAATTTGGCACTGAGCCCAGCGCAAATACGACTACATCGTATGAGTAATGCTTCTTATCGGCGGCTGTGATAGTGTGTTTTTTGCGGTCAATGGCAACGGCTTTACCATGTGCCAATGTAACGTTTTTGCCGTTGAATAGTTTTGTGAGTGGGATGTCCGATTCGGCCACCCGGCCACCCGTAGCTGTGTGGTATAACGTTGGAAAGTAATGAAAGTCCGGCTGGTCAGAGAGCAGTGTGACCTCAAACTGCTTGCTCTCAGCAAGCTCCAAAGCTACCTTTATACCCCCAAAACCGCCGCCTACTATAAGAGCACGTGTTTTATTCATGCTTATGATTATAGAGTGCTCTATGCGGTTTACAAAGTGTCGCTTAGGACGCGATTGTTGGCCGCTAACCAGCCGTGAGTGGTGCCACCGTCGAGGTATTCACCCTTGGCCGGAAGAACAAGCAGCTGTTTTTGTTGTGAGTAGAGGTTTAGCGCTTCGGTAAGCTGATATTCGCCATTGTCGGCGGGTGGCATGTCGAGTACTTTTTTGGCGCAATCGAGCATGGCGCGATCGAAGACAAACTTGGTGATATTGATAAGCGTGCTTGGTGCTGTTGCGGGATCTGGGTGTTCGACAACTTTCTCGAATACTAGATTGCCGTTGTTGTCGGTGCGGGTTTGTAGCACGCCATAGCGTCCAGTATCGGCGCGTGGCACTTCGGCTGCAAGCATACCTGCGGTGACTCCAGAACCATTGACGGCGTCTAACAGACGTTGCATCTCGGACGAACCGTCGGGGTTGTAGACGAAATCATCGCCGCCAGCAACAAGTACCTGCTCGCCAACGCTGATCATCCTGGCGCATAGGGCCACGGGTACGGCCGTACCATATGGCTGGTGCTGGTCTTGGATTACGAAGTGGAAGCGGGCTTTCTCGCTTAGGGCAATGATTTGTTCGAGCTCGGTAGTCTTACCGTGGTCGCGTAGGTGTTCTTCTAGTAGCTGATGACGGCCATAGTAGCGCTTAAGCTGAGCAAATTCTTCGCCGACCACAAAGTAAAAATCCTGTACCCCAGCCTTTAGACAATCCTCGACGACGTAGTCGATAATAGGTCGATCGCCGATCGGGAGCATACACTTCTCTACTGCCTTGGTAATAGGTAACCGCCGTGTACCGAAGCCTGCAACGGGGATAATAGCTTTGGTGCAACGGGTCTTGTCGGACATAGGCGGGGTTATTGGATGATTACGGTAATAACTTCGGAAGTATTGATATTGCGGCTGGCGTCACGGGCGGTCACCTTAAAGTGTATTTGGCTACCCGGTGTTACGTCGTTATCGGTTTGGATTTGGAAGCTAAGCACGGGTGAGTTGTTTTGGCTAATCACTGCGTGTGCACCTTTGTCTCCGCTGTCTACGGGAGTTATGCTCCAGGCGACTGCGCTCTTGTCGCTTGTGTTGGCAGTAAGCGCGTCGCTGAGTGTGCCAGCTGCTAGAGTAAGACTGGTCTTGCTAAGCGAGATAGCTACATCTGGTGTGGTATTGCTCTGATTGTCGGAACTAGCGCCCTGAGTATTGCTTGGCTGGGTGGTTGCGCTATTGCCGGCCTGGCTCTGACTGCCGGTGTTGCTTGGTTGGCTCTGGCTGGTGTCGACCGTGTTCTTGGTGTCTTGTTTGGGGGTATTACCAAGCTGAGGGCTAGAGCCTTGTGCTGTGGCTGGGTCGTTATGTAGGCGGCTGACGGTGCTCGATGCGTTCTTGACAGCTCCGCTGTCTTTAAAGACAGCGACAGCTGTAACACCAGTCAGCGATATTACTACCGCAAAGGCTGAAAGCAGAACTGCTTTATATCGTGCCGTGCCGAGCACAGACGCAACAAAACTCAAAAATTTTACTAGCATAGAATTAGTATCGCTACTGCCTAAGAGTATACCATATTTGCTAATGCTTTTGCAACCCCTCGGGGGTGACTCGACCTCTTATAGAAGGTGTAAAAAGTATGCTATGCTAAAGAAGCTATGCATACCAATCGGCTCCTAATTTGGGGTATATCTGCCCTGCTGCTGTGCCTACCAATGCTGGTATTTGGCCCTAGACACGCGCTGGCGGAAAGCAGTACGGCCCAAGTTGCTGGCGTCGGCCAACTTATAGACGATTTGTGGCAATATGTTGATGCATCATCCAGCACTCCGGACGATCAGTTTTATGCCGAATTTGCCAAACGAGCCGCTACGGCCGAGCAAGGCATTCAGGCGATCTATGGGTCAATCGATACCACTAGCATGGATGGTGCTACGGCCCAGGCCCTAGACACCATCAGGGGTGATATCCAACAAATATCGGCGCAGATCGAAATATGCCGGCAGGCTGCGCTCAACAAGGACTCCTTTGCGTTCCAGACGGCAACTAACGATTTGGGAACGCTAGTTGACGCCTACAATAATGACGTCGATACATACAATACGGCACAATTCGGGCATCGTACGCTCGACGCTATCGCCGGCTATACGGGTATCCCGGCCATCATTTTTGCCCTTACCTGTGGTGTGTTTGCCTGGGTGGTACTGGGTAATGCCAAAGAGCAAGACGTTGCCCGGGAGCTTTTGCGGCGGCTGCGTTGGTATATCGCATACGCCATGCTTATCTTACTCGCCGCTACGGCACTACCTGGCATTGTATACTTTACGGCTACTAATGATCCGTCTAGGCTTTTGTGGATACCAACCGTACTTGCCTTGGGTGCTGTGGTGTTCACGCTCGCCCAATACGCCAAGGCCCATCTGTTACTCAAGCGTTTGGCTCGTGGCTAAACGACCCGCAAGATCTGCCAATCCTGAAGTAAATTCCCAAGATGTACGTATGCCAAAGCGGTACCGTTGAGGGGTTTGTAGTCGTATCCATGTGTGGCGCGAACAATAAAGCGACCGTTCCAGCGTTGATGAATCTCTAGTTGGTAGGAGTGGTCGCGACTAAAAATTGAGCTACTCCCCAAAAAGGTAGCCTCGACGTGATGTATCGCCAATGTCTACTTCCTTCTAATTCGATGTGATGAGTGCAGAGCCTATCAGCACCTGGCTATAAGTGCAACCTATTTTTGACAAACGACGTACTATGGCCTAAAAATGTCTGTCGAGTAAAGATCGGGGAGATTTACGGTCTGCTCGGGCGACCGCCAGTCGGTATTGTGGTTATTGCCTGTATTCTCGATACCACCACAGTATACGACATCAACGGTTGTCTCGGTGCCGCCATGTAGCGGTGTAGATGCGTCGGTTTCGACGCCGACAAGATAGGTAGTATGAGCTGCAGCGTTATCTGGCAAGCCAAGCGTAAAGTGGCGAGGCATTGTATCACCGCTTGGCTGTAGGGTTCTTACTCCCTTTTGGCTGGGCTGGCCTTGGGCGTCGAGGGGTACTAATACGACGCGTGGGTCGCTCCAAGTCAGCTTATCGCTTTTGCCATGGGAGCGAGCGTCTTGGCTGACGACGTTATTTTCGTATAACAGTTCAACGCGCAGGTTGTCTTGACCGTTCGATCGTCCTTCGTTGGTGAACCCTGATAGGTTACAGCTGTTGGCGCGACGGGCGGCCGCTTGACGCACAGCTAAATAAATGTCGGTCGGTGTTGGCGCCGGGGTTGTGCTTGTAGTATCCCCCGAAGTCTCGCTCGGGCTAATAGTTGCCTGTGGCGTCTGGGAAAGGTCCGGGAACTGTGTGGCGGTTGCCGTGGGGCGGTCCCCAGTAATGGGACCGGCATCGTTGTTGCTGGTTTTTTCGCCGCCACCAATGCCTATGAGAGCTGCTCCGCTTACAACACCGGCAAGTAACACTGCACCGCCAATGGCGGCAATATGCCGACCACGCAAGCGAGGGGCTTGGTTGTGAACGGCGTAGCTAGGTGAGCGTGGATGAACGGGTTGCGCATGTCGAGGCATAATTTGCATACTATATCATATTTTCCACTTGCAGACCAGCATGGCGGCGGGTACTTACTGAAGAGATAAGCAAAAAGCCCGGACATAGCCCGGGCTTTTTGCGTCAAACGGCAGCCTATTCGACAAACGAAGTATGGTCGGCGATAAAGCGATATTGCTTTGGTACGAACCAGAATGTGTAAATACCAAGGGTAACGACCAATAGCAGCAAGTTGACCAACTGGAACACGAGCGTTTCGCCATACTTGGCGGTATATTGGATTTTGCGTCCGTCGATGGTGGCGTTGTTGGCAATCCACGATAGTGCGTAGTTCATGCTAATCGGCCAACCAAAGATAGGAATATAGGCAGTAACTAGAGTTACGATAAATACTACAAAATAACCGCCGGCAGCGCCGTGGAATTCAAATGACTTTTTGTTCATACTTCCTCCAGGAATTTATGCTTATGTTTACACTATATCATTCTGCTAGGGAAAAGCTGCAACGCTTGCTGGTACAATATACTTATCTTGTCATGCAACGTGCAGGATACCGACAATAACAAGACACATTTTGTGGTGTTTGCCTCGTAACAGTGAAAGCATACTTCCAACAGCTATACCGACGTCCTTCGTTGTGGCTCGCGCTAGCAGGCGCGGTCTTGTACTGCTCGTGGCCACTAGCGTATATCCTTAACCCGGTACTCGAAAGATACGCCTTAGCCAGTCAGCTCGAAGCTCCCCACCAGCCATTTAACTGGGTGTTTATTGGTATGGACGTCTTAACCGGAGTGGTGCTAGTAGCGGCTGGTGCTCTGCAATTGCGACGCCAGCATCACCACCCTGTGGCATACTGGATCGCTTGGGGGTACGTTGTGTTTGGTGCCACTGCAGCACTCGCAGCAATCGTTCCGCTTGACTGCGACCCAGAGGTGGGCACGTGTGGACCGTTGTTGCGAGACCCATTTGTGCTAGTGCATGGTGCTGCCAGTATTATTTCGGTACTGGCTTTACTGGCAAGCTTAGTGCTCCTGGCTTGGCTGGCCTACCGGTCTGGCGTGTCGCCCAGGGGGCGCCAGGTTATATTAGTCACGCTTGTGCTGTGGCTATTGTTCGGCATTGGCTCGCTGGTTGAGCTGGCATTGCATATTACCGGCAATCTTATGCAAGATTATTTCATTACGCTCTGTAGTTTATCGGTAGTTGTGGTGATTGGGGCGGTAGAATATCTGCACATTGTAGATTACCATGAGCCGGATGCGTAGTGGCGCCATTGTGGCTTGCACATCGTGCGCTACGTCACTACAATATTTAGTAAGCATAAACGGGTAATATTTACTAATCTAAAGGATACGCAAATTGCATGACTCGCCTTCCTGTACCTGGTAGTGACGATGGCTTATGGGGTGAATTACTCAATAGTTACTTGCTTGTCTCGCATGATGCTTCTGGCGCGTTAAATAGTGGCGTTGTGGGCGATACGCAAGTGTCCTCTTTGTCGCAGGGCAAGATTTCGGGTTTGGCAACTACGTTGACGGCCAAAGAAGACACGGCCAACAAAGGCCAAGCCAGTGGCTATGCCAGCCTGGACGCCGGGGCTAAGATACCAATCGCTCAGGTACCAACGGGCGCCACAGGTTCAACGGTTGCGCTTGGCAATCACACGCACACGGCTACATTTACGCTTTCGGCTTTTACCAAACAGGGATCGCTTGCTATTGCGACGGGTACACTGCGTCTGCCCATCGACGGTACGTATACAGTTACCGGCGTACGCTTAATGGTGGGCACGGCGCCTGTGGGCGCAGACCTCATTGTGGACGTCAACAAGAATGGGACAACAATTTTTACCACACAACCGAACAGACCAACTATTACTGCCGGCTCTAATAGTGGTGGACCTGGCACGGCCCCCGATGTCACATCGCTGGCTGCCGGAGATTATCTAACCATCGATATCGACCAGGTCGGTTCGTCTACGGCCGGATCCGATCTGGTGGTTTCGGTTATTGTGACACGCAGCTTCTAATAGCATGGCACAGTTACTCAATTACACCCGGTTCAAAAGCCCGTCGACCGCAGTGGCAACTGTAGATATTACCATCCCGGCTACGTCGGCTAACTCAAAGCTTGTTGTAGTGGCTGCTGGCGGTGCAACCATCCAGGCCAAGTTGGGTGTAGGCGGCAGTAATTTTACACAGCGCACCAACTCCCTCGACAACCGGCAAGTCATTGCCCAGGATATTGTTGACGCCTCTGGCGGGACGACGACTATCGAGTTTGCGCTCAATGGTGCCGAAAATATCGATGGTGTAATTTACGAATTTGCCACAGGTACGTTAGGTAACTTCTTGACCGGTGCTGCTGAGGCCTCTAATGCGACGGATGCACAAGGCCAGGTTGCAACCGGTTCGATTACTACTGTAAATCCAGCGGTTATCTTTATGATGTTTACAGCTGCCGATAACTTTTCTACTGCTGCCCGCAAGTTTTGGGGTATGGAACCGGTCGGTCGTCAGGATGCTAATGAGTACATCCAGAATGATCCCTCCAAATCGAAGTACTGGTCAATGATTGGCATATCCGATCAAAATACTCCGGGCACATTTACGGGCATTAGTTCGCACGTACAAGGTAGCACGCATCAGTCGGTGATTTGGGCGTACGAAAACCTAGATACTGGTACACCTACCTACACTAACCCGTACCCTACCGCCATCGCGGCCGAGAATTCACGGCCAGGGTCGTTATATGCCTCGTGGTTTGGGGGTGACACAAGCCCCAATATCGCGGGCTATACCGATAGCATTTCATACCTTCCCGGTGACACGGTTAATTTTAAGGTTGATTCTAACAATGTTGGTTTTATCGTACAGATTTATCGCGTGGGTGGGTATGGGTATGTTGCATTCGCTGGCAAGTACCAGACGACGGTTACTGGCACTCCTGCCGCACAGCCATCACCCACTATTGATTCCTACGGTGGTACGGTTTGTGCTTGGTCGACGACGGCTACCTGGGCTATCCCCTCAACTGCCACTACTGGGGTATATGCATACAATATGCGACGTTCGGATAATCTGTCGTTTTTGGCGCAAGGGCTTTTTGTTGTTCGCGGTACTCCGCCTGTAACCCAGGGTAGCAAAATCGCGTTAGTTACTGCTGACTTCACTTGGCAGGCATACAACGTATGGGGTGCTACTACTGATAGCGGTAGCGGGTATGGCGGCTTTACCGGCCGCAGCCTATATGGCACAGCGCCGAGTAGTATAAATAACGCCAGCCGCGCTTTTGCGGCCAGCTACGACCGTCCATTTGGAACGGTGTCGGCCAATAGCATAACGTATTTCTGGGATTCCGAGGCAGGCTTAGTCAACTTTTTGGAGCTGAATGGCTACGACATTGATTATTACACCTCGGTCGATCTCGAACGGGACCCGACTATTCTGTCTAAATATAAAATTGCCATTAGCTCGGGCCACGATGAATATTGGTCGGTAAACAGGCGTGACGCATTCGAAAATGCGCGTGATGCCGGTACTAACCTGATGTTCTTTTCTTCCAATACGTCGCTATGGCACGTACGTTTCGACCCGGCTGACACCAATTTCCGTAAGATGATCTGTTACAAAGATTCGCACAATACAACGGGCTACGATAACACTACTACATACGACCCCATAACTTACACCGGTACCTGGCGTGATATACGTACGACGGTTGGCGGCGTGAACAACACCAACCGTCGTCCGGAATCGGGTATGACCGGCCAGTGGTTCATTGGCAATGGAACCTTCGTAGGCCGCGCGGTTGTGCCGGATTCGTACAAAAGCCTGCCTGCCTGGCGCAATACCCGGATCGCTAGCGGTTCGACGATTAGCGTACGAGGTACAAATAGTAATTCGATAACTACCGCTGGCACTAGCGGCACCCTAGACCAGCCTGTGGCTACTCAGATTGGTGATTTGCTAATTGTTGCTGCTACGTTTACATCGGCCAATCCGGGCTTTGACGGTAACGGTCTCTATGTAGTGCGCCAAACAACCGACGCTAATGGCCTGACGACCGTTATCCTGCAATCGTATGCCAATCTGGCGAGCAACGCTACATTTACCTTTACGTGGAATGCGACTTGCTTGGCATCGTTTTCGATTGTCGCGTACGCCAATGCTGTTTGGCAGGATACGGACAGCTCGATCATTAAGGACGATGCTGGCGGCGCAACACACACCACCCGCTCGATGCTAAGCGGCAATAATGACCGTTGGGCGGTATGTGTTTTTGGTGATGCAACCAGCTCAAATGGCACTGCCACAACATCGTGGACTCCTGGCGCTGGCCTGACGTTGCGTGCGCAGGCCGATAACTCTGCGGCTGGTACGGGCCCCTGGAGTTCGGTTGCGATTATGGACACTAATGGCGCCGTATCGCAGGCGTTGCATCAATACTCGGCAACAGCCCAGTTTGCGAACTCACGTGCTGCCGCTGGTATTATGTATATCTCGCCTGGCCAACCGCTGTATGCATCAACCATTGGCGCGGAATGGGACTATGTTAAGGCCGACGAGCCATCTACGCCTACTAATATGGTGATGCTGTCCACCGAAGCTGTGCCACTACGTGGGCAGGCTGCCAATTACAATGGCAACTCGTATGGCGGCAACGGCACGTTTATATACGGGTATTCGCTCTATAAGGCAGCCTCAGGTGCGTTGGTATTTAACTCCGGCAGCTGGCGCTACACTTGGGGTATCAGCCGTATACGTGGCGGAGCGACGGATATCAACGGAATTATTGACCCGGCGATGCAGCAAATGGTGATCAACCTCGTCCGTGACATGGCTCAATCGCCCGTTACGCTGCTTGGTACGGTGGGCAATAACGATGCGACCGCGTTGGTTGACCCAGGTGCGGCTGCGTCGCCGGCTGCCTATGGCTTCGACGTTACGTCGACGCAATATCAGAGTATCTTCCCGGCTGCAACTGAGCCCCAAAACCTGGATTCTAGTGACGGCAACGACTACAATTTGGGTACATTGTTTAGCGCCGACGCCGACGGAAAAATCCATGGTGTGCGTTGGTATTTTCCGGGTACCCTGCCAGACGCATCGGTCGTAGGTGTTCTGTACAGTTGGACTAGTGACGCTGCTGGTACCGAACTGGCGCGGGTAACATTTCATAACCCGCAAACGGGTTGGAACGAAGCACTCTTTGCGGCGCCGGTTGACATTGCAGCAAACACCAAATACCTAGTGTCGGTATGGACTTCGGACCACTTCGTATCCTCAGTCGGTACATTCGCATCGGCCGGTATTGCGAATGGCAACTTAACGGCGCCGCAGGATGTCTCGGGCGCGCACAATGGTAAGTTTTTGGTCAGCGCTGGTTCGCCGTCGTATCCGACGTCGACATTTGGTAGTAACTGCTACTTTGCAGATGTGTTGTTTGTAGGCAGCGCCACCCTGCTCTTTGAGGGCTGGGGCTTGCCAATGAACTAGCAAGGGCGCTTAGTCGTCTAGGTCCGGATTACTGATTACTACTTGCGTGTCGAGCAGCTCTTGACGTCTGCTCGCTGCCTCGGACGCAGGGATTACCGCGCTAAGTGCGCTACCAAAGACTCGACGGACTGCGGGGGAGTGTTTGAGGCGGCTGCGACGCTCTATGTGGGTGCTGGGAGATTCGTAGGTAATGTGCGGCAAAACGCGACTTGTTGCGGCTTTGGTCTGAACGAGGCGATTGGCAAAGGCCTCCCTGATGCCCCCGGCAAACTCGCTGTTGCCATTTACAAGGATACGGTTGTTTTTTCCAACACGCATAGATCGGATAATATCTCGCAGCACTTGCCCATCCAGGGCGTCAAAGGTTGTGTAGCGCCCTTCGGTAACGGTCTCGACTATCCTATCAATGTGGCTGTTGCCCACTACATCTCGGGCAGTTGTTTCTAGCTGCATGGGTACGGCTAGACGTGAGGTTTTGTCGTCGACAACTGCTATCGATTCAAGGCCGTAGTGCCATGGGTCGAAGTCGTAGATTTCAAGCCCCCGACATAGCCGTAGCTTGTCTATTGCTGATTGGGGGATGGTATCGGTGCCAACTTCGGTAAGCCCTGCCAATGATGCAAGAACATCAATGCGCGGATCGGCAACACCAATAATGGGATGCCTGAACTCGAGCCGTTGCCCATGCACAGTGGTTGAGGCATCTTTGCTATGCGGAAAGGCTTCGCTTACCACAACTCCCGGCTCCAGGCCGGCGTCAAGTTGCAGTAGCCGTAGCGCATTTATATTATATTGTGTTGCGGCCAGATATTGGCTACCCTGCTGGTCACCCGAGAATAGCATTTGTTCGTAGCGTCCACCGTCTTTGTCTGTCGTGGTGTGTGTAACTGCGGTGCTGATGTGTGTGGAGAGGATCATTGCCATCAGGCCGTGGCGTGCGGCAATAGTCCCAATTGCATCAATGGCGTGCCAGTATCTATCGACCGACTCCAGCGGGCCCGCTGGAGCGGTACGGATCTCGGAGATATCCGAATCGGGTTGGTCGGGGTTGTAGGTGTTGCCAACGAACGGGTTCACCAAAATAGGCCAGCGGTACTCGTTGGGCCAGACTATTTGGCCTTTGCCGGGGGTGGGCACGCTCATTGTGCCCTGCACTTCGTGTACGATTTGTTCGTATAGGTCTTCTTTGTCGTGAGACCTGCTGTTTGATGGTTGACTTGGGTCGGAGGCAAACTCATATTCTATTTCTGCGCCAAACGTTGCACGCAGCCCGAGTGCTTGCGTTGTTTGGTCCAACTCGAGTAGGCGCTCGGCAACAGCATCTTGCTCGTTACCGTCCAAGATTGCTTCAACGCCATAGCGCAGCCCGGCGGCTTCGCCGATTACAACAGGTATATAAGACATAGCAAGGATTACCTTACAATAAATACCAAGATATTAATAGATGCAAAAATATAAATACGCATATAAAGCAACCAAACGTTGTGGCGATCTATTGCAAGCTTTTAGCGAGCCCGTATACTTAGAGCATAACGAGGGTTTACTACGATGTCAGACACAAATACTCCACAAGCGCGCAGGCTCAATTTAGTAATAGATATGCGGCTAATTATCATCTTACTATTGGTCGCCGTCGTCGCCATGCTACTAATTTGGAAGCCGTGGTCTAGCGATGGCATTGGTACTCGCAGCATCAAGGTTACGGGCGAGGCTACCATTACTGCCAAGCCGGACGAGTTTGTCTTTTACCCCAGTTACGAATTTAAAAATGCCGACAAAACAGCCGCTCTGGCCGACCTTAGCAAGAAGAGCGATGACGTTGTGGCTAAACTTAAGTCTTTGGGTGTGAGTGACAGCAAGATCAAGACGAATTCTAGCGGCTACGATATGCCTATGTACTACGACTATGCCGATAATAATACGGCCACCTATACGTTGCAGCTAACGGTAACGGTCGGCTCTCTCGACTTAGCTCAAAAGGTCGAAGACTATCTGGTCACTACCTCGCCCAGTGGTTCGGTCTCGCCGCAAGCTAATTTTAGCGACGCCAAACAGAAGACTCTAGAGGCGCAGGCTCGCGATAAAGCAACAAAAGACGCCCGAGCTAAGGGTGAACAAATGGCCAAAAACTTAGGCTTTTCGCTTGGCAAGGTAAAAACAGTCGAAGACGGCACCGGCTTTGGGACAATTTATCCCATGGCTAGCGGTTCGGCTTTGATGGCGCAAGATAGTAAGACTTCTAGCCTGCAGGTACAGCCTGGTGAGAATGACCTCAACTACTCTGTTGCGGTCACCTACTTTATCCGCTAACGGTATACCTTACGAGTTTGCCGGTCCAGTAATTAATGTGTTGTTGGCGCACCTCGTCACTCATGACGTGTGTTGAAGTAATCCGTTCGTACCCTTCCTCAACTCGTCGTGCAGCCATGGCAACGCTTAGCCATTGCAGAATAATACCGCTACCCATGAGGTTCATGAAGTGGGGTATATTAATTGCCGGGAACACGTCGGGCTGTGCTAACAGATCGGCCGAATGGCCTTGATACATGCTGTATGTTTCGGCAATGAGTATAGGAAACTTGCCAGTTCTTTGGAGCTCTTGGTATAGCGTAACGTGGTAGGGCGTT
Source organism: uncultured bacterium (assembly GCA_963815935.1). GTDB lineage: Bacteria > Patescibacteriota > Saccharimonadia > Saccharimonadales > UBA4665 > JARIHD01. The sequence goes on from CAWFIL010000002.1 coordinate 465,866, forward strand.
AGCCCCTCGATGGCGAGCAATATCACTGGCTGTCCGGGCTTAATTGGCTGTAGCCGGAAGGCGTGGTCATGCTCGGCCAGTTCGTGGCACATGCTAAAAATTTGTGGTCCGCCGGCCATCAATGAATCGCCCATTTTAGCGGCCACATAGTCTGACCCTTCGCCCAAAATCGCCACTGCGTTACAGTCGGGGATTTGAGCGACAATATCACGTGCCCACACTGCGGCGTGCCTAGACAGGTTGCTCATCCACATAGGATTGCGAAGAACGTCGTTGCGGAGGTTGTCCTCCAAGCGTGGATGTATATGGCCTCGCCGCTTACCGATTGCTAGTGCTGCATCCAGTGCTAAAGCCTGTGCACTGAGTGTGGTTACCGATGGAATGTGCGGTTCGGCTCGCCGGGCATGTGTGCGCAGGCTGATCTCTTCTGGCTGAGGGTCTCCGTACGGTGACGACGCGGGTGCGTCGCTTAGTAGCACTCGCAGACCTGGCTTGGTGCGCAGCGCAGCTAGTGCATCGGTGGCTTCGCTATTCCGGCCGGTAGCGCTAATGGCGAATTTGAGCGTTTGCTCATTCTCGAAGCGGTCGCCCCGGGCACTATATGTCAATGCGTTTACCGCGCGAGTAGGTATGCCGGCAAATCGCTCAAAAGCCAAGACTGTAGCCTCGGCGACGCGCAGAGAATCGCCAGAGCCAACCGCCAGGCAGCGGTCGATTCCCTTCTGCACGCAGGTTTGGGCTAATTCGTCCACGACGTGTTCGTTGGCGTTAAGCGCAGCAACAACTGTTTCTGGCTGGCTACGCAGCGCTTCGACAGTGGGGCGAAGTGGCATGAGCGTGTCTGCAGGCTCGGCTGGCGGCATCCAGTCGTTATCTATTAGCCACGGGTTTAACTCGTAGTCCTCGTGTAACGCTAAGGTCATGAGTCTCGTCCAACTCCTTGCTATCTACGGCTCTCTAAGTAGCCACTAGTTTACACCATATGCGAACATTAGCCGATAGATATATAGAGTAGTGAGGCGTGCTTGCTAGTCGACGACGCTGACGGTAATAAACCCGTCGTATTGCCAGGCGTCGGCAGTTTGACCGGTGCGGAAAGTCGAGATGTGTAAGATATACGTACCGTTAGGTGCACTGCCCGCGCCTACGAGCATTGTAAATGAAGTGCCGCTTGTAATCGCCAGTGAGGCATCCATGCCGATGCCAGGCACGGCACCGCTGTCTACCGAAGAAGGTGTATTGACGATAGCTGCATCGGGGGAGCTAACGGTGACGAGCGCCTGGGGTAGCAAGCCGCTCCTAGATATGGTTACGCTGTTTGCACTAAGGGTCAGATCGCCGCCATAGTAGGCTTTCTCGCCCTTGGCATTATTAAGGCTGATAAGCGTGCCCGGTGCTACCTGCCCTGCCTGAGTGATAATGGTAGTAAAGTCGGCCTGAACAGGTGTGGGATCGGGCGCGGTAATGGGCGTGCTTGTGCTATCGGTCGCCGTTGGTGCGGCTGGTGTTGGCGTGCTATCAGTCGGTGGCGCAACGGCTACTGCCGGGCTGGGCGTAGGTGCTGTGACTGCCGGAGTCGATGGGAACGGTGTAGGGTCGGCCGACTGTGCAAGAAGTGCTGTAGCTGTAGATTTGGGCTCAATGGGTGGCGTGGCTACCTTTGGTGTGGTTGTGCTTTCTCCCAGAACTTGTGGGGCTGTGCCAGCATCGCTGGGTAGTTGCTCGGCAACGGCGGTGATTGGTTTTGGACTGGCAGCAACTGAGTGATGTCTGAATACACTCGTAAAATAAAAAATGCCTGCGCTAACAAGCAGACAGTCAAATAAAGCGGCTACGATTGGCATAGCTTTGATGTCGGTCACAGGTAAAACGGATAGGCTGGTTTTGCTGAGGGCGGTCATGTTCGGAAGTTGTTAAGCTATAACAAAACAATACCATAAGCTTGATGTATGGTCTAGATTTTTGATTTTCTGTCTAGTGGCTGTGAGCTTCTGGTCTGCTAAATGTCTTAGGCTGGTCAATGATGCACAGTGGCACCGTTGCGGCGTCGTATGGCGCCCGTCGCGGTACAAGAAGATTGCCGGGATGAAGCAGCTCTTGGTCTAATCGTAAGTCGTTGAGGCCGGTGCGCAAGGTGGTGCCAGCTACGGCTCGTTCTATGCGGTCACGCACGGTGCTACTGAGCGCCAGTGCGCCAGCTATGGCGGCGTCATGCTCCCCGAATCGCAACGTACGCTCCGCCCACCGTCCAAGTGATATCCAACCGTCCATAAATTGTTGTACGGCTAGCCGGCCCCCGTGTGCACCCCTGACAGCAAAGTATTGGGTGGGCGTCGTTATGCCAGCCTCGGGCATAGTGTCTAGGTGTGCCCGCAGCGAGTTCAAAAAACGCATCTGAGTGACTGTACTCTCGGCGTATGGCCCGTGTTCGGGCCGGTCCTCGCTGGCTGTAGATGTGGGTGTACTCACCTTGATGGCGTACTCACCTAATCGCATTACATGCGAAAAACGTCCGCCTGCAACATAGTTGCCGCCAAGTGCGTGGACGGTATCAAATACAGCCGACTCCGGCGCTTTGTCCGAGGCCTCGTAAAAGGCATCGACTACTGTCAATAAATTGTCAGCGTTGGGATCGTGTAATAACAGTTCGCCTGCAGCGGTTGCTTCGCAGCTGTCCATAAAGGTCATAGGTATTCCAAAATTTCTAGATAGTGTGTGGGATGTGGGGCGGTGTCGAGGTGTTGCTTCTGCGAAGAATGCAGGTCTCGGACACCGCCCCACGGCAGCACACATGTTCGCGGAACGAACGTCAAGACAGCCCGGCGGGCTGGATGTACGTATCAGCGGAGTTGAGTGCTACCCCCGATGGTGTGGTTGTGCAGTGTTCTGCGGCTTGGTCGCCCGAGCGTCGTCTCAGCTGAAGATGCTGCTGAAGAGACTGCTCATGCTGACGCTGCTGCGATGGCCGTGGCCGTAGCCGTACGACTGCTGGTGGTGAACCGGCCGACTGCTGTAGGTCGGGACGTGTCCGCCGCCGAGGCGAGCGCGCGTGCCATTCGCGGTGAAGCGAATGATCTCCTGCAACTCGCCAGGGTCCAGCGCCACGGTACCGCAGCCACGACAGGTGTCCAGCTCGATCCCGGAGGGGTCGATGTGCTTCGACATCTCCTGGCCGTACTTGCGGCACCCGATGGTGGGACAGGTCTTCACGCCGTCCTGCAAACCGTTCATCGGTTTTCTGCCTTCCTCGTGCGTTTTTGTGCATTATGTATGCACCTGACAGGTAAAGCAGTCTAGATCATATCCTATGAGTGACCGTGCGTCAACAAAGTGGCCAATGTTGGCTAAACGGTTGTGACCGCAATCACAATCTTGCCGCGATATTTGCCGCTGTGCAGATATTCGAGTGCTTCGGCGGCTTGATCCAGCGGAAAGACTCTGTCGATGTGTAAGCGCAGCGCGCCGTTATTGAACAGCTCCGTTGTGTGATTGAGCCGTTCGGTGGTGACCTGAGTGTACTGCATAATGGGCGTTACGCCGTATTGTTCGGCTAGTGCCGAGTTGGGCTGTTCCACCATGGATACAATCACTCCGCCGCGTTTCAGTACGCCGTACGATTTGCTGTAGGTTTCACCGCCAACTGTGTCGTACACTACGTCGAAATCTTTGAGCTTAGTGGCGAAGTCTTCGCCCTGGTAGTCGATGACCTCATCGGCACCGAGGTCCTTGACGTACTGGATGTCGTCACCGGCAGCCGTGGTGGCGACGTACGCGCCAAGATGCTTGGCCAACTGGATAGCCAGCGTGCCAATACCACCTGCTCCACCGTGGATTAGTACGCGTTGCCCGGCCTGTAATTTGGCGTGTTCAACTAGTGCCTGATAGGCGCTGACCACGGTGAGTGGTGCGCCCGCTGCTGTGCCAAAGTCTAGGCTTTGCGGCTTGGGCGCGAGCGAAGTAGCTTTGACTGATGTGAACTCGGCAAATGACCCTTGCCCACCGAGCGCACTGGCCTGCCCGTATACTTCGTCGCCAACATGCACGCCCTCGGCACCTGCTCCGACTTTGGCCACAACACCAGCAAAGTCGCCGCCAAGTGTGGCCGGAAAATGCAGCTCGGCCAGCTGGCGAACCATACCTTCGCGTACTTTCCAGTCGAAGGGATTAACGCCGGCAGCGTGTACCTCAACCAATACCATACCGTCACCGACGGTGGGTTTAGGCGCGTCTGTCACCACCCGTATTACCTCTTTGCCACCATATGCCGTTGCTTGTGCTGCCTTCATGCCACCTCCCCGATTAGCTTATGCTTTACAATTTATAGTATTGGGAGGGCTCGTGCAAGTGAACACCGAGGACTGTGTCGGCTGGCTTTGTGCAGCAGGTTGTGGAGGTGTTCGCGCAAATCGTATAAGGATGATATAATAGTATAACTTCCGAGATATGTCTCCGAAGTCACGACAGGCGTGAGTGATTTTCCTGCGACCCTGCTACTTCTCAGCCCGAGGGGAGGTGAAGTGAATGTCGTACGGCGACAGAAACAGCGGCCAGCGTGGCTGCGATGGATGTTGTTCATCGTGCCGTGGAAGGGGCGGTAAGGCTTCTTTCGGCGGCTTCAGCCGACACACGTGTCGCGCGTGTAACAACACGGGGCACGTACGCTCCTGCCCGGAGCGCCCAGGTGGTCGCTGACCACAAAGTGGAGATAGGCAGTGGGCGTAAGCTCAGTTAGAAGGACTGACTTATGAGCAGCGCTCATATCCAACCTCCCTCTATCGCCTCATCACGCCTGTCTATTTCCCACGTGTACTACATGCGTATAGCATTGCTTGAATATGGCCTTAGTCTATAAGGTTACTGGCCTTTAATTTTGGAATGGTTTCGTGCTCCATAATAGAGCCGACTTTTATGTCCTTTGGCACGCTAGAAGTAAGCCAACGGATTTCTTCGACTTCGCTGTCGGGCTCAATTTTACCCTGCCATTTCTTTACCAAAAAGACATCCATGTAGACGTTTACCTCGGGGCTATTGGCTGCCGGTGCCGTGTTCTTGTCGAATTCTTCCAGGTCTTGCTCCTGTACGTCAATTTGGAACTCTTCTTTTAGCTCGCGAATTACCGCTTGCTTGGGTGTTTCGCCCGGCTCAATTTTACCGCCGGGATGGATAAAATACTCTTTACCGACCGAGCGCTCGACCAGTACTTTGCGATCTACGATAATGATGCCGCTTGCTTTGTGGATGTCGCCGTTGTTCATGAGTTAAGTATAGCTTATCCCGAGTCTATGCCTACTAGTAGCTCGACTCTCTAGTATTTACTGTTTTCTACGAAATAAGCCCGCAGTAAGAACCCTTCGACGAGGCCACTGTCCGTAAAAGAACATTTATTAAAAGTGTAGTCTTTCTCGTTGTTTATATACGAGGGCAGTGATCTGAATAGCTCCTCGACCTCGTAACCACTGGGTTGTTGGGAATTTGGAGCTTGCGCTAGGGAAAAATCGACGTAATAGTAGTCTGTTTTGGCTTGGCTAAGAGTTGCAAATCCTGAGTAACCTGTTGCATCTGCAATGTCTAGCAGATTTTCATCCTTTTCAACTTCAACCTCAACCACTGTCAACTTCCGGTTTTTCGGTACACCTTGTCTCTTCCTCGGATGAGCCCAGCGGCTTACGCCGCTACGCTCAAAGAGCAGCCAGGCCACCAAAACGGACAGATGAAAAGTTTAGACAGAGTGTTGCAAAAAGTGGGAGCCTGACACCTCCCAAGGTTGTTGTATGCTGCCAAATTTGTTCAGAGGCTTATGACGTTGCCCAGGCCTAGCAGTTCTAGAAGTGCATACCTGAATGAGCAATATCGGCTGTGGTGTTTTTTCATGCGTGGTATGGCATACGCTATTAATAGAAGGACGATGATTAGAACAGCCGGCGCGAGTACCAAAGGTGCAGCAACTCCGATTGCTCCAAACAGTATGACCAGAAGTCCACCACCCAGTATGATGCCTATTTTATTGTCGTCATACGACCCTTTTCGGCCACGGCACAAACACATTTCTTCATCTATCGCCTCCGAATATATTTCCAAACTCTTTGATAGGCTTTTTTAGTATGCTACCTTTCTTAGGGTTAATGCCGCCCGTAGTGCAGCCCCGCCCCGTAAAGGCGCCGCAAACGCTACCTTTTCCGAGGGCAAGTACTGTTTGTCGTTCCCAATATGACCGACCCTTTCTCCGGGCAGCTGGATCCTGCATATGTGCGTCAGTACCAAGCCTAAGAGCTGCGGCATACACATATGTCGATGCCCATCTTCCAACTGGCCCAGCCCCCCCAAGTCGTGTAACGGTCAGTTATGTGGCTCGTTACCCACCTAGCGCTGCTATTAATCCAACTTGCCCACTGCCCCATTAAATCAAACTCATTAATAGGGTCATTCGCAGTTGTTATCGGTTTCACCTTCCACCGGACCCACCTGCAAAAACCGTCCCAGTACCGGTAGGTACACCCGAGCTCCCATGACCATGGGAGTAAGGGCAAACAAAGACTCGTAATCTTCTCATGCTGTCCCACAAAGCCGTAGCTGGCAGCGGTAGTATTGGCTGGGAGCGCTGTACTCCCCACGAGGCTTTGGCCGAATGGGTCGTAGAGGTAGGTGCTGGCTGGGCCAGTACAGCCTCCTTAATTTTGGCGTAATAATAGCAACAGCTGCCGTAAAAGTCTACAGCTATTTTTCAGCCTGGGCACGAAGACCGAAGATTTAAGCGACATCCTACCAAGCAGGTCAATTTCTGTGGTTGCTGTACCTGCGCTATCTACTGCGTCCTGGCCTGCCATTGACGGTTGGCTGGACGGACTTGAATGACGCGTCCGCGCGCGTCATTAGGTATAGGCATGACTCAGCGAGTCGATATCGTTCCGGTTGCTGCAAAAACTCCCATAATGGCCATAACTAAACCGACGAAAATCGCGAGCAAATCCGCAAATCGCTTCGCCCTTGGACCTAACTTAATATGATAGAGCTCGCTGCTATATTCAACTGACATTTTTGCTAGCGGTTTATGTGTCAGTATTACAAGGAGCCCAAAGACTATCAGGAGTACACCGGTTACCATCATCTTCTCTTTCTGTGTGTTGAGTTATTGTAATAGTTATTTTTTAGTCTACCACTGCGGAGGCTATTAACGAATCGACTCTTTTTCCTGTAGTACGGAGTGTTCCTCCCACAATACCCTATCCCAAAAGTACATTTTGTAAGACGAGTAGTATACTGGACACTTGCCGAGAGCCCCAAACCAGCTGCAGCTTCCATTGAAATATGCCTACCGTCATACACTCCGTTCGTACCCAGAATAGCCGCAGCACCTGCGCTTGCGCTCCACCCTTTGGATGCCTTACCTGGCCCTACTGCATAAGATGGCCCTCTTAGACCTGCCCCGGTCCCCATACTATAAAACCATGAGCCATCACTAGCGTTATGTGTAACATTAACACTTATACACACTATGAGGCACCCTCCAATGCCGTAACTTGTGTACGCCATCCCCGTCAAATCAAACTCCCCTACCGGATCCGTAGGATACACATAGTTGTTATCTCCCCCACCTTCAACAGGATCCACCTGTAAGAATCGTCCCAGTACTGGTATGTACACCCGAGCTCCCATCTGGATGGGAGTGAGGGCATAGCCACTCTCTGTCAGTTTCTCATGCTGTCCAACGTACCCGTAGCTAGCAAGTGCTGTATTGCTTGGCAACACAGAGCCAGCAAGAACATTGCCGAAGGGATCGTAGGTGAAGCTGTTGAGCGGTCCGTTGCCATTGCTAGTATTTGTCCCAGCGGCATTTGCAGTAAGTAAGGTGTCGCCATGTATATTTGGTAGGTTGTAGTTCTTTTGGGCATTGCCACTCAGGAGTGGGTGGATGGTGATGGTAACGCCACCAGGCAGTTCCAGGGTTTTTTCGGAGATGTTCCAGTTGCTGTCCCGTACAAAGTCTGGCGTATCTCCGCTGCCAGTAAACCCGTACCAGTAGTCACCGGCGTCGGTGGCGTTCCAGTTGGTGAGGGTGTTCTTGAAGCGGGCGACGATGCGGCCTTGGACGTCGCGGTTGTAGTACATGGCGATGCCGTTCCCGTTGCTGTCGCGCTGCGTCATGCAGGTGTTGCGGTCCGAGCTGTCGTAGCACAGGCGCAGCGGTGTGCTGCCGGTGCCCACGCTGGTAAAGTTGCCATGACTGTCGATGTCTCCGCCATTGTACATGGCATTACTGCTGCTCTTGAGGCGGTCGGCTTGGTCGTAGCAGAAGGTCGTAGTGACGCCGTCGATGGTTTGGCTGGTGCGGTTGCCGTTCTTGCCGCTGTTGGGGTTGGTGCCACCGCCAGTGCCACAGGTGCTACTGTTTTGCGTGCCGTAACCGTAGGCGTAGCTGTGCGGCCCAATGTTGGCCGAGGTAATGCGGTCGGCATTGTCGTAGCCGTAGGTGTACCACAGCTCGTTGCCGCCGTTGGCTACTACGTCGCTGGTTATCTGGTTGCTTTGGCTGCGGTTTACGGTGTCGGATACGGTAGTGGTGCCGTCGCCCATGCGGTAGGTCATGCTGTTGGTGCGGCCCAAGGTGTCGCGGCCAAGCGTCAGGCGCATGGAACCAGCATTGTTGTAGTCTACGTGATCGATGCGGCCGTAAGTGTCGTACGTTACGGTGGCGTAGGTTACGCCGTCCAGCTTTTGGTCGACCAAGCGGTCGTAGCTGTCGTAGTCGTAGGTTTCGGTGCCAAGCGGGCTGACGCGCTGGGTTAGCTTGCCGAAGTTGTCGTAAGTGCTGGTGGTTTCGTCGTCGTGCACGTCACGGTATTTGGTGGTGCGGCCCAGTAGGTCGCTCCAGGTTACAATCCAGCCTTGGTCGTCCCAGGTAGTTGTTTCTAGCGGGTTGCCGCCTACGGCGTAGTCGTTGCTAATGGTGCGGGCGGCGTTGCCGTTGTAGGCAGGCACGTCGGTTTCGGTTACGCGGCCACGGGCGTCGTAGTAGGTGCAAGTCCAGCTGTCGGTGTTGTAGCGGGTGGCTACTACCCTGCCGGCGTCGTCGTAAATGGTTTCGGTGGCACGGCCGGTTTGGCTGCCGGTGCCGTCTGGGTCGGCCTCCGTTTTGATCTTGAGCATGCCTGCTTGTTTGTAGGCTTCGGTAGCAGTAGTGCACGGATTGTCGCGGGTTTCGGTGGCACCGTAGTAGGTGTACTGCGTACCAGTTGATGCGACGGATGTGTTAGCGCCTGGCAAATACTTGGCGGTCTGGCGCAGGAAGCTGCCGGTGGCGCCTTGCGTTTCGTAGGTGCTGCTGGTTGTCAGGTTGAGGCCGGTGGGGTCAACGCTGGTGCTTTGGGCTAGGCCAAGCTCCGGGTTGCTGCCGTAGTTGGTCGTGGTGGTGCTATCGCCAAGGGTGGCGTCGTAGGTCTTGGTGCTGGTGGTCAGACTGTAGTCGGGCGAGATGTATTGGTTAACGCCTACACTGGTTTCGCTGCCGCCGGGAGGCGTGATGAGGAAGCTAAAGCTGGCGTTCCCTGTGGTGTGGTAGTACTCGACTCTAAAGCGGTGTACGGTACCGGCTGTATTGTCGATGCCTACCTCGCCAGCTATGGGGTGAATGCGGAGTGCTCCGTCGTTCCAGTCGTCTAGCTGTAGCTGGTCGTCGATATACAGGCGGACGCCGCCGTCAGCATTGATCCGGAAGCGGTAGCTGCCGGTGGCTGGCAGACGCATGCGGCCTGTGGCTCGGAACCCCCAGTTGTCGGTGACGCCGCTAATTGGGGATGCCCCTGTCCAGCTGCTGGTGAGGTCACCGGCTACTGCACCGCTCAAGTTGGTGGTGTGCAGTTTTGGCGCACCGCTCAGGCTCTTGCTGGCGGATGAATAGTTGTAGTATGCCACGCTTGGGCCTTGCATATTTTGGTCGTAGGCTGTGTCGGTGTGCGGTACTTGGCTGGCGTATGTAGTTAACGGTTTGCGGTCGGTACCGTACCAGGCGGCAGGCGCTGGGCCATACTGGCTAACAGCGCGATCCTCGTCGTCGTAGAGGGTAGTACTCTTGAGGCCTGTCTCGTCGGTAGTACTGAGTACCAGGTCTTTGTACTGGTCCCACTCGGTGGTATCGCTAAGGTTGGCAACGTCGGTATCTTTGGTGGTGCGCAGCAGGCTGTCGTATTCAATGCGATGCGTAAAGCCGTTTGGTTCGCTTGCGCCCACTACATGCTGCTCGGTGGCACCAAAGTAAGTGCCATTACCGGGGTAGTATGCAACGGTGTGTTGGGTGCGGGTTGCTCCGGCTGTGGCGGCCGGTTGGGTTACGCTGGTTATGCGGCCCAGGTTGTCGTAGCCAAGCTCGGTGTTAACGGTGGCGTCGTCGGCGCGGACACCCGCCCCGATAGTGTCGTTTGCCAAGGCATCCCGGATGCTGGTTATGCGGCCGAACTGGTCGTACCCATAGTCAGTTATTTCGTTGCCGGGTTCAACTATGCGGGCCAGGTTACCGTTTTTGTAAAAGAACGAGGTTGTGCGGCCATCGTTGGTGGTGACGGCGCAGAGCATGTTGGCTGGAGCGGCCGAGTCGAACCCACTGGGGGCAACCGTGCAGCCGTTCTGGCCGCTATAGTAGACTTTTGCCCATCGGTCGGAGGTTACCCCATCGGTTATCTGGGGTAAGTCGTGAGGGTGTCCCGCCATATACATATTGCAATGCAGCGGGTTTGCTGTCGTCGACCGGATTTGTTACCGAAGCGATGGTTCCGTCGGCGTTAAAGACGTAGGTGCGGCCATCTGAGTCCAGGAATGTGTAGGTGGCGTTGTCGTTGCGCGTAAGATTGCCGTCTTCGTTGACGGGTGGCTGATAAGCCATTTTGCCTGCATCCCACTTGTACTCGTGTGTGCTGCCAGTAGAGTCGGTAAGGATAGCACTGTTAGCGGTGATAGTAATGTGGTCGTACGATACGTTGCCGTCTGGGTCAACGCCCAGATTCCAGCCAACTGGCAAGGCCCTGGATGCCGAAGACAACCACGACGAAGGTACTACCTGCCCAGCGGCGCCAACTGGTGTATCTTTTACCATCAGGTACATCTTGGCATTGCCACTATGCTCGTAGTAGTCGATGGTGATTGGTGTTGGTGTGTTGGCGGCTAGATTATAAGCGGCGCCGTACAGGGTTTGCCCGGCATCGTCACTCCATTTGTTGAATACCGGTGTGTTATTGGTGCCGACGGTAATTCTGGAGCCATCGTCGCTGGTTGTACCAAAGGTGTAGTTACCGGCTACTGGTACTGTGACGTAGCCGGTCCAGCGGACCATGAAGTTATCGACAGGTCCACCAGGAACTGCTGCATTAACCCCCCAGTCAAAGCTGACTAGTTTATCGTTACGTTGCATGATCATGGTATTGGCACTGTCATTAAAGTCGTGCGTGCCGTTGTCTTTGTAGTAGTGCCCGGTGAGCCCGTGCGTGTTGTCGACTTCGCGAATACCCGTTTGGAGCCAGCTGCTCGGTACCACCTGCTCGTTCACCGCACCTTTAACGTACATGTGCGCATAGGCCGGGCCGGTTGCCTCGGCGTACTCTACCCGTATGGGTACCACTTGCCCGGCCGTTAGGCTGATAGATGAGCCATCGTAGCAGACACCAGTGTAGCAACCGCCATTTACATATTGTTGCGTGTTATTGACATATATTCTTAACGCATCATCGTTATTGCCACCAAAGTTATAGGTGCCGGTGGCAGGCGCTACGAAGTATCCTGTCCATCTAGCATAGTACCAGTCGTTGTTTATCACGCCAGATGCCGGAGAACCAGTGTCCCATCCAAAGTCGATACCCTGATCTACTCGAGTCATATCGGCTGCCGAGCTTGGCGCACCGCCAGAATAGCCAGACGCTACGTTCCAGTATTCGCCTACCAATCCATTGCGTGACCGAAGCGGCGAGTTGTAGTCGAGACTTACGCCCATAGAGCCACCAAGTGCACTCGACGAATGACTACTAGCGCTTGTACTGGCGTTCCCTGTTGCTAGGTCTACGGAGATGGGGCCTAGGGTGTCAAAGGCCTGAGTCGTATCTTTGCCGGTGCGCGCGTCTATCCTGAATGATTTCGCCGGTCCCCATGTACTCGTAATGGGCCCGTTCGGATCGTAACTTTGCATTTGTATGTAGTATGTAGATCCGTCTTGTAGGATGCCGTCGGGAATAGTCCACTGTGCACTGGTCTGCGGGCTCGAAACCATAACGGCGCCGCCACAACCAGCAGATGTGCTTACGCAGAAGATATATTGCAGCGCTGCACCCGTTGCGGGGTTGGTGTGCTTGGTCGACGTGAATGACACTTGCGGGTCAATGAATACCTGCCCTTCGACTGGTGAAACCACCGTAGGAGACGGTATCACGTCCGTGTAGGTAAACTGGACATAGGAGTACTGAGGATCCCAGTTTTTGTATGTAGTGGCCGCTGTCTCTTGCCCAGTTATCATTAGCCAGGCATCATAATCGTTGGCGTTGATGCGGCTTTGATAGATGCTGGTTACGTTAATGTCGCCAACTGTGCCGATAGCAACGGTGCTGCTGTTTACGCCAAGGCAGTTGTAGCTGAGGCAGGTCGCGTGCCAGGCGGTGAAGTTCTGAGTACTGGTTGTCCCCGAGGTGCTTAGCCCTAGGCGTTGCGTCAGGTGCAACGAAGCATCGTTGAGCTGTCTGCCTTTTACTGCATGATAGTCCGAGTAAATCGCACCACGCCATGATTGCCAGTAACCCTGAGAATCTTTTACCGAACCGGCAAGTGGGTTGCATACTGTCGAATCGCAAATATACCCGTCGCTTTTAAAGGACCCGTAGCTGCCACCTGCTCTTGTGCCGAACGCCACCTGGTCTTGGTGAACTGTTGGATCAATAGCTACTGGGTAGGCATCTGCCGGCAGGCTTGCCAAAAAGTCACGGTCGACAGATATGTTGAGCTGGTTGCCCTTTAGACTCTGTGAGATTGGTTGCCGTGCCTCAAAACCATACTTGTTAAGACTGATAGTTAGCGGCGCAATCGAGAACCCGTCACCCAATGCGCCCGTAATGTTGTACCCAAACGTGCCATCCTTGTTCGCCTTGGTCTTTTTGAGTGAACCACCAGCCAGCTTAAAGCTAAAGTTAGCCAGCGAATCCTTATTTTTGAGGACGATATTTTCCTTTAGCTCCGACGAAAGCACAGCATACTCTACGTCGACGCCAGGCCACAGATTGTAGTAATGCACGGTTTGGTCGCCGTTTGAAGCTGTGGTAATGACAGGTTTGACGCTGTTTGCATCAACTGGCGAAAAGCCAACCTGGCTTGCGCCTTGCTTGATTCGTACCATGCCCTGGCTGGCGTCGCTGGGAGCGAAGCGGGCTTGCCAGCTGTTATCTTTAATGGTGTATGTGTCGGTTTGTGTAAACCAAGACTCAACGCTTCCAAGCGCCTTGCCAAACGGGTTGGTGGAGTCGCCGGCATTTTTATCTTCGACCAGCGTGGTGTCGATGGTCTGCCATTTGTCGCTCTTTTTGAAGAATTTGGGGGCGTAGTATTGCTTGGTGGTGTACGAGCCGTCTTTGTTACGGAAGGTCGAGGAGTCGGCCGTGCGTTTACCGACTAGCTCTTCTTCTTTGAACGTCGGTTTGGCCGGTACAGTGGTCTGTAGACTTTCTTTAGTAGCCGTCTCAGGCTGCTTGGTGGCACCGGGTAGGCCCGGTATGGCAGATTGTGCCCCCGATTGGTAATCTGTAGCTGGCTTGTTGCTGCTCTTGGTTGCGTCAAGCCCATCGGTATAACTAAAGGAATCGGGTTTGGTGTTGGCGTCTTGATTGAGCGGTGCAGCATGATTGTTGCGTTGCACGCTGTTGGTCTGTTCTGGCTGTACGGCTAGTGCCTGCACTACCGAGGCTGGCCCAACGAGCATGCTCAGCCAGAATAACGACAGCATAAACAACGCAATGTAACGCTGCCCCATACCTCTGTTAGCGTTGATAATCTGCCGAATTTTAGACACACCGAACAAAGACCCCATTGCTTTTTCTCCCCTCGCAGTTTGGTTTCTGTCCGCAGGATACCCGAAGTTGCCTGCAATGACAATGACAATCGCAGCACTTAGTTATTGTAGAAAATATAACGACCGTTCGCAGATTGTAACAGATACAAAATGTGTGGATAAAGGATTCCGAAAATGCCCCGGCGCCTAGGAGCCCTACCTATAATAAGCAGATACTCAGCTGTCTTGGCTCGCAGCCGGCGCTGCTGCCAAACATAGACAAAACCCGTGAGATCATTGAGCAGCCTTAGTCGGTCTCGGGCTCCTCGGCTAGTGCCAGTTGTGTATTTCGCTTGCCAAGAAGTGACGCGCCAACCACGCCAAAGTTGATGGCCACCAACGAAACCGGATAAGCGTACAGGATTATGGCTGCGCTCCCTCCTACAGCGGGCAGCGCCAGTAGACCGGCGGAGCCTATTAAGCTCCAGGTAGTTAGTGTTTCGCTACCAGGCTGTTTATACACTTTTATGATGGTTGGTACGACTGCCGTTGTTTCGATGCCTACTAGCAACAGGATCGCCGTCGAGGCGTTTTTCGTAAAGAACCATGCCGCCAACGCCAGGCAGGCACAGGCTAGCAACGCTGTGTCCCGATGGCAGAGCGCCCCTGAGCCGTAACGAATAGCTAGAACACACACTACAGCTACCCCTATAAGCTGCAAGCCGATCAGCCACAGGGAGCTAGTGGCGCCTTCGGCGAGCTGGGCAAGGAACAGGCCACTATACTCAACGCTCCAGATGATCCATGAAGCACGCTCAGGTTGGGTTCTACCGGCAATAATGTCGCGTACATACGGTACGTAGGCGACAATTCCCACAATTCCAGCTAAAACACCAAGTGCGGCTACCACGTTCGCTCCCCTTAGGGATTACAGATTTTTGAAGATTTGTGCGTACTTGGAGGCAATGACATCCCACGCGAAGTTCTCGGCAATGTAACTGACGCCGCGCTGGCCTAGCTTGGCGCACAGTTTGGGATCTTGTTGCAGCCGGGCGATAGCCTTGGCGATAGCCGCACTGTCTTTTTGCGGTACAACCAAGCCGTTTATTTCGTGCTTGATGATGTCCTTGATGCCGCCGGTGTTGGTGGTGACAACTGGCAGGCTCATGGCTGAGGCTTCGGCGAACACCACACCAAAGGCTTCTTTCCAGCCATTGTCAGTTTCGATGGAAGGACCTACGAAGGCGTTGGCCTGTGCGTAATATGGAGCCAGCACATCTTGCTGCACCCAGCCGACCAGTGTGATTTGTTTCTCCAACTTGTGTTTTTTGATGTACGCGGCCAGCTGTGGGCGGGCTTCGCCGTCACCTACTACGTTCAAATGGACGGCTACCTTTTGGTCGCGTAGCTGCTTAATGGCTTCAAACAGGTATGTCAGTCCTTTGGCTTCAACGACCCGGCCGACGAATAGCAGCTCAAAGGCCTTGCCTGCCTGGCGTGAATCTGGCCGTTTGAAGCGGTCAAGGTCGACGCCCATTGGGATAATTGGGTATTCGCGGTCGAACAAGCCCTGGCATACTTCCTGGGTGGCGGAGCTGTTCACGATGACCGCATTGGCGCGTTGCAGTGTGAAGCGTTTTACCTTGCGCATGGTGCCGCCGTTGAGCGTGAACACGTCGGCGCCGTGGATGGAAATGACCACCTTATTCTTAAAAATAGGTTTGAGCAGCACAGCCACAAAGCCTTGCGGGATTAGCCAGTGGGCGTTCACGATCGCTCGGTTGCTGCGTACGCAAGCCCAAAAGGTTACCCATAATTCACTCCATATATATAAGAGTGACTTGAGCGGGTACAATTTGTTCTTTTTGAACTCGCCGTAGGCGATGTTTTCTTGGCTGTAGGGCAAAAAGTAGTGGAAGCGTGTGATGTCCACGTTGTCGGATGGGCTGACCGGGTGTTCCTTGTGCTTGGCACCTTTGTAGTGCGGCACGATAACCCTGATGCTCCGGAACTTGCCGGACATTTGGTTGACGAAATTCTCGACGAAGTTGGGTACCTTGTCATTTGCCCATCGTGGATACGTAGAGGCCAGGACGACCAGCGTCCGCTGTTCAATATTCTTCATCCCCCCATCATACCAAGGCCGGGCCTTGGAATCCCAGAAATATTGTCTAGCTAGGTATCTGCTTGGTGTCTCTTTTCGCGTCCGATTAGCTTGTGCTCCTCCTCGTGGTCCAGCACAAACCGCTTGTATTGCTGCCGACTGTCAAAAAGTGACAGGATTGGCGCCGGTCTAAGCCACTCGCGAGCAAAACTCTTGTCGGTGTAATCGCGATAGCTGCTGTGTTGCCACGTTTTAAAGTTCCAGTGGTTTAGGTGAATGTACCGAGTTATGTGCTGCAGCTGGCTGTCGGCTAACATCTCTACGGCTCTGAAACGATTCTCGAACAAAGGGCCGCGTCGTTCGTATCTTTTGTTAAAATAAAGCGAATATGCAGTGCAAATACTTTGCATAAACTGCGCCACGCCCAACATTTCGCGCTGAAAGATGAGCATATGAAAATGATTTGGCATTAAACAGTAGGCATTGAGATCGAGAGTTTCGCGGAATTGTTTATATGCCCTGCCGCGCGGGTCTTCCGCTGTAGTGGCAGATAACGAACGGGCAAGCAGATGCTCAAACCGTGCGTAGTCTGCCTCGCAATTGAAGATTAATCCCTTGTTTATGCCGCGGTTATAAACATGATAGTACTGGTTTGGCTCGTAGATTTTAATGATATTTCTTCCTGGCATGTTCCGCAGCTAACAGCACCTTGCCCAGAAACGCCAGCGCCAAAACTACTACGCCATATTCCCACGTTTCCAAGGCCCGGCCTTGGAGGGGTTGGAAAGTATTCCGCTCATGCTAAGCTAGTGGTATGGATGAATTCAAACAAAAACTCCAGCGGGCAGGCTTTGCGGGCGAGGTCAAAGACGACGCCACGACCAAAGAGTTTTATAGTCACGACGCCAGCTTGTTCGAGGTTAAGCCCAAGCTGGTCGTCTTCCCCAGAGACAGTAAAGACGTGCAGGTGCTGGTCAAAACCCTCGCGGCTGCCAAGAAGACCATGCCGGAACTGTCGGCCACGGCACGTTCGGCCGGCACGGATATGTCTGGTGGCGCTATCAACGACTCGGTTATCGTTGACTTCAATAAGCACTTTACCAAGATTGAGCACGTCTCGGCGACCGAAGCCCACGCCCAGCCCGGCGTGTTTTACCGCGACTTCGAGAAAGAGACACTCAAACACAAGGCGATTATGCCTAGCTACCCTGCCTCACGCGATCTGTGCACCATTGGCGGTATGGTGGCCAACAACTCAGGCGGTGAGAAATCACTGGAATATGGCAAGACCGAGGGCTTTGTAAACGAGTTGCACGTGGTTTTTGCCGACGGCAACGAGTATCTGGTGAAGCCGCTCAACAAGCAGCAGCTCATCAAAAAAATGGCCCAAAAAGATTACGAAGGACGACTGTACAAAGAACTTTTCGAGCTGGTTGAATCCAATTACGATACCATCAAGGCCGCCAAACCTAACGTCACCAAAAACTCCATGGGCTACAACCTATGGGACGTGTGGGATCGTGAAACGGGCATTTTTGACCTGGGCAAACTGATCGTTGGTTCTCAGGGTACGCTGGGCTTTGTAACCGACGTCAAATTCCGCCTGGTACCCACTCGTGATTACACTGGTTTGCTGGTTTGCTTCATGAAGGACATCAAGCCGCTTGGCGAAGTCATCAATAAAGTGCTGGAGCACAAGCCGGCCACCTTTGAATCGTTCGACGACAACACGCTGTACTTGTCGATCCGTTTCCTGCCATCCTTCCGCAAGTACCTGGGCTGGTGGGGTTTGTTCAAACTGCTCATTAGCTTAATCCCGGATGGTTTTATGCTGCTGCGCGGTATTCCTAAGCTGATCCTGATGGTGGAGTTCAATGGTCACGGCCAGCAAGAAGTTGATGATAAAATCAACAAGCTGCGCAACGACCTCAAGCCCTACCACATGGCCATGGAACGTGACGACACCGCTGCTAAGAGCCAAAAATTCTGGATTATGCGCCGCCAAAGCTTCAACTTGCTGCGTAGCAAAGTGAAAGACAAGCACACCGCACCGTTTATCGACGACCTAGTGGTCAACCCGCCGTACCTCACGGAGTTTCTGCCGCGTTTGCGCAAGATTATTAAAAAGTACAAACTGCAAGCGACCATTGCTGGGCACATGGGCGACGGCAACTTCCATATTATCC
>CAWFIL010000003.1:0-27327 GCA_963815935.1 uncultured bacterium
GGGGCCACCGGGGCCAACATTGGGGTCACTGGCCAGTTGGGTGCCTACCGTAAAGCTCCAGGTATGCGCGCTACCGAGCGTGTTGCCATCTACATCGGCTATACTACTATCGAGCGTTGCGGTGTATTTCTTACCGTAATCGAACGAGCTCGAGGGCGTAAATATAATCCTAAAATTATTGCTATCGTAACTAACTGCACCCGTCACTGCCACATTATTGGCATCGACAACGTGTACCGTTGAGCTACTCACCGTTGCAGGGCTCAACGCTCGGTTAAAGCTAGCCCGCACATCAGTAGTATGCAAAATGCCGTACGCGCCCGCACTAGGTTGCGTAGTGTCGACTTTTAGCGGGTATACCGTTGCCTGGTAGGGCGAAAAGACAGCGTCTACCCAGTAGTAATTGCCTGCGGGGCTAGCCGAGCCGGGATAGTTGCCAGCCGTAGCCGAGAAGACTCCATTGCCGTTGCCGCTACCTGTCGCCGCGTTCTGCGATGATCCGGAGGCATACGCCACCAGCATACCGTTGCCAATGTTGGAAGTATTTCCTCCCGTTGTATAGGTATACACACCATCGCTACTGGTATACGAGAGAACATACACGCTGCCCTGCTGCACCGCCAATGGCGTGGAAAGTTTTTGCTCCTGCCAGCCATAGTCCGACTCGTTGTTAAACGTTACCGTCGCCAGACTGGTACCCGTCGAGCTCCAGATCGTGCCGGTGTGAGTAGTCTGCGTACTAATAATAGGTTTGTAAAAACGAAGTGCAGAGATATACCCGTTCTCAGCCGGCACTACCTTGACGCCCAGCTCAGTGCCAGTCACATCGTCAATCGTCGAGCCGCCTGCCAACCCCGTCCTATCCTTCAGCGAGCATGGGCAAGTGTCGCTTGCGACCGTGGTGAATGTCCATGAGTAGTCCGTCGCCAAGGCAACGCCCTCTGAATTTGTAGCCACCGTGCCCGTCCCGCCCTTAAGCGTGACGGTATATGTTTGATTCTTGGCATAACCGTCAGTCGGTATGAAAGAAGCTACCTTGGAAGATAGGTTGTAGCTAACAGTCCCTGACACCGTGTTGTTGGAAGCGTCCTTTACGACCATCGTACTTGTGGTGAGTGCCGTCGGGTCCATAGCTTCATCGAAGGTCGCCGTGATAGTCTGCCCGAGGTTTACAGCAGTCGCCGAATTCGTAGGCACGGTCGACTGTACCGTAGGTGCCGCAGAAGTGGCATTGCCTTGGAACGACACGTCCACCCAATAATTAGTCTTATTAAACGAGCCTGTAGGATACGCACTTGAGCCACTAGCATCATACACACCTTGCCCGCCATGCCCCAGATTGTCGTATGCTTGCCCGTCAGCGGGTGCGTGCAATGGCGCGTTATCTATTTGGCTGGCAAAGTAATTGCTCGCGTAGGCGTAGTTACCATCTGCCGCAAACATAGATGCCGTGTATATGGTGTTAGCCGTTACAGCAACTGGGCTCGAAAAGCTTGCATCCTGCCATCCGGAACCAGTCTCACTCGAGAAAGTTGCAGTAGCCAAAAGCGTACCGTTTTTATCCCATAAGTGTCCGGTATGCGTCCCGCCCATCGCGCCGGCCTTATAGAAGCGAACACCCGTCACATACCCGTCTATGTCCGATTTAAACTTAAAACCAATCTCGATACCACCGGACTGAAAATCAGTTGATACGCTCGGGTTAGCAGGAAATACACCACAGGGGCACGGATAGGCACTCGCCGGTTTATCATTATTCATCAAGAAAGCTGTAGGAACAGCTATAGCTAACATAATACCGAGCACTACAAGCCAGCGAGACCTACCCCTAGATAGATACCGGGCACGAACCACAGAGAACCAGGACTTCTTATGCCTCACGATATGTCTATTTTAACGAGTACGCCAAGCGAGCACAAGCCGCTTACGTTTATCTAGTAAGGATTCGTTGGGGGCATCATTGGGGGCGGCACCGGAGGTGGGGCGTTAGGGTCAGTATTCATATCCGGGGCACCTGGGTTTGGTAGGTCGGTTGTTGGCAAGCTAAACTGCGGCATTGGGCTGGGCTGGGGCACAACCGGTGGTTCAACCACCTCAGGTACTGGAGGCGTCCATGGTTGTACTGGCTGCTGCGCATCATTACCCATTGGCAGATTAACAGGTTGTGCGTTAAGCGCTTGGATAGGCTCAATGGACGGAGACGATGACGATCCAATAGCTTGGGCTACAGCATCACGAGCACTATTAAGATCTGGCGCCGTCTCTTGTTGTGGTGCCACTACATCCGCAGCACCTTGCTGAGCAGAGATGAGTGGGTCGTCAGCGACAGGAGGCTGGGGTTGTCCGAAGGACGGAGGGGTTACGCCACTAGTGGTGTCATTCTGCGGCGGAGAAACCGAAAAGTTGCTTGGGTCAAAGGCTGTCGACGGCTGGGCTGGAGCATCGGACGAAAGTGGCGGCAGCATTGCTTCGCCCGGAGTGGAACTTACAGGATCTGTACTACCGGCTGGGGTTTGATCGAGGTGAGTACTGTGAACATCGCGCTCGATGTCGGATAGTGTACGGTCGACCCCGGGCAATTGCCCATCAGCGGCGGGTAGTTGATCTACTGGCGCTGGGCTAACAATGGTTGGCTGAGGCTGCATGGTAATTGCCGGGGCCGTAGGTTGGCCCGTGCCGACCAAAAAGCTATCGGATGGCGCAGCACCACCTGAAGGTGATTCGTCATCGTCGCTGTTTGTAGGAGGCATAACCGTCTGCCCTATCGATGGGGCCGATGGCATTTGGTCAAGTTGCGGCAAGCCACCAGTCTCCTGAGCTTCACCCAGACCCGGCGCCGCAGATGCGGTCAATTGACCACCAAGCGTTGGGGGTTCCAGGACCATCTTGGGCCCTTCGCTGTGACGAATAATCGTTGGGGGTTGGCTGGGCGCCTTAGGAGGGAGCATGTCTTCGAGTGGGCTTAGCGAGCCATGCTCGTCAATATGAATTTGTGGCGCTACTGGCTCTCGTTTCTCTTCGATGGCGGGGGGTTGTGGCAGAGCGACCGACTCCTGCGGCGGCTCTTCGGCCTGGGGCATACTGGATACGGCCTGCTCTTCGGACCCCATCTTGGCTTGTTCCCCCTCTTCTGGGGCCTGATTCTCTTGCCCACCAGAGGACTTGTCATCATGCGAAATCTCTAAGGTGCCGTCGTCTGGCTTTTTAGCTGCATCTTCAGGCAGCTTCGAGGCGCCCTCGTCCTGGGCGGCGATTGGTGCCGATGGAGGCGGAGGCGGAGGCGCTACTGGCTCTTCAAGCTTCGTAGCGACAAGCTGCTGATTAGCGCCAGCTGCCATTAATTCAGCACTAATACTCATGGTTTGCGGTGAAGTTTGTGCGTTACTAAAACGCTCGGTCTCGGCAACAATACCAGTCAGCAAAGCGGTCGATATCTGCCCGTCAATAAGCTTTTTATCAAGCATATCGACAAGCTGCACGCCAAGCTCACTCAAGCTACTCGCAGCTGGGTCAAGCCAGTTGAGACTGCCCAGTTCTCCACCCGGCTTCACGTTGATCGTTACAACCGTAGCATCATGCAGAATACGGCCATGACTTGTGATAGCCTGGTCCAGGTCGGCTTGATTATGGACACCCAGCGCAAGCACAACGTCTACATTAAAGTCGCCCTGGCTGAACTCAAGGTCTTTTTCGCTAATTGAGGTGCGATACGGTGTGATAAAAATTTTAACGACACGGTCTTCTACTTTGTAGCGGAGCTTGTCTGCCTTAGACTTGTCGAGCGCAATAATAAAATCGCGGAGTGAGTCGGTATTCTTCTCGATAGTTTTTTCGGGCTGCAGAAACTCAATAGTCGACGGTACAGCACCACTAAATACAGCCGTGGCATGCTTGCCCATTTTGTTGAGGGTTAGCGTTAGCCCGATACAAGCCGCAAGTTGGTCGACAGAGGGGTTGCTGCTAACCGTTACTAGGATGTTGTTCGCTTGCTTGATTCGTTCAGCTACTTGCTGCTTCTGGCTATCCATACTTTTTTGTTTTACCTTAAGGTTTGCACTCTTAGGCCAAGCGTACCACATAAGCATAAGCTTGTCGACAAGATTTCTATTTGGGAGTAGGCGCCCCACCTCTTTACAACCCTTGTTGTGTCCTGTATAGTTTACTTCGACAAATTAACAACAAAGGTATAGATAATGCCAATCATCAAGTCTGCAAAAAAGCGCGTTAAGGTCGCCAACAAAGCCGCCGTACGCAACAGTAAAACTAAGCGTTCACTCAAGGGTGCCCTTAAGGCCTTTCACCACGCAGTAACTGGCGGCAACAAGGACGCCAAGTCTGCACAGACGAAGGCCCAGAGTGCTATCGACACCGCTGCCAAAAAAGGCGTAATGCACAAGAACAAGGCTGCCCGCAAAAAGAGCCAGATCGCCAAAGCTGCAAAGGCCGCTGGCGCGTCCGACAAAGCCCCTGCAAAAAAGGCTGCCACCAAACCGGCAGCCAAGAAAGTTGCTCCTGTTAAAAAAGCAACTCCGAAGAAGACCGCAGCTAAGAAGACTGCCGCCAAGAAGTAATTCTCGAAACGAGTTTCGACAAAGCCGTGGCCCCAAGCATCCGGGACCGCGGCTTTTCATGTTGGTCGCCAAATATTTCAGCCGGGTTGGTTTGCAAGAGCCCTACGGCCTCGGACATAATCCTTGCCCGAGCTTCTTTAACGTTAGCGTGCGAATCATTGGACATTATCCGATAGAGTCTATTGTCAACATAGTTAGCTACTTTTTCGGTCACGCTCTCTACGGCCCACGATTCGTCACGGCGACGGTGCAACTCCTCAGATTCAGGCGTACTTGAGCCACCGCTCGTCCAGGCCAAGCGGTTCAGTTTTGCGGGTATAAAGTCGCTGCCCACGGTGTTGAGCACATGGATTACTTTACGATCCCAATAATATCCGTCTACATCGCCAGTCTTGTCAGGGTCGATAACATCGGGGTAGTCGCCCCGTTTAATGCATGAGGCAATATCCTCCACCCCAGCCTCTTTTTCCATACGCGTCAGACCATGCCCGAATGCAAAATGATTAAACTCATGCCCCATGATCTTACGAACACGTAGCTCCAAGTTCGCTTCGCGTTCCTCAATAGTCACACCAGACCCCTGAATGATCACAACTTCGCCCGTGGCCTCGTAATGATAGCCCTCCTCGCCCGGCGTATACATATGAGTGGGGTCGCCTACGAATACTTTGAGAGTCTGGGCAGCACTTACTGCCTGCGACGTACCGCGTGGGTGAAATTGTCCGACAGAGACGCCTTTCTCTAGGGCAGCGATGTAGCTACCGCGTAGTGATTCTACGGTCGGTGATATCACTTCTTGTTGGGCGGCGATATCGTTGAGCTGCCACTCCAAAAACTCAAACAGCGTTTCATTGTCCACCCCGCCGTCCCCTGCACGCTTTGCATAGTGGTCAAAAGCAGGCGTCTGGTCGGCTGTTGGGCGACGTCTGGTTTCTATCTCAAAGTCACGCATAATCACATCAAACGGTTCGCGAACATGTGGTTGCGCATGTGTTAGCGCCTGGCGCACAGCCAGCAGATCAGCCCTGAGGTCGCTTTCGTGAACCTCTGGTCTGGCGCTGGGGTCATCTTGTTCTGCAAACCTGCTATCTCTTGTCAGTAGTCGCTGACTGCGCACAGCAGCATAACCAAGTGTCGTTGGCAGAACTGGCGGCATTTCCAGTTGATCATCGACAAGTATAGGTAGTGGTTCTTGCGTCGCGGCAATAAGCTGCATAACGCTTATCTTTATAGCATAAAATTGCTTAAATTACAATAAGCTTTCACTTTCGCTATCTGTTCAGTAGTGTGAGTAGAAAAAGTTGGAGAGCCTCGTCGGCGTCAATATTACTGCGCTTGAGTTGGATATCAAGGTCCAACAAGTCGGCAATCAAACCTTTTATTTGCGCAAGACTAAGGCGGCGGGTTATGCTCTGCGTTTTGCGAATAACAAATGGGTTAAGCTTAGCTGTCTTGGCGATCTCGTCTGCATTTCTTGGTAGCCCAGCCTTAACTACCGCCACCACATGCAGTTGCCAAGCCAGCATTGCCAAGATTGCTTGCGGTTCCACCCTAAGCGCCCGCTGCTCCTTATAAATCTCAAAAGTCTTCTGCGCGTTGCCTGCAAAGGCCGCATCCAGCAATTCAAACACGGTGCTCTGAGGCAAACGTTCTACGAGCAGCTCAATTGTTTGCTTGGTAATAGCGCTATCGTAGGCTATTAATTTGTCCAACTCACTCTGCAGCAGTTGTTGGTTGGCGCCGATACGGTCGACTAGCAACTTTGCATCGGTCGGCAGCAGGCCGCCCCCCTGCTCCTTTGCGTACTCGGCCGCCCACTTCGCAAGTGCAAAGCCGTCTAGTTCAGCAAGCTCACGATAATCCGTAGTCTTCTTGAGGAACTTATAGTAAGCACTCCGCTTATCAAGTTTAGGCTCGTAAATAATTAGATCTGTTGTGTCGGCCGTTGCCTCTAGCACATCGGCGATAGCCTCGGCAAACAGCTTTTGTTTGCTCGGCTCACGCAGCACAACCAGTTTGCGGTTGCTGAGGAATGGCATGCTTTGCACACTTTCGCGCATGCGATCGGCTGTAGTTTCCTCGCCGTCAAAGCGCTCAACAGCCATGTCGCCGTGCTCGGCCAAGAAAGCGTCGACAAGTTTGTCGAGCTCGCGCTTGCGCAGCAAATCATTTGCCCCCGTAATAGTCACTATCATTGCAAGAAGTATGATAGCACGGGCCGGCAGCCTAAGCTGCTATATCTGCTACGAAGTCAGCAGATCGTCGACAAACTGCTGAATCTGCGCATCTGATAGATTGTCGTAATCGGCATGCACAAGACCATCGCGAACAGCAGTAAGCGGATCAGTGGCGACTCTATCGCTGGCGTGAATACTCGAACCAGAATCCGTCAGTACATAGCGGTCCTGGCCTTGGGCATCATACACTTCGGTTGCGGTAACGGCGTCACCGCCATAGCAACGGTTGAGGCGGCCGTCGCCATCTACCCGCCACTGGCCATTTTTGTGCACATAGAGCGTAAAGTTGTCACGGGACTGAGGCTGTGAAAAGTTGATCGTACCAGCCTCAATGTTAACGAGATTGAGTGGGCGCTGAGCGTCTGGCTCAATAGCAGGATTAACGATTACCTCGTGATGCTCAGCGTCAACGAAGACGAAATCGCGGCAAACCCAGGCGGCAACCGCTGTAGCTTTAGGGGGAAGCGAAGGTGCATCAGTATGTGCCTCAACCATAGGGCCAGCCGAATAGCTAGGCATAGTATCGATACCAGGTGAATATGATACGCCGTGCTCATTACCGCCACCAAACAGTAGCTCCATTCCAATCAGCGTAGCAGTAGTCAGGCCAACCGTTGCAGTGATTGGCCACCAATTATATCGCTGATACTTCGGGGTCTTGGGCATGCTCGTCTCGCTTAACTTCTAAGTTATACTTTACCATTTATTTGATTATCTGGCAATATGGACACGTGTGCGTCCCTCTGCCTGCGACCTTGGTTTTGATAATGGTATTGCCGCACCTTGGGCACAACATACCCTCGCGGCGGAAAACGTTGGCGAAGGCGAGGTAGCTCCCCCGCTTACCTTCAGCATCAACATAATTGCGGTCCGTGGAGCCACCTTTTTCGATACTCAAAGCCAGCACACTACGTAAGGCGTGATACAGGGAGAGGCGTTCAGTTCCGCCAATGTCTCTAACCTTAGTCTCTGGGTGAATTTGAGCCCCCCATAGACTTTCGTCGGCATAAATATTACCCACGCCTGCAACTATTGTTTGATCGAGCAGCACTGCTTTTATGCCACTATTGGCGCGACGTTGGAGCCGCTCACTAAAGTTGACAGCCGTAAAGTCACTAGATAGAGGCTCGGGGCCAACCTTCATAAAGAAATCCAACGATCCAACCTCGGCAGTGGGCATAAGCCGCACCCACCCAAACTTACGCTGATCGTTAAAGAAAAGTTTAGCTCCACCAGTAAAATCAAACGTTACACGTGTCGACCTATCCGGCAGCTTGCCAACCAGACTATGATTTGGGTGTCCCGCCCCAAATTTTTGCTGCTTATCGCGATACACAAGCTGTCCTGTCATCTTAAGGTGTATAACAAGCGTGTGGTTTGTGTCTAGATCAATTAGTAGCACCTTGGCGCGACGCCGTACGCGTAATATATGCGCACCAACTAAAAAAGCCTGCACATCAGTCGGTGCGTTTGGAAAGCCCTTAGGCCAATCGTACGATACACTCGCAACCTGCAGCCCTGGCAGCAAGCGTTCCAGGCCAATGCGAACGGTTTCAACTTCGGGGAGCTCTGGCATAGTCTCTCTATTCTAAACCAAGCCAACGTGCGCGGCTATCTATTAAGTAGAGCTAGCCTGGAGAGCGCGGTTACTAGCTGCGCATTCCTGGCCAGCCCTGCAAATGCCGACACTAGCCGTTCCGACAAACTCGACGAGCCTTGCATACGCATATCGGCCAAAAGCTCGGCCGTGTCCTCAAGCCCATAGTAGTCCGCTAGCCAAATCGCTTCGTCGCGGCGCCAGTCCGTATCAGTGATTGCGGCCGAATGTATCAAGGCCACCCTTAGCACCTCTAGATGGTTCTCGCTATATGTCTTGGGCGTCTCCAGTATCTGAGCGTCAAGCTTAGAGGCTTCGTACGCTTCGTATAGTGCCATCTCAGAGCCCTGCTCTTCAAGCTCACGCTGCACGTCGGGTGTTACTTCCCCTACGCTACAAGGTGGCGCAGCGAAGGCGCCGGTTGGTGCGTCTTCGCGTTCCTGGCATGCCGGAGCGTATTTGATGGACAGGCTAACAGGCACATCACCCAACGATCGTATTGAGCCAAAGCATGCGCGCCGGTACATATACCAAGCGGTGTCGGTTGCGTCCTCGACGACAGCCGGATCAATACCTTCAAGTAGCACCGTCTCTGCTTCAATCGCCTGCGCGTACGAAGATAAGGCAAAATAGGCGCCCGAAGCAGCCGCGACAGCGTTAGGGTCTGGATACCCGAACGGAAACTCACACACCTCAGGTTGTTCGATCATTACATCTGACATAATGTTGCTTTTATTACTATTTGCCTGCACTATACTACCTAAAGCATCTTTCGTCAAACCCCCCACCCCTGTAGCAAAACGCACCTTTGCGCTATAGTTAAAGGCATGGAAAGTCTCAACGACTTGCTCGGCAAGTACAGCGCCAAAGAACCACCAGAAGTGGCAGCGATCAAACAGTATATACTCGATACGCTCAAGTCACAGTCGAGCGTTGCCCTGCAAGGTGAAGCCATTGTTGTGACAGTCTCCAGCGCCTCCCTGGCAAATACGCTACGGTTTCACATAATAAAGCTCAGGGCCATAACCCAGACCGAGAAACGACTCATTATTCGTATTGGGTGATAACAAAATGGCGCGCCTCTTGGGCGCGCCATTTTGTTTGCGTGAGTAGCTATTCTGTACTATAGATGCAACTTGCTGACCAGTAACGAGTAGTCACTAGTGGGAACCTGCTTGTCGAATAGGCGTTTTACGGTAACAGCGTTACCTTTAAAGGTACCCTGACCGCCACAAGAGGTGGCCCAATAGCGTTGAATCTGTGATGTGCCGCTGATAATCTCGAGCACGTAGCGGCTGCCGAAGGCACAGACACCGCGCTCATCATCGGCCTGGCTGTCAGTATTTTTGACACCCTTTGTAAAACCGGCAAGGTCAAGAGCGCGTAAAAAGTTAGTAAAGCCTGGCTGGTTGTTGCTATACATCTTGGTGTCGATAGCATCGTACTCGTACCCCTGTAGGGTCTCGATACGTGTCTCGCTGCGGCCGACTGTAATTCGATAGGCCTGGTGTTGTTGGTCCGAAACGATTGGACCATCAACTGTCATGCGCACAATAGCATCGCTGTTGGCGTAATCGGTTAGAGGGCTTTGGTTGGTGGTACCATGCCTACCCCCAAACCCGCGCAAAACAAGCACAAACACGAGGATGACAAGGCCGATACTAGCTAAGAAACCTATAAAATATTTCATACTTATATGCTCCACCTAGGAACATATAAACAATATCACATTGAGGCGGCTTTGGCAAGTCCATTCACCTCTGTTACTGGACTTTTTCAAGGAAAATCTTTTGCTCAAAAGTGCCATTTTTGGCGGCTTTGGCGGCACGTACTGACTCTAGGGCACTGCTATCAGATCCGATTGCTTTAGCAAGCGCCAAAATGACTTCCTGAAGGTCAGCCAGCTCCGCAAGCTCATAGCCAGCCTTGAACTCGGTAATCTCTTCGTCAAGTTTGGCTAGCAATGCTTTTAGGTATGCCTCGTCCTCCAAAGTGTGGGTCACCGGTACCTCGCCACTGGCGCGTATTATGTCGGGAATATTATCGCGAACGAGTTTATTGTAGACCGGCATCGCAATGCTCCTATAGCGGAAAGCCTGGTATCCAGGCACGCAGGTGTTCTTGCGAACGCTTAAATGGAAATGATTCGGTATCCTGGCGGGCTAACCGGGTAGTGAAGGTCGACAGCTCGTGCATGATTGCCCACTGTTTTACATTGTCGTATGCTACGGCCGCTCCGGTTAGCTGCTGATAGTGTTCGATGGCAGACCTAAGCACGATATCACCCATAGAGTAGAGCCAACGCAGCTCTTCTTCGATACTCCCGGTGTTAGTATCGCCGAAATCAACAACGCCCTGTAAAGTTGGGCCAAGGAACAGCAGATTGCTTGGATGCAGATCGTCGTGGATGGCATAGGTGCGCTGCTCGTGCTTTACTAGATCTCGCCAGAGCATATACTGCTCGTCGATAATCGGGCGCAAGCGTTCATTAGGTAGGCGGTCTTTGACGAATAGGCGATCGAAGTAAATATCCCAAGGCTCGTCCAGGCCCTCAACACCAGACTCCATGCGCAAACGACGTATCTCCAGCCCACTAACGGCATGGTTCAGCTGTACGCTAAAGGTGGCTATCGCCTGCCCGATGGCAGCCTGCTCTTCTTCAGTCAGTTTGACGATATCCTTACCGGTAAGGTGCTGTCCCTCAATGTAGCGAGCCACACTATAGAACGGCTGGGTATGAACCTGCAGCAGTTCGGGAAGTTGCACGGCTGGTATTTGTTTGCCGATTTTCTGCAAGAGTGCCGTCTCGAAGTATAGGCGCTTGGCAGCATCGGCGTTGCGTGGAAAACGGAAAACAAATTCCTCGTTGACGACAGCAACTATATTGTCAGCGCCATGCTCTACGAACGTCACTTCGCGCACTTCTCGAGTGAACGACCGTATGGCGGTATCGGCTTGCTGCATAAAGTTACTATCTTCGAGTGTCGGTAGTATATTCACAGCGCTTATTATAGGCTACTGACCTACATTCACCCATTTATTTGACCACAGGTACGTGATTAAAATCACTTGGTCAAATTATTGAGCTACAGTCAATTAAGTTGTATCGTTAATACAGATGGCAGACCCCGAACAGTTTGCGGACACTGACCGCGAGATCGAAGCAGCACTTTCGCCAGAATCACTGGGGCACTTACTACTTATGGAGGTCGAGGAGGGGCTAGAACCCCTCACAGTTTACGAACAGAACCAAACACGACTGCTCGACATTCAAGCTCGGCATGCCGCCGAACTTCAAGCTGATGGCGTGCTGTGGCGAGCATACCTCGATGTGACCAACTTCGACATACGTCATCCAGATCGCACACTACTGCCAACAGGTGTTCCTTTTCGTGCCCACGTCTATAGGCTAGTGGGCAGACGTGGCAATATCCCTACCGAAGTGTGCGGCGTACGCTTCACCACTACTACCGTCGATGGGTCTGGTGAGTATCTAGATACCAACTACGACGTGCCCGTCTACGTCAATGACAAGCCCCGTCGAGGCTTTGGGAGTCTCGACATCGAAACGATTAGCCGACAGGTAGATGAGCTATATTCGCTCAAACAAGAGCTATCGCTAGGGTTTGACCTAGCACATATCGCGCGTCCTAAAAGTAATCGGTAAGCTTTTCGTTTATACTAGGTAAAATGAACAATCCAGAACCGATAGCCGTCTACCATCTCGGGATAGGCAGCAAGGGGGATCTACGCGACACCAAGGGCAAAAAGCTTGACACCGCTGCATATAGTCGCATGAAATATGGCGTGCGATCGGATCTCAGGCAGTTTGCCCGCCAACTCACAGCCGAGCTAGAAATTGCCGCACCCCTGCTCTTTACCGCCAAAGAGCCACCGGCAATTGCCACATCTTACAAAGCGGCAGCACCACCAGCAACAACGCTTGCCCGCTATTGTCTGGACATCATAAATCTTAGACGCATCGAGTATGGCGTTGAGCCCGGCGAAATGGTACACGTATACCGCCCAACAGACTACATCCAAGAGTACGCGATCCTTCCTCTGGAGGAACGCAAAAAACTTATTAGCGATCAGGTTGACAACACGCTGCGTGGCCGAGATCTAAGCGGGCACAGGGTAGTAATTATCGACGACATCCATGTAACGGGGACCTATACTGCCATGATGCGCAAGGTGCTCAAAGATTACGACAGTATCGTCTGCGCTTATTTGATAACCTGCGACGAAAGCGTGCAGAAGATGCCCGAAGTCGAGGGGTCACTCAACACATCCGAAATTCGTAAGCCAGCCGACTTGCTCCCCTTCATTGCGGAGCATAACTTCGTGTTTACGCGACGCTTCCTAAAGATGTTACTCCGCACCAACCCCCGAGACTTACAGCTGATCATAGATGCCCTACCCAATGAACTGCTCGAGCAAGTAGCGCGCGGCATCATTGACACCGAAGCCGCCCTACCAGAAATCTTCCCTGACAGCTGTGCTCTCATTTTGGGCGCCACTAAGCAGCGTAGCCTTTTTTAGGTCTAGAGCTCGCCCCAGTTACGCCCAGTCTTAATATCTACTTTGAGCTTTACTTTCAGCTCGGAGTGGACGTTCTCCATGGCACTCTTAAGAATTTCTGAGACCTTCTCGACATTGGCCTCTGGTGTTTCAACCAGAATGCTGTCGTGGATCTGCAGGATTTGTTCACCCAGGCCATCCAGCTTGTCTTCGACTTGCAGCATGGCAATCTTCATGAGGTCGGCTTCAGTACCTTGGATTGGCATGTTGGCGGCGGCGCGCTTGGCGGCCTCGCGGACTACGAAGTTGCTGCTCTTGAGGTCGGGGGTCGGGCGGCGACGGCCGAAAATGGTTTCAACATACCCATCGTGCAGGGCCTTTTCGACCGTTTTGTCGATGTATTCGCGGACGGGCTTACGCAACTCAAAGTATTTTTGAATAAACTCTTTGGCTTCAAATACCGTCATACCGGTGGCAATACTCAAACCATGTGGGCTCATGCCGTACAG
This sequence comes from uncultured bacterium, assembly GCA_963815935.1. Classification (GTDB taxonomy): domain Bacteria; phylum Patescibacteriota; class Saccharimonadia; order Saccharimonadales; family UBA4665; genus JARIHD01. Next base: position 13,436 of record CAWFIL010000003.1, read on the forward strand.
GATACCAAAGTTCACCACCTTGGCATGGCGACGCATGTTTTTATCAACTTGGTCCATGGGTACACCATAGACTTCAGCGGCGGTTTTGGTGTGGACATCGAGGTCGTGGTTAAAGTCGTCGATAAGTTCCTTGTCGTCAGCCATTACCGCCGCCAAACGCAGCTCAAACTGGCTATAGTCAGCGCTCACAAACACATGCCCCTTTGCAGGAACAAACGCAGTTCGAATTGCCTGCCCAAGTTCAGTGCGGGTTGGGATATTCTGCAAGTTCGGGTCGTGCGAGCTCAGACGGCCGGTGGCAGCCACGTCAAGCGCAAATGTAGTGTGCAGCTTGCCATGAGCATCAACTAGTTTAGGCAGCGCATCAATATACGTACTCTTTAATTTGGTGTATTCACGGTACTGGGTTATTAGGTCGATGATAGGGTGTAAACCACGCAACTTTGCAAGCTCGGCCGCCCCCGTTGAATAGCCCGTTTTGCCCTTCTTTACACCCTGCGTTGGCAGCTGTAATGTATCAAATAAAATTGCGGCAAGTTGAGTGGGTGAACTAATATTGAACTCTTTGCCAGCTTTGGCGTAAATGTTGCGCTCTAGTGCACCAATTTTTTGCTCGAATTCTTTGCTCATCTTTTCCAGGTAGTCGCTCTCGAGTAAAATGCCGCGATGCTCTATCTTGGCCAACAAGTAAATGGTTGGGAATTCGATGTCGTGGGCAAGCTTCTGGATCTTTGGCAGCTGCTCAAATTGCAACCGCTGTTCTTCGTAGAGCTTCCAGATAGCGGCTACTACTTGCCCGCCGTTATCGGTGTCCACAGTGCGGCCAAGCAAGTCGCTCAGCTCACGTGAGCGCTCCAAACTATTCAACAGAAATGCGCCAATACGCGTGTCATGAGCAATCTCACCAGGCCATGCGACCTTGTTGGACAGCAATGCGCGGAATGTACTTTTGAGGTCATGACCGACCACAGGGCCAGTCGCCAGCACATCAGCATCGCGCTGGGTTATATCATCCATATTGATAAGCGCATAGCTTTCGGGACCAGCACTTACCCACAGTTCACTGGCATCACCGCTAACGCTCACGACACGTGGCTTATCATTCGCGAAGCCCTGCAAATCGTAGGCAATCTTTTTGGCAGGGGCAATCGTTTCAACCGTAGACTCTGCTTCTGCCAGTTGTTTATGAGAAAGTTCAGCCTCTACCTGGCGCAGTAGCGACCTAAACTCCAGTTTGCGAAGCATAGCCGCGAACTCTGGCGTAACGCCATCTTGGAGTTTGGCCTTAGCAAGGTCGAGCTTGATTGGCGCATCCACCATGAGCGTAACAAGTTTTTGGCTCAGATATGCCATATCTTTGTCTTTCTCAAGCTTGGCCTTCAGCGCCGGCTTGAGCAGGTCGATATTTTCGTAGACCCCATCAAGCGTTTTGTACTTTTCGATAAGCTCCAAGGCGGTCTTTTCACCAACCCCGGCGACACCAGGGATATTGTCGGATGAGTCGCCCTTGAGCGCCTTTACATCGACCCATTGGTGGGCGTCAACGCCGTACTTCTCTTTAAAGGAAGCTTCGTTGAACAAATCGATGTTCGTCAGGCCTTTCTTGAGCGTATAAATATGCGTATGGCTATTCACCAACTGCAATACATCAAGGTCAGAGGTGACTAAGTAGCTCTCGACCCCCTTCTCACCCGCTTGCTTGGCAAAGGCACCCATCAGATCGTCGGCCTCGTAATCGTCCGCCTCATAGAGCGGCCAGCCAAGCGTTTCGAGCAGGTTATGCAGCACCGGGATTTGCTCGTAAAAATCCGGTGGAGGTGGTTTGCGGCCAGCTTTGTACTGCGGGTACAAAGCCAGACGCGAACGGATGTTGGTTTTGCTCTTGTCCCAGGCTACGCATACGTAGTCGGGTTTGAGTCGTTTGACGATCTCCAGCGCCAACACAGCAAAGCCATACACACCACCTGTAGGCGTACCATCTTTGGTGCTGAGATTAGGCATGGCGTAGTAGCCACGATAAAACACAGATTTACCGTCGATGATAACTAGGCGTTTGGACATACCACCAGTATATACGAGGTAACTACATATCTGAGGAAAAATTCATGTTGACATACGAGGCAACCATTTCTATTCTGCAGCCGCAATCAACTAAATAAAGGAAGGAACCGGTATGCAAAGTCTAGTTATCGCCGACCAGGGAGTCGACTATAGTCTTAAGGAAGTTGGTCCGATTATCATTGCCCTTGCCTTTGTAATTGCAGTTGGAGGCATGACTGTAGCAGCAATTATCTTGTGCGGATGGCACGGTGCCAAAAGCATGGGAGTCAATTGGGTACAAAAACGGGTGGAGATAGTGTGTCGTTAACGACCAGCTTTATCAACGATTGTCCCTTGTTAATGGAGGGCGACGTTTTGTCGCTCTCCAGTAGCTTTAGGTCACGAGGGTGCTTACTAACAGATACCAGACTGGGAGTAGACCATCAACTACAACAGCCCGGTGACAGGCTGGTTGCGCAACTCCACGGGGGCATACTGTTCGACGATCTACGGAGGAGCACAACTCTAGCCGACGACACACAACTGCGCAACCTGTTAGGCTTTCTTAACATTGCTGGTGGACTGCAACGTAAGCGTAGCATCTTCGGCCATATCCAGGCATCAATGCAAACACTGGATGGGCTATCCAAAGGCGTATGCTATACATCCCTAACAACCAGGCGGCAAGCAAGTCCCTGGACACTTATGGCAGGTTTGTGGCACGCTACGTGGTTGGTTAGCAGTGCATCGGTAGCAATCGGCGTTTTAGCCATCGCGGGTAACCTGCTAAGCACCGCGCCAGTCATCAAACTACTACTGACATCTAACGGCATATTCCTATTAAGCGTATACGCTCACGAGCTTGCTCATTATGCAACACTACAACTACTGCATGTGCAGTCCGACATTATACAGCGGGGGCTACGGCTGGGCCTGCTGCACCGTCCCCTTACTAACAAACACGAGATTGTGTCGGCAATTGTAGGCCCAAGTTGCGGCATGGCCTGCTGCACCGTGTTTGGCCTCATAGGAGGCATAACTCACTCACTCGCAACAGTGGTGGTAACCATGTGCGTTTCAGCACTACACCTGTCCAGCTTTTTGCCATGGTATGGCGATGGAGCGAGTCTACGACGAGCCTTAACGAAATGGAGCCAAGTATGAAAAACGTTGTAGATATATCAAACTTGTCTATTCGTAGAAGCCAGGGGTTCCATCTAGAGATCCCAAAGTTGGCAGCTAGGGAGGGCGATATTATATGCATCACCGGGCCCAATGGTAGCGGCAAGACGACCCTGCTAGGCTGTCTGTCGGGCCTACTCACCCCAGATAGAGGGCGTGTCTCCATCAATGGAGCACCAATAACCAAGAATCTACGTGCCACTAAGGCAGATATAGGGTTTGTACCCGACGATGAAGACTGGCTCATCAAGGAACTCTGTGCAAAAGAATACCTAGAACTCTTGGCGCGAGTTTATCGCGACGCAGGCGTAAAACGCGATACCCTACATCGCGCGCATAAGCTAGCCGAGCGATTATACTTTACCGCCCTCTCGGAGCCGCTAGCCGCTCTAAGCCACGGAAACAAAAAGAAAGTCCAACTAATAGCAGCCCTAATGCACGCGCCGCGCTTGCTCATTGTCGACGAGATGCGTAACGGCTTAGACCCCCTAGCCGTTATCGCATCTGAACAATTGCTCAAAGACGAAGCTAAGCGCGGCACTTGTATTATTGCCACAACCCACGACCTCTGGTGGGCAGAACGAACAGGGGTTAGAATCCTATTGCTACTGAACGGTAGCGTAAAGGCATACCAAAAAACATCACTCATATGTAAAAAGTATGGTAGTGTCGAGGGTCTATTTTTGCAGTCCGTAGAAGTCGCGCAAAAGTCATGAACCTGTATACGCTATCACTAGCGGTAACGTTCGGACGCGGCAGCCGCCGTCCGCTAAGGCTTGCCAGTATCAAACTTGGCGGACTCTGGATAGGGGCCGCAATCGTGGGGTTGCTACTCTCACGTAACATACCCCATTTACCGGCACACGGTTCGGCGCTCCTCTATTGGGGGCCAAGTACTATCTTTGTGGCGCAGATCATTACATTGTTTGCGCTACTGCCAGCCATGGGCGTAACCAACCCAGCCAACGACCGTCTTATGTCTCTACTATTTATACTGCCCGTTGACAGCAAACAGCGAGAACGAATCTTCTTGCTGCCAAGTTTTGTACTAGCCTGTCTAGGGTTGACACTTTCCCTGCCAGCGCTTGCAGGGCTAGTCTTGCCTACCGGCATCAACCCTGTTGCATTCGCGCTGTGCATCGCAATAGGTACGACATCGGCATTTACGCTTATATACGCACGTTGGCAACGATGGAAATATGCACAGCTGCTTGTGGCCTGTCTTATGCTCTTTATCGAGTATAAGTTAGTCGTGCATTCACACACGAGTAGCGGACTTACTGCAGCTATATTATTCTTTGGCTTAACATTGAGCTTATGCGCTGTCGCCACACAAAACGGCAAGGCTCTTGCTCGCAGATTCACACACCAAACAGCAAGCAGACCGCTCTGGGCAACCAGCTTGCCGCCACAAACCTGGACCGGCAAAAAACTCTTTCGAAGTCACACGATTATGCTAGGAGTGGTGGTTGCTTTATCGTTGAGCGGATTATCTGTTTTTGTGGCGTGCAGACAACATGTTGCCGTCTGGGACGTCCTTGGTACAGTGGCAGCCCTATTAGCAGCATCGGTTGCGTCCGATACGAGGGGGCTTGCACGGCCATGCGCACCCGCGGAAATCGTTGGCCTACGTGGTACGCGCAGGTTTATTTCGGCGCTTATATTGCCAACTTACGTTGTCGCCTATCTGGCTGTGCTCCCCACACTTATCACGGTATCAGTGCTAGGCCAACAAGATGCAGCAATCGCGCTTGTTAAAGTGACCATGGGCGTTAGCGTAGGACTTTTCATAGGCAGCCTGCTAAGTCCAGGGAATAGGGATATTTCCAGCCAGGCTGCCACTGGTCTGCTGTGCATAGCCGCAATCATTGCACCCGCCCAGTTGCTACCCAGCAACCTCGGTCAGACAGCAAGTGTGGTGCTTTATGTGGGCCTAACCGTCCTTATGCTGCTGGCAGCTTACCTAGTTGAGTACAAACGTAATACATATATATGGAGTAGGCATGCAAGGTAGACCTTCTGCGCAACAAAAAATAGCCCAATCACTCGCTATTGGGCTATTCGCTGGATCACTAATCTGGATTAGTTTATTGTGCAGAGCCTCGGCAGTGGTTCAGTCAGCACCATCAGACATGCGCTATGCAGTGCGGTTCGGGCCGTTCCTATTAAATACTGTCAGCAAGTATATTCACCACACTGGCTATACAGCAAGCATCAGTCTAGGCAATGGCTTACTCTGGTATGCGGCAGCTTGGCTGGCCGCAGGTCTTGTACTGGGAGTACTACGGGTGGTACGTAGCAGGTAGATCTTGGGCGTCGTCAGCAAAGTGTGGCTGGCTGTCGGCGCTGGTTACGTCGAATACGTCACATTTGGTCGTCTCGCTACCAGCAATCGCGTATACCGCGATGTCGGTGTCGTAGCTACCCTTAGGAACGACTACATTAAAGCCGGGCGTTTGATCGGTTGTATCTTTGGCTAGTGGTGTGCCAAACTCTTGGTTCTTGTAAGGCACGGCTATGAAGCTTACCGGGCTAGTCGTACCAGAAGACTCAACGGGCAGATTAACCGTAAGGCCGTTGGGAGATGCCGACAAAGGCACCAGACTACCAATACGGCAAGCAAAGGCTTGTTGTTCGGGTGTCCGACTAGGAGCTGGCGCACTAGCAGCTTTATCTCCACCAGAAACGTTGCCACTAGCAGCGTCGGCGGCGTTGGGGGTACTTTCGCCGCCAAAGAACTGGTTGAAGCCTGCACCTCCCAACATAAGAGCCAGTGCAGCAGCACCAACAGCGCGACGGCGCGATTTCTTGTATTCCTTAGTTAGCTCAACTTGGCCGCGAGTATCGTCGGCAAAGTCCTGGATTGCCTCCATAGGAGTTGCTGATTTGGAACGGCGTTTGAATGGACTGATCATAGTCATCTATCTTACAACATAAAAGCATAAAAGTCAATTACTTAACACCTTGTGATACACGTATAATGCTTATGTAATGGATGATGCCCGGCAACTGCATTATTATCGTCTCGAAACAGAGGAAGTGCTTCGTGAGCTTACGTCTCAGCCATCAGGGCTGTCGAGCGTCGAAGCCGCCAGTCGCTTAGTTCAATACGGCCGCAACGAGCTTGAGGTCAAGAATAAAGAACCGTTCATAGTCACCTATTCCCGCCAGTTCAAAGACTTTATGATCATCCTGCTGCTAGCTAGCAGCATGATTGCTGGCTATCTTGGCGATGGCCGGACAGCCGTAGTACTTCTAGTCTTGGTATTTTTTAATACGACCATCGGGTTTCTGCAGGAGTTTAAGGCCGGACGGGTCATGGAATCTCTGGAACGACTCATCGTCAACCAAGCCAACGTTCTACGTGATGGCGGCAGGCGTCAGTCTATTCAAACCCCTAATTTAACTGTTGGCGACATCGTATATATAGAAGAAGGCGATGCCGTCCCTGCCGATCTCCGCTTAATAGAAGAGGACGAGCTAAGCACCAACGACTTCGCACTAACCGGCGAAAGCCAGCCCTGCCGCAAGTTTACGCACGCCATCCAGGCCAATGTTCCCTTAGGTAACCGCCATAACCTTGCATTCATGGGCACAACTGTAGCCACGGGCCACGGGCTTGGTGTAGTCATTGGCGTTGGTGAGCACACAGAGCTTGGCCGTATTGCCAACTTAAGCCAAGATATCGAAGGCGAGCTAAGCCCGCTTCAAAAAGAGACCAACAACATCGCCAAGCGCGTCGCACAAGGTACCGTCGTCTTATGTTCTCTCTTGTTGCCGGTTGCTATCACAGCAGGGCTGAACTTCAAGGATGCTCTACTCTTCGCGATTGGCATTGCTAGTGCAATCATACCGAATGGCACGCCTGCCGAGGTTAGCGCTGCGCTGGCCCAGGCCACTAATAAGCTAGCCCGGCGGCACGCCCTAGTTAAAAAACTGTCCGCCGTTGAAGGTCTTGGGGCTACCAGTGTTATCTGCACAGACAAGACCGGCACTCTGACTAAGAACCAAATGACCGTTGAACAATTCATCGTTGGCACCACAACCTATGGCGTTACGGGCAAAGGCTACGAACCGGCCGGCGTCCTGGTAGACAGCAACAACGATCCCCTGCCGAGCGACGAACAAACCAAGTTTGAACTGTTATTTGCAACAGGCGCAATGGCCAGCAATGCCCGAGTAAATCCGCCCGACCACGAACACCCGGTTTGGTATTGTTTGGGCGACCCGACCGAAGGCGCAATTATTACTTTGGCCAAAAAAGCAGGCGTTGATGCCGACAAACTCGACAAAAAGTATCCTGAGCTCAAAGAATTTGCCTTTGACTCCGGTCGCAAACGCATGAGTTCGATACGCAACTTTGGGGCCGACAAGCGCCTGTACGTATTTGCTAAAGGAGCACCAGAAAGCCTGCTAGAGTGCTGCGACACCATCTGGGACCGTGGTCATGAACGTAAGCTAACCCGCAAGGATCGTAACTTTATCCTTAAGGCCAACGAACAGCTAGCTCAACAAGCAATGCGCAACTTAGGCATCGCGTACCGGGCCATGCCAGCCAAGGCAGAAGTCAAGTCGTTAACTATGCAAGAAGCCGAGAGCAAATTGGTCTGGCTCGGTATGGTTTCGATGGTCGACCCACTGCGGGAGCAAGTTGCCAACGCCATGGTGGCCGCCCGCAAAGCATACATCAAGGTGTCGATAGTTACTGGCGATTACGCCACCACCGCCAAGGCCCTGGCCATCAAGGCCAAGCTAACCGAAAAACCCGAAGATATCATCGTAGTACAGGGCGAAGAACTACAGAAGTTAAGCGACACACAAGTATACAACTTAGCCTCTCGTGGCGGTGTTATCTTCTCGCGCGTTGCACCAGAAGATAAGCTGCGCATTGTCAAACTCGTCCAGGATAGTGGTCAGGTGGTGGCAGTGACCGGAGATGGTATTAACGACGCCCCAGCCCTCAAGCGCGCCGACATTGGCGTGGCCATGGGCCTGACCGGCACCGACGTCGCCAAGCAGTCTGCCGAAATCGTGCTACTCGACGACAGCTTTAACACACTGATTGGAGCAATCCAGCAAGGCCGCGTGATTTTCAATAACATCCGTAAAGGCGTCCTGAGCGCCTTTACCAGTAACGCTGCCGAACTGGTCGTTAATCTGGTTAGCTTGGCTGCGGCAACAGCTTTTAGCATCCCTCTCGCACTGAGTGTTATGCAAATATTAGCCATCGATCTCGTGGCCGAACTATTCCCTATTGCGGCACTCGGCAAAGACAAAGCCGACGGTGAACTTATGAATGTCCCGCCCCGCAACCCTCACGACCACATTCTTAACCCACGCACGATACTCGACCTGATGTGGAGCGGCAGCCTAATGGGTGGCCTAGCCTATTTCAACTACCTGTGGTTCTTCCACCGAGCCGGCATATCGGCTGGAGGGTTAGCAACCGGCAGTGTGGTGCACATGAAGGCTACTGCCCTCACCTACCTCACAATCGTTCTTTGCCAACTGTTCAATATCATGCAACGCCGTAGCAGCAATGGTTTGTTCACACGGTATCAGTTCCATAACCGCCAGTTCTGGCTCTCTATTGCTTTCTCGCTATTCTGTGTGGCGAACATTATATACAACCCATGGATAGCACCATACTTCAAGGCAAGTTCACTTGGCGTCGCCGATTGGCTGTGCGCCATCGGTGCGGCCGCACTATTCATATTGGTACGCGAGTTCCAGCGACACAACAGCAAACACCACCGTAAGGTCGTGCTTGCGTTGCATCGCAAAGTAACGAGGGCCGTCCAAGAGGGCTAAGCTGTGCGCCGCAAAAGTCCAGCCGCTAGGCCGCGTAAAAAAGCCACTGATTCGGGCCGCCAGTCTCGCCGTTTACTCTCAAGAGACTCCAACGCAAGGCGCGCGTGCTCCGCGGCCGTTGATTGAGCGTACCCGAGTGCGCCAGTACCTTTTAAGATTCGACGACAGGCCTCAAAATCGATGTCGCTAAGATCGTCGTTACCCAAGCAAGCCTCCAGCGTACGCCTATCGGCATCACTGCCCTGCCGCATTGCGTAATCAATAAGAACAGTTCGCTTTCCTTCGCGAATGTCGTCCTTGGCGCTTTTGCCTGTCTGTTGGTCATCACCAAACACTCCAATAATGTCGTCCGTTATCTGAAAGGCTTTGCCGGTATGCAGTGCATACCCACGGATCGCGTCGGTATCTTCACAATCCGCCCCTGCCAGCACCATGCCCACACACAATGGGTTAAGGATGGTGTAGTGAGCCGTTTTCCACTCCAAGGTACGCTCGATGTCGTCCGTGGATGGTTCGGCTGTCACCTCATTCATAATATCCACGGTTTGGCCATGTGCAGTGGTGAGCATTGTTTGGTTGACGATACCAAGCACTTTAATGCGTAGCTCTTGGTCAACCTGTAGGCCGGCCAATAATACCTGCGCAGCATGCGCGCCCGTTAGGGCGGCGTTCAATGCTAGTGCTACACCAACATGAGCTGCGTTGCCTTTTAGACCGTGATCTTGGTGATACTTGGCAAGCACCTCGTGAACCGTTGGTTGGCTGCGACGCAATGCCGAGCGGTCTTGGATGTCGTCGATAATCAAGATATAAGCATGGATCATCTCTAGTGCGGTAGCCGCGCGGGTGATCATAACAGCGTCGGTGCCTCCACACATTGCATAGCCCGCCATTACCAGAGCACCACGAATACGCTTGCCGCCCTGGGCCAACATATCGAGATACGCGTCGGTAACGACTGCGGGGTATTCGCCGTATTGCACTCGGGTCGTTTTTTTGACATGTGCGGCATAAACGGCAATGTCTGCGTCAATTGCATGTTTATATTCCAGTAGCTGGCGGCTAAAAGCCGCCATATCAGCTCGTGTCTCACTCACAATAATAAAAGTATACGTGTTTTAAGGTGTTTTTAGTATAATGAAGCCGTGATTAAAGCAAAAATCGTAGCACTTGTGGGAATGTCTGGTTCCGGGAAAGGTACCTGCACCTCGTATATTTCCGAAAAATACGGCGTCCCTGTCGTTCACTTTGGTAATATGGTCTACGAAGAAGTCCAGCGCCGAGGCCTAGACAATGTAAAGGACGAACAGTTTGTCCGCGAAGACATGCGCAAACAAGACGGCCCTGCCGTCTTGGCCAAGCACGTCGCCAGAAAAGCTCAAGACGAAATTGAAAAAGGCGCCACGGGCATTGTTCTCGATGGTCTCTATAGCTGGTCCGAGTACAAATACCTGCGTAGCGTATTTGGGGATCGCTTAACAACAATAGCCGTCGTAGCACCACGCACAGTGCGCTACCAACGCGTCGCCAATCGCAAAGACAGCCACCGACAATACACTGTTCAGCAAGTAGAAGAGCGCGATATCGCCGAAATTGAGAACCTTGAAAAAGGCGGCCCCATTGCTTTTGCCGACTACACCCTTACGAACGGTGCAGCCCCCGAAGATTTGCTAGAACAAGTCGATGGCGTACTCGAAAAAATAGCATTCGTCGAGAAGTAGCCCCAGGGCTACTTCTTTTAAGCTTTATACAAAAAAACACCCCTCCGTAGGGGGGCGTCATACTGTGTGTTCTGCGAAGGTGCTGCTGGCGCTGTGTTGATTGTGGCTATCCTGGTGGACAGTCAAGACACAGCGCACAGCAGCCCCTTCGGGATTTACGGTCTTTCGACCGCGGCATACCTACCGGTCAGAAATGGATGAGTCAAGCGCGACTCGGCTGTAGTCCGTACGTGGCGGATGTGGTCGCTACTTCACGGCACTGATGACACGCGCCAAGTACACATCATCGACGTCGCTCTTGCCGCTACCGGCGTAGACGTCGTCCGCCCACTTGCATTTGGCGTCCACCATCTTGTGACTGACGATGCCACTGCCACTGCGTCCATCACTCGCCACCACACTCACGGCCTTGATGTTGTACTCAGCCATGAGTTCCTTGACCAGCTTGACAACGGTGTCGAACTGCTCCTGGTTGTTGCCGATGTAGTGTGCACTGCTCTGATCGGAACCCTCGATCTCGATACCGATGGCCCAGCTGTTGGCGCACTTCGCGTGGCGAGCCCAGGTGTTCGGCAGTGGAGTGAGCTGGTACGCCGCACCGTCTCCCAGAACACCGAACTGCTCGGTGACATGGCCGACTGTCGGGTGCGGATCAGTGCTCTTCAGGTCGGGGTTGTACGTCGACATGTTGTGGTTGGAGTCACTGACCAGCCGATTGATGTCACGTCCACCTCCCCAGCCTGCCCACCAGTGCAGCACGATCGCTGTTGGCCGGATAGTGCGACCGTTCGCTCCCCAGTCGGACTGGATGTGCGGAATGGCGACACTGTCGACCGGTAGCGTGCTCTGCACGGCATCGTCGGATGGCGACGTGCTCGGTTCGGTGGCATCAGACGACGGCGTGTCCTGTACGACACTGCCGGATGGCGACACGCTCGGTGGCGTGCTCTGCGCGGGGCCACTACAAGCTGCAACACCTGCCAGAAGACTGGCTATGGCAGCCGTCGTGAACCACTCTCGTACTCGCATTTCTTCCCTCCAATGATTGGAGCCGATGACGTAGTGAGAATACCATCTTTATGGTGTTTTTTCAAATCACCATAAAGATATGCCCAGGTCGTACGACCTGGGCATATCATGTTCTGTGGTAAATATACGCAGCAATTGGCTGCTATACCTATACTCTTATTTTATGTAGTCGTGGAGTTTCTTGGCGTCTTTGTGCTTGCGCAGTTTGGCAAGAGCCTTGGCTTCGATCTGACGAATGCGTTCACGGGTGACACTGAATTCTTGGCCAACTTCTTCAAGCGTATGTCTTTTGCCATCTTCCAGGCCAAAGCGCAGCTTGAGTATCTTCTGTTCGCGTTCGGTCAAGCGCACCAAGCATGTCCTTGACGTGCTCTTTGAGGAGCTGGTTGGTGGCAGACTCTTCCGGGGTAATCGTGTCTTCGTCTTCAATAAAGTCACCTAGCACCGAGTCTTCTTCGTCATCGCGAACAGAAGCATCCAAGGCTGGAAATATCCTGCTTGATCTTCATGATGTGCTCGACTTTGTCGACGTCAATTTCCATCGCTGCAGCAATTTCTTCGTTGGTTGGCTCACGGTTCAGTTCTTGGGTCAGACGACGTTGGGTACGCAGCAACTTGTTGATGGTTTCAACCATGTGCACTGGAATACGAATGGTGCGGGCTTGGTCGGCAATGGCACGGGTAATAGCCTGGCGAATCCACCAGGTGGCGTAGGTCGAGAACTTAAAGCCCTTGTCCGGGTCAAACTTTTCAACGGCGCGCAGCAAGCCGGTGTTACCTTCTTGGATAAGGTCCAGAAGATCAAGGCCACGACCAACGTAACGCTTGGCAATGGAAACCACCAGACGCATGTTGGCTTCGGCCATCTTGTCTTTGGCATCCTTGTCGCCAGCCACCACTCGCTGGGCCAGCGCTAGTTCTTCCTCGGCGGTAAAGCAGTGGGAATTTTACCGATTTCACGCAGGTACAAACGGACTGAGTCATCGGCAATGTCGTCCAGGTAATGCTGGTCTTCGGCAACGATTTCTTCGCCATCCTCTAGGTTCCATTCATCGCTCATGGCATCCTCAGCCAGAGCAGATGCCGGCATGTCATCATCCGCAGCTGCCGCAACAGCGGTAACTTCTACGCCCGCGTCGGCAAGCTCGGTGTAGAGGCCGTCTAATATGTCGGCATTGTCAGCGGTATCCGCAATCGCTGCGGTAATATCGCGTTGGTCAACTTTGCCGTCTTTTTTGGCTTTGGCGACAATTTCGTCTTTAACAGCCTGTAGATCAACTGGCTTTGTCGCGTCGTCAGCGGCTGGAGCGGCGGCTTTTTTCTTCTCTCGTGGCATATGCTATGCTCCTCCCTTGTAGGTTTTTAAAAGATTGTCGAGTTCTTTTACCTGGTGTAAAAGTTTGAGTTGATTTTCATCGTCGGCCGATTGCATCTCGTGGATCAATCGTTGTTTTTGCGTTTTGACATATTGGCCTATCAGCTTGGTCCGCACGTGAGTAACTTCGTACTCTAACTCGTGTAATTCAATCTCTTGATAGAGCTCTTCGTAGTGTAATACTAAAATTTTAACATAATCCCCTATAGGTAGCAATTCTTCGGCCTTGGCTGGCTGGCCCGAGAAGTCCGGATGCTCTTTCAGGAATGCAAGCAACTGTCTGGCCGGTTCGTCTGGAAGCATCTCAGGAGTGATCGGATCGAGGATATGGCGGAGCTTGGGCTGCATCAAGGCCACAGCCAGCAAGTGGTTCTGCGTCTTCATGTAATCACGTAGGTCTTTGTCGGGTAGCTTGAAATCGACCCTCGACTGTTTAAGTCTGGGCTTAGCCGCAGCCTCTTTCTGGTGTAACTTGGTAAGCAAGGCCTCATGGCTAACACCTATGAGCTTGGAAATTTCATCGATGTAGTGCTCCTGCTCTACTTGATCGGCCAACTCGCGCACCACAGCCAGTAGTACGTCACTAAACTGCCGCTTGCCCTGCGCCGAGGTAATATCAAGCTGCCTCTGATACTTGCCCACCAGCCAATCGAGGGCATACTGCGGTTCGGTGATAATTCGCCGCCAGACGTTCACGTCTTGTTTGATAAGTTCGTCAGGGTCTTTGCCGCTCG
>CAWFIL010000004.1:0-190756 GCA_963815935.1 uncultured bacterium
ATAATATTCTGGTCATCAAAACCGACCTCATACTGGTAGGCACCATAGTTACTGTCATGCTTGAGCAAGTGGGCCAGTGTTTTAGTGTCGGTCAGGTCGTTGATGGCAACGATTTCGATATCGCTCCGTTCAAAGGCAACCTTAAATGCGTTACGCCCAATGCGGCCGAAGCCATTAATTGCTAATCGCGTCTTCATGCGTTCACCCCCGTTCTTTAAGCATTAGCATATTCTAGGCAATATTGTAGGTGCTGCCGCTAGGAGTTGCAAGAGGATAGCGTATCTACGCCGCCCTGGACTGCTCCTGCAGGACGAACTGCTTCAGCTCATCGAAGATGACTGGGTTGGCGGCGATGAACTTGGTATTGCGGTAATCGTAAGTGCCGCTATCGAGATTTTCCACCCGGCCACCGGCTTCTTGGACCAAAAGTGTGCCTGGCGCAAAATCCCATATATGCCCGTGACTAAACCACACCACCGCGCCGTCGATAGCGCCGCGGGCAATGGAGGCGTATTCAAAGCCAGAAGCGTGAAACTTAGGCATGCCGTGTACCTTATCGCGTAACCGGTCATTCACCCCATGCAGGCTTTCATTAACTCGGCCGCCCATAATTACGTACGCGCGGTCCAGCGGACGGTTGCTCACATGAATAGGGTGCCCGTTGCGTGTTGCGCCCTGACCCTTGACGGCCAGATAATACTCATCGAGCGAATAATTGTAGATGACACTCATAATCGGCTGGTTGTTGTCGACTAGCGTGATCATGTTGGTCGAAAACGGCAAACCGCGAATAAACATTTCGGTTCCATCAATAGGGTCAACTAGCCAGAACGTCTGCTGGTCGTAATCAACACCCGTCTCTTCACCTCCAAATCCAATAGACGGGTCAAGCTCAGCTAAGGCATGTTGCAGGTGCTTTTCGACCAACATATCCATCTCGGTCACTACCGACTTATCATCTTTGAGATGATGCTCTATCGCGCCATGCGCTGCGAGCAACTGCGGACGCAGTGCTTGCAGCGTCAGACGTATATGCTTGTCAGCGTGGTCCAAAAAATCTGCCGTTGGCGTCATCTACGCGATTGCCTTGCCCTTACATTCCGGCAGGGCCTTGAGTTCCGCCAAGGAGTGCAAATTCTCAAAAAGTTCACGCGTATAATCGTTGAGCGGGTCTTCCGTCGCAGCGACATATGCCTTGGCCTCGTCAAAACTCATGGGCACACTCGCGATCTTTTCACCGGGGTCATGCTCCGTTTCTCCCTCGCTATTACAGTCCAAGGCCAAATAAGTCGCGACAAACCACTCAATCTTAGCCACTGGCTGCCTAACCTCCACCAAGCGCCACTCGCCAAAGGTTAATCCAAGCTCTTCTTTACATTCCCGTTTAGCTGCGGTGTCCCAATCTTCGCCAGGATCTACCCGCCCACCAGGCAATCTGGTGTATTCCGGACGGCGCGGCTGTTGCTCGCGGATGAAAATAAGCTTGTCATCCTTCACGCAGATCATGAGCACCGTGTCCGGACGCCTCAACATTTCGAAGGTTGCAGTTGAGCCGTCAAACAGTTCCTGCTGCCACTGGTATACATCAAAAATAACGCCTTTGAACACGCACGCAGCGTCAGCAGGTATAAGAATCGCCTTGTCAGGGAATACCCTTGGCATGTGAGCCCTCCTATTGGTTGGTGTAGCGGTCGATAGACTCTTTGATAATTACCTTGGCAGCCTCTACATCGCCCCAGCCCAGTACTTTGGTGCTGCCTGGCTTCTTGAGGTCTTTGTAATGCGTAAAGTGGTGCTCGATCTGCTGCTTCCAGCGCTCGCCAAGATCGTCGATAGTATTGATGCGATCGCCAGTGTTGCGATCGTCAGCAGGCACGACGACTACCTTGTGGTCAGCTTCACCATCATCTTCAAAATTGAGAATACCGATGACTTTAGCTTCCAGCCAGATACCCGTGGGCAGTGCTTCGTCGGTAACGATGAGCGTATCGAGTTCGTCGCCGTCCTCGTCCAGAGTCTGGGGGATAAACCCATAATTGCAGGGTTTAGCAAAGATCGCTGGCTCAACGCGATCCAGCATGAAAGCGGCGCGCTTGCGATCCCATTCAATTTTCATCATCGAGCCCTTAGAGATTTCGACAACCGTATTGACGATACCGTTCTGGTAATCACCAGTTTCTAAAACTACGTTAAAATCAGCCATGGATACTGCTCCTTTTACTCCTGTAATTTGTGGTTTGGTCTAGTTTCATTGTACTATATTAAGCAAGAGTTATGGCAAAAACAGGCATTATAGGGCACCGTGGTGCCGCTGGTTTAGCACTTGAGAATAGTCACGACAGTTTGTTGGCGGCACTGGGCCATGAAATTGATGCTATAGAGTTTGATGTGCGCCGCACCAAGGATAACCAGCTCGTCGTTATGCACGATAAGCACACTGGCCGCATCGCTAAACAAAAAGCCCTGATCGGCCACAAAACCTTAGCCGAGTTACAAGCCATTAAGCTAAAGAATGGGCAGCACATCCCTTCACTCGAAGAGGTTTTTAAGCTGATCGGCGACAAAAAGCAAATGGTCATCGACATCAAAGACAGCGGTTCGGCCGATGAGCTACTGCGCATTATCGGTGAACACCCCGAAGCCGAGGTCAGCTTTACCTCGCTAATCTACGGCGACCTCGACAAGCTGCACAAAGCCCGCCCCGATCTACCAATCTTTGTCAGGGACGTGCTTAATCCCTTCGAGATCGTACACACCGCCCGTCGGATGCGCGCCGAGGGCATTAGCCTCAATATGTGGCTCATGAACCCGCTTACCTACTGGCTTGCCCAGCGGCGTAACTTGGAGATCCGCATCTACACGGTTAATAGCGCCTGGATGGTGCACCTTTTCCGCAAGCTATACCCCGGTATTGTTATCTATACCAACCATCCGGAGCGGTTTGTCGGCAAAAGCAAGTAGACGCTATGAAGGCTACACTCGCACGAGTCGAAACACTCACTCACGACATCAAGACTTTCTGGTTCAAGCCCGAGTATCGCTTTCGCTATACTGCGGGTCAGTTTACTGAACTATACCTGCCACACCCCGCAACCGACAAACGAGGCGACAAACGCTGGTTTACGCTCTCTAGCTCACCGACCGATGAGCTTATTTCCATTACCACTCGCTATGCCAACACCCATAGCAGCACCTTCAAACAAACACTGTTCACCTTGCCACGGGGCGCAGAAGTGCATATCGCCGAAGCAATGGGCGACTTTGTTTTGCCTAAAACTAAAACTATTCCCCTGGTGTTTGTGGCCGGTGGCATCGGCATTACTCCGATACACAGCATGGTCAAATCGCTTGCCGACACTGGTGAACAGCGCAACATCACCCTACTACACGCCGTCAACCAACCTAGTGATCTCCTGTTTGCGGATTTGTTCCGGGCATACGCCAAAGATGCGTACGTGCCTATCGTGCAGCACCCCGCCGAAGATTGGCGAGGCGAATCGGGCATGGTAACCGCAGCGCATATCCTTGCAGTCTGCCCGTCGGCAGAAGCATTAATTTACATCTCAGGGCCCGAACCAATGGCAGAGGCGCTTGTCATGAGCCTCGCAGACATAGGCATCGACAAGCAGCATATTATCACCGACTTCTTTCCCGGTTATACCACATTTTAAGCATTCCAAGGCCCGGCCTTGGAATGCTTATTTATTTGCCGTGCTTGCGGCCGTGGTCATCCAGATACTCACGCATGCGCAAAGCAGCCGTTGCACCCTCACCGGTGGCAGCCGCGATCTGCATAGTCGCGCCCGAACGGACGTCACCAGCGACAAAGACACCCGGCATTGTCGTCTCGAGCTTGTCATCACAACGGATAAAGCCGATCTCGTCGAGTTCGATATTGGTGTCCTTCAGGAATTCGGTATTTGGTTTGAGGCCAACGAATATGAACACGCCATCTGTCGGGAAATCGACTTTCTTATCGGTAGTTTTATCGGTACCGACGACTTTGGTAACCTTGCCGTCTTCGCCAACAATCTCATCCGTTGTGGTATTGAAGTGCACGGTAATCTTATCTTTGTGCTTCTCGAGCAACTCGTGTTGCAGAACCTCTGAAGCACGCATCTGGTCGCTGCGGACGAGCAGATCGATATGCGAAGCAAAGCGCGTAAGGAACATCGCTTCTTGTACGGCCGAGTTACCGCCGCCCACAACCACCAGCCGCTTGTCGCGATAAAACGCGCCGTCACAGGTTGCACAGTAGTGCACGCCGCGGGCGTAGTACTCTTGCTCGCCAGGCACACCAGTCTTCTTGTAGTCACTGCCGGTGGCAATTAGCACCGTCTTGGCGAGCATATCACCACTGGTGGTCTCTAGGCGCTTATATTTATCTTCGTCGATAATCTTGGTAACCTCGCCGAGCTCGATCTTGGCGCCAAAACGCTCTGCCTGCAAACGCATATCCTCGGCAAACTCCAAGCCGGCAATTCCCTTAGGAAACCCAGGGTAGTTATCGATCCAGTCTGTAACCGCCGCCAAGCCACCCACAACGCCGCGCTCAAAGAGTAACGTCTCGATATCTTCGCGGGTCGTGTAGATAGCTGCCGTCAGTGCAGCTGGGCCAGCACCAATCATAATTACATCGTGAATAGGTGTTTCGGCGCTCGTCGTGGATTCGTCAGTCATACAAACTCTAGTTTCTTGGTTAGGCTACAGCCGGTGCCAGCTTGGCAAGGTTGAAACCGACAACAACTTCGCGGGAGTCATCGTGCTTAGTGACAATAGTAACGGGGACAGTGGTAACGCCGCTCAAGGCGGTTGCCTCGGCTTGGCGCTCTGGGTTTTGGTCTAGGTTAACTTCGCTGTACGATACGCCCTTGGCACTCAGGTACTTTTTAACCATGCCGCAGTACGCGCAGGTGTTCGTAGTAAAGATAGTTACATTCTTTGGCATATCCCCTCCACTGTAGATTTAGCCTTTGTGTTTTCGCTTTTGTGCTACTGTTTATTGTACACCTGGTGTATCAAGTAGTGTCAATAGCACTATATATTGTGTTTTTTACGTTATTTGCTACTGATCGAGTGGAGCGTAACGTCGAACACCAATGGCGCGTTAGCAGGAATGCCCGAACCGGATGGTGGGTTTGCGCCATACGCCTGATCGGCCGGGATGAGCAGACGACGAGTACCACCCACTTTCATGCCAACAAGGCCGTCTTTCCAGCCGGTAATAACCTGGTCGAGACCAAACGTAACAGGCTGCCCGGAGTCCAAAGAACTCTGGAATACTACGCCAGTAGCAGCGACTGCCCCAGCATAGTCCACAGTTACGGTGTCGCCAGCTTTAACTTCCTGGCCAGTGCCAGGCGTAGAATCGATAGCCTGTAGCGTATCGACGGTGCTTACTGGGGTAAAGTTTTCCATCTTGGTTCCTTCCAATTTAGTGGTGCTTTTTGTACTAGTGTTCGTGGTCGTTGTACCCGACTTGCTGTCTTTGTTGTCCTGCACGATCTGCCAGATGACCGAAGCGCTCACGCCGACAGTGGTCACTAGAAAGGCCGCGGCCATTACCAACGCAAAAATGCGCTCACGTTTTCGTGCCATAAATTATGCTTGTCCCTTCTTTGCTATATTCGCTTGCACCAAATCGAGGTACGCCATGTCGAGCTGTACCGCTTGCGGCGGGAACCCGTGCTCAAATCCGTACAGCAGCGCCTTCTGTAGCCGCGGCGTCCGGAATTCGACACTGGCAAATTCCTTGATTGGCATCCACATCGGTGTATGTTTGTTGCCCATATCGTAAATTTTGGCTTCGTCCGACTGCGGGGATAGTTGCGGCTGGTTGTCGCCAGTCACCTCGCACAGATAGATGTACTGCGTCCCATAAGGGTCACCTGACTCCTCCACAAAGACCAGGCGGCCGCTCTGCAACGAAAAGCCGCTCTCTTCAAATACCTCGCGGGACAAAGCCTGTTCAGCTGTCTCGCCAGCGTCGATGCCGCCGCCAATTAACGTATAGTATTCCTTGCCGAATTTATTGCGGTGCATAACCAATACTTGGTCACCACGAACAACAATCGCCCTCACAGCTTTCCTCATAGTGTTTCCATTGTAGCACGAACTTACGAAGAAATTTCGAACTGTTTGAGCTTCTTTTTAGTGGCATCGGTTCCACCACGCTGCAGCTTGAGCAGCTCGTCGTAGATGCCACCACTGTGGGCTAGTATTTCGGGCGCCCCACTTTCGTCAACCCTGCCATTGCGCAAAGTAATAATCTGGTCGACGTTCTGGATAGTGCTCAAACGGTGGGCAATGATCAGTGTTGTCCGGCCCTTCATAAGACGTTCCAGCGCCTCCTGTACAAGATGTTCGCTGCGACTATCAAGACTACTAGTAGCTTCGTCCAAGATCAAAATTGGCGCGTCCTTGAGCAGTGCGCGAGCAATCGCGATACGTTGCTTTTGGCCACCACTCAACCGCAGACCGCGTTCACCGATTTCCGTGTCGTATCCCTTGTCGAATTTGGCGATAAACTCATGAGCATTGGCAGCCTTGGCGGCGGCAATGACTTCCCGCACACTAGCATTCGGCTTGCCGTAAGCGACGTTCTCGCGAATAGTCCCGCTAAACAATGCCGGCTCCTGAAAGACAACGCCAATATTAGCCCGCAAGCTGTGCTGGGTAACGCTGGCGACGTGTCTGCCGTCGATGCGAATTTCGCCACTAGTGACGTCATATAGGCGTAGTAGCAGGTTCGTCAATGTCGTCTTGCCCTCACCGCTCTCACCCACCAAGGCAACCTTGGTGTCGGGCTTGATCGTAAAGCTGACGTCCTTGAGCACAAGTCTGTTGGCATCATAGCCAAAAGCTACCCGGTCAAATACGATTTCACCCTTATCGACCGCAAGCTTCGAGGCATCTGGCGTGTCTGCCAGTTCCGGCTCGGTGTCCATAACCTCAAAATAGTCTTTGGTGTTGGCTACTGCGCGCTGTGTTTGGTCGACCAAAAAGCTGATACTAAAGATTGGGATACGGACGAGTGCTGCGTACTGCACGAGCAACACCATGGTACCGATACTATATTTGCCGCGTGCCGTCTCGACAAATATGTAAGCAAAGACTGCAAAAAAGATTATATTAAGTACAAACCGACGGATGATATCCTGCTTATGCCAAAACCGGCTCTGGGGGCTGGTGGTAGCGACCACTTTGTCATAACGCTTATCAAAGAACTTGAGCTCGCGGGCTTCTTGCAGGAAACTCTTGACGACCCTTACCTGGCCGACACTTTCAGCAAAGCGGCCACTCGCAATATCTTGTTCCTCGTTGATGGTTTTCTGGTATTGCTGCCATTTGCTGCTTGTGCGCGTCGTAAGCCAGATAAAGATCGGGTATAGCAGCAGGAGCATCAACGCCACCTGCCAGCTAAAGTACGCCACCACCGCCAGCGACAGAATAGTGCTAAACACGAATTGCAAAAAGTTATTGCTCATCATCTGCATGAAATTGCCGATCTGGCCAATACCACGATTCATGCGATTGATAATCTTGCCAGACAGTTCGGTGTCGAAGTACCGCTGGGGCAGGCTCAAAATATGCTGATAGTAGTGCTGGCTCAGCAACTGCTGCAATTTAACGGACATAATGTCACCGATGTAGCCGCTGACATTACTGATTAGTGTTTGCCCGAGGTCCGTCAAGAAGATAAGCCCTGCAAATACAGCCACTAGCGTTACATTTGCATGGCCACCGGCAGTTAGTTTAGCGACTTGGTCGATAGCCCCCTTAGTAAATAATGGCTGTAGCTGCGTCATTACTGCCAGCAAGATAGTAAACGCAGAAATACCAGCATAGTATCGCCAAAGACTTTTAGTGAACCGGATTATGCGCCAGATATCTTTCATCTGATCTTATTTTACTGCGATCTGCCCCCTGCGAGCAATTGTAACTAGTGATCTGAGTCACTCCGGGTATTGCTGGCGATCGGCATGATCCTCGCCTTCGTACGGCACGCCGTGCAGCAGCACGCCCAGCGCGATGCAGTCCGCGTCTACACCGACGGCTGGTCCGCTCTCGTCTCCCGCAGGAGCAACACGAGCTGCACCGGCACTATCAACGTCGTCTACCGCAACGCGGCTGAGCTTGAGCATTTAAATCTTTGTTTACCCAAATCTACAAACCTCTTTACTGCTCACTCGCCGCTTCTCCCCCATATCAGTCGTCGACGCACGACACATGTTTCGCCCCAGACACCGCAACATAATTTGCGGTTTTTTTGTTTTAGTTATATAAATAACCCATCTTGGAGAGTCCAAGATAGCACGCCTCCGTGGGAGGGAATATGTGGTACCTGTTGGGAATTACACTCGTGGGAGCGGGAGTACTCACCTTGCTGAGAGTACTCCGCGGCTCCTCCGAGGACGCCCGCAAGCGAGCAGAGCAAGCAATCGAGACGGGGAACCCCCTCGTCCCCAGTGCACGAGTTCAACGAGCCCTCGTGGCTTCCGAGGTACTCCTCTGGGAGGGGCACCGGCACCCGATCAGCTTGTGGAAATGGTGGACGGCCGCCATCCTGCTTCAGCCAGTGACGATCTTCGTCGCGCTCAATGCATCATCGGGCGTGGCCTTTCTCGTCTGGCTGGCTGGCACGGGCATCTGTGCATTTCGGGTCTGGCTCTGGCGACGCGACAAGCTGTGCGTCACCGACCGACGGATCATCGAAGTGAGCGGACTGCTGTCCTACCGGATCGACATCATGCCACTGGCCAAGCTGACCGACGCGCGCCTGCGAACGCCAACTGGCAGTCGCCTGCTGTGCTGGACACGAGTTGTTGGGGTCCCGTTCGGGACAGTCATCGTTGAGTCGGCTGGCCAAGACCAGGCGCTCAGCACCATCGATTTCGTACCGGCCGCAGAGCACGTGTACAAGGTCATCATGAGCAAGGTCAGCAGCATCCCGTAGGCCACCACAGAGAGGAGGCGTGTGACCCCGGTGACGAATGTCAAAACATGCAGCAATGCATATTTCGTCACCGGGCCTCACACAGTTTTTTTAGATGCGCTGCGCGCCGAACGCTTCGGTGGCGGCGGATGCAACCTGTTCAAGCAGACCGTTGACCTCATCGTCGGTCAGCGTTCGCTCGAATGAAGCAATTGCCAGGCGAAGTGTAACTTGTTTACGATCGTCACCTTCACGCTGATAGATATCAAGCGGGCTCAGCGTATGGAACGTGTCGTTTGGACGGCTCTGACGTAAACGATCATTTGCAAATCGGTATAGCTCACCATATGGCATATCTGCAGCTATTCGCAAGCAAATATCTTGCGTTACTACCGGAAACTTAGGCAGCGGCTTATAGCGGCTCTTGCCGTCAAGTTGCGACAGAACAGCCTCAAGACCAAGCTCGAACCCAGCGGAAAACTCTGGCAATTTGAGCCCCTTGCGCACTGACGTTTTGTACTCGCCAATACGACCGATCAGCATGTCGCCAACGTATATGTTTGCGACTCGTCCTGGTGAGTAATAGGCAGCCGCAACATCATCGACTTCCTGGAGCATCTCAAAGCGTAGACCGTCGGCAACACCCAAAGAGTCCAGCAATACCTCAAGCTGTTTCTTGGCCTGGTAGTACGCTGCACCACTAAGCAACTTCGCAGCTTTTTCATTAGCAACCACTACATAAGCGATCCGCTCAAACTCTGCGGGCAGGCCGTTCTCGTCGGCGTTATCGTGCTGCACTAGCTTGCCTTTTACGTGGGCTTTGCCAATCTCAAACAAAGCAAAGTGATCATAGCCAGCCTTGATGTTAGGGTGGACTTTTTCCAGTAAACTGGGTGTTAGGCTCAGGCGGAAGTACTGCAAGTCGGGGCTGATAGCATTGCCGACTCGAAAGGCCTGAGTCGCATCTTGGCCAACACGAGATAGGAGGTTGCCATGTACAAAACTATAGCCCAGCACTTCGTTAGCGCCGCCACGAGCCAGAATGCTACGCACCGCTTGTTTAATCTCGAGGAGTGGATCGCGCTGGGCGGGCGTTAGGTCGCGCATAGGCAACTCTAGCGGCAAGTGGTCGTATCCATACAAGCGGCCGACTTCTTCCACGATATCTTCAGGGATGGCAATATCAGTACGCCAGAACGGAGCCGTAATGGTTAATCCATCACCTTGCACCACAACTGCGAATTCGACGTTGGCTAGGAGCGTGGTGATTTCGTCGGCCGACAGTGCAAGACCAAGGCGCTCATTAATAAACTGCACCGTTAGCTCAACAGGCGCAAACAAGCTGCCGCGCTCCTGCACGTCGGCAGGTACGTGATTGTCATCAATCAGCTCACAGGCAACTTTACCATCGGCATAGTGGCGGATTTCGTCAACAATCTTAGCAAGCACTGCTTTGTTTTGCAGCGGGCTTTGCCCTTTGTTGAACCGCGTAACCGCATCGGTAAAGACACCATGGACCATACTCGTACGGCGGATGGTGTACATATCGAAATTGGCGCACTCAATAATAATCCTGGAGGTATTTTCATCAACTTCTGTATTGCCACCACCCATGGCGCCACCAAGTGCAACTGGTTGTTTGTCGGTTGCGATTACGATATCATCTGTGCGAAGTGCAATTTCTTTACCGTTAAGCAGCAGCATCTTTTCGCCATCTTTGGGGCGACGAGCACCGAGCACAGCATGATCAGCCTGGCATAACGCCTTCAATTTGTCGTAGTCATAGGCATGCAAAGGCTGACCGGTTTCCATCATAAAGAAATTGGTATAGTCCACAATATTATTAACCGGGCGCAAGCCAACACTCGCCAGATAAATTTGCAGCCAAACCGGGCTAGGTTTGATGGTAATGTTACTCATGGTTACGGCCGCGATACGAGGGACTACACCTGGTATGTCGTTGAATACTTCTAGCTTAAGTTCATCTGTCTCAAGCTTAGGAAATTCGGGGTCCTGCACATACCATGCCGGGCTCTTGTACGGCTGTCTGTAGATACCGGCGATCTCGCGTGCCACACCTAGCTGACCAAAACAGTCCGGCCGGTGAGTGAACATCTTGTTTTCGATATCGATAATAGCTTCACCACGGAGGTGATAGGCATCCGCAAAGGCAACGCCAGGCTCTAGGTTATCGTCTAGCTCCATAATGCCTTCGTGGTTGTCGCCAATGCTTAGTTCTTTGGGGCTGGCTAACATTCCGTTACTCACCACGCCACGTAAAGCACGGGCCTCGAGGACAAATGGGTCTTTGCCGGCGGTGTTCGGCACGGTACTTCCCGGAGGCAGCCATGCCACCATAAGACCCTCGCGGACGTTCGGCGCACCGCAAACTACTTGTACGTAGCCGTTTTCGTCGCGCTCCAAATCCTGGGCAACACCACCGTCGTCAACTTTGCACACATGTAGACGGTCAGCATTTGGGTGGTCATCGCACGACATAACCTTTGCGACAACAACACCATCAAAACGATCGCCAAACAGAACGACTTCTTCCACCGCGCCCAGCTGGTCGCCGATCTTGCGGACCAAGTGGTCAACACCTTCGGGCGCTGGATCGCCTGCTGAGTCATAAATCTTGTTTACTGTGCGAATCGTATTAACACTAATTTTCATAATTACTTACCTGCCTGTACTATCTTTTGCTGGATGGCCGTAAGTTCTTCGTCGCTCATGCGCGGGCCTTCTACGGTCGAGAAGTAACCAATATACTCTGGGAAGAATTCCTGATGCTTGCTCCAGACACCTGTCTGGTTAGCCAAATCACCATGCAAGGGGTAGAGCTTGGCGTGGACGTGCGCAACGCCAGTACCTTCAAATACCATGCCCACACGACTAACGTCCAGGGCTTTTTCGAGTAGCCTGGCTACTTTGGTAGTGGCTTCAATTAGGCCATTGGCGGTGGCTTGGTCAAGATCAAAGAAATAGTCGCCAGGGTTCTTCTTGGGAATAACCACCGTCAAACCAGGCGTACTAGGAAACGGCGTCAAAAACGCCAAATACTGCTCATCCTCCCAAACCTTGAAGCTGGGAATGGTACCGTCTACAATTTCGTCGAATAGTGTTCTATCTGCCATATGTAATCCTAGTTGCTAAATTGCCTTAAGAAGTCGAGTTTGCCAGAGTGGAAGTGGCGGATGTCCTCGATGTCGTTTTTCATCATTACCAAACGTTCCAAACCGAAACCCCAGGCAAACCCGGTATATTCGGTGGGATCAATACCGCCCATAGTAAGTACGTTGGGATGAATCATGCCCATGCCCATAAGCTCGATCCAGCCGCTAAAGCTACAAATGTGACAGCCTTTCTTCCGGCAGAACGGGCAGCTTAATGCCAGCTCAAACGATGGCTCGGTAAATGGGAAGTAGAATGGCTGGCTGCGGATTTCAATCTCCTGCCCGTAATACTCCTCCAGGAATTTTTTGAACGTACCCATCAGGTTGCCGGCATGGATGCCCTTGTCGACATACACACCCTCTACTTGATGGAATGTGTGCTCGTGGCGGGCATCGAGGTCTTCGTTGCGGAAGGTACGGCCAGGGATAACCACGGCTATTGGCTTACCTTCCTCCAGGTTGCCAGCATACTTTTTGAGCATCCGGTTTTGCATAATGCTGGTGTGGGCTGGCGCGATCAGCGGCTTACCATTTTTGTCTTTTTCTTCGGTCAAAAAGGTGTCCCAGGCGTCACGGGCCGGATGGCCCTCGGGGAAGTTAAGGCTGCCAAACATATGGTAGTCATCGTCAATCTGACGTGACTCATGCGCCGTAAAGCCCATGCGGTAAAAAATGTCCAAGATAGTAGCGAGCTCGCTCATCAACGGGTGGATCGAGCCGGTTTCACTCGGCAGCAATGACGGCTGTTTGTCGGCAGGAACGTTTATGTCGAATGGCGCAGTAATGTCAATTGGCGGCAAAGCCTCGGCCTGCTCATGGTGCTGGGCGATTACTTGCTCCAGCTCAGCTTTGAGTTGATTGATCTCCTTGCCAAACGCACCGCGCTGCTCGGCGGGTAAAGTTGGAATTTCGGCATACAAAGCACGGAGTTCCGTGGCCTTTAGTATGTCTGCCTTGTTCTCCAGTTCGGCCAACCGGCCTTGTAGCTGCTCGGCAACTTCAGCAATTCGTGCGTTTTGGTAGCTCATATTATCTCGATTATACCAGAGAAACAACGATTTTTACCCTTATATAGCTTGACCTGGCGACCAGGGTCAGGATCGGGCAACATCCCCAGGCAAGCCCCGCGCGTGCGTTTTCTTGGTATACTATGCGTATGGCAAATTTTTCTTTTGATGTAGTGAGTGAATACGACAAGGCAGAGATGAACAACGTCTTCGATCAAACTGTGCGCGAGATTCAAAGCCGGTACGACTTTAAAGGCACACCGGCCGAGATTGCATGGCTTAATGACAAAACCGGCATTAAAGTTACCGGGAATGGTGAATGGCAGCTCGACGCCATCCTGGATATTTTCCGCAAGAAACTAGCCACCCGGGGTCAAAGTCAAAAGGTTCTTGATACATCCAAGGATATAACCGAGAGCAACCTTAAGACCACCAAAGAAGTGCCGTTCAAGCAGGGGCTCGACCAGGACAAGGCCAAGCAAATAACCAAGCTACTCCGCGATGAATTCCCCAAAGTTAAGCCTCAAATCCAAGGCGATGCCGTGCGCGTCACGAGCAATAGCAAAGACGACCTGCAGGCCGTCATTACGTTGCTAAAGGGGAAAGATTTTGACTTCCCCCTTAGTTTTACCAACTACCGCTAACGATTAGTTGTAATAGCCATCAGTATTGAAATGCTGAAACGGCGGGATGCGCATGAACGGCGGCTGGCCGTCTGGCACTACTTTTTCGAGCTTTGGAGCCCGAATCAGCACTTCTTCGAATCCACCGGTTGCAAAGCATACGCCATCGCAGCTATTGCCATCAATCCTTGAGGCATCAATGGTCAGCACACCGTCTTTCACGGTGTATTTCAGGTCGTTCGGGTTTCCTTTGCCCAAATAGCGCACACCCACTTGATAGTTGTCGCTTTGCTCATAGATAACATTAACGTCCCGGCCCTTGATGTTGACACTATTAAACGCATCCACCTGCTTGATGCTGGTGTGCTGCGCGGCATTGTAACGGTCACGCACTCCATACACCGCATCGGGACCAACGGCCACACCAACGGCGCCAGCGATAAGCATAATGCCGATAAGAGCCGCCGTGATCCAACCTGGCACTAGCCACTTGCGACGCACCATCGCCACGCCAATCAGCAAGGTTAGTAAGCTGATGATCCCGCCAACCACTGCACACATTGCCACAAAGACCGACTCAGTCTTGCCAACCGGGAATGGTATGGTTTGCGCAATGAGCTTGTGATGGTGAAAGAACAGGTATGACCCAGCTGTTGTCAGTGCGGCAAATAATGCCGCCGCGACCAGGATAATGGTAGAGCCCATAATGGCACTACATACTTTCACTATCTTCTCAAACAAAGGTCCGACCGTTTTGGTAGCGCGGTCGGCAGCGCCCTTAACGTCTGCCCGGTCGACTAGCTCCTTGAGGCTATCGACCGTGACAGCTTTTCCCTGCATTTGCAGCCGTTCGCTGGGGGTTTTGGCTTCCGGCATAACCAGCCACAAAACCAAGTAAACCGGAATCGCCGCACCACCAAAGAAGAGGGCGATAATAAAGATCAGACGGACAATGGTGGCGTCGACGCCAAAGTAGGCAGCAATACCCGAACATACACCAGCAATCATTGCATTCTGCGGATCGCGGTATAGACGCTTTTGGCCTTCCAATTGTTCAGCGGGTTCGATAGCTTCGTGGTCATCATCTTTAAAGTCACCTGGGTCTCCAAGCTGTTCCTTGAGGAACTCAACGTCCTCGGGCAGCACAACCTTCTCACCAATTACACCGCGTTCAATGAGCAATTCCGCCATCCGCGATTCGATCTCTTTGATAACCTCCGATTTGCCGCCTACCTGATGCTTAATCGCCTCCAGGTATACCTGGAGCACCTTGTATGCATCAACCGATATCGTAAACGGTTGCCGACCCAAATGGATCTTTTTTATTTCGTTCATGAGACTCCCTTCTCCAATGTAGTTATAGAGCTATGCAAACGATGGTAAGTAGCCTGTAATGCTTGCAGCACCTGCTTGCCTTCGTCGGTTAGCCAGTAATATTTGCGCGGCGGCCCTTGTTCGGACTCGCGCCACTCATAGCCCAACAGCTTGTCACGAGCCAGCCTATTAAGGAGTGGGTACAAAGTACCCTCTACCACAATCAGCTCGGCTTCGTGGAGCCGCCTAATGATTTCCGAGCTGTATACTTTGCCGTCTTTACAGAGCAGCAGCACACAGTACACCAGCATACCTTTACGCATCTGGGTGTCGGATTGATTGACTAATGGATTTTGCTCGCTAGTTTTTTCCATACAGTACTATGTTATACAAGGTACTATATTTTGTCAAAAAAGTATAGCTTTGGGTAAGGGCGTGGCATTGGCAGAAAGTCTGACGAGGGAAGCAGCTGATGGTAGATTTTGAGATGACTCATTACAAATGAGTAGTCCTTATCGTCTGACGTCGTTCGATACCCACAGAATTTACAGAACTCTGGAGAGGAAGTCACACCATGTCCAAGCGTTTCACGAGAGCTCGCATAGCCACAATGGCTGGGCTGGCTGCCCTGCTGACCGTCGGTCTCATGACGACAGCCGTCCCCGCCCAAGCCGCGAGCACAACGTGCAAGACCCTGAATCTGAGCCAGGGGGTCTCCCTCGGGTTCACTATCCAGCCGCACATGAGGGTTCCAGTCTGTTACAACGGATCGAAGATCTGGGTCAACGGCGGCATCACTCCCGGTGTTACCACTGTTGGTTACAACGCGAGTGGGTTCGACTGGTACGGCTCGTACCACGACAGCCGCCAGAACTGGCTCGGCATCGGGGAGAACTTCTCTGTCACCCTCTGGACTGGCGCGGCCTCGTTCTACTGCACGCCACGCTGGCTGCTCAATTCGAATGGAGCTGTGTATAGCTACAATCGAGGCTGCTAGCTTCGAGACTCTGACAATGCTTTGGCAGACGACAAGGGCAGCGTAGTGGTCACACCTGTGACAAAATCACCTTTGTGACCACTACGTACTACCCCAGCAATTGATTCCCATAAAATAACCCTGGCTAAACTCCAGGGTTATTTTATGCCAGGTCAGCCCTACTACTTCTTATTGCCGGAGTAGCCCTTTAAGAAAGATTTCACGACCAAAAAGACAAGGGCAACAACTAAAGCTACGCCCAGCACAAACACAAGCTCTGGTGCCCCAAAGCCAAAAAGTGATGCAAACATATCCATGATTGTAGAATATCACAAACGGCAGCAGCAGCAAACAGTACCAGTAACATAAACTACCGCGGAGTGAGTGTTGGCCAGTTCTACCGCCTGTCACCCCTCCCATGCTGTATACTAAAAAGCATGAGCACAACGCCCGACGGCATCAGCGAGCGAGCTATAGAGATACTCAAGCACAACGACCGGGGGTTCTATACCATACCGGCCGAGAACCTGTACCCCCACCAGTGGTTATGGGATAGTTGTTTTATTGCCATTGGCCAACGCCACTACGACATTGAGCGCGCCAAAATGGAGGTGCTAAGCCTATTCCGCGGTCAGTGGAGTAATGGTATGGTGCCGCACATGATCTTTAGCCGTGGGCATGAATTCCACCGAGACCACATGACCTGGCGAAGCTGGGTCAGCCCCCTGGCGCCCGACGACACCCTTACCAGCGGCATCACTCAGCCTCCGCTCCTTGCCGAGGCAGTTGTACGTATTGGCGAAAAGCTAGAATTGGTCGATCGGCGCAGTTGGTACAAGCAAACTTTTCGCGGCTTGGTGGCGCACCACCAGTGGCTCTATAACGAACGTGATCCGCACAAGGAAGGCCTCGTGCTCCAGATCCACCCATGGGAGACTGGTCTCGATAATACACCGCCATGGATGGCCGAACTTCACGAGCATCTGCTTCCCTGGTGGATTCGTATCCTGAGCGCTACAAAACTAGAGGTTGTTACTGGTTGGCTCCGCCGAGACACACGTATCGTGCCCGCCGAACAGCGCTACATCAACGTTGACGCGCTGGCGCTTTACGATGCCCAGCGACGTCTACGCCGTAAAGAATATGACATCAATAAAATCCTCGATCATTCTCTGTTTGCCATCGAAGACCTAACCTTCAATAGTGTCTTAATTCGGGCTAACGAGCATCTTCGCGCCATCGCCAAAACCCTACGCATGGACCTACCGCCAGAGCTTGTAGTCAGTATGGGCAAAACCGCCAAGGCGCTGGAAGGCCTCTGGGACCCCTACACCGAGCAGTATTACTCGCGTGATTTTGTAACGCACCGTCTGCTCAAAGAACCAAGTATCGCCGCGCTACTACCGCTCTATTCAGGCGCCATTAGTAAAGAGCGGGCGGCAGTCCTCGTAAAAATGCTCGAGAACGAACACGTCTTCGGGCCGCCACATCCTGTGCCAAGCGTGCCACTCAACTCGCCCCGCTTCGATGCGCTACGCTACTGGCAAGGACCGACATGGTTCAACACCAACTGGCTAATCGCCGACGGTTTACGCCGCTATGGCTATAAAGCCCACGCCGAAGCGCTCATCGAGAGCTCACTCGAGCTTGTTAAAGACGGGCATTTCAACGAATACTACAACCCGCTAACAGGCGACCCGCTTGGCGCCCACAGCTTCAGCTGGACGGCTGCCGTTGCTCTCGACTGGGCCAAAAGTCAGAAGTAATACTCTGGCACTATTTACTCAATAAGTGAGGTCGTTTCTTCGGCAGCATTAACCGTTTTATCTGCCAGGCGCTGAACCTTGCCTAGTTTGGATTCAATCGTCCGACTCTTGGAGCTGGCCGTATCAATGGTGTTGGTAGCCTGGACCAACTTCTCGCGAGTCTTATCGAGCAGGTCACCAAATTTACCAAACTCACCTTTTATGACCGTCAACAGTTCCCATACCTGGCTGGTCTGTTCGGCAATAGCCAGAGTACGGAATCCAAGCTGATAGCTACTCAGGATGGCGGCGATAGTCGTTGGACCTGCGACAGTGACGCGGTATTCTTGCTGCATTTGCTCAAATAAACCGGGGGTCCGCAGAATCTCACCATACAGCCCCTCGGTTGGTACATATAGCACCGCAAAATCTGTAGTGGTCGGGGGCAATATGTATTTTTCCTTGATCGCCTTGGCTTCAAGTTTAATGCGAGTAACCAGCGCCTTGTTTGCAATAGCCGTTGCTTCTATGTCGCCCTTTTCTTCGGCAGCAACTAGGCGTTGATAGTCCTCCAGTGGGAACTTGGCATCAATTGGCAGATAAATAAACCCGCCTTTAGAACTCTTGTCTGGCAGTTTGATAGCAAAGTCCACGGCGTCTTTACTACCCGGACGCAGCATTACCTGCTTATCGTAATGGTCTTTAATAAACACCTGTTCTAGTAAGTTTTCGAGCTGAACCTCACCCCAGGTTCCGCGAGTTTTGACGTTCGTCAGCACCCGTTTAAAGTCGCTCACATCACTGGCCAGACCTTGCATTTCGCCCAAGCCACGCTGTACTTTTTCGAGGCGTTCGCTGACTAGCTTAAAGCTTTCACCTAAGCGCTTTTCCAAAGTACTCTGGAGTTTTTCGTCTACAGTAGCCCGCATCTTTTCTAGCTTTTCGGTATTGTCCTTTTGCAGGCTCTCCAGGCGACCCTCGACGGTCTTGCGAATATGTTCTAGCTTTTCGTCGTTCTTGTCGCGCAGTTGCTCCAAACGTTTATCGAGTGATTCACGAGTCTGGCTAATGCCGGCAGTTACCTCGACGCGTAAGTCTTTATTGGCTTCGGCAAATTCCTTACGGCTCAGTGCAAACTCTTCGCGCAATGAACGATCGAGCTTGTCGTCACCCCCACGATTGGAAAGCAGCTTGGCGATATATGCCAAACCAGCTACGTTGATAATCCCCACAAGTATAATTGCAATCAGCATAGTCCTAGTATAACCCCTTTACAGTAACAAGACCGAGACTCTTAAAAGACCCGGGGAAGCCCCAGGTCTTCATGGAAGTCTCTCACTTCCAATTTCATTGTATGCCCGGCCCGCGCCAAGCACAAGCATTTTTTCAGTCTAATCGCAGGAACACTTTGAGTGGCTGCGGCAAGATACGAACGAACGAAATAACTCCGACACCGATAGCAAAACCGCCTACGACATCAAGCGGCAAGTGCACGCCCAAGTACACGCGCGACAAGGCCATAGCGATAATCGGCAGCGGTACGATCCAACGCCAGCGCCACGGCAGATATGGCAGGATAGCCAGTGCAACGACTGTCATAATCATGGTGTGGCCCGAGGGGAAGCCCATGCCACTCTCGTGAATGCGCACATGTACGTTTTGCAGTAGCTCCACCGGACGTGGACGCCCGATGACATGCTTGGCAATAAAAGCAGTCCCGTATCCCGCCACCGAACATACTGCCAAGCGCCACGACAACCGATACATGCGAAAGACAAATGCCAACACCACGGCAACAGCAGCAATCCACATACTTTCCGGAAAAATGGTCACTACTCTAAAGAAACTATGCAGGCTCTCGGGCCAATCGTTGATCGTACGGAAAAGCGACACTTCCCAACCAGGCATGCCATTGTTCCAAGCCAAGGCAGCACCAGCAATAAATAGGAGAGCGGCAATACCCAAGCCGCCAGCATACAAGGAGTAATGGCCATGGTATGGCGTTATATCTGTTTTCGGTGGCTGCATTTTTGGTTTGGTTGGCTTCATAGTATCTAAAATTATAGCACTTCTGACGGGCTACGACACCCCTCCCAAGTGTTACCGTGGTCACAGAACTCGGGGGCGTTTATCTCTATACTGCTAATGTCGATATATAAAGGATCTCTGTGAATCGTTTCATTAGCAAAACTAGTAGCGGCATGTATCGAAACGTCGTTAAGCCGTTGCTATTCCGCCAGTCGCCCGACAGTGTGCATCATCGCATGCTGCGCGCGAGCGTACACTTGCAGCACGTGCCCGGCTACGCACCGGCAGTGCGCAGCATGTGGGCCTACCGGAATCCTGCGCTTACACAGACCATCCACGGCGTTACATTCACAAATCCCGTCGGGTTGTCCGCTGGATTTGACGCCAACTTTGAGCTCGCGCCCACGCTTAAGGCCACTGGATTTGGATTCATGGAGGGCGGCTCACTCACCTTCTGGCCTTGCGTGGGCAACCCCCGGCCCTGGTTTTACCGGCTGCCGGAGGCAAAGTCGCTTGTCGTCAACAAAGGGCTAGCCAATGAGGGCGTCGACGCCATCATCGCTCGCATCAAACGTTATCCGGCCAAAACCTTTAAGGACTTTCCGCTCAACATATCCGTTGCCAAGACCAACTCTAAAGATTCTAGCGATGAAGCCGACGCCATCGCCGACTACATAGGTAGCCTACACCGCATTCAAAAGGCTGGTGCTGGCGACATGGTCACGCTCAACATATCTTGTCCTAACACATATGGCGGCGAGCCGTTCACCACACCGGCAAAACTAGAACGCCTGCTGCGCGAAGTAGATCAGATACCATTGTCAGTGCCTACCTTTATCAAAATGCCTACCGATCTGACTTGGGGCGAGTTCGATGCTTTACTATGCATCGCCGCCAAGCACCGTATTGCCGGTGTGACCGTCAGCAATCTTACTAAGAAACGCGAACAATACGAGGCCGATGGCACGCTGCCTAGCAACGTCGACGGCAAGCTCAGTGGCAAGCCTACGTTTGAACAAAGCAACCAGTTGATCGCTAAGACCTATAGGTTCTACAAAGACCGCTTTACCATCATTGGCGTAGGCGGTATTTTTTCGGCTGAAGATGCCTATACCAAGATTAAACTCGGTGCGAGCCTAGTCGAACTAATAACTGGCATGATTTTTGAGGGACCGCAACTTATCGGTCAGATAAATCAGGGGCTTGCTATGCTGCTAGCCCGCGATGGCTACACCAACATCAGTCAGGCTATCGGCGTCGACAACCGCTAAGCTATACCTAGTGCTCACCGGTCGAGTGCCTGCGTCCCCACTTGAGTGCGCGGGCCATCCAGATCAGCTCTTCGAACTCATCACGGATACTGCGAGTATACTTTTCTTCAAACTCAGACAAAATCTGGCCATTGGCGTCAAAGATGTCTTGAATTCGTGGAAAATAGGCCGAAAATTGCAAGGCAACCAAGCCCATTGTCCGCAAGGCCGGCAACAAGCCCTCGACCGCCCGGGTGCCACCCCAGCCGCCATTACTTACACCAGCCAGAGCAACTGGCTTGTGAAAGTAATGCTCGTACTCGCTGTCGAGCATGCGCTTGAGACTGCCCGGAAAACTGTGGTTATATTCGGGTGTCACAATAAAGAAACCATCTGCCCGTGCGGTGATGGCCGTATAGCGTGGGTCTTTGCCTTCGTCGTCGTTGCCGTCACCGGCAAAAGTAAAATCCCGGGGATCTACAAAAATAATTTCAACGCCTTCAAAGGCGCGTCCAATATCCGCTACAAAACGGGCGGCTTTAATTGACTCACGCTGCTCACGGGTACTACCCTCGATAACAGCGATGATTAGCTTGTCTTCCATTTGTCCTCAAGCGCATGGATGGCCGGATGGTCCAGACCAAAGTAATGGGCGATCTCGTGCCACAGCGTGTGTTTTACCTGTGAGCGTAGTTCCGAATAGGAGCTTACATGCTGCAAGATTGGCAGCTTAAAAATCGTGATCTTATCTGGCGGAAAGCCGGTCATACCCTGCCGTCTGGCAAGCGGCACGCCTTCGTACAGACCAAAGAGACTTTGGTCGTTACGCAACCGCAGCTTTTCGCGCTGCTCGGGCGTTGGTTCGTCGGCATACACGATCGCCACATTCTCCACGGCGGCCATGTGTTCCTTGGGCAGCTCGTCCATCACCTCGGCAATTAGTACCGAGAATTGTTCGTCGGAGATCTCTAGCATAGTTCTATTGTACCCGAGCACCAGTCCTGGCACCTAACGTACTAGATCTTCTTTTCGCGCTTGCGCTTGGTGGGGTCAAGCTCACGCTTGCGGAGACGTAGGCTCTTGGGAGTTACTTCTAAGAGTTCGTCATTCTCGATAAAGTCGAGACATTCTTCGAGACTAAAGATGACTGGCGGAGTCAACTGCACCACACCGTCACTACTAGAGCTACGCATGTTGGTAAGGTGCTTAGCCTTACAGACGTTAATCTCCATATCTTCCTGGCGAGTATTGAGGCCGATAATCTGGCCAGCGTAGACCTTTTCGGCGGGCCCGACAAAGGTCGTACCACGAGCTTCAGCATTTTGCAGAGCATAGGGAGTAGTAACACCTGCCTCAAATGATATCAGCACGCCGTTGCGAAGTTGTTGCAAGGCCGTGCCAAGTGGTTGGTAGCCGGTCATTAGAGTATTCATAACAATCGTGCCCTTGGTGTTGGTCATCAGGATGTTGCGCATACCGAGCAGCGCACGGGTTGGCAGCTCATATACTAGTTTGGTTACGCCCTTAGGTGTAGCAAACTGCTCTTTAAGGGTTGCCCGGCGCTGACCAAGTTCCATCTGTACGGCACCAACGTGTTCGGCGGGCACTTCGATAATTACTTCTTCAACAGGCTCCATGGTCTGGCCATCTTCAATGATAGTCACAACTTGCGGACGGCCAACTTCAAATTCATAACCTTCACGGCGCATGGTCTCGATTAGAACACTTAGGTGCAATTCACCACGACCGGACACACGAAAGCCAATGCCTTCATCAGCGACACGCAATCCAACATTGGTCTCAAGTTCTTTGTAAGGCGATCACCAATTTGGCGGCTGGTGGTAAATTCACCTTCCAGACCCTTCAATGGAGAGGTGTTTGGCCCAAGGTAAATTTGCAGTGTTGGTGCTTCGACTTCCATAACTGGCAATGCCTCTGGGCTAGTGGCGTCAGCAATGGTTTCACCAATTCGTGCATCGGCAATACCGGTTAGCTGAACGATGTCGCCGGCAACGCCGCCGGGGACTTCAAACTTGCTCACACCATGGCTCATAAATACCAAATCAACTTTGGCTTTGCTCATGGTGCCGTCTTTCTTACAAAGCGTTACTTGGTCACCAGGGTTTACGTGGCCACGAGTGATGCGGCCAATGGCGTACTTACCTTTGTAGGTATCCCACGCAAGCGCAGTAACCAGCATTTGGAATGGCTTGTCGATATCAATGGCAGGAGCCGGAATCTTGTCGATAATCGCATCAAAGATAACATCCAGGTTGCCATCTTCTTCGGGGTTGGTTGGCATTTCTGCCCACGCCTTACCAGCACGGCCAATGGCGTAGTACACCGGGTAGTGCAACTGGTCTTCGTGAACGGCTAGCTCTAGGAATAGGTCGGCTAGCTCGTCTTCGACTTCTTTGACGCGGCTAGCGGGCTTGTCGATCTTGTTAATAATGACAATTGGCTTTAGTTCGGCAGCCAAGGCCTTGCCAAGCACAAATTTGGTCTGAGGCATGGGGCCTTCCTGGGCATCAACGATAAGGATAACACCATCAGCCATGTTGAGTGTACGCTCAACTTCACCACTAAAGTCGGCGTGACCTGGGGTGTCAATAATGTTGATGCGGTAGTCGTCGTGCTGTACAGCTGTCACCTTGGCAGTAATAGTAATGCCACGCTCACGCTCTTGGTCGCCGCTGTCCATGATAAGCTCCTGACTCATCTCGGCCTGGTTGTCACGAAACGTTTTTGATTGCTTTAGCAGGCCATCCACCAGGGTAGTCTTACCGTGGTCAACGTGGGCGATAATTGCGATATTGCGGATCTTTGTTGGGTCCTGAATAGTCTGTGCCATATAAAAATTGCGCCCCTATCCAGCGCTACTTGCGTATTGTTTGATTATATTATGGCATAAGCGTTACTTTTTTTCAAGATACACTACTGGCTAGCGCTAGCTGGCCTCGTAGGCAATCAGGAAGGCTACCCATGCAGAGCTAGTCCCTAGACTTGGCGCGAACGTATATACACCAGCAGCCGGCACGCTTCGGTACGCAGGGTCGATAGTCCGATTAGCACCGAAGGCGCCACCTGTCGTTCCAACACGTGTCAGTGCAGTCCACGCGTTACCTATGTCAGGCGTGTAGCTATCAGTACTGTCACCGGCGACACCGACCGACGCGATCAACAAGTCGCTGGCATGGGTAGTTGTAGCGTTGATATTCGGCGAAATACCGGTACCGGCTTTGCCGTTTTGCACATCGACGACGACTGGGTTGAGCACGGCTGAGTATTCATTAACTACCGCAATACGGGTAGTCGAGCTACTTGGGAAGGTGATCGTAATGGTATCACCGGCCTGCAGGTCGGTCGTAATAGGACACGAAAAAACTGAGAAACGAATAGTGCTGCCACTGTCAGGAGCACTCCGGTCGCGGGTGTAGGTATTGCCGCGGCTGTCAGTGACTGAAGGGCCATTGTTCATAATGTCGCTCAATGTATGCAAGATAACAGTATGACCGCTAGGCACACCTCCGGCCGGAACAGTGATCGAGAGCGTCGTGCCCGTTGTCTGCGCAGTAGCCGAGCCGACGGTCTGCACAAAGGTGGCGTTACCAACTGGCGGTGGCGTAACAACAGGTGTGCCGGCCTTGTACGCGACGGCGAGGTTGACCCAGCTTTCCGACGTACCCAACGTAGGCGCGTACGTGTATGTCCCCGTACTGCCGACAGCCCGGTAGGCACCGTTGACGGTACGGTTGCTGGTCGTGGACCCGCCCGTCGTTCCCGCACGAGTCAAACCCGACCACTGGTGGAGGGTATCGTTCGTGAACGTTTCATCCGTAGGACCTTCTACTGCTACCATGGTCACCAAAAGATCATCAGCATTAGTGGGCGTCAGATTCACTGCTGGGGTAGTCGATATGTTAGTAGCCCCGTTCTGGGTATCAACAGTCGTAGGGTTGGCGATATTATTGAACTCATCTATTACCGCTGCACGCACTGTAACACTCGACGGCCACGTAATCGTAATCGTATCGCCATCTTGCAAATCGGTTGAGATAAAGCCCGAGCTGATCGAGGCACGAATGGTACTGCCGCCATTAGCGGCCGTGCGATCCCGTGTGTAACTGTTGCCGCGGGTGTCCGTCACGGTCGCGCCATTTGAGGTAAAGTCGGCAACCGAACGAATGATGAGCGTATGGCCCGCGGGCACGCCGCCTGTTGGCACCGAAATCGTGAGCGTCGTGCCAGCAGTCTTGGAGGCTGCAGAGCCAATGAACTGGATAAACGATGCCGTACCTATCGTTGGTGGCGTAACAACAGGTGTGCCGGCCTTGTAAGAAGCCAGAATTTCTATCCAGCTCTCACTAGTGCCAAGCGTCGGCTGGTATTTGTATGTGCTGACTGCCGGCACCGATCTGTAGGCGCCGTTGACGGTTATATCGTTAGTTGCGCTGTTGGTGCCAGCACGGGTTAGCCCGTTAAATTCGGCAACCGTATCTTCGGTGTATGTTTCGGTATTAGGCCCATTAACAGCAACCATACCATAGATAAGGTCGTCAGCGTTGGTTG
Source organism: uncultured bacterium (assembly GCA_963815935.1). Lineage (GTDB taxonomy): Bacteria > Patescibacteriota > Saccharimonadia > Saccharimonadales > UBA4665 > JARIHD01. Next base: position 25,621 of record CAWFIL010000004.1, read on the forward strand.
TAACGACGGATATCGTTGTACCTGGCGTGGTCGATGTATTACTGGTGTTGTTTTTGACGTCGAGCGGCGATGAAAAAATGATATGCGAGAACTCGTCCACCGAGAAGGCCTTGTTGGCAACGCTAGCCGAAGTCGTCAGCTGGATAGTGTCACCTGCCCGTAATGCCGAGTTAATCTGCGCTGAGAATAACGAAGCCCGCATGGTCGTTCCACTGTTTGGCGACGTCTGATCGCGGGTGTAGGTATTGCCGCGGCTGTCGGCCATAGTGGGACCGCCGACGGTGTATTCGTGTGCTACTTTGGCGATAAGCGTGCTCCCCGCAGAAACGCCGCCTTCTGGCACCGTAATACTCAACGCTGTGCCGGCAGTAGAAGTACTGGCGCTACCGACATTCTTAATAAACGCTGCCGAACCGAAAGCCGGAGGCACTATGATGCGATAGTGAGCATGGATGGTTGCCGGTGTTAGTTCGTAGTTATAAATTGCTACCTTGGCAACCGCACCCTGAAAGTAGGAGTTAAAGTCGACGCTACCGATACGGAACGGCGACGTTCCGTTAGCCGGCGTAATATTGTAATCCTGCAACGCGTCTTGGTCGCGCTGCACGCCATCCTTGAAGATTTTGGTATAACCCGTCGGGTACTGGCCGCTGGTGTTAAGGGTATTAATGACTAATACGTAGTGGATCCATTCACCCGAGGACACGGCATCCTGAAAATAGCTGCCAGCTCCTAGCCCGCCGCCGAGGTTGAACGAATAGCCCGAAATGCGGTTTGGCCTGGCCGGAGTATCGGTAGTAGTTTGCGAATACATACGCGAAACGTACTCATTTTGCCCGTGCACCCCCTTACCCATCCAGTGCACATAGCCAGTGCTCTCGTCGTGTGGGAATTCTAGTACATCCGGACGCATCCAGGCCTCGACCGTCAGAACGCCAGTCTTCGTTATGCTTAGGTAGTCATTATCGGGGACCTCAACGTATTGCGTTGCGCCGTCAAAAACAGTAGCCGCATCTCCGTTCGGTAGCGCGGTGAGTGTCGGTGCATTAACCGCCTGGCCGGTGTGTCCGTTAAAGCTGTGGTCGGCGACACCGCCGCTCCCGCCACTAAGCGGCAGGTACAGCACTGGGCTCTCAGAAATAATCTGCTTATCATAGTCCGATAGTGTAGACGCGGCATTATCGAGTCGCTGATGGCGTCTGCTGCCACTCATCTAAAATCAGCCCCTGATAGCGAACCATACCAAGTGGTACCTCCGTCCAGGGTTTCCAGTACCACCAGATCAATCTGGCTAGCGCCAGTCGACAAAACGGGTGCGGCACCACCAGGCCATTTGACGCTTGCGGGCCATGTCAGCGTGCGACTCCCGATAGCGTCTTGCTTCAAGTATAAGCTCAATGAACACGCAACGCCGCCCGTAGCCCCAGAGAGGGCTATCGTAGTGCTCGCTGCTAGTGTAATCATCTGGACGTTTCCGTTAGCCAGACTGACCGTCGTAGAGACGCCCGAAGCAGTCGATGAAGCGGTGGTTTCCTTGCCGCCGCCCGTTGCATGCACTACATCTTTGAGGTTGCCGTCGGTGTCGTGTGCGACACCGAGATAGTCATTTAGAATTGCGCCCCAGGTACCGTCATCGGAACCTGGCGTAGGAAGTCGACCCATGATTTAGTGCCCTTTTACGCTTGTCGATGTTCTGCGTAAATTATACATGTATTCGCCAATAAGCAAAAGCGGCTTTAGCGATAGCTATCTGAGCCAAACTGATGTATAATTACATCCTATGCTGCCGATTTTCGGCTACACAAAAAAATGAGTATTTCCAATATAGCTCTTCTCCCATTAGAAATCTTGATTCTGATCGGCTTCTCGGCGGTTTGTTCAGGTCTAAATATCGCTTTGATGTCTTTGGAGCCAGCCGATCTACGGCGCAAAGCCAAAATTGGCAACAAGGACGCCAAACGTGTGCTGCCCTTGCGCAAAAACGCCCACCTCAGCCTGGCTGCTATCCTGTTTACGAATGTCGGTGCCGTTTCCGCTTCATCACTAGTACTTGAGCACCACCTGAATGGCCTAATTGCTGGTGCTATTAGCACACTGCTTATCGTGGTCTTCGGCGAAGTACTCCCTCAAGCTTACTTTGCCAGCCGCGCACTGCGCATTTGCGCTAAGCTTGCCCCGTTGCTACGCATTATGATCATTGCCACATACCCAGTCTCCAAACCCTTACAGCTGCTGCTCGACAAGCTCTTCGGAGAGCAAGATCACTCTCACCTGCAAACACGGCGCGAGCTGGGTATGCTCATATCAGAGCATCTAGGGAGTGACGAAAGCGAGCTCGACGAAGATGAGGTCGAAATTGTCAGGGGAGCCCTACAGCTTAGCGAGAAGCGCGTACGCGACATCACTACCCCCATGCGTAATGTCTACTGGCTGACGCCCGAAACCGAAATTGGTGCCGATGTCATCGACGATATTAAAGACCGTGGCTGGAGCCGCATACCGGTATTCAATAAGCAACGCACTACCTGTTATGGTCTACTGCTCATGAAAGATCTCGTGGACATCAACTTCGACGACGAGCCTATGCTCGTCCGGGAATTGCCGCTATACCCAACACAGGTCGTTGGTAGCATGACCGCTCTTGACACACTGTTCCGCAAGTTTATTACTGGTGGTTCGCACATGATTCCCGTAGAAAAAGACGACCGCATTATGGGCGTCGTTACCATCGAGGACCTCCTGGAAGAGATCGTAGGTCACGAGATCGAGGACGAGACCGACCGTACCAAGCGCAATGCCAAACGACCCGCAAAGCCAAAAAGCAGGCAATAAGCAAAGCCCCCGACAGGCTTCGGGGGCTTCTTTTCAGTACAAAGCCAAAAACTAGTTCTTGGTCTTTTTAGCAGCGACCGGTCTGACATGCTCGCGTAGAGCAATCAGTAGCGCGCCGAAGCCCAACCAGTAGGCAAGCATCAGCACCAGTATGCCGGCAAGCGGCAGGTAGTAAGCAGTAACAAGAATCAGGCTGCCCACTAACACGATCAACAGCGGGTTCTTTTGTTTACGAAGCACCATCTGGCCAACGTAGTAGGCTACTATCGGGCCGCTTAGACAAACTGCAAACAACCATGCAATAAGCGCAAATATTGTCAGAGGAATACCCACAACCGAGATAATGAGTCCTAATGCGATAAATGGAATTGCAAAACTGGCGACCAAACCCGTAATAAGTGTGCGGGTAAATTCATCTTTGATGCGAGTTGCGTTCTTACGCAGAAACTGCGGGAAGAAGTAGGCAATCACCAATGAGATAACTGCCATCCCGAAGAGCATAAACAGATAGAACCCTATACTAAAGCGGTCCCAGGCATTGTGCTTTTGGCTGCTTGGTTTGCTGTAGGTTGTTTTGCCGGATACCTTGGCGTCCTTGGCAATCGTTGCCTTTTCGGAACTCGTGTAGCTAAAGTTACCGGCAATCGAGGCGTCGCTCTTTAGATTAATCTTATTGCCGGCGGTCTGGACGTTGCGCCCAACCTTGCCATTAAAGGTAACCGAGGCACCGTTCGCCAGCACATCACGAGCCACTGCACCCTTGATATTGAGCGTATCACCGTTGGCAGTCATATCCTGGCCGATCTTGGACTCGGCATCCAGCGAAAACGTCATTGCTGCCACCGTTGCACTACGGGCTATTGTGGCATCGATGCTAACGCTCTGCCCGGCAACGCGGACATTACCGTCAATCTTGCCCGATACCGTCACATCCTGGCCAGCACAAATCACGTCACCATGCACCGTGGCATCGATAGTGACTGTCTGACCGGCACAAAAGACATCACCATTAATAGTGCCGTTAATTTCTACCGTTTTGCCGGCGCTATAGAGTGAACTATCAATCGTCCGACTCTTGTCGACATTATTAGTAAACTGCTGTGCGTGCACAAGGCCAGCCCAGGCAATTACAGGAACGACCGCCAGCCCCAGGGCTGCCGCCGCCCACTTTAGATGCTTCATAGAACCCTCCTTATATCTGCCCTTAATTGTACAACAGTCAGACACTAGCCACCCAAGATATAATAAAGTCATGGCCGAACCACTCGCCGAACGCATGCGCCCCCAGACGCTAGACCAAGTTGTTGGTCAGCGTCATCTATTAGAGCATGGCAACATAATCCGTCAGATCATCGAGCGCAAACAACCCACGAGTCTTATTCTGTGGGGACCGCCGGGAACCGGCAAGACCACCCTGGCTCGCATTATTGCCCGTGAAACGGGGGCCGAGTTCGTAGAGCTAAGCGCTGTCACCGCCAAGAAAGCCGATGTCTCCAAAGTCGTCGAAACTGCTCAGGTGAACAACCGGCTTGGTATGCGCACCATCCTATTCGTCGATGAGATCCATCGCTTCAACAAAGCCCAACAGGACGCTTTTCTGCCACATGTCGAGGACGGCACCATCGTACTGATCGGCGCGACTACCGAAAATCCGAGTTTTGAAGTCATTACGCCGCTACTAAGCCGCTCGCGAGTTCTGGTCCTCGAACAATTAGACAAAAATGACATTATCGGTATCCTCAAACAAGCCGCCAAGGCCGAAAAACTAACCGCCAAGCGTCTGCCCGCCAAAAGCATCGACCTGCTGGCCGAACTATCCGGCGGCGACGCCCGGGTAGCACTCGGCAACCTGGAGCTTGCCATGCAGCTCACCGACAAAGTTATTACCCCTGACGTTATCACTACGGCCGCCCAAAAGCGCGTGCCAGGCTACGACAAGGCAGGCGAAGCACACTACAACATCATTAGTGCCTTCATAAAATCATTGCGTGGCAGTAGCGTAGATGGAGCCTTGTACTATATGGCTCGCATGCTGCAGGCTGGCGAAGACCCAAAGTTCGTAGCCCGCCGCATGGTCATCTTTGCCTCCGAAGACATCGGCATTGCAGCGCCTGCTGCCCTCAACTTGGCCATCTCTACCTTTTTGGCCGTAGAGCGCATTGGAATGCCCGAGTGTGAATATAGCCTATACCACTGTGCCACCGTCCTGGCCAAAGCGCCCAAGTCACGTAGCGTCGCCAATGCCATGACGCAGGCCAAAACAGCCGCCCGCGAACATCCAGATCTACCCGTGCCCCTGCATTTACGCAACGCGCCAACCAAATTAATGAAAGATCTGGGGTACCAAAAAGGTTACAAGTGGCAGGCCGGGTTTAAGCATGAGCAAGGCTTTTTGCCACCGGAGCTTGGTAACCTACGGCTATTAGACGACAAATAGTTGTAAAAAGAAAATAGTTGTCCACTCCCCGTGGGGGCAATTCTTAAGGTGTTATTCGGTACCCGGCGCGTAATACATTGCCTTCTCAGCAAGACGTATTACGCTAAAGACTTTACAGTAGCGCTATACTATATATGTATGAAACGAAAAATTGGCACTGTAGTGCTCTTTGTTTTACTACTCCTGACAGTCGTGGCACTCAAGCATATCGACGTGCCATCGCCCAATACTATGGGCAGCACAGGAAAAGTAAAGCACGCAACCAACTAACGGCTCCTACCCTTCTTAGCGCCTCCGTTACACCAGACCGTACTAGTCTGGTATTTATTATGCCTGTCTCCGACGCGTCGCTAGACAGTCATTGCGTACAATGTACCGTGAGCATAAAATAAGCACATGCAGTATATAATCGAACTTAAACACGTCACTAAGATGTATGGCTCGAGTCTGGGGCGTTACCGATATCAGCCTACGGGTGCCCCAAGGAGCAGTGTTTGGCTTTCTGGGGCCAAATGGCGCTGGTAAGACCACAACTATCAGTATGCTCGTAAACTTGACACACCCCTCCAGGGGAATGATCAAAATCTTCGGCAAAGATAACGAACAGTACGGGCTAAAAAACCGGGCAAGAATAGGCTACTTAGCTGGCGATATGGCGCTTGACAAAGGTTTATCTGGGTGGCAGCAATTAGAGTACTTTGGCAACCTGCGAGGCTCCTTCGATGCCGCATATGTACGAGAGCTAGCCGCGCGACTGGACTGCACCCTGCATAACAAAATCAAAAACCTATCGCGTGGAAACCGTCAAAAAATCGGTCTTATAGCCGCGTTGATGCATAGGCCCGAGCTACTCATCCTGGACGAGCCCACAAGCGGGCTAGACCCGCTCATCCAAGCAGAGTTCAATAAAATTATTCTCGAGCATCAAAAGGAGGGCAAAACTACTTTCATTTCCTCGCATGTATTAAGCGAGGTACAGGAGCTTTGTGATGAGTTGGCTATCATTCGCGAGGGAAAAATAGCTGCCCACACCACACTCAAAGAAATAGTCGCATCGGCACCCCGTATCGTTCGTTTGAGCACCGACGGCTCGTATCACCCAGCCCAACTCGTGGCCGGCCTCAAGGGCGTAACTAACTTAGTACGTCACGACCACTCAGTAAGCTTCGGGTTTACTGGTGACGTCAACGAACTCCTTGGATGTCTGACCAAGCGCAAATTGCGGACAGTGGTCATTCAAAATGCCGAACTTGAAGATATATTCATGGGGTTCTACAAGGGACCGGAGGAAAAACACGATGTTTAGGACAGTATTCTTAAAGACACTATTCGAGAAACGTTGGATGACGCTTTGGTGGTCGCTAAGCTCGATCATCCTGGTTTTATTTATCGTAATTTTCTTTCCCACTCTGTCGCAATCATTCGGCGAATCGCTCAAAAATGTTCCCGATTCAATGAAGTCGCTTATTGGCGATGCCTCAGATTATCAAGCATTGGGGCCATACATTAATATCCAGGTATTCCAACAGATGGTCTACTTGCCCGTGATCCTTGCCGTAATCCTTTGCACCGGCTTGATTGGGGGCGACGAAAGCGAAGGCACACTGCAAACCCTATTAACCTATCCTGTTAGTCGTAGTAAAATATACTTTCACAAGCTGTTCGCTAGCACCGTCATTGTTGGCGTTGTCACCTCTACACTTTTCATTGGCTCGTGGCTTGGATCGCTACTTATCAATCGTGACCTAGACCTCTGGAAGACCTTCCAGGCCACCGTGCTCATATGGTTGCTCAGCATGAGTGTCGGCCTACTTGGGTTCGCTCTGTCAGCCATGAATGGCAAACGTGCCGTTGCCGGCAGTATTGCGGGTGCGTACTTTTTTGCCATGTTCATCATTACCTCACTCGTTGCCACCGTCAAGGGCCTTCGGCTTGCAGAACGGTTTTCGCCAATGCACTACTACATGAACCCAAGCCCGTTCAAAGGTGAGTTTAGTTTTACAAACGCAGGCATACTACTAGCAGCCTGCGTTGTATTGAGCCTTGTCGGCTACGTATTTTTCGTGAAGCGCGATGTATATCAGCGCTAGTTAGCTATCTTCTCCCAAGGCAAGTCTTGCTTACCAAAGTGACCGTAGGCTGAAGTCTGGCCATAAATTGGCCGGGCCAGATCGAGCTTTTCGATAATACCTTTTACAGAGGTATCGATTAACTTGTCTTTGAAGGCGTACAGCTCGTCATCACCAACCTTGGCCGTGCCAAAGGTATCGATTGTCTGCATAAGTGGCTGGGGCTGTCCGATAACGTAAGCCAAACCAACCTCACACTTGTCGGCTAAGCCGGCAGCCACGATGTTCTTGGCAATATACCGGGCAGCATAGGCACCAGAGCGATCAACTTTGCTAGGGTCCTTACCGCTAAAGGCACCTCCACCAACGCGAGCATAGCCACCGTAGGTATCGACAACGATTTTACGGCCAGTGAGGCCAGCGTCAGATTCCGGCCCTGGGATATGCCACAAACCCGTCCCGTTCACAGTGATATCACCGTCGGCAGGCAACGCCAGACCATACTGTTTTAGCACCGGCGTAAAGACTTCACGGATAATATCAGAGCGCACTTGTTCAGGGAGTGTTGTTTCGTCGTGCGCAACGGCCGCCACAAGTTTTTCCACTGTCACCGGTTTGTCGTCCTCGTAACGTACGGTAACCTGCGCCTTGCCGTCAGGGCGCAACCAGGCAAGCACGCCAGCCTCCCGGGCTTCATCAATACGCCGAGCCAGCGCATGCGCTAGAGCAATCGGCAACGGCATAAGCTCGGGTGTTTCTTTGCAGGCGTAGCCAAACATCATGCCCTGATCACCGGCACCGTCCTGGTCTACGCCAAGGGCAATTTCGGGTGATTGCTGGTGGATGTCATTGCTAAATATCGACTCCTGCGAGAAACCCCACTTGGGCTCTGTGTAGCCAAGACGGCCAACGACTTCGCGCACAATTCGCTCGTAGTCCAGCCTGGCGGCCGTCTTGATTTCGCCAAACAGACAAATCTGATTGGCGCCTGCAACCGTCTCGATGCCGGTACGTGCGTGGGGGTCTTGGGCCAAAGCCGCATCGACAATGGCATCGCTAATTGCATCACAAATCTTGTCGGGATGTCCGGCACAGACCGACTCGCTAGTAAATAAACGTGTCGTTTTGATATTAGTTGGCATAAAAATATCCTTTCTGTCTACGTATATAGCTAGCAAGAAAGGATGTATCAGTTAAGACAAACATCTTCCCCGCTAGCAAGGTAGGCGGGCTAGATGGAGCACCTTACACTTATTGTAGGTTGCTGGCAGGTCATTGAGCTAGATCTCTCGCTGCACTCTGTATATTTCTTAGTTGTTAATGTGACCCAGTATAGAATGCGTTTACGCTTTTTGCAAGGCACGGTGACGCCGCCGACCGATCAAGTGCCACACAAACTTATGTATATCTACAGCGATAAATATGCTCGCCACGGGAAGCAAAACTGCAAACAATGCATCGCTCCAAGCTACTGCCGACACGTCCAAGAGTGCACCAATCGGCGTCGTGAATACCACGATCTGCACGATAATCGATGCCGTAATTGCGCCCCACAATTTGTAGTTTGGGCGAACAAAGTTGTAGACCCACGACCGATACTCGAAGTTTACATTAAAAGCGTTCGCCCACTGCACAACCACCAGACTCATAAAGGCCAGGGTCTGCGCGTACATGTGGCCCTTTGGCAGGTTGATATGAAAGATCCAGAGCACGCTAAGGCTGATAGTAACTGCCATAAGTATCGTTCGAGTCACCTGCCGCGTATTAAGCAGCGGGGCTCGCGGCGAACGGGGTGGCTGGAGCATCTGGCGGGGCTCGGGCGGGCTCAGCCCCAGGGGGATAACCGCGACACCGTCGGTTACTAAGTTGATCCATAAAATCTGGATAGCCGCCACCGGCAAGGGCATGTTAAATACCAGCGCCAGTACCATAGTAAGCATCTCGCCACCGCTGGTGCCAATTAAATAAATGACCATCTTACGAATATTGGCAAGTGCCGTACGCCCCACCCTGATGGCCGCCACAATAGTATGGAAGTTATTATCCAGCAAGACGATATCACTCGCATCCTTGGCAGCATCCGTGCCACTGCCCATTGCAATCCCTGCGTCGGCCTCTACGAGCGCTGGAATGTCATTTACGCCGTCGCCGGTCATGGCAGTAATCTCGTAATCCTTTGTGGCCTTTAGTAACGCATACTTATGTTCCGGCAATACCCGTCCAAAGGCACGCGTTTTGCCAAGCGCTGAACGTACGTCTTCCATATTGCCGTTTGCTAGCACAGCGCTATCGCTGACTTCAGCCCCCGATACAACAATGCCAACCTGACGCGCAATAAATGCGGCCGTCCGCACATGGTCACCAGTCAGCATCACGACTTTAATACCCGCGCGGTGCGCCTCAGCGACCGCCGCAGATACATGGGGGCGCAATTGGTCGGCCATGCCTACAAAACCGTCAAAACGCATATCTGCTAACGACGTATGGTCGAGCCGCTCAACCGGCTCGGCATAGTCCTGGTGAGCAAAGGCAATCGTACGGTAGCCGCGGCCAGTAAAGTTCTCCAGGGCTTGCTGTGTCTTGGCGTCGTTGCGATGGTGCACACCGCAGTGGCCTAGAACATGCTCGGGGGCGCCTTTGATATACAACGAATATCCTTGACTGTGTTGCCACAGCACGCCGCTTACCCGCAGGCCCTGGTTGAAGGCAAACTCCCGGACCTTGCGCCAGTTACCAGGCAAGGTTACGTGTTGCACCGATTCTGACAGGATTGCATCAAGTGGATCGGAGGTATGGTCTTCGTCGCCATTAATGCTCACACGAATTACTTCATCAAAGGTCTTCACTGACCCGTGTGTAGTATGCTTGTCGGCGACCGACAGGTTGTTCTGCGTTATGGTGCCGGTTTTGTCGGTAGCTATAAGCGTAGCTGCGCCCATCGTTTCGATGCTAGAGATCTTTTTAACCAAGGCATTCACCTTAGCCATACGCCTGGCACTTAACAGCAGCACAATTGTGAGCGCCACCGGCAAACCCTCCGGCACAGCAGATACCACAATCACCAAACTAAAACGTAAAGCTTCTTCTAACCCAATACCCCGCCAAACCGCAAGCCCCAACGCAACCACGGCAAGCACGCCAATGCCTACGATAAGACGCTTGGTAAGATCGTCAATTTTGTGCTCAATGGGTGAGCGGCCGATATCAGCCTGCGAGGCCAAGGCCGTAATACTCCCTAGCTCAGTCTCGTTACCGATACCCGTAACCAGCAGCAAGCCACTGCCGCCCTTTATGTAGCTGCCCTTAAATAACATATTCGCGCGTTCATATATTCGCGGCTCACCAGCCACAGCGCCCGCATGCTTATGTACTGGCAGTGACTCGCCGGTCAGCAAAGCTTCATCTGCCTGGATTTGGTTCGCCTCTACCAAACGACCGTCTGCTGGTATCTTCATGCCCTCTTCTACATGCACAATATCGCCGTAGGTCAGTTCCTCACTTGGCACACGCACTGTCTCACTACCACGTAAGGCACTTACAAACGAGACGTCTTGGTCTTTGAGCGTCTTTAGAACCCGACCAACCGAATACTGCTGGAAGTAGTAGATGACCGCGTTAACGCCTACGATAATTGCAATAATGGAAGCATCGACCGAGTTACGCTCGAGAAGACTTAGCCCCAGAGCAAATAACAATACAATCACAAACGCATTAGCAAACGGCTCAATTAAACGCTTTAGCCATGATTCTTTTTGCGTCTGAAATGCATTTGGCCCATACGTTTGTTGACGACTGACGGCCTCGTGTTGGCTCAACCCGCCCAACGACGTCTCGAAAGCATCAAGCGCTTGCTCAATCTCGAGGTTGTAAATATGGGGTTGGTTTTTCTGCATATTTATCTTGAGGTATACAAAGCTAATTGTATCATTAGCGGTTTGACAACCAAACCGGGATGGGGCTAGAAATAAACGCATATATTTGCTACAATGCAATCTGTCATTTCAAGAATGATGGCGAGTGGCCAAGTTGGTAAGGCGCCTGTTTCTGGCACAGGAGATCGTAGGTTCGAGTCCTACCTCGCCAGCCATTAAAAAAGCTTCAACTCCATGTTGAAGCTTTTTTAATTGTTTGCGCGGAGGCAGCGCGTGCGGCAGTGTTGTTTTGATCTGCTGACCAAGATACAGTATAGTTACCTTAAGATTAAACCTCTTAGTTGTCGAGATAAATTATGCCGAACGCTATACCTACATCCAGTGATGAGCGAACGCTACTAACGGATCGCCTATATTTTCTAGGTCAGATGGGCAGCACCGAGACTGCGTTGTTTCACCAAAAAGTAGCCGAAAGTTTTGGTATCGGTATCACCGATATGAAAACCATCTCCACTCTTGTACAAGAAGGCCCCATGACCGCCGGCCAGATTGCCGAGCGACTTAGTCTAACCACTGGCGCCGTGACCAACTTAGTTGACCGCCTCGAGAAACGCAACATCGTACAACGCACCACCGACCCAAGAGATCGTCGCAAGGTCATCGTCAAAGCCAACCACCATGCACTCTCCAAGAACAGCGAGGCCTATCAGTCGATAGGAAGAGCCTACGGCCAACTGCTACGCAATTATTCGGTCGGGCAGCTCAAACTGCTTGTCGAATATCATGAAAAACAGATTGAAATGACCAGACAGGAGATCGCCAAGCTAGCGACGGGCTCAAAAAAGTGTTAGCCTTCACCGTGACCAGGGATTGTCTGCCCCTGCTGCCAGAGCATTTCAAATAAATGTCGCTGCGCCGAGGCGATTTCTTGATTGTAAACCTCCAGGCCAAAGACTTCCCCGTCTTTCCAGTTGTAGTACGATACAACATCATCGTAAGTGACCATCGAGTGAGTGATCGGAAAGATTGTATCGGGTAGGTATCGCCCCACCCAATTTTTTAGCTTTTCATTCGCGTGCTTTGTGTACCAGTTTACTTGCGTCGACAGAAAGTGATCCCCGGCGATGCTTCTGAAAGTTAGGTTGCGCTCATTGCAGCGCTCCACCCAGCGTTCAAAGAAGGTTAAATTGGTACGACTTTGCATGTTCTCAAAAAGTATCGACAGATTCTCCCCGCGCGACTTAGTCTGGTTCCAAAACATTTGCTTAACGCCTTCGGGGCCACGATAAAACTGCACGTGCGTTAGTGGCGAATGTGCCGATGGCGACTGGTATTGCCGCTGAAGTGCAACCAGCTCTTTCTGCAATTCTCGAATCTGTTGCTCGCGGTGTGTTAGCAAAATTTGCAGGTTCCCAATCGGCGCTGCTTTGTAGAGTTTGCGCTTATACAGGCTCTCAGCCTCAATAAGCTTGTACTCAGTTAGGGTATCGAGCAATCGGTATAAACGGGTACGTTCAACTTTGGCATTCTTAGCCAACTGCAGCAGGCTCTGCGGACCGTATGCATGCAAAGCTAGATAGATGTCGGCGATCTCAGGCTCCAGGCCCAACTTTGCAAAATAGTCATGCATGGGTCTGATATCATTGGGCATTTGCCTATCGTAAACTAGCTAATTGAATTGCGCAACAGATTAGCAACATGGCCTATGAAGTCGGGGCTTTTTTGACTGGTTGACGCAAAATCGTCTTGAGCTTTGAAGGATCTGTCTTGCGTGGGTCACCGAGGTAAATTTCGTGATGACGGCCATTAAAGACCAGGTCGTGTCCTGGCATATATTCTTTGTGTAATCTGATGAGTGTTGGAGCCTCTTCGTCATACGTGCCGATGTGCATAATCTGCACCGACTCGCCTTCTTCGTAAGCTTCAAAACGGACCAGTTCCAGTGCTGACAACTTCTTTTTCTGCTTAGCCGTGTCAACTGCCGTCGCAACCATGGCTGGAGTAATCCAGTCCGGCTGCATTATCATCATCGTCCAGCGATATTCATCTTTGGCTCGACGCATAAAGGCCGTCATGTCCTTGGCCCACCATAGCCCTTCGAGAGGTGGCACGACATAGTCCTTGCCAAGTTCTTTTTTACTGGCAAATTTGAGTCCGTAGGCGACAGCATACAATGCTTGTACTGCCTCGACATATGAAGGCGCCGTGTTAGGATCGCCCTCACCGTCTACCATCAGGAAAGCAAGTTTCGGGACAGTAACCATCGAGAAAACGTTGGCTTTGGGAGCATAGAGTGTTTTGTATTCTTTGCGAAAGTCGACTTTATCCATAGGTTAATCATACCGAGATCTTCGCAGGTCTACATTGTCCGCGATCACTAATCTGCTACCATAAGGCACATGACCTATATAGCACTACTCAGGGGCATCAACGTTGGCGGACACAACGTAAAGATGGATCGTTTGCGCTCGTTATTTACCGAGCTCGGACTGTCCAACGTCCGCACCTTCATTCAGAGCGGCAATGTTTTCTTTGATAGCGACGAAACCGACCTGGCCATACTGCAAGGCCGTATTGAGCAGCACTTAGAAAAAGCACTCGGCTACACCGTACCGACATTTCTGCGAACCATAACCCAAATCGAAGCCATCATGGCCAATGACCCATTCAAGGGCCTAGACGTAACGTCCGACATGCGTCTTTGCATCGTCTTTACCGCTCAACCCATACCAGACAAGATGGCGTTGCCGATGACCTCATCAAAACAGGATGTGGCCATCATCGGAGCCAATGAGCATGAGGCGTTCGTAGTGTGGCACATCATCGACGGCCGGCCCCCAGCAGCCACCACGCTCGACAAAGTACTGGGCAAAACTACCACCACACGTTTCTTCCACACTATGGCCAAGATTCTGGCGGCCGCCAAATCAGCCTAACCGCCAAAGGTAAAGGTGTGTAGCGAGACGCCTTCCGGAACAGTCAGCGTCAACGTTGCATCAGTAAACGAGCCAAATGATGCAATGTGGTACAACGTAGCGCCATTGACCATCAGCATCCCTGCAGGGTCATCCTTGCCATACCAGGTTCCGTCGGCATCTGAAGTTACTTTGAGCTGCTGCTCACCAGCTTTTGCCTGGCTAGCAACCACATATACATCTTTGGCGCTTACGCGGAAGCTTAACGTGCTCGTCGCGGACTGGCTAGTGATTTTGTCGTCAGCGACTTGCCATTTACCGCCAAGCGACCAGTTATTTTTGGGCAGCTTGGGCTGGGCCGTATAGGTTTCCGTACCGTTACTAAGTGCCGGGTCGCCGACATAGCCACTTTCGCGTCCGGTACCAAAGTATGTCTCCGGGGTCATATCGCTACGCGAAGGAACGTTACCCGCATCAGCGGTCAATGGACCCTCGTCACCCAGTAATTTTTGGATGGCACGCTCAGTCTGATCGTATTCGCCTTCGCCAAAGTGCACCCGGCGAATATTACCCTGTTTATCAATGAGGTAGTGCGCCGGCCAGTACTGGTTGGAGTAGTTGTTCCAGGTAGCATAGTCGTTGTCCATGGCAACAGGATACGTAACGTGCCGGTCCTGCACAGCCTTACGCACATTGGCCTCATCATGCTCAAAGGCGAATTCGGGAGCGTGCACGCCAATCACCACAAAACCTTTGTCCTTATACGTCTGGTACCACTTCTCGACGTATGGCAGTGTCCGAACACAGTTAATGCAACTGTATGTCCAAAAGTCCACCAGAACAACCTTGCCCCGCAGCTCTTTGATAGTCAGTGGATCGCTGTTTATCCATGCCGTAATACCGACAAGTTCTGGCGCTGGTGTAGCATCAACATTAAATAATTGTGAATCGTCCTCAGACATACGAGTAGCCCCCTTTTTATTAGTACTATCAAATAGCCGTTGCTCGATGCGCGTGCTGTCAAAAACCGAGTGATTGGCCAGCCAGGTTTCGGCCCGCGTATCCAAACCCAAAACAATGGCTAGGCCCACAAGAATAAATACTAATCCGACACTTCGCCGGAAAACACTTCGTGGGTTAACCGCCCAAGCAAAGCGTAATATAAACCGCCGGCCCAGCAAAGCCACTGTCAGCATCACAACCACTAATCCGGCAATATAGGCGCCAACATACACCAGACCCTGCGCAACATTTCGCGGCAACACGGTAGCCAAAATAAATGCGTAGGTCGGGCTGCAGCTAGAGAACACCGGACCCAATGCAATACCGGTCAGGACCGGGCCCGCAACAGGCTGATGGTTGGCGGTCCCCTTACCCAAGAAGCGCTGCGACGCAGCCTGCCAGTTCAAGCGGATAACCAGTGATTCCCACAGGCCCGGGAACAGACTCGTCAGACCCAAAGCAATCACAATGCCACCCGACAGGTAAGTCCAGGTATATTCAGGAACATGCACCAATGCCGTGCTGGCCTTGAGAACAAGCGTGAACACCGCCAGAGAAAGCGCCAACGAGCCAACAATAATATACGGGCGTGACCTCTGGCTCTGCTTGCCGCCAAGCGAGCCACCGATAATAACTGGCAGCAACGGCAGAACACACGGCGCCAGCGCAGTTAGCATACCGGCAACGAACGACAGTAAGAATAGGATCATTACGATACCCTCCTTTGTTATGTTGGACGCAACGAACTACTGCTTATGGTAAAAGGTCAAAAACTACGTGTCAAGTTGACTTTACTTTTTGTCTTGGAGCCATTGTGCCCCGAGCTTGACGGCAATCATCGCTAATAGCGTCAACAGGATAGCCGGGTCAACCTTGTGACGAAATGCTTGCACCAGTAGTGACACGATCAACGCGCTACACCCAGCCAAATACGCCAAACGGCTCGCCGAAAACAGATTGTGTGCTTCACGCTCGTCGGCAGGGCGCTCCCGCCAAACAAGCACAACGAACGCACTCACCAGCCCAAACGTTCCGAACAATAGCAGCATCTTCAGATTGCTCGGCATCGTCATGCCGTGCGGAGCAAGCGCCGCGACACAAAGCACCAGCAGTAAGGCTATGAGTAATCCATCAAACAACAGCCTATAGTTTTTCATATCGAAATAGCTCCTCGACTTTCCGTCCCAACACCGCAGACAACTTTAGTGCCAGCAGTACACTCGGCACATAGTTGCCTTTCTCGATGGCAATGATGGTTTGTCGGGTAGTCTGCACCTTGGCCGCCAACTCATCCTGCGTCAGCTTCGCCACCGTACGATGTTGACGCACACTGCTAATGATGGTGTGTTGATTATCTTTTATGAACATATGTAAAGTTGATATTACAATTATAACACTGCTGTATAATGCACATATATGTCCAAAGGTATCTTTTACCGCAATGTACGGGCACGCGACCAACTAGAGCTCTTTTTACTAGCCAGCGTATCAAGCTTGTTACTCGTTCGATTTTATCTATATCTTACCGGCTACCCGCAGATTGGAAGCGGTGGCCTGCATATCGCCCACATGTTATGGGGAGGCGCATTAATGCTTGGCGGACTGGTAGTTAGCCTATCGTTTCTTGGTGCACGCGCCCTACGCGTCGCTGCGATATTGGGCGGCGTCGGATTTGGTATCTTTATTGACGAGCTCGGCAAGTTTATTACCCGTGACAATGACTACTTTTACAAGCCGACTATCGGCATTATCTACGCAATATTTATAGCGCTCTACTTGGCATTCAATTTCCTCAGCCGAAAACAGTCGCTCACCAGTCGTGAGTACCAGCTAAACGCATTAGCCCAACTCGAGGAGGCCATTGTACATGACATGGATCCTACCGAAAAATCTCGCGTGCATCATTTGCTCGCCAGCGCTGAGCAGCACGACCCCATCACCAAGCAGCTGCAAAAGTTCTTGGGCGCTACACGCACCACCGCGCCAGAAACACCAGGGCGCCTCAATCGCATCGTTCATGCGCTCAATGACCTATATGAACGTTTTTGGCAAAGCCGGAAATCCAACTTTCTGGTGCGGCTGTTCTTCTTGCTCGAGGTGTTCCTGTTTGTTGGCGGCGTCATCGTGCTCACCTATCGCAATATCGACGGCGTATTGGACTTATTTAGCGGCAACACAGCGTTCTCTGCCGAATTAGCCATTGGGCAGCTTGTATCTTCGTTAGTAGCGGCTGGCTTTGCGGTATATGGTGCCATATTACTGCCCGGCTCTCGCATCCGCGCATATGAACAATTCCGTCGCGCAACTATGGTCAACATATTCCTGACGGAATTCTTTATGTTCTCGCGAATTCAGTTCGGCGCGTTGCCTGGATTCTTCTTCAGCCTTGGGCTGCTGGCCTTTTTGGGATACGCTATGCGCCAAGAATTGCGCCTACAGACTACCGAGAGGTAGGGGGTTAGTTACGTACGCGGCCAATTGTATGCGAAACTACCTCGGCCGAATGTCTAAGAGCGGCCATTTCTTCGTCGTTGAGTGGATAGCCATCGAGAATTTCAACTCCGGCAGTGCTTACCTTTGACGGCAACCCCACCACGACGTCGTTGAGCCCATACTCACCGGTCGCTAAGGAACAGACCGGGAAAATGCTCGCCGTATCTCGCACAAGGGCTTCGACCAGCTTAGCTACCACATGGCCAATGCCGTAATAGGTCGACTTCTTGGCTTCGATAATCTTATAGGCAGCAGCGCGGATATCATCTGCAAGCGAGGCAGACACTGTCTGTGAATAACCCGGGAACTCTGTCAGTGGGATACCGCCGATAGTCGCACTAGAAAGCGCCGGGAACGAAGAGTCCCCGTGCTCGCCCAAAACATAACCGTGCACATGGCGCTGCGAGACCCCAAATTCGTTGGCCAAGGCAACATGCAAGCGTGCCGTGTCCAAAGTGGTGCCGCTGCCAAATACACACTCCTTAGGTAGCCCAGATTCCTTGAGTGCGATATATGTAAGCACATCAACAGGATTAGCCACCATCAGGATAACGACTGGCCTACCCTGCTTCATAACTTTGCGGACGACATCGCGGACAATCGCAGTATTGCCGTCTACCAACTCCAGGCGCGTCTGCCCGGGCCTTTGGGCGACGCCACTGGCAATTACGACAATGTCGTTTTCTTGTATCTCGCCGTAGTCGCCCACGCGGACCTGCACACCGTTGGTGTAGGCGGTCGCATGGCTGATGTCCATTGCCTGGCCGTGCACTAGGTCGTCGGCCACGTCAATAAGCACTATGTCGTTCACGACTTCTTTTATGGCCAATGCCTGAGCAGCAGTAGCACCAACCATGCCGCCGCCGCCAATAATAAATACACTGCGTTGACGCATCTCACTACTCCTTTTAGCCATTGACTCATAGATTGTAGTGCTTTTATAGTACGGTCGCAACCAAAGCTAGGTATAATGAGCCCATGATGATTGCAGTCGGCCTAGCACTCCTAACTTTTCTGGGTTGGGGCAGTGGCGATGTTATTGGGGCCATCACATCACGACGCATTGGCGCATTGCGGGCATCTCTTACGGTCAGCGGGGGCATGTGTCTGGTCGTCGCCTTGTTGGCGCCGTTTATGAGCACTACACATCTACACATGGACGCCATCCTGCAAAGCGCCGGGCTAGGGCTCTTTTTATCTGTAGCCTACCTGGCTTTCGTTGAGGCGCTGCGCATTGGCAACCCCGCGCTAGTAGGCACTATCAGCGGCTCGTTTACGGCCTTATCGGTAGTGCTTTCGCTGGCGTTCCTGCACGAAAGTCTTAGCACACCCCAACTCTTATTTATTGGCGTTATTGTTATCGGAGTTATTGGGGCGTCCCTCGATATTCGTACGCTACGTGAGCGGGCTGTTCGTCTTGACCGGAGTATTGTATTGTCATTCGTAACATTGGTCGGTTGGGGTGTGTACTTCACATTTATGAAAGTCCCTATCCGTGAGGCGGGATGGTACTGGCCAACGCTAATCAGCTCAATTTCCGGCACACTACTGTACGTGGTATGCTATGCGTTTCATAAGCAAAAGCCCAAAGAAGTAGCGTGGAAGACGGGCGTGACACCGGCGTTTTTCACAGCAATAATTGGCGGCGGCGCAAACGTCACCTATAACATTGCATTGTCCTACGGCAATGTCTCGGTCGTCTCCCCGATAGCCGGCTCATATCTAGTATTATTCGTCGTATTGGCCTCGCGTGTGTTCAAGGAACCTCTTAACCGACAGCAGACTGCGGGCATCGCAATTACACTTTGCGGCATTGTTGGCCTATCAATATTATCAAGCTAATTTTGGGTTTGAGCTGGTGGTGCTTCAAGCAGTTGTATGTAGGCCCTGATTGCAGAATAGTTATCGAGGCCAGTGTCCGGAACTAATGCCGACTGACCGCTCTTAGTACGATACGTCGTCAGCAGATCTTTGCCATTCGCATTGTTTAGGCTCGCAGACACAACCTTGGAGCTAGATATTTGTTTGGATAGGTCGTATAGGCGCTTTACTTCGTTACTCTTGAGGTCGGTCTGCACGTTATTGCCCATTGAATCTAGCAATTGACCTAGCTTAATGGGGTTAGATAAGGTGCCTAGCGACGTTGCTTTGTCTTTTATGCCAAGTAAGATCTTGCGTTGGTTTTCGGTACGAGTAAAGTCACTCTGCGCATAACCGTACGAGCCGCGAGCATGGCCACGCGCCCTAGATAAGTCCAACGCCGCACGACCGTCCAAGGTAACAGGCCCATTTGGCAAATCAACTAGTATCTTGCCGGTAGTTAGGTCCTTGCTCGGGTCGTATAAACCGCGAGGGTCGGAACTCTGAATAGTAATCGTAATACCGCCTACCGCATTCACCGCTTGTTCGAGCGACGTATAGTTAACGAGTGCATAGTAGTCGATTGCAACGCCAAAGTGTTCAGAAATTGTTTTTTCTAGCAGCCCCATACCACCAGTTGGGTAGCCAGCCTCGCTAAAGTTACCCCTCTTGCCATCTTGGTATGCCTCGTTGACCTTGGCATATCCGTAGCCCGGTATATCTATATATAAATCACGCGGGATGCTCATGATGTAGCCGGTATTGTTCTTAGTATCAATGCTAGCCAGCATAATAGAGTCGGTCAGGTCTGCGCCACCGTGTCCTGGGTCATCAGCCGAATTACCCGCCAGCAAGATGTTTACGCGCCCTCGGTCCTCACCCTTTAGTTTAGTTTTTTTAAAGACATCCACGATGCCTCCCCAGCCAAAGATCTTTACACCGTTAGACACCGCCTTCCAACCCACCCATAAGCCACAGAGAACGACAATGATCACTAGTATAATAGCGACACGCTTAAGAAAGCGCTTGACCTTTGCCGATCGCGATACTACCGATCGTTGCTCTTCCGGGCTAGATGCGCGGCGGCGGGCACTATCCGCAGGAATAGTGCGATACAACCGCTCAAAGTCTTTATCTTCGACTGTTCGAGTCTTAGCTTGTTTCTTGGGTGTACGCATATATATAAACTATTATAGATTACTATACGAAGCTAAATATTAGCTGAGATAAATCAAAGGTACTGCTATCTGGCAAGGACGACTTCTTCGGATCCGAATACACGCGGGCGTAGCAAGAACAATCGCGCCATGACTACATGCAAATGTGTTGAGACAAATAACAGGCTGACAGCGAACAGCACGTAACCAATGCCCTCAATCAGTTGGTTCTTGTCATCTAACCCGACCCTGCTCGCCAAGATACAAAATGGCAAAATAACCTTGATGAAAATGTACACGTACGCAAACCAGACAAACACAACTAACATACGAACGCTCACCCGCTTAACGAGCTCGTGCTCAACTTGATGCTTGGCAGGAGTATCGACAGCCTGCATCTCGCGCAAGGTCATCGATATGCCGCCTATCATACCCAAAATTAGCCTGATGGCTATATACGTCGCAATGCCCGCCAGCAACGCACCTCCAAGAATAGCCGCGTTGTGACCTGCTGACTTGCTTGTAAGCGCATGACCAATGGCAGACCCGCCGCCTTGATTGCTCTGCAACACGGTCACGAGACCTTCTGGCCCGAAGAAATACTCATAAAATGGGATGGTCTTATGGATAAACGACCAGTTGGCACTCGCCAGGACAGCAGCAACAAATAAGCTGCAGGCTGTGGAACTCAGCAGCGAAGGGCGCAGCAGCAACCCGCTAAAGCTATGGCGATACATACGCTACCATAGTAAGCCAGGATGACAGGTGGCGTCTATACCTAAGCCGGGCTAAGGCGTTGTATATTTGTACAATTCTACTTTTTGGGGCTAAAATTACGGCTGCTAAACCAGCAGGATGCTAGTATTAGACCATGGAATCGTTAGATATGAAGTTCGTTAGCGCCACCGACTACTACAAAGCACTACTTGCCCAAATCCCCAAGGCCAGAAAGCGAATCGTCATCCATGCCATGGTTGTACTATGGCAACAACACACCGAAGATATTCTGGCTCTGTTATACCCTGCTCTTGAGCGCGGCGTAGAAGTACGGATTGTCGGCGACATGTACAGCAAGCTGACCGCCAACATGCCCAAGTTCGTCCGTAGTGACCGTGGCCCAAAGTGGGGACACACCATTGCTATCAATAGTGACTTACAGTCCAAGGGGGCTCATATTACGTACGTTGGCAAGCTTGGTTTCAACCCGTTCAAGCAACGTTGCCATAGCAAGATTACCATCATTGATGATGTCTGCTTCACATTCGGCGGCGTAAACTTTTATGCCGGTGGCTTTACTTACCACGATTACATGCTCGAAATCCATAACAAAAAGTTAGCCGACCGGCTCTACAGCCTAGTCCGTGATATCGAAAAGTTTCCACGACTGGCCGATGCCGTCGAAAAACTTGACCAGCATAACACGCTGCTATTTGATGGCGGCACGCCAGGAAGCTCGGCAATTTACGATGCAGCCTGCGAAGCCGTAGCTAATGCCAAAAAGGTCTACTATGTGTCCCAGATGTGCCCAAGCGGCCGCCTGGCTAAGCTGCTCACCAAAACCCAGAACGAGTGCTACTTCATCCGCCCCACCCAGGCGGACCCACCATCGAATTTGGCACTTATTGTCGACCGGGCTCGGTACGGCATCACCAACCGTTACAAAGGCAAGCAATACATCCACGCCAAATTCATTTTGTGCGAAGGGCACGACGGCAGCAAATGGATCGTCAGCGGCTCCAACAACTTCAGCTGGCGGGGGATTGCCTATGGCACAAAGGAAGTCGCTGTCTTATCGTCCGACCCACAACTTTGGCAAAAATTTTACGATTATATGCAACGGGAGATTATTCATGAATCATGACCTACTAGACGCGAAAGTGCGCAACGGCATCGAGCAACATGGCATCACCGCCAAGGCCATTGCCTGCGACCCCGAGCTGGCCGACACGGCCGCCTTTTGCGAACACTACGGTTATAGCCCGGACGAATCAGCGAATACGATTATCGTGGCTAGCCGCACCGATCCGGTAAGCTTCGTTGCCTGTCTGGTACTCGCCAACAGCAAACTCGATGTTAACAAAAAGCTGCGAGAGATAACCGGCATACGCAAACTATCTTTTGCTACCGCCGACCAAACCAAAGAGCTAACTGGCATGCTGATTGGTGGCGTCACTTGCATCGGCCTGCCCGATACACTGCCGTTGTACATCGACGAGGCAGTTATGGATTGCGACGAAATCATTATTGGCGGCGGAAATCGCAGCAGCAAACTCGTGCTACATCCGGCCGAACTACACAAGCTGCCGTCCGTCCAGATCGTGCACGGGCTTGGCCTGCCACGCTAGAGCCTAGCAGCCGCTATCGTACTTACCACCCCATTCCACCATCTGTTCTAGTATGGGGAATAAGTCTTTGCCCTTTTGAGTGAGAGTGTATTCGATACGCGGGGGCACCTCGGCAAATGCCGCCTTGGCCACAATACCGGCGTGTTCCAACTCGTCCAGTCGCGCAGACAGCGTGCGAGGATTAATACCGCCGACCTCACGCTGTAATTCACCAAATCGCTGCACGCCATTAGCCATGGCAAACAGCAGCTGTGGCGTCCACTTGCTACTAATAATCTGCGCAGCATTAGCTACACAGGCGCGCTGCTGGGCGGTACACGGTGGTTGAGTGGATGATTCTGCCATATGCTGCATTTTGTACTTTACAATAAGATACATTATACATTACTATACATTCTATAGTAAACTATATAAGGTATAGTAAGGAGAAACCAATGAGTCTAATCAAGGTAATCACCGGATCGACCCGGCCAGGTCGCTTTGGCCCCAACGTCGCCAACTGGATTATGGAGCTGTCTGAGCAGTATCCTGATGCTACATTCGAGCTAGTTGATCTAGCCGAGGTTAATTTGCCGCTACTTGATGAGCCAGTTCCACCATCAGTAGCCAATGGCGACTACACCAATGAGCATTCGCTCGCATGGGCAAGAGTAATCAGTGAAGCTGATGGCTATATTATGGTAACCGCCGAATACGATCATGGCATCCCGGCAGCCCTCAAAAATGCAATCGACTACCTGGCCAGAGAATGGTCATACAAACCGGTAGCATTCGTAAGCTACGGCGCCAAGGCAGGCGGGGTGCGTGCGGTTGAACATTTGCGCGGCGTTACGGGCTGGCTGCAGATGTACGACCTGGGAGACGAGGTCGCCATCCGAAAATATTGGGAATACGTCAACAATAAGGGGGTATTCACTCCGTCCGAAGAACACGTTGCTGACGCCAAACATATGCTAGAAAGCATCGTTTTCTGGTCGGGAAAAATGAAACCCGCCCGCGAAGAGTTAGCTAAAATGAAACGGTCACAGTAAATAGTATGTAGGTTCCAACAAAAAACAGAGGCTCTAGACGGCCTCTGTTTTTTTGCGATCAGTTCGCGGCCACATAACGCAGCCACATACTGTAGACACATCCAACCAGCCAAACGAACGGCTGTCGGTACTGTGCTGCGGGTTGTCGCCCTCAACAAACAAACGGCTACCGTGCAATTGGCCAATACGTTTAACCTTTTCTAGGCCACCATGCCTAATAATAACGACGGCGCCAACATACAGCCGAAAGTTACGGCCGCGCACCAGAATAATTGCCCCGGGGCGCAGAACCGGCATCATGCTATCACCAGTTACTCGCCGCACATAGAACCGGCTAGGCTTTTTTGGTCTCCCAAAAGATCTTGGAAATTTCATCAATTTGATCAATTAGTCTCTGCCCTTCTTCTGGCTCGAGGTGGTGCTTGCACTCACTTGCCTGCTTGATAGCCCTCCAGAACATCGTGTGCAAATCGGGGTATTTTTCGAGGTGCTCAGGCTTAAAATAATCCGCCCAGAGTACCATCAGATGATGTTTAACCAGTTCGGCACGTTCTTCCTTAATGATGATCGCGCGCATCTTGTTGTGTTCGTCCAGGCTCTCGTATTTCTCCTGGATAGCTTTAACGCTCTTGGCCTCAATCATGGCCTGCGCAGGATCGTACACACCACATGGCAAGTCACAGTGCGCATAGACTGGCTTAATAAATGATAATTTCATGCGTATACCCCCTTAGTTGTATGGTTCCATTATATCCCATACGCAGACTAGCCACTTACTCGGCAACTTTTCAGGCCTTGTGGCCGTTTTGGGCGCGCCATTTAGCAATTTCGGCGTGGTGGCCGCTTAATAGCACGTCAGGAACACGCATACCCTGGAACTCTTCAGGGCGAGTGTACTGGGGGAACTCAATGCTTTCGTCATCGTTCTGGAATGATTCGATTTCGGTACTCATTTCACCACCGAGTACACCGGGCAGCAGGCGTACAACACTGTCGATCATAATCATAGCGGGCAGCTCACCGCCGGTGAGGATGTAATTGCCGATACAGTATTGGCGGTCGATCCACTTAGTAACACGCTCGTCGTAGCCCTCGTACCGGGGGCATACAATAATCAGGCCACGTTCGCCAGCGGCTAATTCCTTGGAATCAGATTGCATATAGACCTTACCGCGGGGTGTTGGCAAGAGCACGAGTGCATCTGGGTCATTGGCTTTTGCCTGCTCAATAGCAGCTACCAACGGCTCAGGCTTGAGCAGCATGCCGTCACCGCCACCATACGGCGTGTCGTCAACCTGCTTCCGCGGGCCCAGCCCGAAATCACGCAAATCGATATACTCAAACCGCGCAATCTTGCGGTCTTGTGCCTTCCAAAGCATGCTGTTGTTCAGTACGCCGTGAAACATTTCGGGGAATAGGGTTATAACTTGTATTTTCATCTGTTGTTTAGTGTATCACTTCTAATTGGTATCTTACTAAACCCACTACTGAGGTAATGGACTTGGTGGGATACCAGGGGGAGATGAACAATACGAAAGAGGCGAATGCTGGCTGCACTCGAGCATCAATGTATGTTATCTCCCACCTGGAAGCCCTCTATGTCTTGTGCCTCACGGGGAGACGGGATGTGTCACAGTACGGTGCGGAACGTCTCGGTGTAGACCGGCTGCAGGTGACGGTCCCACAGGGTGGGGTTGGTCACGCAGCGGCGGATGTCGATGGTGGCGGACGTAGTAGCCGTAGGGGCGGTTGCCCTCCCAGATGTAGACCTTGTGCGCGAAGCGAGCGGGGCGCTTGTAGGCGTAGAACGCCAGGAGCGGCCACAGCACGATCGTGAGCACGTGGGTGATCATCAGGAGGATGCAGACGATGCCCCAGGACGGGTCGGTGCGGTAGAACGCGAGCAGCAGCTCGATGGAGCCGTGCAGGCCGAACTGGTACAGCGCGGACGCGACCGGGATGGACGCGATGGCGGCAGCCGAGGCGAACAGGTAGTAGCGGCGGCGCTGGGTCGGCGTGCTCTCCAGGTTGTGGTGGTGGTCCATCGCGACGATGAGCGCCGTACCACTTCCGGACAGAAGCAAGGCAGCCAAGACCAGCAGCCACATCGCGTTGTAGTACATCGTGTCGGTCATCGGAATACTCCTTCGATCGGGTTGACGGACTTGCTTGGTGAAGCTCAGCGACGGTGGCTAATGTCGCTCGGCGGGAACTCGTAGCGCGGGTGGTCGAGATCGACGAGCATGTAGCGGCCCTTGCTGCGCGGACGAACGAAGATCATTCGCTTGCGGAACAGCGCGGGCGTGGCACGCACGCGGAAAATCATGGCCAGAGCCAGCGAAGCGACGAGCCACGGGACGAACGAACAGGCCGTCAGGAACCAGCCGAACATCGGACTTTGGCTGCGCGCGAGCGGCAGGCCGTAGTAGATGCCGTAGTCCCACTGTGCCGAATCAACATAGATCAGAGACACTACGAGGGCGATACACAGCACAAGGGCCGTGAACACCTTAACGTAGCGAACCTGCTGGGTGGCGACCTTGCACTTAGTCACGTTTTCTGGGTCGTTCGGGAAGTACCGGACGATCGTAGTCTTGACCGCGCTCCAGGAGGAGCACAGCAGCATGAAGGCCAGGAGGCCGCCAATACCGCTTGCGATCAGTGCGATCATCGGCATTCCGTTGAGGTACTCGCCGTAAGGCGTAGTGCCGGGCATGTTCTGCTCCCGTTTCGGTTGAACCGTGTACGTCAGGCATACGCCTGGTACTGTGAGAGACCCTTCTCCTAAGGGTTGTGAGTGGGTTGATGGTTGGATGCAAGCGTACTTATCCCTGCAAATACGTTTGTACCCAACCAAAAACCTCTAAGACAGAGGACTTGTAAATGTACTGCCAAGCTATAACTTGACAAGTTGTACATTATATCACGAAATATACTATTTTGTCAATCCTCGCTCTCTGTTGTTAGTATACAAAAAGACCGGCATATTAGCCGGTCGTTTTGCCACATAAAGCTCCCATTCATCTGCTCTCCAGCTGGTGAATGGCTCGCATGAGCCTATCGGTTTTTGTTTTTGAACGTTCGTCTTTTAGACTGAGACTAACTATACATCGAGATCGTCTAGTTCTTCAAGCTCTTTGCGGGTTTTACTTACAACATTGCTGTGGGAATCATCATCCGCATCAGTTGTACTGTCGTCGCTTGGACTGTCGCTCTGGTAGCTGCTACTACTGTCGCTAGTGCCGTTGTCTACAATCTTTAGATTGTAGCGCGCGTCGTTCTTTGTACCCAGAGCACGCAGTAATGTGCGGAGGCTCTGCGCGGTCGCTCCGCGTTTGCCGATCACGCGGCCTAAGTCTTCTGGATCAACTGTCAATTCTAACAATACGCCCTTTTCGTCTATACGACGTTCGACACTTACTGAGTCTGGGGTGCTTACCAGAGACTTGACGATGAACTCTACAAATTGTTGGTCGATACTACTCATGTCAGGAACTCCTTCATTAATATGGGTGTCCGTATATTATAACAACAGAAGAAGCAGCTCTTTCTGTGAGCTGCTTCATTGACAAACGATGTTATGTTATGCGTTTTCTTCGGTCGCAGCGTCTTTGGCCGGCTCTGCAACTTCGGCAGGAGCTGCAGCCTCAACGGGGGCTTCTTCTTTTGGCTGGTTTTTGCGCAATTTTTCAGGATTGCGAAGTTTGCCGGTTTTGTTCTCGCTGACCGTTACCCACTTAGGCAGCTTGACACCCTCGCTCTGCAACAAACGTACAACGCGATCGGATGGCTGGGCACCGTTCTGGAGAAACAGTGCAGCTTTCTCCTTGTTGAGGGTGGTGGTTTTGGCGTGTGGGTCATAGCTACCCAACAAGGCTACAACCTTACCGCTAGTAGGAGTCAGGCGGGATTCCTGTACTACTACGCGGAACATTGCGTGGCCCTTACGGCCAGTACGTTGCATGCGAATCGCTAACATAGTGTCTAAATAATCTCTCTTTCGTCTTCTTAACCAGATTTCTAAAGCAATCTCGCTATATTTTACAGATAAGCGCCTCTGATGTCAAATCTGTATTACTCGCCTTTGCTTTGGTAATACAGCAGCGCTGCTTCGGCGGCTTTTTGTTGGCCAGCTTGCTTGCTTGGACCGACACCTTCACCACGCGGTTGCCCGTTAATGAAAACACCAACGGTGAATATCTTGTCGTGGTCGGGCCCCACTTCGTTGAGGACTTTGTATTGCGGTGTGTGCCCCTCACGGCTCTGCGCCATCTCTTGCAGGTTCGATTTGGGATCCATCCACGATCGTGTAGCCAGGATCTCTTTAAAGGTACTCAGAATGCTTTTGGTGATGAATGCCTTGGCAGCATCATAGCCTTTGTCGAGATATAGGGCGCCCACAACTGCTTCGTAGCTATTGGCTAGGATTTGGGCACGTGCACGATCCGTGCCATGTTTCTCACCACGGCTCAGGCGCAGTAGGGGCTCGAAGTTATTACGCGAGGCAGCCGCACCGATGCTTTCAGTACGGACCAACGCGCTCCGCCAGTTGGTCAGTATACCTTCTGGGTCACTAAAATTACCGTAAAGATATTCTGTTACGACCAGCTCTAGCACTGCGTCGCCCAAAAATTCGAGACGTTCGTTGTGCTCTGGCGCGGTCTTCTTGTGTTCGTTCACGTACGAGCGGTGCGTGAATGCGAGCACCAAAAGATCGATGTTACTAAATTCTACACCCAGGACATCCCGGGCAAATGCCTGGTAGGCACTAGTATCCATGTATTACTCCTTTGTTAAAGCTTGGCATCGCGTATTTTCTTCATTCCCACGAGGATAAGTTTGCCGATGTCGTCATATGCAATTTTGTCAATCGCCTGGTTAAGCGGCAGCCAACGGATATCATTAAGCCAGTCTTCGGGGGCTAACTTGTTGGTATCGCCTAGGCCCTGCACCAAATAAATGTGCATAGTCATGAGCACCAGCGTCTGGCCACGTCGGTAGCGGAAGTTTACCTTCCCCAGCCAGTTAAAGACCTTCATTTCTTGTAGGCCAGTCTCCTCGCGGATTTCACGCTCAGCAGTGCCTTTGGGCTCTTCGTCCTGTTCGACGTGCCCCTTCGGGATAGTCCAACGGTTCTTTGCATCCTGGATGAGCAGGATTTCTAGGCGGCCACCTTTGTCTGGATTGCGGCGGAAGATTATACCGCCCGAGGTTGTCTCACGAACCAC
This sequence comes from uncultured bacterium, assembly GCA_963815935.1. GTDB lineage: Bacteria > Patescibacteriota > Saccharimonadia > Saccharimonadales > UBA4665 > JARIHD01. The sequence goes on from CAWFIL010000004.1 coordinate 54,862, forward strand.
TTCCTGAATCGTAGGGCGCTTGCCCGGTATAAACCGGCGTATCCCTTGGATTGGCTTTGGTCGTTTCATGCCGTTTAACCTTCTTTCTGTGAGGCCCCTTCAGGCTCACCAGCCTCTCCGCCGGGCTGCTGTCGCAGCGCTGTACCCAATACGCCGTTGACAAACTTGGACGAATTCTCGCTACCGAAGGCTTTCGCTAACTCAACTGCCTCGTTGATAACAACTTTAGGCGGCACGTCTTTGCCATACGTTAATTCGTACAGCCCCATGCGTAGAATCACACGATCCATGCGAGCAATCTGTTCAATTGGCCACTCGGGAGCGATTGGCTGTAGTGTGGCGTCAAGTTCGGCGGCACGCTTATCGACACCGTGGACAAGGCGTTCTATGAACCCCTTGTCGTCGACGGTGCCTTCGTAACGACCGATATTACGTGCCAATATGGTGTCTAGGTCAAGATCTTTGTCGCCAGCGCCCCGACGAAAATCCTGTTCGTAAAGGGTTTGCAGGGCAATAATGCGACCGAGGTGACGATTTGATGCCATATTGTTAAATTCCGTTTATAGTTCCAGTATAGTCCACCGACATACCTAAAAACTAGGCAGCTTTTTTGCCAGTTTCACGCGCGGTTGTGCGAACCTTGACTGGTGACTTAGCGTTAACAGCACGTGCCAGCTTGAGAACCAAGTGGCTGCGGCGAGCGCCGGTGCGGCGTGCTGAAGTACGTTTCTTTGGTTTACCCATGGGGAGAGGGACTCCTTACCTATTGAATCTGTTATTTCTTTAATAACTTACGCTCATTATACCGCAACCGGGGATAAATCTCAAGAGATGAGAGCTACCCAGCCATAAGCATAACAGATAAGACCTGTCAGCGACCTGAAGATCGCCAGCTTTGGGGGTGCGGATGACTAGTTCTTAGATTACAAAGTTGACTAATTTGCCTGGGACATAGATGCTCTTTTTTGGCACGTTGCCCTTGAGGTAGGCGGCAACTTTTTCGTCGATGCGAGCCGCTTCAAGCACCTGCTCTTTCGTCGTGCCGGTTGCTACTTCTAGCTGTGCACGCAACTTGCCGTTTACTTGCACCACAATAGTCATTGTGTCGCTTGCCAAATATTGTTCGTCGTAGGTTGGCCAGTCACTTTGGTGGATCGAACCTTCCCTACCAAGCTGGTTCCATAGCTCCTCGGTGATGTGTGGGGCAAACGGGGCAAGCAGTTGGCTCAGCGTTGCTACCGCCCAACCCCACGTTTCGGGAGCTTGCTCGTAACGAATAGCCGTTTTTAGTTTGTACAACTCGTTAACTGTTTCCATAAGGGCAGCGATAGCCGTATTGAAGCCCATATCTTCTAGGTCTTTACTAACGCGGCTGATGGCACGGTGCATCGTACGCTTTAGCTCCAGGTCGTCGACCAGCTCCAGGTCGTCGCCACGCTCCATGTAGTCTTGGGTAATTGCCCAGACACGCTGCAAGAAGCGGAACGCACCACCCATACCCTCGACGCTCCAGTTGGCCGCTTGGTTCCACGGGCCGATAAATAACTCCATGATACGAATCGCATCCGCACCATAACCCTGGTCGATTAAGATACCCGGTTCAATGGTATTGCCTTTAGACTTGCTCATTTTGGCACCATCTGGGGCCAAAATCATACCATGGTTGCGCAAAGTCTTGAATGGCTCACCGAAGTTAATCATACCAGCGTCTTGCATGACCTTGGTCCACATGCGGGCGTACAGCAGGTGCATCACTGCATGCTCGGCACCACCAATGTAATCGTCGACAGGCAACCAGTATTTAACCTTGTCGTCGGCAAATGGCACATCGTTGTTATGCGGATCAGCAAAGCGCAAAAAGTACCAGCTAGAACAAGCAAAGCCGTCCATTGTGTCGGTCTCACGCTGAGCAGGGCCATCACAGGTTGGACAGGTTGTATTCACCCATTCCTCAACGCGAGCTAGTGGGCTACGGCCGTCACCAGACGGCTCAAAGCTAGTCAGTTCAGGCAACACAACAGGCAACTGGTCTTCGGGTACGGGAACAATACCATCTTTGGCACAGTGAACCATGGGAATTGGCGCCCCCCAGTACCGCTGGCGGCTAATTAGCCAGTCGCGAATTTTGTAGTTAATTTTTTCTTCGGCCTTGCCCTCGTTGACTATCTTTTCAAAAATCAGGTCACCGGCAGCCTTGTTGTCCATGCCATCATAGGGAGGGCCAGTATTTATTTGCTTGCCCGCACCCTTGTAGACCTCCAGGCTCGCTAGGTCTTCGTAGCCTTCAGGCACTTGGGTCGTCAAAATCATTGGAATGTCATGCTTTAAGGCAAATTCTCGGTCACGTAAATCGTGGCCGCCCATGCCCATAACAACACCCGTCCCGTAGCCAGCCAATACATAGCTGGCAGCATAAATAGGCACTGCCTGGCCGTTAAATGGGTTTTTGGCATATTTGCCAGTAAACACGCCCGTCTTGGTCTTGTCCTCTTGACGCTGGATATCTGTCAAGCCCTGCACCTCTTGGCGATAGCTATGCACGCGCGCCCTGTGGTCATCGGCAGTCAGCCGATCTAGCTCTGGCGATTCGGGAGCGACAACGATAAACGTTACACCCGGCAACGTATCTTTACGGGTTGTGAATGTCTTGAAGCTTGCGCCTTCTTCCGTACCCTTTTCATCACAGATTTCCCAGACAATTTCGGCCCCCTTACTGCGGCCGATCCAGTTGCGTTGCATATTCTTGATGCTGTCGGTCCAGTTAACGTCGTCCAAGTCGGACGCCAAACGGTCGGCATAGTCGGTAATCTTGAAGAACCATTGCGGCAGAGCCTTCTTTTCGACAGCCGAGCCACAACGCCAGCACTTGCCGTCCTCTACTTGCTCGTTAGCTAGCACAGTCTTATCGACCGGACACCACCATTGGTTGCTCTCTTTGCGATACGCCAAACCGCGTTTATGTAAAAGTAAAAAGAACCATTGCGTCCAACGATAATACTCGGGGTCGGTACTGTTAATTTCACGCGACCAGTCGTAGCCAAAACCCATTTGCGTTAGCTGTTGCTTAAAACGAGTGGTATTTTCGGCGATGGCCTTCTGGGGGCTTACACCCGTTTTAATGGCGTAACTCTCGGCAGGCAAGCCAAAGGCGTCCCAGCCCATAGGATGCAGAACGTTATAGCCGCGCATACGAGCAAAGCGGACGAGCGCGTCGCCAATTGTATAGTTACGAACGTGGCCAACGTGCATGGCAGCGCCGCTTGGATACGGAAAGTATTCTAGGATGTATTTTTTTGGCTTATCAGTATTGTCGCTGGCTTCGTAAATTTTACTATCGACCCATGCCTGTTGCCACTTTGGCTCGATTTCTTTGGGGTTGTATCGCTTCACTTGTAACACTCCTCTGAGGGTAAGTTTTACCTGGATTATATGCGGCAGATGCCTGCATTTGGTTTTGATTATAACTGAACGAGAAAAATATGCGCCCTACAGGGCGAGGAGAAGGCTGAGACCGAGCGAAATGCCACAACTCATAATAAGCAGATTATAGCATATTTTACTCGGGATACCAGCGACCGAAGTACTGCCCCTGATCACCGGGCGTCAGTTGCATCAATTGGCTGACAGTCACAAATTGGAAACGAGTTTTGAGTTGATCGATTACTGGCGTAAGCGCATCAGCGGTCGTTGGATAGATGTCGTGCATCAGGATAATGCCTCCAGGCTTAGCCTGAGACAGTACGCTGGCTTCAATTTGGGCCGGGTCACGGACTTGCCAATCGGCAGGATCGATATCCCAGCGCACGATAGTCATATGTGACCGGCTCTTGACCATGTCGTTGACAGCGCCATATGGCGGGCGAAGCAAGCGGGGCATCGGTACGCCGGCGTGCGCAATGACTGACTGTGTTGAAGAAATTTCGTTATCAAACTGATCGGGGGTGAGCTTGGTTAAATCAGCGTGGTCCCAGCTGTGGTTGCCGATCTCATGACCCTCACGGTGCATGCGGCGCAGTAAAGCATCGTTGCCTGGAACACGGCGACCAACCATGAAGAAAGTCGCCTTTACATGCTCGGCGGCCAAAATATCCAACACGCGGGGCGTTACGACTGGGTCAGGCCCATCATCAAAACTGAGAGCGATGCATGGCACAGCTGCACAGTTAGGCAGCGGCTGGACGGTAGAGACACCCCCTATCCGCGGCTGATCCGAAGGAGCCGCAGGCCACGCGTGGGCTGGACGAAACACATCGCCCATTGCGCCAATGCATAGACAGACCACCAAAAAGCCCACAAATAATTGTGGTCGCAATATCCAAGAAAAATGGTGACGTATAGCGCGCATAGCAGATAGATTGTGGCAGATCTCTCAGCGCAAATCCAGCGTTTGCTGAATGAATAGCTAGAATCTCTGGAATTGCTTCAGGTAGTTGGTGCCAAAGTTGGTCTGCAGGCGTTCGCGTCGAGCAAAACGCTCTTCGGCCAAAACGATTAGTTTCTTGACCAGTTCGACATTCGAGATGCCTTTTTGGCGCCAGTTGTGCATATACAGGTCGCCGGGCATCGGGTTCACTTCATTGAAGTACACCTGGCTCGCTTTGCTGTCGATCAGCATATCAACCCGAGCCACTCCCGTACAGCCGAGTGCTCTGTACACGCCCAGACCCACCGCTTCGGCTTGTTCGTACAGCCCTTTGGGGAGGTCGGCCGGAATCTTACTGTAGCCCTGAGCGCCACTCTCACCACCCTTTGCTCCGCCCTTGCCTTTTCCGCCAGACAGGTACTTGGCGTCAAAATCAAAGAAATCTTCGCTATGTAGCAGGGGTTGTTCCAGATAGGCCGGAACCGGATCGTCGTTGCCCATAATCGGCAGTGTTACCTCGATGAGGTTTGGCACCGCTTCCTCTACGACAATCTTGTCATCGTAATGCGCGGCTACTTCCAGAGCGTTCATAAGCTGATTTTTCTCTGTAACACGGGTAATACCGATGCTTGATCCGGCATGTGCGGGTTTAACAAATAATGGATACTGTAGCGTCCCGATATCAGATAGCACCCTGGCAGGGTCCACAGCGAGCGTGGTAGACATAAACCACAGCCACCTGTTCGTAGGCAGGCCTTGGCTGCTTGCTACCTGCTTGGCGAGTGCTTTGTCCATAGCGAGTGCTGCTGCAGGAACACCGCAGCCTACGTATGGCACGCTTGCCATCTCTAGCAATCCCATAAGGTCGCCGTCTTCGCCGTATGCACCGTGCATGGCCGGAAACACCACGTCGATCTTTCGGTACGCCTTTCGGCCGGCAAATTGGCTCGACTTCACAACGGTCAACCCTTTGTCAAACTGCAGCATTACCTTGGGGGCTTTCTCCATAAAACCCTTAATTTCATCGCTCTGATAAAGTTTAATGTCCTTTAGTTTGTCATCCCAAAACCATTGGCCATCCTTCGATATATAGATAGCCTCAACACGAAACTCACCGCTAAGTTCTAGCGGTTTGATAACTGACGCCAGAGCCGTAACAATCGACACATCGTGCTCGGTTGAGCGACCTCCAAAAATAACTGCAACTGTCTTCATGCTTTCAGTCTAGACTGCTACCTTTGCAATTACAACCTACAATTAATCGCAGTTAATTGTATCAGGCGTAGTTGTCGGTCCAGTCATTTTGCATCATGACGAGGTCACCAGCAGCCACAAAGGACTGCAGGTTCGTATAAAAATTGAGTGGGTCTTTTTCTACTCTGATTACTTTGGCAAAACCGGCCTCTTCCAGCCCGGCTCGGATTGCGGCAGTTGCCGAATTTTGCATAAGTACGACTACGTCCGGGTTGGCAGCGGCAATAAGCCGGCCTACCTCTTGGTGGATGCGGTCGCTCTCCTTGCCTTGGTCAACCAGGCCAGGAGTTACGTAGAGTTTGCGCGTGGCTGGCAGCTCCTTTAGTAAAGCCGTACCGGCACGTATGCCTTCCAGATTGCCATTGTACGTATCGTCGATGACCCAGGCACCGCCGAGATTATATGATTGCATGCGGTGCTCGTATGGCATAGTTTTAGCAATACCGTCTTTGATTTGCTCGTCGGTCATGCCGAACTCTGCGCCCAAGGCCGCTGCTACCGACAATGGCCCAATCTGGTGACGACCAAGCAGTCCGCTATGAAGCGCTATAGAGCGGCTACCTTTTTTGAGTGTAAACTTTGTGCCGTCCAAACCGACATGGACATTACTCACACGCCACCCGAGCGCACCATGAGCGTCGTATAGCTGGTACTTGTGACCTTCGGTATACGGCACGGCAAGCGATGATTCCTGATTAACGTACACGTGAGCGGCTTCAACGTAATCCGCTACAGCAAAGATATCCTGTGCTGCCCGATCAAGCGTCTTGTACCGGTCAAGGTGTGCCGGTGCAATGCCGGTGATGATTGCATGTGTTGGATGAGTGACTTTCGCGAAACGAGGTACGTCACCTGGCTCGCCTTCGCCATATTCAATAATGACAATGTCTTCATCAGACCCCAGCGTACGGGCAAAGTAGGCATGCGAGATAGCCACGTTTTTGTTTGCAGGCGTAGCAGCTACCTTCTTGCCGCGGCCTAAGACTGTCGCGAGCAACTCTTTCATACTCGTCTTGCCATAACTGCCGGCGATAGCAATGATTGCTCCCGGATGCCCCTCGAACACAGTCTCCGACTCGCGGATGGCCCGTCGGTGCTTCGGTGCGACCAACAGCATACGACCAAGCACCAATGGCAGCAACGCCACGTGCGCCCAGACTATGGGATACGACAAGATGAGCGCCAGACCAAACTGCCAACCAGCTTCGAGGTGCTTGGTCACCCCCAGCACTAACAGTCCGGCACCAGCTAACAACTGCAGCAGCATGCCTGTGCGCAGCGCCAACAGCATCAGTCGGGCGGCTTTGGTATGCGCTAAGGTACGACGGGTAGCCACACGCGCAAAATCACTCGTCTGCCAGTACCACGCCAAATAAGGCGCCGCATGATATTCAGTGCTTTGCAACATATACACGATTGCCTCGGGATAACGCGGTGAATAGAGACTAAAAAGTTTACCGATCACGATAGGAATCCGTTTACTGCTTTTTCGACATCAGCCGGACGATCGAAATGCACGAAGTGACCAGCACCCGGCAAAACCTCCAACGTAGAGTTGGACATAAGCTCGTGATACTGTTCCCCATACCAAACAGGCGTCGACTGATCGTCTTCGCCATATATAAGCAGCACAGGCAGCGAAAGCTTAGCAGCATCTTGACGAACGTCGTCAGTAACAATGCGTTTAAATGTCTCCTGAAGGTGTTCGGCGACAAGCATGTCCGAGCCAATCGTCTTGTAGACTTTGCGTCGTAGCTTCTTTTTGGCAGACGCCGGTAGCGGTGTTGTTAGCAATTTACCCGTTTTAGCAATAATGCGCAAAGCCGCATTCCGGCCTTTATATACATTGCGGATACCTGCACTAGCAATCAAGACGGCCCTATCGGCCTGGAACGTCCCATCTGCCAGACCATGTATCACCATGGCACCACCGTTGGAATGGCCTACGAAGGCCGAAACCTTGTTAACACCTATCTTCTGCAGGAAGCGGCTCACAAATTGCACGTAATCGTTTAACCCCCATGGCTGTTCAGGCGCTCCGCTACCACCAAATCCGGGCAAATCGACCGCAATAACATCATGGTCTCTTTTGAGAGACTGGCACAAACCGCGCAGTCCTGCTGCGCTATCTCCCCAACCGTGTAGTACGATAACTGTCTTACCCCTGCCTTCGCGGACGTAGCTAGCCAGGATCGAGTCGACAATAACTTGCATGTAATAAAGTATACCTAAAAATATCTGTTAGGGCTTAAACTGTTTCTGTTTTTTGGCCATCCAATATTTTGACTGGCGGACCAATTTGGTCTCGTCTTGACTATCGGCAAGTAGCACTTTGATGGCTTCCTCGGCAAAAACCCTGTTCTGCGAGCCCTTAGCCAGGATGGTGGCACCGTCTTGAAGATGCTTTTTAACATACCGGCCAGCTTTGTAGGGGTCAAGGAATGTTTTTACCATACAGCCACGTTCTTTGGCTACGGGGGCTAGGTACTCTTTGGCGTCCGAGCCAATTGTCACTAGTAGATCGATCTTTGTGGGATCGCAGTATTCGCCTACTTCACGGTGAGCCCGAGCGCTAAAATCACCGAGCTCATTCATACTGCCCATTATCACAATCCGTTGCGAGGCATCGCCACTCTGTATAACGTCCAGTGCGGCCTTAGCGGCCACCGGGCTTGAATTGTACGTATCGTCGATTATTGTACTATCCCGGATGCCACGTAAAACTTGCATACGGCCAGCAAAGGGCCCCACTGTCTCTACGCCCCGCTGGATGTCCGCGTGGTCCAGCCCTAGCATGTCGGCCGCCGCAGCGGCAGCAAGCACCACCTTGGCGCCATGGTCGCCAAGTAACGACGTAGATGTCGACAATGGTCGGCCGCCAGCCATATGAAACACAACGTCTTGTCCCGCAAGCCCCTTCGCCGCTTGCCGAGCCATGCAGTATGTCGCTTGGGCTGCAAAGCCATACGATACAAAGTTACGGCCGGCCAGATACTCGGCAGGTACGTCGTCTAAGTTTACTAGCGCACGATGCGAGAAATTGAGCGCCGCCAGCTCCTCGCGAGCGACAGCATCAAGCGTGCCAAAGTATTCCATATGCTCTGGAGTGATAGCGGTCACCACAACTAGTTCGGGTTCGGTGTAGGCAAACTCACGCATAAAACCAGGACCATCTGTACCTAATTCGGCAACGACGACCTGGTACGGGTATGGTCTACTAAGGATACGCTCGTTTTTGACAAAAATCTTGAGCCAGGCCCAGATGTTCAGAATGTTAGGCTCAGCATGCCCGAAGAATATCAACGGCACCGTTACGCGGTCATTGTAGTTGCCCTCTTGCCAACGCACCCGGCGGGACTCCTGAAGAACGCGCGCAACAGCCATCTTTGTCGACGTCTTGCCAACACTGCCGACCACAGCGACAACACTAAAGGCATTCTTTGCGCGCAGGCGCCTAACCTGGGACTCTAGAATGCTACATACGGCTGCCCTGCCCAACGCCTTGGGTTTCCCGAGCCAACGCAAGACAACCATCAAAGCGAGAACATGCGCCCAGACTATGGGATACGACAAGATGAGCGCCAGACCAAATTGCCAACCACCCACAAGGTTAGAGTGCCCCCACCTAGCAATAAGGCACAGGCCTGCTGCCACCTGCAGTAATATGCCCAACCGGAGTATCGCCATCAATCGGCGGGTGTGCGGCGTCTCGATAATCAAACGGTTATGCAAAATCCGACTAAAGTCATTGGTTCGCCAGTACCAACGCAGGTAGGAGGATAAACCATACTCGCTGTTCTGAAGCATACACACCAGTGCGCGAGGGTACTGCCAAGAATACAAGCTAAGAAGGCTTTCTATCATTACAGAGATTCCGATATAACATGCATAGATATAGTATACGCCAACAGACCCCCGGTGCTCATATGCTGCGGGGGCTGTTCTGCGCTACGCTTTTATGTATCAAGCTTAGATAAAATAGAGTACCGCTATTGCGGTAATCAAAACGACCGCTACCGCCAGAAGAATGTATATGGTCTTCTTGTCGTTGTGCGGAACCGGTACGGGGGCAGCAGCTGGCATAGAGGTGTCCCCACTAGGTGCTACCGTGTCCCCACCCATAGGCGATACGGGCGTTGCTGGGTCTGCCGGAGGCATACCCATACCTTCGGCTGGGGCGATAGGTGCAGCTACCGTGTCGGCCGGAGCAGCAACTTCGGCTGGGGGAGACATCGCAACGTCCGCCGGCACAGCAGGTTGATCCGTAGGTGCAACGTCCGCCGGTACTTCGTCGCCACCGATCGCTATATCAACGCTTTGTGTCGCGCCAGTGGTGGCGTCTGTTGCAGATGAAGTCTGATCGGCAGGAGGTGTTTCCGTGTCCATCGACGGTGCAGCGTCCATATTCGGGACGGCTTCTGGGGTGGCATCCATACCGGGAGCCGATGCATCCATAGCCGGGCTGGCGCCCATAGAGACATCGTCCCCGCCGGTTACGCTTGGTGTCGCTTCTTGCGCCGCATCAGTTTGTGGGGCCATATCCTTATCATCGTCCGGGGACGCGGGAGTAACGTTTTTTTGTGGGTCCATATGAGATCTTCCAGCTTAGGTTTGGTATAACTACCTCCGATTATACATAAGCAGTTTAGTTTGCCAAGCCCGCTATGGGGTTTACAGATTACTCAGACGGTCTTGGAGCTCTTTGGAAGTGATAGCATGCGTGGGGATGGCAACGCGTAGCGGAAGCCCGTAGCCGCCGTAGGTCTGCGTATATCCTTGGCCAGTATCGACAGCAACCAACTGTCGCGAGTATGCATCAACAGTAAGTTTTACGTTCAACGGGGCAGCGCTTTGATACGTGTTTGGGTCAACACTATCCAGCTCATGAAAACCCAGGTCTTTAGCAAACTCTTTCATATAGCGCACGTAAAGGATGGTCTGTATCTTGACGCTATAGGTATACTGCAGATGACCGTTTTTGCGCTCTTTTTTTACGGCGCTGCCCTTAAATGAAACGTCATACATATTGTCACTTTTTATGCCCCGCACCAAGTTATCACGTTGAGCGTCGGTAATAGCACCGATAGGTACCGGCACACTACCGACCGGCAATCCAATACCCAACACAACTTGTGCAAAAAGCTGATGGCCACTGCTCTGTGTTGCTGTCTGTTGGACATCATCACTCTTCGACCAAACGCCCAGTACTTTAGAAAAATCGAGCAGCTTGCCATCCTTGTTCTTTTGGTCGGTTTTGATGCTACGGTAACGAGTATAGTCAGAACTTGGCGTACCGATGATTTCGGTCTTCACCTCTGTACTGCTCTGTTTAAGGATGGTAAGCGCATGCGCCTTACGCACTGTGCCCAGCTCCATCTGGGTATATTGCTTGAGCTGGTCGCTACCCGAGCTCTGAGTCATCTGCATAGTAACGCCAGTGGTCGCCAGGCTATTGTCTAGCATGGACCAGAACACTCGTTGAGGGCTCAAATAGACCCAGTTCCACCACATACACACCGAGACAAACAGGAGTACAACTCCAGTAATGTATACGTACCAATACTGTCGTTTAGTTAGCCACAAAAAAACTTGTCTAGATAGCCGCATGCAGCTATTGTAACAGCTTATGCTGATATCTGCGTCAGCTTTCGGTGGCTACTTAGTTCTACGACGCAACGTGGCGGCTCCAATCAAAATCGATGCCACGACAAAGGCTAAAACAATAAGCACATCTCCGTACGCAGCGCCGTTCACCGTCGCCTCAGTTGCTAACCGCTGCATGGCCTTGACGGCATACGTCAGCGGCAAACAATTTGCTATAACGTGCAACGCACTCGGCAACTTATCAACTTGCACCAACAAACCGCACAGCAAAAACTGAGGCAGGACTACCGCAGGCATAAATTGCACTGCCTGAAACTCGGTTCGCGCAAAAGCGCTCACCAACAAGCCAAGAGCGGTGCCCAGCAATGCATCAACCAGAGCCACTAAGATCAAGAACCACTCAGGCCCTGCAACATTAAGCCCGTATATATGCACAGCAACAAAACTAACGAGCGTAGCCTGGGCAACAGCAGTTAGCCCAAACGCCATGGCATAGCCGAGCAAGATATCCAGCTTACCTATCGGCAATGCCAACAACCGCTCCAGTGTACCTGACGACCGCTCCCGAAGTGTTGTAACTGAGGTTATCAGAAACATGACCACAAACGGAAATACACCAAGTAGCGGGGCACCAATCATATCGAAGATTAACGGCGTATCACTATAAATCCAGGCCAAAAGACCCATCAAAATTAATGGGATGACGAACAACATGCCAATGGTACGCTTATCGTGGCTGAGTTGGCGCAAGACACGGAGAGCTGTGGCCATGGTCATACTAGGATGCATGGGGACCTCCATTTTGTTCGATCAACCGTAAAAACGCGTCCTGCACTCCCCCGGCACGCGTTTTGCGCAGCAGCTCATGTTTGGAGCTATAGCTTAGAACCCGCCCATCGCGCAACAATAACAAATCGTCGCACTGCTCTGCCTCATCCATAACATGGCTTGAAATTAGCAGCGTTCGACCTTCGGCCGCTAACCCCTTAAACAACCGCCACAAATCGCGGCGCAAAATTGGGTCCAGACCAACTGTTGGCTCGTCTAATATTAGCAATTGCGCATTACCAAGCAGAGCTACCGCCAACGAGACGCGCGCCAACTGGCCGCCAGATAGAGAATCGGTCAACTGATTCGCCTGTTTGGTCAAATCAACCTGCTCCAAAACACGAATAATATCTTTGGAGCTACACCCGATTATGGCAGCAAAATAATGTAGATTTTGTCTGACCGTCAGGTCTTTGTAGACCGCCGGCAATTGGGTTACATAGCCAATTTTGGAGCGCAGTGCCTTGCTCCCGGCCTGTGCACCAAGTACTTGCATGGTGCCTGACGTAATACGCTGTGCGCCCACAGCAACTCGCATCAGCGTCGTCTTGCCAGAGCCACTCGGCCCAATAAGACCAGTTATCCTTCCAGGGATAATGCCAAATGATACATCTTCGAGCGCATGCACGCCCCCTCTAATCACACCCAAGTGTTCTGCTACTATTGCTGTATCATGCATACGCTTGCATTATCGATTTAATTACCTGGCTAGTCAACCAAAAAACGCCACTGTTGGTGGCGTTTCCGGAGAGTTTTAACGACTTGGTGGAGTATGGGAGACTCGAACTCCCGACCTCTGCATTGCGAACGCAGCGCTCTAGCCAACTGAGCTAATACCCCAAATCGGGATCAACCCGATCGGGGCGCACATTACTCGCCACTGGGCACGGGGGCCTCTCGCCCAACGTGGACAAGCTCCCACACTGTCGGGACAACCTTCATGTCCTTGTCAAAGCCAACGCCCATACCCTTAAGCGCCTTACCGCCATTGTCTAAGATTAATTGGGCAGCGCCGTAATACACCGCTCCTTGCGTGCGGGTATGCGGTGAGTTTTCGCTCTGATACATACCAGTTGCCACGTTGCCGTCGAGAGTAAAACGAGCAAATAGGTACGAGCCGCTCACACTTGGAATGCTCTCAGCCACCAACTGATTGCCAATAAGCCGCATGGTCACATAGTGATCAGTCTTTGGCGCGTTGGAAGTCGCTGCCTTGTAGTGTGTGCTGCGCCATACGCCCGAAAAGTCATAACTGTCTGACTTGGCCATCAAAAATCTCCTTTGCAGCTTTATTATACATCGCACCGAGTATCTATATGTACTTTACTATACAGATATTAGATTGTAAAATATTCTACTCGTATGTCCCCTACACCCACGCACTGTCCCGACTTCTTGGAGCGCTCAGGCTTTATTGCCGCGCGCCCTGAGTTAGTATGCCGCAAAATTAGCCAGATTATTCAGAGCGGCCCAGAGCGATTAGTGGCCATCTTCGACTGGGATCATACGGTCATTGGTGACAGCACATGGCGGATTGCCCGTTCGTGCTTGCCATTGGAGCGACAAAAGTCTTTGCGCAAATTCGTGATGTCAAACGTCGACAAGCTAGACAACGGCACAATGACACTCGATGAATCACGCCAGTTTACGAGCGGCATGCTTAACGTCCTGCGCGATCCCGGGCTACCAGCCAATACGCTCGCGATGACTCGGACCGCCATGGCCAGCACAACGCTTGTCGAAGGCGCACGAGACGTCTTCAACCGCTGTGAGCAAGCTGGCGTAGAAACCGTTATTGGTTCGGCGTCGGTAGCCGACTTTATTGGCATCACAGCCACCGCAAACGGCATTGCACCGTCACACATTGTCGCTACTCCATTGCGCTTTAATCGGGGACGCATCGAAACCTGGGAAGAAGACTTAATGACACACGACCTCAATAAGCATATCGTGCTACACGACATGCTGGCCCAGGTTACTGCAGACCGGCCCAGCGAGGTGCTTGTGGGTGATCGCCCACACGATACCCTAATGGCTCGCAACAACAATGCCCTACTTATCCGCGTTGGCGGGCTAAACTCTGACGCTCCAGAATACTTGCACGAGAGCTTCACCCCAAAAAATCACGAGCACCGTGCGTTTGACCTGGTTGCTGTTGAACCGGGCCTTATGGCAGTAGATAGCTTATTTGCCTATATGCTCGAGCAGACCGAGACTACTGGGTGACCAGTTTCTGATCCTTATCGATAGCCGATAGGTCTTCACCGATATAGATGAACTCCCAGGGGCCCGTTTTGACTTCCATGTTCTTACCAAAGCCAACCCACTTGCCCTTCATGCTCTTGCCGTCTTTCGAGACGATGAGCTGGGCAGCGCCATGATAAATAGTGCCCTTGTAGTGGCCCTTGGGATCGGTTACCTCTTGCCAGCTGCCCGTAGCGACATTGCCGTCAACAGAAAAGCGCGCCAAAGTATATGATTCGTTTACTTCTGGCACGCTTTCGATAATAAGCTCATTGCCTTTAGGATATATGCGTACATAGTGCTGACTAAGACGGTCTTCGTCGCGATCGCTATTGTGATACGTGTAATCACTGCGCCAAATACCAGAGAATTGGTCCGTGGGTGAATTATTGCTTGCGTTTTGCATAGATTGATTATACCACTTCTAAACTCCTGATAACCCACAAATTTTACAATAAGCTTATCTTTACATTTTTAGTATATAGTTTTAAAATAGATATTTTGTCATGAGTATCGAGTCGAACCCTTACTATCCAGAGGGCTTCTTTGTAAGCGACCTTGCAGAGGTCCAGGCCAAGATCGGCGCCATCGCCGCTGGCGGTGCTGGCCTTCTTGAAGCACGTCTTGATTTTGACCGCACCATGACCACTAACGGGTCAAAAGACATCACCAGCTGGGATGTACTGTCCGAGCTACTACCACCTGATGCACGTGCCGAAGATGAGCGCCTATGGCACAAGTACCGCCCTCGCGAAATCAATCACACGCTTACCATCGAGCAGGCAGAAAAGTGGTGGAGCGAGTCACTGCAGCTGCATGTAGACAGCAGCACAAACGTCCATGCCATCGAGGACGCCGCTCGCAGTATTACTTTACGCCCCGGTGTCCATGAATTCTTTCAGCACAGCAATGGGCAAGGCATTTACACGACAATCCTGTCGGCTGGCGTTAAAGACGTCATTGACGTAGTTGCTGATCGATACAAGTTGCGCCCCAGCCTCGTTCTGTCTACCAAGCTTGAGAAAAATCCGGTAACCGGCATCGTGACCGATTGGGATCGTGCAAGCGTCATCCACCTCCTAAACAAAGGAGAGAAAGGTAGTCCGTTACTAAGCGATGTCCGCCGGCAGCGGCCTAATACTATTGTGATTGGCGATGCCCTAGAAGACACTAGTATGGCCGACGACCACGACGATGGCGTAGTTCTGCGCATTCGCGTTGGTGACCCGCACAAAATTAATCCCCGCAAAGCGTCCGAGTATATGGAGGAGAGCTTTCTAGCTGGCTATGATATGGTGCGCCTAGGCGACTTTTACCCTATCAACGCTATGGCTAGCTGGATTATCTGGGCCGCCAACCGTGATGCCGAATAACATACCCTTGACCAAGTAAAAACACCGACAACAAGGTCGGTGTTTTTACTTGGTGGAGCTACAGGGACTCGAACCCTGGACCTCTTCCATGCCATGGAAGCGCTCTAGCCAACTGAGCTACAGCCCCAAAAGCCCCTCGTACGAGGCTTCCCTGCCGGATAGAAGCAATCGACACCGGCAGTTGCTGTTTGGAACAAAGCAATTTTAACAGATATCCCCCAGCTTTCCAAGTTTCCAAGGCCGGACCTTGGATTTATATTCCTGGCGAGTGGGAGGACTAGAAGTAACGTTTGCGCTTGGCGACGGCATAAATGCCGCCACAGAAAACAATAATAAATATATTGAGCGTAGTGAAAGCGAGTGGATGATGCTGGCCAGGCAGATCAACATTCATGCCGTACATACCGTAGAACATACTTGGGAGCATAATCATCACCGTAAAAACCGTGAGGCGCTTCATGGTACGGTTTAGGTTATTGGAGCTAATCGACGAATAGGCCTCGCGGATGTTCACGATGGACTTGATGTTGGAATTACAGGCCTCAATTGACTGTTCGTTATTCAGTAGCAAGTCTTCGATGATATCTTGGTCTTCTTCGAACAGTGGGATGTACCGACCGCGCAACAGACGGCGCAGCGTGGCGTTGGTCGGCATCAGAGCTGCCAAGAACTCATTGAGCTCATCTTCGATAACCACAAAATCAATAAAGTCTTGGTTGCTGATTTCGTGGCCGCGCAATCGCGAGCGAATCAGCTTAATCTGCTTGCTGGTGCTGTTAATGTAGGCATCGTATTGCTCAACCACCTGATGCAAGATTTGCAGAACCAGTTTGGCGCGTTGTGTCGTAGCAAATTCAATCTTACCGGCCAAAAATGACTCCAGGCATGGAAGATGCACAAGTGAAATGGTCAATACAATGTCGTCGCTAAACACAAAAAGCAGCGGAACTGTTACTAGTTCGCCATCGGTATTTTTGTAAGCGTACCGTACGAAAATATAGCTCTGGTTGTCCTCTTTTTCCAGACGGGGCATTTCGTCCTCGTCGAGTGCGTCCTCAATATGGCCCGGGTCGAGCTTAAACTTGGTAATGAGCATGTCGATCTCGTCGGGGTTCGGCGCTTCGACGTATACCCAACAACCGCGCTTATACCCTCCCATCTCCTGCACTTGTTGGCTGCGCAGGCTCTTGTAGTAATACTTAATCATGGCGGCTATTCCCTCACACTCTTAGGGGGTTTCTCTTGTCTATATATTGTATACCAGGCGCAACACTTTACATATCGTTGCAAAAAGAGCCGCCCCAGAGGGCGGTCCTTCTTCGTGCGCGCCCACCCTGCGGCGGGTGGGAGTTTGTTTTTGGCAAAACTGTTTGTTTCACGCGCCGCATTAGGCGCACGATTACTATAAGCATAACCTGTACGCCTAGTTTGTCAAGAGTTCAGAAAAGCCCTGAGTTTGTTCATCGCGTCAGTACGATACGAAGTTGTCGCATAGTCACTCTCGGACATCTGTGCGCGAGTGACAGAAAATCCTTCGTTCACGAATATAGGATCAAAACCAAAACCACTGTCCCCTTGGGGCCTAGCAGCAATATGCCCCCTCATCTGACCCTCGAAATGGCGTACCCGATTACCATCATGTAAGGCGTAGATAACCCGACCAACAGCCTCCTGGGACGACAGATGCGATGCCAGATCAGCTATACCTTCTATGCCCATCTCTTCGATAAACCACTTTATATAGGTGCCCGGTAGCCGGCCCATTGCCGTAAACGTAAGCGAGGCGTCTTCGACCAAAACCGGACGGTTGAGAATATCGTATGCCTGACGCGCCTTGTGCTCGGCCACTACACGCAGATCGAGTGACTGCAGCTCGTCGAGGTCCAGCTTATGATGGGCAACGGGCATGCCGATCCACTTTTGTAGGAAGTCGGCCTTATGTTGGTTACCTGTAATAAATACGAAATCTTTCAAGTGATTCTCCATGCTTTTCGCTATTGCCCCTTCTTTATCAGCCTAACTAGCTCTTCTTCACTTATCTGTTTCGTGCCTAACTTCTCGGCTTTTTTCAATTTACTGGCACCTACGTTTGCCCCCACAACGAGATACGATGTATCTTTTCCGACGCTGGATTGGAACGTACCACCTAGGGCACGAATTTTTTCACCAGCCTCATCCCGGCTCATAGTGCCAAGCGAACCGGTGACTACAAAGCTCACGCCGTGCAATGGACCACGGGCGCGCGATTCAAAGTATGGCTTAACGCCAAAGCTCTCGAACTTCTTCAGGAGCTCTTGGTTGTCGGGGTCTGCAAACCAGCCAAGAATCGACTCTGCAACGGTTTCGCCAATACCGTCAACTTGTAATAGTTGGTCGAGTGTTGCTCTACCAAGTACGTCCAACGAGCCAAAATGTTCAGCTAGATCAATCGCGGTCTGCGAGCCAACATGCCTGATACCCAGACCAAAAATAAATCGGGGTAGCGGTGGTGATTTTACTGCAGATATAGCACGTATGAGATTATCCGCCGACACCTCCGCAAAGCGGTCGAGCGCCAATATATCATCCTTGGTAAGTATGTAGATATCCGCCATATCTTTCACCAGGGTGGCATCCACCAGGGTGGCGACGTTCTTCTCGCCCATGCCGTCGATGTCTAGGGCTGCTTTGCTGGCGAAATGTTCGAGAGCACGCTTAAGCAAAAGTGGACCAGTAGCGCCTTTTACGCGATAGACAGCCTCACCTTCGGGGCGTTCAAACGCAAGCTCTGGGTATTGACGCTTAAGTTCAGCTTCCATATCAAAAGCCTTTGCGCCTTTGGGCCGAAGGTCAGTTAGCACTTGCTGGACTTGCGGAATAATGTCGCCTGCCTTAAAAATGATCACCGTGTCGCCAACCCGGATGTCTTTACGGCCGATCTCGTCGGCGTTATGCAGGCTGGCGTGTTGGACGGTTGTACCCGCTACAATCACCGGATCAAATACGGCGACAGGGGTCGCAGCACCAGTCCGGCCGATACTTAGCACAATATCACGGACCACGGTCGTAGCCTCTTCGGCTGCATACTTGAAGGCCACCGCACCACGCGGCGCCTTGCCTACCACCCCCAGATCAGCAACCAGCATGCGATCATTGAGCTTAATTACCAGGCCATCAGTATTGAATGGCAAGTGGTGACGTTTTTCGCCCCACTCTTTTGCAAAACTCATAACTTCGTCTAGCTTGTGCAAGACGGTGGCCTGCGGGTTAGCCGGTAAGCCCAAGGCACGAATCGTGGCGTACGCATCAGCGTTCGTTGGCACATCCTTCGGGTCTTCGCGCAATATATCATACCCCCTAAAACGCAATGGCCGAGCTGCTGCTAATTTTGGGTCTAGCTGGCGTATCGTGCCAGCGGCCAAGTTACGCGGGTTAGCAAATGCGGGCAGTCCAGTACGCTCGCGTTCGACGTTAAGTGCCGTGAAGTCCTGTTTGTACATAATAATTTCGCCGCGGATTTCGGTGCGTCCCTGCAGAAACTTAGCATGCTTTTTGTCGTGACGTAGATGAAATGGCACGCTTTCGATAGTAGCGACGTTGCTAGTTACGTCTTCGCCCACAAAGCCGTCGCCGCGAGTGACTGCCTGCAAGAACTCACCATCCTGGTAGATCAGCGCACAGGCCAGGCCGTCCATTTTGATGTCCACAAAAAACTCAAGCTCACGGCCAGGAGCCAGCTTTTCGGTTCGGTCAATCCAAGCTTGCACCTCCGCCTCATCGAAGACGTCATTAAGACTAGTCATACGTACGCTGTGTCGAACTTGCGTAAAACCCGGCAGCGGTTCACCGGCCACACGCTGCGTGGGGCTATCGGAAGTGATAAGCTCTGGGTACTGAGCTTCTAGTTCAGATAACTCGTGCTTGAGGCTATCGGCAGCAGCCTCACTCATAATCGATTCATCCAGCACGTGATAATGATACCTGTAGGCAGTAATTAGCTCGCGTAGCTTTTTGATACGTTGCGTTGCTTCTGTTTTGGTCACAGTAGCTCCCTATACAAACGGTACAAGTAGCCATGGATGATCGGCAATCCAAACATACTAGTTAGCAAGAAAGTCACACCTGCAATTGGTGTCGCTATGAAAATGAGCGGCACAATGAGCGCTGCCGCCGAAATCAGCAGGAACACTGGCAAAAAAAGCAGTTTGCGAATAACGAGCCAGCGACGGAAACGGACCAGTTCGCGAGCCGAACGCAATGCCTCCATGGGCTGCACATCTGGTAAACAGACGACGTACAGCGCAAAGATTGAAGACGCCAACATGTAGAGCGACATGGTTGCAAAGATAAGAAAGGCAACCCCCCACAGCACCATTTCTATACCAGATGCAGCAATACCCGTATTCACTAGATTGTAGATGTATCCAGCAATCACCAGTGGGAGCAATTGGCTTACCGCTGCAATCAGCACCAGGATAAACGGCACAAGCGGGTACATACCGTGGTAGAACCCGTCACGGATGCGGACTTTTTTGCCGGCGTACACCTGGCGCAATGTCCATATCAGCGCCAAGCTAGTCGTGACCGTCAGCATCAGTTGGTAGGCGCCAGCCGTGGTACTACTCACGTTGCCCGACGAGCTCGCCATGTACACAAACAACATTGCGCTTGATACTATGCCACCAAACGGGCCTTGGTTCATACTGTCTAGGTTGGTTTTGGTTTGGTTGATGTCGGTAGCATTAAAGCTTTGGACTAGAACCAAGTTGAGTACTCCGTAAATCAGCATGATACCCAAAAACGGCTTCCAGTTTTGGCGCATAACTGTAAATGTTCCGCGCAAGATTTTGAACGCACCCGGCACACTGGCGGGGGCAGTCTTGATTGGCTTCTGCAGCTTAAATGATTTATATCTGCCAGTCTTTAGCTGGCGTGCTTCTTTAACCGGCTTTTTGTCTATGGTTGGAGTTTTTGCCATACGTTCTTTCCGTTAGATATGCGTCCCCATTTGCCTCAACCGAGCAATACGATCGTCGATAGGAGGATGGGTGCTAAACAGACGCGCCATAGAACCGCCCTTGAGCGGACTCGCAAAAAATAGATGGGCCGTTGCGGTATTTTGTCGGCGCATAACCGAACCACGGTCACGAATCTTCTCGAGGGCGCTCGCCAAGCCTTCTGGGTAACGAGTTGTGAGCGCACCTGTACTGTCTGCCAGGTATTCGCGGCGGCGCGAGACTGCCAACTGTACTAACAGAGCAATAAATGGTGCCAAAATTGCAGCAACAATGCCGATAATTAACATCACTGGGTTGGAGTTCTCGCGATCGTTATCGCGGAACCACATCATGCGCAGCAACATGTCAGCAATGAAACCGATGGCACTCACCAGTCCAAAGACGATCATCATGACGCGAATGTCATAGTTCTTGACGTGCCCCAGCTCATGTGCGATCACCCCCTCGAGCTCGGTATCGGTCATCATGCCTAAAAGACCTGATGTAGCCGCAACCACGGCATGCCTGGGATCGCGCCCTGTGGCAAAGGCATTCGGCGCGGGGTCGTCAATGACATACACCTTTGGCATGGGCATGCCGGTAGCGATACTCAGATTTTCGACCGTCCGGTACAGGCGTGGCGCTTCTTTTTTGGTAACTTCGTGGGCGCCGTTCATGGCTAGCGCCAACTTGGCAGCCGCGAAGTATTCGATCAGCGCATACACCGCGCTTACGATCAGGGCAAAATATAGGAACGAGGGCGATTGGTAGATTTGGCCAAACAGCCAGCCCAGGGCGGCGATAATCAGGATAAACCCGGCCATGATAAACCAGGTTTTCCGTTTGTTGGCGGCAATTTCTGAATACATACGTTAGTCTAGCCTCCTCTGACTAACCTAGAAGGACACGTCTACAGCTTTTTCGACAGCTGCAGGATCGTCAACCTCGAAGAACTCACGCTTCTTGAACTTAAACATGCCGGCAATGATGTTGCTCGGAAATGTATCGATCCTGATGTTGAGGTCACGGGCCGAGCCGTTGTAAAAGCGGCGGGAAGCCATGATCTTGTCTTCTGTGTCGGTCAGCTCATCTTGCAACTTCTGGAAGTTCTCGCTAGCACGAAGCTGCGGGTAAGCCTCAGCAACCGCGAACAAGCTCTTTAGTGTTTGCTCAAACTGGTTTTCGGCCTTAGCGGTCTCTTGTACACCCTGCGCGTTCATAGCGTTTGCGCGAGCCTTGGTCACGTTCTCGAACACTTCCTTTTCGTGCTTGGCATAGCCCTTAACGGCGTTTACTAAGTTAGGGATCAGGTCGTAACGACGCTTGAGCTGGACAGTAATGTCACTCCAGGCTTCCTCAACGCGGATTTTAGTGCGAACCAAACTGTTATACATGCCAGCCACAATCAGGACAAGCAGTACAACAACGACAATAGCGATAATTGCAGGTGCCATAGTATTTTTTATAACTCCTTAGCTTACCTTTGTAGTATAGCGCAATCAGGCCTTGTTGTCGCAGCAAATGCAGCAATACTTCCAGCTTTAATTACGCTTCGAGGTTTACTCGAGGTTCGACCAGCCGGTCGAAGATCCAGTTAGCACCAAAGTTGAGTGCGTTAATCACAATAATCGCCAGCGATACCGCTGCCACTGCACCACTGATAGCTGGCTCAAGGTTAAGAGCTAGAACAATAGCAGTTATGCCGTTCTGCTGGCTCAAAGCCAAGTGCCAAGTGTCTCGTTTTGAGAGCCGGTGCTTACCTCGCCGTTCTTTCTTATTAGTAAGCACCGCCAGCCACATAACCAACCAGGCAACAACTATCTGCGAAGAATACGTGGCCACACCCAATATGACACCGCCCATCCAGTCCACGCCACCTGCCAACAAAATGCCCAATAAAAAGGTGGAGCCGTACAGCGCAAAGTTAGTCGACACTTCCGCTCGACGGCCCTTTGCTAGCCATCTAGGACGCACGAACCACCCCGTTAAGGCAGCCGTACTGTAGAGCCGCATAGGTACGGCGACAAGGCCGGCGATAGTTATCAAAATATTCTTAGATTTTTCGCTGCCATCAAGTTTGTGCATCAGTATAGCAGGGCGATCTTTTTGCGACATGCGACGCCAGAAGGTAAGCAAACCGACCAATAAAAGCGCTGAGGCGAACGGCAAGGTGTTAACCAGCACACTGCCCCAGCCCTTGCCTTGCGACAATCGTTCGTTAGCGACATTTGCCGCAACACCCAATATAAACGGAGTTGCCAATGCGGTCATTGGATCATCGAAAGAAGCCCACATGTTCAAGATAGTCCGGGTTTTCTCACTCATACGGGGGTCACTGTTCAAAGAGGCAACGCTCAAGGGGTCGATCTGTGCAACCGCCATGCCAAACACCGCGTAGTGCCAGTTGCGCGTCAATAGATAAGCCACGGCAACGATAATCAGGTACTTGCAAAGCACACCAAAAGTAACCGCGATCAGCACAATCCGCCAGTGCCGTTTAGCTTCTGCACGGTCAATGCCGTAGACGGCCATATACAAGCCAAAGCACAACAACAAGCTTGCAACCAAAACATACAGAAACGAATGCTCCAAGCCACTCCAACCAAGCTGCAAGGCACATGTCAGTCCCGCCAATGCAATCACCATTAAAACTGAAAGGCGCAACAGCTGCGCCCACTCGGCCAGTTTCACTGCCGCTCTCCTTCTAAACATTTCTTAGATTCTTCTGAGGAATGGATTTTACCACAAATCGAGGTGCCATGACAAAACCTCGCTAACGTAGTTATAATATGTCTGTCATGCGACGATACCAGCAGCCCAAACGACGCGTCAAACAAAAACTCATCAGCTTCGCACTTATCGTCATGGCTGGTGGAGTATTACTGAACATTGCGCGTCCGCTGCCACGCGCCGATGCTTCAATCGCAGCCATTTCGAGCCAAGTTGGCTCAGTCACGCTCGCCTGGCCATCACAGGCGTATGCCGCCCTCGGGGCTAAGGGCTATGGTGTGCTTGCCACTCATGGCTCGCAGACCAAACGGCCGATGGCTAGTATCGCTAAACTCGTAACCGCCTTGGCCATGCTGCAAAAACACCCCCTCAAGTTGGGGCAAAAAGGCCCGACTATCACTATGACCACCAACGATGTAGCCCTCTTCAACAAATACTTCGGCGCAGGCGGATCGTACGTAAAGGTTGAATTGGGAGAGAAAATTACCGAGTATCAAGCCCTGCAGGCAATCCTATTGCCATCCGCAAACAACATGGCCGATAGCATGGCTACCTGGAGTTTCGGTTCAATCGACAATTATCTAAGGTATGGCAATAGCATGCTTGGAAAACTTGGCTTTAAGCAAACCGTTGTCGCAGCCGATGCTAGCGGTTTTGCACCCGACAGCAAGAGCACCCCAAGTGAGCTCGTTCGTCTCGGCGAACTCGCAATGAGCAACCCTGTTGTCGCACAAATTGTCGCACAGCGTTCTGCGACCATCCCTGTGCATGGCATTATTTATAGCGCCAACTCTCGGCTAGGGTACAACAATATCATTGGCATTAAGACCGGCCTCACCGACCAAGCTGGGGGCTGTTTTCTATTTGCCGCCAACTACAACGTTGGCGGCCAAAAGATTATGCTAATCGGCGCTATCATGGGCGAACCGACACTCCGTGGCGCATTAAATGACAGTGAGCCATTGCTGAACTCTGCCAAGCCCTACTTCAGGCCACAGACACCTATTAAGGCAGGTGAGACCTTTGCCTCAATTAGTACTAAGTGGAACACCACCGCAGATGTAATTGCCCAAAAAGACGTTCCAGTTGTCGCCTGGCAAGGCAAGCCGCTTACACCAAGCATACAACTTGACCAAATTACTGGGGCCAAAGCAGCCGGGAGTGTAGTCGGCACTGCACTCGTAGCCTCGGGCAACTATACCGTCTCGACGCCCCTCGTCCTCAAAGAATCCCTTGCTGGCCCTAGCTGGCAATGGCGTATGCAGCGCATTAATTAGACGTTTTTCAAAAACTCTTGTACAAGACACTTGCGGTGCTATACTACTACGGTCTACACTAACAACGGGTATATGGTTATACCTAAAAAATGGGCAGCCATTGTGATCAACATGGGTACAACCCCTCGTTGTAGGTGTAGACAGCCAAAGCAATGGCTGTCCTTTTTTTATTATCTAGGGGGTAATAATAGGAGTACCTATGACTGTTCTCGTGGCGTCAGATGGCACCTATCAGGGGAGCTACATCCTGTGTGTCATATGCCTTCAAAAAGTACCGTTAACTGATGTGACCGCCGGCTCACTTTATGCAGACGGGCATCAAGCTTTCGCCTGCACTACACATCTGCATGACCGCACCCGCTGGATAACCGAATGGTCCCTATTCGATACCCGCCAAGCACAACAACAAGAAGAAGCAGTGATCCTTGCAGAGGATATATGTTGAATATCACTCCTGCAGCCCCTCGTTGGTTTGTCGATGCCCGGTGTGTAGAAACGTCCGAGCGAATGAGCCTAGACCTTACTCGTCATCTGCCACAACGCCTAGCGGTTGGCCCGGCGATTATCGTCAGCGATGAGCCCTGCAAGTTGCTGCCCGTAATCCGCAAGCGTTGGATGCGGATCATCCACGAAATCGAGCGTTACCGCGCCAGCACGCTTGATCATGACAAACGCCGGGGGCTGGAACGCGACTTGGAACGCATGAACTCCCTCCGATTCAGCACCAAACTGAGCGACTCACTGGCCGATGTGCTTGTCATCCACCCTGCCCAGACCGTATGCGAGCTGCCGCAACACCACACGCTATACATTGCCACCAATCTTACTGCCGACCAGTTTGAGTCAGCTATCGAGCATTCCGAGCTTGGCAGCGTGGTAGTAGTGTACGGCGAATGGAGAATGTACGAACGTGTACTGCGCGCCCGCTGTGGCGTAACCGTACAGTACGGACAAGATCAGTATCCCGACTCTGGCGCGCACAGCTAGCGGAGCGCAGCATCTAAAATCTATGTCAAAGCCATAAGCAGATTGCAGATTTCAGATATTTCTGAGAGTATTGATACATAAGCTTCAAAAACAAACGGGGGGATATATGGACATAGTTATTCATACAGATGGCTTGGGCAAAAGTTACGGAGACTTTGCTGCCCTGGCAGCGCTAAATCTTGAGGTCCGCAAGGGCGAAGTCTTGGGATACCTCGGCCCCAATGGTGCTGGCAAAACTACGACTATCCGCCTGTTGCTCGGACTTATTCAGGCAAGCCGGGGTAGGGCAACTATATTCGGGCTGGACGCACAAAAGGACAAACTCGAGATCCATAAACGGCTAGCGTACATACCGGGCGAGGCCACTCTTTGGCCTTCGCTAACAGGCATGGAGACACTCCATTTACTCGGCAGGCTTCATGGCGAGGTCGACGAAGCATATTGTGACGAGCTCATCAAACGTTTTCAGTTTGACCCGTCCAAAAAGGTTCGCACCTACTCGAAGGGCAACAAGCAGAAAATAAATATCATTGCAGCTTTTATGACACGTGCCGAGTTACTGATTATGGACGAGCCAACCAGTGGTCTTGACCCGCTCATGGAACAGGCATTCCGCCAAAGCGCATTAGAGGCCAAACAGAACGGCCAAACCATTTTTCTGTCGTCGCATATATTGGAAGAGGTTGAAGCCGTCTGTGATCGCGTCGCGATTCTACGTGCAGGCAAGCTAGTAGAAGTCGGCACGCTCGCCGAGCTACGGCACCTATCGGCGCTTACTGTCACGGCCACCTTCGACGACAAACCGCCAGCTATTAAGGGCGTGGCTGGCGTTAGCCATGTTGAGGTGCTTGGGCACGAGCTGCGCTGCCAAGTGCAAGGGCCAATTGACCCATTGTTAACCGTACTGGCGTCACATCATCCAAAGACGCTCATTAGCAGCGAGCCCTCGCTCGAAGAACTGTTTCTATCGTTGTACGGGGATAAAGACATTCGCAACGAGGAGGCCATCCGTGAGTAGCCAATCGCTCGTAGTTAGGTTGCGACGATACAGGTCACCGCAGACAGTCATAGGTCGTTTCACCGTTAGGCGTACTATCCGCAGTGCCGCCTTCTTGGCACTCGTTTTTGGCATGTACTTTGCTTCTAAGTCGATTGGGCTAGCCTCAGCCTACCCGTCGCAGCAAGCCCGTGAGGCAGCGGCGGCTGGGTTTACCAGCAACACTGGCCTTATAGCACTTGTCGGCAGGCCGCACGATCTCGTAAGAGTTGGTGACCTGGCAGCGTGGAACACTACAATGGTCATGGTCATGGTCGGAGCCATATGGGGCATCTTGGTGGCAACCAAAATGCTACGCGGCGAAGAAGAAAACGGCCGATGGGAGCTACTCTTGACCGGGCAGACAACTGCCCGTCGCGCGCTATGCAATGTGCTCGCCGGGCTAGCAATTAGCCTGTCGGTTCTGTTTGTAGTGTCGGTCGCCGCCTTTGCGGCAGTTGGACGAATGCATAGCGTAGGATACTCCGCCAGTTCGGCGGTCATATTCTCACTGACGATTGTCAGTAGCATCATCGCCTTCGCATCCGTGGGCGTACTCATGAGCCAGCTGATGCCCACTCGCAGCAGGGCTAGCTCTACTGCTGCAGCTGTATTTGGGGTAGCCTTCTTGGTCAGGGCGTTAGCGGATGTTACAAACATTCCCTGGCTACTTACCATTACCCCGCTTGGCTGGGCAGAAAAGGTAGCACCGATTGCCAGCAATCATATCGTTTGGCTGTTCCCCCTTGTTACTTGGTCGGTGATCCTGTTGGGGGCAAGTGTTTTTCTGGCTGGCAGGCGCGATCTTGGCACGAGCGTATTTGCCGACAAAGATACCGCCAAGCCTAAGCTTAAACTTCTAGACAGGCCGATCGCCGCCGCCTTCCGCCTAACCCGAGCTAATATGTTTGGTTGGACGGCAGCTATGAGTTTCGGGGCATTATTCCTGAGCCTGATGGCCAAAACCGCAGGCCAGGCGTTCAGCGAGACTACGAGCACGCAACACTTCTTGGGACAGCTTACTCATGCTACGCAGACAGTCGGTGCTAAACAATTTCTGGGCATCGTTTTCTTTATGCTCATGATCTTGTTGATGTGTTTTGCCGCAAGCGCCATACATGCCGTTCGGCAGGACGAAGCGCAAGGCTATCTAGACAACATGCTAGTCCGCCATGTGAGCCGTTTGGGCTGGGCAACAGGCCGCGTAGCTTTGGTTGCTGCATCAACCGTCGGCGCAGCACTGCTCGCTAGCGCAATCATACGCCTTGGACTAACCGGTCAAGGGCTCGGCATATCATGGCAAGACATCTTACTCAGTGGCGTCAATATGTTTGCCCCAGTGCTCTTTGTTCTTGGTATAGGAGTATTGTCCTTCGGGATCTTACCGCGCTTTACTAGCCTTATTGCCTACGGGGTCATTGCTTGGTCGTTCTTATTGCAAATGATTAGCTCAGGCATTACCGTAAACCATTGGATTCTGGATACCTCAATATTCCAGCATATCGCCTTTGCTCCTGCAGCGAGCATACGGTGGGAGACGTGGGGCATATTCGTTAGCCTTTTTGTGGCGCTGTCCTGCGTGGGCATAGCAGCCTTCATCCATCGTGATATCACAACGGAGTAGCATGAGCCTTACTAAAGAGCAGTACATATTCATCGAAAGGTTTTCCGCTAGCACATTTGACGCTGGGGCTCCGCCCAGTATGGGCAAAATACTTGCCTACTTGCTTGTTTGCCAACCCGCAGCTCAAAGTGCAGAAGATCTACAGCGAGCGCTACAGCTTTCGGCGGGGAGTGTTAGTAGCGCGCTCAACTTGCTACTTCGTCCGGGCATTGTCGAACGGCGAACGTTGGCTGGCGAGCGACGTTATTATTACGAGTTCAACAATGAGGCAATGGACGTAATGGTACGGCGCAAGTTAGAGGCCGTCTCGCGGGCACGCAAGATTATTACCGAAGCCAAGCACCTACCCCAAGCCGATGAACGTCTTGCATCCGTCGAACGGGTATACCGTCTGTTCGAAGAGCGGCTTGGCGATGTACTCAATGAAGTGACTACCGATAGTTAACGATTCATTTACCAAGAAAAAAGGGCCTGCACGAGGTCCTTTTTTCTTGGTGGGCGCTGAGGGATTCGAACCCCCGACCCTCTCGGTGTAAACGAGATGCTCTAGCCAGCTGAGCTAAGCGCCCTTATTTGATACCAGGCAATTGTACCGCAATTACTCCCGTAATGCAACATCTTTGCCCTACCTGGTATCTGTAAATACTATTGTGCTGCGATCGTGATTCTGGCAGCGTCTCTGTCGATCGCATCGACAGCCGCACTGGTAACCGGTTGATTCTTGGCTGTACAAGCTCGCGTCACAAAAGCACGCTGGCCACTTGCAAAAATAACCACGCTGTAACGTGACATGACGTAATCGCTGCCCTTGGATGCCTTGAAGATGAGCGTTGGCATACTGTACCGTTTGTTGCTGTCCGTAGCAGACTTCAGGACAATAGCCGTTCCTGCGTCAGGCCCTGTTATAGTCACGCCATTATTACGAAGTGCCTTAATCTGCCGGTCGACGATATCCCCCAGATTACTGCCCGGTAACCCCTTCTCGTCGGCGGTACCGAACTGTAGTGAGCAGTCACCCTTGGCGTAGATTTTAGCCGTAGCGGTGCTGGCGCTATTGAGCGTGTAACCGTCAAGAGTCGGCGCATTGAAGGTAACTCCCTTCAGCGCGCCAAGGCTAGTTGCGTTGGTTGCGTTGCTCGAATCACTAGCTGCTTTATTGGTCTTCTTGTTGGTGTCGCTATTGTTGCTCAGCATAAAATACGCTGCAACCCCAAGAGCGACCACCACAATAACAGCCATAAGTGCAATAAGACGACGCTTGTTGAGTGACCTGCCCGGCATAGTCTGCTGCATCGAGTAGGAGGGCATGGGCGTCGTGCTGTACTGGTCGGGCTGCGCTGGAACTACTGGCTGCCGGGGCTGAGCCCCAGGCATGGGCTGGATGGGTTGCGGTGTAGGTTGGATGGCCGACTGCGCCGGTTGAGCGTTCGGTTGATAGGGATCGGCCGGCTGTTGCGGAGCCGGCTGTCCTGGCGTCTGCGAGCCAGGTTGGTTCTCTTCTGGATACATTAGAGCTTCCTTAGATTATGCTCTAAGTGTAGCATTAGCAGGATAAAGCTCACACAAATTCGAAGTACAAATCTATGTTGCTAGGCGTCTATTTGATCGCCGAAGTTATCTAATAAGTAACGAATGGCAAATGGCAGTTCTTTCTTCTCTGCTTCTTGGATAGTCATCCAGACCGGATGCCTGCCTTCATCCTCTTCGAGCACTTGCACATCGAACAGGCTATCGAGGTCTTCGCGATAGACATGCCATTTATGTGCATCCGAGCCGCCGACGCACTTGTCACCAATAATGTCGGTTACGGTGATCAGCTTGAAACGCTTAGCGTCGAGCCCAACCTCTTCTTTTAGTTCGCGGATAGCCGCATGCTCCCCTTCCTCGCCGTTATCCACATGACCAGCTGGCACGGTATAGCCAAGTGGGTAAGCAATCCGCTCAAAGAAAAGATATTGCCCGTTGGGGTTGCGCACGAACACACATGCGCTCTCGTTCCATAGTTCTTGCTGGTCATCGAGCCACCATTTACCGTCATACTCGGTATTACCGATGTGTATATAGCGATCATTTACTTTGCCGCAAGCGCCACATTGCCACTTTACGAATCCGTCCACCCTAATAGAGCTAACCGCATCAGCATGGCATGTCATACAATAATGATGCGTTTTGTTGTCTGTTGGGGTTGGAAATGTAATCTTCATAATTAGAACTAAAGTGTAGACCTGACAGCACGGCAGCGCAAGGCTACATAGAACACAAGACTGTGGCAATAATTGCCAAAAAGTGTTATCATAGTAAGATCTTATCTTATGTCATTTTTTAATCACGATCAACTAGGTGCACTCGCTAAGGATCTCAACCTTTTTCAGCCGAGTGGTATGAACGACGAGCATCGCATAGACCTGTCTGGCGGCGCTCCATTTCTTGCTGTCGACACACGGGCGCCGCACGAGATTGACGACGCCTTCAGAACCCGCATACGAAAGGGAGGTGGCTTTTTGGTACAAGTAGCAATTGTTGATGGCGCACAGATACCGTACGGTAGTGATGTAGCCACCGATGCTATGCGAGTCAAAGCAAGCACGTATCGTGGCAAGCGCTGTCTTGAGAGCATGTTGCCAGAGGTTGCCGTGCGACAATTGGAGCTCTCACCGGCCCTAAACCCACAACGCGCGCTCGTTATTGAGTCATCATACGACAGGGATGCCCAACCCCACGGAGACGCTCGCGCTTTTCCTGCTATGGTACGTGTAAACACGTACCGACAAGCCGAATTTGCCTCAAAGTATTTACGACAAAACGGAGGTATGACAACACCCGTGATACGATTTGTGGAGGCCCTTCGCCAGACGCGCACCGGTCTTGATTACAGTCCCCCACAGGCACTTGGCGGCGACACCCCCAACGCCCTATACGGCAGCCAGGTCGCGCAGGATTACATGATACTCGCCAATCACACACTGACGCAGCTCGGAGAAGAACGTGACATACCCCTACTTCACCGTCGCTATCCTAGCGTGGAAGCGACCTGGGGGCGTGGGCCAGCAATCGCCATAGACCGGACACTGCATCTGTTGGGCAGGCCGACCAACAACACGGTCAGTGGCGAGATAGCCTACGCTCGCGTCACATCACCCCTACACGAGGGGGCATCGTTAGCCAATCATATACTATTTGGAGCCCATGTTGCAGGGGTAGAGGCTAGTACGCTCGATGAGATGGCCTTCGAGATGAGCTCGATGCTCAATGCGTAAGTAGGGCTTTTGCCAGCCTTAAAAATGCTGATGTCGTGGAAGATTATACCGACATCAGTGAGGGAAAAATAAATTGATTATATATCCAATGAGCATAATCCCGACCGTCATAATACCAAAGAATAGTGCTAGCAGCTTTAAGCTCATCACCTTCTTAAGTATCAACGCCTCTGGCAACGACAGTCCCACGGTCGCCATCATAAATGCAAACGCAGTGCCGATAGGCACGCCCTTGAGCGCCAGAGCCTGTACAACAGACACAACACCGACAGCATTTGAGTATAAAGGCACGGCGACTATCGTCGCCAGCGGCACGGTCCACCAGGCTCCATTATGCAATGCACCCTCAAAGAATGATTGTGGCACAAAGCCGTGAATAGCGGCGCCTGGGCCAACGCCAACCAAAATATACGGCAGTAGCCTTAATGTAAGCCGGTAGGCTTCTCGCCACCATATTGGTAGTAGCGCACGAGAAGACCGTGATACCGCTATTTCATTGTCGGGTTGGTTTTTCGTAGCCAGTGCAAGTATGTCGGTACTGATATGTTTTTTGATGTTTAGTCTACCAAGCACCATACCGCCAATAACACCTATCACAATTCCCGAAGTGATATACACGAGCGTTAACTTCCACCCAAAAAATCCCGCCAAAAGGATGACAGCCGCTTCATTAACAAGTGGCGATGCGATAAGAAAAGCAAAGGTTACCCCTATTGGTATGCCCGCGCTCAAAAAACCGACAAAGAAAGGAATAGAAGAACAAGAGCAGAATGGCGTCACCGCGCCGAACATTGCAGCGAGTAAATAATCCGCACCATACCATGTACGGCTCGCCAGGAAAGCTCTTATCTTTTCAACGGGCAGGTAATGTCTGATCATCGCCATAGCGTAATTAATGAGAAGCAACAAAGATAGGATCTTCAGACTATCGTATACAAAGAAGTTAACGCTATTCGCCAAATGACTACCTTGTTGCAGCCCGAGCACCGTGTAGGCGAGCCAATCGGCGAACCACTGGAACGGTGCAAAAATATCCATTTATCTACTCCGCTGTCTCAAGAATCTTGTCTTTGATTGCGTCTATACTCGGCTCGTAGCCCACCATTGCGACTTTGCCGTTAACGACTAAAGCAGGTGAGCGCATCAGGCCAAGCTCCATCAGACGCTTCATTCCGGCAGTTTCGGTAACATACTCAACGCTAGCCGCGTCCCCTATGCACGCAGCTGCTCGTAGTGTTAATGCGTACAGCTGCTTACAGGTAGGACAGCCGGTGCCCACTACTTCAATTTTCATTTCTATAACCCTTCCCCTGCTAGTGATAAAATGCTTTTCGTTATGTGCCTGCCCCTATCGGTTAGCTTGTAAAAAACCTTCAGGCCTCGCTTTTCGCCCTCAATCAGCTCCGCTTCACGCAAGTCAGCAATGTGATGCGACAGCAGACTTTGCGATATGCCTTGTATATGTTCGATGAGCTCGCAGACACAATGTTCACCACCTTTTTCGAGAGTACATAGAATGCGCAACCGATTAGGCTCACTTATGGTCTTCAGGGTACTTGCAAGCGAGGTAATCTCGCTCGGGCCAGTTACCGGGTTACAGCATTTATATGAACTCATATTCATATACTATGATACGCCAAACGAGCACACCCTACAAGCTGGATATACAGCCGGTACTAATCCTCCACGATCTTTTCTATTCGAGGCTGCGCTAAGGTTACATAATCCTCCGTTTTAAGCGCTATTGAACGGTCTAGGCGCGCAGCATTAAAGTAGAGTGTATCATTCTCCAAAAGAGTGGGGTCAACGATTAACTCAAGCTCTGAGCCAAACGGAAAAGGCAATATTGTTCCCGAGACACTTCCTGCTAACCGTTCAGCGATATCATTAGATGCAAACGATATATAGGTACCGCCATACAGCTCTTTGATAGCACCAAGGTTAACACGTCTATCACCGGGGACAACCGCCAGCACAAATTTTTTCTGCTTCTTGCCGATTTTTACCATGATGATAATGCACTTTGCAGCCTCGGAGAGTTTATGACCGCGCATTTGACTTACAAGTTCAGTTCGCCCCTCTGGTTCATGGTCTATAAGTTTATAGGTTGCATGATGTTCATCTAAGATATTAGTAAGTCTTGTATAGCTGTCTTGGTCTACCATCGTATTACCCCCCTATTTACAGATTAACTTAACGTTGATCTTCATTTATGGATCAACTATAGCACGGAAAATTGGCGGGGAAATATGCGCCTATCTCTTATCGGTCACCGAGACTTAGTGAGCGTATTGATGTCTCCATTGAGAATTACTGGCTGCATTGCTTTGAGCTCATCGCTATAGATCATACTGGGAATCTCATGGAGCAAGAAGATAGTTCTATTTAACACATGCGCAAAACCCATTTCCAGGAAGCTATTGCCACCGATGTAGTTTTCTATCCCTTTCTTACTGTAGTTGGCGACCAAGATTGCATCAGCATCTTGGATTACAGACCAGTACTCTCTTATAGAGTCAAATTTGATGGCACGGTCAGAGAAAGTGCCTTGCTCTTTTTCATTCTTGATCTGTTCGACAGTGGCTTCACCGTTCAGTATTCGGCGCGATGTCAGAGGTATTTCAACCTCGTAACCTTTAACGGTCAACTCATCTGCCAGTTTTTTAATCTCGTTTGTAAAATCGAGGCTTCCGCATATAGCAATCTTCATTCTGATAAGTATAGCCCGGCCGGCTTTAACACGAAAGGGCTTGAGCTCTCTTGGCACCAAACAAAAACCACGACCTATGCCGTGGTTTGGTTGATGTACGAAAAGCTGATTGCGCTTGGCTTCACAAACTGTGACAGGGAAATATCAATTGTCGAGCCCGTAACTGAGGAGAGCGATTACTACAGCAAGGCTAGACCGCCTCAGGAGCTGGACAATCTTTTGTAATAGGTCCATGGGTGCTCCCATAGACATTCGAGGCAACAACCGACATAATATTGCTGATGAAACAGCACCAACTCCGAGCCTCCCTTACCTTTGTTACTGGCATTTCTGCAATCGCATTCTACGGCTGGTACATCTACTTGCACATTGCCCGACAAGGAACAGATACACCTCGTGGCGTATCTGTAGTAGGCATAATCATGGTTATGCTTGCGGTTGCGACACTTGCAGCTGCTTTGCTCGCTCCGACCGAGAAGAAGTCCAAACAATCTATACTGCCGTACGTCGTCAGCGAGCTAGCTCTTTTGCCTCTGGCAATTACGGCTATCTATGTCGTTATTAGGGCTATACCCTTTTTTGTTGGCTAGCGCTTGATGTAGGTTTTTACGGCCTTCATCATTGCATCTTGGCCAGGAGCGGTTGGGTGGCCGTCATACACTGTTGGCGTTTTGCCAATAGGGTTAACCCACGAGTGGAACCGCCGAAATATCAAAAATCCCAGGGGTGAATGAGTTTTTTAAGCTCGCAGATCCTGGGATTGTTGATTTGGTGCGGACGAGAGGACTTGAACCTCCACGAGTTACCTCACTACCACCTCAAAGTAGCGCGTCTACCAATTCCGCCACGTCCGCGTGATAACTATGCTATCTTACGACGTTTAGTCATTTTTTTCAAGAGGTCGTAAGCATTATGAGCGAGGCATGTGATTGTACAGATGATCAAGTGTATAGCCGGAACGCAGCAACGGCTTGATATCGTCTAGTGTGACGTTCACCTTTACGCCAGGATTAAGCGTACCATAGGGGTCAAAGATCTGCTTCACCTTCTGGAACAAACCATACATCTCTATGCCAAACTGCTTTTCGACATATGGGGCACGCAAACGGCCCTCACCGTGCTCCCCAGAGATACTTCCGCCAAGACTAATCACTAGGTTGTAGTACTCATCCATCAAACGGAATACCTTCTGGCGATCACCAACCTGGCTAAGATCGAGAAATGGCTGCACATGTAAGTGAGCGTCACCTGCATGTCCCCAGACTGCAGCTTGCAGGTGAGCACGCTCAAAAATAGCATAGAGCCCCTCGATGTACTCACGAAAACGCTCCGGAGGAACGATACCGTCTTCGATGATGGGCAACGCTTTGGCATTACCCTCAGAGTGCGCAACAACTGCTGCCGAAGCGTGGCGAATCTTCCATAATTTTTCTTGCTCCAATGGGTCGGTCTCAACCTGCGAAGTCGCACCTAGCTTGTCTAGCATCCGTTGTGTCTTTTTGATGAGGCGTTTTTGCATGCGGTCACTGGCGGTATCGAACTCAATAAGCATGGCTACACGCGGGAACGGCTTAGCGATTACATCTTTCAGCTGGTTAGGATTGAGTTTGTCGACAATATTCAGGAGCTGGTCATCGACCATTTCAATAGCGCTTGGCATGTCAGGAAGATCGCGCAGTTCCATAACGGCCGTCTGGGCCTTTTCGAGGCTATCAAAGTAGGCAGCAATCAGAACATTGCTGGGCATATACACTTCGGTTTCGAGGGTAATTTCGGTGACCAGGCCCAGGGTACCTTGCGACCCCACAATGAGCGGTGTTAGATCGAAGGACCCGTCTTTACGCTTAATATCACTCAAGAAGTAGCCCGCAGAGTTTTTGGTGACACCCGATATTGATTTGGCGATAGTTGCAGCGTTTTCTTCAATAAGAGCGTCGATCGCCCGGTAGATCTCGCCCTCAAAGGTAGCCAAACCAAGTTTCTTGCCCAGGTCGCGCTTACTAAGACGGCTCGTCTCAATAACCTCACCATTCGCCAACACAACGCGCAGGCTACGTACATAGTCGCGGGTATCGCCATACTTGATCGACTTCTCGCCGCTACTGTTATTGGCGACCGCCCCACCGATAGTTGAATACTCCATAGATGCAGGATACGGCGGCAGAAACCTATCGTGTGTGTTAAGGGCTTGTTGGAGTTTACCGTAATTAATACCCGGTTCTACCGTCACGACGCCACTTTTGTTGTCTAACTCAAGGATACGGTGCATGTGCGCCGGAAAAGTCAGCATAATGCCGCTGCCGAGCGCTGCGCCAGCTAGGTCGGTCCCCGAACCACGAGCCGTAATAGGGATTACACGGCCACGCTCTGCAAGCTGCCAGGTAAAACGGGCCGTCTTGCGCACATCGTTCTCGTTGCGAGGATATACCACCAGGGCGGGCGTTAGCGATAAGACGCTGGCATCAGTTGCAAAGAAGCGACGCGCATCAGGCGAGGTCATCACCTCACCCATTAAGTGTTCTTGTAAATAATGCGCGACCTTACTCATTATCGTCTTCAACCCTCTGTTTCATGATTTAGCTCTAGCAGTATGATAGCACACTATGGACCCTCTGCACCGGGCCATGAGTAGGCTACGACTATTCTACTTTGATGGTAATTTCTTTGGCTTTATTGTTGATCTTCTTGAAAGCCGCTTCGGACACAGGATCACCAGTATTGGCACAATAGGTACGTACATATGCGCGGGAGTTGCCTGGCAAAAGAGTGATGCTATAAGAAGCAAGATAATTTACGCCATCCCGGCTGTATATAAAGTTATAGGTCGGTATCGAGTAATGCTGGCCGCTGGCCGCTTTGAGCACAAGGTCATTGCCAGTCGTTGGCGTGCCGCCAACCGCGCCGAAGTCAGCAGAGGCACCAAGATGGTTTGAGGCAATATTTTGTGGTGTCGTGCCGGGCAGATCAGCCGAACTTACCACACCGTACTGAAGGTTACAGGCATTGTCTTGGGTAGTATAGTCACCCACCGAGGCCACAAAACCAGTTTGTTGGTTGTAACTGCTCATGTTAGGTGGCGCCACGAATGAAAAGTTTCCAGCTAGTCGCAGCGGCATAACTTGGCCAGTCGACTGGCTGCCAGTTTTTTTGTTGCTTGTTGTGTTGTTATTCGACGAACGGCCACTCCACAAAAAATAGCCAATGGCTCCGAGTATGATAACAATAAGACCAACAATAACGAGAGTACGTCTGCCCCGGCTTGGGCCACTACTGTTAGACGAGTAATACACTTGGTTTGGGTTCATATTGCTCCTTTGGAGGATGTATATACACTAGTATACCACCCAGCAGCGTAAGGGCGACAATCAGCCGTAACCTAGGCTT
The DNA here is from genome assembly GCA_963815935.1 of uncultured bacterium. Classification (GTDB taxonomy): domain Bacteria; phylum Patescibacteriota; class Saccharimonadia; order Saccharimonadales; family UBA4665; genus JARIHD01. The sequence goes on from CAWFIL010000004.1 coordinate 92,509, forward strand.
TCGTCCTGACCACAATCGCCCCATAAGCGAGTACAGCGGCCATAAACCCGGCGGACATGGCATACGACCACCAGCTACTCTCAGCAGTCATAGTCAGTACGCCTGTCGCAAAGGTAATTAGCACATCCAGTAAACCCACGAGTGCCAATCTATATTGGCTGGAACGGCCCTTAGCAGCAAAACGCACAGCTAATACGGCGCCGGCCACCAGACCAAGGCCAATCAGACCATGCAAGCCCATGAATATGGTAGTTGCTGTTTTAGCGGCGCCACCAGTCTCAGATGGTAGGCCAATGAGATTTACTGCCATACCTAGCAGGAACATTGCCGTTAACATATATATTTGATGCAGCGACTGCTCGCGCAGCTTACCTTCTGCTGCTTGGTTTACGGTCATACTCACCCCCCCCTTTTTTTAAGTATCCAGATTTATTGTAATGTATATGGGCAACGCTTACGTTTTTATAGTAAACTTTAGGAGATGAGCAGGCTACCTACTCCGGGTTCTGATTCGGGTTCTTGGGGAACAATCCTCAACGATTTTTTAAACGTGGAGCATAACACCGACGGAACGCTTAAGGCCTCCGGCAGCCTTGCCAGCAAAGCAGACGATGCCGCCGTATTACATAAAACGGGTGCCGAAACTGTTACCGGAGCAAAAGACTTTACGGGGTCGATTACGATCAATGGGGCAAGCGTAGCGGTTAACTCCAGCCTCACTGCCAAGCTCGATAAATCCACTCTGACCACCAAGGGGGATCTGTTCGTTGCGACAGGCGCAGGGGCTATTACGCGTTTGGGTGTGGGGACAGACGGCCAAGTACTACAGGCCGACAGTGCTCAAACATCAGGGGTCGGCTGGACCGCTGCGACCGATACAATACATGTTACCGGGCTTGCTGCCGATGGAGTCACCGACGATGGGCCGACCATACAGACCGTCCTAGATAGCTTGGGAGTTAGCGGCAATCATTCTTTCGAGGTAATCGTAGAATCTCCGCCGACGGGGAACATATACATAAATAGCACCGTACAAATCGAGAGTGACAACGTCACGCTACGCTTTGGGTCACCTCTACTCTACGGCCCACTCGGCCGCATTCGCATCCAAGGCGAATTAGCCGAGACCCCGACGAGCGGCAAGCCTACGCTTTCAGTTGCCGCATCTGCCGGAGATATCACGATTACGCTTAATAACACGGCACCTTTTACGACCGGTAGTTATATAGTCATTCGGGGTGCTCGTGACGCAAGCGGCAACCCTCTAGACAATCAAAAGGAATATCATACCGTCACCTCCCTCACAGGTACGACCCTTACCCTCAACGAGCCGCTCGAAAATGCCTATGCGGTGTTTAATGCCAACACCGACGCCCCTCCAAGCTTTGGGCACGCAACCGAAATAACGAGAGCCATAAGTTCGAGCATCACTGGGGCAGCAAGCCGGGGCGACCGTACCGTTAGCGTTAGTGACACAAGCATCTTCGCAGCAGGAGACTATGTCCAAGTAATTGATGATTCACATACTATCGATCCAACCGGCGCCGACGAAACTACAAATTACAAACACCACGAGATCGCCGAAATTAAGCAAATTGTCTCCAGCACACAGTTAAGGGTCTCACATGCGCTTTATCACACGTACGATCTTGCTAAAAACGCTCGTATTGCCAAAATGAACCCAGTGAAACATTCCAGCATCCGGGATGCCAGTGTCACATGGTCAGCAATGTCAACCGTCAGCAACGCCTTCGAGATTCGCAGTAGCGTGCAGTGTCAGCTATCCAACTGTTTTGTGGCGGGCGATGGAGCGAAAACCAAATCATGGCGCAACCATGCCTTCAGGCTAACAGATAGCTTTTTGTGCGAGACAGTCAACTGCTACGCCACCGATCCGGCAAATACTGACTCGGGCAAAGGATACGGAGCAACCCTATACGGTGCGACTGAGTGCATTGTCCGTGGGTGCCGGTTCTCGTCCGCTCGTCACTCCGTGCTGTTCTTTACAGGCGCAGCGGGCAATATAGTGACTGATTGCGCCTCGGAGGACGTTTGCATCTCAGATTACGACTTGCACGGCGCTGAGTGCGTTGACAATCTTATCACCGGCTGTACGGCCATTGGCGGCGATAGTGCCGCGACCGATGGCTCGACTCTTAAATCTGCTTGCAAGATCGGCAACACCTCGCATACCGACGGTGATCATCATAATGTCTTCAGCAATATGCTAATCATCAACTATCAGGGTGCCGCATTTGAGGTGGTACCGCAGAGTAATGACAATACATTCCGCGACAGCAGGGTTAATGGGGCCTGGACGGGCATCAAGCTGGTTAGTAATTCGGGCAATACCGCGCTGACAACAACGAATACGTTTATAGAGAATGTAGACTTCGCCGATATTAGCGTCGGCCTAACCAACATAAGCGGAGGAACGAACAGTACCGTACAGGGGCTATCTGTCGAAAATTGCCGCTTTATCCGTGCAACGACCGGCCTAGCTCCGTCCAATGCCAGCAAGGTGCGCATCCGTCGCAATTCATTTTACGATCCAGCCCTTTCGGCAGGGGCTTACGCCATAAACTCCAATACTGTTGCCTCATTCTCGGCCAAGCACAACGACATAAGCGGCTGTGCACGTGGTATCAAACTCACCGCCTGCCCAAGCGCACGCATATACGGCAACATCATGCATGACTTGTCGGAAACCACTGTATTTGAGGACGCCGGCGGCAACACTAACGCACTGTTTGCTCGCAACGAAGTGTACGGCTTTACGCCAATTACTAGCACAACTGGCAGTGGCCCTAGCACGGGGATCCTTATCAACTTAGAGAATCTTTACCAAGTCGATACACCGTTGCGGCATGCCTACGTGGAGTGGAACTACGATCCGGTCATAGGTGGATCGGGGACGGCAGCCACGACCAACACTATTTTCCTCATGAAGATTAGCGCCCAAACGGGCGGCACTGTCTCTAATGTCGTGATGACCATTACGAGTGCTGCCGGTGTCAGCCTTACATCTGGACAAAACTTTGTCGCCTTGTACGACTCGACGGGTGTGCAGATCGGCGTTTCAGCCGATCAGTCTTCGGCATGGACAAGTTCGGGGCTCAAATCTATGGCACTCGGAAGCCCTGTGACCATTCGTGGTGGCAGCAACTATTACGTTGCCCTCCTCTCCAATGGTTCAACCACACCCTCGTTTATGCGTAGCGGTACAAATCTAACCGCACCAAACGCCAACCAATCCAATACCCTCCAGCGCTTCTCCACTAACGGCACGGGCACATCCTTGCCTGGCAGCATCACGTTGTCGAACAACACAAGTACGGGAGCCGCGACTTACTGGGTGGCCTTGTCGTAGTAGCCACTAGGTCATCTTGAATATACAAGAATAGCTTTTCGATATCCTACTCTGCCGCAAGCAGCAGGCGTAGCTTCACAGTGACACGCCTAGTTTTTGTGCAATGTCAGTAATAGACACGGTGGTATCAGATGCAATGCGTTCTCCTTTCTCGATTTCGCGTACAAGTGTTTCCACGGTCGCTTCTCGGTCATAGTCATCGATTTTTGCGATGGCATACGTGCCGCGATCATTGCGTGTCAGATACACGGGCTTACTGACGTCTACTTGGTGTAGTACTGCGGTGTATGTAGTCCCGTAAACCAGAAATTTGAATTTCTTGAAATCGTACTTTTGGTGCGCGGGAGAGGACTTGTCCCATACTGCTCGTCTTCGCGCAAGCGCTCCAGACTCGGCCAAGCAAGGATTTCTCAAACTGCCACTGGCAGTTTTCGACCCACCGGTTCAAGTATTCTCTGACATACCAAGAAAAAAGACCAAGCTATACTTGGTCTTTTTTCTTGGTGCGCGGGAGAGGACTTGAACCTCCACGTCCTTGCGGACACTAGTACCTGAAACTAGCGCGTCTACCAATTCCGCCACTCGCGCAAATAACTAACAGGGGCAATTGTACTGCAAATCGCGGCAGAGAGCAATATCTTAGTAGATAATGATCGACAGGCTGGTCCGGCCGATGCGTTGTTCCAGGGTTTCGGCCAAGTGCTCGAGACCCCAGTTGGCGACCCGGTCGCGGGGCGTCAGGATACGCTCGCCGGGGCGGACCTTGTCGGCATGCTCCCGCTTCACCTGTTCGACTTCATAGCCGGTATAACGGCCAGTGTCGGGGTCGCCCCTTCGCCACACGTCACCGGACCGTAGCGGCGGCTGGGGTGTGGTCGTGCCCGACACGTAACAGGTGATTACATCAGCCCGCTCACGCCAGAAGCGCCGCGCTTCTTCGCCGAGCATGGGCTGGTCCATTTTATTTTCCGGGTACGATTCATACACCAAGTTTGCGACCTGCATCGGCTCGCCGGTCAGGCCGACCTGATCATATTCGAGAGCGCCGGCAGTATACACCCTGGTCACGTCTTCAATTTGGTCTGGAGGAGTTTGTTCGAAATCTGTCATAGGGGCATGCTACACAACTACAGCATCATTTGTCAATAAACATAAGCGGGCGGCAGTCTAGTTGGCCTTTTCGGTCTGCGAGACACTCTTCTCGCGAATCATCCAATTCTGGACGTTGGTAAAGCGCTCGACTTCGGTGTTAATGGGATGCTCACTCAAGCCATAGACCGGACCGTGTGTTATATACAGGAAACGTGGTTGGTAAAGCCCGACTGCTGGAGCGTCACTTTGCCATGCCTGCAAGAATGGCTGGTATTTAATGGTACGGAGCGCAGGGTCGGAGCGAGTACGGCCGGCCTGCAGTGCTGTATCTGCGGTCACCGACCTATACTCCGAGAAGTTCAAGCGGTTTTCGGCCCGGACATCGGCATACTTGCTATCCCAGTACACAAGAACATCCGGGTCTTTGCCTATAGAAATACCGTAGAGCAACGCGTCATAGTCATGGCTCGATAGAGCAGATTGGAAATCAGTATCGTTCTCGAGCACTATCTGCATGTCCACACCAATAGCGCGCCAGTTTTTGCGCAGTACACGGGCTACGGCGGCGTATTCGCTATTGTCTTGGGCGACCATAGAAAATGATAATTTTACGCCGGCCCGACGACGAATGCCATCCTTGCCGGGGACCCAGCCCGACGCCTGCAACATCGCCTTTGCCCCAGTCAAATCAAAGCCAGCCTGTTGGTAGGCAGCATTATAGCCAACCTGCTTTGGCAATAACGGCTCCCGGACGGGCAGCGTTGAATACCCCAAGCTCCCGATAACTGCCTGCTGATCGGTAGCGCGGACCAAAGCTTGACGGATGGTGACATCGCTTAGCACGCCGCTGCCAACCTTGAAGAAGGTCATAACCGCGGCAGTGAGCGGCAGATTATAGCTCCTAGCCGTACCGTTACTTAGGTCCTTGGGCAGCTTCGTCAGGCCAACCATAGCATTAATCTGCTGGCTCTTGAAACTCTTTATCATCCGGTCTTCGCTACGGAAAGAGTGAATGACAAAGCGATCTAGCTGTGGCTTGCCGGCGTGATAGTGGTCGAACGCGTCCAGCGCCAGACGCTCTTCACGCGTCTCGGCCGATCCGCCGGTTACTTCGAGAGTGCTGAACTTAAACGGTCCCGAGCCAACTGGGCGGACAGTATTAAACGGCAGTGTACGCAGGGCGGTCATTGAGGCACTCGACAAGAGGTGCTTGGGCACGATACCGTTCGTCAAAGAAAATGGGAATGAACTGAGCACACTCGGCAACTTAAACGTCACGGTCGTAGCGTTAACCGCCCGCACTGTAATACCCTGCCAGCTTGGGTTAAGTGGCGAGCGGGCATCCGGATTCTGAATAAGCGCATAGGTAAACGCTACATCAGTAGCAGTGAGCGGCTGGCTATCGTGCCAAGTCAGCCCCGGTCTTAAGTGAACCGTATACAGCGTTCCGCGGGCATCCACTGACCAGTCGGTCGCCAGATCGCCAACCAGATTGTTGTCTTGGTCGTAGGTGAACAGACCCGAGAACAATAGCTTAGAGGCAGCTACATCAACTGGGCTGGTAGCGTACAACGGGTTGGCGTTGGTAAAGGAGCCGACGACACCCTCACTATAGGTACCGCCGGGTACCGGTGCAGATTGCTGGTAGTAGCTGCGTAGACCGCCAATCTGAGACACTACACAACCCCCAAGGAGTACAAGCAGCAAGATCCAGGTCGCCACAAAACGGCGGACGTCTGTCAACCGCTCCAGGCGACGGAAAAAATTACGCTCCAATTGGCGCTCAGCCTGCTGGCCGAGCTCTTCTACTTGCAGCTTGCGCAGTCGCAGGCGGCGTCGGAAGCGAAGCTTAAGTGCGCGCGCAATCATACCTTTGGTGATGTCTCCTTAGGCAATAACAATTCCAAGGATAATGGAGCCGGCAAATACAATCGCAGTAATGATAGTAAGTTGATGCACACTCTTGTCGGTACCACGGCGAACGGTATTGACTTCACCACCTCCACCAAGGCCAGCGCCCAGGGATGCCCCACGAGTCTGCACCAGGATGAGTAGGCTCAGGAGCAGCATCGATATAATTGTTACCCAGTTGAAAATATTCATTTGTCTCGATTCTCTAAAATAGCTGTTACCAGATAGTTTACCAGCCCAATAATCATACCAGCAAGTACAGCCCACCAAAAGTTAGTAATGTGCAAGTTGCTGTAGAACTTGCTTACCAGGAAAACCATGAAGCCGTTGATGATAATCATGAATAGCCCAAGCGTAAACAGAATTGCCGGCAACGACAAGATAACCACTAGTGGCCGGATAACTGAGTTAATAACCGCCAAGATCAAACCAGCGACAATAACAACGTGCGTACCATTGGTATAGTCGATGCCTGAGCTTAATAGCGCAGCAGCAATCCATAGCCCAAGACTGCAAACTAACCAGCGCACCAGGAAGCGGTAAAGAAGACCGTGATTCATAGCTTTAGCGTATTATAGCAAATCTTCCTGCCGGCGAGAACCGACTTATCCGGTAAATATCACACCAACGTGCGAGGTAAACGGTCGCTCAGCACTCGACAGCCATCTTCGGTAATGACTACATTATCTTCTATGCGTATGCCAATGCCCTCTTTGGGAATGTAGATCCCGGGCTCCACCGCCAACACTACACCTGGCTCTAGTGGATAGTCGTAATCACCTGCATCATGCGTATCCAACCCCAAAAAGTGTGATGTCGCGTGCGGAAAAAAGTAACGTACAGTGTCACGTTCAATTGTCTTGATCAGCCCTAATTCGCGTAATTTTTCACCCACGAACTCCTCCATCTGCTTCTCATAAGTACGCAATATGGCGCCGGGCTTTAGGAGTGAGAACGCGTAGGCTTGTGCCTCTAGGACCGCATCGTATATTGCCTGCTGGCGCTTCGTTGGACGACCATCTCCGAGTAGCACCGTACGCGTTATATCGGCCGCGTAGTAACCAGCCTGAGCGCCAACATCGAGCACAACCAGCTCACCCGATACAAGCGGTGCATCGTTGTCGATATGGTGCATCGTGCAAGCCCGCTTACCACCAGCAACAATCGGCGCAAATGCGTGGCCCATGAGACCGCTGGCACCGCGACGGCGGAAGCCGCGCGACAAATCAGCTTCGATCTCGTATTCGTAGGCGTACTTAGCAAGCTGCTTAGGGCGTATAACATCTCTGAGCGCATCGAGGGTAATATCGATCGCCTGTTGGACGGCAGCCACTTCGAGCTCCTGCTTGACCATACGCATACGCGACAAGTGGGTACGCAAGTCAAGCAGTTCTATTGTCGGATTAATGCCCTTCATACGCTGAATCAGGTCGGCGCGGGCTGGGTTTGTATATAGCCCCAACGTATCGATATATTTGGGGTTAGCCCCCAGCGTCGCCACGTTCTGTACTTTTTTGAGGCGAGACTCGAGCTGTTTCCAGCCTTCTTTTTCGTAGAGAACAGCCTTGATGCCCGAACGGCGGCTGATACCTTCTGTATCCACCGCGCCGTCAAATTGCTCGCGCACCACTTCACGCGGCGGCACGATCAAGTATTCCTTGCCTTTGTCCATTACTAGCACAATGCCAGGCTCGTCGATCCCAGTCAGGTACCAAAAGTTACGATCTTGATGAAACGGATACGCCTCATCGCTCGCTTGCTGCATTAGGCCGCTCGCGGTTATAACGATTGGGGCAGTACCAGTAAATAATTGTCGTAGACGCTCCCTGTTACCTACAAAGAACGAGGCGTCAAAATCTGGAGTATTCACGGATATAGCGTAGCACACATCCCCTGCGGCACAATATGTGCGCTGTCACTTAAATATGCTACATTTAGAATATGACGCTTTTGCTTAAGATCCGCTTGAGTTGGTTCTTTTTTATGTTTTTCGTAGGGTTCATGGGGCTTTCGTTCGCACTTGGCGGGATTACCTTTAGCCCTGCTAGTCTCACCTTATTCTCTGTTAACTCGTTCCTATACGGCTTTTATATCTCGCCGGTACTCATCGGCCAAAAGGCCCGCATCGAGGACCTCAACCGAACGATTCGCGCCGAAGGCAACGCACTCTTCGATATGCTTATCAAAACTAAGCGCCTGCCTCGTCAAACCCGTAATAGTATGCAGCGTATGATTGACGAGTATATTCGCGCCAGCTTCAAAGAGCGCAAGCCCGCCGAGGGTGAGGACGAGTATGAGAAGCTGATCGGCTACTGCCTGGAATACGATGGCGAAGCTAAGGATGTAATAGATAAGATTCTAACCAATCTGGTAGACAATCAAAAGAATAGGTCGCAGCTATCTATGCAATTGAGTAACAGAGTCTACAGCAACGAGTGGTGGATTATGCTGGTATTATTCTCGATTACGACCGGCTTCGTACTGTCGCTTAACGTTCGCGACGGCTGGATTATGCACGTAGTGAAGGCTTTACTTTGCACTGGTCTCAGCATGCTGATGATCAGCCTGCTCAAGCTCAGCACGTTGACCCACAAAAAAGCCAAGCACATCTGGGACCCGCTCGACAAACTCAGTTCAAGCCGCTTCCGTCGAATGGACTAACTAGCGTTTTTGCCGCTTTTTTTCGGCATCGTCTTTGTCCAACAATTCGATCATTCGGTGCGCCTGCGCTTCAAACATAGCCGCTTCGTAGGCACGAAGTTCCTCTTGCTGAATGGCATGGCGTTGTTTGGCTTTTGCCAGTGCGTCTTGGCCATAAAATTCTGATTTCAGGTCAATACCGTGCTGCGCGAATTCGGTCTGAGAACTAGCGCCCGTCATGCGGGCAACCACCGCATCCATACCGGCAAGTTCGATCTCGCCATTTTTGCCTACACGAGAGGTGACATCAATAAAGCGCGTGCCTTCGGGGAGCGCACCCGCCTTGACGCGGCGCTCAATGGCAGCCCGCTGTGCCTCACCGACTTGGCGTAAATGCTGCGGGTTTGTCAATGCAAGGCCAGTCATCAATGCGCCTACTGCCTGGTCATGCTCGTCTTGGGCGATCTCGCCGGTATCAAGTTGACGGCTTAAACGCTTGTGCCTGCCATCAAAGAATTTGCCGGTCAGTCGGGCCTGCTCGGCGATACCGCGTACAGTTTCGACCGCCTGCAGGCGGTCAGCCTCACCACCATACATGGCGGCGTTCTCTTGAGCATAAGGAGTATAGCTGTGCCACATATTAGCCGCGACCTCGCGAGCGTGGGATTCTGGCGGGCGGGCACCGACTTCGGCGATTTCAACCGATGGCCCAAGGGCAATTCTACCTACCTCGTAAGCCTCAATTGGCGTAAACCCAAACTCTCGTTGCTCCATGAGGGCGATCTGGTCGGCCACATACATATCGGTCATCTGCTCGTCCATAACCGATGGGTCTGTGGCGTAAATGGCTTCGCTCATAATGAGCCGATTATACCATGGTTATCTTTTGCCGAGATGGCTATACACCACTTTGGCTTTGACATCACCAATCACCGCAGCAATCTCGGCGGCTGTCGCTTCCTGGAGCCCGCGCAGACTACCAAACTTTCGGATGAGTTTTTTACGTGTCACAGGACCTACGCCCGGGATATCATCCATAACACTGGCCGTCTGACGCTTGCCCTTAAGCACCGAATGATAGCTTACTGCAAAGCGATGGCTCTCATCGCGCACTCGTTGCAGCAGTTTAACAATGTCTGAGTTTTTAGGTAGCAATATCAACCAAAAATCGTCGCTTTCACTTACGATAGCGTTGTGCTTGTGCAGCTCTAGCTTAGAAACAGACACCTGCGACTTCTCTAGGCTGACCACAATTTCTTCCTCACGTTTTGCCAGGCCAACCATAGGGCGACTAACACCCGCAGCGTCGCGCGCCCTGGTGGCGGCCGCTACTTGTCCCTTGCCGCCGTCTATCAGAAACAAATCAGGTAGGCCCCACTCTTGTCTGTTTTTCTCGCTACAGCGGCGAGTTATAGCTTCGTCCATATGTCCAAAGTCGTTGTTGCCCGGCAAGCGCATCTTGAACTTGCGGTATGCCGCCTTATCGGGGATGCCATTAGTAAAGACCACCATACTGGCAACGTTGTCAGTGCCCTGCATATGGCTAATATCGTAGCCCTCAATGCGTTGTGGCACCTTCTCAAGCCCAAGTAGGTCAGTTAAGCCCTGCAGGCCCCGGTCTTTGCTAATATCCAAAAATTCCTTGTCCGAAAAGACAATCTGCTTGCTGAGCGCTTTGAGCGAAAAGTATTGGTTGCGAATTTCGGCTGCTTTCTCAAATTCCTGCTTCTTGGCGGCATGCTCCATGTCTTTCTCCATCTTGTCGAGGACCTTTTGGCGTTCACCGCGAAGATACTGCATAAGCTTGCGCAGGTTGGCACGGTAATCATTGAGCGTGGTCTTATCTTCTTCGATACCAGGGCACAAACCCAGGTGGTACTGCAGGCAGGCGCGCTTGGGTAACACACCCATATGCGTCGAATACGGAAATACCCGGCGCAAGTATTTGAGAGCCCGCTTCACCTCACCGCCGTTGAAGTAAGGGCCAAAGTATTGGGCTTTATCGTCCAGAGGGCGACGCGTAAAACTTACACTCGGATGTGGATCATCGTAGTTAATGCGCACGTACAGACTGCTTTTATCGTCGCGCAGTAGGATGTTGTAGCGCGGCATGTAACGGCGGACCATTTCAGCCTCCACGAACAGCGCATCCAACTCAGTTTCGACCGTTATCCAGTCGGTATCGTAGATTTCGGCAACTAGGGCGTCGGTCTTTGGATCGCGTCGTCGTGAAGCGTGAAAATACTGTCGCACCCGGTTTTTGAGCGAGGCTGCCTTGCCCACATAAATAATCTCGCCGGCCTTATCTTTATGAAAATAGACACCCGGCTGCGAGGGCAAATTCTTTAGTTTGATCACTAGGGCGTCGGTCATGTTCTTAGTATACCTTCTCAAGCCAACCCTCCACATACGCGGGGGGGGCAGGCATCAACTAGTGAAGAATATGGACGTGGCTGGCGGTTACTGCTGCACGGCCAAGCATGAGTCGACCAACGGCAGCAACACCTTGCTCCATCGTACCCCGATGAAAGTCGCTTCTCATCACTAGCGTTACTAACTCATCATCTAGATGGAGGTCTTGGCCTTCGAATGTCTGTAGCATGCTAAATAGCGCGAGTGAACGCTTATAATCGGGTAACAAACCATAAAACCTGTCAAAGTCGTCTCGCCGACCATTAACGAGCGACCATCCCATGCCGGCAATATTGAACTGTGATATGTCGACATCCAGCACCCAGCGGTAGTGATCCGCCCAATCGTCGTACAGCTCTATTGCCTTTTCGTATTGCCCGCGATACGCCATGTCGGTAAGGACTCTACCGAAAGCTTGCATTGGCGATATCGACGAAATCTCTTGGCGGCCAAGCATTTCCAGCGCAGCTTCATGATTACCTGTCGCCGTTAATACTTCCACGAGCGTCTTGTCGATAACTCTCGTGGCGAGATTATCATCAGCCCTTTGCTCGCGGATTGTTTGTAGTCTTTGCGCAAGAGTGGGAACTTGCGCAGCAATCTCAGGATATGTGTCGTTAAACGTATTGCCCAAGGCAATGTTGCGGTTGAGCCTATCCAAGAGTGCAACCGACAGCCGGCTTATCATAAATAGAGTGTCGTGCTCGTCGGCATCAAAAATCAGTAATTCCTGAAAGTACTCTTCAGCCTTAGCCAGACTTACCGCCGTCTGGGCCAATTGGGGTTCAGTTTGTTCGGGATACTGACGCGAATATTTATACGCCTGTAGCGACTTACCGAAGGCGGCGCAAAGCGCATACTCTTCGGCGATGCTCTCGTTCATAAAGCCCAATGGCGAACCACCCATCATGCCAATGTATTCGTCTGGGTCTGCTCGATCAGCGAAGTGGAACAGCGGGTCGACTTCCCTTAGGCTGTCAAGTGTCGCAATAGCAGCCTGCGGATTGCCGGCCCTGCGCTGATACCTGGCAATCTCTAGATTAATATATGCGTAGTCCTCGTATTTTGTTCGCGGGCCCATGGCGATAGCTTGCGCTTCTTCCGTACGGCCGGCGGCAGCCAACGCCAAACCATATGCCCGGGGTAACTGTTCGGACCCCTCTAGCAGCATACCGCGCATACCTCTGCTACTTAAGGAGTCAAATACTCTTAGTGCCACAGGGGAACGCTCAAACAGCAAGTCCTCTACGTAGGCAACGATCAGATCATGTGAGTTGGTAGCCACGTAGTGTTCGAGCTTCGCCATAGCTTCGGACTCGGTAATCCCCTGCTTTCCTGGTCGGCCGCCTTCGTATCCCATGGCCAGATCCCTCTGGAGAAAGGACATACCATCTGCTGACAAACGTTTACGGCCACCCTCTGGGTCGTCGGCCCACGCATTAAAGGTAGCAATTACTTCATCTTTAGACTTTTTGGTGGGATCGTAGCTCGCCCCTAGACCGAGTAGCTCGTCAAGCGTAACCTCAAATCCATTCTCTGGGTCGATAATTTTGTCTAGGAAGAAATCTTGGTCAAATATAAAACCACCGACTAGCCCTGTACGTTGCAGGCGATCAAAGACTACTGCTCGATCAAGTTGGCTTCGCAGGCCTAGCTGCTCGATCGCTTGGTCGTCTGATCGATCCAGCCCTCCGACTAGCTGCAAAAGCTTGTGGCGTTGCGAGATAATCATTTCGTCATCAAGGCCATTGAGCGTTTTAGCTAAAATAGCATACCTCGGCGCAGGATCAACGGTATTAAAGTCGTGCGCAACCGCTTCAAATACTTGCGCGTCTACAGACGACAAGACCATAGCCCTATAAAAAGTACCGTAGGCCTCGCTAGCGGACATCTGGTCCCAATCGCGGGATGCCACGTTTATCTCGGCAGCTAGACCCTCGGTGCTGGCGTAATCAATAAGAGGTAGTAAATTATTTGATAGTTCTGACATAACTTGTATTTTTAACACAAAACGACCATTTTCCAAGTCTGATCTCGATCGCTGCGGCTAACTTTGACAGGAAGGCAGTGATCGGCTTAGAATAAAATATGGAACATAACTTATCTTTAGCACTCACTTTCGACGATGTGCTCTTGCGTCCCGGTTATTCCGGGTTCGACCGCAAAGACATCACCCTTACTACCAATCTAACCAAGAACATCCAACTCAAAGCGCCGATCGTGGCCGCTCCAATGGACACGGTCACCGAAAGCAAACTCGCCATCGCCCTCGCACGCCTCGGGGGCGTTGGTTTTATTCACCGTAACTTAACCATCGAGCAACAAGCCGCCGAAGTAGCCAAAGTAAAGAAAGAAAAGCTGTTAGTCGGAGCTGCCGTTGGTTCCAGCGCCGGTTACGAAAAGCGCGTTGCGGCACTCGTAAAAGCGGGCGTTGACGTTTTGATCGTCGACTCTGCACACGGCTATTCCAAAAAGGTCCTTGAGGCAATTAGCTACATTAAAGCCAACTTTGAAGTTGACGTTATCGGTGGCAACGTCGCCACTGCCGAAGGCGCAGAAGCACTCATCAAGGCCGGAGCGGATGGCCTGCGAGTAGGCATGGGACCCGGTGCCATTTGTTCAACGCGCATCATTTCGGGTATGGGAGTACCTCAGCTGACCGCCCTCTTCGAAACGTGCGCTGTCGGGCGCCAACATGAGGTGCCCGTTATCGCCGATGGTGGCATTGCCCGCTCCGGAGACATTGTTAAAGCCTTGGCCGCTGGTGCCAGCACCGTAATGCTTGGCCGCCTGCTGGCAGCCACCGAGGAAGCTCCCGGTGAAGTACACAAACTCAAGCCAGAACAAGTGCCCAGCCGTTTCCAGAATATCCTGGACGGATCAAGCGAATACGTCTTTAAGGAGTACCGTGGCATGGGGTCAATCGCCGCAATGAAACAAGGGTTGAAGATCAGCTCCGAAGACGAGTTCCATGGCAAAGACTACCAAGGTGATGCACTGGTTGCCGAAGGTGTAGAGGGCCTGGTACCTTGCTCTGGAACCATCAAGCAACTCACCGACCAATTGGTAGGTGGTGTATTCTCGGGCATGTATTACATTGGCGCCCGGACGGTTAGCGAGCTATGGGAGACAGCCAAATTCATGCGCATCACCCAGGCGTCGTTAAGCGAAAGCCACCCACACGACTTATTCATCACCAACCCTGGCGACAACTATAAATAGGAGACATTCGTGGAAACACTCGTCATTCTCGACTTTGGTTCACAGTACACGCAGCTCATTGCCCGGCGGGCACGTGAGCTTGGCGTGTACAGCATCATCCTGCCGTTCACTGCCTCGCAGGCAGACATCCAAAAACATAATCCGCTAGGCTTGGTATTGTCAGGTGGCCCGAGCTCGGTCTACGACAAGGACGCACCCCAGATAACTGCCGATGTTTTAGAAATGGACATCCCGATTCTTGGTGTGTGCTATGGCATGCAGCTCGTAACCCAGCTGCTTGGCGGAAAAGTCGAACCAGCTGCTAGCCGGGAGTACGGCAAAGCCACACTTACCCTCAAGCACAAAAGCAAAATCCTGAACGATGACTTCGACAACAGCACCATATGGATGAGCCACGGCACTCACGTCACCAAACCCGCCGACGGCTTTGAGATCACTGCCATGAGCGGCGACATAATTTGCGCCATCGAGGATCCCGAATTAGCTATCTTCGGCCTCCAATTTCATCCCGAAGTTGCTCACACGCAATACGGCCGGCAAATACTAGACAATTTCGTCGGGCTGTGCGGTTTTGCCCGCGACTGGTCAGCCGCTTCAGTTATCGACGAACAAGTTGCTGCCATCCAGCAACAGGTCGGCGAGGCTAACGTGGTCTGTGCCCTATCTGGTGGCGTTGACTCGTCAGTAGCGGCGACACTCGTTAATAAAGCCATCGGCGAACAGCAGACCTGCATCTTCGTCGATACCGGCCTGTTACGCCAAGACGAGTACGACGAAGTGCTAGCCGCCTACAAAAAAATCGGGCTCAATGTCAAACCAATTCGTGCTGGCAAACAGTTCCTCGATAAGCTCAAGGACGTATCCGATCCCGAACAGAAGCGCAAAATAATCGGCGCCGAGTTCATCAACGTCTTCGACAAAGAAGCCAAAAAGCTCAAAAACTGCAAGTTCCTCGTCCAGGGCACGTTATACCCCGATGTCATAGAATCGGTATCGGTCAACGGGCCATCAGTAACCATCAAATCACACCACAATGTAGGCGGTCTGCCCGAAAAAATGCATCTTGGCCTAATTGAACCACTCCGTGAATTATTCAAGGACGAGGTGCGCCTAATCGGCAAGCAGCTCGGTCTGCCCGACGCTATCGTACAGCGGCAGCCCTTCCCCGGTCCTGGTCTCGCCATCCGTATTATTGGTGATATCACCGAAGAACGCGTAAAAATTCTACAGCAAGCTGACGCTATTGTCCGCCAGCAAATTGACAACCACCCCGTACGCCCAGAGCTATGGCAATTCTTTGCCGTACTACTGCCGATTAAATCGGTTGGCGTCATGGGTGATGGCCGTACCTACGAACAAGCGGTGGCGCTGCGTGTCGTACAGTCCAGCGACGGCATGACCGCCGACTGGGCGCCGCTGCCACCCGAACTGCTAGCCAGCATTTCCAGCCGTATCGTTAGTGAGGTTCGCGGCATCAACCGCGTCGTCTACGACATCACTTCCAAGCCACCAGGTACTATTGAATGGGAGTAGCGAGTGGCATATAATTGCTGCCCATGGAGACAATAAGCACAATCGATATAGACGCCGTGATTGCCGAGATGGAGCAATCATTGGGCGAAGCCTTAGGACCAGTTGCGCTAGCCGGGTGCGAAGTCGCCCAGCCAATTGCTCGTGACCCCATCAACCCACCGGTACCCGACCGGCCACGTTCACCAGACCGGCAAGATCCGCGCCCTTGGCCCGTGCCAGAGCCACAACCCGCGCCCGAACCAGCACCTTCACGTTGAGTGACTATTTACCGCGCTTGACCGTCCGCCAACGCTCGCCAGAACAGAGGCGCTGCCAGTGTTTGATGTGTTTGGGGTAGGCCTCGACCTCTTCGGCATGCACCCAGTGACGCTTGCGGTCGCTTTTGATTAGATCGGCAAAACGAATACCGTCCAGATGGTGCATTTCGTGCTGGATAATGCGGGCCGTAAAGTTCTCGAAGACCCGTTCGGCTTGTTCACCGTCAGGCGTCAGAGCCCGTATCTTGACCGCAACTGGACGGCGGACCAAGCCCCACACTAGTCCGGTAGAGAAACAGCCCTCACGTCCTTCGACGGTTTCTTTGCTGCGCCATATAATCTCAGGATTTATAAAGCATTCTAGCTTACCGTAGTGCTTGCGGTTGGGCAGTACCTTGGTGTCCACCAGGATGATCCGCAAAGATTCGCCAATTTGCGGAGCAGCCAAGCCCACCAACGTACGTCGTTCTTTGCCCTTACGCTGAGCCCGCTGTCCAGTTGCTGCGGTATACAGGCGTTCAATAACCTGTTTAACATGTTGCGTATCAAGTTCTTCGGGTTTGATGTGACGAGCCACACGGTTTAAGACCGGATCGTGGGGCGCAACCATACCCAACGCTTGCTCGGCAGCAGTACGGGCAATATCCCCCGGGGTGGAATCGTATAGGTCGTTAGGCAGTAACGTTGCTGATTTGTTCTTGGCAGGCATCGGAGCAAGTATCCTTGTCTGTTTTACACCGCTCGCAGATAAGTACGAGGTTATTGCACGATTTAAGGGCACAGTTTTCGTAGTTGCTTGTCTTGGACTGGCAATGGACGCAGTCACCAATGTCTTTGGCTTTATCGGAGAACTTTACGTTCATGCGGTCATCAAACACGTACAACGAGCCTTCCCAGAGACCGTCGTCGGCGTACTTTTCGCCGTATTTTACGATACCACCGTCGATTTGATACACCTCTTTAAAGCCACGCTTTTTCATCATACTACTGAGAATTTCGCAGCGGATGCCGCCGGTACAGTAGGTTACGACCGGCTTGTCTTTGATGTCGTTATATTTGGGGTCTTCCAGCTCTTTTTTGAAATCACGGGAGGTATGGACGTCGGGCACGATCGCGTTCTTGAACTTGCCCACGGCTGCCTCATACGCGTTCCGGCCATCGAAGAAGACAACATCGTCACCACGCTCCTGGACCAGCCGGTGGACTTCTTCGGGCTTGAGGTGCATACCGCCACCAACCACACCGTTCTCGTCAACCTGCAGCTCGTCACTCGCATCAAATGCCACAATCTCTTTGCGGACCTTAACGCTCAAACGCGGAAAGTTGTCCCGGCCACCATCTGACCACTTAAAAACCGTACCTTTAAAGCCAGCATATTCCTTGGTAGCCTTAGCGTACGCTTTAATGCCATCGATATCACCACCAACCGTACCGTTAATGCCGTGTTCGGAAATAAGAATCCGGCCGTACAGATTGAGCTTCTCGCACAGCGTCCGCTGCCAAAGCCTGACGGCTTCTGGATCAGCGATGGGCGCAAATTTGTAATACAGAATAATTTTTTGCATCAGGGGTGATTATATCAGTACCGAGGTTACTTGTCATCGGCCGTACAGAGTCATCTGAACTATAGATGTAATAAACACTACACTTTTTTATCTGTTAGTGTTGACGCTTGTGGTATACTCAAGTTTATATCATCAAATGTAAAGGAAAGAGCGGAAAAAATGACAGCACTTTGTGTATATGGCAGGCGTACTATCGGCACCGCTCTTCGCGGCTAAGCCGTACCTTTACGCCTCTCTTCACCCAACGAACAACAATTTTTTCTACCTAATACGGAGCTTTTATGTCCGACCTAGATTCCATTAAGAATATGATCCGGTTTTTCATCCGGGAACAGATGCGCTATCCACGCCTCCTTTTCGGCATGCTCATCGTGCATCCCTTCGCAATCCTATTTTTGCGATTCTTGCCTGCCCTGATTGTCGCTGACATCTTAAACAAACTAACCAAGCACCAGTATGTCCACGGCGACCTATGGGGCAGTTTTGGCCTACCTATTGTATCGGCCGTCGCACTAGAAGCATTCGGTGGCATTGTTTTGTGGCGCATCGTTATTTACTTCAACTGGAAGATGGAAGGTCTAATCGTCCGCGACATCAATACCAAAGTATTTGACCACCTTCTTAAGCTAAGCTCTACCTTCCACGCTAACAATTTTGGTGGCTCGCTCGTGTCGCAGACCTCTAAGCTATCCGGTGCTTACGTACGATTCACCGACACCACACTATTTCAGGTGTTAGGTTTGTTCTGGGCGCTCGTATTCGCCGCAGTAATCCTATTAGGACGAGCACCGTTATTTGTTGTGCTATTACTTGTCTTTACGGTCATCTACATCGCAGCGGCCGTAGTGATCACAGGGAAAGTACGGCATCTCAACCAAGTCGAAGCCGACGCCAGCAATGCGCAGACCGGCCAACTTGCTGATGCCATTACTAACGTCATGGCCGTCAAGAGTTTTGCTGCAGGCAAGACTGAATCGAAACGCTTCGCCAAAACCAGCGAGACGGCTCGCATGGCTACCGTCAATTTAATGTGGGCATCCCTGAAACGTGAAGCTGTATTCGGTTCGATTGGTACGACCATCGATGCCGTTGCAATTACACTGGCAGTCGGCAGTATCGTACTATTCGACGCCAACATTGCCACCGTGTTCTTGATCCTCAGCTACACAAACGACATCTTACAGCGCCTGTGGGAGTTTAGTACACAGTCACTGCGTACCTACAACCGAGCAATCGGTGACTCGCAAGCCATGCTGGAAGTTCTGGCCATTCAGCCAGAGATTAAAGACTCCGCCAAACCCGAGAAATCCCATATTAGCCATGGTGCTATTACGTTCAAAGACATGAGCTTTGCTCACGATGGCAACACTGGTGATCCGCTATTTGACAAGCTCAACCTTGACATCAAAGCCAGCGAAAAGATTGGTCTGGTCGGGCACTCCGGCTCCGGCAAGACCACCCTCACTCGCCTATTGTTGCGCTTTAGCGATGTGGCCAGTGGTGAGATTCTTATCGATGGCCAAAACATCGCCAGCATCAGCCAGGATGATCTACGCAAAGCGATTGCTTATGTACCACAAGAACCCTTGCTCTTCCATCGCTCGATCCGCGAGAACATCGCCTACGGTAAGCCTAACGCCAGCGACGAAGAGGTCGTCGAAGCTGCTCGCAAGGCACACGCCATGGAGTTTATCGACAAACTTTCCGACGGCATGGAAACGCTCGTTGGCGAGCGCGGCGTTAAGCTATCCGGTGGTCAGCGACAACGTATCGCCATTGCCCGAGCCCTTCTAAAAGACGCTCCTATCCTAGCCTTGGACGAAGCAACCTCGGCACTAGATAGCGAAAGCGAAAAGCTCATCCAAGCCGCGTTATGGGAGCTCATGAAAGGCCGAACCACAATTGTCATCGCCCACCGTTTGAGTACTATCCAAAAGATGGATCGCATTCTGGTTCTGGAAGACGGTGCGATTGTCGAACAGGGCAGCCACGCCGAACTCGTCAAAAACCACGGCGTCTACGCCCAACTCTGGGCCCACCAATCTGGTGGCTTTATCGAAGAGTAGTGACTATGAAAAACCACTACTCCCTCCAATCTTTTGTACGCTACGTGCTGAGTTTTAAGTGGCAGTTTTTGCTGGTATGTATGGTATTTGCCGTTGCCGATATGCTAATCGCTATCGTTCCGTACCTCATAGGCCAACTTGTAGCCAGTGTCTCAGATCCTCACGGCACAAGCACTGGTCTATGGGTAGGAGCGCTTATCGTGTCCAGCATTGGACATGACACTGCCTGGCGAACGGCCGAAGTCCTGTACTTGCGGCTGCTGAATGCTCGGGGGAACCGCTACGACGACGTCATCTTCCATGCAGTTATTCACCAAAAATATAGTTACTTCGTCGATAAGTTCAGCGGCAAAGTCAGTAGCTACACCAACAGCCTTGGCCGAGAGTTCCGAGAATTGCTCGACAACTTTTGCTACAACTACATTGACCTCTTTATTAAGCTGCCTGTTGTATCGATAATCATGTTTACGGTCAACTTATATACTGGGATCATTTTTCTAGCCAACCTGGCAGCGATGTTTGTGGTCGGACGCAAACTTTCACGACTAACCTCAAGTGCCGAGAAGCAACTCACCGATGCGCGTTCTAATATGGATGGGTATATCGTTGACACTATTGCCAACTTTGTTAGCGTAAAGGCCTTCGGCAAAGAGCGTGACGAAAGCTCCTACATCCACCATCGACGTGACCATGTGATCAAAACTGCCAACCGCTCGCTTAGACAGGACATAATCTTTTGGGGCGTAATGAGTTTCTTCGTGCGTTGGCTCATTTGGCCTAGCACAATCTTGCTGAACGTGTACCTCTACTACCATCATCACATTAGCCTGGCAGGGTTAACTACTTTCCTATCGGCAATCGTGCTTTTTGCGCAGTTCATTTGGGAGATTATCTGGAACACATCGCAGGTAACCATACGCCTAGCTCGGACTGAGGAGGCATACCGCTATCTGTTTGGCACCCAAGTGGTCACCCAGCAATCAAATGTCCATGAGGCCCATCGTCCGCGTCCACTGACCATCGCAAACAATATCAGCTTGCATGATATTAGTTTTGCGTACCCAGACAAGCCCGATGTGCCCGTGCTGCAACACGTGTCGCTCAATATCAAGGTTGGTGAAAAAGTTGGCGTCGTTGGCAGGAGTGGTAGTGGTAAAACAACCCTCATGAAGCTGTTGCTTGGCTACTACCCGCTCCCCGAAAACTGCCTCTTAATTGACGGTGCGCCCGTAGATAATCAGACACTCACCGACGTCATGTCGTACGTACCACAAGACACAGCCCTCTTTCACCGCAGCATTACCGAAAACATAACTTACGGCAAACCCGATGCAACGAAGGGCCAAATCGTACGGGCCGCCAAACACGCACAGGCACATGAATTCATCGAAAATCTCGGCCAGGGATACGATACGCTTGTAGGCGAACGAGGTGTTAAATTGTCCGGTGGTCAGCGGCAACGTATTGCTATTGCCAGGGCGATACTTAAAGATGCAGCAATCTTAATCCTTGATGAAGCAACCAGCGCGCTCGACAGTCAAAGCGAAGTATTGGTCCAAGCTGGCCTACAAGAACTCATGGAAAACCGCACCGCAATTGTCATTGCTCACCGCCTAAGCACCATCCAAAAGATGGACCGGATTATCGTGTTAGAAAACGGTACAATTGCCGAACAGGGTAATCACGCCGAACTCCTAAAACAGAACGGCCTGTATGCCCGCCTATGGGCTCATCAATCTGGTGGCTTTATCGAAGAGTAACCTATACAATTAGGGTAAATCATTATGAGTCGTTCAAAATCAGTAGACCTGGCTACTATTCGTTTATTTTGGCAAGCTGGCTTGCAGAATAAACGTTTGCTTTTGCTCGCCCTGATTTACCCCATAGGAGCGCTATTCATCAGCACGATTACGCCACTCATTGTTGGGCGTATTCTTGCGGCCGTAACCGGGCACACCGTCAACCCAATGCACTACGTACCGTACTTTATTGGGGCTGCGGTGATTGGCATCATTTGTAACCGAATCGGCTTTGCCGTGCTGCTATCACATCAAGCCCGGACAATGAGCTACCTGCAGGAACAGGCCTTGCAGGCACTCATGAAACGAAGCGTCGGATTCCATAACGATAATATCGGCGGCAAGTTAGTTTCGGACGCCATAGACTTCCCTACAGGCTATTCCCAGTTGGCCAACGCCTGCCTGATTAACATCATTCCTTTTAGTGTGATTCTGCTGGTAGGCATTGTACTCATTCTGTTAGCGTCGTGGCAGCTTGGCCTGTTCGTTTTGGCCATGGTAGGCATTACTGTCGGCTGGGGCGTTGTCGAAAGTCGTCGTCGCTCAGGGCTGCGCAGTGAACGGCTCAAGGCCACCAAAGCAGTTACTGCTCACCTGGCCGATGCGATCCTAAACGTGCAAACTGTTAAAACCTTCGCCCATGAAGACGATGAGCTAAAAACGCACCGCAAGCTCAACCACGTCTTGCGCGAAAAACGCCTACACGACTGGCAGCTTGCCGCCTACCAGGGGAGTAATCGTATTGCTGTACTGCTGTTCATGCAGTTGCTGTTCATTATCCTTATCGTGCATGAGATACAGCACAATCCCAGTCTTTTGGGCATCGGCATCTTCGCCTTTTCATTTACCATCACCCTCAGCAACAAACTGTTCGAGGTGAATACCATGATCCGCAGCATCGAAGACGGCCTGCTCAACGCCTCGCCGATGACCGAAATCATTCTGCAAGAGCCTGAGATTCTGGACGCACGGGGGGCCAAGCCAATTGCCGTCAGCAAAGGCGCGATCGACTTCGACGACGTAACCTTCGCCTACAAAGATGCCCCCGACGGACAAGAAGTCTTCAGCAACCTCAATTTGCAGGTCCAACCCGGTGAAAAAATTGGGCTCGTCGGCCAGAGCGGCGGCGGTAAATCAACGCTCACACGGCTGCTGCTTCGCTTCGAGGACATCAAAGCTGGGCATATCAATATAGATGGGCAGGACGTGGCAGAAGTCACCCAGCGCAGCCTACGCCAAGCTATTTCATATGTTCCCCAGGAGCCACTGCTCTTCCACCGTACCATCCGCGAGAATATAGCTTACGGCAATTGGGAGGCCACCCAGGAACAGGTTGAACAAACCGCCAAGAAAGCACACGCCCACGAGTTCATAACTTCCTTGCCCGAAGGCTACAACACCGTTGTTGGCGAACGCGGAGTTAAGCTATCCGGTGGCCAACGGCAACGCGTAGCCATTGCCCGTGCCATCCTCAAAAATGCACCGATTCTGCTATTAGACGAGGCCACTTCCGCGCTCGACAGTGAAAGCGAAGTGTACATCCAGCAAGCTCTCTGGGAGCTCATGAAGGACCGCACTACTATTGTCATCGCCCACCGCTTGAGTACCATCCAAAAGATGGACCGGATTATCGTGCTCGATGACGGCCAGATCGTAGAACAAGGCACGCACAAACAACTCGTAGACGCCAGGGGCCACTACGCCAAACTCTGGGCTCACCAGTCCGGCGGCTTCATCGAAGAATAAATAAAGCCCTCGTACATGAGGGCTTTATTTATTCCTATCTACAGCGACGGGTTGTTACTTCTTGTCTTCGGAAGTCCCTGTCGCAGTTTCGGCTACTGTTTCGCCTTCTGACTCCACTGCGTCGGCAGCTTCGTCGTCGGTACCGCCAACTGCGTCGTTGGCCGCTTGCAGGGCACTTGGCTCAAAGACGGTAGCAACCGGATGGTCGGCATCTGTCTTTACCACAACGCCTGCCGGGACATTTAGGTCGGCAACTGTAATGTGGTCACCCACTTCGACAAGCTTCTCTCCATCAAAGGTCAAAAAGTCGGGCAGATTCTTTGGCAATGCCTCAATTTCGACCGTTTCGAGCTGGTGAAGCACCACCAGGCCTGCACGTTCAGCGGGCGTTGCGTCATTGTCCTCGGCAAGTTTAATGCGCACTGGGACTTCGGCATCAACCTTCTGGTTAGCAGTTACAGCGTTGAAAACAACGTGACGTAACATGTGCTTCTTGGGGTCGAATTCGGCCTTTTTGATTAACGCCGTATACTGCTTGCCGCCAGCCTTGATAAGTACTGGGTGGTGTTTGCCAGCCTTTTGGTAGGCCTTATATAAGGCTACGTATTCTCCGGTTACGATCACGGATTCTTTACCGTGGTCATGAATTACGGCTGGGACGAGCCCTTGGCCGCGCAGGTGCTTCACCTTCTTACCGGTTACTTCTCGAGCCTGCAATTCAATCGCTACATCTTCCATATAGTGCGTCCTCCTAAGGTAGTATTTCCCATCTGTACTAGTATACCAAGAAACAGTGGTAGGAGTGGTACAATGATGCATATGAAACCCATCTACAAAGTCGCTCTCTCTGTTATTGCTATCGTGATTATTTTTGTCATTTTGCAAAAAGTCGTTAGTGTAGACAAAATATTCCAGGCGGGTGGCATCTTGGCTATGGCCGCGACCATCTTTGCCGAGACGGGCCTACTGGCCGGGTTCTTCTTGCCAGGAGACACATTACTCTTCGCGGCCGGCTTTTTCGTCGCTCAAGGCAAATTGGGCATGGCCGTCACTTTACTGAGTCTTTTTGCGGGTGCAGTACTCGGCAACATGGTAGGTTATGAAATCGGCAAGCGCAGTGGGCATCGTCTATTCAAAAAACCCGACTCCATATTATTTCACAAAGAGAACATTGAGCGTGCTCAGCAATTCTTCGAGAAGCATGGTGGCAAAACCGTTATTATAGCTCGCTTCGTACCCATTGTCCGCACACTTAGCTCGCCACTTGCTGGAATGGGGAGTATGTCCTACGCCAAGTTTATGCTATACAACGTAGTTGGTGCGGCGTTGTGGGTGCCGGCTATCACATTAGTAGGCTATTGGGCGGGTGAAGTACTGGGTCGGTACATAAATATCGACCACTATATTCTGCCTGCCGCCCTGTTGGCAACAGCACTTACCTTTGGCATTAGTTTTGCCGGCATTCTTCGTGACCCAGTATCGCGCAAGAAGCTAGAGCAAAAAGTGCGTGATCTTTTCGGTAACACAAGAGCTTAAAGCATTCGCTTTAGGAACTGGCCCGTGTAACTCTTGGGTTCTTTGGCAATCTGCTCTGGCGTGCCGGTAGCGACTATCTGACCGCCACCCGAACCACCTTCTGGGCCCATATCAATAATGTGGTCGGCAGATTTAATAACGTCTAGGTTGTGTTCGATGACCACCATGCTGTTGCCGGTATCTACCAAGGCGTGCAGTACGTGCAGCAACTTATCGACGTCGGCCATATGTAAACCAGTAGTTGGTTCGTCAAGAATGTATAGCGTGCGTCCGGTTGGGCGGCGTGACAGCTCGGTCGCTAGCTTGATGCGCTGCGCCTCGCCGCCGGAGAGCGTTGTTGCTGGCTGGCCAAGTGAAATGTAGCCAAGGCCAACATCAACCATGGTTTGCAGCTTGCGGGCAATGGCCGGAATGTTCTCAAAGAAGCTCAGCGCTTCTTCGCAAGTCATACTCAATACGTCACTAATGGTCTTGCCCTTAAAGTGGATCTCGAGCGCCTCACGGTTATAGCGCTTGCCGTGGCACACCTCGCAGGGCACATACACGTCTGGCAAAAAGTGCATTTCGATCTTGATAATGCCATCACCCGCACAGTTTTCACAGCGCCCGCCCTTAACGTTAAAACTAAAGCGACCAGGCGTGTAGCCACGCAGCTTGGCCTCTGGCGTACCGGCAAACAGCTCACGAATAGGCGTGAATAGACCGGTGTATGTCGCCGGGTTAGAACGCGGAGTCCGGCCGATAGGCGACTGGTCAATAATAATCGCCTTGTCGAGTTGCTTGATGCCTTCAATATCGTCGTGGCGTCCAGGCACGGTGTTGGCGCGCATCAAACGGGCCTGTAGTTCTTTGGCCAAAATATCGTTAATCAAACTTGACTTGCCCGAACCCGAAACACCACTAACTACCACCATGGCACCTAGCGGAATTTCGACATCAACATTACGCAGATTGTTTTCACGAGCACCACTAATAAACAGCGACTTGCCGTTACCCTTGCGACGGTTTTTAGGCACCGGGATAACTTTTACACCGGATAGGTACTGACCAGTTACGCTGGCTGGGTCTTTGGCGACCTCGTCGGGTGTGCCTTGGGCAACGACATGGCCACCATGTACACCAGCGCCTGGGCCGATGTCCAGCAAGTAGTCAGCAGTACGAATCGTTTCTTCGTCGTGTTCTACGACCAGGACAGTATTGCCAAGGTCACGCAAATGTTTGAGAGTTTTGATTAGGCGATCGTTGTCGCGTTGGTGCAGACCAATGCTTGGCTCATCGAGCACATACAACACACCCTGCAAACCCGAACCAATCTGCGTTGCCAGACGAATACGCTGCGCTTCGCCGCCAGATAGGGTCGCTGCGCTGCGCAATAGCGTCAGGTAGTTCAGACCAACGTCTTGCAAGAAGTTCAGACGGGCACTAATTTCTTTTAGGATTTGCGCTGCGATGTGCAATTCTTTGTCGTTAAAGTTAATGTGCTCAAAATAATCCAGCGCATCATCAATCGACAGTTCGCAAATATCCATAATCGACATACCGCCCACAGTAATCGCCAGCACTTCCGGCTTGAGACGGCGTCCTTTGCAAGCATGGCAGGGTTTTTCTTGCATAAAACGTTCAATATCACGACGGATAAAATCACTGTCGGTTTCTTTGTGTCGTCGTTCCAGATTAGGAATTACACCCTCATATGTAGTATCAAAGTTGCGGCCACCGCCAAGGCTCACGTTGTAGCGCTCGCCACGTGCCATACAAAATGCGGTTGATGTCATCTTTCTTCAGCTCACCGGTTGGTACATGCAGACTAAATCCATAACGGTCGGCAACAGCCTGCAGCTTCTTCATGTACCAAGCATCAGTATTCACTCGGTTAAACGGACGGATGGCGCCTTCAGCAATCGTCAGCCGACCATTTGGGATAACCAGCTCTGGATCAACTTCCAGGCGCGACCCAAGACCGGTACAGACCGGACAGGCACCGTGCGGGCTGTTAAAGCTAAATGTCCGCGGCTCCAGCTCGGGAATAGCAACTTCCGGGTGATCGATACAGGCATACATTAGGCTGTACTGGAACTCTTCGTTATTGTCGGCATTGACTACACTGATCTTGCCGTCGGCAGCTTCGATGGCCTGCTCTACAGACTGCGCCAAACGAGTGCGGCTCTCTTCGTCATTCACCAGACGGTCAATGACTACTTCAATGGTGTGCTTGTAGTTTTTATCAAGCGCCGGGAATTCGTCGAGTGCGTAAACCACACCGTCAACACGTGCACGAGCAAAACCAGCACGCATGTATTGCTCGGGGATGTGCTCAAAGGCACCTTTTTTGTCAGTTACCACAGGCGCCAAAATCATTAGGCGAGCACCAGTTGGCAATGCAGCAATCTTGTCGACGATGTTGGCAATCGTCTGGCGGGTTACTGGCTTGCCACAAATAGGACAGTGCGGGATACCAACGCGAGCAAACAGCAAACGCAAATAGTCATAAATTTCGGTAACCGTCGCCACCGTACTGCGCGGGTTACGACTCGTGGACTTTTGGTCAATAGAAATTGCCGGACAGAGGCCATCAATCTGATCTACGTCTGGCTTTTCCATAAGGCCCAAGAACTGGCGGGCATAGCTGCTTAAGCTCTCGACGTAGCGACGTTGGCCTTCGGCATAAATAGTATCAAAGGCCAAACTAGATTTGCCTGACCCGGATAAGCCCGTTATGACGACGAGCTTGTTGCGGGGAAGTTCAACGTCAATATTCTTGAGATTGTGCTCCCGCGCACCTTTTACGACGATCTTCTCAGCCATCAACTGGTGTATTATAGTGAAAATCTAACAAATATTCCAGTCCCATATCTGTATAATGGGCATATGGATTCTCTCAAACGCTATTGGCACCGCATTCCGCAGGCCGTTCGTAAACCGCTCGTTTTTATTATTGGCTCTTCAATTGTCGTTACCGGCATTGCCATGTTGGTACTTCCTGGCCCCGGATGGGCGGCAATCTTCCTGGGTTTTGCCGTACTAGCGACCGAGTTCGCTACCGCCGAAAAAGTACGAGATTGGCTTGTCTCTCAGCTAAAACAAGTCTTGCGCAAAGCCCAAGCCGCCTGGAAAAAGTTCCGGAAACAGACCTAAGCATAAGCACTGTAAGAATATATTTGACCTCTGCTCAACTATATGTAAAATAAGTGGTAAGTAGTTTATCAATATAGAGCGAAAGCAGAGGGCGAGGGCGCATGTCGGACCTAATCGTGCTCGGGCTAATTCCGGGTACCCATCTTCAAATTACCTTTATTTTTTGGATCATTCTAGTATCTAGTGCAACCGTCGGCTCACTCATCTGGATTGCACATCGTTTGCACGTATTCCGCAATTGGATTATCACAATCAGTTTGCTGCTGCTTACAAAACGTCAGCTGCCGGCATAATGCTCTCGGCATAGAGGTGTAGCTCTTCCAATAGGTAGCGCTGGTGGTCAGTCAGGCCTTCTCGGGCGGCAACTTCTTGGATGCGCGCCAGGAACTTAGCCATCCGGCTTTGCTTGCCACCGCTCAACAAACGGTCTTCGCAAAAGCGCTCCCACTCAATGCGTTCTTCGCTGGTCAATAGCTTGGGGTAATTGCGGGCTTTGTAGAGCGGCAACAGTGCGTCTAGTCGCTGGTCATGGAACTTCAATCCTAGGTCGCCGAGTTCTTCGGGTGCAGCTGCGCGCACGACACGCATTGCCTGCTTATCCTGATTATCAAAGAAACCATTATACATGCTAGCATCAACGTCTTGGTTGGTGCTCAGTAGCGAGCTCTGCTCTCTGCCGCCTTCTAGAATCTCCCACGCCTGACATAGACGCTCGCCAAGGCCTTGTATGCTCTTAAGCGTTGTTAGATTCTTCTTGACTGCCGCCATATCAAGCTTAATGCGCTGTTGGCTAGCCTCATCAAGTACGCCCAGCGGAGCAACAGCCGGGCATCGGTTATATTGCAATGTCTTAACCGGCAAGCGAGGCTCTTCGGGGTCACGCTGCCACTTCCAAAGCTCTGCCAGCTGCTCGGGCGTAGAGTCTTTATACACAGCTGGATCATGCCGCAAATCATACACAAAGGAACCCTGTCGCTGTGGGTGGTCACACACACGGTAAACAACTGTCGTCTTCTCGAACTCGGCCGGATATTTGCCACTCGTATATACAAACGGCTGGGCTCCACTTACGAGCTCGGAAACCTTACGTTTGTCACGCATCTCTAGTAAGAAATCGAAGAGTTTCTCATTTTTATTACGGATGAGGCGAGCTACGGCAATAGTAGCTTCCACGTCGCTCAGTGCGTCATGGGCATGCTGGTGATCCAACTTGTTGAGTGCCGTTATCAGTTCTAGGCGATTTGTAGCATTACCCTTAACGTCAAACGGCCACTTGATGCCATCAGGACGGAGCGCGCGTGTCATACGCACCACATCGAGTATGTCCCAACGCGAACGACTATCTTGCCATTGCCATTCGTAGGGATCATAAAAATTGCGATAGTGCACGGTACGCATGAATTCGTCATCAAAGCGCACCGTATTGTAGCCAACAAAAATAGTGCCGGGGACGGCGACTTCATTTTCGAACTGGCGCAAGAACTCGGCCTCGGCAATGCCGTCGGCGATAGTTGCCTGCGGGGTGATACCCGTAACCAACACTGCGTCTGGGTCGGGTAGCGTATCCTCGGTCAATTTGACCAAGATATTAACCGGTTCACCCACCGGTTTAAGGTTAAGGTCGGTGCGCAAACCAGCGAACTGCATGATTCGCCCCTCACGGGGGTTCAGCCCACTGGTTTCTAGGTCATAAAAGAAAAAACTGGCAGCCATTGCTACCAGTGTAACAGATTCTAGTACTCCATATGGCCGGAATCGCC
Source organism: uncultured bacterium (assembly GCA_963815935.1). GTDB lineage: Bacteria > Patescibacteriota > Saccharimonadia > Saccharimonadales > UBA4665 > JARIHD01. Next base: position 122,553 of record CAWFIL010000004.1, read on the forward strand.
AAAGACAATCTTGTCGCCTGGGCTAATGCGTTGACGCACCAACTCGTGCATAATACCTGTCCTTTGCATAATATCGCGAAGGCGTTGTACTCCTTCTTCGCTATTGAAATGGGTACGAGCTGCGAAGCGTTCAATCTTCTTGCCCTGCACTAGGTACGACCCGTCATCCTGCCTGGTTACACTCCAAGCGTCTTCTTCGCCATCGATGGTAAGCACGGGCAAGCCCGTGTCATCGGCTTCAATATCGGCCCGCTTGCCGCGTTCAGCCTCAACAATAGCGCGTATCTTGCGCAGCAGTTCTGGAACTCCTTGCTTGGCTTGAGCAGAAATTGCCATCAGTGGCGTGTCCTTTGGCACTACTGTCTTGAGTTTGGCTAACTGGTCTTTGACGATTTCCTTGTCCATACCCTCGACCTTTGTCAGCACCACAATCTGCGGCTTAGCTAACATATCCGCATTGTACGCAGCCAATTCGTCTTGGATTGTCTGATAGGTAGCGGCTACATCTTCTTGATAGACGTCAATCAGATGCACGAGCACGGCAGTTCTTTCGACATGGCGCAGAAATTCATCGCCCAGACCCTTGCCGTCCGCTGCACCCTCAATCAAGCCCGGGATATCGGCGAATAGTACGCTGGCTTCGCCATCGATGTCAACCACACCTAAATTGGGGATCAGAGTCGTAAATGGGTAGTTGGCAATCTCGGGACGGGCATTGCTGATCACGCTCAAAAGCGTCGACTTACCAGCGTTTGGCAATCCAACGAGACCTACATCGGCAATCATTTTCATTTCGAGGCGGGCTTCGAGCTCACCGCCTTGTTCACCTTTTTCGGCAATACGTGGAGCTTGGCGCCGCGATGAAATAAAGTGGGCGTTACCAAAGCCGCCCATGCCGCCCTTAGCAATAATTGCCCGTTGGCCATCCTCGGCCAAGTCGGCCAGGACGGCACCCTTCATATCGATGATAGCCGTACCGACCGGGACCTTTACAATCATGTCCTGAGCACCGCGGCCGCGCTTGCGGCGCTTGCCACCTGCGGCACCATCTTGGGCACGGATCTCTTTTTGGAAGCGAAAGTTCGCCAGTGTGTTTTCGTTGCGACTAGCCATGAAGATAATATCGCCGCCCTTGCCGCCATCACCTCCGTCAGGGCCGCCCTTGTCGACATATTTTTCGTGCCTAAAACTGATAATGCCGTCGCCGCCATTACCTGCTTTTATTGCTACTACCGCTGTGTCAACAAACATATACTTCTCTTATGATACCTGATACGACCCCAGTTACCTACTAAATCCTAATGAATGTAGTTATAGGTAGATGCTAGGCCGGCAGGGATAAGCTTCCAGTCTACGCGGCCCCAGCCACCGGCTGAACGGGTATCGGTCATCGAAACCTGACCGTGCGAGTTCATTTCCGTAACCCAGACACTGCCGTCATCGTTTACTTTCTCGACAAAGGCTACATGGCCTGCGCCTCGCTGAGAAGTAACTACCGCGGCCCCATACGAAGGTATGTGATTTACAAGTAGGCCCGCCGATGGAGCACGGTCGTCCCATGTACTCGCGTTACCCAAACCAACAGGGACGGGGTTGCCAATAGAGGCGCGGCGGTTAGCGACATACCAGGTACAAAAACCATAGTCGTAGCCGTTGTACCCACCGCTAAACGAAAACGAAAGCGTGTACGATATGCGTCGAGCCACGACCGGTGCGGGCTGCTGGCCGTTTGGAATGATAATCAGCTCGCCGTTTGTAAGACCACTCAGCTCAGCATCGTTATAAGCGACAATCTGCTCTTTAGTGGCCTTGTACTTAGCTGCGAGCGTGTCAGGCGTGTCGCCAGCCTGAACGGTATAGACGATGCCATTGACTGGCGGAATATTCAGCTTGGTGCCGCCCGATACAGTATCACCACTCAGACCGTTCGACCAACGGATGCTATCCGACGTCACATTGAACTTAGCGGCGATTGAAGATACGGTATCACCAGCTTGAACTACGTATGAAGTGATATCTTTGTTACTCTTCAGGTCGGTTTCCACGGCTTGTGGCTTCGAGATAACCGTTGTATGCGCTGGTGGCACCGCTAGTTCGGCACCCACACTATCTGCTTGGTTGGTAACGGCTGTCGTCTCGGGCAATGCAGCCATCTGTGACAAGTTTACGGCAATATCCGCCGACGACAGTTGGTCTAGTGGGTCGCTAATGCCGCTATTAGCCTGAGAGCTGCTATTAGCATCCGCGACGTTGCTGTGCGATGACGTAACGGTAGGTGAACTCCGCACAACAAATACAACTATCGCCCCTAGTACAAGCGCATTCGTAGCCAATAAGGCGTATCGCACAAAACGACGTTGCATCAACGTATGGAGGACATGTTTTTTGGTGCGCGAAAGCAAACCTTCGGCCTGGGTAAGCTGGGTGCGTAAGTGTTCCGCCTTGGAGATGGGCTGGTTAATACGTTACTCCTCGGGGGCGCTAGGCGCCAATCCTCGAACTTTTATAGGTCTTATCCGTGTGTTTGGTGTACAACAAAAAATAATACCGTTACTATGCAGTTTACACTTAAACAACAATACTAGGCATTACAAGTATAAGTATAGCCAGATTAAGCAGCATTTGCAACTTCGCACTAGGGCGCGAACCTCTGTTATTGGCTACAAAGCTTCTTGCAATATTGCGATACGTTAGCCTGGTGTTCGGCTAGTGTTTTAGCAAAATAGGTGTGCCCGTCGTCTCCAGCTACAAAGTAAAGCCAGTCAGTGCCGGCCGGATGCGCCACCGCGCCAAGAGCACTATCGTCGACGTTACTTATTGGCGTAGGCGGAAGTCCTGTTATGAAGTAGGTATTGTAGGGAGATTTGTAGTGAGTAGATGGTGTTTGGCCGTCAAGTATAGCTCCGTAATGCGCGGTCACATCCGACTGCAGGTTCATGCCAAGACGTATTCGCTTCAAAAAAACCTGCGCTACTGTAGCACGGTCACTCGGGTTAGACACCTCTTTTTCGACAATCGAAGCCAGGATAATACCTTGGTATGTGCTTAGACCTTGTTTACTGAACGCTGCTCGTAGGTCGGGCGTAAGGCGCTTGTCCATCTGCTTCAGCGAGGCGGCAACAATTGCACTTGCGCTAGTATCAGCCGTACGCTCGAACGAATCTGGGTACAGGTACCCTTCAAGGCTTGCGCCCGCTGGTTTGTCGACAAGAGCCGGGTTATCAGCGTAGTTAGCCGGGTTAAGGGCAGCATCAACATCTGTCTCCGAGAAACCATCTTGGATAAGGCGCTTACGAACCTGGTCAAGACGCTGACCGGGTAATATGGTCACTAGGTTAGTTACAATCTTGCCGTGGGTGAGCTGTGAAACAATTTCGGCAACGCTCTGGCTTGGAGCAAGTTCGTACGTCCCCGCCTGAAGCTCGTTGCGTACTTCTTTACTACTCACGTACAGCTTAAACGCCCACGCGCTGCGAATAAGGCCCTTCTTTTGTAAGAGTTGGCCAATCTGCTCAACAGTAGAGCCCTTTACAACAGTTACGGTCTGGGCACTCTGGCTTGAACTAACTGGCTTAAGATTTTGGTCGTACACGTAGCGCACGATCGCCGTCGCGCTCACGACGAGCACAACAATCACAGCAAGAACCCCCAGGAGGCGACGCGGCCATCGACGACGAGGTGGACGGTTGGTGTATTTCATACTTTTATCTCCGGATGTTCATTCAAAAAATCTTCTAGGATATAGGTTGCCGCCAGTGCGTCGATATCACCCTTAACATATGGCTTGCCACGGGCTCCCAGTTCGGCCTCTGCCTGCCTTGAGGTTACAGCTTCATCTTGCCAGTGCATAGGCAAACCCAGATGCTGCTGTAGCATATCGCCAAAAGCTTGGATTGTCCGCGTCTGCTCGGTCTCCTGACCGTTCAGCCCGCGAGGCAACCCTATAACCACCATAACAGCCCGTTCATCTGCCACCAAATGCTCAATCACCTGCAGTATGTCGCTCGTATGCTCAAGAGTAGTAAATGGACGCGCAATCCTTGCCATGGCATTAGCCGACGCCACACCTATACGCCTAGCACCTACGTCGAAAGCAAGTATTGTATCAGAGCTACTGAGCATTTTTGGCGGCGGGCTTCTCGACAGAGATAGTTATCTTGCTGGTGTTCTTAGGGATCGACGACACCCAGAATGGGCTGTAATGGACATCCACGCTTGTCACGCCAGGATTCTTGCCAATGACATCCTTGGCATCGGCGGCTTTTTTGCCAGCGACTTCTTTCTTTAGGCTTGTTAGGTTAAGGTCAGAGCCAGCAATCGCCGTATCTTGCAGGGTAACCAGTGTATCGTTGTTTGCGTGGTTTTGGAGTTTAAATACTGCGCTGCTTAGGCCGTAGTCCAAGATGTTTTGCTTCGTTGGATCAATCTGCTTATTAACCTCGCTAGCAATGAGTTTCTTGAGGTCGCTCTCCTTGACGCCAATCATAGTGTATGTAACCTTTTCGGTCACCGTTACAGTGTCTGCCTGGTCCCCGGCGTTTGCCGTGGTCGTGGTTTCAGGGTCACCCGCCGCAAAGGTCGACTCAATTGCGTACAACCCCTGACCCTGCAGTGCCTGTTTTAGCTCGGACTTAACTGCAGTGGTATCTTGCGCTCCCAGCTTCTGCTTAGCGCCGTCTATGTCACTCTGAGAGACAACCTTGATGATATCGCTGGTACCGCCGACCATTTTAGTACCACTCCCCGAAACATTCGAGAGACCCGCTACCGTGTACGCCGAGGTTGCGTCAATATTGTATTTGTCACCAGCATTTTGGGCAGTGACATTAACCGTATCCGAGGAAAAACTCGGAAAGCTGCTGTTCTTGCACTGGTTTCCAACCTTGACGCTACTGAGGGTAGTACTCTGCTGAGTAATGTACGTCAGCCCGCCTGTGGTTACGCCCGTACCTGCCGGGATAGTCACACTACTCTGCGAGCAGTCCTGTAGCGATAACGTAACTTGGCCTGTAGCCTTTTGCCCATTATCTTTTTGGCCGGTAGATACAGCCTGTTGACTGTTAGTCTTCTGTGACTGCTGGGAGGTTGCAGGTACAACAGCGCCCTTAAGGTCTACGCTACTAGCACCGGCCCTGAAGGTTACATCTATGTTCGTGTCGATAGCACTACTGTCAGTCTTAACAGAAATGGTAGCTCGCGGCATAACCGAAAAAGCAACGTACCACAAGAACACCAGCGCCACCAAGCCAACACCGCCCAATAGCACCAGCAGTCGAAACTTATTAAAATCTGGGATGGCCAGCTTCTTGTCCTTTTTTTGTTTTGGCCGTTTGCCGGTATCCCCACCTGGGAGCGCTGCATCTACGGCCGTGTTGTCCAACTCGATCGGCTGGTCGTCGCCTACAGCTACAGGCATACCCATGGCCGATGCAGGTACGGCGGCATACTCACCGACTGGCTTAGCCTTATCGAGCTTGACGTCATCGGTGGCATCATTCATATCGACAGCCTCTTCGGCATCGTCGGCATCATGGCTCGCGCCGCCAGGGACGTGTGGGATTTCCGGCTTCGACTGCAATGACTTAGCAACATATATGCCTACCGCACCAGCTAATGGCATCAGCCCAGTTTCGTTAGTAATCAGTACTAGGTGCTTCTTGGCCTCGTCGGATGTACGCTTTAGTAGCTTCATATTGACGATACTCTGCAGCATTGTCGCACGCTTGGGGAGCACTAATGCAACAATACGCTGGCCCGAAGAACCACGAACCTTGTCAATAATGGTCGTAATTTCGTCGTCGATGTCGATGTATATAACGTCTTTGCCTGATTGCGTGCTCATATATTCTCTATACGCGTAACATTTTATCTATCTTCTCACGAATCGAGTCACTAGGACTAGTCGAAAATTGCATTGTATCCAATCCGACGCGCAGCAAGCCCATGGCTGTTATAAACGTATGGTCCGTTACATCGCCGGTCGTGTCGGTAATCCCCACTACCTGCTCGGGCTGTATGTGTTGCACTATCGGCTTCCGTGTGAATGGCAGTTCGGCACGCCAATCACCGCTTTCGAGCTTGTCCATGAGCATATCCAAACTAGAGCCACCGCCGCACAGGAACAAACGATTTGGCAGATGGTCGAGTTTATCGAATTCACTCAGTGCCAACTCGACTCCACTAATCCAAACGTCGAGGGTCTTAGTTAGAGCGCCCTCCACGGCTGGTACGCGTGATTGCGGGATCTTGTTGTCGGACAAGCCAAGCTTGAGCTGCTCGGCTTGCGGAAATGTTACGTCCAACTCGCGTTCAATGGCTCGGGTATAGGCACGTCCGCCGATGCCAAACATCTTTGTCCCCTGCACGCCGCCATCGTTAATCACAGCAATGTCTGTGGTGCCGCCGCCGACATCCATAAGCACGGCGCTCATCGTCGCATTAGCGTCGTTGCCTATAACAGATCTAGCGACCGCAAAGGGCTCTGCGGCCACGGCCAATAGATCCAGATCAAGTTGTTGAGCGGTACGCTCAAGTGCGCCAATATGGATCATCGGGGCAAAAGCGGTGTATAACTGGACCACGACATCCCGGCCCTGAAAACCGATTGGGCTCGTTACCTTGTAGCCGTCAATTTCGATGCCAACTAATGCGCTATTAACTAATCTGACTTCAACTTCCTTGCCGCCAAGCTCCCAGGCTAATTGTTTCTTAGCTTTAGCCTCGGCCCGCTGTTGAACGAGCTTAATGATCTTTTCAACTTCAATAAGATCCAGAGCTTTATCGGGTTGTTTGCGTGTAACTCGCACCGTTGTAGTCGTACCCTTTACAAGCTCGCCAGCAATGCCAATTACGGCAGTACGAACGCTGACGCCAGCTTGCTGCTCAGCTTGGTTGAGCGCTTGGTCACAGTTAGCCACAACACTAGAAATATCCGCTATCGCTCCAGCTTGCATGTCACTAAGCTCTTGGTGAGCACGTCCAACACCAATAATCTCAACATTGTCATCACGCACACGGCCAACGAGAGCTTTTACAAATTCAGTACCAATATCGAGTGCAACTACGTATTGAGCCTCTTCGGAAGCTTTGGCTTTCTTGCCAACCTTCTCGTTAACCTCGGCAGCCTTGTCGGCGACCCTACTGACGAGGGTTTGCCCCATAGTTTTGAACTTATCAAGCATAATCGTATTCAATTATAACACGCTCGGTACATTCACAAACGGCTTGCTAGTCTGTGGTAATCTTTACATACATTGATTTGACATGTTATAAAAAAGATGGTGCGTCTTGACAAACATCACGGCAACACTAGGAGAGGGTTATGAAACCCTGGATGAAGAAGCTCCTGATCGCCTTCGGAATTCTCGTCATCGTTCTCTGGATCGGCAGCGACCCCACAGGGTCGGCCCACACCGTGAGAGCACTCATTAGCGACATCGTTGGTGCCGCGCAAGGCGTCATCAAGTTCCTCAAGGCCCTGACCTCAGGGAGCTAGGAGCAGACGTGCAAGCCTCAGAAGGGAGGCATGTATCAAACGGACGCACCCCTTTCGGTTAGCAAAGAGACCCGGTGCTGTTTTCGCAAAGAAGACCGCAACCAATCGGCGACCCGAAAGGGAGTCATGTGGGCACGTGCGTGGTTCGGGATGATGTACCGCAAGGTACGGAGAGAAAATAAAGGCCAAGCGGCCACCTTCCCCGTCCGGGGACTCTCCAACACCTCGCCTCACCCAAATCACCGCCTCTACCCACATGACTCACTACCCATACTGCTACAAACTAAATAGCCGACCGAAAGGTCGGCTATTTGTATGGAGGGCTGGGGCACTAAGCCGTCAAAACAGCTTTGATGCGCCGGATACCAGCCGAGCTGGCTTCTTCCTTGATGATCTTGAAGTGCTTGCCGTCTTCGGCAAGCTGCATAGTGTGGTCAACGTGCGGGCCACCGCAGATTTCAAAGCTAAATGGCTTGTCGACGCCATCGGCGATCATCTTGTAGACCTTGACCGTGTCGCCGTAGCGGTCGCCAAAGGCGCCCAAGGCGCCCATCTCTTCGCGGGCAACCTTGGTGGGGTACTCAGCAAAACTGACCTTCAGATCCTTTTGGATCTGCTCGTTCACGATGTCTTCAACCTGCTTAATCTGCTCCGGGGTCATCTTTTCGGGATGGCTAAAGTCAAAGCGCAAACGCTCCTCAGTAATATTTGAGCCGTTTTGCACGACATGGTCGCCCAACACATCACGAAGCGCTTGGTACATCAGGTGAGTAGCCGTGTGGTATTTCTTGTGTTGCAGGGTCTGACCGCCCAGGCCGCCCTTAAAGGTACCCTTGCTGGCGGTTTGACTGCGCTCACGCTGCTCTTTCATGTGGGCGTCAAACTGCTCGCGCCAATCATCAGCAACCGGAACGCCCTGTTTAAAGGCCTCTTCTACGCTAAGTTCAACTGGGAATCCGTAGGTGTCATACAATTTGAAGACTTCTTCGCCGGTTAGACCATCGGCGCTCATCTTGGACATCTCGTGCAAGCCCTTGCGCAAGGTCTGGCGGAAGACTTTTTCTTCGCGGACCAGCGTTTCGATTACCTCGTCGCGTTTGGCGTCCATTTCGGGGAAATCTTTGTCGTACAGGCCAACAATAACCGGCACCACCTCTTGCAAGAAGTTCTGCTCAATACCAAGGTCAAAGGCAAAGCGAATGGCACGGCGCAGTAAGCGGCGCATGACATAGCCCTGCTCTTTGTTGCTGGGTTTAATGCCATCGACAGCTAGGAAAGTTGCGGCGCGCAGGTGGTCAGCAATAACGCGCATGGCGTTGGTATTACTGTCGTAGGGCTTCTCGGAAATCTGTTCGAGCTTCTCAATGATCGGCCAGATGACACTAATTTTGAATACATCGGGATTATTGAGAGCGGCGGCGGCAATACGCTCCAAGCCAGCGCCTTGGTCGACATTTTGCCGTGGCAATTTGTCAAAACCGTCACCCCGTCGCACGTACTCCATAAACACGTTGTTGCCAATCTCCATAAACCGGCCGCAGTCACAGTTGGGATGGCAGTGTTCGCCATATTGCTGCTTTTCGGCATCGGTATGTGCTGAATCGTCAAAACGGTAGAACATCTCGCTACTAGGGCCACCTGGCTCGCCGTCAATCATCTCGGCAACGCCCTTACCGCGCCACCACCAGTTCTTGTAGCCGTCGTAGAAGAAAATTCGCTCACCATGCTTGATGCCACGCGCGTAGCCATTCTCTTCGGTACCAAGCTCGGCTTCCAACGCGTCGATGCCCCGATCGGCAAAAATCTTTTTTAGGAGGGCCGCACTCTCGGTGTCTTTAGGAATATTAAACCGCTCATCACCTATAAAGCAGGTAGCGTAGATTTTGTTGACATCAAGCCCCACAACGTCCAGCAGAAACTCATACATCCACGGCAACTGGTCGGCCTTAAAGTAATCGCCCAGGCTCCAGTTACCGAGCATCTCAAAGAACGTCGTGTGGCGGTTGTCGCCAACTTCTTCGATATCCTGGGCACGCAAGCATGTCTGGCTATCGACAATACGCGAACCTTCGGGGTGCTCTTCGCCCAGCAAATATGGAATCATCGGCTGCATGCCCGAACCGGTGAATAGTGTAGTCGGGTCATTCTGTGGCACAAGCAGGGCCCGCGGGATAACCGCGTGACCGTGGGATTTAAAGAATTCTAGATAAGCGTTGCGGATGTCTTGGGCGTTCATATGCTATGGCTCCTTACTTACAATATTAAAATAACCTCGTCCGCCAGACTACAGGAGGACTGTGTCTGACAAGAACGAGGTTTTGTCTCGTGGTACCATCTTGTCTTCGCCGCCGTATCGCTACGGACAGCCTTGTTAGCTGGAGGTTAATTTCTACCAGCATCCCTTAATGACGGCAAGGTGGCCGGCACTGCTTGATCGCAGGCAGCTCGCGGGTGGCTCGGGACAGTCGCGATTCCTGCTTACACCAACCGCAGGCTCTCTATGATCGCTCGTTGCCCTTATTCCCGGTCAACGCTTTGATGTGCAGTATACCCCAGGGGCGAGATAGTCGTCAAGTTTACGACGTAACGATGCCGCCGCCAACCACACGGTCTGCTTCGTATAGCACAGCCGACTGCCCTGGCGTCAACGCACGGACTTCGTCCTTGAGAGTTAGCTTCCAGTTGCCATTTTCCAACTTCTGGATGCCCGTCACCGGAATAAGATCAGCTCTGTAGCGCGTGCGTACCTGGTATGCACCATGTATGCTCGGCTCGGCATTGATCCAATGCGCCGAGGCAAGCTCCAATTCATTGCTCCACAAACGAGTGTCTTGCAAATCGGTCGTGACATACACTTCGTTTTTACCCATGTCCTTGCCAACAACATAGAACGGCAATCCGCCGCCAACGCTCAAGCCGTGACGTTGGCCAATGGTATAAAATAGCGCACCGTCATGCTCGCCAACCAGGTGACCGCTCTGGTCAATAATAGCCCCCGAATCAGTCTGTACGAACTGCTGTAGAAACTCCTTAATGCCTACTTTGCCTACGAAACAAATGCCCTGGCTGTCTTTCTTTTCGGCAGTACTTAGGCCTAGTCTCTTGGCAATCTCGCGAACTTTGGGCTTTTCGTACTCACCAATTGGCATCAGGCTATGGCGCAAGGCGTCCTCGGTTACACGGTACAAGAAGTAACTCTGGTCTTTATTGGTGTCCAAACCAGCAAGCAATTTGCCGCTCTGGATGCGGGCATAATGGCCAGTCGCAATCATATCCGCGCCATCCCCAAGGGCAGTCTCCAAGAATAGCTTAAACTTGACTTCCTGGTTGCACATAATATCAGGGTTAGGTGTTAGCCCAGCTTTATAGCCGTCGATCATGTAGTCGACTACTCTGTGGCGGTACTCAGTCTCGAAGTCATACGTCTTGAATGGTATGCCCAGGCGGACAGCCACACGCTTTGCGTCCTGATAGTCTTCCTTCCAGGGGCATACAAAACCGGGGAGGTCCCGGCTCCAGTTCTTCATGTACACACCTGTGACGTCGTAGCCCCGCTCTTGCAAGAGTGCAGCAGTCACCGAACTATCGACACCGCCGGACATACCGACATATACTTTCTTTGACATATATACTTTATTTTAGCAAATTACAACGCCTTGAGCTAGTCGAGCTTGCTACGCTCTTCCAAATGACGGCGTAGGGTAGCCAGCTCGTAGCGCTGGCCTAGCCAGAAGCTGACGAATATTAAGGGGATACTCACGGCAGCTGGCGCCCACAGCACACGATTAATGGTCGTTTTTTGTGTATTGCTATTATTGCCGCTACTTGTGCTGCTCGAGGTTACAGCACCGTTGGCTGTGGCGACCAATTGCAAAAAGGCCGACAGGCCATTTTTGTCTGTCGCCTTAACGATAACCTTATAAATACCTGCCTTGTCATACACATGGCTAAGATCGATAGTACCTGTAAACTGAGTACTAATCAGATCAGCCGGCTTGCCATCCCCCCAATCGACACTAATGGCATATGGCGCCGTACCACCGCTCAAAATGACGGGCCAGGATAGCTTTTGCCCAGGATTGGCACCTCGAGCTGCATAGTTGCTTGTTAGGGTAATAAGCGAGCCACCGAAGGGGTTGAACTGCGTATCATTAAAGTTAACTGTTGCTATGTTAGAATCTGGGCCGCCTTGATCGAGTGAATCGAAAATACGAGCTACAAGATCGTTGCGCCCCGAAAATAGGTCCACCTGTATCGAATAGCTGCCGCCCTGACATTGCGCCGACCCCACAAACACATTGTTGGCAAATATCTTTACCAGCAGACCCGCCGTACATAAACCATTGACCGTTACAGGAATACTCGAGAAGTTGTCACCGTTTCGGGGCGTCGTGATTGTCGCAGCAGTGGTCGGTGGGTTACTCGGTATCTTACCCTCTACACCAATAGCGCCATCTTGCGGATTCTGCACTGATGCAGCGCTAGCATTAGCAGCAAAACCGTAGCCCGAGACAACAATCACCCCCAGGACGACGATTACGCGACAAAAACTCAGGCAACGACGTATCATAATTAATTCAAACGATCCTGCGCTTATTATATTTCGCCAGTGCTTGTTCTGGCAAAACTTAGCGCCTATATCGGCGACGATTACCGCCGCCACCGAATGCCCGGCGAATAAGCCATACCAGTGTCACAACCACCAAAACCAGGGCAAAGAAGCCGATGATCGACCACAGCGGGAAATACCAGAAGCTGGTGGTAGCCATTACTTCTTGTGTGCTATTACCGTTGAGTCCGTAATACAAGGCAATCTCAGCCGTGTAGCGGCCAGGCCATAGCCCAGGATCGTCACAGACGGTCTGCTGACTATCTTGGCCGTTAGGCGCCTTGCTGGTTAGCACACTGCTCTTTACGCAAGCCTGGATACGACGTGTTTGCCCGATAAGCACCAGCTGCTTCTTGGGGTTGGCATCGTCGATCTCTTTGACAGTTTGGCCGAACATATTCTTAATGATCATGCTACCGCTACCCTGCTCGGCAACGTTTCCGTTGTTTTGCAGGCGATAGGCAAATTCTTTAGGCGATGAGCCAACAAAGAAACTCTTGAACGCACCGGCGGTCTGGTCCGCATTGGACTGCCACATGCCAAATTGTTTCAGGATAAGCTGTTCTTTGGCCTGACCGGGGACGGTCACGAACACCAGACTGGCAGTAGAGGCCGAAATATTCACCTTCTGCTTGGTCTCGGAGTTGACGGCCGTATACTCAATTGCACTGTAATAGCTACCCGCGCCTTGCGATGCAGGAATCGTTACAGAGATAGGCACATTAGTCGATTTACCCGCAGGTACGTGTATTTGGCTGGGTATTTTTACAAATGGTTTAAGTGACCACGGCGTCTGCGGTGCATTATCAGCTAGCTGCAAGGCTGGGGCGCCGGTCTCATTTTGCGCGCCAAAGTCGACGATACGCATATTAACCTCAAGGTCCTGTGACAGGCTAAGGTTGCTTATATAGAGCGTGTCACTAATAGCCTTGCCTGGCTGTACACTGTAATCTTTGCGTGGAGACACACCAAGACCGTTAGACTGCGCATGTACAATCGAGACCCCTAGGAGCGTAGACATAGCCACCAGCAGGGACAACGCGCGCGCTATTTTTCTCATAAACCCTCTCTTATCAGTATTGGTCATAACCTTTAGCTTTTAGTTTACCATCAAAAACTGGCGGTACAAATATATGTCATTGTTGCGGTATACACACCAGGAGCCTGAGCGCCCGCAACATTTGCCACGTAACTGACTGTAAACTTGCGTGTATCAGTAGCCGCCGGGCTGGTTGCAACTACGTCGCCACTCTTAAAGCTGTACTTGTTCGGGGTATTGTACGCAGTAGCCGGCGTAGCAATGCCGCCTCCGGATGGCTCTTCGCCCACCCCCGGATCACTATTCGCCCGCAGGTTAATGCCAAACTGGGCATTACCCGGTGCGCTAAAGGTTGGTGTTACTAGAGCCGGTATGACATTATTGCCTGATGTGAGTGTTGTGCCATAGACCGTAATAGCCAAGCCGAACTCGGCGTTAGTCGCCGCTAGCATCTGCGAAGAGCCCACGGACGCGCCTGATGGATTCAGGGTGCCCAGATCTACGACATTGCCATCTGCCGTCGAGCAATCGCTGTCTATCGTAAGCCCCACGCAGAACTTGAGGATCGGCGGGACCTCGGTGCTGATTCGCACACCTTGGGTTGTAGCATTTACGACTGCGCCAAAATCGGTGTACGGGCCACTACCATCCGTGCTTACATAGGTCGTTATACGCACGTAGAACGTGCCGGTATCGGACGGGTTAACAATACCGGTGAAGGCATATGTCGACGGGTTGATAGTGGGTGGCAACGCTGGAGCGCGCGTCAAAATGATCCGATTCGTTTGGCGAGCCAAGACAAAGTACCCTGTTTCACCCTGCTGTTGAGCAAGCACGGCCTGTCCGGCATTCATACCATTTGGCGGCACACATGCCACACCATCGAGTGGGCTCGTACAATATTCAAACATGATCGAGCCGACGGCGACACCGGTTGTGGTATATGAAAAGCTAAACGTATGCTCGGTCGTCGCACCTGCGGTTGCACTCTCAACCCGCAGGCTTCTTTGTTGGAGTTGTTGCGCACGTACCGGCATAGGCACAAAGCTAATAGCAACAGTCACCAGCAGCGCGCTCGCCGCCGTCAAACTCCATAAGGTACGCCTTGTCATAGATAAGTCTTGCCTGCCATAGGTCTATTGTACCGACCTTTCTTGGGTTTAGTAAGTTGGCAGTGCAAGGTAAGAGATGGTCGTGGTGTAGATACCCGGAGGCGTTGTCGTTGAAATGTTGCCTAGGTAGCGGACTGAACCAGTATCACAGGTAATCGTACCTGCAGCTGCTGCAATCTGGACAGGAGTAGTCACACTGGCCGTGCTGTATGCAAACTGTGCAGTACCACCGTTCGTGATAGTGCCATTACCGCCGGCATAAGGAGCTGTTGCGGACAAACTAGTAAAGCTATAGCCACTGCCGCTCTGCGTGTCGGAAGAGTCAACCGCCAAACCGAATTGCGCCGAGCCAACTGCACTAGCAGCTGCAGAAGTCCCGATAGCCGCAATTGAATTAGAGCCACTCTTTAAGGTATCACCCGAGTAATAAATAATTGTACCGCCATTGGCGTTGGTACTCACCCGGAAATATGAGTGAGCATCATAGGCCTGCGTAAAGCTCAGCGTACCATCTGTTATGCTTCCTAGCGCAAGGGCACCCGTGTCGCTAAATGCCGTACAGCTCGAACCCGGTGCGGTCACTGTGCTACCAACCGAGAAGTTAAGCGTTTCCTGTACCTTGGCAGTAACGTCAATTTGCTGGGCGGTTGAGTTGCCGACCGTACCTTGGTCAACCGACGTCACCCATGCGTTGTCGGAGAATGTCGTAATGCGCACGAAGAACGTACTGTTGTCGGAAGTTGGATTCTTGATGTAGTCGGTACCGCCGCCAGAACCCGTACCAAAGGCGAACTGGACAGCGCCGGTCAAGGATGCAGCAGTGCGAGTAATCCTAACTCGGCTCGCAGTAGGCGCGTTACCTGCGGTACCAAGCGACCAACCCGTTGCGCTAGTACCACCAATACTAGCCACCGTGGAGGCATCCATACCAGTAGGAGCAGTACATGTCGTACCTGGCAACGGCGTAGTACAGTACAGGAATTCCATGGATCCTACATTGCCAGAAGTAGGCAGTGTAAAGTTGAACGTATGCTTCGTTTTAGAACCATTCGTCCCGCTTAGTGCCGCACCCGTAGCAATACTACCGTTTGCCGAGCTAGAAAGCGTTAGACTACGGCTTGTTATCTGTGCTGCGTGTGCCTGCGGAACGAGTATCAATGCGTCCGCGACAATCCAAGTGCCCAGTAATGAAAGCGCCATCGTCAGAAGGCTGCTTCTCTTGAAAATGCGTCGTGCTGTGTTCATTGCTTGAGATTACCTGAATTTTTCTTTTTTAACACTTTTTTAACACTATCGAGCTAACTTTAGCATAAAGCTTAAGCGTTATGCAATAAACTTACCCATAGCTGGAAATATTTATCCACAGTTAAAAGGTCGGCACAACCTGCACGCTCAGGTGGCCGCCGTACTGCCCCGCTGGCGTCTCGCGAGCTACGTTAGCGATAATCGAAAGCGCATAGTTGGTCTGCCCGCTGCTCTTTGGACTCATGGCAATCGTGTCTCCGTCTACAAACTTGAAATAGTTGGGCGTATCGTAGCCACTAACTGGCGTGCCAAAACTGTATGTGCTGTCGGGGACCTGCGCTGGGTCGGAGCCAATGTTTGGATTGCCGTTGTTGACCAGATTCACCCCAAACTGTTCGGTGCCAGGCTGTGAGGTCGAAGCCGAGCTGAGCGCCGTAAGCGAATGTCCGCTGACCGGATCGGTAGGCGAAGTGCCGGACAACACAACAACGTACCCGCTGCTCAAATAGTTTCTAACCGTAAACGAAGCTGTGACCGCGCCAGTAACGCCAGAGTCCAAATTGCCCATATCATACACCCCGCCGTTTACTGCCACCTCCAACAGCGGTGTGGCGGATGTATTAAAGCCGCCCTGGAATTGATAGTTGGGGCTTGCTGCATTACCTACGGTGGTCTCGCCAGCGGACTGTTTTGCTCGATAGTTAGTTGAGCTAGCGTCGAGTTCGCCACCCGTGCCAAAAAACGACTCTTCTACTTTATAGTTCGTAGAGGATGATTGGGCATGCGCAAGCGGGCCAGCCCACACAATTAGTGCAATAATACTAGCCCCCACAAGCGAGACATCCCTGCGCAATCGCATATATACATTGTGCGTCAAAACCATGCCGATGACAATCCGTTTACGCTTTTCGTGCACGTTTTAGTATTATATGAATAAGCAATATGGACCCGTCGAAACTACAATCCGATCCCGATAATGACGTGCACTCGCTTGAGGGCGCTGACACCGTCATGGAAACTGGCAAGGGGGGGCAGGCCGCCGATGCACAAAATGAAGCAACGGATGTCACTACCGATGCAACCCACGGTGCAACCCCCGAAAAGTCAGCCAAACCACCAATCATCAAACGCATATGGCAAAAATTTAATGTGTACCTATTGCTTTTTGCCTTGGTCATCGTCATCGCCGTGGGCGTGACAATTGCCATGTTTATCAAGAACAAGAATGCGACCACCACGAGCAAAGACGTTATTAACGCACAGAGCCTCTCCGACGCTGCGTTAAAGCAGCTCTCTAACACCAGTGTCAATATTGGCAGCTCAAAGCAGGTACTAAACGTTGAGTCTAATTCGATATTCGCAGGGGCAGTTCTGGTCCGTAGCGATCTGGAAGTAGCTGGCACCATTAAGGTAGGTGGCGACCTGCAACTACCCGGTATCACTGTATCTGGGACAAGTCGGTTCAGTCAGCTCCAAGCCGATAATATCGCCATAGGCGGTAGCGCAACCATACAAGGTGTGTTTACGGCCCGCAATGGGATCAGCGTCACGGGCAATAGCACGTTCAATGGTAACTTATCGGCAACGCAGATATCTACCAATACTCTTTTGCTCAACGGCGATCTACAGCTAACACACCACTTAACGGCTGGAGGCCCTATCCCCGGCCTAAACAAAGGCACCGCGCTTGGCTCGGGCGGAACCGCCTCAGTTAGCGGCTCGGACACATCCGGCTCAATCACCATCAACATTGGAGGCGGCCCGGGCGCAGGTTGCTTTGCGACCGTTGTCTTCTCGTCCAAGTTCAATGGCACACCACACGTCAATGTCACGCCCATTGGCAGTGGAGCCGCTGCGCTTGACTACTATGTCAACCGCAGCACGAGTGACTTCAGCATCTGCACCGCAAATCCTGCACCAAGCGGACAGACTTTTGGCTTTGACTACATCGTTTTAGACTAGATATCCAGAAAGACGGTAACTTGATCGGCTTTAACGTGCATAAGGCCACCCGAGATACGAATCTTTTGATCGCCACGAAACGAACGTATAATCAGCTCCCCCTGGCTTAGTAGGGTCATAAAATTGTGATGCTTGGGTAGGATATCGAATGGGCCCGTAGCGTTCTGACCCGATATGCTGTCACCTTCGTCGTCATAGTATACCTTAAACGGCGAATAGACCTTGATGTGCATCGTCGGCCCGGTGTCACCACCATGCGCCTCTTTAGCTTCCTCGACAAGTTTGGCCGATTCGGTCTTTTCCTCAATCATACAATAATTTCTTCGACTCCCTTAAGCATATCGTCACGTTTGACGAACTCACCCTTGCGACCGTTGAGCTCTTCCATGACGAACATATCCTGCGAGAAGAAACTGATCAGCTTTTTGGCCTTGGCATAGTCGGTACGGTCAGCAGGTGACAGTTCATTTTCACCAATAATAGCGATGATTGGCTTTAGCTGCTCGTACTTCTGCAATAAAGCCTGGACCTGTACGCTCAATAGGTAATGGCGCTCGCCGACGATTTCCGGCGTCAGTAAGGACGAAGTCGTGTGCAACAGGTCAACAGCTGGACGAATGCCCTGCTCCGCTACGGCACGGCTTAGGATGATAACTGAGTCAAGCTCGTGCTGAATGGTCTGTACTGCCGGATCGCTAATATCATCGGCAGGCACGTAAATAGTCTGCACGGCGGTGATAGAGCCCTTCTCGGTGGAGCTCAGCCGGTCTTGCAAGATTTTAACATCCGAGAAGATAGTCGGCTCATAGCCGCCCTCGGATGGCACCTGCCCAAGCATAGTCGAAACTTCGTTCTTGGCCTGAATATAGCGATACATATTGTCGGCGAAGAACAGGATGCTCTTGCCTTGCTCGTCACGAAAATACTCAGCCAGCGTTACGGACGACAGCGCTATGAGTGAGCGGCGCACAGGGTTTTCGTTCATCTGCGCAAAAAACATACAGGTGCTCTTGAGCAGATCGGCATCACGCAAGGTTTCGTATAGTTCATGACCCTCGCGAATACGCTCACCGATACCGGTAAAGAAGCTTAAGCCCGAACCGCTCATGGCTATATTGTGAATCATTTCCATAGTCAACACGGTCTTGCCCACACCAGCACCACCAACGATACCAATCTTGCGACCCTTTACAAACGGCGCGAAGAAGTCGAGCACTTTGATGCCCGTCTCAAGAATTTCGGGGGCAACCGCACCAAACCCATCGCCACGAGCAGGAGCCGTAAAGATGTCGCGCTTGCCTGCCTTAGTAGTAGCTATGGGCTCCTTGCCGTCCAACGGCATACCCATAGCGTCAATCACACGACCAATAAGTTCGTCACCAACAGGTATCTCGATACTGCGGCCAGTGCGTTTGACCTTCATACCCTTCTGAATACGACGGTCAGAGTTGATATTCAGACACATAGCTTCGCCACCTACGAGCATACTGTCGACAACCAGCGGCGTATCAAGCCCCTCGACTATAATTACTTCGCGAAGGTCGGGGTAGTCTTCGTCGAAGACGACAATCACAATCAAATCTTTGACCGCCCGTACCACACCTTGGTTCATCTTATGCTACCCTCGTCTTTCGTAATCCATTGATCATTTCCTTCAAACGTTCGTCCTGGATACGACGCTTAGTACGATTAAATAGGATTGCCAGGTCATCATGTAGATCGTTGGCGCGATCTTTAGCCATACTCATGGCGCGGAATCGGCTGGCGTACTGTGCCAACTTGGAGTCCAAGATAACCTGGCTTAAAGCAATCTGCATCATAGAGCGCTCCAGATGAGCGACCACATCAAATGTCGACGGTTCAAAGATATAATTTGCCTCACTAATGAACTCTTCACCACCCTGGACGGCCTTACCCTCTTCTTGCACGGCGTTATTAAGGTCGATACTTTTCACTTCCTGAACCATCAAGGATTTGTAGGTCTGGTAGAACACGATTGTATCTTTATAGGCACGAGCCTCGTTGATCAACGGCTGGACATTGATGTTGCGGTCTTTGCTCGGCAGCGTAAAGTACTTTTTGAAAGCAATACCCGCCTGGATAAGCTGTACGGCGCCGTGGTGTCCGATCACAATAATATCTTGTTTATTGGAGTCAAACTTCTCCAGCATAATTTTAATAAGCTTTTGATCGATATCACCGCTAAAACCGCCCTCCGAGGTGATGACGATATAGAGTTGTTTATTAATTACTTCCTCGGAAGAAGAACGGCCGAAACGAAACAGCGTGTCTACCCGCAACTGCGAATAAATCTGCCACAATTCGCTAAAGAATTGCTGCGACTGCAGTACCTGAGTTTTGGTCTGAGCGATACGCATACTAGCGATGCCCTCAAATACGCTCGTCAGGTTAACGATAGTGTCCATGGCAACGCGTTGGGCGGCCACTTCTTGGAGACGGCTCATTTCTTAGGCCCCGCTGGCACTGCCATTAGACTTTGCTTCTTGAGTTCATCCCGCAACTTCTCAAAGTCTTTATCATCGTCGTTCAATTTCTTGCCATACTCGTTAGCAGCCTTCTTAATGCCCTCCAGATTAAGCGCCTGGTTGTCTTCCAGATTAAGCGCAATGTCGAGCATCAAAGTTTGCGCCTTAAGCGTATAGCGTTCGCCAGGTATCTGATTGAGTAGCTGGTACAGTAAAGCACCACGCTTGAGACTTTGCTGGGCCTCGGGCGCCAGTTCGGAGCCAAAGCGAGCAAACTCCTGGGCTTGGGCATGGGCAGTAAGTGTCTTGAACGCCTGGCTACCAAGCTGTTTCTGGCGTGAACTCTGGCCACGGCCACCAACACGGCTCACACTAAGCCCCACACTTACAGCAGGACGCATAGTGTCACGAAAAGTCTTCATGTCCAGGATCCACTGACCGTCAGTAATGGACATAATGTTGGTCGGTAAATACGAAGTAATGTCGCCACCCGCAGCGAAGACCATTGGCAGCGTAGTAAGGGTTTTGTGGTTGCTAGCCAATTTGCCAGCACGTTCCAACAGTGATGAGTGCACATAGAACATGTCACCCGGGAACGAGTCACGACCCGGGCTCGATCCAGAAAGTAAAGCAATTTCGCGGTAGGCATGAGCGTGGGCAGTGAGGTCGTCGTAAATTAGCAAGGTGTCTTGGTTGCACTGTTGCCACAAGTACTCGGCCATGCTGCAGGCAACATATGGAGCCAAGTAACTCATGATCAGCGAGTCGGCCATAGTAGAGACCACCACAATGGTTTGCTTCATGGCGTCGTAGGAGAGTAAACGCGTCAGCAGCATGTCAACATCACTACGGCGCTTGGCGATTAGCACATACACGCTCACGACGTCGGTATTTGCCTGGTTGAGAGCAATCTGTGTGGCAAGTGTGCTTTTACCGGACTTGCCATCACCAAGAATCGCCATACGCTGACCACGCATTAGCGGGAACAGAGTGTCGATGACCGTGATGCCAGTCTCCAACTGCTTATCAAGCGCCTCACGAGCATGGAATGGTGGCGCGGACGAGAAGACCGGCCACACAGCATCGGCTGCGATTGGTCCTTTTCCATCAAGCGGCTCGCCAGTTACCGACACCACGCGACCAATAAAATCCTTACCCACCTTGGTCACTAGCTGGTCATGTTGCACGACCACAGTCATGCCTACGGTGGCGCTCTTAACGCCAAGATGTAGCACGATTATATAGTCCTCGTACACATGGTGCACATAGCCCTTGCTGCCATCCTCGAATAACACCAGGGCGTGCGTATTAACAGGTTGCATACCGCGGACTTTGATCATGAAACGATCAACAGCTATAACTTCACCAACAGGCTTACCTGCGCTTACTAGCTGATCGAAATGTCGATTGTCGCTCATAGCTTATCTCCGGCGATTGCCTTAAGCAATAGCGCTCGTTGCTCGTGAAAGCGGTTGCGCAAGCTAAAGTCGAACGACTTGTTGGCAGTACGCACGATACAACCTGCAGCAATACTCGGTTGTAACCCCAAATGCAGTAAGGCGTAAGGATGGATGTTCGTACGTATCCAGGCTACTATCTTGGCAGTAAAGGCCGACGAAGGATCTGTGGCAAAACTAACACTAACTATAGGAGCCGATTTGTCGACTTCGGCGAGAAATGCTCGCAGCCTGCTCCGACTATCAGCAACCAGCAAGTTTAGGTTGTTATTGCCAGCTAACGCATCGAGCAAACGCGATGTCTTGGGGAGCGAGACTTGCTGCTTACCCTTGTCGCGAATATTAGCCTGCTCTACAAACTCTTCCAACGCCTCCAGCTCACGTTGTAAACGACGCACTTCGAGCGGTCCAAAGATCAGGATAGGCAGCTCGAGTTGCTTCGACGGTTGCCGTTCAGCTTCAAGCGCCATTAACCACATCCTCCAAGATAGCTTGCTTGTTCACCTCAAGCTCTCCCAAGATGTACTCGAGCTGGTCATTCAGGTCGATCTGGTTGCCAATTGCGGCCAGCACGTAGTGATTAACAACGTCTGCCATGTTTTCGTCAAAGCGCTTGATGCGCCGGGCCTTTTCGTCGGATATTTCTTTTTCGAGCTGGCTCGAGAGCGCCGAGCGCTGTTCGTCAATGGTCTCCTTGGTTTTCTGGATGGACTCAACCGCCAACTGTTTGGCATCGCTAATAGCACTCTCGTAATTGGCAAAAGCCTCTTTTAGATCACGACTGATCTGGTCTTTCATGTAGTCGTTTAGCTGTGAGGTTGTGAGGCGCAAGTCCTGCTGCAGAAACATGGCGTTCTCACCCAAGATCTTCTCGAAGTGCAAACGGCCACGGTTACGCAATTCCTCACGGAATTCGTCGTTAAAGATGTGTTCAACATCCTTCTCGGCCGCACCCTCAAAGTCCTCGGTGGTCTTTTGCGCAGGGCCCATCCGGCTCAGACGGACAGACACATAAATAAAGCTGATTCCTCCAGCGAATATGAAGCCTAAAACGAGAACCAGCCCCCAGATTGTCATTGCTTGCACTCCACCCTGCTAAACATTAGCTATATCCTTAGTAGTAAATATACCGCAAAAAGACCAATTGCGAAAACAATTAACGCCATTAGCGTTACTTGGATTAGGTTTCGGAGAATCGAATGTTTGGCTAGCGGGTTGCGTCCAATTGCCGTCATACCGCTACGCACACCGGCATACAAGATACCACCCGCAATAATTAGGCTAATTATCATAATTGCAAAGCTAACGTAAATGCGGAACGCACTGACCGGACGGTTGGTGACAAGCTGGGCGGCCTTAGACAAGAAATCGGGTACTCCGGCTTCTTTTTGCTTTTCATACAAAGGATTGTGGGCTATCGATACTTCGATACTCACGTGGCCCAACGCGACCTTATCTTTGCCGTGGTTGGTCAATAGCTCGGTAGTGCTCTCGGCATTTGAGGTGCCATCAAAATCTTCGAGCGCCTTGCCGACCACCAACTGCTGAGTGGTCTGCGCCCTCATGCCAACGCCATTCAATGACGAGACTGTAATGTAGTCACCTACTTTGATGGGACCATTTTGATTGCTAACCAGCACTTTGTACTGGCCAAATGTTGCTACATATACCTGTTGGCTAGCGCCAGGATTGGACAGTGATACAGCAGCATCGCCAGCCGAGACCACAATGCCAAGCATGTCGTCGGTATTCTTCTGGCTGAGTGCTTCTACCTTAGAACTGTCGGTCGGTACAAGACGGACAATCATGCCGTTCTGGAGCCCAGTATCACTCTGATAACCTTGAGTAACGTTCTGGGCACGAGCGATACCGACAGTGCAAATCGCAAACAATGCCAAGCCGGCAAACAAAAGGAATCGCTGGAATATTCGCTTATGCTTTCCCATTCCCTATCAGTATATAAGGATGTCCCTTAGCGAGCAACGATATCGGCTAGTATCTGCACGGCCCGACGGATAACGGCCTCGTCCGTCGATCGGCCCATACTAAAGCGGAGTGACGATTGCGCATCTTGGGCGCTCATACCCATCGCCTTTAGTACATGCGACGGCTCATCATTGCTTGCGCTACATGCCGAACCAGCCGCAGCCAATACACCACGATCATCAAGTTCTATCAATAATCGTTCATTGTCTTGGCCCGGCAGCGTAATGTGGACGTTATTGGGAAGGCGTGTTTTGCGAGAGCCATTGATAGCCACACCGGGGATCTGTTCTTCAAGCAGTGTAAAGAATATATCCTGTAGATTTTTTAGGCGGCGTGCTTCTTCGCCGCGAGATTGTTGCGCCAGCTCCAGGGCAGTAGCCAGCCCGATCGCTCCAGCAACATTTTCGGTGCCCGCCCGCTGCCCACGTTCTTGGCCACCACCAACAATCTGTGGCTGGAAGCGGGCGCGACTGGAAGTAAAGAGAATACCCGTCTGCTTGGGGCCATATATTTTGCCGCCGTTAAGGGTCATAAAGTCGACGCCGAGTCGGGCGACATGCAAGTCCAGGTAGTTGGCCGCTTGGGCGGCGTCGGTATGCAGATAAAGCGGCAAATCGTTACCGGCTTTTTGGCGGGTACGCCTGACTTCTTCAAGCATTGCGGCAATCTGACGGATTGGCTGCACGCTGCCGACCTCATTATTAGCATACATAATGCTTACCAGGACCGTCTGGTCGTCAATCATAGTGCGTAAGGTATGCAGGTCTACGACGCCTTGCGCAGTAACCGGCGCTTCTTTGGAGTGCTGAGCACGAGCCGGCAACAGAACCGAATCATGCTCAACACTGCTTACAACCACATTCCCTTCCGGGAACTGCTCGATAACACCACGGATTACCAGGTTGTTAGCCTCGGTGGCACCAGCGGTAAAAATCACTTCGCTTGGACGAGCCCCCAGCACTAATGCAATGCGCGCACGGGCAGCATCCATGTCCTTACGCACACCAACGGCCGCCATGTAGGTAGCCGAAGGGTTATAAAAATGCTCCTTGTAGTAAGGAGCCATAGCATCAATAACCCGTTTATCCATGGGAGTAGCAGCAGCGTGGTCGAGGTAAATTGGTGTATCCATGTCTAATCGTATTATAAAAGATCGCCGCAGGTAGGCTAACCTAACTGCGATCTCTAGGCGTACAGTTCGGATTGGATAAGACGGTTGTACATAAGTACCGACTTACAGAGGCGGCGGCCTTCTTCGACCGTTACATACCGATATGGTTGGCCGTCTTGCGCCTTGAGGATACCGCTTGGGCGAACATCGTAGCGGGTCGTTACTGCACGGCGCTGGCCCGACTGGTCGGTCCACTCTTCGTGCCAGACCCATGTGTGCTCATCAAGACAGAAAAACTCACGGCGGACACCCTCTGGGATAGGTCCGAATAGTTCACTGCCGACTTGAGCTTCGCGGCGAATAAGCTCACGGTAGCGTCGCGCACGGCGTTCTTCTTCGGATTGGCCTTTTAGTGAATTTAGGATACTAAACATAGGTTATCTCCTAGGCGGCAAATGGCCGCTCAATTTCCGGGAAGTCCTCTATACGGCGAACGTCACCGAGAGGTGCTCCAGTGTCTGCAGCACCTTGGACATCGGCAGGTGCTTCATAGCCGAAAGTAGCAACTTCACCAATAGCTGGTTGGACAGGGGATTCGATTACCTGAGGGCCCTGGTTAGGGCTTGCCTCGTAGGCTGGAACGGGCTGGGTATATGCGGACTGCATCTCTTCCGCTTGGACATCAATGCCGCTCTGACGGCGGAAAGCATCGAGGGTACTACCGGTTGCAGTACCAACGACGTGCAAACGGTGCGCCGATGCTTCGTCGTATTGCCGTTCTATGCCTTCTCTTCGTGGTTGTGTCATGTGTTTACCTCAGCCCAAAGACACTTTCTGCGTTATCGGTGGTGTATTGGGCAATCGCTTCTAAAGAATCACCCCGGAGTTCACTCAGGAACTCTGCCGTAACGCGAATGTGCTTAGGCTCACAGATATTACCACGATAAGGGGTAGGTGTCAAGAAGGGCGCATCTGTTTCAAGCAGCATCCTCTCGAGAGGAACGGCTTTTATGGCATCAATTTGTTGTTGCCGGTTAGTAAAAGTTGTAATACCGTTTAGACCAACATATAGGCCACGGCTCAGAATTTGTTCCAGGTCTTTCTTGGTAGAGCTAAAGCTGTGCATAACCCCACGAATACCCTTATATTGGTCAAAGATGGGCCAAAAGTCATCAAATGCCTCACGTACGTGGAAAACCATAGGCAAGCCGTGCTGCAGGGCCACCTCGATCTGAAAGCGCAAGATGGTCTCTTGGTCGACCTTCAGCGAATGTGTATAAAAATAATCAAGTCCACACTCACCGACAGCCACAACCTTCGGTTTGCCGGCCAGTACCCCAAAACGCTTCAGCGCCTTATCGTTGCCGACATAACCTTTTGCTTCGTGCGGATGCAGCCCGATACTCGCCCATACATTTTTGCGGTCTTCAGCAAAGCCAACAGCTACTTCACTATCTTCCAGTGTTGTACCGACACAAACAATACGCTGCACGTCGGCGGCGGCGGCCGAGACAATCATGTCATCGGGGCTGGGCTGACCGGCCTTCTGGTAGCGCTTGCGAGTTTCGGAGTCAAGCTCATGAGAGTATACCGCCTCGTGGATGTGACAGTGCGTATCAACAAGCCGCAACGACATTATGACTCCTGTTCGGTCTTCGGGAAGAGTGTGTCTTCAATTGGATGTACGATACCTTCCGCAAAGACGGCTTTTATTTTGGTAGATGTTTCGGGTAAGAAAGGTTCAAGCAAATCAGCGATCTCAAGAAGACAACTTGACTGGTAGGCCAGCACCTCACGCAGATGGTCGCTATCGCCAGACTTAGCGATAGTCCAGGGCTTTTCCTCGTCGATATACTGGTTAAGACCACGCACTTGGTCCCATACTTCGTCAAGCGCACGATCAAAGCGACACTGGGCAATAGCCTCGTCGACCGGTGATTTGTCGTGACGAGCAGGCGGAATCTCACCGATAATACCGTTTTGATACTTGCTGATCATGGCCACCGTACGTTGTACGGCGTTCCCTAACTCGTTGGCTAGCTCGTTGTTATACGAAGCCTCGAAAGCATCCCAGCTGAAGTCGCCGTCGTTATAGCTTGGGATGTGTCGCAAGAAGTAATAGCGGAAGGCATCAACACCATACTTGCCAACAATTTCTTTTGGCGAGACGACGTTTCCGATGCTCTTGCTCATCTTTTTGCCATCGAGCGTGATGTGCCCATGCACGTACAATTGCTTTGGTAGCGAGATACCAAGGCTAAATAGCATAGCCGGCCAGATTGCCGCATGAAAACGAATAATATCTTTGCCGATTACCTGGGTCTGGGCAGGCCAGTACTCTTTGAAGTCCGAGTGCTCGGGGTAACCAAGCACGGTTATGTAGTTCATGAGCGCTTCAAACCATACGTACATAACCTGCGTTTTGTCGCCAGGCACGGGGATACCCCACTCCAGTTTATCTTTAGGGCGCGAGATGCTAATATCGTCCAGGCCTTCGCGAAGTACCGACAGAATCTCGTTGCGACGGGTTTCGGGCACAACCTGAAACGCGTTAGACTCAATTGCCTCTCGGATTTGGTCGGTATACTTACTGAGAGGAAAGAAATAGTTTTCTTCTTCCAGCTTTTGGTAAGCCTGCGGGTGGTCAGGCTTCATGCGCTCCGGGTCGGCTTGCGCCTCTGGGACAAAGGTCTCTTCTTTGACGTCATACCAGCCAACGTACTTGGCCTTATAAATATCATGAGCAAGTGCTTTCCAGATAAGCTGGGCGCGCTGTTCGTGCCCCTTATCGGTCGTACGGATGAAGCGATCGTTGCTAATATTGAGCATGTGCGCCAAATCGCGGAACTCCTGGCTCATTTGGTCGGTCAGCTGACGGGGAGTCAGGCCTAGGCTTTCGGCCTTTTGAGCAATCTTGGTGCCGTGCTCGTCGGTGCCAGTACAAAAGAGAGTCTTTTCACCACGCTGTCGAGCAGCACGAGCCAAGACATCAGCCATCACAAATTCCAACGCGTGCCCAACGTGGGGTTCACCGTTTACATAGGGAATAGAAGTCGTTACGTAATAGTTCATGCTATTAGTCTACCTGTTTAGAAAAGTTATACAAAGTTGCCAAAAATTAGTATCAAAAAGAATTAGCCCCGCGGGGGCATCATGCGCATCACGTTGTTGGACAATGCGTTGGTCATATGGCGTAAGTATACCACCCTAGAACAGGCTTGTCTGCCCCTGGTTGGTAATGGGGGCTTTTTTGGGCTTTGCGGGCTTAAATGGCTCTTCCTGCAAGCTAACACCCAACAGCTCGGCCAACTTCTCGATTATCTGCACCTGGCCTTTTACCAATTTGATCGTAGCTTTCGACAGCGTAAACCAACCAGCCTTGTCTATCTCTGGAAATTCCTGTTTTTGCCCGGATTTAGGTGGCCACTCTATTTCGAACAGGTTGCTCGACACTTTTTCTGGATCGAAGTCTGCTTCTAGGGCCCATGCAGTGACTATCTTGCCGCTTGTTACCTTAAAATCACCGAGTTCTATAGGTTCACCAGCGGGCACATCACCCCCAACTTCTTCTTTAAACTCACGCTTGGCAGCTTCAAACGCGTCCTCACCCTCTTCAAATTCTCCTTTTGGGATAGACCACGCTCCGTTATCTTTCTTCGCCCAATACGGGCCGCCAGGATGGCCGATAAAAACCTGCATACCTTGCGTTGTTTGCTTGTAGAGGAGTACCCCAGCACTTCGTTTCTTCATATGCAGATTACTCGTCGATATCCTCGGCCCGGTGTGATCGCCATGGCAACTGGGTAGACAACGCAAGGGCAACAATTGCTACGCAGATAGTAGCGATTAATCCTGTACGCACACCCTTGATAATGGCGTCGTTCTTAATGCGTGTGATCTCGTCGTTCACCGTTGGGGCTAGCGTTTTATTTGCTGAGTTGTCGGTGCCGAGACTTTGTGCCGAGGCGGCAACCGCAGCAGCAACCGTCGGTTTGGTCTGTGGCGGTAGAACCGTGCTAGCCGTTACGTCTTTGTTCAGCTGGGTGGCCAGGGCCGAAATAAGCAACGCCCCAATAAGTGCCTGTCCGAGGCTCGCACCAACCTGACGGAATGTGTTGTTCATACCCGATGCTTCACCCGCCTGCTGCACCGATACCGCCGAAAGTGTCAGGTTAGCCAGCTGCGAGAACGCCAGGCCGAATCCGGCAGCAAAAATGATCTGCCCAGGCACAATGCTGGCCGCGGTAGCCACATCCGAAAACTCCTGACGCAATACAAACGCGCCAATCACCGAGAGCACCAGCCCGAGCTGAATCATAATCTTCGGGGCTACGTTAGCTTTGCCCACCAGGATGCCCGACAGCGGCCCCGCCACCATAACGCTCAACGAGAACGGCAATAACGCCAGGCCGGTATGGAAGGCATCCTTGCCGAGCATACCCTGCAAAAAGATAGGCAGTATAAAGATAAACCCAAACTGGGTCATAGCCACGATCAGCGTAACTGTCGTACCAGCCATGAATTGTTTGTTCTTAAAAATGCTCAGTGACACGAGCGGTATTTTGCCTCGTTGCTGCAATAACCCCTGGCGATGAAGAAACGCCGAAAGGAAAATCACACCCAAAAGCAGTGCATATACGGTTATCGAAATGCCCGCCAAATGATAGTGCTCACCGAATATCTCGTACGCAGCCTTGGCTTTTATCCATCCATAGCTTGACGATTCGATAATACCGTACACCACGCCAGCCAGGCCAAGAGCCGACAATAGGATACTTGGGGCATCGGGACGATGCGGGCTGCGCTCGTGCGATTCGTGTAGATACCGGCTACCGAGCAACAGCACAATCACCACAAACGGGTTAATGAGGTAATTCCAGCGCCAGCTATAGTTGGTAGTCAAAAAACCGCCAAGCAATGGGCCAACCGTAGCCGCTGTGCCAGCCACAGCGCCGAACATACCAAAGGCAATTGCTCTATCTTTGCCCCTGTACTCGGACAGAATAAGCGCCGCCGTGGAAGGCATCATCATAGCCGCGCCAGTGGCCTCTACAAGCGCCACACTAGCTAACAGCTCGGGCTGTGAGTGTGCTTGGCTTGCAAGCAAAGATCCCAGAGCGAAGGTGATTGCGCCAAAA
The DNA here is from genome assembly GCA_963815935.1 of uncultured bacterium. GTDB lineage: Bacteria > Patescibacteriota > Saccharimonadia > Saccharimonadales > UBA4665 > JARIHD01. The sequence continues at coordinate 152,193 of CAWFIL010000004.1, forward strand.
ATAAACATGCGTTTGCGACCAAAGATGTCACCCATGCGACCGCCGGTGATCGTAAATGCTGCCAAGATCAGTGAATATCCGGTAATTACCCACTGCACAGCCTTCAGATTAGTGTGTAGATCTTCGATGATTGGCTTCATCGAGACATTAATGATCGTGGTGTCGAGCACAATAATGAACAGTGCTAGCACCAGCACCGCGAGTGGCAGCCACTTGCGGAATCCAACCTTTGCCTCTGCCTCCATAATACGTTCCTCACTTAACGTGGTTTACGCATAGCATAAGCTGTATTGCTCGGTAATTTCAAGTTTTACAAACTAAAAAAGCCGGCCAAGAACCAGCTTCTTTAGGTGGTGGGCGAGGAGGGACTCGAACCCTCAAGGCTGTAAGGCCAGCGGATTTTAAGTCCACCGCGTATACCAATTCCGCCACTCGCCCTAAATTTGGAGGCACCGACGAGACTCGAACTCGTGTACAAGGTTTTGCAGACCTCTGCGTAACCACTCCGCCACGGCGCCATATCTGTTAGGATACAGCAATTATATGTCAAAACCCACTATAAGAAAAGGACGAGCATTTCATGCCCGTCCTTTTGGTCTCCTTCGATATGTGTTACGCCGCTTGGGCGCCCACTAATGCAGCCGAACCAATCTGCACGCGGCGCTCGATACGGCGCTGGCGTGCTTCAGCCAGCTCTTGTACGTGCCACGTACGGTTACCACGGCCACTGGCAATACGGGCTTCACGAGTAGCGTTGGCAACTGTTGTAAGCTCTGGCTTAATAAAGGTCCGGGCCCAATCCCTGGTTGCCTGGGTACGTGCCGCGTAGCGTGCCGGGTCAAGCTGATCGGCAACGATTTCGTCGGCAATACGGTCAAGCTCGGCATCAAGGTTGTCGAGATCAATAACGTGACCACCACCTTCACCGTCTTGTCCCTGTAGTGGCAGGCCGCCGCGGTTGCTCGAGAACGAAGGGACACCCTTCATCATGCTCTCGGCACGGCGGTGCTCAAAGCCCTCTTTTTTGGAGAAGTTAGACGAATATTTTGCGCTCCTAAACAGGGCATTAACGGCAGTGTAATCGTGAGCAAGACCTATAACCGTAATAAAATCGGCGTATTGGCCATATTTTTTGCGACGGTCTTCCAGCGTCATATTCAGTACAAACTCACGATCCAGGTCGTCGGTAGCTCCGTTGCCAGCAATAACCGAGCGCAGGATCTTTTCGTCGGGGATACCGGCAGCGCGTGATTTGTCGACAACTTTAACTGCCAACATCATCTGGCACTCCTTAAATTTCGCCAAGTCGTAACGTGAGAACTCCACCATCTGGGCCTGTTCCCAGTTGATCGGGGCTTGGTCGTCAGCGTGTCTGAACTCTTCCCCATACAAGGTAGCGTTGTGTTCTTGCCGCTCGCGATTCTGCCGCGCAATCTGAGCATTAATCCAAAACTGCTTTTCCTGAATCTCGGCCGGGGTTAAATCGCGGATTAAATCTTCGTGGTCATCACTGACGGGCGGCATATAGGCCTCTTGATATTCAGCATCAGGCGAGCGGTACGGAACAAATTGTTCTACTGGGTGCGCAACATAGGTGTCAACCAAGTTAACACCACAGGTTTCGTGGATGTGGCGGTAGATCCGGTTTTGCGGAGAATCCTCGGCAGCCATCAAGTCACGGTCAGTCTGGATGTGGTTGCGGTAGACATACTCTGCTTCTGGGTTCAGACCCATTAAATCACGCATACCACCAATGAGTTGTGGATCTTCAAACCAGTAAACGTCTGCTTCGGCCAAACTCTCGACTGGCTGATAGGTAACGCCTTCCGCTTCTTCTTCTGGCGTCAGCGGCTTCCCGTTCAACATACCGTTGATGTTCTTTTTGCCGTATGCCACATGCGCAGTGGAGTCTTCTTCGTTCCACTGCACGTCCGGCTCAAGCATATCCTGTTGCAGATTGTGCATCTTCTTGGTAACCAAGAATGCTGCGGTATCAGGTTCCGAAACCAACCAACGAACATGTACGCCACGCTGGCGTAAGAAGTTAATAAGTGGTGGTTCCTGCATGGCCACACCACCACCTTCAAAGGTTGAGCTAAAGATAACTAGATTCTTGCCAACAAGCGCCTCGGTCTCATCAAGCATGAGGTTCCATAGTTCCGGCGAGGTATTCTTGCGGTAGTCCTCAAGGGTGATGTCACTGGTTACTTCAATCTCGTAGTAGTTGTCAGGGCTGCGTCGCAGGGCAAATACTTCTTTAGTGCGGTCGGCCTCCCCAGTTTCAGCCTGGCCAAGCATCGCGATCGTATGCTCAAGACCAGCCCTAACTCCGTCCTTACTGTCACCGTTGGCACCATTCGTCGCAACGTTTGCAACGCCGTCAACGAGCAACCTGGCCGCTTCTTCGGCCTCTAAAACGTCAGTCAGACTCTCGCAATCGCCCACCATAGGCTCTCCCGTCATAGCTGGTTCTACGAAGCCAGGATATCGAGGGTCAGTTTCATAAATGTCCATTCTTGCGTGCCTTTCTGTACTCCCCGTGTTTCTTTGGGGATTAATAATCTTACATGTCCACTGGTGAGGTTCCGTTATTGGGATTTTTTGAGCTAGGTTGGGGTTTCAAGAGATAACAAGAACGTAGTGTGCTTCCTTTGGGTCAAGGAAGCGCTGGCACTCTTACGGCCGAACACTTTTCAGATAATGCAGGAGATACCACTTTATATGGCAGACTTCTTTCCTTCATATCCGCTCCTTATATGATGATTCCATTATCCGCCCGGAACATACAAAGTCAATAGCTTTCGGCTTATGTTTGTTGACACCGGTCACAGACCTCAGTAACAGGCGTCTGCCAGATTAACCTTAGCTGGAGATTTGGTTTTTTAACCGGATGCGTGCTGCTTCGGATGCGTGTACAAAAATTGGTATAACTCGTCGGGCGATATCTGGTGGGATCGTATGTTCCGATCCGTCTACTGTTGCGTAATGATCAACAAGCTCTCTTATCGCAGCGCGATCCAGCTTGGCCTTAACTTCGTCGATAATGTCGCTTTTCAAGCCCTTTTTACCCGCCGCTAACAATGCAAGCTGTGTCTCGCCAACTTCACCAATGCACTCGAACGGTTTATGTTTGGTCAGACCGGCCATAGCTCGGAAGGTTTGCTTCAACTCGGGCACCGCCAGCAAGTTTTCCGTAAAGATATCGTCAACCAAATGCTCGTCCAGGTAGGCATAAAAGTTCAACCAGACGTAGGCGCACTTTGGGCAACGTCTACACCATGGTTTAGACACGTTACACGACTGAGTATGCGTAATCAGCCGTTCGTGTTTTCGTAATAACTGAAAAATCAACAGATCGTATATGGGCTTTAGGATGCTGTAGTAGCGAAAATTGGCAATCAGATTGTTCTCGATATACCCGCTCAGCGCCACCTCGGCCTCCAAACTCTTACCCCATTGGTGATTAACCTCTTGCTCGGCCTCATCCCACCAAAAATTGCCTACATCAGCACTCTTTTCGTGCCCTACCACCAGGTGTTTGTAACCATGGGCCAGCATAATAGGCAATAACTCAAAGACACCACTTGGCGTTTCGGGAGCACAAACAGTGCTAATTTTGTGTTTGTAATGAGCGCTTAACGTTGGGCTGTCCAGGAAGTCCTCAATCACCATCATGCGGTGCTGTTTTTTGGCGTGCACGTGCGCGACCAGGTCGTCTATTAGCGCCTGCTGCTGTTCGTACTTGCCATACACACTGTGTGAATACTGAGCCACCGCATAGGGTTCCTCGATCTCCTCGAGCAACTTCATGGCAACCAGACTATCCTTGCCGCCGCCACAGCTAAAGAGCGTCTGGCAATCGCCGGACAATTTAGCAGTAGTAGGCTCCGTGGTACGACCAGGCTCGTGTTTTACATAGACTAGCTGCGGACCAGTGTAATGTACCAGGTCATTCTCCCACTTGTGCTGGGCAAATATCTTGTTGAACAGCAACGAAAAGAGCTGTTCGGTATCGGCAGTAATGTACCGCGAATACGGGTGCAGGTCGAATGCTCTTGGTGCCAGCGAGCAAAACTTCATCCCCTCTAGCAGGGCAATATGAAATACCAGCCGGTCTACAAACTCTTTGCCATATAGCAAGGTCAGCCGGCTAAAGGTCACATCTTCATAAAAAATCTCAGTCCTAAAGGTGTGCTGGTCAACGGCATAATTGATAACAAGTTCGTTGCCGTCAACCTGGATGTTCTCGATGGACAGCTTGTCCGAGGCGTACTTCATTGCTATAAACTATAGCATTTTCCCGAAACGAGAACACTGCGACAGTTTTACCCATCAGGGGCTGCACACCAACCAGGTTATGAACGCCGTTGCGCCACTATGTGCTGGCGTAAGTCGTGCAGTGATATTGGTGTTGCATGGCCAGTGGTCACCTGCCCCAACGCCTTGTCGAGCTTGGTTTGGCGCAATAGGGTTTTAATATCAGCACCAGTAAAACCGTCTGTCACGCGTACTAGCTCCTGGATTGCAGCGGCGTCTAATATGTCGTCCGTAAACAGTGGCAGCCGACCGGCTTGCGATTCGGTGGCAGCCACGGGGTCTGCAAAATCTTCGGGTGATATGTCTGGCTTGTCTGCTGCCACCTTGCCAACAGATTCTTGAATAATCATGTTGCGCAGCATCTGCGTACGAGCAGTTTCATCCGGCAAGCCAACCGTTAGCTTAAGGTCGAACCGGCCAGCACGAATGAGCCCTTCATCAATGCGCTCGGGAAAGTTAGTCGCTGCGGCAAATATGACGTTTGGATTCGATGCAGCAATTTCTGCTGTTTCTTTCTTAAATATAGCCGCCACCGCGTTTTGTTTGTAGGCACCCGAATCGCTGCCCTTGTTGTTGGAGGAGATACTGGCATCGAGTTCGTCAAAAAACACAATCGCAGGTTTGTCTGCATCACGCACTTGGTCGAATACTCTCTGCATAGCGGCCTCCGCTTCACCGATATACGGCTTAGAGACATCTGATGGGCTAATGACACTGAGGGTCGCTCCAATCTCATGCGCCAAGGCTCTTACGATAGTTGTTTTACCAGTCCCTGCCGGTCCCTGAATCAATACACCGGACGGTGGACGGTCGATGTTCCACTCCTTCATAACCTCGGGGTATCTGTAGTACGCTATCAGCGGGCGCAGTGCTTGCTTAATGCCGTCAATCCCGTATAGATCGCCAAAGCTTTCTTTGGGGACTGCGGGGCCATCATTAGCAGACTCGCTTTTAGCTTTTCGTGATGGCGAATGTGGCTCGTCATCGTCACCGCCCGCTACGATAACTTCCCGCTTAAGGTTGTGCACATAGGCTCCGCTGTCGGGGTGCTCGTAGAGTGGGCCTTCGGGCGTAATAATCAACCCCTCAGCTTCGAGCGGGCGGCAACCGCCCGAACGAACGTTATTGCCAAGGTGAGCGCCGATAATCAGGCTGCTCACAAAATGAATAAGCTGCGCCCGCTTGTCGTCTACTGCTTCGTTGGCTGGAGCGTACAGCACGCCTTCTGAGTGCCTGGCGTTCTTGGGTAAGAGCTCATTAGCCATCCGGATGACATGCTTGCCAGGCTTGTACACAAGCGCCGTCGTAAACACGCCAGTTGGATCAGTAATAAGCTGTTTGTTTGGCTTCTTGCCGTACTGTCGTATAGCTACGTCACCAAAATCATCATGACTAACATGATCGGCAAAATGCGTCATGCCGCCCGTATGGGCGCCGAGCGTCACCGCGCCCCTGTAAAGACGTGCCGGCAGCCCACCGCTCAGGTGTGGTCCGACGGTAGCATCAAGACGCACAGCCCCCAAAGAGCCATACCTATCACCCCCTGTTAAATCACTATCTACCAATTGCACATCTTGAGATGCAGATTTTTCGATAATTTTTGGCACATCAATGATGTGGACGTCTAGCCCGTGGACGGTCAGATGTTCAATTTGCAGTCCGTCGTACTCATCCAATTCGGTATTGGTCGGGTCAAACCCTTCTCGTTCATAACTCATAGATAATAATCATAAAGATAACTTGCAGTGGATGCAATAAAATATTGTCGTAATAATAACGCTACAGTCTGCTCTTGGGAAAGCGTTTAGGCCTTCGACTAGTGTTTTGGGGAAGGGAGGTGTTGACGGGAAAGATGGCTTGCGAGGTTCTCCCTCATGGTGTGCTGGTGGCATACCCCCTGAGAGAACCCCGTTTCGGTACCGATGTGGTTGAAGCCTACCGCCCGGACAAGTGGTGTTTTGCCGAAATCGGTGTCTTCTGAAGTTGGCCGGCCGACATGCCCTACGTGTCAGCCTCGCCTACAAGATACGCACAGCCATTGTCCGTTCTTTTTTTCCAGCACAGTCGAGTACCTGCCACATTTTTCACATGTCCCTGCGTGGGCGTTAACCTGCAGGAGTTGCACGATAGACATAGATACACCTCCCTCCAGAGGAAACCCCTCATGGGCTTTTCCTCCTGAGTCTCCCCGTGAAGATCCCAGAGTGCTCCAAGGCTAGGGCCAAGCTCAGCAGAGCGCAAAGGAATAGATCCGATTATAGCAGGCTTGCCCTACGCTGTATGCCGCTCGATCGCTCTAATGAGTCTGCCTCAAACTCCTCGTATTCACCCTCGCCAACAAACTCTATGCTATTGCCATCTACCTTGACCGCCATTTGGTCATCAAGCGCATAAACAGTGTATGGACAACCTTTTACTCGTTCCTTGACGGCCTCGTAGGATTTTGCCAATGGAAAGGTGAAACTTTTGTAATGTGCTTGCAGGCCGAAGTCTACCAGGCGCAGGCCATCTAACACCTTGTCGGTCTTATCGCTATTTAGGCGCAGATCAGGCGTCACGACGTAGCTCCCAGCACTCACGCCAACGTAAACCCTGGTCTTGAGCAGCTTCGGCAACTCCTTAGTTAAACCACTTTTATTCAAACAAGTCATGAGATGCGTAGTGTTGCCACCGTTCACAAAAATGACGTTGCTATCCTCAAGGCGAGGTAGCCATATCTCTTTTGGGACAGCCGAAATGTCTACGATATCTACCCGACTAACACCCATCTCTTGCAAGCGCACCATTTGGGCGATAGCCCAGCCCTTATCGCCCGCTTCGGTGTTTAGTGCGGTGGGGATAAAAGCTACTCTGAGTTCGTCCGCCGGTTTACCGGCAAGATCAAGCAAAGCCTTTACTAGGGTTGGGTTGCGAAGACCGCCAGAGGTAAGGAGAAGTTTCATGCTCTAATAATACAGGTGCCCACCGTAGTATTCGCTAAACTAAATTACAAAGTAACGTTGTGATATCCGTTTGGCGACCTCACACACCTGCATCCAGGCTAGCGCCCACCCCCATACCAAGGCCGCTTGCCAAATGGTAACTCCTTGGAAGAATATACCACTCACCGCAATAATAGTTGCCGCAAGCTGCGTCAAGGCAGTAGCAAGTATGACCTGCTTGCTTGGTAGCCACCTCCACCAGTGTTCTTTGGTATGCACAACATAAATCAGCAAGTGCCCGGAAACCGTTAGCTTTAAGAAAAACATAGTTTGGATAACTGCGACTTGCAGATGCAGTACGTCCTTCATCAGGTAGAAAAAACTAATACTAGTAAACACTCCGATAAGACCGTAGATACTTGCCAGCCCAAACCGCTCGCGGACATGAATGGCCGAAGGTTTAGTGGTAGCAACGACCCGGTCGTACGCGAGAGAGATGATTGGTAAATCGTTGAGGAGTGCTAGCAGAATAATTTGCACGGGAGTCAGCGGATATGTACCGTTGGCAATACTCAAAACAGCGATCGTCAGGATAAGACGAAAGCTTTCCGAAATGCGGTATATCGAATAGTAATACGTACGGTCGAATACCTTGCGCGCCTCAATAATGGCGTTTCTAATAACGCCTATGCCGTTGGTAAGCAACACAATATCGGCAGCGCTTTTCAGAGCATCTACAGAGTTCTTGACGGCGATGCCAACACTAGCCTGACGAAGTGCCGGCAGATCGTTGGCGCCATCGCCAGTAGCCGCCACGACAAAATGCGCCGCAGCAGCGGCCTTAACAATTCGAAACTTATCATCTGGTAATACCTCGGTAAAAGCGCCTGCTTCTTCAATCTGCTTCGGCCGCAGATGGCTCGTTTTGCCAGCTGCCCGCAGGACATCACCGACTAGGCCTAAGCTCTTGGCGACGCGAGCAGCAATGGCCTGATTATCACCAGTCATCATTTTAACCGCAATACCGTGCTGTTGCAGAAAACCAATGACTCCACGCGCGTCCGGTCGCAAGGTATCGCTTAGTAGCAGCATACCCACGAGTGTAAGCTGTTCCTCCTGGCGGCCGCGCCCTTCGGCAACAACCAAGCTCCTGAAGCCCGCAGCCGCAGCTTTATCAACGTCAGCGCGAAGCTTGCGTCGCTCGGGTTCGCTCAGCCTGCAGAGCGTCTCTATAATTTGCGGGGCGCCTAGGCTTACCGTAACCACCTTGGAATGGACTTCTACGGTCGCCGTGCTGTGTTTGCGTTTAGAGTCGGCTGGCGTAAAATCCAGCTGTTTGTAGGGTGTTAGTTTGGCTGCTTGCGCACGTGCGACTATCGCCTGGTTGATAGTGTTAAGTTTGTTATCTCCTGTAACCGAATACGCCCATTGCAAAACATCATCAACAGTATTCGTGCCATATGCGATGGTGTCCTCAACGTCGATTTCATTTTTGGTAAGCGTGCCTGTTTTGTCACTAAGGAGCAGGTTCACATTCGCAAGGTCCTCGAGCGAGCTGAGCCGCCTAACGACGACATGTTTGCGTGTTAGCTGGACCACGCCCAAGCTAATTATCAAACTCATTACCGTTGGCATCGCCACCGGCACGCCGGCGATTAGTACGCTCAGATCAAGCGTTAGTAGTTCGGCTATATTTTGATGAGGTAGCAATGCAATGGTGATGATTGCTGCGGCAGACACACTGGTAATGGTCAGAAACTTAGAGATCCTTACAATATCTTTTTGTAGTACGCTGTTTTTCGGCTTACTATCGACCATGGTAACGGCTTTGCCGAACTTTGTTTTGTTACCGGTCTGAGTGACTATACCAACCAGACTACCTGTAGCAACAAAGGAGCCAGCATAAGCCGAATCACCTTCTTGTTTGTCTTGTGGCAATGACTCACCAGTAAGCGCGGCCGAATTAATACTGAGGTTCTTGACCTCGGCGATTAGTAGGTCAGCCGGGACAAGATTACCAACAGCCAGCCGCACAACGTCGCCCAGGACGATTTGATCGGAGCGTATAGGCTTGGGTGTACCGTCGCGAACTACCTGCACTGTCACAGTAAGCTTGCGTTGTAGCGTAGCGATAGCCTTGTCTGCTTTTGCTTCGTGCCACCTGGATATAACAAAATTAGCGATAAACAACGCTAATATAAACCATCCGTCAAATGCCCTGCCCAGGTAAAAAGATAGTGCTGCGGCGGCAATGAGCAAAAGCGACATTGGCGATACGAACCAACGCAGGACTTTGCTAAACTGTGAAGTCTTTTTAGCTGTAACAACGTTCGGGCCATACTTACCAAGTAGTGCCGCAGCCTCTTGCGAGGAGAGCCCTTTTGATGCCGCCATACTCTTGGTGCTTACTGCCATTTCCAATTACGTATTTCAGGCATATCGATGCCGTTTTTGTCAATATATAGTCGGTGCTCGACAAGCTTTTGCTCCATCATATTCCTTAGCCGTTGGCCTTTCGCACCAGTCTGTGGCAAGCGATCGATCGTATCCAAGACCAGATGGAACCTGTCCATGTTATTAAGCACCGTCATATCAAATGCCGTCGTAATAGTGCCTTCTTCTTTGTAACCGCGCACGTGCATATTACGGTTAGCGCGACGATATGTTAGGCGATGCACAAGCCATGGGTAGCCATGAAATGCAAACACAATATGTTTATCTTTTGTAAAGATGGCGTCATAATCGGCATCCGTTAAGCCATGAGGATTTTCGGTAGCCGGCTCAAGTTTCATGAGATCGACAACGTTGACCACGCGAACCTTAAGCTCGGGCATATGCTCACGCAATATACTGGCAGCCGCAAGTATTTCGGTAGTAGGGACATCACCGGCACAGGCCATAACCACATCTGGTTCGGCGCCCTGGTCGGTGCCGGCCCATTGCCATACGCCAATGCCACGGGTGCAATGCTCGACGGCTTCGTCCATGCTCAAGAACTGTGGCGACTCTTCATGCTTGCCGCATATAACTAAGTTGACATAATTGACGCTCCGCAGACAATGGTCCATGGTCGAGAGCAAACAGTTAGCATCCGGCGGCAAATATACTCGGATAGTTGCCGCCTTTTTGTTAACAATATGGTCGATAAAACCAGGGTCTTGGTGAGTAAAACCATTATGATCTTGCCGCCACACATGTGAGGTAAGCAAATAGTTAAGCGATGCAATATCACGCCGCCACGGCAGCTCAGCCGACATCTTAAGCCACTTGGCGTGCTGCGTGAACATAGAATCAATAATGCGTATAAACGCCTCGTAGCTGTGAAACAACCCATGGCGACCGGTGAGCAAATAACCCTCAAGCCAGCCCTCGCACTGATGCTCGCTAAGCATAGCATCCATAACCCGCCCTTGTGGCGCCAGGAACTCGTCATTGTCCTTTGTTTGGCCATCCCACTGACGATTTGTCGTTTCAAACACAGCCTCGAGCCGATTAGAAATAGTTTCGTCCGGGCTAAAGACCCTAAAGTTTTGTTGCTCGGCATTTAGTCGTATAACATCGCGCAGGTACGGCCCAACAGTATGTACACTACCTGTTTGCACTACCGTTGGAGCAGGCACATCAATGGCGTAGTCTCGAAAGTCAGGCATATTGAGCGGCTGCAGTAGCTTCCCGCCATTGGCATGTGGGTTTGCGCCCATCCTGCGGTCACCTTTTGGAGCTAAACTAGCAAGCTCGGCCTTGAGCATGCCGTTTTGTTCAAAAAGTTCCTCTGGGCGGTAACTTCGCAGCCAATCTTCGAGTTGCGTAAGGTGTTCAGCGGGTGCCGTGGCCGACACCGACAACGGCACCTGATGCGACCTGAACGTACCCTCCACTCGCAAACCGTCCACCGTCTTTGGGCCGGTCCAGCCTTTTGGCGAGTTAAAGATAATCATTGGCCACTTGGGGCGTGCCATGTCTTTATCGCTGTGTGCCTGTTCTTTAATACGGCGGATATCCGCAACTGCCGCATCCATAACCGACGCCATACGTTGATGCATTTTTTCCGGATCATCGCCTTCCACAAAATAGGGGCGCCAGCCATAGCCCAAAAACAGCTGCTCAAGCTCTTCGTGGCCAATGCGTGCAAGCAAAGTAGGATTAGAAATCTTGTAGCCATTAAGATGTAGTATGGGCAGCACAACACCGTCGGTCAGCGGGTTCAAAAACTTATTAGAGTGCCAAGAGGTTGCCAGCGGTCCGGTTTCGGCCTCGCCATCACCAACAACACAGGCAACCACCAAGTCTGGGTTATCAAAAACGGCACCAAAAGCATGGCTTAGCGAATAACCAAGCTCGCCGCCCTCGTGGATTGAGCCTGGCGTCTGTGGCGAAGCATGGCTCGATATGCCACCTGGGAAAGAAAACTGCTGAAATAATTTTTTAAGGCCGGCTTCGTCCTGTGCCACGTCTGGGTACACCTCACTGTATGTGCCTTCCAGATATACACTCCCCACCACTGCTGGCGCACCATGCCCCGGACCAGAAATGTAAATCATGTTAAGGTCATACTCGGTAATAAGCCGATTCAAATGCGTGTAAATAAAGTTTTGGCCCGGCGTAGTACCCCAATGCCCTAGCAGCAATTTCTTAACATGGCCGAGCGTTAGCGGCTCTTTTAGCAAAACATTGTCGCAAAGATAGATCTGCCCTACCGACAGATAATTGGCTGCACGCCAGTAGGCGTCCATTTTTTTAAGGAGGTCTGGGCTTAAGGGTTTTTTCGCTAATTCCACGATCATACCTCCTACGGCAATTTATCGTACTTTAAACCGCTTGTCGTTAACCAGCTTACTATCTTTTATCCCCATTGTCATGAAACGACGTGTAGTTACACGACTGAAACCTGCATAGTACGAGCTGCTCATTCGTATCATAGGCCAGGAGAGTCGGCTTAGCCCCTGAGTAGCGCCATGGCCTGCGGATGAATAGCGCTACTTGCTGCAAATATAGATTTGCTGTTACGCGTGAGAGGTCGGCCGTCAATATCCATAACCACCCCTCCAGCCTCCTGAACAATAAGTGCGGCAGCAGCAAAGTCCCAATGGTTGTAACGTAACTTGAAATAGAAGTCTAGCTGCCCTTGGGCCACCCGGACAAGGTGTAATGCCGCACTCCCAAAGACGCGAATCTGCCTGACTTCATCCGCTACAGCCATTAACAAACTAAAGTTTTTGTGCCTATCTTCGAGGTGTGAAGTATTATCTGTCGCAGCCAGGCAGTTTACAAGTTTTGTCTCATGTGATACTTCTAGCCTCTGACCGTTAAGGTAAGCACCTTTACTTTTCTCTGCTACGAATAACTGTTGACGAACCGGATGATAAACAACCCCCAAGATGGTCTGACCACGCTGGCTAAGAGCAATTGAAACACAAAACTCTTCGATGCCTCTTGCATAGTTTATTGTGCCGTCGAGCGGATCGATTGCCCAGAGATACTCTGATTCGTTTAGCTCTTCACCAGTTTCTTCGGCAAAAATACTATGCGTTGGAAAGGCTTTCTTAATTTTTCGGATGATGATTTCCTCGGAACGGAGATCAGCCTCAGCCTGAATGTCCCGACTACTTTTCATTTTGTATGTAATAGTAGTTCTTGCGAGCTCCAGCAAGGCCTCTCCCGCTTCTTCTGCTGCCTCGATGGCCACTTTCTTGAAATCGTCCATAGCTCAATCATATCAGACCCAACCCGGAACTTTTTCTTAACTGTAGTTCTACAATGGTGCGAGTGATGTGTTATTCCAGACCACGTTAGCTACAAATTGACAGCCATTGCCGCTAGGCCTGCAAGCATACAGCCAATGCCAACCCACTGTTTGTGTGTGACCCTCTCACGAAAGAACAATATGCCCAAAACTACGACCGGCAGCACGGAGGCAGCCTTGATTGAGCCAACATATGCCTGGTTTGGGGCGATTACCTTGGCCTGGTAGGTTGCTAGCATATTCACAGTGTAGGTTACGCCAACAATAACAAGCGGCCACACATTCGTCTGCACGCTCGCGTGTACTTTGCGCCAATAGGCTCCGCTACTTTGCCGACGACCCTTAATAATCAGCATACTCACCAAAATGACGAACGGCACGGTTAATAGCGAGGTATAAAAATTGTAGCTGGTCGGATTACTCATGCGCAGCATCTTGACCTCAATATTCGAAAAGATACTACAAACAATAATAGCTATAACGACAAGTACCAGTGCTTTTTTGTGAACGGCCGCTGATGCTTTTTCGGCATGTCGTTTGGTACGAGCGATAATCCAGGCGCCAGCCAGGATGAGCACCGCACCAATCGCGCCAAATACTGACGGCGTCTGCCCCAAAATAAGATATGCGCCGACCATATTGCCGACCGAAAAGAGCGTCATGAGCGGCGCCACATAGCTGATGTCCGCGATAGCAATCGCCTGGTAATAGCAGTACAGGTAGATCGCCTGCAGCGCTACATACAATGCCAACAACTCCCAGAAGAAGGTTGGCAGCTGGGTGGGCCAATAGAATTTGGCAAAGAAGAGCGAGACGACAATGAGCGGCATAGCGACGCCCTGTTGCAACCACGCCATTGCCATACTGTCTATCCTCATTGCGGCCTTCTTTTCGGCAGTACGGCGTGATGACAGCATAAATAGCGCAAGGATCGAGAGAGCAAACCACATGATCACAGTATACCAACATCTCTTGAGAGACGATGCTCCTATTTACAAATCATTCCGATAATGTTATTATGCCATTCAGTATTGTGGCCTCGGGCCGCCCTCTCTTATCAAAAAAACAATTTCAATGAAGGTTTTATTATGACTCCATTTGATGCAGAGCTTCACTTTGCTAAAAAACTTGCCTCGGAAGCGGGCAAAATTATGCTCCATTATTTTCGTGCCGAGGATAAGGGCATAACGATTAAACAGGACACGTCGCCCGTAACCCTGGCCGACACCGAGATCAACGAGCTGGTGATAAAACAGGTCCGGAGGCGCTTCCCTACCCACGGTGTCTTGGGCGAAGAAGCCAGTTTTGGTCTTGATCGCCCCAGCCTGTGGGTGGTTGACCCACTAGACGGCACACCACCGTTTGCACGGGGCATCCCGCTCAGTACGTTTTGCCTGACGCTTGCGCAAAACGGCCAGCCAGTTGTAGCTGTCGTATACGACCCGTACATGGATAGGCTGTTCTGGGCCTGCGAAGGGCTAGGTGCATTTGAAAATGACCGCAAGCTTGATCTTTCTACCCACAAACCGATCGGCAAGTTAGGCATCTGCCTGGAAGTTGCCGGTGGTTCGTATTGGACGACATTTAGTGATCGCACCATCGGTGGTAGAATGCTCGATGCTTTCGACCACACTAACGACACGTTTACCTATTACTTGCCGATTGCCTACTCGATTGTCATGGTAGCCGCCGGTCGCTTCGACGGTGTTGTTACGAGCGGCAAAAATCCGTGGGACTTGGCTGCTGCTGGGTTTATAGCCAAGCAGGCTGGCGCTGTCGTAACAGACATTTTCGGTCAGCCAATTACTGACTGGTCAAAAGACATCGGCGGCCTGATTGCCGGGCAACAGCCCATTTATAACAGAATGCGAGAAATTATTAGGCCCACTCTATCGGCAGTGAAAGAGCTTACTTAGATGAGCCACGTGTTACCTCCAAGAGATTAGGAAACTCGACCGTTTCAAGCACGCTCGGTTCGTCGTCACTTAAAATGAAAAGGTGACCCCAGCCGTACGCGCCGGAAAGTCCGGTTCGATAGAAACTGCGTGTACATCTCGTAATATTAATTTGGTTTGGTCTATTGCAACGAAAAGTTTTAAGAGCCGAGGGGCTACAATAGATGTCGCATCCCAGCCACTTCAACCTCCATGTCAACGCCGTCTTTGGTAGTCTCGACGATCTTGTGAGGCTTTTGGATAGCGAAGTAGCGAACTATCTTGCCTTCACGAATCAAGTCACGATCCACGGCGTCGAGCAGAAAGTAATCAAAAATCATGAAAGGATTGAGTGGGACACCGCCGTTCTCGAGCACAAAGACAGAAATAAACATTCGATAGTAGAATAAGTGCTTAGACATTGCCGTGTAGACGAGTGGCTTATCTTTTTGGGCCTGAAGAGCTGGGTGGGCAAAACTCTTTTTCATACTACTTATTATACTTTTTTCTTGGTGCACTTTGTTTCGAACACCTTGTGGCGTGGGTCGGATAGACTGATCTCATCTTGGAGTTAGGTTATACGCGGAATAGTGGGGTGTTCATATCCACCTCCGCACCAAGCTCAGGTACGCCTTATACTTAGATCCAAACTTCTTTCTAAGTTGGTCTTCTTCAAAAGGGATGACGAACGTTCCTATAATTACTACATACAGGAGGGGCGCACATAAAGCGGCCAGCGAGCCTAGAGCGATAGCCACGCCCGCGACTATGAGTAATTCAGAGGCGTACAGGGGGTTGCGACTCAGGGAGTACAACGAATCTGTAATAAGAACGTTTGACGTATGTACAACGTCAGAAGATGCCCGCTTTCTGAGTATAACGATAGACGTTATCCCAGACACAAGGCCGACGACAATTAGTGCCAACCCCAAGTAATTAAAAGGTAATCCAATGACTTCAATCACGGGGGCGAAGTGGTCGAGAAGATATGACCCAATAACAAGGCCAAGCAGGGTTATGTCTGGCAAGGTATTTGGAGGCTTAATCAATGTAACCGCCTGGGTCTGAGGCTAATGCAACAAGGGCCAGCCCAACACAGTGAGTAAAGGCGCCTATTAGTAGCGAAGGGTCGACTCAAAAAAACTAACAAGTGTTCAAAACCTTATATCTCAGGTGCAAATACGAACTGTTGAGCTTATCGGCACCAATTAATTCAAGCGGCTTGAGCAGCGTTAGATCACTATCGCTCTCAAGCGACCCCCCTCCCAACAGTGATGCAGTGTTGTGCCCGCCCACCATAACAGGTGCCACAACAAGCGAAACAAAATGTATCAGGCCCAGACGCATGAGCTCTGTGTTCATATCACCGCCCGACTGAATAGTCACTCTATCTGCGCCCAACGATTTAAGTTTGACAAATAAGTCCCTAAAATCGATCTTCTCTTCATAAGTAATGACCGACAGGTTGTCGTCTTTTACTGCATTAGCAGGGTGCTTCGGGTTAGTGGTAACGATATATAATTTTGAAACAAACTTCAGCAAGTTAGTGATGCCGCGTTCGGTGAGGTGTGGTTTGTTATCGACTATCACAAAGATAACATCGATCTTTTTAATATCGCCTTTCTCTTCGTTCCAGCCCACCTTGGCCATAACACGGCCGGTATTGAACGAGTAATAGTCAGTTTGTTTTTCTAGGTCGTAATATTGCTGCAATCCCTCAGCTACACCTTTGATATTTGGCAAGTCCTTATCAAAGTCGCGTTCGTCCGTAGAGCCAGTCGATATTTTGCCATCAACCGAAACAAGCATGAAGAGTGTAGCTATGGGCAGATTGTTCATGCCCCAAGCGTAACAAATTAAAAAATTAGCTCCAAACCGAGTTGGATAAGCTGGCTCAGGAGTAATTCGTTATCTAAACTAGCTTTCTCTGCTCTAGTATCTCTAGCAACTTAGGAAATTGTTTATACTCATCACTTCGTTCTAGGTTGAAATGGCCTCCGCCGGGAATGACGATCATCTCAGCGCCTACGTTAATTGCTACATATTGCGCCTGATTAAGCGGCACGTAAGGATCGTCGTCCGAATGTATGAAGAGTAACTCGTTTACACTCTGCCGTATAGCAGCCCAATCAAATTGCATATCAAAAAGCTGGTCGTTTGGCTCCCATTGCAGCGAGTTGTCATGGAAGGCTGAGAGACCAACTATAGCACCGATCTTTTCCATATTATTCTGGGCTAGTATCAGTGCTAGTATCGCGCCGCTTGAGTGCCCAACAATCAATGTCTCCCCGCCAATCGGAAATGGACATTGTTCTTTTACAAATCGTTGCCACTTCCTAAGACTGGGCTTTTCGGCCTGAGGCAACTGCGGTAACCATACAGTAAAACCCTTCTCTTCAAGCTCCTTTTTTAGCCATTGGAACCAGTTGCCACTCGGTGAACCGAGTGTGCCGTGGAGGATAATTGCTGTTTTCATATACCTCATCATAACAAAATATGTTCTTGATGCACTTTGTTTCGAACACCTACTTGCATGGCCGGGCTCAGTAAGCCAGTCTTTCGATTCCTAGCTAAATATTCACTTTGATGTAGTCGCCTTGAGGCGCTTCAATACTCCAGGCTTCATCGTTTGATAGATGCTGCTCTACTGCTAAGATAGCCTGGACAACCCACAGCGAGGTTACAACCAGTACTGTATCGTACTTTCTGGTTCGTAGTTCACTAACAAAGTCAGCTACTCGTTTCTTAATGTCTTCTATGGATTCACCATCCTTAAAACGTGCCGTCCACCGGTCAGCCGCCGCATCAAGTGCTTTATCATATTCTGTAAAATGTTTGCCTTCGAATCCCGACTTGCCATCGTTTAAGCGTGGGTCGATTTCGATTTCTAGGTTGTGGAACTTATTGACGATTTCTGCGGTCTGCTGAGTACGCTTTAACTCGGAAACGAATATACGGTCGAGCGGCGTTTGCTTGAGCTTGTCGGCCAAGGCCTCCGACTGCCTGATGCCCAGTGACGTAAGGTGTACATCTACAGAAGGGTCTGCGTTGCAGAGCCCAAGATCGTTGTAATTGGTCCGACCGTGGCGGGCGAGATACAATTTCATGCTCCCATCATACAATGAAAGTGCTCGAAGTCTGCCCTGTTAAAAAACAGATCAGTTAGTCGAACACTAGTCTGATCTGTTTTATATGGGCTGTCCCTTTTGGTGCGGGTCAGGGGACTCTAACCCCTGGCCTCGTCCTTGGCAAGGACGCGCTCTAAACAACTGAGCTAGACCCGCGTACGTGAGCGTAACAGATGATATGGTAACGTAATTTGCTGCATAATGCAAGGGTGTAGCGAGCAATTGTCGCCCGCTTTTGTAGGATCTTTTAAGTTCGCATTTCTGCAAATGTTACGGCAGTGGACTCTTCTGTACCCCAGGAGCTATAGTGGAGGCATGTCAGAATCTAAACTTATCCTCTTATACGGATTTGCGGGCGTTGGCAAGACCACTATTGCCGAACGATACACGCGCGAAAACCCCTTATCCCTAAATCTTGAAGCCGATAGGATCATACCAATGGTCGGTCGGTGGGCAGAGTATGAGCCCCAGGCCTGGGACCTGGTGCATCGCCTTAGCAAAGCTATGATAGCCACCTGCGCTGAGCTTGGCCACGATGTCGTGGTCCCCCACATGCCTAGGTCGGCCGAGCAATTAGCCGACTTTGAGCGTACGGCCCGGGAAGTTGGCGCCCGCTTTGTAGAGATCAGCTTAACCACTGACCGCGATGAAGCAATACGGCGCCTAGTTGCGCGGGGAACCTGGGGCGAAGAAGGCGCGCCACCAATAACCGAAGACGATTTGCCAGTTATTAATGAGCTTTACGACGACATGGGAAGCGCCTTGGCGCAACGTCCAAATAGTATTGAAGTTCCCTCTATAGAGCATAACTACGACGACACCTACGAACGCTTTTTAGAGGCTATCGCTTAGCCGGCTCTTTGAGAGCTTACTGATTTTGCGAACAAACTTGATGCTCTTGGTCTAGGAGTTGAGATCGACAGGGTCATATAGGCTGTTCGGCTCGCCATAGAACCAGGCCCAGACTTGGTCGCCGTAAGAAAAATGCCACCATTCAGGTTTGCAACTTGCAAATCCAGCGTCGAGCATGATGCTAACTAGCATTAGTCTGTTGCTCTTCTGCTCATCAGTGAGATCCGGATAGTACAAGAACGACTTGTCGCTATCATCATTCATCTTACTCCCAAAATCTAGGAATTCACCAGTTTGCACGTTTATCACATCAATATCCAAAGCGGCTCCGACAACATGAGGAGGCAAGGTAATGTCTGGGTCACTAACAAACGTTCGCGCGTGTTCTAAAGCCTCTTCATCAGAGGCCTCTGGATGGTCACGCTTGTAATCATCCGCGCAGTCAAGAAGAATACGGCGTTGCACTTCGATGGGTCGGTGACCAGCGCGGATTACAAATCTGTAAATATCTTCAAGGTCACTAGCAGCCTCTACTAGTCGCTTAGCAACTTCTGAACGAACATAAACACCCTTATAGTCTGGGTGTTTGGCAATGTAATCACGATATCGCTGACCTTCCCAATCTTTTTCGACTGTCCAGCAAGGTTCAACAAGAATCTTTGCCGAGCTAGCGATTTCAACTAAAGGATCATCGACACTTGTTGATTGGTACTTTGCAAAATCTATACGCTCTGTACTTTGCGAACGAGCGAGTTTCTCATCTAATGTCATTAAGGAATACTATCATGATTAAAATAGGTTGTCTGCGTGCTTCAATAGGGGTGACGCATAGTGAAAGTGCAAGTCACGCGCGGTTCAGCGCCTTTATCCCTACCAGACTTGAACTATTTAACAGAGATAAATTTAGCAAAGTATAAAGCCGAGACATAAATCTCGACTTTATACTTCTGTTACGAAAATTGGTGGCACCTCCCAAGGGAAACTGGAACTGTATTTTCGACGGTGCCATTACCTTGGATGAGCGACTCGATGAGCTATGCTTTGGAGCGACTATTGATTGGGATTGATGACATGTTGTTTGAGCCACTTTGCAATCCTGTCGATCGAGGGCTTGTCATTCACGACATGCAGCATAATGTCTTCGTATTCTTGGTTTGTGAATACTACCTTAACGTCATTCTGCTCCAAATACAGTACAGCTGCGGCCATAGCAGTTCGCTTATTACCATCACGAAAGCCGTGATTGCGTGCGATAGAATCGAGCAAAGCCGCTGCTTTTGAAAATACATCAGGGTAGGCGTCTTCGCCCATTACACTATGGAGTGGTCGAGCCAAGGCCGACTTAATAAGACCCTCGTCATGGTAGCCCTTAGAACCGCCACTTGCATCAATAATATGATCATGAATATAGCTTAGGATCACTAAATCCCATTCAGGATCATCGTCAAACATACTTATTTCTTAGACAACTCTTTGAGAGCTGGCTTGTACTTTTTAATAAAGTCTTTCGTCCAGTTCTGCACTTTTTTGCTGGGAGCCTTGGTTATCTGTGTCATGGCTACATTATACCATTGCTCAGGCTTACCGAGGCTGAATCTTGAACGAATTATTCTTCGTCCATCTATAACTTCGACAAGATACGCGGCCAAGGAAAGCAAATGTGTTTTTGGAGGAAAATCCACACCATCCCTTTGCGTGATATGAGCTTTATGATTCACGCCTATAAATTCAGGATACTGGAAAATTACACCTGCTTTTTCTAATAAAACTTGAAGTCGCATATGCAGTGATTGCTCTTCTGCGCTGCTAACCATGTGAGCCGTGACCTTTTTGGGGCCAAGCTTAATTGTGCTACCGAAAATTAAGCTAACAGGCTGGATATTCGCAAACAGAGGCCTAACTACAGAAGACAATTCGTCTGGTGCTAAGTTAGAAAAGAAACGACTCATTGATGTCAGATGTGACGGCAGGTCGTCATAGACTACACCCACTTCAAGCGGTGTGACCTCTAGGACAAAGAGGTATAGATGCTTCATGTGTTTGATTGTAGCACTATCTACCCCGTCAAACTCGAACTAGAGCAACAGAGGTGTGTTTGCAAAATAAAAGTCCGAGACAATTTATCTCGGACTTTTACCTCTGTAACAATTCTTGGTGGCTCCTCCCAGACTCGAACTGGGGACACAAGGCTCTTCAGGCCTCTGCTCTACCAACTGAGCTAAAGAGCCGTGGTAACAGCGGTTATTGTAATGCATTTACCGCTGTTAATCAAGAATTAAGGCTAGGTAGTCGCTGTGAGGTAGTCGCGCATGACGCCCTCGGCACCGTACATCTCGAATACCTGAGACTCGCTCGGCGCCACAAAGGCAATTTCGGGGGCAAACAGTTTTTGTGGACCGTTGCCGTATTCGCGGTATGTGGCCATGAATTCGTCAAGATGTCGGCCATATTTATCAGAAGCACCAGCGCCTACACCGCCTACCGGAACAACCAATTCGACATTATTCATCAGGCCCATGGTGGCGGCCATGCGGCCAGCCGCTACACCGATCGCCTGCCACGCCGGGTGGTTGGTCGCCATTTCACGCGGGTCGCAATTGTACGTAGCGGCTAGTGCCGGGCCCGCATAGCGACGCTCAAAGGTATCGAATGGATCGGCGCTCTGTGGCAGATGGCCAATCTCATAGGGGCTGCTGTTATCTACGCGATGTACATCCGCATATGAAGCATCTTTTTCGACTACGCCCGAGCCGACACCAGTGCCAATAATTAACGCTCCTGTCTTACCGTACTTGTGCCGACCAATCCTGGCGGCCGCAGCCTGGGCGGCTAAATTGCCATCATTGACCGCGACCAACGCAAAACCTTCGTCCAACAGACGAGCAGCCGCAGGGTCGGCACCAGCAAGCTCCTCGCGCAGTGTGTATTGCTTGTTACGCATACCAGCAACGTTTGCTAGCGGGCCAACCAGTTTGCCGTCTGAGCTCACTGGCCCAGGATAGCCAGCAACCATCCAGCCATGACCGTCGTGGGCTGCTTGCAGCGCTTGGCGAGCCATCCAGCCAAAGAACTCGCGTGGCTTGGTGGGGGTTTCTATAGAGGTAAAGTCGGATACATCACCGCTTTCGCAGACGGCGCGACGTGCATTTGTCCCACCAAAGCCAAGGCATACACCCGACTCAACATCGACGGTCTTCATTGGTCAATTCCTTTTATTTCACAAGTTGTTTAAAGGCGTCCCCGAGGTCAGCCGGCAGCACAAACAGCGTCTTCTGAGATGGCTCAACGGCAATTTTCTCTAGCGTTTGCAGCGTGCGGATGCCCATACCGCCAGGTACTTTGGCGAGCATAGCAGCCGCTTCGGCAACTTCTTGGGCTGCAGCCTTTTCGGCGGCGGCGCTAATAATTACGGCACGGCGCTCACGTTCGGCCTCGGCCTGTTTAGCCATAGCGCGCTTCATGTTCTCTGGCAGCTCTACGTTCTGTATCTTGACGTTTTCTACGTCAATGCCCCAACTATCTGTTTCGCTATCTACTATCTTTTTGATGGCTTCGCTAATTTGTTCACGCTGCGATAACAAGTCGTCTAGTTCGACATTACCAACCACGTCACGCAAAGCCGCCTGAGCAAACTGCGAGGTAGCGTAAATGTAGTTGTTGGTCTCCAGGACCGCTTTGGCGGCATCAACGACACGAAAGTACACCACGGCGTCGACCTTGATAGTCACATTGTCCTTGGTGATAACTTCTTGACTTGGTACATCCACAGGCGTAGAACGAACGTCCACTTTAATAAGCTGCTGAAAGATTGGCACCACAACCCGCAAACCGGGCATGCGCATGCCCGTATACTTGCCAAGCGTCAGCACTACGCCACGCTCGTACTGGTTGATAATCTTAATTCCCGAAAGAACAAAAAATACTATTGCGATTAGGATAATTATTCCCAAGCCACCAAATGCTTCCATGTCTCAGACCTCTTTTACAACCCTGATTATAAAGCGAAGATACAGCTTTTTACCAGCGATTGCGGCGACGAGCCGTCTCGTGTACATAATGGACGCGTGCTCGGGCAAGATATACCGTAGCCGACAGCAACGTCACGACAGCCGCAATAGAGCCTATGACCCCAGTTGGCAAGCCTGTGTTAGCCAGTGTGGCCGCTACACAATCCGCCGGTCTGGTCAGCCCGACTGTAAACGAATTGGCATTACCTGCAAAATTAGTGAGCGTCCCCTGCACACTGCCGCTGGAATAGTCACATGTTGTTGTAAACTCAGCAGCCAGAACCGCTGCTGCGCTACTAGCACTAATGGTTGAGCCGTACGAACAGTCACTCCCCGTGCAGGTCCAGTTAGTGCCCGACCCACTCAGGCTCACGCCCGTGGGCAGACTAAAGGCAATTTTGGTCGTAGGCTCTACATTGTAGAGCGAGCTTGTATTGGTAACCGTAATAGCACTAGCCGTTTTTACCGATTGTGCGCTAGTGGTGTTGCTATTCGACGTACTGGCTGTTAGGTCTTGGCAGCCACTTGGCAACGTTGTCTTGCCCCGATTGGGGATAGTACTTGCTGGCAACGCATTTATGTCGCTGACTTCGGTATTCCAGTAACTTGGGGTCACGTCGTAGGGGTTAGGTAAGGTATCGTCGGTTATATAAACCCAGCCCGCATTGTTGGCCCGGGTCAACGCCAGTGCCGTGGCGTAGTCGGTGCTATTAGTTGTGTGAACAATCTGCCAAAAACGGTTCTGGTATGCAGGGTTATCTTCAAAACCCGCATACTGCGTCGTCCAACCCGATTGATATGCGGCAAAGGTATTTTCGGCATTTAGAAAGATGTCGCCGTACGGCTCATAGCTAGGCGCGATGTGTGTACCGGGGTTAAGCACAACTAACGCATTGGGATGCGTGTTCTTGATGTGATTGTAGAGAC
Source organism: uncultured bacterium (assembly GCA_963815935.1). GTDB lineage: Bacteria > Patescibacteriota > Saccharimonadia > Saccharimonadales > UBA4665 > JARIHD01. Next base: position 176,022 of record CAWFIL010000004.1, read on the forward strand.
CTGCGATATAGCATAGGTCGGCCGCATTGCCCGTCTGGACGCGATCTAGAAAAATGCCCGTTACGCCGGGGTACATCTGGTACCACGTATCTATGTCGTCGTAGGCAGCCTGAAAACTACGGCTCTGGTAGTTGGTGTCGACATAACCGATCGAACGAATGCCACTGGTAGTATTGTTACTAATTGCCGTGGTGTAATTGGAGTCCACCGAGACGCCAGGGCCGCTTGCCGGGTCAACAACCACGAACGGCACCGTTGAGCTGCCTGCTCCAGTAATGTCACTCCAAAATGTACCAACTGTAGGGTATTGATACATCGGCACGGCGGCCGATTGATTAGTTACGGCGGCGTACGTCTTGGCACTAAAGGCAGTACACAAGTAACACGGAACCACCAGAGTAGCGGCCAGACCCATAGCTATTTTTTTGATGTTTATTTTCATATCCCGCTCTTTTAGGCATAAGCTCTTTAGCTACAACAAATTATACAACACATCCTCAGGTTGTACACGTTCTTTATGAGCTAATGCGCAACAGGGCCGTCAAACGGTAGCTTGCCATCAATATATTCTTGGCAAAAGCGCTCGAAGACGGCATTAGTCCAGCCAAAACCGGTTTGCGCCGGGTATACGCCCTTTAGCGGCGGTTTATCGGGTGCTACTACGTTGTACTTTTCTAGAAACACGCCATGGTCATTAAACCACTGCAAGTTGCAGCGCATCCACTTCATAGCAATACGGCGAGCATCTTGGTGGTACCCATAGCGTTGCAAACCCTTCACCACCAAGAAGTGTAATGGCGCCCAGCCGTTTGGATACGCCCACTGCGTTGGCATAGCGCCAGGAACATACGAGCCAAGCGGCAGACTGTCGGTTGTGGCCAACCCGCCCTTTTGTTCGAAACGTTTCAGCGCCTTGACCATTTCCTGCGCCTGACGGCCGTCGACCATGCCTGCCCAGAGTGGGTAGTACGATGCAAGCGACGACACATTGCCACGCTTTTCCTTTACATAATTGTAGTCGTAAAATAAACCCCTGCCTTGGTCCCACATCAGGTTGTTCATCTTTTCACGACGGATAGCAGCAACTTGGTCCCACTTAAGACCCTCTTTGCGGTCACCCAAAATGCGGGCAGTCTGAGCAAAGTCAGTTTCGTATTTGTAGAGCAGCGCGTTTAGGTCAACAGGCAAATAGTTAAGCGCCTTGCGCCCAAAACGTGGCGTCATATCCCAGCCGCTCTCGGTCTCGGCAATGTCGTGCAGATAGTTGAAGTCGTAGTAGCGGCTCAGGCCTTGGTATACCTGGCGAGCATTTGGCTTGCGAGTACCCATCCAGACAGTTTCGTATTCTTGCTTGGCGACTGCCATGCACTCTTTGAGCCAACCCTTGTCCATGTGGTAGGTGTCGTACAGATCAAAGATCAGGCTGGTGAGCAATGGCGGCTGCGACCGGCTGGTCATGTAGGTTTGCGACGAATTGGGAATAATTTTGTATCGCTTAAAGATAGAGAACAAGTCCTCAAGGATGCCCATATTCAGGTCTTTGTGCTGCTCGTCGAGTAAGCCCTGGATCATAAAATAGCTGTCCCAGTAAAACAGTTCGTCGTAGTCGAACTCGTGACCCTCGGCGTACGACGGCACTAAATATGGTTTTGGCACACCGATCAGACTGCCTTCGTCCTTGGGGTGATAGCGTTCTAGCTTGGTCCAATAGTTGGTGATGTAATCGCGGGCAACTTTTACCTCGTCGGCGGAAAGGTCCTTGCCAGCGCGCTGCACAAATAACCGCGTAGGGGCGGTTTTGGCAATCTTTTTGGCTTTATCTAACATCTTACCTCTAGCTTAGTCAGCAAACAGGGGTACGTCAAGTTAATTGACGGCATTATTCATCGAAAATTACTTGGATTTGTTCAGGCGTGTACCGACACCAGCAACAATGGTTGCCAAGCCTTGCTCAAAATAAAAGTCATTGTCGAGCAGCTCGTCATCCGAAATATCCTGCATAGCGGCGTGGAAAGCCGACGAAGTCTGAGCGATCTCAGCCCGACGTTCGGCAACCATTACCTTAAGGGCCTCACGGCTTCGTGGATCGGCCTGCTCTTCAAATACACAGCCTAACGTGTAGCGCCCAATTAGAAACAACGACGTAAGCGCTAGTCTACCCGAAAAGCCCTGCTCCATCATACGGTCAACCATTAAGTCCCGGCCTTTAAAGGACATCTTGCTGCTGGACAAATCGGCGCTAGCAAGTACCAACGCTCCGTCACGGTAGCGCAGCAGCACTTTGCGCATGCCCCGGCCCATCCCAAACAGCAAGTCCTGCCAGCTAGCCTTGGCAAACGCTTCGGGCTTTTCGGCCTTGAACTCGCACTCGATAATGCGCTTGGCGAGCTGGTCAATAAGGTCCTGCTTGTTATCAAAATGCCAATAGAGTGCCGATGCCTTAACGCCAAGTTTGTCTGCCAGGCGGCGGACCGTCAGCCCGTCGAAGCCCACTTCGTTGAGCAGCTCCAGGGCGGCCGAAACCACCTTTTCCCGTTCAAGCCCGGGTGCTGGTCGGCTGGTCACGTCTGGTTTGTGGGACATAATACTACCCTTGTTATACCAGGTTATAACACCTTAGGCAATTTCCTCGGCTTCCGCCAACTCGGTCATAGTCTTATTTTCGTCTTTGCCACTGCGTAAGCGCGTTTCTTTGAGGAAGAAAGTCAGGAACAAGCCGATCGAGGTGACCCCAGCGGCAATCAAGAACACGGTGTTAGTAGACTTGGTAAAAGCCGTCAACACGACGTGCTGGACATCTGCCGGCAACTGGTGGATAGCACCCGCGTTTGGCGTACCGCTTGTACCGCCAATGTGCTTTGGCATGTTAGCCGCAAGGCGGCTAGAAAGGATTGCACCGAAGGCAGCACTACCAATTGCACCGCCCAAACTACGGAAGAAGCCCGTTGCGGCCGTACCGGCGCCCATTTCGCGCGGCGGGATAGCATTTTGGATAGCCATCGTCACTACCTGCATCACCTGCCCCATACCCACACCAAGCAGGAACAGATAGGCGCTCAGCTGCCACGAAGCCGTCGATACAGTCAGCATACCCAGTAGCGCCATAGCAATAGTTACACAGCCCATACCGATAATCGGGAAGATCTTGTAGCGGCCAGTCTTACTGATAAGCTTGCCGACAATAACTGACGTTGGGATCATACCAAGCGTCATCGGGACTAAATGCAGACCGGCAGAAGTCGGCGACAAGCCGTTCACGATCTGGAAGTACAGTGATACATACACTAGCGCGCCAAAGAGTGCAGCGCCCATTACAAACAAGACCGGCACACCCACACGAAAGACGGAGTTCTTAAATAAGTGTAATGCCAAAATTGGCTCGTCGGCCTTCTTTTCGCGGTACAAGAAGCTACCCAAGAAACCTACAGCAGCAGCGATCAAGCCGAGGATAATTCCCGAGCCCCAGGCATATTGTTGGCCGCCCCACTCTGTTACGAGTAGCAAGGCACTGACACCAGCCACCAGCATCATCGAACCGATGTAGTCAATATGGTGTTCACGTTTGAATTTAGGCAGATGCAGTACCTTCTCTATGACAGCCAAAGCCAAGATACCAATCGGGATGTTGATCAGGAATACCCAGCGCCAGCTGGTCGTAAGCCCCAGGAACGTGTGCGAGTCAGTCAGGAACCCACCGATCAGCGGCCCAAAAATACTACCCACGCCAAATACAATGCCAAATAGTCCAGAGTACTTGCCACGCTCACGCGGTGCAATCATGTCGCCAATAATAGCCATAGCTAAGCTCATGAGCCCGCCCGCGCCCAAGCCCTGGATGCCACGGAAGATGATCAGCATAGTCAGGTTCTGGGCAAACGCACACAGCGCCGAGCCCATTAGGAAAAGCACAATCGACAGCATAAAGATCTTCTTACGGCCATAGAGGTCAGAGATCTTGCCGTACAGTGGTTGGCTGGCCGTTGACGTCAGCAGATACGCCGTAATAAGCCACGACATATGGTTAAGCCCGTTGACCGGGTCTAGTTCGCGCACAATGGTCCACAAAGCCGTGCTAACGACCGTCTGGTCGAGCACAGACAGGAACATTGCCAAAAGCAAACCACTAATCGCCAGATTAATCTGGCGCTTGTTCATTTGCGGCCGGTGAAAGCCCGCATCAGCAACTTCTGCACTAGCAGTATTTGCCATACTGTCTCCTTAACGTTGTTAAACAATTCGGTACTATGGTAGCTTAACAACGTTCAGTCGTCAAGTCTTTCATCCCCCACAATAAAAAATACCCGGAAAGACCGGGTATTTTTTATACCTTGGCGAAGATTACTTCTTAGACTTTTTGGCCTTCTTGTTCTTCTTGGTAGAAGGCTTGTTGACGGGCTTGTCAGTGTTAACGGTCTTTGCCTTCTTTGCTTCGGCGGCTGCGGCAGCAGCGGCTTCAGCTTCGGCAACGCGAGCCTTGGCGGCTACGTAGCGACGACCAACGAAGAATGCAACGACAGCAGCAATAACGAATGCCAGTACACTGGTCCATACACTGGATTTGCCAGAGGTTTTCTTGGTGTCATCTTTTTTAGCCGTAGACTTCTTGGTGCTCGAAGTGTCGCTCTTCTTGGTAGAATCACCCTCTACTTGCGGCACTGCACTGGTAGAAGCGACTGGCGTAGTTGTTGTAGTGCTAGGGGTGGTCGTAGTGGCCTTGCTGGTCGAAGTCTTGCTAGAACTACTGCTTGAGCTTGTGCTCGAAGGACTAGTCGTGCTGTTCGATGCAGTGCTACCCGAGTTCGAAGGGGTCGAACCACCGTTGTTTGATGCAGGAGCATTGTAGGTGTAAGACTTGTCGGCACCACTTACGTTAATTTGCTGGGCCACAGAAGGCGGATTTGGGTGAGCAAAATATGAGCCGCTACCAAAACCTACCGTAACCGTACTTGGACTTGGAAGGGTGAAGTATACCGTGGCGAGCGTGTTGGTGCCACTTACCGTGCCACCGGCAGGAACGTAGCCGGCAACGCAGTCATTGCCACAAGAGACTTGTGTAAACGATCCGCCCATAGAAAAGTGAACGTTCTGTACAGCGCTAGAGAAAGTAAGATGTGCCTCTGCATAGTTAATCGTGCTATCGCTAGTTTCACTGATAGTTACTGCGAAAGTATCGCTTGTCTGAGATGAAACGCCCGAGAGCGACAGCGAACCACTTGCAGCTAGTGCGCTGCCACCCAGCAGACTACTGGCCAATACGGTCAGCCCGCTAAATAAGCTTGCGAGTTTAATATTCTTCATTGCTAGTTACTCCAATTTCCAAGTAAGGTTGATAGGTCAATGCCATTCACCAGGCCATTCCCGTCCAAGTCACCCAATACAGGGGCAGCAGAAGGAGTGGTGGTGTTCCAGTTTCCGAGCAAGGTGCTAAGGTCGATGCCGTTTACGACACCGTTGTTGTCGAGGTCACCGAGGACGGTAGCGGCAATAGTACCGAAAGAACCAGTAGTGGCGCTGTTCGTGTTTGCTGCGGCGTCTGCGGCAACAATCTGGTATTGGTAGTTAGTGCTGGCAGTAAGGCCGGTCAAGGTTACGCCGTGTGTAGTGCTAAGGGTGCTGGCTGCGACGCTCTGGCCGTAGCTAGCGGTTGTACCGTAGTTAAGCGTGCCCGTGCTTGGTTCGTCAGTAGTCCAGCTAATAGTCGCACCGGTAGCGGTCGCGTTAGAAACAGTTACGTTGGAAACTACAGGAGGAGTAGTGTCGACTGGAGGTGTTACAGCGACTTCAGCGGTTGAAAGCCATTGAGCACCGTCGTAGTAAGCCGCCGTGTTTGCACCGTGAACGATCACTTGCAGGCGAGCCTTAGCTACAGTTGCCGAGGTTGGTGTGTAGGCAAAGTTCAAGTCACTTACATTGATGGTGCCAGCAGCACTACCGTAGGTAATACCCTGGTGGTACTGGCCGGAAAGCCACGTGCCGGCAGCGTCATATTCATCAACATAGAAGTCTACTTCACCACCGCTTAGGATGTTGACGTAGTTCTTGATGATATATTGCGTTGAAGGGCTAACGCTGACCTGAGGCGAAAACAGGTGAGAGTCAGTTGTAGCGGTTGCGCTAGTCTTCAAGGAGACAGAGTGAGTTGGGTCTGGGTAGCGACCATTGTTGCCGCTATCAGCAGTAATGTTGGTTGGGTCGTCGGTACTCCAGCCGTCAGCGATACCGTTAGCGAAGTCACCATTTGGCAGCATGTTAGTGCCGCGAACCATGCCGTCAGTAACATTTACCGCCTTGATGGCGCCTGCATCTTGCTTGGTCTTTACGTATGCAGCGATAGCGTCAAGGTCGGCGGTCGAGTACTGGTAGTCGGTTGCAACCGTGCTAGCGTTATCGGCAATATCGTGGAAAGTAAGTACCAGCCACTGATTGTTGGCGATAGCCGCATCAATGTATGCCTCGACGGCAGCAACCGTCACGCCGCCTTGCACCTGCTGGTTGACGATTAGGTCGCTGGTGTATGGCCATGTGTTGTAACCAAGATCAGCGAAACCGCGGGCGCTTTCGTAGTACTTGGCGGTCTCGGCCAAAGCGTTGTTGTCGTAGTCACCGTAAGGAAATGCCAGGTCAGTGGCATCGTAACCGTGGTCGGCAAGAGCTTGCTTGCTATTTACGAGTTCACTGGTAACCTGAGTTGCGCCACCAGGCAGGCTGCCGTCGGCTGCACCGTCGGCTAGTGCAAGCTGTGGGTGGGTTACGGTGTGTGAGCCAATCTCCCAACCATAGGTAGTGTGTAGCTGCTGGATGTCGCTCCAGGCCATGTAGGTAGCGTTAGGGTTTGCTGCGCAGGTGTTGGGCGCAGTAGTCATGCCCACACAACCAGTGATGATGTAGTCCGTACCAGTCAGGCCGTGGGCTGCTAGTGTAGGAGCTGCTTTGGCGAGAGCGCTCGTCATGCCATCGTCAAACGTGAAGGATACACGTGGCGAAGGGGTCAAGTTTTGGACGGATGCTGCGGTCGCTTTAGCCATAGGTAGACTGCCTAATGCTACACCAGCAAACAGGCTTATGGCCATAGCTAGCGGGCTACCGCGCTTAATAATGGTCTTTGTTTTTTGGCCGATTCTGACTAACAGGTCTTTCATGAATTGTACTTCGAGGCTTTTGGTACCGATTGCCCTAGGGCAGCCACACGTTCGGCCTACTAACTCCTTAATATTGATCTGAATCATACCATAGTTTTGCCTTTAAAGCAATAAGCACGTGCTTCTTATGCTTTACAGAGTGTCAACGCCAAAAAACACCCAGCGTAATGCTGGGTGTTTGAGGGCTAGCGAGTGTGACCGCTATGCTGCCTGGCGACGCTTGCGCATCTTACCGTAGATAACCTCGAGGGTCATGACTACGAGCGCCACAAGCGGTGCGACTAGGGGCGTAACACCGGCAAAGCTCAAGCCAACCGTCACGGCGATAGTCAGAGCAAGCCAGAGCAAGCAAGCCTTGCGGCTGATGTGCATACGCAGGAACTCGGCGCCCAAGTAGTAGTACGGGAAGACAATGATCACCAGGAAGGTACTAGATAGGAGACCACAGATTAGAACAACCGTTAGGCCTTCCCAGAATGGACTTGTCAGTGCCAGTGGCAGTAATGAGACAACAGCTGTCAGGCTCGTGGCAACCAATGGGCGGAACCGCTCACCGAGTGCTTCAACAGCCGCCTCAACAGCCGGGGAACCGGCACGGCGCAGCTGATTGGCATAGTCGGTCAGCAATATCGTATTCTTCAGGCTCAAGCCGATTAGGGCAAAGAACCCGAGCATTGCGAAGAAGCTGAAGGCATTGTGCGTTAGGTACAAGCCAAGCGTAATGCCGAAGAGGCTGAACGGAATGGCCATAAAGATTAGCAATGGCTGAGCCAACGAACGGAACTGCAAAGCAAGCAGCAAGTACATTACGAACAGCAGGATTGGGAACGCCAATGCGAGCGTCTTGAAGGAATCCTGGTTGTCACCTTCCTGCCCGAAGTCATAGTTCAACACATTCTTGCTTAGGCCGTACGACTCAATCTTGGAAGCGGTGAACTCTTTGACAACGGCATCTTTGGCCAGCGTTACCAATGTAGTAGTGTCGTCGGCGTTAAAGTTAGCCGTAACCTCAACATAAAGCTTGCCGTCGGCGCGCGTGTAAGTGCCTGGGTCAGAGATGGAAGTGGTCGTAATCTTGGCCTTGGTACCGCTTGGGCGGACAAGCTCCTTGCCCCGCAAGAATGTATTGATGTCCTTCGCTAGCGCAATAGCCTTAGTGCGGTCTGGAGTCTCAATGCGAACCGTAAAGGCCGAGGCTGGAGGCCCAACGTCTTCTTGGCTGACTTGCGCCTGGGCGCCCGTGAGCTGCTTGAGGTCACCGTCGACTTGCTTCACGAGCTGTGGAGCCGTAACTGCACGTTGGTCGTAAGGGATGATCTTGATCGAAAGCGTTGCGGACTGAGCGCTACCGGATGAGTAGTAGGATGCTTGCTTAAAGTTACTACCCAAACGCTTGGCGATAATCGCATCGGCATTGTCGGCAATCTTTTCGGCCTGAGCCGTAGTTGTGCCAGCGTCAAAGGTTAAAGTCGTTACCAAACCGTTACTGTCTTTGCTCGGTGGGAAGATGTTGAAGGTCACCTGCTTAAAGATAACCATCGCAGCCATAATAAAGGCGAAACCAACGAGCACGGCTGATATGCCAACACCAAACAACTTCTTCTTGGAGTGACGGGCCCATAGCATTGGCCTACCAATAAAGCGAGCGATGCGCGACTCAATGCCCGCAGCTGGCTCGTGGACATTCTTGGCGCCCATTTGCTTTTTGCCGAGCAACAAGTAGCGGGCAAACAACGGAATGAATACCAGCGCAACCGTCAGGCTAACAAGCAAACTTGTAATAACGGTAACAGGGATGGCACGGATAAAGCTGCCGAGAATACCGCCAACGAACAGCAACGGCGCAAAACTCAACGCAGCCGTAGAAGTAGCCGCAACCATTGCACGGCTCACCTTGCGGGTTGCCTCGTGTACTGTCTCGCGTGGATCAGTACGGCGGCGGCGCTGGGCGTCGAGCGCTTCAACCATAATAATGGTGTCGTCAACGATCAATCCCAGGCACAAGATAAGGGCAAAGAGCGTAATAGTATTTAGGCTATAACCAGTCAGATACAAAATGCCCAACGTTGTCGACAGTACGGTCAACATCGAGATAACCGTAATAATCGAGGCGCGAATAGCAATGATAATCGAGCCGATAAGCAAGACCGCAATCAATCCCTCAAGCAAAGCACGCTGCAGTTCACCAATCTGAGTCTTAATGTCAGGAGCATAGCTAGCGGTAACTGCCGCCTGGTAGTCGGAACTACCATTCTGTTTGTTGTATTTGCTGACCGCCCCGCGAAGCTGGTCGTCCAACTTGATGACGTCAGTTCCTGACTTTTGAGAGACACCAACGGCCACAGAGTCATAGAACGTATTCTGGCCATTCTGACGTACACCGTAACGGTCGAAGTTAGACTGGCTGGTGACTTTCTTCCCGGTAGCGGGGTCAGTACCGTTAATGAAGGAATCGATAACTGAAATGTCTTTTACGTTGGCGAGCTCCTGACCTTTAACAAAGCTGGCCAGTTTCTTACCTTCGTCAACTAGATTTTGAGCACTAGCGTCGCCGCTCTTGCTATAGACCGAAATAACGGCGTCATCACCGCGCTGAGTAAAGCCAAACTTTGGCTCAATAAACTTCATTGCCGCCTGCTTAGGGACAGTACCGGCAGCTTTGATCTGGCTTTCAAGTTTCTTGCTAACGCTGGAAACGTTGGTGCCTTCATTGTATTCGATCACCACGTCATACGATGTCCCCTGGGCATGTGATAGGACACTCTTTACATGGCTATCCTTGAGGACAATATCGCTGATGGGCTTTACTACATCCGTATCTACCTTCTGAGGGTCGTTGACGATATAAGCACCGCCAATAACGGCGTATGGGATATTGATACTAGGGAAGCCTTCACGCTTAAGGAAGGTGGTGTAACTTAGCAGGCCAAAGACCGTCAAGCAGAGCCACAGAATGGCAGCCGTACGCGAGCGATCAAAAATAAAGAGGCTAAACTTAGGGAGCAGACGGTCTTGGCCGTCGTTTTTGTAGACTTTTTTTAATAGTTTTTTCACAGTTATGATTCCGATTACCTACAAATAGTACCAATCATTGCGCTAAGTGCAAAGTACTTGAATGTATAAAATACTTATTAACCTAAGTATTTTCTTCTTTACACAAAAATAAGAGCCAGACGTGCTGGCTCTTATTTTGTCGTAGTGAGTAGATACTACTCTGTTACAAAGGTCAGGGCGTAGCCTACGCGACCAGCACGACCAGCACGACCGATACGGTGTACGTAATCTTCGTAGCTCTGAGGTGTTGAGTAGTTAATCACGTGGGTGATATCGACTACGTCGATACCGCGGGCGGCTACATCGGTAGCAACCAGTACGTTTACTTCGTTTTTCTTAAAACGGTTAAGGGCGCGCTGGCGCTGGCCTTGTGTCTTACCACCGTGGATAGCATCAGCCTTGAAGCCGCGGGCAATAAGCTCTTCGCTCAAACGCTCAACGCTACGCTGGGTGTCATCAAAGATGATCGCCTTGGTAACTTCCTCGCGGTTCAATACGTCGTGGAGTTGGTCAATTTTGTCACTAACGCGCTCGTAGCACACAATATCTTGGTGCACGTTGTCGCTGGTGTTGCCGGTTTTTACCGACACAGTAACAGGCTCGTTAGAGAACGTCTGGATCAGATCATTGACCTTGTGGTCAAGCGTCGCCGAGAAGAAGAACGACTGGCGGTCTGGGTGTAGTTCGCCCAAAATCGTGCGGACATCGTTTACGAAGCCCATGTCGAGCATACGGTCAACCTCGTCAAGCACAACGGTGTTGTAGCCGGACAGATCAAGCGAACCGCGCTGCATGTGATCCATAATACGACCAGGAGTACCGATCACGATCTGGGGTTGCTCACGCAAATCACGGAGCTGCGGACCCATTGGCGAGCCACCAATAAGCACGGCACCATATAGGCCACTGCGCTTACCAACAGCTTTCATTTCGACTTCAATCTGCTGCGCAAGTTCGCGGGTAGGAGCAATAATCAACGCTTTAGCGTCTTTGGTCTCCATGAGGCGATTCAATACAGGAATCGCAAAGGCAATGGTCTTACCGGTACCGGTGTTAGCGATACCAATAACATCGCGGCCCTCAAGACCGAGGGGGACTGCTTGGTCCTGAATTGGCGAAGGGTTTTCGAAGCCCTTGGCGGCAATGTTCTCTTTGATCAGCTCGTGGGCAGCAAAGTCGCTAAATTTGTTGGTTGGTACGTATACGTCTTCTTCAACTGGCTTAGCAGCTTTTACGAAGCGCGAGGGATGAATGTAGTCCTTCTTTGGGCCGCGCTTACCACTTTGGGGACGACCGCCGCCGAATGAACGGCCACGGCTACCACCACCATGAAATGAGCTACGACTAGAAGAAGGCCTGCGTGAGGTTCGGGTGTTAAAAGGCATAAAAATAGAATCCTTATTTACGGTTATTACTTGGATTGTCCGAATGAAACCTAAGTAATAATTCCCTAAAACAAACTTGGATTCATCAACAATTGCTTTAACTTTAGCACAATCGGCTGTCTATGTCAACGCCAAAACACCTTATCTACTCTTTATGTTGGCCGGCAGATACCTGTCGTTGCCAGAGCGAATAGTAGCGTCCCTTGAGGCTCAGGAGCTGTTTGTGAGTACCCTGCTCCGCTATCTGGCCGTCATGCATGACAATAATGCGATCCATGTCTGCCACCGTACTTAGACGGTGGGCAATAACGATTGCCGTCTGCTTACCAATGATCTCTGGCATAGCCTTTTGGATGATCTGTTCGCTTTCGGAATCCAGCGCGCTGGTTGCTTCGTCAAAGATCATAATCGGTGCGCTCTTCAGGATAGCCCGGGCAATGACCACGCGCTGTTTCTGACCGCCGCTTAGCTTGATGCCCCGCTCGCCTACCACCGTGTCGTAACCATCTGGCAATTGCGAAATAAATTCGTGGGCATCGCGCCGATGTCGATGACCGCGTCGCGCACGCTATGGATCAGCAATGTTGGCACACGGATCGCGGGAAGGATGTTCCGAACATCGATTTCGCCGTTCATTGTCATCAACGCGGTCACCCCCGCGGGACGTTCGCGCTCATTCTGAGCAGCCGGGCCCACCATTGAGAGAATCGCTTGTCCCCCGACATGCTCGGCGCGCGCGCCCCGAGGCCGAAGGGTCCGCCCCATTCGCGTCGCATCTCATCGACCCACGCTCGGTATTCTTGGTCAGTCGGCCCCCACGGATAGTCCGGCGTCTTCGTTCTGCGCGGGTAGCTGCCATGCATGATCAGCGCCGCGGCGCGCAGGGGGTGAGTCGCGCTGAAGAGCGCGCACATCGGACCCCCCTCCGACGTGCCCAATAGCGCCGCCTGCTCCGACCTTACGGCGTCCATTACGGCTCGCACGTCGTCCATGCGCACCTCAAGGCTCGGCATGTCTGTGACCCCATCCGAGAGCCCAGTGCCGCGCTTGTCGAACAGGATAAGGCGCGAGAACGAACTGAGCCGCCTCAAGAAGCGCGCAAGGGTCGGCTCTTCCCAATAGACCTCGATATTGGACACCCATCCCGGCACGAACACGAGGTCTCGCGGTCCTTCGCCCAAAACCTGGTAGGCGATATTGACGTCGCCGCTCTGGGCATAGCGAGTCTCAGGTTGCATGGCCTATCGCCTCATGAGGGACGGATGTCGTACCGGTCGAGTGGGCGCAGCAAGTCTCTGTCGTCTAACCAAGGCGCGGCAATCCGACAACTCATCGTGCTACTTCGTTCGAGCCGCAATGTGGACCGCTCCTTCTCTGAGGATCAGGATTTAGTTGGGTTGATTTGACCCGCTCGAGCACACCATCGGGGAACGTCCGAGGGCGCGCCATTCGGCCAATGCGGCAGAGCGTCTCTGCTTGTACACTTGGCGGGTGACGAGATGGCGCTCCTGATTGAAATGATTGTGGACCTGGGCGTGAACTGAACTGAATTTCTGCAACGTCCCCATGCTTCGAAAGCGCTGCATGGCGCGCTCTTGTCGTCGAAACGCCTGATGCGAATTCTCCGCGCGATTGTTGAGCCGGCGACCGACCTCCTTGCGATCGGCGTTGCCGATCTCTTTCATCGCCGAGGAATAGGAGCAAAGTCCGTCGGTGGCAATCTTCTGCGGTCGGCCATATGTCTTCATGATGCGCTTGAGAAACTTCAGCGCCGCAGCTTTGTCCCGCTTTGCAGTGAGCACCGCCTCCAAGACCTCGCCTTCGTGATCGACGGCGCGCCAGAGATAGCAGAGCTTGCCGTTGACCTTCACGAAGGCCTCATCCAAATGCCACCGCCACTGAGGATAGCCACGCATATGCGCTACCCGCTTCTTTCGGATCTCGGCAACAAACAGCGGGCCAAACGGCGTCGTCACGTTGCCATGCGACGAGCGCGGGTGGACGACGCCACGGCGATTTTCATGCGGCCGCTACGACATCGCGCCACGTGCTCATCGCCGCGGCGCGAAGGACACGATGTGATGGAGCTGACACCAGATGGCGTTGGACGTCGAAAGTGTTGTACACCGCGGCATGCGTTGATAGGAATTTCTGCGCCGAGCGGGCGCTCTTGAAACGTTGCATCTTGCGCTCTCGCCGTCGAGTCGGCTGATGTGAATTCTCGGCCCGATTGTTCTTCCATCGCCCGTGATCATGCAGGTGCTCAACCCCAAGATCGCGAGCTGCTGCGCCATATGACCGCAAGTCGTCCGTGACCCATCGCTCCGGAGCGAAGGCATACTTCTTCAGCAGCTTGCGCATCAAATTCAGTGTGGCGTGCTTGTTGCGCTTGGATTGGACCAGCACATCGAGGACCTCGCCCTCGGCGTCGACGGCGCGCCACAGATAGACCATCCGGCCATCGATTTTCAGATAGACGTCGTCAAGATGCCAAGTCCATGCGGCTTAGGGCGGCGCTTGCGCAGGTGCGCAGCGATCAGCGGCGGACCGTCTCGTAAGAGACCGCGATCCCGCGCTCAGCGAGCAAATCCTCGACGTCACGAAAGCTGAGCGTGCGCTCCTGTAGATGGGTTGCTCAACGACAACCATCTTGGCACAGCTCGTTCTCGAGCCAGATGCCGGTGCAGGCATCGTCCGCACCATCACATTAACTGACCAGGGCGCGCGGGGAAGCGATCTCCGCTGCACGAACGGGCTCAGGCGGCGATGCCGGCCACGGCCTTCCATTGCGCCACGGCGTTGAGGCGATGAAGATGGGTGGCAAGGGCGGAGCGACGGGAACGGGGTAGGGACGAAGAGATTGCGGACGGCGGAGAAGACGGCGACGAACCATGGCCTCCCGGAGATCGAAAGCCCTGCATCGCCCGCTCGCGTCGTCGCAGAGGCAGGTGGCTCGGCCCGGTTGTTAAGGCCCTTGTGCGAGCGATGCCCGATCGCGGGCATGATCTGGCGCCCGGCTGCGGCATAGGAGCGGAGCTGTCGGTAATCATGCGCTTGGGCGGACAGCCCTGCTTCTTGAGAAGACGCGTCAGCAAGCGCTTTGCTGCCTTGGTGTCGCGTCGCGTCTGGACGATTTCATCGAGGATATATCCGTCCT
>CAWFIL010000005.1:0-7217 GCA_963815935.1 uncultured bacterium
ACCCCTTTGTCGAATTTTCAATCGAACGCTTACTCCGAAGGCGTAAATCCGTAATGAGTCACGGATGTTTCCACCTCATAGAGACAAAGAGATTATACTATATTTTGAGTTTTGTGTCAATATCTGGGCGGTGGTCTATTTGGCTTTTTTGGCGGCTGGTTTCTTGGCTGCAGGTTTGGCGGCAGCTTTAGGCGCAGCTTTACCAGGTTTTGCGCCGGCGGCTTTGGCTTTAGCGGCCATTTGGGCCTTTTGGCGGGCAGCTTTATTCTTGTGAATAATATCTTTCTTAACAGCGGTATCCAGCGCGCTTTTAGCGGCAATCTCGGCTTTGGCAATCTCCGCCGGCTTGCCACCATCTATGGCTTTGGCGAACGCCTTCAAAGACTCGCGCACGTTGCGTCTAGCAACAGTATTGCGGTTATTAGCCTTGGCAGCCACTTTCACGCGCTTTTTAGCAGATTTAATAATTGGCATGAACTGTAACTATACAGATAGGTAACCTCTTTGTCAAAGAGTTAAATCTAACTACTTTGTAATGTAGCAAACACTTTGTTCCATTTTGTCTCGGCAAAACGGAACCCAAAAGCCGACGGACATTCGCCTCAGCTGATTGAATTTAGCCCTTCTCTCGGCTGGCCAAAACAACGCAAGCGGTCGCCAAGCTCTTTTTTTCAACGGAGGATTGGCGACTAAGTTTTGGCCTATCCGCCGCTAGGCAGTCTAAATTCATCAGTTCGGCTCGAGTCCGAAATACCGTACCGGCCATTGCCACTGGTTAGCTTTTATGGTAAAATATGAGCGATTTTAGGCACTGAAGTTGTTTAAAACATCGATCCTTAAGGAGGTTTAGGTGCAAGACTCTGAACAGGCTGATATTCGATTCGGTCGCCAGATTCTCGCCTTTTGTCTTTTTGCAATCGCCGTCCTCGTCATTAATATGACTGTTTTAGGGGGTCAGTGGGTCTTCATCGCCTGCATCTGGTTGGCGCTCGGGTACATCTCTGTGATGATTCAGGTGCTCACTCACTTCGGATACATCAGGGTTGTGCCACGTTTTGACGCACTAGTTCCGTACTCTATATCGGTAGTTGCTGGCCCGTTCTCTTTGGGCCGTGTGCTACTAAACCAAGTCCGGAAGACTCAACGTATTGCCTGACCAAAAGGAGCAGCATGGCAATCAAAAACTTGTGGTCTGCCATCCGATGCAAACTTGGGTGGCAAAACCCGCCCAAAGATGAGGCTTTCACTTGCATGGGAGCCGTGTTCATAGGTGGGCCATGCACTCGTTGCAGCGACGAAACGGCGAGGGAGAGGCGCTTTCTGGGCAATGCTTGGGATTTTGGCGGAAGCCTAAGTGTAGGTGAAGATGTCATCGTTCTCACAGCCTCCCCAGCGAATCTTCTCAAAGCACTCCAGGAGCGAGGACTAAGCTATATCGGCAACTATCCCGCATGAAGGCAGTTCTCCTTGATCGTTATAAGACCCCGGGCCAAGTCTCTCAAACTGGCCCTTTTTTATTAGTGATTGGGTCCGGGCATTCCGGGCATAAGGAGCCAACCTGAGTAGATGTCGTCAATAAAGAGGCGTACTTGGTTGCTAAGGCATGTTTGACGAAGGAAAGTTGCAGAGGCAAGTTTCCTGAGGAGTTCTTTAGCAAGCCTGTTTTTGACGACAGATACATCAAGTTGGCGACGCGCCCGGCGGTTGGGCGCCACCTTTGCCGCCCAAAGGTGGCATAATTTCCGCTTTTGTCAAAAAGCGTTATTTTATCTCCTTTGAAAAAGAAAGAAATCATATTGCTAGACCATAAGCGATATGATATTCTTACCCCAGAAGTCACCTCACAAAAACTTCAACCCGAAAACAAAAACCCAAGATATGGACGCTCAGGCAAAACAACAGATTATTGAGCGCGTTAAGCAGGCCACTAATATTTTAGTGACCGTTAGCGCTAACCCTTCTGTGGACCAGCTGGCGGCCCTCATCGGCATGACGCTGCTGTTAAACAAGTTGCAAAAACACGCCACGGCAGTATTTTCTGGCAAGGTACCTTCTACCATTGAGTTTCTACAGCCCGAAAAGACTATAGAGACCAATACCGATAGCCTGCAAGACTTTATTATCAGCTTGGACAAATCCAAGGCCGACAAATTACGCTACAAGGTCGAAGACCAAGTAGTTCGTATCTTTATCACACCTTATCGCACCTCAATTAGCGAAAAAGACTTAATGTTTAGCCACGGCGACTTTAACGTTCAGGTGGTATTAGCGCTTGGCATAAAAGATCGCAACCAGATAGACCAGGCAATTGCCACTCACGGCCGGATTTTACACGACGCCACTGTAATTTCTATAAACTCCGGACCGGGCAATGTGCCGGTCATAGGCTCAATAAATTGGCAGGATCCGACAGCTAGCAGCCTAAGCGAGATGATGGTTAGTATTAGTGAGGCCTTTGGCACCGGATTAATAGACGCCCAGATGGCCACCGCCTTCCTAACCGGCATTGTGGCCGAGACTAGCCGCTTTAGTAACGCCCGGACTTCGCCCAAAGTTATGACTATGGCCGCCCAGCTGATGGCCGCTGGCGCCAATCAACAGTTGATTGTGAACAAACTCACACCGCCACCTCCGCCACTACCAGCGGCAAAGCCAATGCCAGTTGCGCCGCCTCCGCCGCCACCAAAAAAGGACGAGCTAAAAATCTCGCATGGGCCTCCAAGCCCGGACGATTTACAAGAGATAGAAATCGCTCCAGACGAAATCCACATCGATAAACAAGGCAATCTGATAACTGCCGATGAACTCAAGAATGAGGCAACCAAGAAAAAATCAACCAAACCACCCGAGCCTCCGGGGACCACACCAACTGAGCCTACCCAGCAACCACCGAATACAACACCACAGCCCCCGGCACCCGCACCTCCGGCTACAACCACGCCTTGGTCACCGGCAGCTGCACTGCCAGAGGCCGCGCTAACCCCAACGCCTTTGTCTTTGTCTCCAGCGAGCCAGCAAGCAATGCCGGAACCCAACCTGGCTCATGCATTATTGAATCCGGCGAACGAAGGCCCGGTTATCAACACACCCTTCTCCGCCGACATGCAACGCGAGTGGATTGACCCCTACAATACAGTTTCAATGGATCCGTTAACCGAAAGACCGTCATCCGCCAACCATTTATTCCAGAAGCCATCCGAGAACGGGTCGCCGCCAGCCGGTGTAGACAGTGCGCGCAGCGCCGTACAAAGCGCCTTAGATTCCGCTCCAATCACCCCTGGTTTTGGCGAGCCTGACATAGGCTTAAGCAGCCAACCTATGGGTTTTGACGCGCCGCCACCGGCAGTACAGGCACAACCCGACGGTATTCCCGACTTAGCCCTGCCAAATAATGGCAATGGGCCGATAACGGTCACGCCAGCTGAGTCGATTCCAATGCCAGACATTGCGCCACCGGCGCCACCGCCACTACCGCCGCCACTACCACTTGTCAATAACCCTGGCGCCATGCTCCCCAATACGCCCACTTTCCAGCCACCACAATAAATGCTCAATGTTCAAGTCTCAATGCTCAATGAATGAGCTAATTAGCAATGCAGTTAATGATTGCCGCATTGTCTATTCATTGCTCATTGTTCGTTGATAATTGATAATTGCCTGCATGGATGGTTTTTTGCTGGTTGATAAACCAGCCGGTATTTCTAGTTTTGGCGTTGTGGCCAAAGTACGCGGCATACTTAGGGCAGGAACTGGGCACAAGATAAAAATTGGCCACACTGGCACTTTGGATCCGGCGGCAACTGGCTTGATGATTTTAGTTTTGGGCAAATACACCAAAAGAGCAGGTGAGTTTAGCAAACTAGATAAAACCTATGAGGCGGAGTTAACACTTGGTAAAACTAGTTCAACGGGCGATTCGGAGGGCAAGATTACAATAAAGGGTGGACAAGAACCTACAAAAGTGGCCTTACAAGCCATTCTAAGCCAGTTTGAGGGCGAAATTAGCCAAACCCCGCCAATATACAGTGCCATCAAGATTAACGGCCAGCGAGCCTACAAATTGGCCAGAAAGGGCTTAACCCCTAAGATGGAGTTGCGAGAGATTACAGTTTACAGGTTACAGCTGACAGATTACAGTTATCCGAAGGTCAATATCGTAACGGAGGTAAGTAGTGGTACTTATATAAGGACCTTAGCGGAAGATATTGGCGAAGCCCTGGGCACGGGCGCTTACATGTCCGCCCTCCGCCGCACACAAGTTGGCAAATTCAAACTGGCTGACGCCTTAACCCTCGATGGCCTTGACTTTGCCAAACTGCAACAGGGGTTGTCAAATCACCTCTGATTTGCTAGAATAGGGCTCAAGAATGATAACAGGTGAGAAGAAGGCCAAGATCACCTCTGATTTGGCCTCACACAAGACTGATACCGGCTCTAGTGCTGTGCAGGTCGGCATTATGACCGAACGAATTGCCGAACTGACTGCTCATTTGAAGAAGAATAAGCACGATTTTGCTGCCCGCCGCAGCCTGCTTCAGCTGGTTGGCAAGCGCAAAAGACTACTGAAATACATCGCCGAACAAGACGGCGAAGCGTATTTAGCCCTTATCAAGAAACTCGGCATCCGCCGCTAAGTGCCCAGACTACGCTGCCGCTAACGCGGCATAAGCTTGTGCACATTAAACAAACTGTTCATGGCCAGAGCTACAGATATATCGCACTGTAAAGCACAAGCGAGCACGATATATTTGAACCCTGGCCCGTGAACACGGGAAGGAAAACTTATAAATATGGCAGAAACCATAAACCCTTTTGGGAAGAAAATAATTAAAGTAAGCACCGACTTTTGCGGCCGGGAGCTAAGCTTAGAAGTGGGCCGCGTTGGTTTTAGACAAGCGCCTCTGTTTTGGCCCGCTACGGCGACACCGTGGTACTGGGCACAGCTATGGTTAGCCCGAACGTTATGCAGCGGCATGGACTACTTCCCGCTACGCATTGATTACGAAGAGAAATTTTATGCCGCCGGCAAAATTAGCGGCAGCCGCTTTATTAAGCGCGAAGGTCGTCCGACTGATGACGCCATTCTAATTGGCCGTCTGATTGACCGCCCCATCCGCCCGCTGTGGCCCAAAGGCTACCGCCACGAAGTGCAGGGTGTTGCCACCGTGCTGAGTATGGACCCGGATTTTCGCCCCGATGCCATTGCCATGATTGCCATGAGCGCCGCCTTTATGCTGACCGGCGCACCGTTTGACGGCCCGGTTGCCGGCGTACGCGTTGGCTTGGTAGACGGCAAACCCAAGGCCTTTGCCAGCTCTGAACAGCTAGATAATGGCGAACTAGACCTGGTGGTGGCCGGCACCAAAGACGCCATTATGATGGTTGAGGCCGGCGCCGACGAAGTAGCCGAAGCGACGGTAATTGAGGCCCTTGAATATGCCCAAAAGCTATCCAGCCAGCTATCGAACTACAAAACGAACTGGTTAAAAAAGTTGGCGTTACCGCCCAGGAATACGACACTGTTGAAGCCGGACGAAGATATTGAAAAACGAGTTGAAACCTGGCTGGCCGGCAAATTGGGCGCCGGCCTGCGCGCACCTTACCCGGAGCGCAACGATCTGGTGGCCGACCTGCGTAAGGCTATGCACGAACATTTTGAAGAAGAACTTGGCGAGAGATTTCGCCAGCCGTTAAAGGCGATTACGACGAAGCCTTTCAAATGGCTATCCACAAAGACGTGCGCGAAGGCATCTTTAAAGACAATATCCGCCCTGATGGCCGTAAATTAACCGAAATACGGCAACTATCTCGCGAAGTTGGCTTTTTGCCACGGGCCCACGGCTCTAGCCTGTTTACCCGCGGCATGACCCAGGCCTTGAATATCGTTACATTGGCACCACTTAGTTACGCCCAGATGGTAGATACCATGGAGAGCGAGGGCGAACGCCGCTACATGCACCACTACAATGCCCCGGGTTACACCGTTGGCGAAGTCCGCCGCCTGGGTTCGCCCGGCCGACGCGAAATTGGCCACGGCTACTTGGCAGAACGGGCTTTAAGCGCTGTTTTGCCAGCCGAAGCCGATTTTCCGTACACCATCCGTTCGGTTACCGAAATTATGAGCCAAAACGGCAGTACCAGCATGGCCGCAACTTGCTCTAGCTGCTCTGGCGCTAATGGACGCCGGCGTGCCACTAAAAGCACCGGTTAGCGGTATTGCCATGGGCCTAATGATGGATGGCGACAAGCCCTACATTTTAAGCGATATTGCCGATGCCGAAGATTTTGCCGGCGACATGGACTTTAAGGTTGCCGGTACCGCCAAGGGCATTACCGCCCTGCAGATGGACATGAAAGTTCACGGTTTGCCAGTTGAAGTTCTTAAGCAGGCCCTGGAACAGGGCAAAGCCGGCCGGGCCGAGATTTTGGAGCACATGCTGACTACCATTGCCGAACCGCGCAAAGAAATGAGCCCGTACGCACCACGCGTCGAAGCCATCAAGATTAACCCCGAGAAAATCCGCGAAGTTATTGGCAAGGGCGGTGAAACTATCAATAAGATTATTGCCGAAACCGGCGCCGAAATTGATATTAAAGACGACGGCACAGTGATGATTTCCAGCCCCGATAAAACCAGCATTGATGCCGCGATTCAGTGGGTCCGCAACCTGACCGCCGAGCCGGAAGTTGGCAAGATCTACGAAGATGTGCCGGTAGTAAGCGTGATGGACTTTGGCGCTTTTGTAGAAATTATGCCCGGCAAAGACGGCCTGGTGCACGTTAGCGAAATGAGAGAAGAGCGAGTGGAAAAACCCAGCGATGTAGTTAAAGAAGGCGATAAAGTAACTGTTAAATTAGTAGCCATTGACGACCGCGGCCGCCTGCAGCTAGCAATGAAAGCCGCCAAAAGAGAACTAAACAACAAGGGCTCAGGTAAAGATGGTAAAACGAACTAAGTCGAATTGGGAGAAGACCCTAATGAGCAACGGTTGGTTTACTTTTGGCCTGGCGCTGGTATTCATGCTGATTGCTTACGGCTTTGCTAGTTTGGCGATAAACTCCGGTAGCCTGTGGCAATACGCCTTAGCCATCGTATTCATTGTTTGGGCGCTTAAGGAAATTGCCCGCAGCGTAAAGGTTCTAATTCATCGATAATTTCGGTCATGAGCAACAAATCAACCAAAGCCGAGGAGCTGGAAGTTATTAAAAAGGATATC
>CAWFIL010000006.1:0-169504 GCA_963815935.1 uncultured bacterium
ACAAGTACCAAAAGGGTGACATCATTCAGGTGGCAGCCAAGAATGGCGAGCTGGTTTACAGTACCTCGACCGAGTAGTAGATCGTTCGATACTAGGCATAGTGTGCATAAGCAAAATAATATACACTGTATATTATGAAATGGTTTCGAAGGTTTTGGCCGTATGTTTTGCTGGTCATTCTTGTTGTCGGTAACGCCACTGTTTGGGTAGAGCGCCAGAATATTGCCGACTGGTGGAAGCTGCGCGGCTACACTCCGCCAGCCGCCATTGCCGCCTTGGCGACCGATACAACAATGACGCCCGAAGCCGAACATTTTTTTTACATCAATCGTCCAATGCTAGAGGACAAGCAGTTGTTTAATGAACACTGCTCCGACAGGAGTGAAGAAACGGCGGTTTTGGGCTGCTATCACGGCAACCGCCAGGGCATATACCTATATGCGGTGACGGATGCCCGGCTTGATGGCGTGCGGCAGGTCACGGCAGCCCACGAAATGTTGCATCAGGCATATGACCGTTTGAGTGCCAAAGACCGTAAGCACATCGATACGCTACTAAACGACTTTTACAAAAAAGATTTGCAGAGTGCCGATATCAAAACCAAATTAGATAACTATCGGAAGCAAGGAGCCGACGTTACTAACGAGATGCACTCGATTTTTGCCACCGAAGTTCGTACGCTTACGCCGGAACTTGAGACATACTACAAGCAGTACTTTAGTGACCGTGCGAAGATCGTAGACTACAGTGATTCGTACCAGGCAGAGTTTACGCGCCGCAAAGAGCAGGTTAAGGTGTATGACACGCAGTTGGCAACCCTGAAGGACCAGATTAATAGCAATAAGAGCAGCCTAGACAGTAGGCTAGCCGATCTGAAGGTAGAAGAGAAGCAGATTAATCAAGATGCGGCCGGACAGAACCAAACGCAGTACCAGGTGGACGTACAGCAATACAATGCCATGGTAGATGTGTACAATAAAGAACTAGCTAGTACTCGTAGGCTCATCTCACAATATAACGTCGTAGTTGCCCAGCGCAATGACATCGCCGTACAGGAACAGCAGCTACAAGAGGCTATCGACAGTCGTCTTACCCAAACCGAAAAATAGGAGGCCCGAGAGTGGCAAAAAAAGGAATCCGTTACGCGTGCACTGAATGTGGCAGTGTTACGCAGAGCTGGGCAGGTAAGTGTCCGCAGTGCGGTGCCTGGAATACACTGCAGGAAGAGGCCGTTATCGACAATAACATCTCTGGTGGTGGGGGTAGTAATGGACGCGCGTTAACACCAACATCCGTAGGCAGCTCGGCCCATAAGGACCAGCAGCGTCTGTTAACGGGCATGAAGGAAGTTGATGTCGTACTTGGTGGTGGCATTGTGATCGGTAGTGTCAACCTCATTGCCGGGCAGCCAGGCATTGGCAAAAGCACGCTTTTGCTGCAGCTAGCCAGTAGTATCGCAAAGAAGCACAAAGTATTGTACGTAAGCGGCGAAGAATCCGGACACCAGGTTGGTATGCGTGCCGAACGGCTCGGCGTACCAGCTGGATCGGCTCTGCAGCTGGCCACTAGCACAAGTGCTGATGATATTGCCGCAACGGTTATGAGCGGCAAGCACGAGCTGGTAATTGTTGACTCCATCCAGACTATTGCCGTGCAGAGCGTGGCATCGGCAGCGGGGAGCGTATCGCAAATTACAAATAGCACCCATCTGATCCTCAACGCTGCCAAACAAAGCAACACCGCAGTAGTATTGGTGGGACATGTTACCAAAGAGGGTTCAATTGCCGGGCCAAAAGTGCTCGAACACGTTGTGGATGTTGTGCTACAGCTGGAAGGTGATCGCTACGGTGGCTTTAAAGTCTTGCGGGCTACCAAAAATCGCTTTGGTCCGACAACCGAAGCTGGCATCTTCGAGATGGTCGAAGAGGGCCTAAGGACGGTCGAAAATCCGTCTGCGGCATTACTGGCAGAGCGCCAAGTGAGCGATGGTTCGGTTGTGCTGGCTACTATGGAGGGTACTCGTCCTCTGTTGGTTGAAGTGCAGGCACTTGTGAATAAGACCAGTTACGGGTATCCTAAACGTGCGGCAAGTGGTATCGACCTTAACCGCGTGAACTTATTAGTGGCCATGCTAGAGCGACGCACCAAGCTGTCGCTGGCCGACCAAGATATTTATATAAACATTGTTGGCGGTATGAAGATTACCGAGCCCGCAGCCGACTTGGCTGTCTGCATGGCAATTGGTTCTGCCGCCAAGGGGCTGCAGCTAAAGTCTAACGCCGTAGTCTTTGGTGAAGTTGGCTTAAGCGGCGAAGTCAGGCATGTGCCGTATATCGAGAAACGAGTTGCCGAGGCCAAAAAGCTTGGCTTTGAGGCTGCTATCGGTCCAGTGCAAAAGTCTGGCAAAAAGATAACATTCCTGCAAGGCGTAAGCGATGTACGCAGTGCTCTCAACCAATTCCTAGAAAAGGACTAGGTACCTATACTCTATGATTGAACTTTTTCAAACAGTGCTGTTAATTTTTGTGACATGGTTTATCGTCACCAAGAACAGCGATCAAATTGCCCGAGTATTCGGAAGGCAACGCAAAATTATACTCGATAGCTGTGCGCTTATCGATGGCCGAATCGTTCCTATTGTAACAAGCGGCTTTGCGGCAGATGAACTGATTATTCCGCAGTTCATCCTGAACGAATTACAGATGTTGGCCGATGGCAATGATTCCCACAAGCGGGAACGCGCTCGTTTTGGCCTGGACATTGCCAATCAGTTGCAAGATACGGCACCGGTAAAGGTGACCATTGACCGTACGGTATTTGAGGGCACTTCGGCCATCGATGATAAGCTTGTACTACTGGCCAAGAAGCTCAAGGCTCAACTGTATACTACCGACTACAATCTCGGTAAAGTAGCGGCGGTCGAAGGCGTAAGAGTGCTTAACGTGAACGAACTTGCCCAGCACTTGCGTCCGATAGCGCTGCCTGGCGAAACGCTAAAGATCAAGATTATTCAAAAAGGCAGCAACCGTGACCAAGGCGTCGGCTACCTAGATGATGGCACTATGATCGTCGTCGATGGTGGTGCGCGATATGTTGGCAGGGCTATGCCCGTCACAGTAACTCGTATGCATCAGACGGTTGCAGGTAAGATGGTCTTTGGGCAGGTGCATGGCAACCAAAGTACAAACGATTCTGAACTGCGACACGATGAGCCACAAAAGTCACAGCAGGCTCAAGTGCGTGCAGAACGAGAACGGCAACCCAAGCAATCGACACAGCACAATCGCCTTCATGGTCGTTTGCAGCGTATGGTGAAGCGCCAGCCGCGAGATACGGGTCGTCACCCACAAGTTAATGGCTAGTGATTTGGTGCCTAATAAAATAACCCCTCAACATATGAGGGGTTATTTGTTGGGACTAGGCTAATGGACTAAGGGGAGCCTTCAGTGCCCGTTGCCGGTCGGTGTACCGGTACCGTTATTTGTCCCGGTATTGGTCGCAGCGACAGTACTAGCCATTGTAGCGCTGTCAGAACCAGTGTAGAGTACGCTGTCGGTCACTACAACTTGCACGGTTGCCGCTCCGTCGGCCGTCGGCGTGTAGGTGAAGTAGACGTTTGCCGGCGAGGTGGTGACGGCTTGAGATTGTACCTTCTGGCCATTGATGTATAGATCAGCCGTGCCTGGGAACTGATCGCTCGTAATGGGGTGTGTCCCTTGTGTGATGGCCGCAGTAATTGTACAGCTGCCGTTGCAGTTGGCTGGTGCTGTCAGGGTAACTTGCGGCTTGGCGTCATCACAGTTGTGTACGTCATCGTTGGCCGTCGCCGTCGAGCTATTACCAACAAATATGTCTACCGAAAAGGCGTTGTCGTTGGCGTTGTTCTGATCTTGTTTTGCGAGGTCGGGCGTGCAGGAGGTGGCGATTTTGCCCGAAACTTTGTCGATGGTCTTGGCGCCGCCGCCCTTGGTTTGCGGCTTGTACCAAGATGGGTACAGATCGTTGTCAGGGCTTGGCAAGACTTCGAACTGCGACGAGAAGTGATTGCGGATAACGTACGCAGGAAGTGTCTGAACGTCTGATGGCTTAATCCAGTCAACGGGCTTAAGCGGGTCGTGTGCGCCATCCATCCATCCCTGGATAATCGGCTGGGTCATGTTTTCCATGGCACCGGTCATGGCTATGTTGCGATTGTGATAGCCAACCCATACACCTGCAGCGTACTGCGTAGAAAAGCTCATCATAAGGCCATCTTTGGCGTCGTTGGTGGTGCCGGTCTTGATGGCGAAGTGCCAACCCTTATAGTTGTGGAACTTACGGCTAGGCTTTAGATAGCTGGCGTTCGGGTCACTGAGGATGTTGTCGATGATGTAGGCGGCATCCGGCTTAATTACTTGCTGCGCTTGGGGCTGTTTCCATTCGTCGATGGTCTTGCCTCGAGCGTCGGTAATCTTGAGGATGTATGTTTCGGGGATGTATGCCCCTAAGCGCGACAATGTAGCGTAGCCGTTTACATGCTCGTCCAGGTGTAGATAGGCACCATCGCCGATAGCCGCCGAGCCGTAACATTGGCCCTCGACGGTTAGTTGTTCGTCTTTGAAGCACTTATAGCCGCTCTTGAGGCCCATGGACTCGGCAATTGAGATCACCTTGTTTACGCCTACTGTTAGCATGGATTTGACTGCCGGCACGTTACGCGAGCCGCCAAGGGCATAACGTATAGTTAGTGGACCTGGCCAGTGGAAGTCGTAGTCGGTCAGACAATTGCCGCCATCTAGTGGTTTTGCCTTATTGGTGCATGGGTATCCAGGTAACGGAGCTTGGATATCGTATAATACCGAGCCGGCACCGACGTTGTCCTTCTCGTTGATGAGCGAGACGTAATCGTATGGCTTAAAGCTTGATCCCGGTGGCAGCCATTGCTTGGCGTAATTGACTTGCCCGTAGGTTGGGTTGGTGAAATCTGGGCCACCAACCAGCGCCACCATCTGGGCGGTCTTGACGTCGATTGCAGCAAAGGCCGCTACGTCACCACCTTGCTTCTTGACCTGAGATATACCCTTGGATACTTGTTGTTCGGCAAGATCCTGTAGACGCATGTCGAGCGTTGTGGTCACCTTCCAGCCGCCACGTTGGACGGTTTTGCTACCATACTTTTCTTCTAGTTCTTGCTTGGCGGCCAGTACGAAGTAGGGGGCCTTGATGCCTTCGTATTTAGGCTGGGATGGGTGAATCTCGGCCAGGATGTCTACATTCTTGGCCTCATCGGCTTGGGCTTTGGTGACCATCTTTTGCTTGACCATTTGATCCAAAATATAATGCTGACGGCCAATAAGTGCGCCAGAGTCGTAGATTGGGCCGTACGGAGAGTAATACGACGGAGCCTGTGGAATTGCTGCTAACATTGCAGACTCGGCGAGTGTTAAATCTTTGGCGCTCTTGCCAAAGTAATCACGCGAGGCGCTCTCTACGCCGTACTGAATATTGCCATAGGGTGCTACGTTGAGGTATCCGTTTAGGATGTCGTCTTTGGTATATTCGCGCTCCAGCTCGACCGCCAAAATCAGCTCTTTAAACTTGCGGGCGATTGTCTGGTCTTTGGTCCAGTTTTGGTTTAGCTTTACAAGCTGCTGGGTAATGGTTGAGCCACCTTCTACAGGCCCACTCTTGGTAACATCACGCAGGCCAGCCCGCACGATACCTTGTACATCGAAAGCACCGTGCTTATAGAAGTTCTTGTCCTCAATAGCTACGGTGGCTTGTTTCATATACTTAGAGATGTTGTCACCACTAACGGGAACGCGCTTAACGGCGTCGTAGTCCTGCCATAGTACGGTCTGACCGGTGCGGTCGTAGTAAGTAATGCTCCCGCCGAGTTGGTCCCCAGAGATATCCTTAATGTTTGGCAGGTCTTTACGGAAGTAGGCAAATACGCCCACCATTAGAAGGAAGCAAACAACGATGCCTACGCCTATAATCTTGAGGGCCATAATGCCGCCTTCGCGGCTAAACCAGTACTTAAGTTGGCGCTTAGGATGTAGGCGGTACAGGATGCGCTTAAACTTATTCTTTGGTAGTGTGCTTAGGTATGCAGCGCGCTTACGGGCCTTGGCTTCGCGTTTGGCGCGTACCTTCTCACCAAAGCTGCGGTTGAGCTTAATAGTGTTGCCGCTCTTTGTGGTGAACGCGTTTTTACCAGGGCGGCGGCGTCCCTGAGGTTTGTTGGTGTCAGACATCCGTTTATGTATACTCTCCGTTGTCTATAGTTACTGCAACCCATTATAGCAAACGGACTAGTTGGACATGCAAATGAATCATAAGACGTGCAGCATACCTTAAGATTGGGTATACTGTTACATATCATGAAAGATTCAATGACGCTCTCCGAAGAGTTACAATGGCGCGGGTTCGTTAACCAGACTACGTTTAAAGATATTTCGGTACTTGACGGTGCCCCAATTACATTTTACTGGGGGGTAGACCCCAGCGCATCGTCTATGACTATCGGGAACCTGGCGGCTGCTATGATGGTTCGCCACTTCATTGACCACGGTCACAAGGCTGTGCTGTTGGTTGGTGGTGCCACTGGTCTTATTGGCGATCCCGACGGCAAAGCCGAAGAGCGTAGCCTTAAGACTCCCGAAGAGGTTGCCGCCAATAAGCTGGGTATTGTCGGCCAATATAAACGTGTGTTTTCTGGTAAGCCCTTCGACATAGTCGACAATTATGATTGGTTTAAGGATATGGGCTACTTGCAGTTCTTGCGTGAAGTGGGCAAGCATGTGCCAATGCGCCAGATGCTCCAACGCGAATTTGTACAAAGTCGTCTGGGCGAGGATGGGGCGGGTATCAGCTACGCAGAGTTTAGCTACGTGCTCATTCAGGGTTATGACTTCTTGCATCTCAATAGAGCTAAACAAGTAACCCTGCAGGTGTGTGGTTCTGACCAATGGGGCAATAGTATCGCAGGCGTGGACCTTATTCGCCGCATAACAGGCAACGAAGCGCATGTGTGGTCAACGCCATTGGTCATCAACCGAGCCACCGGCAAAAAGTTCGGCAAGACCGAGGACGGGGCTGTCTGGCTTGACTCTACCCTGACCACCCCGACGCAGTTCTACCAGTTTTGGATCAACTGTGACGATGAGGGCGTAGAAGACTACTCCAAAATTTACACACTACTAAGCAAAGACGAGGTTGACGCCATTATGGCTCGGCATCACGAGAACCCCAAAGAGCGCCATGCCCAGACCCGCTTAGCGCAAGAGGTGACCAAACTAGTCCACGGTGAAGAAGAAATGCGGACCGCGGAGGCAGTAACAGAGTTCTTGACGGGCAAGAAACCTATCTCGGACGCTGACGAGACCGCTTTAGATGCCATGCGCCAAGAGATTGCCAGCGTCAATTCGAAGCCTGGCGCAGATTTGCTCGAGCTGTTGGTTGAGACAGGCCTGGCGGGCTCCAAGAGTGAGGCTCGCCGTTTAGTGCAGGGCAATGCTATTGCCATCAACGGCCAAAAAGTGCACAAAGAGCAACTAGAGGAGTCTGACTTTCAAATTGGTCGTATTCTTTTGCGCAAAGGTAAGGCATTTAGAGATTCGGCGCTCGTCGAACTGGCCTAGTGGTATACTGCGTAGTGATATGAAGCAAGAACCTGTCAAACCATCAGATAAAAAACCTAAAAAGAAGGCCGATCAGTACAACGACCCAAGCCATAACTACCTCCGTTATTGGGACGGTCGCCAGTACGAACACGCCGCCGAAGAGATGGCGCTCCGCCGCTTACTTGACGGCAAGCACTTCAAGACTGCTGTCGATGTCGGTGGTGGGTATGGCCGTTTGTGTGTTTTTCTTGAGAAATACGCTGATAAAGTAACCCTGGCCGAGCCGAGCCAGCAGCAGCTGGACATTGCTAAGGATTTTTTGAAGGATCACCCCGAAGTTGACCGCAAACTAATGCAGGCCGATGACCTTAAACTCAAGGACGGCAGCATGGAGCTGCTGACCATGATCCGCGTTATACACCACTTGCCCGATCCAAGCGCCGAGTTCTCGGAGATTTCCCGAGTGCTGAGCGACGACGGCTATGCCATTATCGAAGTTGCCAATTACGCCCACGCCCGCAACCGTCTCAAACACCTGCTTAAAGGCAAGAAGTTGCCTACTGATCCGGTTGATATACGTTCGGCATCACACAAGAATAAAGACGAAATCCCATTCGTAAACCACAATCCGGAAACGGTTATTAAACAGTTAGCTCACGCCGGCCTAAAGGTCGACCGTATTCTGTCGGTGTCTAACCTGCGCAGTACTACGCTTAAGAAGATTATGCCGCGCCGCGTTATGCTGGCGATCGAAGGTGTATTACAGCCAACGCTCGCCGGTAGCTACTTTGGCCCAAGCATTTTCTTCCTCGTCAAAAAAGGGTAATAATACCCGGTATGACATGGGATAGTCCGGTGACCGTTATCAAGGGGGTGGGTGATGCTGTCGCCCAGAAGCTTGCCGGGCTCGGTATTCATACGGTTGGCGATCTTATTGACAACTACCCACGCAAATACAACGACTATTCCAAGGTTACAAAAGTCCGTGACATTGTCCCTGGTGCCGTTACCATCCAAGCTAATATTGACCAGGTTAAGGGCCGATATGTACGTCGAGGTATGCATATTACTGAAGCCGTAGCCGGTGATCGGACCGACAGCGTCCGTTTGGTCTGGTTTAACCAGCCCTACCGCGAAGCATCCATTAAGCATGGGCAGACCTACTTCATCTCGGGCAACTACGAACTCAGTCGTACCCGGTTTGCCATCATGAACCCGACTATGGAACTGGTGAGCGGCTTTCCGGTCAACACCGCTCGCATTGTGCCGATTTACCGCGAGAGTAAGGGTATTACGAGCAACCAGCTTCGCAAGTATATGCGCGAAGCTGTGCCGCTGATGCGGAGTGTGCCCGAAACTTTGCCAAACTGGCTCACCGAACAGGAGGGGCTCATGAGTCTGGGCGAGGCACTAGAGGCTATGCACTTTCCCGAGAATAACGAAATGCTGGAGCACGCACGCTTACGGTTGGGCTTCGAAGAAGTCTTTGAGCTCAGCCTGGCCAGCTTGCTCAACAAATATGAGCTGATGCAGGATACCTCGCTGGCGATTCCGTTTGAAGAAGTGCTCGCCAAAAAGTTTGTTGGCAGCCTGCCGTTCCAGCTGACTGACCCGCAGCGCAAGGTCGTTTGGCATATCTACCAGGATATTCAGAAAACCCAACCAATGAACCGTTTAGTCGAGGGCGATGTTGGATCGGGTAAGACGGTCGTGGCTACCATGGCGGCTTTGATGGTGATTGCCGAGGGCTATCAGGTCGCCCTGATGGCGCCAACTGAATTACTAGCTCGTCAGCATGCCGAGACAGTTTACAAGCTGCTCGAGCCAATGGGCCACAGCGACAAAGTCGCCCTGTTAGTCGGTGGCATGAATACCAAACAGAAAGAGCTGGCCTACAAACATATTGCGAGTGGTCAGGCGCAGTTCATTATTGGTACGCATGCCATCATTCAGGAAAAAGTCGATATGCACAAGCTGGGACTGGTGGTTATTGACGAGCAGCACCGTTTTGGCGTGGAACAGCGTAAGAAGTTAATGGCCAAGGCTGGCCATATGCCGCATTTGCTGAGCCTGACGGCAACACCGATTCCGCGTAGCCTGGCGCTCACGCTGTACGGTGAACTTGACGTCTCGGTCATCGACGGCAAACCACCCGGCCGCAAGCCGGTCGTTACCGAGATATGCTCGCCAAACTCGCGTGCCCAGTTGAACGCCAAAATTGAGACCGAGCTAGACCAGGGCAGACAAATGTTCGTGGTCTGTCCGCTAATCACTGAATCATCATCCAGCAAGGCGGTATCGGTCGAGCAGGTGTATGAGCAGCTATCCAAGCATGACTTTAAGCAGCGCCGTGTCGGTTTATTGCACGGCAAGATGAAGCCCGCCGACAAGCAGGCGATTATGGAACAATTCTCGGCCCATGAGCTGGACATTCTGGTGTCTACGACGGTGATCGAGGTAGGCGTGGATGTACCCAATGCCAGTATTATGCTTATCGAAGCAGCCGATCGCTTTGGTCTGGCTCAGATCCACCAGCTGCGGGGCCGCGTTGGACGCGGCGGTCATAACGGTTTCTGCTATCTGATGATGAGTGACTCCTCGGCGCCCCCCCAGCGACTCAAAGCCCTAGAGCGTTCTAACGACGGCTTTAAGCTGGCTGAACTTGATCTTGAACTGCGTGGTCCGGGCGCAATTTACGGGACGATGCAACACGGCCAGCTCGACTTGCGTGTAGCCAAACTAACAGATGTCAAGCTGATCGCCGCTGCTCGCAATGCTGCTCAAGCTTATATCGACAAGGGAGAAGATCTGTTACAATACCCAGTGACACATCAACACGTTACTCGCCTGCGAGCAGTAACTAATTTGAATTGATTGTCTCTGCTAGTAGCTAATTCCTATGTATTCTGGAACAACTTTAACACCGATTTCTGGCCGGGTGCTTGGCGCCCACCAGAAGCTCGACCGTTTGGCGCGAGGCAGTTTGCGCACGCTCTTGGGTAGCAAGGACAAGACCTTTCCAGCTAGCCGGGCGATCCTGCATTTTGAAGGCGTCAATGGGCCGGATGCCATCAAACGGAAAAGTCCTGCCAAAGATGAACCTTGGCACTACCTTGCGCCATTTGATGCTGCCGATACGCAGCTTATCGACCTGATCGGCCAGCA
Source organism: uncultured bacterium (assembly GCA_963815935.1). Taxonomy (GTDB): domain Bacteria; phylum Patescibacteriota; class Saccharimonadia; order Saccharimonadales; family UBA4665; genus JARIHD01. Next base: position 10,770 of record CAWFIL010000006.1, read on the forward strand.
TTACGATCAGCTTGTTAAGGCGCTGGCAGCGCAAGACGACGTTCGTGCGTCGTTTGAGGCTGCCTGGCTGGCTCACGCGATCGTTGACGGCCTTACGCCAGCTCACCACTTTCCGTACGAAGAAACACTTACCGAATTGCGTGGCGGGGAAGGTATCGAAACTCGTACCACCGTCAAACAAAAGATTATTTTGCCCGGAGATACCCGTCGCCAGCAGGTAAAGAACAACTGGAAAATGTGGGGGCCACGCGGTTTGTTGGCAACGCACGGGTTTTTTGAGTTTGGTGTGGCTGCTCTTATCGCCCCGTTTTCTCTCAAGCAAGTGCCGATTAGTGACGAAGATATTAGCGATCTGCACAAATATGGTGTACTTGAGCTATTCCGTCGCACCGCCAAGGGCATCTATGGCCTGGATATGTACGGCCGCTACACCAACTATGGCTGGACGCCACGTCTGGCTCGCCAGGTTCGTAATCACTTGGCGCCAGCTATCGTTAAGATGGTTACGCTGGCATGGTATGCTGCCGCTATTGATGCAGGGATTATCAAAAAGCCGAAGTCATGAGAATAATCGCTGGGCGGCTTGGTGGCCGCAATTTCGATTCACCAGGTAGTTTTAAAACCCACCCTATGGCCGATAAGGTTCGGGGTGCCTTGTTTAACGTACTTGGCGATATTACCGATCTTACTGTACTAGATGCTTTTGCCGGTTCTGGCGCGCTCAGTTTTGAAGCTATCAGCCGTGGCGCGCATTCGGCGTTAGCCATTGATAGTGACCGCGAAGCGCAGAGGGTAATCGCGGGTAATATTGACAAGCTGGGCCTGGACCGGCAGATCAGGTTGGTTAAAGCCTCGTCTGGCGCGTGGCTCGAAACCAATCCCCATGCCACGTTTGATCTTGTCCTATGCGATCCGCCCTACGACAACTTGCAGCGCAGCTTGCTTGCCCGGCTGGCGAACCGCGTAGAAGAAGACGGCCTATTTGTGTTATCGTGGCCCGGCGACCAAGACCCACCCGAAATAGAGTGTTTACGCCAGCTGGAATATCGTCAATACGGCGACGCCAGCCTTATCTTCTACCGACCGGAAGAACAGTAACTTCCTTAGATGCATACAACTTGTTGATGACAGAACGGCGTAAATACGCTAAAATAAGCATCATTCCACGGGGATGTGGTGGAATTGGTAGACACGCATGCCTTAGGAGCATGTGCCGCAAGGCGTGAAGGTTCAAGTCCTTTCATCCCCACCAAAAGAAAAGAGCCCAGCAATGTTTGGGCTCTTTTCTTTTGACAGAACTCTAGCGAACAAGGTGCGAGCGTGTAGAGCTTCTTGTGCGGGCTGAACCCTGAACACATCGAAGTCAAAAAGAGGCAACGGCGTCTCGAATGAGCTGCGCGGCCTCGTCTTTGTACCAGGCTAGCGCATCTAGTTTGTCAAAAATGTCTGTAAAGAGCGCTACCTCTGATTGTTTTTGCGTAATCGCCTCTTGCTGGAGCAGGACGTTTACTGCAAGCCGCTGATCGTATATGGCAAATGATGTATGCGCGATTGGTACAGTGCCAGCCTGCACTGGGATGATGCCGATCCGTATATTTCGGACGTCCATCATGCGTTCTAGCCTGTCGAGTTGTGCGCGATGTGTGTCGGGTGTGGTGAAGGAGGTATACAACGCTGCTTGCGGCATAATTGCATGATAGACAGTGTCCTGCTTGTCCCACAATAGGTCCTGTCGCGCCATGACTAGCTTGAGGTTATTGGTAATCTCTTTTTCTGAAAAGCCGTTCTGTGCTAGGAGTGCTTGGCGATAAGGAACAGTTTGGAGTACGCTCGGGACGCCGTAGCTGGCGTAAAGCCGTACTTCTTTTGCTTGCCGGGTAATTGTCAGCGCTTCGAGATCGTATGTTGGCCGATAGGCGATGGTGTTACCAAACTTGCCGGATATGACAGAACTCATTATTCGTTGTGAAATAGACCGTGGTGCATCAAGAATATTCAGCAGCCGCTCTATTTCTTCTGAATCGTAGCGCCTGTATGCGCCAGTTTCTATTTTGGAGAGCTTTGACTGGCTGATCCCCGCCGCCCTCCCTGTCTGCTCACCAGTAAGACCTCGCTTTTTGCGAAGGTCGCGTAGCTGTGTGCCAATCTGTTTGCTCGTATATGCCATGACTGAGTTCCGATTCTTGCTGGAATATTTATGCTGTCCCTGCTAGTTATATTATTCCATCATTTGTAATAACAAAGATCAAGAATATTATGCCTTCGTCTTAAAAGAAGGGTGCGTTCTATGGAAATTGACTCGTCAATGGGTGTTCCGTTTGTCAGATCAAGTTATTGCGAAGAGGCTGGCTCTGATCCGATGTTGCCACCGAATGCGCCAGGGTGCGAAAGTAGCCACTGTGTCGAAGTTGCATTAGGGGACGAGCGGGTGGACATGCGTGATTCAACCGACCCAGAGGGTGGTAGGCTCTGCTTTAGTCGTGGGGCGTGGGGTAAATTTGTAGGAAGCATCGCTGTTGGAGGCCTCGCCCCGTCCAAGGCCGGGCCTTGGAAAAGTGAAAATATTGTCTCGTAGTAGTTGTATCGTTCATTATTCAACTTAGTATTGCAGGATATGCTAGGATACCAACATGGCATTCGCACTCATCATCCCTAAGGTAAAAAATACTGATAAATTTGTGTTTCAACGCCGTGACGGGAACGCACCAACTGATCCGAATTTGCTCGGACTTTTTGGCGGCAGTATTGAAAACGATGAGACTCCGCTAGAAGCTGCGCTCCGTGAGCTAACCGAAGAAACCTCCCTTCGAGTATTACAAGATGACCTAACGCTCGTAGGTGATGCAGACATGCCCACTATAAACGGTCCTGCGCATGCCCATGTGTATGCTGTTGTCGTCCCTAGCGCTGATTTTGAAGTCTACGAAGGTGAAGGGCTTGAGGTTTTTACAAAAAGTGAAGCCCTGTCTCGTAGCGATCTTGCGCCCGCTGCCCGGCATTTACTCGGATTACTCTTCTAGCCGGGATTTCCACTTAGCCCACGGACTGTCTGTAGAACTTCTTCGGTCGACGTATCAGGCGTGATCGTCAAATCCGGTGTGTGTTCTATGCCGAATGCCTTCCACTGCGACCACCAGGTATCTAGGGCTGCCGGAGAACTGATTATATTGCGAGACTCTTGGTTGTTGCGGGCTCGTAGCCTTTGCTCGACGGTATTTCTAGGCGTGTCCATGCGCAGCAATATAATACGATAGCCATGTTTATTGCCCCACGATCGGTAATAATCGTAGCCGCGGTCACATGACGCATCGACAACAACCAGGCCGTTTGGCTCGCGGGCGACGCGCTCAAATAGCTCAGTTGCGATGACGAGTTTGGCGTGCTCGCGATTCTCTATGCCGACTACTGGATCGGCCATCAGGATACGGTCCCGAACCTCATCATTAGAAAGACGGATTGCACGCAGTTCTTTCTCAATCGCGCATGCGATTGTCGATTTGCCCGACCCGGGAACGCCGCTGAAGAGTACAAGACACTTCGGGTGGTGTACTCTTTTGTTCTGCAATATGGCGTAGTATGCATCGGCTATGTCTGCTAAATCTTGTTTGGTCATAACTTTTTATGCTTGGCGTACTATTTGCTACCAGAGTATATCATTCCTTGTTTTGTCTGGGTCTTTTACTTTTCAGGCCCCTACGGATACACTAATCCGCATGACAGCATTCAAAGATACCGAATTAATCCTTAACCCAGAGGGCAAGGTTTATCACCTCAACGTAGCAGGAGAGGACATCGCTGACGATGTAATTGTAGTCGGTGATCCCGACCGAGTAGCACAGATCAGCGCCCGGTTCGATGCTATAGATTTCAAAACACAGCACCGCGAGCTCATCACGCACACTGGCCGCTTGAACGGCAAACGCCTTACGGTCATGTCGACCGGCATGGGTGTGGGCTGTATCGATATCGTCGCCACCGAACTAGATGCAGCGGTAAATATCGACTTAGCCGCGCGGGAGCCGCGCAGCGAGCATCGTACGCTTAATATTGTGCGCCTTGGCACCTGTGGCGCGTTACAGGAAGATGTTGCAGTGGACAGCCTGGTGGCGTCTTCCTCTGCTATTGGCATGGATGGCCTACTGAATTTTTACGATAACTTCCATGCTGTTAATGACGATAGGTTAAGCCAGGCGTTTATCGACCAGATGGACTGGCCCGAGAACATGCCATATCCGTATGTAGTCGGGGGCAGCAAAGAACTGCTCCAAAAATTTGAAGGGGCTGCCACATTTGGTATCACCGCCACGGCTGTTGGCTTTTTTGGGCCTCAGGGACGGTCGCTGCGTGCAAAGCCAGCTATTGCCGACCTAAACGAGCGTTTGACGGCCTTTCGCTACGGTGGCCAGCGGATTGTGAACTTCGAGATGGAAACTTCGGCACTCTATGGCATGGCCGCTATGCTAGGTCACAGCCACCTGACTGTATGCACCATTATTGCCAATCGTCTTACCAGGCAGTTCACCCCCAATTTGCAGAAGAGTATTGATCACATGATCGATGTATCCCTTGAGCGTCTTGTGTGCTAGCCACTTAATTTAAGCGTCAGCTGGCCCAAGAAGCATGTGCTCACTTTGTTCGGTAACTGTACTATACTAGTCATATGACAGAATATATTGCAGCAGAAAATGTGCTGGTAGACTCCGGCATGTGGGGTTCAGACACTCAATGGGAATTATATTTATCGGAGAAGACGCCACCGCCTGATATGTGCACGACGGTAGCTGGTGTGGCGATAGTGGCTACCAGTGAGCACGATATGCAAGTTGTGCTCACGCGCGATGCCAGCAACACCAGTCGGCGCGGGAAGTGGGAGGTGCTCGGTGGACACATTGACCCAATCAACGACCAAGACCCCAACGGGCCGCGCGAAGACGTAGTAGAAGCTCTATGTCGTGAATCGCTTGAAGAAGGTGGATATGTTGCTGAAACTGCAGTACCCTTTGCGTACCGAAGAGTAACTAACCCGCCAGCTTCCGAATACCCTGAGCTTGCCTACGCGCCCTTTTACTGGATGACAACCGAGCAGCCCCGGGTACGACCTACCGAAACGCCACCACCTGTTGCGGGCACGTTTTGCCTTTGGGATATGGAAGAGTTGGTGAGGACCGGTGGTATGGATGCCTCGGAACTCACTATTGTGAAGTATGGGCTTGCTGCTGCACGCCGGCATCTTTATGGGGCGGCAGACGTATGAACGGTGAGCTTGGCGCCAGGGTATTGGCCTGCGACATAGACAACACTCTTCTGTCTTATGATGGTGCGAGCAGCCCAGAGCTTGTAGGGCTTTGTGAAGCTATTACGGCCGAACGTGTGGGTTCGGATCAACCACTCTATTTTGGTTCCGCCACAGGGCGTACCCTGGCGTCTCACGTAGAATACGAAGAAGCGTGGCCGGCACTTGCGACTGCAGCTTCAATTATGGACTTTAAGATTACAGCTGTTGGTGCTGAACCGTATGTGATCGGCTCCAACAACGAGCCTGTGCATGTCTCTGGCTGGCCGCCGACGGCAACCTGGGAGCGCGATCGAGTGCTTGGTGCACTTCTGGGCCGTCCCGAGCTACAACTACAGTCGCCCATCGCTCAAACGCCCAACAAAGTGAGCTTTGACGTGCTGGGTGTATCCGATGACGCGCACGATGAATATGCGGCGGAGCTTGCGGATACCTTAAGCGAACAAGAGGTACGGGCGCAGATAATATTCTCAAGCGGTAGATTCCTAGATGTTTTGCCAGAGGGAGTAAATAAAGGATCTGCGCTCTTACGGACTATTGGCGAGTTGGGTGTAGGACATCGGTGGCAAACTACTAATCCAGAGGCGGCAGCCCCGTACATTATTGCTGCAGGCGACAGTATGAACGACTGCGATCTGTTGCAGGCCGCGGATTTGGCTATTTTGCCTGCAAATGCACAGCCAGACCTCCTAAAATGGGCGCAGGTATCCATACCGCAGCATAATCTATATATTGCGCGGACGGCATTTGCATCGGGTATTCTAGAGGGATTACGAAGCCATAGTATTATTGGCGTCTAGATGGCGGAACGCCAGATCGATATACTGCGAATGGGCATCAAAGATGGGGAGCTGCAGGGCCTGCTCTCGTGTAAACCAATTAGCATCGATTGCATCGTCACCTGGTACGGGTTGGACATCGTGAAGATAGTCCTGCTCGCCATGGATAAGAACTACAGTATTCTCCGTCCAGGCATGTAAGGTATCTCTGAGTCCAACGGGCCGTTTGTTAAGAATAACCTCACTAACGCCACCAATTTCAAGCAGATGTGCTTCCTCGGCGGTTTCCCTGCGCGCAACAGCTTCGGCGTCGCTGTCGCTGCGGTCCGTGAACCCGCCAGGAAGCGCCCATAGTTCGCCTATCTTCCGTTGTATAAGTAAGAGTTCTGTGGGGTTGTCCCCTGGGTTGGTGCGGTAGACTGCGGAATCTACAGTTGCGTTTGGACCGTAGCGGAAGAAAAAGCCCAGCCCTGTTGGGAGGCCGATTCGGTCGTCCGCAAGCAGCGCATTCCAGTCGGGGTGTACAGGCCGTCCGTATTGGTCTAGCAGGAGCCCCTTTGAGCTCCAGCGCTCAGATAGGGCGGGGTCTACCTTATCCAAGCCAGTGCTTGGCACTTCGGGATCGAGGAGTGACGGAGTTTTGCCGGTCCGATTGACGTGATTGCTTACATACCACAGCCCATCAGGGACAATGAGGGCTGACCCTGTTAGTCCCAGCCCGACAGCCCCCAGCTTGAGACGGTTTTCCGGGGCGGGATAGCCGTTGTATGGACCGGTTTGAATAACCGAAGCAATGCGGTCAAGTTCGGCGGCCGGCAAAGGGTGTGTGCCCATAGGCTGGTTTGCCGGTTGAACCATCTCTTCGGGTGGGTATTCGATGTTATCTAATGGTGCTTGTTCGTGTATCATATGGCCGTGTTCTTTCTATGCTGTTAATGCCGTCAGTAGTGCAATCATGGCTGATGGGGAGGCGATGCGCTGTTTTGCGATGCTGTTACCACCACCGACTTTAATTGTGATGGCAAAGGTGGGCAGTGCCGCGAGCAAATCTTCGTCGGTGATGTCGTCACCGGCACCCAGAACGAAGCCCCACTTATCTTGTGTAAGCCAATATGCGGCAGCGGTCCCCTTGTCGTAGCCTTGCTGCTGCACTTCTATGACCTCTTTGCCAAGCATAAGCTTCAGTTTATGCTGTTTACAGATTGGCTTGAGCCGTCCGAGTAACTCGGTTACGGCCGCCGCTACGAGCGAATGGTCGCTGGCATTGCGCGAATGCCATACTAAGGCCGCAGTCTTCTCTTCGGTTATGGTGCCGGGTAGTCTGCTGGTGTAGCTGTCCATGAGACTGCGGACTTCGTCTTTCCATGATGTGTCCATAGTGACGGTGGTCTGCCAAGATTGGCCTGCTCTCTTGACTAGTAGACCGTGCTCGGCAACAAGCGAAACGGGTAGTGCGCTAAACCACTTGTCCATTTCCTCGTGCTTGCGCCCGCTAATAATAACTACAGTATTACCTGGCTGCGCTGCTAGGCCCCGAAGTATCTGGAGTATCTTGGGCGTGGGCCTAGCCTCGGGGGGTGTGGGCTTTAGGTCGGACAGCGTGCCGTCGTAATCCAGCAGAAATAATCGTTTGCTGGCCGCTTTGTATGTATCGAATAGTGCATGTTCCATCACCCCTATTGTATGTCAGAAATCTCATAATACGAATGTGTGACGTGTGTTACTATGGATTGACTGAATATGGGCAAACCGAGAGTCATCATTGCGTCGAACCGTCTCCCAGTAAACATAACCGAAGAGAAGGGCGAACTGGTACTCAACCGCAGCTTAGGCGGACTGGCGACTGCGTTGGGGTCAGTCATGGATCTCTATCCAATGCTGTGGATTGGCTGGACCGGTGCCAAAAAGAGGCTTACCAAACAACAACTCAAGACGCTCAGATTCCCCGATACGCTTATCCCCGTAACTATCTCGGCTCAATTGCTCAAAGGTTATTACGACAGCTTTGCAAACGGTACGCTGTGGCCACTGATGCATGGCATTAAGCCGTCGCGGCTGAGCAGTAAAGCTGATTGGGACGCCATGCAGACGGTTACCACTCGCTTTGCGGATGCCATCCAAGAGAATTGTCTGCCAAAAGATGTGATCTGGGTGCACGATTATCACTTAGTCTTGCTACCCCGTATGTTACGCGACCGGGGTGTCACCAACCGTGTGGGTTTCTTTTTGCATACTCCGTTCCCACCTGCGAAAACACTTCGCAAATGGAAGCACTATCGCAAAATGCTTTCGAGCTTGTCCCAGGTGGATGTGCTTGGCTTTCAAACGCAACGTGATGTCGACAATTTTATGGACTGCCTTCACGCCACTGGCATCGAGATGAAAGAGGGGGCGGTAGTCCAACCGTTTCCAATCGGCATTGACTACCGAGCATATCGGGCGGCTATCAAAGCGCCAACAGTAAGTATGTACCTGCGCAAGCTCAAGAAGACCGTGACCGGTAAGAAGGTTATTCTTTCTGTATCCCGTCTGGACTATACCAAGGGAATCATCGAGCAGCTTTGGGCGGTAGAAAAAGTGTTGGAGGCCTATGGGCCCGGCAAGGTGGTCTACAAATTGGTAGTAGCCCCGTCGCGCGAAACCGTCGCAGAGTATCAAAAGCTGAAAAAAGAAATCGATGAGACGGTTGATATAATCAACAAACGCTTCAAGAAACGCTATGGCGCAAAGCCGATCGAATTCGCTTACCGCAGTCATGGCTTCGAAGAATTGAGCGCCTGGTATCGTACCGCCGATGTCTTGCTGGTTACGCCCATTATCGATGGCATGAACCTGGTCGTCAAAGAGTACATTGCCGCCCGAGATGATGAGCGGGGGGCTATTGTACTTAGCGAGACTATTGGCGCCGCTTTCCAGCTTAAGGACGCTATTTTGGTCAACCCGACCGACATTGACGCTATCTCCGACGGTTTGCTGTTTGCGCTTAAAATGCCCGCCCTAGAACGCATTCGTCGCTGGCGCGCCCTTCGAAAAAACGTACGACGTGAGAATATCTTTTGGTGGACCAAAGAGTTTTTGCATACGCTCAATCAAAAACCAAAGTAACGGTGCCTCTGCCCAATCCCCCAGGCCCCCCAAGTTTCCAAGGCCGGGCCTTGGAAAGTGGAAAAGATGCTATAATATGGGTACTATGCGTTTGCAGACGACACATCAGGTACATATCCAGCCGGGACGAATCGGATAGTTTGCTATTGCCAAGAATATGTAAAAATGCCGGTTCGCCCGGCGTTTTTAGTTAGAATCTGATACAATCACCCTAAGAGAAGGATTTACAATAATCATATGGCACTATCTACCCAACCATATAAAGGCGCGCGCGATTTTTACCCCGAAGACAAACGATTACAAAAGTACATGTTCGGTGTCATCCGCCGTGTTGTTGAACGCTTTGGTTACGAAGAGTATGACGCCCCCATCCTAGAGCCGCTGGACTTATATCTGGCCAAGACTGGCGAGGAAATCGTCAATGAACAGACCTATACTTTTGAGGACCGTGGTGGCCGCCGTGTAGCTATCCGCCCAGAAATGACGCCAACCGTCAGTCGCATGGTAGCTGGTAAGCGTCAAGAGCTAGGCTATCCACTGCGTTGGTACAGCATTCCAAACTTGTGGCGCTATGAACGCCCTCAGCGCGGACGTTTGCGCGAGCACTGGCAGCTAAACGTAGACATCTTTGGCCTTGAGGACACCTATGCCGAAATGGAACTTATCCAGACTGCCGACGCAATCCTCAAGAGCTTCGGTGCTACGCACGACATGTACACCATCAAGCTCAACAGTCGTAAGCTGATGGACTTCATTATGAAGGAATACCTTAAGCTGACTGAGGTCCAGATCCACATGGCCAGCAAACTGATCGATCGGATGCATAAGATGCCATTGGCTGAGTTTGAAGCCGAAGCCGAAGCTATCCTAACCCCTAGCCAGCGCGATGCCGGAACCGCCAACAAGCTGATTGGCGTGCTGAAGATCAAACAAATTCATCACTTGCCAGAAATAATTCGTGAACACGAATCTGCCAAAGAGGTCAAGCGTCTTATTGAAATGCTCAAGGATGCTCGCGTCTCCAATGTAGAGTTTGATATCACTGTCATGCGTGGTTTTGACTACTATACCGGCATGGTCTTTGAGCTGTTCGATAACCACCCGGACAACAATCGGGCTATGATGGGCGGTGGCCGTTACGATGGTTTGGTTGGCTTATTTGGCGTTGAACCTGTGCCGACTGCTGGCTTCGGCTGGGGTGACGTAACCCTGCAAAACTTCTTGGAAGGCCACGACCTGATGCCAAACCTGCGCCCCGAAGTAGATGTATACGTTGTGCTTATCGGCGACATCTATGACAAAGCCCAAAAGGTAATCGACGAGCTGCGCGAAATGGGCGCCAACGTGGCTGTTGACCTAACCGGCCGTAAACCCGACAAACAGATCAAGACTGCCGTGAAGAAGGGCATTAACTATGCCATGTTCATTGGTGAAAAAGAAATCAAGGAAGAGCTGTACGAAATCCGCAACTTGCTGACAGGCGTCGAAGAGCGTCATAGCGCCAGCCGTATTTGCAGCATCATCAAAGACTATCGCGACGAAGATTTATAGACAGATGTGAGGTGAGGGCGGGGTAATGGCAATGAAAGTTTAAGCTGCGCGTATGCGCAGACCATTACCCCGCGCCTCGGAGAACGCTCGTGAGCGGCTTGTGGCCAAACGATGGTTCTCCTTGTTCCACTCTTTACTACAAAAGTTGGGGTTTGCTGGGGCCAAAGCAAAGGCGGCTGCTCGGTCTCGACGGGGGTGTCCCGGACATCCTTAGCGTATTAACCGCAATACAAAGCCCGCACCGTTAACAACGGTACCAAATACAAGTGCTTACTGTGCCTACTTCCCCTGCGAGGGAGGTGTTCTGTCCGCGGCGTGGTCTCGCTCGTTGCGCACGTCCTGGCAGACAGTGCAACGTTCCCATGTCTTGTATGGCTGGAACGGGCTGATCCGGTTGTTTGCCGAAACCCAGTTGCACTTGTGTTTCGGTTCGGGCCCTTCTTTCATCTGTTGCGCTGGCACAGGTTGTCCTTTCAAAAAGCAGAGTGGAACTGAGTGATTATACTGTGTACCAGATAGTCCGCCAAGAGCATATGCGACAATTTAAGAGTAGAAAAGTTTCCCCTAATCTGTTACAGTACGAAACTATGCAAGTGACTAAAAAGAATCTATCGGACACCAAGGTACAACTCGTACTGACAGCTGATTCCGAACAGCTACAAACTGTCAAGAAACAAGTTCTTGACCACCTCGCTCACGAAGTTAAATTGCCTGGCTTCCGCCAAGGCAAGGCACCCCAGAGCCTGGTTGAGAAGAACGTTAACCCAGCTACCCTGCAAACAGAGTTTTTGGACCAGGCTATGAACCTGCTCTATGTAACTGCGTTGCAAGAACACAACCTGCGCCCCGTTGCACAGCCAGAAGTTAAGATCCAGAAGTTCGTACCGTTTGATACCCTCGAGGTCGAAATTGAAGTTGAGGTGGTTGGTGAGATCAAATTGGCTGACTACAAGAAGATTAAGCTTGCCAAAAAGGTTGCTACCGTAACCGCTAAAGACGTCAACGAAGTGCTTGACCAGCTCAAGACCCGCGAAGCTGAGCGCAAAGATGTTGGCCGTGCCGCCAAAGATGGTGACCAAGTAACTATCGACTTTAAGGGCGCCGACGCCAAGACCAAAGATCCAATCCAGGGCGCCGACGGCACTGACTACCCATTGCAGCTTGGCAGTAACACCTTTATCCCCGGCTTTGAAACCAACTTGGTTGGCATGAAGACTGGCGACGAGAAAACCTTTACCCTGACGTTTCCTAAGGACTACGGCGTAAAGACCCTGCAGAACCGCAAAGTAGAGTTTACGGTGACTATCAAGAAGGTACAGGAACTTGTTGAGCCGAAGATTGACGATGAGTTTGCCGCTAAGGTTGGCCCATTCAAGACTGTCGATGAGCTCAAGGCTGATGTAAAGAAGCAACTCCAGAGCGAAAAGGACTACCAGACCGACCGCGAATATACCGACGAGCTGCTTACCAAGATCACCGAAGGCTCCAAGGTTGCTATCCCCGAAGTGCTCATTGCTGAGCAAATGGACCGCCTGCTTAACGATCACAAGCAAAACGCTATGTATCGTGGCACTACCTGGAAGGAATTCCTAGAGGGCGAAGGCAAGACCGAAGAAGAGTACGCTGCAGGCCTGCGCGCTGACGCCGAACTGCGTGTTAAGGCTGGCCTGGTACTTGGTGAAATCGCCGACCAAGAAAAGATTGGCGTTACCCCAGAGGAACTGGAGATCCGCATGCAAATGCTCAAGGCCCAGTACTCTGACGAAAAGATGCAAGCCGAGCTAGAAAAGCCCGAAGCACGTCGTGAAATTGCAAGTCGTATGGTCAGTGAAAAGACCGTTGATAAACTGGTTGGCTACGCGGTTGCCAAGCCCGCTAAATAACGCCAGAAGACGCGCCGAAAAGACTCCCTCCGTCTAGGGGGTCTTTTTATGTGATAAAAATAACTGGAATCCAATACAAATAAGTTGTATAGTTGGTTTCCTAATCTAGAAAGGCAATAAATAATGGAAGAAATCAGACAAGAAGCTCCTGAGGAAGTAGAAGCGGATGTACCAGAGGTCGTAGAACCGGTCGTCGTAGAAGAGGCCGCGCTTGTACTGAACCCGGCATTTAGTATTGCTCCCAATGGGTTGCCGGCCTATGGGCAGCAGCCTGCAAACTACCTGTACAATCTGCACGCTAGTAACTGGCACTCTTGACTGTCGAGTGCTAGAACGTCTATTATAAATAGCGTAAACCTAGTGAGGGAACTAACGCCATGACGAATCCAACCAGTAACATGCTTGTGCCGACCGTTATCGAAAACGAAGGCCGCTACGAGCGAGCGTATGATATATATAGTCGCTTACTCAAAGATCGTATTATCTTTTTGGGTACCGAGGTAAATGAAGTGTCAGCCAATTTGATTGTGGCCCAGTTGCTCTTTTTGCAGGCCGAAGACGCCAAGAAGGACATCTTCTTCTATATCAATAGCCCGGGCGGAAGCGTGTATGATGCGATGGCTATTTACGACACTATGCAGTACGTAACCAACGATATTCAAACCGTGGGCATTGGCATGCAGGCATCGGCTGCCGCCTTCCTGTTGAGCTCTGGTGCAAAGGGCAAACGCTTCGTGCTACCTAACGCATCTGTCATGATTCATCAGCCATCTGCTGGTACTCGTGGTAAGGTCACCGATATGGAAATCGACCTCAAGGAGGGCCTGCGCCTGAAGCGCAAACTCAACGAAATCATGGCCAAAAACAGCGGCCAGACTGTCGACAAAATTACCAGCGATATGGAGCGCGATTACTGGATGCCCGCCGAAGAAGCTAAGAAATACGGCCTGGTAGACGCCGTGATTACTCGCCCGCCAAAGGGCTGATCCGGGAATGGCTCGTAAGCCCGCACGGGTCGGCGTAGTATACCCCAAGCTCCAGGTAGAGGGGCGGCCGTTGATGATTGAGCGTTTGCGCCGCGAAGATGTTAATATGCAGACCGCCAAGGCTGTCGCGGCAGTTATGCAGTCAGCCTACGCTGGACAGTTCGAGGTGCCGCAAGGTTGCTTGCCCAAGGACACTATTACCCAGCATGTATTCAATCCGGATTCGCTCCGTAGGACCCGTGGACAACATGGACGAATGTGCTCACACATGGACACCAAGGACAGCCAGTACTGGCTGCTGTGGGAATCGTTCAAGCACACGGCTATTGGTTTGGCGAAGGTTACGCCTCGGGGCGTGGAAGCTGACACGCCGTTTGGTTACTTTAACGACATCGCTGTCCGCCGCCGCGACCAGCATAGACAATACGGACGGGCAATCGCGTATGCGGCCATCAAGTTTGGCCCGATGCCCCAAGATCAGCCCATGGCCCTGGAGGGCTATGCCGGTAGCAAGGTTAACCAGTGGTTTGAAGACGAATGGGGTATGGTTGCTAGAGGCATCGACCCAGAAGGATTGCGGGTTGGTCGCGACATATTGCCCCAGGTACGCTACGTGACCGAAGCTGGCTTGGCTGTTGCCGGCGTGGCCGTGCGTCTCGAGGAGCGAATGCCCGAGCTGGCTAGTGCTGAATTCGTCGAACTTTAAGTAACAAATTACTTGACTTTTTACCTACTAAGTCCCACAATCTTACCCTAAGAAGTAGTGTAAGCAGGGCTGTGCTGTAATTGTTGACAATTTCGCACCAAAAACTCCCTCTTAGAGACCTTCGCGCGCAAAAATCTCAACATATACTAAAACCTTATAAATTTGTATAAGGGTCTCTGCTCGTTCACCGTAACTGGCAGGGGTCAATAAGAAGGGGAATTGCAAAACGCATATGGCGAAAAGCACCAAGACTGACGTCACTAATGGCGCGCGTGTGTACTTTACCCAGCAAGACGACGCAATTCAGCTCGACAACCTTGTCGACCACCAAAACAAATCATTCCAGTGGTTTGTAGAGGAAGGTCTTGGCGAGTTACTTGCCGAAATTAGTCCGATTGATGACTACACCGGCACCAAACTATCTTTGAGCTTCAAAGACTATCACTTTGAAGATCCAAAGATGACCGAGACGGAAGCTCGCGAAAACAATGTTAGCTTATGACGCTCCGCTCAAAGCTACCGTTGTAGCTTACCAACAAAGTTACTGGTGAAGTAAAAGAACAGGAAATTTACCTGGGTGACTACCCGTGGATGACCAAGCGCGGTACCTTTGTTATTAACGGCGCCGAGCGCGTTGTTGTAAGCCAGCTGATTCGTTCAGCTGGTGTTTTCTTTACTGCCGACCAGCATGGTGCCACTAACCTCTATGGCGCCAAGGTTATTCCTGGCCGTGGTGCATGGCTAGAGTTTGAGACTGCTGCCTCTGGCGCGCTATACGTAAAAATTGACCGCAAGCGCAAAATTGCGGTCACTACACTGCTACGTGCCCTTGGCATGAGCGAAGCAGCACATGAAGGAAACTTTCAAGCACGTTGATACCGGCAAGCCGTAGCTACCTCGATGCTACTCTCGAAAAAGACCCAACCCGCGGCCAAACGACGCTCTAATTGAGGTCTATCGTCGTTTGCGCCCAGGTGATCTGGCTACTGTCGACAACGCCAAGCAGTCTGCTTGGAGAACATGTTCTATAACTTCAAGCGCTTTGACTTTAGCCGTGTTGGTCGTTACAAGATCAACAAGCGCCTGAATCTTGATGTTCCTAACACTATCGAAAACCGCGTAATGCGCCTCGAAGACTTAGTCGCTATTATTGCCGAAATTATTCGCCTGAACAATACGCAGGAACCAGCTGACGATATCGATAGCTTGGCTAACCGCCGCGTTAAATTGGTTGGTGAACTTGTACAGCGCCAGTTCCGCATCGGTCTGCTGCGCATGGAGCGCAACACCAAAGACCGTATGAGCTATGAGCGAAATCGAGACAGTAACCCCGGCTCAGCTAATCAATGCTCGTCCAGTTGTTGCTGCTGTTCGCGAATTCTTTGCTAGCTCGCAGCTCTCCCAGTTTATGGACCAGATTAACCCACTTGTCAGAGCTGGCCCACAAACGCCGTCTGAGTTCGATGGGTCCTGGTGGTCTATCACGCGAACGTGCCGGCTTTGAAGTCCGTGACGCCCACGCTACCCACTACGGTCGTATTTGTGCAGTTGAAACCCCAGAAGGCGCCAACATTGGTTTGGTGCTTAACCTTGCCAGCTATGCCCGTATTAATGAGTACGGTTTTATTGAAACTCCTTACCGCAAGGTATAATGCTGTACTGCTAAAGAGCGTGGCCAATTGCGCGTAACCTAGAAGACGAAAAGGTCAAAGTATGTAAAGGCGCAAATTACGACGCCGCCGCCAAGAAGCTGCAACGTAAAATGCAAGTCACTTGGCCGGTAAAGCTAGGTGACTAACGAATTTATCTGATGCACGAAGAAGCGGTGCGTATTGCCGGCGACCGTATGAGTTGATGCAAGGCTACTTCGTAGAGCGCGTTAGTGCCCGTAACGCTAGTCTGGTGAAGTTGACGCCAATGATGTAACACATATGGACGCTGCCCGCAACCAGATTATTGGTTCATCGCGCCGGTCTGATTCCATTTATCGAAAAGAACTACGTGTATCGCTCACTGATGGGTAGTAACCAGCAACGCCAAGCAGTGCCACTTATCCAGCCAGAAGTCCCAATTGTTGGTACTGGCCTGGAAGGCGCAGCCGCCCGAAACACTGGCCAGATGATCTTGGCTGAAGGCGATGGTGAAGTTACTAAAGCTACGGCTGATCGAAGTTATCGTCAAATACAAAGAAGGCACACTGTTACTTACGAGCCTCAGCACTTTGTCCGCAGCAACGAAGGTACTCAGTATCAACCAAAAAGTTGTCGTGAACACTGGCGACAAGGTTAAAGAAGGCGACGTACTTATTGAAGGTATGTCAATTGCAGGATGGCGAACTAGCTCTTGGTAAAGACCTGCGTGTGGCCTTTATGCCATGGGGCGGCTACAACTTCGAAGACGCCATCATCATCAGCCGCAAACTAGTTGAAGACGACACACTAACCATCGATTCACATTGTTGACTTCATGACTGAAGTCCGCGAGACCAAGCTAGGACCAGAAATTGTTACCCGCGATATTCCAAACGTATCCGAGGAAGCTCTGCGCCACCTCGATGAAGACGGTATTGTTCGCATTGGTGCCGAAGTACACCCTGGCGACATCCTGGTCGGTAAGATTACTCCTAAGGGTGAGCAAGAACTTATCTAGCGAAGAGCGCCTACTGCGCGCTATCTTTGGTGAAAAAGCCAAAGAAGTCCGCGATACCTCACAGCGCATGAGCAACGGCAAGCACGGTAAAGTTGTTGGCGTTAAAGTCTTCTAGCCGCGCAAACGGCCACGAACTAAAAGCCGGCGTGATTATGCAGATTCAGGTCTTTGTTGCCCAAATGCGCAAAATCGCGGTTGGTGACAAACTTGGTGGTCGTCACGGTAACAAGGGTGTTATTGCCCGAATTCTGCCAGTCGAAGACATGCCATTTATGGAAGACGGTACTCCAGTCGATATCGTTTTGAACCCACTTGGTGTGCCATCGCGTATGAACATCGGTCAGCTATTTGAAACTCACCTTGGTATGGCTGCCCGCGCGCTTGGCATTAAAGTTGCCAGCCCATCATTTAACGGTGTGCCAGCCGACAAAATCCAAGAACTACTTAAAGAAGCTGGCTTGCCAGAAGATGGCAAGCAGCAGCTATATGATGGCCGCACTGGTGAAGCCTTTAAGGAACGCACCACTGTTGGTAGCATGTACATGATTAAGCTAAACCACATGGTTGCCGACAAGATCCACGCCCGCTCAACTGGTCCATACACTATGGTTACCCAGCAGCCACTCGGTGGTAAGGCCCAAAACGGTGGTCAGCGCTTTGGTGAAATGGAAGTCTGGGCACTCGAAGCTTACGGTGCCGCTCAACACCTTGCAGGAAATGCTGACTATTAAGTCTGACGACGTTTACGGTCGCTCCAAGGCTTACGAATCAATCATTAAGAAGACTGAAATTGTTGGTCCAAAGGTTCCAGAAAGCTTCAACGTGCTTGTTAAGGAACTGCAAGGTCTTGGCCTTAAGGTTGACCTCGTTGACTCCGACGAAGTTGTTGATGCCGAAGAAGTACTTGGCCGACAACATTAAAGACGAAGCCGCTCACCAGCCAGAAGTTGATGTTCCGGCAGCCATGCAGTATCTGACGTAGACGTGACCGAAGACGCTAGCTGTCGACGAATTCATGGTTATGGAAGACTGATGAGCGACGACGATCGACAGTGACGCAACTATTGCTGCACAGTGATGACGATGATTCAACTGATGAAGACAGAAATGAAGGAGGTAGCATAATGATGCGTCGATACAACTCCGGAACCAACATTGCCGATTTTGACGCCGTCCGTCTGGCAGTTGCTAGCCCTGACGGACATTCTGGACTGGAGTTACGGCGAAGTTACCAAGCCAGAAACTATTAACTACCGAACCCAAAAACCAGAACGTGATGGTTTGTTCTGTGAGCGAATTTTTGGACCAGTTAAAGACATTAACCCGCACGATGCTAAATACAAGGGTGTTCGCTCCCGCGAAGCTGCCGTCGATAAAAACGGCGAGCTTGTTACCAAGAGTATTGTTCGCCGTGAACGCATGGGCCACATTAGCCTGGCTGCTCCAGTTGCTCACATTTGGTTCTTGCGCGGTACCCCAAGCGCTATTGGCTTACTGCTTGGCATGACTGTTAAGAACCTGGAGCGCATCGCTTACTTTGCCAGCTACATCATCAAGAACGTTGATACCGAAAAGCGCGACCAAATGCTTCGCCGACAAAGAAGCTGAATTTACAGCCGCCAAAGAAGCTATCAAACTTCGTTACGAAAAAGAAGCCGAAGCTGAAGATGCCAATGTCAAAGCACTGGCCGAAGCTGCAGACCAAAGAACTTGAAGAAGTTGACCAAAGACTTCGAGACTCTTCAAGAGCTCAGCTTGACAGCCTTGAAAAGCTGCGCCTTATTAGCGAAACCGATTACCGCAACTTGCCAGATGAACTTCGCGAGCTTATCAATGTTGGCATGGGTGGCGCAGCTCTTAAGGACCTGCTTGACGAAATCGAACTCTGGAAGACTTATTGCCGAGCTAACCGAAGAAGCCGAAGAAGCCAAGGGCCAGCGCAAGAAGAAGATCATGAAGCGCCTGCGCCTACTGGAAAGCATGCAGCGTGCCGGCATTAAGCCAAGCAGCATGTGCGTTAGCGTTTTGCCGGTAATTCCTCCAGATCTTCGCCCAATGGTGCAGCTAACCGGTGGTCGCTTTGCTACCATCTGACCTAAACGACCTTTACCGTCGTGTCATTAACCGCAACAACCGTCTTAAGAAGCTGATTGAGCTTAACGCTCCAGAAGTTATTCGCCGCAACGAACAGCGCATGCTGCAAGAAGCTGTTGATGCTTTAATCGACAACAACAGTGCCCGTAGTGGCCGTGCCGTAGCCGCTACTGGCCAACGCCGCCGCCTGAAGATCCTTGAGCGACATGCTCAAGGGTAAGCAGGGTCGTTTCCGCCAGAACCTTCTTGGTAAGCGCGTTGACTACTCTGGTCGTTCAGTTATTGTTGCTGGTCCAGAACTTAAGATTTACCAGTGTGGTTTGCCAAAGATGATGGCTCTGGAACTATTCAAGCCATTTGTTATTGGTGAGCTTATCTGCCAACGAACACGCCCACAACATTCGTCAGTGCCACCCGCATGATCGAAACTGGCGAAACTGCTGTTTGGGATGCCTTGGACGAAGTTATTAAAGGCAAATACGTCTCTTGAACCGTGCTCCATCACTTCACCGTCTTTCGTATCCAGGCTTTCCAGCCAGTACTTATCGAAGGCAAAGCTATCCAGCTGCACCCACTCGTTTGTAAGGGCTTTAACGCCGACTTTGATGGTGACCAAATGGCTGTTCACTTGCCACTGACCGACGCAGCTCAGGCCGAAGCTCGCGACATCATGGCTGCCAACAAGAACCTGCTGAAACCAGCTGATGGTTCGCCAATCTTGCACATCGAGCAAGATATCGTGCTTGGTTGTTACTACTTGACCTACGACCGTGCCAGCGCCAACACCGGCGCACCTAAGCACTTTACTGGTATCGAACGAAGCCCTCATGGCCTTCGATGCCGGTCACATTAAGCTGCAAAGTCACGTCATCGTACCTTTCCGTGGCGAAATCCGCGAAACGACACTTGGCCGCTTGCTCTTCAACGAAATCTTCCCAGAAGACTTCCCATTCCAGGACGAGCCTATGACCAAGAAGAAGCTGCAGCAAGTTATGGCCCTGGTCTACCAAAAGTATGGCCAAGCCATGACCGCTGAAATTGCCGACGACCTGAAGAGATCTTGGCTTTAGCTACGCTACATTCTCTGGCCTCTCTATGGGTATGGGCGACTTCAGTCCTATCGAAGGTATGGACGACGTCATCACCGAAGGTGAAGACCGCGCCGCTGCAATCTCGTGAGCAGTACGAACAAGGTTTCATTACCGAAGAAGAGCGCTACCGCTTGACTGTTGAAAACTGGACCAAGATCGACGCCCGTGTACAGGACATGTTAGCTGAGCAGATGGTTGGGCAGGAGATCGACCATGTCTATCGCGGTTACCTCTGGTGCTCGTGGTAACATCTCTCAGATGAAGATGTGCTGTTGGTATGCTTGGTGTGTTCTCGGACGCAACCGGACACGCTATTGAGCTACCAATTAAGTCTGGCTACAAGCACGGTCTTACCCCACTCGAATACTTTACCGCTACCCGTGGTACCCGTAAGGCGCATGATCGACATCGCCCTTAAGACCGCCGACTCTGGTTATCTGACTCGTCGTTTGGTCGACGTTGCCCAGGACGTCTTTACCATTGATGGTGACGACTCCGAAGAACTCGACCCAGGTTTTGCAATGCTCCGTGCTGACGCCGACGAAATCGGTGTCGACTACGCTACCCGCCTCGAAGGCCGCTTTGCTGCCGAAGACGTAAAGGGTCATGTCAAGACGCGGTGAGCTGATCACCAAAGAGACGGCCCAAGCTATCGAAGCCGACGAATCTCTTGACGGTATCAAGATCATGAGCGTCCTAAGCTGCTACAAGCGTGCGTGGTGTGCCTCAGAAGTCATACGGCGTTGACCCAGCCACCGGCAACCTAGTTGCTGCCCACCACCCAATCGGTGTTATTGCCGCCCAGACTATCGGTGAGCCTGGTACGCAGCTGACCCTCGACTCCAAGCACCGTTCTGGTGCTGTGGCCGGTGACGACATCTGCCCAAGGTCTTAGCCGTGTCGAAGAGTTGTTCGAAGTCCGCACCCCAAAGGGTCAAGCCTATCTTACCGACATTACCGGTACTGCAAACGTCTGGGAAGAAGGCGACCACTACATCGTCCAGGTTACGGCTAACGACAAAGAAAACGTTGACTTACGAACTGGGTGAACGCAAGGCCAAGATCAAAAGCGGTAACGATGTCGCTATCGGCGATGTAGTTGCCAGCCACGACGATGGTTCTGAGCCAATCATTGCCCCAATGGCCGGTAAGGCCGAAGTGACCGACAAGTCGATCATCATCACGCCTGCTGGGCAAAGTGTAGTTCGCTACGAAATTCCTGGCTTTAAGCAGCTGATGGTCAAAGATGGCGACCAGGTTGTTGCTGGTCAGCGCCTAACCAACGGTTCTATCAACTTGCATGAGCTGATGCGCTTGCAGGGCGTCGAATCAACCCAGCGCTACATCATGAACGAAATCTTGCGTATCTTTGCCGGCCAGGGTCAAAACATTGCCGACAAGCACCTTGAAATCATCGTTCGCCAGATGTTTAGCCGCGTACAGATCGAAGAAGCTGGTGACAGCCGAATTTGTAACCGGCGACATTGTGAGCAAGCTCGCTGTAGTTGAAGCTAATGACCAATTGACTCGCGAAAACAAGGAGCCAGCTAAGTACAACCAACTGCTACTTGGCATTACCAAGGCCAGCCTGTCAACCGATTCATTCCTGAGCGCTGCATCCTTCCAGGACACTACCCGTGTCTTGATTGCTGCTGCTACTAGCGGTAAGGTCGACAAGCTGTATGGCCTTAAAGAAAACGTCATCCTCGGTCGTCGTATCCCAGTTGGCACCGGTTGGAGGCCAGAAGAGACCGACGAAGCTGAAGAGCTAGTTGCGCAAGAAGCCTAAACCTGTTAAAGTAAACAAGTTAGTAATATCTGAGCCGGGAAGTAGGAGTGTCGCCATTGTTGGCGCAAGGCGGCACTCTCCCATGGCGGTAGATTAAGGAGATGATACATGCCAACAATCAATCAGTTGGTTCGCAAACCTCGCAGCAAGGTGACTGGCAAGTCCAAGTCACCAGCCTTGCTCAACGGTTGTGAACAACCTCAAGAACAAAAACTACGAGAAGCCAGCACCTTTCAAGCGTGGCGTTTGTGTCAAGGTTACGACCAAGACCCCAAAGAAGCCTAACTCGGCTTTGCGTAAGGTTGCCCGTGTGCGCCTTAGTAATGGCCACGAAGTTTGGGCCTACATTGGTGGCGAAGGCCACAACCTACAAGAGCACGCAGTTGTATTGGTTCGTGGTGGTCGTGTGAACGACCTTCCTGGTGTGCGTTACCACATTGTTCGTGGTACGCTAGATCTTCAGGGTGTAGCCAACCGCAAACAAGGCCGTTGTAAGTACGGCGCCAAGAAGGAGAGCAAGTAAGATGCCACGCAAGACTACCAAGGCTCTCGTTCGCGAAGCCGCACCTGACCGTGTTTACGGTAATCAGCAAGTAACCCGCGTTATCAACCGCGTTATGCGCGATGGTAAGAAGCAGCTTGCAGAGCGTCTCGTATACGAAGGTATGGAAAAGGCCGCAGATAAGCTGAAGGTTGAAAGCCCACTCGAAGTATTCGAACAGGCTATGAAGAATATCCAGCCACACCTCGAGACCCGTTCTCGTCGCGTTGGTGGTGCCAACTACCAGATTCCTTTCGAAGTCCGTGGCCAGCGCCAAAACCACCTTACGACTATGTGGTTTGTAACTGCTGCTCGTGCCCGCAAGGGTATGAGCATGGCTGACCGTATCGCCAACGAACTAGTTGACGCTTACAACAGCCAGGGTGCCGCCTTCAAGAAGCGTGAAGATACGCACAGGATGGCCGAAGCCAACCGTGCCTTCGCCCACTTCGCTCGCAGCTAATATATTGCAGCTAGCAGAAAGAGCCGGATTCGTCCGGCTCTTTCTATGTACAGCGATTGCTCAGGGCATACATAACCGTTATAGTAGGGGTATATGATACGTCTTCCAGTTTCTGGTTCTGATGACGGTGTATGGGGCGATTTGCTAAATGGTTTTTTGCAGGTTGCTCATGATGCGGACGGTTCGCTTAAGGGCGGGGTCGTGGGCGCTACACAGATTACTGATGGGACGATTACACTCGGCAAGTTGGCGGTTACGGGCACGCCAACCACTGGACAATTACTGACATATAGCGGGGGAGGCCTGGCGTGGGGCGACCCGATTGTTTCGAGCGTTGCTGGGCGAACAGGTACCGTAACCTTAACTAAGTCAGATGTCGGTTTGGCTAATGTCGATAACACCTCAGATGCTAGTAAACCTGTCTCTGCTGCCACCCAAAGCGCGCTCGACCTCAAGGCCGATGCTGCCAATGTGGGCGCTAAGGTATTGTTAATAGATAATGCTGCCGCACTGCCCGCCGGCACGCCCGCCGGCGTGGTCGTAGTCGTCAAGGCGTAACAATGGCTGCGCAGCTTCACTTTGGGACAGGTGATAGTATAGGCTTTGGTACTACCGGCACGACGATTGCTACTAGCACCAGCTTTAACAAAACAGACCTCGCCAATGTGATTGTTGGCGATTTGCTGGTTGCTTTTATTCACGACCAGTCGGGCGCTAGCGCGGGCACTATCACGCCACCAAGTGGCTGGACGCGGTACGGGGCTGCTATCGGCTCGCCTACACTCTCGGCATCTCGTAATACAGGGTTCTTTTATTATCCAATTAAGTCCCAGACCGATATCGACAATCTTGCCTCTGTACTTACCTGGACATTTACAGCTACAGGTGGTCGCATAGCTTGTGTTTGTGCCAGAGCAACGGGTATCGACCTGGACAATATTGAAGATTCGGCTGCAACACAGTTTAGTACGATAAACAATAATACATCACTCGGTATAGGTGCCATAACGACAGCCAATGCGACGACATTACTTGTAGGCGGCTCTTTCCACGCCAATGCGGTGAGCACTACAGCACCAAGTGTCACGTCGTTTATGACTGGTTACCAGGAATATCGAACCTCGACCACGGATTCTACTATTGCCAATTCGGGCGCAGCGCTGGGGTACTCGTATCTAACGTCGGCTGGGTCTACCGGTAGCGTAACTGTAGCCGTGGATAGCTCAGCGGCAATTATTAGTGGGGAACTTGTTGCCTTCAGGGCGGGCGTCTGGACGCCGCCATCACCTACGCGACCAACTATCGAGGGCACTGCAACTACGTATGTCACGGCAAGTGCTGTTATCTCGTTCAGTATAGCTAAGCCAGGCGCAATCATCGACGGCGACCTGTTGGTGCTGGCGCTCTCGGCGCAGTCGCCAACGGTAACCAGTGATTTTACGAGTAGTGGCTGGACGCGCATCAGCCGAGCTTTTGAGCCAAGCTCTTCTGGCCAACGTCTCTTGGCTTTTTATGCCTTACCCGTGCCGACGGCTTCGGGGTTGAGCGGTATAAGCACCTTTACTTTTACTTCGACCGATTCGGCTAGTGGTGGCCGTATAGCTGCCGAAATGTTTGTAGTTCGTGGCGCTGATCTCACAAATATGACCACTGGCATGTCGCCATATGCTTCACCGAGCGGCCAAACAGTTACCGTAGCACCCGATACGCCAACCGCCAACAAAACCCTGCTGCTTGTCGCATATAACGCACAATTTACCTCTGCTATTGACTATACAATCGCGACCGGCCCTTCCGCGATGACTCAACATATCTTTTTGCCGTCGTCGACAGCTGCCCAGTCCAAGACAATTTTAGCCGTCTACCAGGAGGACGTGGAGGCATCGGCGCCAGGCAGCAAGGCGCTTACCTGGAATGGTGTGCAGTCACAGACGACCGGAGTGGCGGTTTCTATCCGTAATCTGAATGAACCTGATGTCAACCCAGGCAAGCAGGTGCATTTTACGAGCGCAGCTGACACGCTTACTGTTAGTAACTTGTTCTATACCTCTGCCACCGATACGCTATCAACACCGACGGAAGTCCGTGCGATGCCAACTGGCTACCCGTCGGTCGCGAACATGTTGGCGACAAGCCCATTTTACATTGCTCACCGTGGTGGCTCTGATGACTGGCCAGAAATGAGTCTATACGCATATACGCAATCAGTTTTCTGGGGAGTGGGGGCTCTTGAAGTGTCACTTCAGCGTACGTCCGACGGTGTATGGTTCGGCCTCCACGACGCTACGCTGGATCGTACGTCGGGCACAACCGGTTTTACGGCCTCGGCACATACCTGGGCTGAGGTACAGGCTTACCAGATTACGCTAGCTCCTCCGAATGGCGGCTCGCAACCTTCGCGCCCGTATATGCGTTGGGAAGAGATTATTGCTGCATATTATGGCACGCATGTCATTATGGTTGACCCCAAGAATGCAACCGGTTATTTTAGCGAACTTCTCGACAAAATGGATGCATTGTCGGGCGCACCGACAGACCAATTTATTGTCAAATATTTTGGGACCTCCTCGAGTGTGGCTGCTGCCGCACGTGCCAGGGGATATAAGACCTGGGGTTACTTTTACCAGGCAGATGTGCCTAATCTGCCTACGTATCAGGGGAACTGGGACCTGCTTGGTATGGACTACAGCGCTGACTCTGCTTCGTGGACTGCCATATTGTCGTATGGGAAGCCAGTAATTGGGCATACTATCCCTAATGCCACTGCCGCAACGACGGCGCTAGGATATGGGGCATCCGGCCTGATGGTGTCGGGCATCCAGGAGACGGTCTCTCGTTCATCTAACCCAATCGGATAGAGGTTTTTTGAATCGTTGCCAAGTTAATGTTGCATTAGTAGTATATCCAGGTAGGAGGATATCTAGTTAATGCATGAATACGATCAGCCCTTTTCTGTAGAAGGTTCATTACCGCACGAGTTGCTTGACCCAAGAAGCTACGAAGTTATTACCGACCCCGAACTTACCGACCTGCTGAATCAGGGGCTCGACATAGTTGGTGCCCCGGTACTGGATCGTTTGCTACAAGCCAATGACCCATTCGATGGTCCGGTGACCGTTATCGAGGACGACCGTTCTCAGAAACGTGTGGAGCACTACTCGCATAGGCAGTTGCTCCAGGAGGTCCCGACCTATATCGAAGCCGCCGATAGTGCTGGTATTTCTACCGAAGATGCCGGGGAGCTGCTGGTCCATGCCCTGGGCGCGGTCAACTACCCGCACATTACACAAAGCCATCTTTTGCTCGCTAACCTTACGCATGCTTTGCGCGCCACCGGAGGGACGGGCGAGGTGCTGGCCCCCGGTCAGATCGAAGACCTCAAGAGTTTGATTACTAAGGCTGGGCATGATGACGTTATAGAGATGAGCCTCAGTGCTTTTGGGTCTGGTCGTAATGCTGGGTTGACGGTCGCAGACAGCCTACGCCTTGTGGACGACTACATAGACACGGCCAATTATCGGCAACTAGGGTACAAGATGTATCAGTTTAGGGACGCACTCCAGGCTCTGGATGCCGCTGGCGTCGATCCTACACTTGCGGTCGAGGTGTTCGATATGGTGCGGGATATGCACCCGGAATATAGAGGTGAGACGTGTCAGGATATTAGGTATGCGCTCATGTTTGGCTCCGCGGCAGCCCAAAAGACACCCAACGATATGATGCAAGACATCGCTGCCCGTTTACGGGCGGGTAACGATCAGGCGGTCGCCGAACTGCTGAGCGGCCAGGCACAGAGTACCGCCGAGGTATTCGCGCCCCGCGAACAGCGTGATCGCTATTTCAGAGAAGCGCCAGGCCGTCTGGAGAGTAGGGCTATGCCGTATCGCACGTTGCGATCCTTTACGGATGGTATGAAAGACATTGAGCGACTTACAGATGCCAATAGCGCAAGGGGCGATGTTGTGTCTGAGGGGCACTGGATATATGACCCACAGACAAGCATGTGGTACTCGCATGGCGGCGAGACTCGCTATGTCGGTCCCGGCAGAGTGCGGCACACTAGCGTTGGTTACGATGTCAGTGAGCTGAGCACCACACCATACTCAGTGCATATCCACCTTAGAGAGTATGCCATCGGGGCAGATAAGTATGGCTTTGTTTTTCCTACGAACGCCGATTACCGGGCTGTTGCATATATGATGGAGCAGGCGCATGGTCCCGCCCAGCTTCGTTCGTTTATCTCGCATCCTTTAGGGGCGACTGAGTTTGTGTATCCCAATGACCCCGAATCGGTTCGACGTGTTGCGGAAACCTTCGAGGATGTCAGAAGCCGGTTCTTCGCCCGCTATACTAACGAGGATCATATTTGGGCAACGGCAAGCCGGATGGGCGACGGGCCATTTGCTCGCATGTGTGTGGCAGGGATCAATACTTTGTTGCCGACTGGTTTTGAGCTTCGCTACCTCCCACGCGACTGACCTCTAGCTAATCAGAGGTGTTTCTGTTAAAATAAGGGCAAACGCTAACTCGGCGTCCTTATTTCTTTGGGCAAAGAATAGCTATAAACATTAAGAAGGAACTAAGAACTTATATGGCAGGCAAAAAATATTCAATTGAGGATCTCCGCAACATCGGTATTATTGCTCATATTGACGCTGGTAAGACGACCACTACCGAGGGTATTCTGTACCGCACTGGTCTAAAGCACAAAATTGGTGCTGTTCACGATGGTGAGACTACTACCGACTGGATGGCTCAGGAGCGAGAGCGTGGTATTACTATCGTATCTGCTGCTGTTACTTGCTACTGGAAAGACCATCAAGATCAACATTATCGATACCCCGGGCCACATCGACTTTACCGTCGAGGTAGAGCGCTCTTTGCGCGTGCTTGATGGTGCTGTCGTTGTCTTTGACGGCAAGATGGGCGTAGAAAGCCAGTCCGAAACCGTTTGGCGCCAGGCCGACAAGTACGGTGTGCCTCGTATTTGTTTTATCAACAAGATCAACCAAACCGGTGGTGACTTCTACAAATCCCTCGAATCGATTCACAACCGTCTCAACAAGCGCGCTTTCCCAATCCACCTGCCAATTGGCTTTGAGCAAAGCATCAACGGTGTAGTCGACCTGGTAAGCATGAAAGCCTACACCTACAAGGACTTTACCGACCACGAGCTGGTCGAAGGCGAAATCCCCGCCGACATGCTCGACAAGGCCAAGAAGTACCGTAGCCTGCTAATTGAAAACGCCGTAGCCGAAGACGAAGCAAATTCTAGAGAAGTACTTTGAAGTTGGTGAAGAAGGTCTGACCGACGACGAAGTCATGCACAGCTGTCCGTACTGCCATTCTGACCGGTAAGTTCTTTGCCGTAACCGGTGGCGATGGCCGTGGCGTGATTGTAGAAAAAGTGCTTGACCTTGTTGTTGACCTCTTGCCAGCCCCAACTGACCGTTCCAGCACTTGGGGTACACACCCTAAGACTGGCGACGAAATTGAGCGCAAGCCACTCCGAAAGCGAGCCATTCTGCGGCTTGGCCTTCAAGATTGCCACCGACCCATTCGTTGGTAAGCTTGCATTCTTCCGTGTGTACTCTGGCAAGGTTAGTCGCCGGCTCGTTACGTTCTGAACAGCTCAACCGGCGAAAAAGAGCGCATTGGCCGTATTGTTCGTATGCAGGCCGACAAGCGTGAAGACGTTACCGAAGTTGACTGCTGGTGATATTGCCGCTATCGTAGGCCTTAAAGGCACGACTACCGGCAACACGCTTTGTGACGCCAACAACCCAATCATGCTAGAGAGCATTACTTTCCCAGAACCACCTGTATCTATTGCCATCGAGCCAAAGACCAAGAGCCGACCAAGAAAAGATGAGCATCGCTCTGCAGCGCCTGGCCGAAGAAGACCCAACCTTCCGTATTCACGTTGATGACGAAACCGGTCAGACCATCATCTCTGGTATGGGCGAGCTTCACCTCGAAATCATTGTAGACCGCATGAAGCGCGAATTCAAGGTTGAAGCCAACATTGGTCAACCACAGGTTGCTTACCGCGAAACTATCCGCAAAGATGCTGTCGAAGTTGAAGGTAAATTTATCCGCCAATCTGGTGGTCGTGGTCAGTACGGTCACGTATGGCTGCGCTTGAGCCAGAACGAATCAGGTGCAAGGCTTTGAGTTTATCAACTCAATCAAGGGTGGTGTAGTTCCTAGCGAATACATCAAGCCTGTCAAGCAGGGTATCGAAGAGGCTATGGACAACGGTGTTATTGCCGGCTACCCAGTCGTTGACGTTAAAGGCTGAACTGTACGATGGTAGCTACCACGATGTTGACTCCAACGAAATGGCCTTCAAGATTGCCGGCTTCTATGGCACTGCAAGACGGTGTTAAGAAGGCCAACCCAGTCCTTCTGGAGCCAATCATGAAGGTTGTTGTTGTTACCCCAGAAGAGTTCATGGGTGACGTTATTGGTGACCTTAACTCTAAGCGTGGTCGTATCGAATCGATGGAAGACCTGGCGCTGGCATTAAAGAAATCACCGCTTTTGTACCACTTGGTGAAATGTTTGGTTACACCACCAACCTTCGTAGCAACACCCAGGGCCGCGCCAGCTCAAGCATGGAGCTTGACCACTACGCTGATGTTCCAAGCCACGTTGCCGAGGCTATTATTGCCAAGAACGCTAAGTAGCGCAGCTGCTTGTAGGCAACAAAACGCCCCCTTACGAAGGGGGCGTTTTGAATATGATTGTATTTTTGGCAAACGGAAGGCATTATAAAGCGTAATTATGAGTGTGCAAAGAGAGTTTTACGATCCTATCGAAGAAGAATGGGTCACATGGCGCGCTTTGGCCGATACATCGAGCCACGGCGTTTCGCAAGGCCTTGGCGACGAGGAAATCGTTGAGGTATGTGCCCTTGGCAGTTGTGGAAGCAGGAGTGACCCAGAATACAGGTCATGGCGTCAAGATACCCTCATCCCTATTTTGGGGCAGTACGGTGTGGCAGATCGCGTGTTTAACCCAGAGGTAGAAAAATGGACGCCACTTCGAGCTCCCATTGAAAGCATTCACATGGCCCGCGCATCCGTTCTAGCGGTGTATGTAGGCAGAAGCACCGCCAGCCAGGCCAGTATTATGGAGGCTGGATTTGCGACGTACAGCGGCGTTATGCGCGGCCAACGAGTGATTGTGTCGATTGAGCAGGGAGATGATGCTCCCGAAGAAACCAGGGTGGCTCGCAGCCTCTCAAATAGTGTGCTTACCGCGACCCAGGCCAGGTATCCGCTGTTTACTGTGGCGCCTAACATTGAGGCGTTGTCACATGCTGCTGGCTTTGAACTGAGCCAACGGGTACGGCAAGCAAAGTCTGGCCTGAGGATCCGCGCCGAGTTGGACCTTCCTCCGCAACGGGGCGATCTGCAGCCTAGCATTTACCTTTCGGGTACCAGCGGTCCACGACAGCCACGCTGGATGCGGACGGTCAAGGAGGTAGTTCAACGAAACGATCCGACGGCACCGGTAGAGGATAGTTTTCGTAAAGACTGGGACGGCTATGCTCAAGATGAAGAGCTGTCGCGTAAGCTAAACGATGCTGTTCATTTGGTGGCGATCACCAAAGATACCGAGAGTTTTGGTGCGCTAGCCGAGCTTGGCCCGCGCATCTTGCAGGCCGACTTGTCTGGACAGTCGTTTGGCGTATACATCGAGGATCACAAAAGCAAAGCGACTTCACCGACCAATCGTACGCGTGCCCTGGCTCGTGAACATTTGCACCGGTTGTGCGAGGACTTTCCAAACATCAGGGTATTTGTGGCCGAAAACCTAGATGAGCTGGCTATTTTTGGCCTGAGTGAGTACTTCAAGCAAAAACAGCGCCTCAAGCATGCCGGTTGATAGTAATTTTTAATATGGGAGTAAAGAAATATATGGCAAACCAAGAGCTACAAGCGTTGCGCGAACAGATAGACGACATTAATCGACAGCTCGTAGAGCTTATCAATGTGCGTGCTGCAGTGGCCATCGAAATAGGTAAGGCCAAGCAGGGCGGGGCTATTTACGATCCGGCCCGGGAGGCGACTGTGCTTCGCGCAGTTATTGATCTGAATCATGGGCCGCTACCCGACGAAGCTATCGAAGCTATCTTCAAGGAAATCATTGCGGCCTGCCGTGCTATTCAGCTGCCGGCGAAGGCTATGCATTCTGACCTCGAGGTGGCTTGACCGTGCAAAACGCCAACCAATTTATTTGTGACTTGTCCCCCTACCAGGTTGGCCTGCCGATTGAGCAGGTTGCTCGCGAACATGGCGTTGCGACCGACCAAATCGTCAAGCTGGCGTCCAACGAGAACCCGCTAGGCCCAAGCCCCAAGGCACTCGCAGCGCTGGAAGTTGCAGTGCGGGGCGTACACCGATATCCTGAGCACTACCAACTAGCTGTGGCGCTCGCAAAGCACTACGATCTGGATACTAGGTGGATAACCATCGGCAACGGGTCGAATGACCTCATAGACTTGCTTGCACGTACGTATCTGGATGCTGGCGATGAAGCAATTGTGTCGCAATATGGTTTTGCTATGTACCGTATAGCCATCCAGTCGGTTGGCGCGGCCACCATTACCGTGCCAGCTAAAGACTACGGGCACGATCTCGACGCTATGCTTGCGGCTATTACCCCCAGAACCAAGATTGTATGGATCGCAAATCCCAATAACCCAACGGGAACCTTTATCGCGTACGACCGTATTAAGGATTTTGTTGGGGCTGTCCCCAAAAGCGTTATGGTGGTAATCGACGAAGCATACTACGAATACCTAAAGCCAGACGACCAAGCCGACACCTTAACTTGGCCGCTGGACCATCCAAACGTCGTGCTGCTGCGGACGTTCTCGAAGATCTACGGCCTGGCCGGCCTGCGTGTTGGCTATGCTGTGGCATCTGCTGAGGTTGCTGATTTGCTCAACAGAGTACGCTTGCCATTTAATGTCAGCGGTCCAGCGATTGCCGCCGCCAGTGTGGCACTACAAGATGATGAGTTTGTCCGTCGGGGCTATGAGCTTAACCAGGAAGGCTGCAAACGATTGCTGGACGGCTTGGAGGACCTCGGCCTGGAATGTATGCCAGCCTACGGCAACTTTGTGACCTTTAAAGTTGCTGACGCTGCTGGCATTAACCAGGCCCTACTAAAGCGAGGTGTCATTGTTCGCCCCTTAGCGGGCTATGGCTTGACGGACTGGCTGCGGGTGAGTGTAGGCTTACCATCCGAAAATCAGGCCTTCTTGGCGGCGCTCGAAAGTTGCCTGGCTAGCACCACGCAACAATAGGTGTTTACACCGGTAACACTTTAGGTTACAATATTCTGGTCGCTCGTGTGAGCTTTTTAATATTGTTCGCACAGTAATTTACTAAAGATATAAGGAGTCATTTTTAAATGGCAGATAATTTGACCGCAGCAAGCCGCACGTAAACGTTGGTACCATGGGTCACGTTGACCACGGTAAAACTACACTTAACTGCTGCTATTACAGCTGTACTTGCTAAGAAGCTTCCTAGCGCCGTCAACAAGCCAGTTGCTTACGACCAAATCGACAACGCACCAGAAGAAAAAGCTCGTGGTATTACCATTGCTACTTCTCACCAGGAGTACGAAACAGAAAAGCGTCACTACGCTCACGTCGACATGCCTGGTCACGCCGACTACGTCAAGAACATGATTACTGGTGCTGCTCAGATCGACGGTGCTATTCTCGTTGTTGCTGCCAGCTGACGGCCCAATGCCTCAAACTCGTGAGCACGTTCTGCTTGCTAAGCAGGTTGGTGTGCCTAAGATTCTTGTTTTCCTGAACAAGATGGACCTGGCCGACCCAGAACTAGTTGAACTGGTTGAAGAGGAAATTCGTGAACTTCTTGCTAAGAACGAATTCGACGAAGACGCTCCAATCATCAAGGGTTCTGCTACCAAAGCTCTCGAAGGCGATGCTGCCAACGAAGACGCTATTATGGAACTCGTTAAAGCTATGGACGACTACATTCCAGAGCCAAAGCGCGACCTCGACAAGCCATTCCTGATGCCTATCGAAGACGTTTTCTCAATCAAGGGTCGTGGTACTGTTGCTACTGGCCGTATTGAGCATGGTATCGTTAAGGTTAACGACGAAGTTGAAATCGTTGGTATCCGCCGACACCAAGAAATCAGTTGTTACTGGTATTGAAATGTTCAAGAAGAACCTTGACCAAGGTCAAGCTGGCGACAACGTTGGTATCTTGCTTCGCGGTATTGAGCGTGATGACATCGAGCGCGGTCAGGTTTTGGCTAAGCCAGGTACTATTACTCCTCACACTGAATTTGACGCTGAAGTTTACATCCTTAACCAAGGAAGAAGGCGGTCGTCACACTCCATTCTTCAAGGGTTACAAGCCACAGTTCTACTTCCGTACAACTGACGTAACTGGTGAAGTTGAACTTCCAGCTGACAAAGAAATGGTTATGCCTGGTGACACCATTACCTTCAAGGTTAAGCTACTTGCTCCAATCGCTATGGAACAAGGTCTTACGCTTCGCTATTCGCGAAGGTGGCCGTACCGTCGGTGCTGGTGTTGTTACCAAGATCAACAAGTAATTCTCTTCTAGGTAACACCTACACAAAACACCCGGGACTAATCTCTCGGGTGTTTTTGTATTACAATAGACCCATAACTAAGGGGGTGTTTGCTATGAGTCAGAATCCAGTTGTACATTTTGAAATGCCATATAACGACGCGGCACGAGTTGCGGAGTTCTACAGTAAGGCCTTTGGCTGGAATATGGTCAACCTGGGTGAGCAGATGATGAACTACGTCACGGCCGGGACGGCCGAGACCGACGAGAATCGCATGGTCAAAACACCAGGTACGATCAACGGCGGTTTTTACCCGCTCAAAGACAGCCCGGAGAACAAAGAGCCATCGGTAGTTATTAGTGTGGATGACCTCGACAAAGCTATCCAGGACGTGAAGGTTGCCGGCGGCACGATGCTGAACGAACCAAGCGAAATTCCCGGTATTGGTATGTGGGCAACGTTCAGGGATACTGAAGGTAACAGGGTAAGCCTCCTGCAAGCAAATCCTCGCACATAGCAACATTGACTTATATAAACATAAGTGCTATAATACGCAGCTGTATTCAGAGCCTTGGCTTTGAAGTACATTAGCAATTTCTCTGTTTTGTATTAGGGAGGATTGTGGCTTGCAACGCCAGCAGTACCGTAGCTGTAGCGCTGACATTGCAAGCCATTGCATCCGTTGTCCTTTTTGGACCAACCCTAGGAGCCTTCTATGTGCTTCCACACCCACGTCGACACTCCGCGCGGCCGCTTCGCGATCGTGCCGGAGACTGACCTGGTCATCCCGCTCCACGTCGTCGCCAACGACCACGTCCTCCGTCCCGAGGGTCACTGGACCCCCAGCGCCCTGGAGAACGTTCTCGGCCAGCCCTGCGCGTACACCTCGCGGACCGTGCGACTGTTCGTCGTCCTGCCCGAGTTGACCGTCGCCGACCTGAGCGTCCCCGAGCTGGTCGCCATGCTCAAGGAGTACGCGCAAGCGCACGACCTGAACATCAAGCTGACCTACTACACGGGGCCGAAGTCGTCCAAGGAGTACATCAACGCCCGCACCGACTACATCAGGCCGCAGCGCCGCGTGTCCATCGACATCGCCACCCGCGAGATCGTGGACTACCTGACGCAGCACGGCGACGCCGGCCGGATGCTCCTGACGGACATGCACCTCAGCCCCGGCTGGGACTACAGCATGCCCCACGGTAGCACCTCGTTCGACATGCACGCGCTGTTCACGAACTGCAACCTGCACTTCGAGCGCAACGCCGAGTACGACTACAACACTGTGGTCGTGCACGACTATGCCGACCGGCAGCACAACCAGACGCAGTACGCGATCAACGTTCCGCGTTGCCGGTGAATCCACCGCGCGCCGCGTGACCTGACCGCCTGACGGGGTTCGGAGCCGCAGGGCACACGCAAGACAGAGAAGCCGCACCCAGGGGGTGAAGTGACAGATATGTCGAAGTCCTGGTACGCCTCGCGCGTCCACCTTCCTCATTATCTTCACTTCATCTCCCTGGCTTCTCCCCAAGGTTAGTACCACTATGGTACTAGCATTAGGAAGTCGCCAGAACACTTGAAAATAAACACGAAAAATGGTAAAATAACTCAGTCCAAGTGACAGCAATTCCTACTCCGGAATGGAGGCGCGTAATGCGCAACAGGAGAGTTCGCAACCCCTACGCCAACCCGAGCCCCGAGCAGCTCGACTACGCGCGTAGCCTTGGCATCGACATCCCGATCGGCATCCTCAGAGGGGCGCTCAGCGACCTGATCGACGCGGCTCTGGCTATCCGCCAGCCCACGCCCGACCAGCTCACGTTCGCAGCGGCCCTCGGCATCGAGGTGAGCGAAGGGATGACCTTCGACGAGGTGAGCGACAAGCTCGACTTCGAGATTGCCACGCGTTCGCGCGAGGCCATGGCCGCCAACCCTACGCTGCGTGCCGGCAAGACGGTCATGTACAAGGGTCTCCCCTACGAGATCTGGTTCATCGGCAACGTCAAGGGCCGCTACGGCGCCGAACTCCGTCCCGTGCGGACGTTCTTGGATCGGCTCGAGTCCGCGCGTCTCCCCAAGCCCGATGGCTACCGGTGCAAGACGGTGCTCATCATCACCCTTGCCGATAGCACGGAAGTCACCCGGGAGGCGCTCTCCCAGTTCATCCTCGACTACGTCGAGCCCAATCCGGAATAGCAGCTGCCAGGACGGCGCACAACTGGCGGTAGTTAACCCTACATAGTACCGGTGCGCAATTTGGCGGGCCTCTCAATCAACAATCACCACGAGAGGCCCGCCAGCACACCTGGATGCTTAATTATTTGAGCTTCCGGGTGTGCTCATGTGAGGGATAGCTTTTTCTTCAAAATATGGTATGCTTTGACGGTCCGTGATACTACGATTTGGGGAGACCCACATGGAAGAACCGTCAGTACGTTGCGAGACGTTCCTGCTCAGTGCCGATGCGGTGCCTAGCCTGAACGACATGCTGCGAGCGACTGACCCAGCACAACTGGAGCATGTCTACCGTGAGGCTGGCTTGCAAGCGCTTGCTGCCAACGTTGGGCCGCTCCGTCGTGCCTCGGCTGCCGCGCAGTGCTACGCCGAACTGTCCGCAGGGGACTACCGGCTGTACGCCGACTTCCTCTCGCAGGCAGTCAAGCTCAAGGGCTGTGTCATCCCGCCGCCGGAGAGTGCTCTGACGATCCTCGTCGCTGCGCAGAAGGCCAATCTGTTCGACGACATCGTCGTCCTGACGGATCCTGCGACAAACGAGAGTTTGTTGCTGGGCTATGTCAAAGTTGGCAACGAAACGCGTTACTTCAAGATCGCTCACTGGGGCTACGGTCTCACGAGCATCGAACAGCTACGCAAGTTGTAGCGACGCAGCCAGGGGGTCGGGGCTCACCTCGGTAATCTCCTTCGATGGAGGCCGCAGTTCCGCTCCTCGCGCCGAGGTCGCCATGGCCCGATCTACTTCGGTGCCGTTACTGTCCTGTCAGGCGCACTCTGCTGGCTGCTGCTGCCGCTCAGTTGGTGGCTTCTCGCCGGTGCGTTGGCGCTTGCCATGACACTCTGCGGTTACTATGTGGCCAGGGAGACCTCGTACGACTCGACCCAGCGGTGGACTGTTGGTTGGACCATCGCCGTTCAGGTCGCACTCGCACTCGTTGCGGGCTGTATCCAGCTCAACCACTGGGCAACCGCTGACCGTACCGAAGAGGTGCTGGTGTGTGGTACGCACAAGACCGGTGGCGAGTGGATCATCCAGACGTCAGCGGGTACGCGCAACCTGGAGGCTGGCTTCTACAACGGCACGTACTACCCAACGGGTAGCGACGCTGCTCCGAAGTCGCTAGTCGGCAATTGGGTGAGGATCACCGAACACGGGTACAGCTCGGGTACAACCGAGGCCGGTCCTTGGATCACAAGAGCACAGACGCTGCGCGCCGGTTCTTGCGGCTGAATCGAATCACGGGCGACGTGGGCACGACTGAAGGGAAGGCATTTGCCTTCATTTTTCCTCCTCGTGTCCACGCCTCTCGCCCCAAAATTATCCATGGCTTGAAAAATAACAGATTCGGCGGTATAATACGCCCATTCACTAATTGTGTTGAGAACTCGGCTGAGCATATGCGAGTCAGCAGAGGTTACAACACCCAATCAAGGAGTAGTACTTATGGTCAACGAACCAAAGAAAGACCAAAAACAACGTATTCGTATTCGCCTTAAGGCTTACGACCACAAAGTAATCGACCAGGCTGCCAAGCAGATCGTAGACACCGCATTGCGCACTGGCGCTACCATTGCCGGCCCAATCCCATTGCCTACTGACCGCAGCACCTTTACGGTCGTAAAGAGTCCACACGTATACAAGAAGGGTCGTGAACAGTTCGAAATGCGCGTACACAAGCGCCTTATCGACGTAACCGAGCCAACACCAAAGACTATCGACTCGCTGATGAACCTCAGCCTACCAGCTGGTTGCGACGTCGAAATCAAGATGTAGCACAAAAAACGCCCCATTCCCGGGGCGTTTTTGATATGTAGACCATGAAGCGAGTAGACCGAGAAAGGCTCGAAGCAAAGTCGGTGGCGTGTGATAGGCACGCCCCCTATGTGCCATTAGCCGAAAGAATCGCCACCGAGGTTGCGGCTTTTAACCTCGCGCAGCAAGCTATCGAAAACCCTGCTGGAGTTATGGAGCTTATTGTTGCAGACCTTACAGAGAGTGAGATTCGTAAGCTTGTGCGTCGTAAGTTTGATGAGTTGCCAGCGGCGGCCAAGGTCGAAATACTGGCGAGCACATACCCTGATGATATGATTTTGCGGGGACGGCTCATGGAAGAACGAGAACGCCTCAGAGCCCGTGGGCAATTGGCGAGCAACGTAGCCGAGCTCAAGCACGACGCAGAGCTCTACGGAAAGGTTTCGCTAGGCCGTATCGCGCAAGGGGCGCTCGTTGACTTGTACCTATACGACGAAGACGACTACGAAGAGGCCGATGGTTCGTGCAAACGACTAACTAATGAATATGACTACTATCGCCTTATCAAGGCAACAAGCCTTGGGGACGGGCGGCTGCACTTGCTAGAAGATATCACCGGCGATGAGACCGAATACACTCCAGTCTTTGAAGACCATGAAATTCTTGAGCTCGGCACGGCGCTGTACGACCGACGCCACGATCAATCTACATTTGATCGTGATATCTATGCGGGCACGCACGTCTATGCCGATATGGGCGAGACTTACGATCTGTTGATGGTTGGGCCGCAAGACGATGGTTCAATTTTGGTGGCAGGCCAACTCTTAGTTAACAACGAAGTAATTTTTTAGACTTTCGTAGGAACGCTTAGCAGCTTTTTGGTGGCAGCGTGGTGGCCATCCAAGATTGCTTCTGGCAAATTGTGCGATCTGTAAAAACTGTAGGTAACGGCAGCTGCGAACGTGTCGCCACAGCCAACCGAGTCGACAATATCTTTGGCAGCGATTGGCGTGGTGGGTATATGTTTGTCTTGGTCTTTGCTAACAATGGTGGCGCCTGCGGCGCTCTGAGTCACAATGACCTCGGTATCCATACGTTGCTTCCAGGTTTTGGCCAGCTCAAAGGCCTGCGGGTAATCTTCTTCGGAGTACATCACAATATCGAACAATGGCACGACATCGGCTGCCTCGGCAAAGTCGCGGGGCTCAACGCGCCCTTCTTTGGTAATGTGACGGAAGTAGCCTTGTGGGCAGAGCACTTTGAGCACGTTTGGCTTGGTATTGGCGAGCAAGGTGCGCAAATAGTCGGCACTGTAGTTGGGCAGCAGGGTGGCGACTACGATAATGTCGGCCTCTCGGAGCATTTGTATCTCGTCTGCGCTAAGCTCTGGCGGCCCGGCCGAGCCGATGTTATGACAATGTTGGACCCGCTTACCGGAAGTGCTGTTGTTTTCGTATACCAGGGTGTTGGGCTGGTTGGGGCTGGCTGGTAGCAGCTGGACGTCGGGTAGATACGGCAGTAGGTCGGGGCCGTAACTGGAGATAGCCAGCGGGTGTAGACCAAATTGTTTATGGAAGCTCGTGGCCATATAGAGCACCGACGAACCCCAGCTTTCATACGTTGCGTGTTCGCTCTTGTTGTGGTCGACGCAAACGTGACCGACTAGTACGACCTTGGGGGAACTCATTACCACGGAGTATAGCATGCCTGGCTGCGGATTAGCTGATAACAGAGGTAAAAGCTTTGCTCCAGAGTAGTTTCCATGATATAACTGTCGTGATCACTCAAGAGAGGAGAGATTGCACCCGGACACTAGACGTGTCTTTATTTACATCATCGGCAAGAAAGTAGGTGACTTACTGTGCGTCAGACAGATGCACTGGCGACGAAGCTGATCGACCGCCTCCGAGCTGTCAACCTTCCGATCCAGCTGGTAGCTGCGTTCACTAACACACAGCCCGGCACTGTCGGGAACTGGTTGTCCAAGGGGCAGCCGCCTCGCGGCGAACGCCTCAACCGTCTCCAGCACTTGCTGGATGCCCTCGACATCGCATCGCCGGAGTTGGTGTTGGTCTCTGAGTACTGCCGGTACCTCGGTAGACTCATGGCGTTCGACATCATCAGCTTGGAGGAAACGCGGCAGATGCTTGGCGTGAGCGCTGACCAGAAGGTGTTCATGACCATCCGAGGCGAACGCGACCCATGGAGGGACGCGGTTGGGAGCATCCTGCCCAGCAAGACACTCGAGCAGCTCCGCGATGAGTTCGACGGTCGCCTGACTGAGGCAGAGGCCGACATCCGTCGGCAGTTTGCCGAGCAGGGGTACTCGATTGTGGCGGGGGCTGCGGCCAAGACCATGGCGCCGCCCAAGCCGTCCCCGGTGGCTATCCCGGTTACCCCGGACGCGTCCGCCAAGTTCGACTTCATCCTGGAGTCGGCTCGTACGCTTGGCAGTATCCTGCCGCTTGCCCGGCATCTGGCATCGGACGCCTGCACTCCCGAGGATCGCGCGCTCTTGCGTGACCTCTTGGGGGACGAGGGTATGTTCGAGCTGTCCAACCTGATCAACCAACTGTGCGGCGAACGCGCTCGCAATTCTGGGAGGTGACCACCTTGGCTACTCAACAAAGGGCCAGTGGTGCAGGCACGACCGGTACGACGGACACCAACCTCGACGACCTGGGCCTGCACCTGGGCGAGTCGCTGTTCCGATTCTCGAACGTTTACCCGACGCTCGTCCTCACTGTGGTGGAGGCGGTGCAGAACGCCATCGACGCAGAAGCCGAGAAGGTGTTCATTGGGGTTGACCTGCGTTCGCGCGAGATCATCGTCCTGGATGATGGTACTGGCGTAACGCGCAGCAAGTTCCAGCAGGCGCTTCGCAGTGTTGGCAAGGGAATCAAGAAGCCCGGAAGCCTTGGCCGCTTCGGTCTCGGCTTGATCTCGCCGCTCAACAAATGCCACCACTTCACGTTCGCCAGCCATCCGATTGGTGAGCGTACGGGAAATGTGTGGTGCTTCGAGGGTGAGGTTATCCGGAACATGCACGAAGGCGGCGGCGTCGTACGACAGGGAGTGGAAACACTGCCCCCGCTGCCCGAGCAGTTCGTGCTCGCCTCCGCCCAACTGTTCGCCAAGTG
This sequence comes from uncultured bacterium, assembly GCA_963815935.1. GTDB lineage: Bacteria > Patescibacteriota > Saccharimonadia > Saccharimonadales > UBA4665 > JARIHD01. The sequence continues at coordinate 51,425 of CAWFIL010000006.1, forward strand.
GCGCACTATTGTCCACATGGTCGACGTCAACGACGAGAAGGTGGAAGATGTCGCTGACCTGGATGACCTGGAGGGCGAGATCCGGACCAAGCTGAGCATTGGCATGGCCCAACGCAACACGGTTGTCTACGTGATGCTCATCAACAAGCAGGGCAAAACGGAGATGCGCGAGATCAACCCTATCCGGTTCACGGGTGAGAAACTGGAGGTGTTCACGCACCACGAGAAGGGCTGTGGCCTCGTCACCTTCGAGCTCTACCGAGCCCCCAAGGCTGGTGGTGTTCGACGCGGCATCGTGCTCATTCGTCGCAGCGCTGACAACTACCCCATCCCCTGGCGGGATTTCTACACGCAGGCGCTGGGAAGCCGGAAGCTGCCGCACGTCAAGGACGCGTTCGACGCGCTCGGCTCGGGGTTCTTCGAGGGCGTGATCCACGCCGAAGACATCGAGCTGGACGAGCGGCGCACCTGTTTCGTGCGAGGAACGGCACTCAACATGCTGTACGTGTCGATCTACGCCTGGTTCCTTGCGGAAGGCAAGGCGCTCTACGAGAGCGAGCAAGAAGCCCGACGGGACAAGCGTTACCAGGACCTGGGCGCCCAGTCTCTGAAGCGCGTGCTTGAACTGCTGGAAGGCAGTACTGTGTTCTCGGCGTTGACCCGTCGGCTGCACGGTGTACTGCCGGAAGGCACACAGCTGCCCACCCCGCGGTCGCCCGGCGGAAAGCCCCGGCCAACCGACCCGCGACAGCGACCCGAACCCAAGCAACGGAAACGCGTCATCGCAGACCCGCCTGAGTCCAAGGAGCGCACGTCGCGCCACCAGTCTCACGGCCTCGGCCTGCGGTTCGCCTACGAGGTGTTGCCCCACTCCAACCGGCTGTGGGAGTTCGACGACGACGGTGTCCTGACCTTCAACATCCGGCACCCCATCTGGGTCAAGCTGGACGAGACAGGCGGCAAACACACCACGCGCAACGACCGGCAGATCATGCACCTCCAGGAGTGGGTCACCCTCAAGCTGTTCATGCTCCTCGAGCACTACGACGACCCCGGGTTTGACCTGGAGATCGCACGAGTGTCCGTTGACCAGGAGGCCCGCTACTACGCCGAGATGTTCATCGCACACCTCAAGTGAGGAGGGTTCAAATCCCGTGAGTGATCAGGTCGCCTGAGGCGGCCGGTGCGGGTGGGCTCTGCAGAGTCCGAGGACCGTCGCGCATCCGCGCTGACAACCCCGAATTTATGCATCCCATCCGTCACTCACCAAGTACACTCTGTCGCGATTCTGTCTGGTATAGTTGATATATGACAGAAACGGAACAGATTGTATTTGTAGATGAAGACGGGCAGCCTACTGGTGAAGTAGGGCCTAAATTAGCGAGCCATACAGCCAGCACCAAGCGGCACTTGGCATTTTCGTGCTATATCTTTCGGCCAAGTGACAACAAGTTCCTGATAACGCAGCGTGCTTTGAGCAAGAAAGTCTGGCCTGGCGTATGGACGAACAGCGTGTGTGGCCACCCAGCCCCCGGTGAAGCAATCGAAGATGCAATTCGCCGCCGGGCCAAAGACGAGCTGGGCGTTCAGGTGCTTAAGGACATTACCTGCGTAGTACCTGATTATAAGTACACTACACCACCATATAACGGCATTATTGAGAACGAGTTTTGCCCGGTCTACGTTGCCTACGCTATGGCCGATGTACAGCGCAATCCCGACGAAGTAGAAACCTACCAGTGGTTGGATTGGCCCGAATATGTCCATATGTTGTTGGACGAAAAAGAAAATATGAGCTATTGGGCCAAAGACCAGTACACCAGGCTCAAAGACCGCCGTCCGTTCATGGACTTAATGCCCGAGATTTAGCAGGCGAATAGACGAAGGCTTTCGGAGGCATCGACAGGTGACCACTCGTAGCCGGCTTTGCGTAAGGCGTTCTCTAGCTCCTGTTTGTTGTTGGCTTCGAAGCCAATCAGCACCGAACCTGTATCGCCGCCCTGGCCCCGGTAGTGGAACAAGCTGATATTCCAGGTGCCGCTTACGGCTTGCAAGAAGTCACTCAACGCGCCGGGCCGTTCCGGGAAGTTGATCTGGTAAAAGTGCTCGTGATGAGCCGCCAGGGCAGGACCGCCGATCATGTGCCTGACGTGCTCCTTGGCGATATCCTCGTGCGACAGGTCGGTATAGCGGTAACCGTGATCGTGCATTTTGTGCATAAAGGCTTGCTTGCTGTCATCGTTGGCCACACTAACGCCCACAAAGGTGTGCGCTTGGCCCCGATCTTTTAGCCGGTAGCCGAATTGCGTGATGGCATGGCTGGCCACGACTTGTTGGCAGAAATGCTGTAGAGCACCAGGGGTTTCGGGCATTGATACAGCAAATAATGCTTCCTTGCCACTGCCTAATAGAGTGCGTTCGGCAATAAATTGCAGGCGTTCAAAGGTCATGTTAGCGCCAGAACAGATGGCGACAGCGTTGGTGTTGTGCATGTCGTGGGTTTCGGCGTAGGCTGCTATGCCGGCAACACCCAAGGCGCCAGCCGGCTCGACGATGCTGCGGGTTTCTTCGAAGGTGGCCTTAATCGCCGCGCAGAGCTGGTCGGTATTGACCGTAACGCAGTCGTCAACGTAGGTTTTGGCGATCGCGAAGGTGTGCTCCCCCATCTGTTTAACAGCTACCCCGTCGGCGAAGATGCCGACGTGCGACAGCGTGACCCGCTTGCCAGCTTTTAGTGAAGCCTGCATAACATTGCTGTCTTCTGGTTCAACGCCGATGACCTGGACGCGCGGGTTGAGCTCCTTGACGTACTGGGCAATGCCGGCAACCAGGCCACCACCACCGACGGGTACAAATATATGTGTTACGCCTGGCAGCTGCTCGACGACTTCGCGGCCGATAGTGCCTTGGCCGGCGATCACCAGCGGGTCATCGAAGGGGTGAACGTACGTACGCCCTGTTTCTTTGACGCGCTGTTTGCAGTAATCGGCGGCATCGGAATAGCTGTCACCGGCGAGTTCAACTTCGGCGCCATACGACTTGACGGCTTCGACCTTAATTGCCGGTGTGGTGCGCGGCATGATGATCAGTGCCGATATCCCCAGCTTTTTGGCCGAGAGGGCGACGCCTTGGGCATGATTGCCGGCGCTGGCCGCGATGACGCCACGCTTGCGCTCGGCATCAGTCAGCTGGGAGATTTTGTTGTAGGCCCCGCGGAGCTTAAAAGAATGTACGGGCTGGAGGTCCTCACGCTTAAGGTACACCTCGAATCCGAGCTGTTGGCTGAGCTTGGTAGCGTGGTCGAGCGGTGTGCGGACGGCCACGTCGTATACACGGGCTAGTAGCGTCTGCTTGGTTGCATCATTCATTACTTATCCTTTGACGGTGTGCTCGACGACGGTAGCGCTATGTACGTCGACGAGCTTTTCGAGTTGGTATTGGATTTGGTCGGGGCGAGGGACGTCATAGGCGTCGATGTCAATGACTGCCCACGGTCCGGCTGGCCGGTCGCGGACGTGCAGCGACTTAATGTTGCAACCGCGCCGGGCAAATACCTGAGTAATGCGTACCAGGACGCCGGGAACGTCGCGAGCTTCGAGCGTAAATGTAAAATCAATGTGGTTCATGGTCTAGGTGCTTCCTACGGGTTTAGCTAATTGTTTGGTGGGCGGCGAGATGATCATTTCGGCGAGCGGTGCGCCAGCGGGAATCATGGGGAAAACATTTTCGGTTTTGACTACCTCGGCGTTAATCAGGACCGGCCGGTCGTTGATGGCGAGCGCTTCGCTGAGCTTGGTGGATAACTCACCAGGGTCGGTGATGTTGATGCCCTTGGCGCCGTAGGCCTCAGCCAGTTTGACAAAATCGGGGTTACCCTCTAGGTTCACGCCGCTTTCGCGATTGTCATAGAACAGCTCTTGCCACTGGCGAACCATGCCTAAGTAGTGGTTGTTGAGTACCACTATCTTGATGGGCAATTTGTGAATACAGGCAGTAGCTAGCTCGTAGAGGGTCATCTGGAAACCACCATCGCCCACAAAAGCCACGACTGGCTTGTCGGGGTGGGCGAACTGCGCGCCAATAGCGGCCGGGAGGCCATAACCCATGGTGCCTGCGCCGCCGGATGACAGCCACATTTCGGGCTGGTCGGTCTTGTAGAATTGAGCGGCCCACATCTGGTGTTGGCCGACATCGGTGGCCACAATAGCCTTACCTTTGGTGAGTTTGTACATGCGGTCGATGACAGCTTGCATGGTCAGGCCGTTACGGTTGCTGTAAGTAAGCGGGAAGTCTTGCCGGTATTCATCCAGGTGGGTGTTCCAGCTGTCGTTACTGGTGGATACTGTAACCTTGCGAAGCGCCTGAATGGCGTCCTTGGCATCGGCACGCAGAGAGACATCGGGCGAAATAGTCTTACCTAGCTCGGCGGCGTCGATGTCGACATGCGCGATAAAGGCGTCTTTACAGAACTCCGAGGCTTTGCCGATAATGCGATCGTCAAAGCGTGAGCCAATGTTGAGTAGGAAGTCACATTCAACGAGTGCCTTGTTGGCGTAGGCCGTGCCGTGCATACCGAGCATGCCTAGGCTTAGGGGGTGGGTTTCAGGGAAGGCTCCCTTGCCAAGCAGGGTGGTGGTTACCGGTGTGTCCATGTGTTCAGCCAGCTTGGTCAACTCAGCAGCTGCGCCAGCAATTAGTACGCCGTGGCCAGCTAGAATAACAGGGCGTTTGGCTTCTTGCCAGGCTTTGGCGATGTCGCGTACGGCCTGTTGGTCTACGGCGTATTGGTGTCTGTAGGCTGGCAAGTCTGGGGCGGCATCAAGCGAACCGGTAAAGGGTCCCGAACTGACATCCTTGGGCACGTCGATGAGTACTGGTCCCGGGCGTCCGGTTGTAGCAAGGTGAAACGCCTCGTTTATCACGCGTGGTAGGTCGTTGGCGTCTTTGACCAAATAATTGTGTTTGACTACCGGCATAGTGATGTTAAAGATGTCAGCCTCTTGGAAGGCATCAAAGCCAAGCATCGGGGTGATCTGCTGCCCCGAAATGACGATGATCGGCACGCTATCCATATGTGCGGTCATCAGACCAGTTACGACATTGCCGGCACCAGGCCCGCTGGTTACCAGTACGACGCCAGGCTTGCCACTGGCCCGGGCGTAGCCATCGGCCATATGTGCTGCGCCTTGCTCGTGTCGCACCAAAATAAGTTTGATCTTGGTTTTACTGGTAGCTATGGCGTCAAAAATCGGGATGGCTGCACCGCCCGAATAGCCAAAAATGTATTCTACACCCTGACGTTCCAGGGCTTTGATGATTGCTGTTGCTCCGTCCATATTGTTGCCTTACTGCGTGGGCCTGGTTGCCATGGCAACCGCCTCTATCTCAATTTTGATAGGTGTATCGCCAGCTACTCGTGGTAGTTCCTTGACGCCGACGGTGCTGCGGGCAGGTCGTGGCTCGTTGAAGTAGCTGACATATACGTCGTTGACCGTGGCAAAATCGGCCATGTCTACGACGTAAATCGTGGTCTTGACCACGTGGTCAATGGTCAGGCCAGCAGCCTCGACCATACTCTTGAGGTTATCAAGGGCTTGGCGTGTCTGGTCGGCAATGTCTTCCGATGCTGTCTTGGTAGCAGGATCGACACCGACTTGACCAGACACAAAATAATAATCTCCAGCTTGGCGGACTGGTGTATAAGGGCCAAAGGACATAGTAGAGGCGTTTGTATTGCTCATTGCAACTTCCTGTTTAGGTAATTAGGCCGATTCGCTCCAGATGGGAGGTGACGGGCTGTGTTGCAAGTTTTATTTAGGAGCGAATCGTAGCATCAGCAACACAGCCTCGCGCGAGGACGACAATAATCACAAGGATAATGCTGCTGATTGCTACGTTCATAAGGGTATGTTGCCAGTGTACACGTATCGGGCGTGCAGTCAACTGCCCGGTGGAAAATTACTTAACGTAAACTATTTACAATAAGAATAATCTACGATATGCTAACAGAGCAATTAAATGATGAGTAACCAGTGAGCAGCGAAACACGAAGTACCAAGTACAGTAAAGCGATTATCCCAGCACTAGCGGCTGTGGGCCACGCGACTAATGCCGAGCTGCTGGCCGAACTGCGTCAGCAGTTCCCAGAGGTCAGCGCCACGACTGTCCATCGAGCGACCGCCCGTTTGGCCGAGCATGGCGAGATTGCTATTGCGCCATCGTCGGCGGACGGGGCTATGCGTTATGACACCAATGTTGCGCCGCACGATCACTTTGTGTGCCACGCTTGCAGCAATATTCGCGACCTGAATGTCGCACCAGAACTTATTCCCCGGATCGAAGCCGAACTGGGTGGCTGCAAGATTAGTGGCAGGTTATTGGTCTCGGGTATTTGCGGCCACTGCCTTGCACATCAAACTAACCACAAGGAGGGTATATGAAAAAAGTAACCGTTTATAGTACGAGCACCTGCCCGTACTGTGTCATGCTGACGCGCTGGCTCAAGGAAAAAGACGTTGAGTATACCGAGTACAAGGTAGACGCCAACCCGTATGCCGCCCAGATGATGGTCAGCCTGAGCGGTCAAATGGGCGTGCCGTTTACAACTGTCGAGGACGACAAGGGCAATCTGACCAAGGTACTTGGCTTTGACGTGCCGAAGTTATCTGGTGCCGTGGGAGTTGCCGCCTAATGAAGCGCGTAATTATCGACGTTCGTGAGCCCTATGAATATGAACGTGGCCACGTAGAAGGTGCTATTAACATTCCGCCGTTTGAGCTGATGGCTGGCGCTTCGGAGCTCGACGGCGTTGCCAAAGACACCGAAATTATCTTGTATTGTCATAGTGGCAGTCGATCTGCCGTTTCCAAAAATATCCTGGAAAAGATGGGCTACACCAACATCGTTAACGGCATCAACAAGGACTTTGTAGAAGCCCGCTACGCCGCGAAGTAACACGGGGCAGCTAAGCTGCTGTGGACTGGCTGCATGTTTTTGTGTTTTTCCTTGCATTCCAAGGCACCTCCTGCTACATTCCCCCCATGCCTGAACTGCTAGAACAACCAACTGTCGAATTCGCAACTCTCCCAATAGTCCTAAGCGGTGAACTCACCGACAACTTTACTTCGCCAAACCTCCTCGAAGAGACACCTTCGTCAGAGACAGAAAGCCCAGCTGCGCTGGTTGTGGCTAAAACTATTGCCGCGACTGAGGCGGTCGACCACTTATAGTCAGCGTGGCTGGACATGGTCGGCGGTCAGCAAACCACCCATGTATCTGCAGAGGGAGCCAGGCCACACTAATATGAAGGCTTGGCTTGTGCACATACGTACGCAAGATGATATAAATGTAGGGTAAGCCATGAAAAAGCCCATCATATTAATCACATCGATAGTGGCAGTAGTATCCCTAGCCACTGGCTTGGCGTATATTCATCATCGTACAAGTTGGAGCGACCAGCATCCGTTGTCGGACTCTAAAGTTGGCTTCAGGCTGCTATATCCCAACACACTACCTCCCGGTTACGCAGTAAAGACCAAAACTATATATATTCACCACAGTAGGCCACATGTTTTGAAGGATGCTTCTATTGTAATGAGCTTCCGAAAACAGGACGCGCTCTATGGTATCCAGGAACGTCGTGCAAACAATGAAGATACAACTACGACAAAACTGGACAACTTTGACCCCGTCAGCAAAGAGCCGACCTGCACGCAACGCCAAACTCCTAAAGGTCAGGAATACCGTCTCTGTCACTGGATTGAGTTTGGCAAGGTTAGTGTCTTTGAAGTAAAACTTATAATGCAAGGCATATATTTTCAGGCAACATTTCCCGCGTCACAAGACGCCCCATTGTCCGAAACTGAACTGAATGCCTTTATTGACTCTCTTCACGTTATAAATCCCAGCGGCATATCCATTATGGCTGATACAGTGTAGGGCTCCTACTGAGATAGGATGGGCATGCCCCATTTACCTAAAAACAGTGATTATTGCTGCCGTCTTCGTGCTCGCGATAGCGACAACAGCTCTAACCCTTTTCGTCATTCATTCCCCGCCATCAGCGCGCCTGGAACGACACACATCCTTTGTCTGACTCTAATGTTGGCTTTCAAATGTACGTCCCTACTGAAATACCCGGAGGGTTGCGTATTACAGGTAAGAGAATCAATATACGCCATGCAGGCTTTTACGGCTCGGAAAAAGTGATCCAAACGGGATAGTAAGTGTATCCGTTGATATGAATCTCCGTAAAGGAAATTGGGTGTATAGCATTCAGGAATCCCGTGCAGGTACGTATACATCGACGACGTTGCGCAACTACGATCCAGACAGCAAAAGCCCACTTGTACACAGCGTAAATCACCCAAGGGGCAATCATACCGTCTTTGCCACTGGACGGATTATGGCCGGATAAGCGTATTCGAGACAAAGTTCAACGAGAATGGTACGTACATCGATACGACACTCCCGGTAACCTTAGATAAACCTCTCTACAGCTACGTGGACTCTTTCAGGAAAGCAGACCTGACAGGAGTGCTGACAAAGAGGAGTATGTTGCCAAAGTAGGTGGGCGAACAGCGCCTCCGACGAGCGTTGAGCCTTTGCTTTATATCCCGAAATGCGCTTAAATAGTGCTAATGGCTAAAACAAAACAAACCGCTCGCAAAGGCAGGACCAAGACCTCCACACCAGCAGCCTCGTTCGACGGGGTGTACCTGTTCAAGATGGTGCTATACCTGTTGCTCGGTTCGATGTGGCTCAAGATTACTAAGCATGGCGACCTAAGCGTGCCTATCCCTATTGGCCTGATTATCGGGCTGATCTTTACGTTGCACGAACACTTCCAAATCGACCGCAAGATCGAGTACGCAGTTATGCTTGTGGCGATGCTATTTGGCTATTTTGCCCCCTACGGTTTGTATATCAACTTTTAGCTGAACTACTAGAGGCGGGCATGTCCCATCGAAGGGGCTAGCCTATAGAGCTTTGAGCGAACCGATATCGGTGCCTTTGGAGGTGAGCATGCCCGTAGAGGGGACATGCCCGCCTCTGGCCGCTATGGTACACTAACAATATGCATATCTACTTCTCAGGAATCGGGGGTTCGGGGATGAGCTCATTCGCTATGCTTGCCAAGCAAGCGGGCTTTGAGGTTTCCGGCTCCGACAAGCAAGATGGAACGTATGTCCAGTATCTTCGTGACCACGGGGTGACCGATATTGCCATCGACCAAAGTTACGAGCACATCGCCGCCGTGCACGAACAGCACCCGATCGACTGGCTAGTGTATACCTCGGCACTATCAATGGAGCAAGCAGACGCGCCAGAGCTGCGTTTCTGTGAGGAGCATGGTATCAAGGCCAGCAAGCGCGACCAGTTTCTGAACATGCTTTTACAGGAGAAAAATCAGAAGTTGGTAGCGTTGGCTGGGACACATGGCAAAAGCACGACCACTGCGATGGTGGTTTGGCTCTGCAAAGAGCTCGGTATGCCGTTTAGTTATTCGTTGGGTGCCAAGATTAGCTTTGGCGACCTGAGCGTATTTAACCCGGAAGGCGAATACTTTGTATATGAGTGTGACGAGTTTGACCGCAACTTCCTGGCTTTTAAGCCGTATGTGAGCGGTATTACCGGCTTGTCGTGGGACCATCACGAGATTTTTCCAACCCACGAAGCGTACAATCAAGCCTTCCGCGATTTTATCGGCCAAAGCCAACATACGATTATTTGGCAAAACGATGTTGCTGTGGCCGGGCTTGCGCCCAGTGAGGCCGTACGCATTCTCGACCACGCTAATCCAGCTATTGACCAGCTGCACATACGTGGCCGCTTCAACCGCGAAGACGCTTGGTTGGCTATGGAGACTGTAGCCTACATTACTGGCAAGCCGGTGGCGGAGCTACAGCCGATCATCAATCGTTTTCCGGGCCTCAAGCAGCGCATGGAACTGTTGGCTCCAAATCTGTACACCAACTATGCCCACACTCCCGAAAAGATTAAGGGTGGCATGAGTGCTGCACTCGAGATCGCCAAGGCTCAGGGCCAGGAGTTGGTGGTAATCTACGAGCCGCTGACTAATCGTCGCCAGCACTATATTAAAGACGACTACAAAGACTCGTTTGCGGGCGCCAAGAAGCTGTACTGGATTCCGTCATATTTGGCTCGCGAGGACCCCAATTTGCCTACGCTGACCCCCGAAGAACTTATTACGCACCTGAGTGATCCACGCATTGCCGAACCGGCCACATTGGATGAAAAGCTAGAAGCTACTATCCGCGACCACCTACAAAAGGGCGATCTAGTTGTTGCTATGGGTGCGAGCGGCACGGGCAGCATGGATGAATGGCTGCGTGAACGCTTTGTGGATGCCAAATAAGGAGATTAGTGTGGATAGCTACGATCTGTCACGTTTTAAGGACAAGGACGTCATCTTTACGGGCGAGAACAGGGATATGACGGCAACCGCCGCTTTCCTGCGGCAGCATGGTGAGGCCAAGAGTTTAACGCACAAATTCGTAGATCTGGATAACCCGGCGTCTGCTTACGAGCAGTTTGGTAGTCCCGACCTCGAGCGTACGGTTCTGGTCAAAACCTCGGGAGTACCAGGTAGCCGGATGGGCGCTCCGTATATAACGAGCACACAATTATTCTTTGCACTGATAAAGCCGATGGGCAACGTCACGATCGGTGTTACCGGCACCAAAGGCAAGACCACGACGTCGAGCCTGATAGCCGCCATGCTGCAACAAGCTGGCAAAGAAGTCATCTTGTGCGGCAACATCGGCAAGGCTATGATTACCTATCTGGACGAGGCCACCCCGGCGGCCATTTTTGTGATTGAGCTGAGCAGCTACCAGCTAGATGAGCTGCGAGTCAGCCCGCATATTGGCTGCGTAACCAACCTATACAACGATCACGTCGATTACCATGGGTCGCAAGATGCCTACTGGGAGGCAAAACACCACATCGTGGAGTTTATGGAGCCTGACGATGTGTTTGTCTATAACCCTGACTTTGATCTCTGCATCCGCTGGGCCGAGGACAGCCGGGCGAGAACGATTGCCATTGATACCAGCGAGTCGCTGGATATGTCCAAGACCAAGCTGCTTGGTGAGCACAATCGCCTCAATGCCATTATGGCTAAGGCTGCTGCGATGCAAGCTGGCGCCGACGAGGCCGCCTGTATTGCGGCTCTCGACGGGTTTGAACCAGTCACACACCGACTGCAGAAGGTAGCTACCGTTGGTGGTGTGACCTTTATCGACGACGCTATAGCTTCACAGCCAGAGGCGGCGATTGCCGGCATCGAGGCGGTATCCAAAGAAGTTGGCCCTATCGGGGCGGTGCTACTAGGCGGCAAAGACCGCGATTACGACTATGTACCACTGATGCAGAAGTTGGCCGATGTCAACGTACCTGCGCTGGTACTTTTCCCCGATACAGCGGCCAAAATGAAGGCTGCCATGCCTAGCGGCTATGCACCACGCCTCCTCGAAACAGAGAGTATGGACGAGGCCGTTACCTGGACCGCTCAACAAGCGCCGAAGGGTTCTGCGGTGCTACTGAGCACCGGTGCGCCTAGTTATTCTCTGTGGAAAGACTTCGAAGAGAAAGGCGACCAATTTCAGGCTGCCGTCAGACGTCTAGGCTAACCGCCACCCCCGTAAGCTCTATTGACAAATGAAAGCATAAGTGCTATTATAGCGCTCTATGATTGAGCTAGGAAAACAGCACAACTGTGGCAACTGTCTGGCCTTATGCTGCCGTAAGGGCGTACAGATGCCGCTATCCGATGCCGATGCCGACTTTATGCGCCGAGGCGGTACCGATTTATCGGAAGTGGAAGCTCCGAAGCCGGAAGCAACGCGCCGGGTTAAGTTTTTGCCGCTTATTACACGCACCGAACCCGCCCAGGATGGCCGCTATCGCTTAGAGTCCGACTGTGGGTATCTGACCATCGACCCCAACAGCGGTCAGCAGATCTGTAGCGCTTACGAAGACGCGGAGCGTCCGTCGGTCTGCGATCAGTTCAAGGCCGGCGATTACGGCTGTATGACTATGCGCCTTCTTGGCGGCGTGGATTCCGGTGATGAATACGACCTGTATTTGGCAAAATCCGCAGCCGGAGAATTGTAGAATTGTCTACATATTGACAAGGGGTAGCGACTTCTGTTACGATGTAACGGTATCACAAATTTCTGTACTTGGTGATTTGGAGAGGTCGCGGCTATAACAGAGGCGAAACCATCCGGAGCCGAGCGTTTTTATATCTCACGTATAAAACGAGCGGCACAGAATAAAACATACTATGGGAGCCCAAGTGCCCATATGGAGAAACTATGAAAGCATTAATCACTCGAAAGGTTGGCATGACCAGCACTATCGCAGACGATGGTGTTGTGACTGCTGTTACCCTGCTTTCCGCTAGTCCTTGTGTTATTACACAAGTCAAAACAACAGAGACGGATGGCTACCAGGCAGTCCAGCTCGGTTTTGAGGAAGGCAAGAATACTGCCAAGGCTCAAGCGGGACATTTTAAGGCTGCCGGTATTACCCCAAAGATTGTGCGTGAAGTACGCGTCGACGAAATCTCAGAGGACCTCAAAGTTGGTGAATCACTCAACACAGAGGTCTTTTCTGTAGGTGACGAAATCGACGTAACCGGCACTTCCAAGGGTAAGGGTTGGGCTGGTACCATCAAGCGCCACAACTTCCACCGCGGTCGCAAGACCCACGGTGGCCGCTCATACCGCCGCGTCGGTTCTATCGGTTCTATGTACCCTCAGAAGATTTTCAAGGGTAAGAAGATGGCCGGCCAGATGGGTAACGAGCAAGTTACGGTCAAGAACCTCAAAGTTGTTTTGGTAGATCCGGAAAACAACATCATCGGCGTTACAGGTGCTGTACCTGGCCCACGTAAGGGTATCGTCGTTATCAAGGAGGCTAAGTAATCATGGCCGCTACAACAGCACCAACCTATACAAAGGCAGGCGCCAAGGCAGCTACCGCTGCTAAGCTAGACGCTTCTGTCTTTGCTGTCATGCCACAAAACCACGAGCTCCTTAAGCTTGCTTACACTGCATACCTTGCTAACGGCCGCGAAAACTTGGCAAAGACCAAAACTCGCGGTCTTGTTAGTGGTGGTGGTAAGAAGCCTTGGAAGCAAAAGGGTACCGGCCGCGCACGTTTCGGCTCTAGCCGTAACCCAATTTGGCGTGGTGGTGGCATTGCGTTCGGTCCAACCGGCGTAGAGAACTACACCAAGAAGATCCACGTCGCTGCCAAGCGTCAAGCTATCCGCCAGGCACTGAGCCTTGCGGCTAGTGAGGGCCAGATCAAGGTAGTTGATGAGTTCGTTAACAAGGATGGCAAAGTTGCTGAAACTGTTAAGTTTTTGAACAAGATCGAAGCCAAGGGCTCAGTGCTGCTAGTGCTTGAGCACAAGGACGAGGCCGCGCTACGTGCTACCGACAACTTGCAGAACGTTAAGACCGTACAGGCTATGTACCTGAACGTTTACGACGTACTGAACAGTGATGTCATTGTTATCACCAAGAGAGCTCTTGAGATGGTTAACGAATGGCTCGGCGCTAAGACCAAGGAGGAGAAGTAATGGACAAGTTCATGGTCTTAAAACCTCGTATCAGCGAAAAGACTTATATGATGAGCGAAGCTACTCGTACTTACGTTGTAGAGGTACCTGGTGACGCCAACAAAGACACTGTCGCAAAGGCTGTAACTGCCCAGTTCGGCGTAACCGTCGAGACCGTTAACATCATTGTTGTTAAGGGTAAGGCTAAGCGCACCATCCGTAAGGGTGGTCGTCCAACCCAAGGCCGCCGTTCTGACTTCAAGAAGGCTTATGTAACCCTAAAGGAAGGCGACAAGTTGCCATTCTTTGCTGAGCCCGAAGAAGAAAAGAAGGACAAGAAATCGGCTAAGAAAGAGAAGGAGACTAAGTAATGCCCATTAAAGCATATAAGCCAACCACTCCTGCTCGTCGCGGTATGACCACGCTTTCCACAAGCGAGATCACTACCAAGAAGCCACTACGTTCTCTTATTGTTGCCAAGCGCGCTCAAAACGGCCGCAACAACCAGGGTCGTATTACCACTCGTCATAAGGGTGGTGGTGCGCGCCGCTTCTATCGTTTGGTTAACTTTAAGCTAGCATCTGGTACGACTGCCGTAATCGAGCACATCGAGTACGATCCAAACCGTTCAGCACGCATTGCACGTATTAAGGACCAGACTGGTACGTACCACTATATCCTTGCTGCTAACGGCATGCAGGTTGGCCAGACTATCACTAGCGGTGAAGAAGCTCCAATCGAGAACGGCAACCGTTTGCCTCTTAAGAACATTCCAGTTGGTTGCTACCATCCACGCTATCGAAATGCAGCCAGGCAAGGGCGCCCAAATGGTGCGTTCTGCTGGTAATAGTGCGCAGCTGATGGCTAAAGAGGGCGACTACGCCCAGGTACGTCTCCCATCGGTGAAGTTCGCTTGGTGAACATGGAATGTACTGCCAGTATCGGCGTCGTCGGCAACGAACAGCATCAAAACGTTAAGATCGGTAAAGCTGGTCGCAACCGTCACATGGGTATTCGCCCATCTGTCCGTGGTGTTGTTATGAACGCCGTAGACCACCCACACGGTGGTGGTGACGGTGGCCGTCACCGTATGGCTAAGGCGCCTCGTACTCCATGGGGTCAGAAGACGCTTGGATTCAAGACCCGTCGCCGCAAGAGCACCAGTCAGTTTATCGTAAGAAGCCGTCACGCGGCCAAGAGAAAGTAAGGTAGGTAGAAGGATATGAGTCGTTCACTTAAAAAAGGACCATTTATCGACCCCAAGCTTGCCAAGAAAGTGGAGCGCTTGGGTGCCGAAGATCGTACCATTATCAAGACCTGGGCTCGTGCAAGCACTATTTCTCCTGAATTTGTTGGTCGCACCATTGCCGTTCACAACGGTAAGGTACATGTACCGGTATTTGTTACCGAAAACATGGTCGGTCACAAACTTGGCGAATTTTCTCCAACCCGCAAGTTCCGTTCACACGGTGGTAAGTTAGCTAAGGGTAAGAAGTAGGTACGTCATGGCAGTTAAAGCAATCGCAAACGGAGTACGCATGAGCCCACGTAAGGTGGCCGTTGTTGCTGCTCTCGTCCGTGGCCGTACTGTAGAAGACGCCGTAACTATCCTCCAGCACGCTCCACGTCGTGGACCTGCATTGGCGATCAAGAAGGTTATTGAGAGTGCTGCAGCCAATGCTGACCACAATCACAACCTTAAGCCCGGTACGCTGAATATTGTTGAGATTACGGTAAACGCAGGCCCACGCCTGAAGCGTTATCGCCCAGCAGCCCACGGCCGCGCGTTGCCATTCCAGCGCCGCACCAGCCACATCCGTGTGGTAGTCGACGGTGAAGAGCGCGCCAAGAAGCCAGCTAAGACCGAGAAGGAGACAAAGTAATGGGCCAAAAAGTAAATCCAATTAGCATGCGTCTCCAGGTCAACAAGGACTGGCGCAGCAAATGGTTTGTAGGCAAGCGCGAATACGCAAACTACCTAGCTCAGGACCTGCAAGTACGCCGCATGATCCAGAACAAGCTGGGCAGCCGTGCTGCAATTAACAAAGTTGATATCGAGCGTTCACCAAACCTTGTAACTGTTACTATTCCAACCGCTAAGGCTGGTGTAGTAATTGGTCGTGGTGGTTCGGGCGCGCAGGAGCTAAAGGCCGCAATCGAAAAGATCTATGGCGTAGCTACTCGCGTTAACATCGAAGAAATCAAGAAGCCAGAGCTGTACGCCAAGTTGGTTGCCGAGAATATTGCCCACCAGCTGGAGCGTCGTATGAGCTTCCGCCGCGCTATCAAGAGTCATCCGCCGCTACTATGCGCGCTGGTGCAAAAGGTATTCGTATTGAGGTTGCTGGTCGTTTGAACGGTGCCGAAATGAGCCGCCGCGAAAAGGAAGTAGCCGGTACTGTGCCACTACACACCCTTCGTGCTGATATTGATTACGCTGATGTTGCTGCCAAGACAGCTGCCGGTATCATCGGTGTTAAGGTTTGGATTTACAAAGGGGAGGTAGCCTAACATGTTAATCCCCAATCGAACTAAGTACCGCAAGGTCCGCAAAGGCCGCGTAAACGGTCCAGCAACCAGCGGCAACTACATTGCCTTCGGCGAATTTGCGTTGCAGGCTCAGGGCCACGAACGCATTACTTCCCGCCAAATCGAGTCTGCCCGTCAGGCTATGACCCGCTACATCAAGCGTGGTGGTAAGATTTGGATTCGCATTTTTCCACACACACCTGTTACCCGAAGCCGCAGGACGTAAAGATGGGTAGCGGTAAGGGCAACCCTGAGTTTTTTGTCGCTAAAGTTAAGCCAGGCACTATCATGTTTGAAATGCAGGGCGTTAGCGAAGAAATAGCTCGCGAAGCTATGCGTCTGGCAGCTCACAAGTTGCCTGTTAAGACTAAATTCTTGGTGAAGGAGGATGCGTAATATGAAAATCGCTGAAATCCGCAAGCTGTCCACAGCAGAACTGACCACCGAGAGCACCAAATTGCGCGAAGAGATTGCAGAACTTAAGCGTCGCCTATCAACCGGCGAAGTCCAAAATGTGCGTGTTATCCGTAACAAGCGCAAGGATCTTGCTCGAGTGTTAACCGTTTTGGGCGAGCAACTCGCAAAGGAGAACATGTAATGGCAAGACGATCACAGGAATTGTGTCTTCCAAGAAGACCGACAAGACCATCGTCGTAACTGAGCAGTACGCCAGACTCACCCTCTGTACCGCAAGCAGTACACGGTGACGAAGAAGTTCATGGCTCACGACGAGAACAACGAAGCCCAAGAGGGTGACAAAGTTGTTATTGTCGAGACTCGACCGATTAGTGCCCGTAAGCATTTCAAACTGGATCGCGTTGTCGAGAAGGCTGGTGTTAAGCACGTAGAGGCCGAAACCCCAGTTATCGTAGAAGCAGATGCGCCCGAAACCGCTAAGGCGGGGGAGGACAAATAGTATGATTCAGCAAGAATCACGCCTCAACGTCTGTGACAACAGCGGTGCCAAAGAAATTTTGTGTATCCGAGTCCTTGGTGGCACCCGCCGTCGTTACGCTCACGTTGGTGATATTATCGTGGCTACGGTAAAGCAAGCTAACCCCCAGGGTAACGTCAAGAAGAAGAGCGTAGTTAAGGCTGTAGTTGTACGCACCACGAAGGAAATCCGTCGCAAGGACGGTAGCACCATCAAGTTCGACGACAACGCCGCCGTTATTATCGGTGACGACAAATTGCCAAAGGCTACCCGTATCTTCGGACCAGTACCACGCGAATTGCGTGACCTCGGCTACGCCAAGATCATTAGCCTAGCACCGGAGGTACTATAATATGGACAAGCAAATCTTTAAGATTCGTCTAAAGAAGGGCGATACTGTAGTAGTACGCACTGGCAAATACAAGGGCCAGACTGGCAAGGTAGTCGCTACGCACCCAAGCCTGAACAAGGTAACTGTTGAAGGCATCAACATTGTTAAGAAACATGTTAAGCCGAACAAAACTTATCCACAGGGTGGCATCATCGAGATGACCAAGCCGATTTGGGTAAGCAAGGTTGCTATTGTTGACCCATCAACCAAAAAGGCTAGCCGAATTGGTTACAACGTCGACAAAGACGGCAACAAGTCCCGCGTCTTTAAGGGCAGCGGCAAGGAGATTCTGGGAAGGACAAAAAATAATGGCAGATAAGAAAGCAACTACCCCAATAGCAACTACCGCTCGCTTGCGCGAGCTGTACAACAGCAAGTATGCTCCCGAGCTCATGAAAGAGTTGGGTCTTGCCAACGTAAACCAGATCCCTCGCCTGGAGAAGATCACCGTAAATGTCGGTCTTGGTAAGGCTAAAGACGACAAGAAAGTCATCGAAGCTGCCAGGAACACTCTGATCAAGATCACTGGCCAGAAGCCAGTTGATACTATCGCCAAGCTGTCTATCGCTGGCTTTAAGCTTCGCGAAGGCAACAAGATTGGCCTTAAGGTAACCCTTCGTGGCGACCGGATGTACGAATTTCTCGACCGTTTGGTAACTATCGTGTTGCCTCGTCTGCGCGACTTCCATGGCGTAAAGGCTACAGCTTTTGACCGTCAGGGCAACTACAGCCTCGGCATGGTTGATCAATCCGTATTTCCAGAACTTACCTTTGAGGAAACAACCACAGCTCACGGTCTGCAGGCCGTCTTTACGATCCGTTCGCATGGTCCTGCTGACTCGAAAGCCTTGTTGACCAAGTTCGGTATGCCATTTGAAAAACCCGCACGCGAAGTGGGCCAAATAAAGGAGGCCAAGTAATATGGCTAGGAAATCGAACATTGCTCGTGACCTCAAGCGCGCCAAGATGCACGCCAAGTACGCCGCCAAGCGTGCTGAGCTCAAGGCTCTTGGTGACTCAGAAGGTCTAGCTAAGTTGCCTCGCAACTCAAGCCCAACCCGTCTAAAAAACCGCTGTGTTGAGACCGGCCGTCCACACGCCTACATGCGTACCTTCGGCTTAAGCCGTCTTTCGTTCCGCGAACACGCAAGCAAGGGTGAAATCCCTGGCGTAACTAAGGCCAGCTGGTAGAAAGGAATCAGAATGAGCAATATCACTTCAACCGATCCAATCGCCGACATGCTGACCCGCATCCGTAATGCAATCAACGTGCGCAAGGCCGAGGTTACTATGCCACATTCAAAGGCCAAGGAAGCTGTCGCTGCCTTGCTAAAGAAGAGTGGCTTTGTGGCCGAAGTACATGTCAGCGACGCAACTATTGGTAAGACCCTCAAGGTTGTTATCAATGGCGAAAACGAAAACGCTCGGATTACCGAGATCGTTCGCCTCAGCAAACCAGGACGCCGCTACTACGCGGGCGCAGCCGAAATCCCTACCGTTATGCGCGGTCGTGGTGTGGTCATCGTATCGACCTCTAAGGGTCTGATGACTGGCCAGGACGCCAAGAAGCAGGGCATTGGTGGTGAGCTGATCTGCAAGGTATATTAGTAAGGTTTAATAAAAGATAGGAAAATCGATGAGTCGAGTAGGAAAACTACCCATCAACATCCCAAGTGGTGTGACAATCACTGTCGACCCCGATTTCGTTACTGTCGCAGGTTCCAAGGGTACCCTCAAGCAGTTTACGATGCCGGGCGTAACAGTTACTGTCGACGGTAACGTCGCAACTGTCACCCGCGACAACGATGAAGCCGTCAACCGTGCCAAGCACGGTCTGATGCGCGCCCTTGTTAACAATATGGTTACGGGTGTAAGCCAGGGCTTCAGCAAGCAGCTGGAGATCAACGGTGTAGGCTACCGCGCAGCAATGCAGGGTACCGACATCAAGTTGAATCTTGGTTTTTCACACGATGTTATTTACAAACTGCCCCAAGGCATCACTGCTACTATCGAACAGAACAAGATTACTGTTACTGGCATCGACAAGCAGCAGGTGGGCCAAGTAGCTGCCGAAATCCGCGCGCTTAAGAAGCCTGAACCTTACAAGGGTAAGGGCATCAAGTACGCCGACGAGCGCATTCTACGCAAGAGCGGTAAATCAGGTAAGGATAAGTAGGTAAGAGTATGAACAAGCTAGCACACAAGCTTCTCAATCGCGCACTGCGCAAGAACCGCGTACGCTCAACTGTTTCAGGCACTACCGAACGCCCACGCCTGAGCGTACACATCAGCAATCGTCATATTACCGCCCAGGTAATCGACGACACCCAGCACAAGACTGTCGCTTTTGTATCGACCGTTGGCGCCAAGGCTGCCAAGGGTACGATGACAGAGCGCGCAGAATGGGTTGGTACCGAAGTTGCCAAGAAGGCTAAGGCCGCTAAAGTTACTGCAGTTGTCTTTGACCGCGGTGGTCACATTTACCACGGCCGCGTACAGGCTCTGGCCGACGCAGCTCGTAAAGCAGGATTGGAGTTCTAATCATGGCTGAGAATACTACAGCTACACCAGCAGCAGCTCCTCAGGCACAAGACCAGCGCCAACAGCGCGGCCCACAAGGCCGTGGTGGTCGCGGTGGTCAGGGTGGCCCACGTGGTCGCCGTCCAGAGGTAGCTCCAGAAGAAAAGCAGTTCGATGAGCGCGTCGTGCACATCGACCGCGTTGCCCGCGTAGTAAAGGGTGGCCGTCGCTTCCGCTTCCGCGCACTCGTCGTAGTGGGTGACCGCAAGAACCGTGTCGGTATCGGTATCGCCAAGGGTGCAGACGTTACTGCAGCCGTTACCAAGGCTACCGAAGTTGCCAAGAAGCACTTCATCACCGTATCAGTAAAGAACGGTACAATTGCCCACGAGTCAGAAGCTAAAGTCGGTGGTGCTCGCATCCTGATCAAGCCTGCCGCCAAGGGTACCGGTCTTATCGCCGGCGGTACTGTTCGTACCATCCTGGAAGTTGCTGGCGTGCACAACGCCCTCAGCAAGTCACTTGGTTCAACCAACAAGGCTAACACCGCTTACGCAACTATCGAGGCATTGAGCGCTATTGTCCCACGCGAACAATGGATCACTCCTGCTGGAAAGCAGAGCGAAAAGCCAGCTGCTAAGAAGGCTGTTGCCAAGAAGAGCGAGGACAAGTAATGAAGTACAACGAACTACAAGCCTCAAGCAACAAAAACGCTAAGCGCGTTGGTCGCGGTATCGCTGCCGGGCAGGGTAAGACTGCTGGTCGTGGTACCAAGGGTCAGAAGTCCCGTACTGGTAGCAAGCGCAAGCCAGGCTTTGAAGGTGGTCAGAATCCTCTGATGCAACGCCTTCCTAAGTTGCACGGTTTCAAGGGCTTCAAGGCTCCAGTTGAGGCAGTTTACACTGGCCAACTCGACGCTTTGACCGCTAAGGTTATCGACACCGCTGCTTTGGCAGAAGCTGGCCTGATCAGTAACGCCTTCGTTCGCGTAAAGCTGATCGTACAAGGTGAAGTAACCAAGAAGCACGACGTTAAGCTGCAAGGCGCTTCCGAAACTGCTATCGCCGCCGTTCAAAAGGCTGGTGGTACTTTCGAAAAGGTAGACCGCGTCGCACGCCCAGCTACCCGCAAGAAGGAAGACTAACTTAGTCTCTCCCTCCAATACGACAAATAGCCGCTCCTAATCGAGCGGCTATTTGTTTTGCGGGCCTATAGCACTCCAAGGCCGGGCCTTGGAGTTGGTGGTTTATGGTCTGGTATACTGACTTTATGAATACAAACCCCGATGCAACGGTTGTTCTTTGTTATGGTGACTCTAATACATATGGGCAGCGGTCGGATGATGTACATAAGGGCCGCTGGCCTGTTGACGTGCGTTGGACGGGTGCACTTCAGCGTATGTTGGGCAACCAATACTATGTAGTCGAGGAGGGGGCTGAGTAGCCGCACAACTGACCTTGAGTATCACAAGCCTGGCCGTAACGGCAAAACTCACTTAGTACCATGTCTGCAAAGCCACAATCCCATAGACATTGTAGTGTTGATGCTCGGAACTAACGACACAAAAACGCAATACAGCCGGACGGCTGAGGATATAGCGCTTGCACTTAACGGGTTGATGGATGACGTCGTTGAATACGCACACGACAATCAGGGAAATACCCCGAAGATCGTAGTAGTGAGCCCTATCCACATTAATGATGCGACGCCGCACTTTAGCGAGCTGTATGCCAAGAATTATGACCATTCATCGGCAGAGACATCTAGGCAGTTAGCTGAGGCTATCAAGACAGTTGCGCAAAAGCGTGCGTGTACTTTTGTGGATGCTTCGCAGGTTGCCGAGCCCGGCGAAGATGGCGTTCATTTTGACAAAGATAGCCACGAAAGATTCGCGCGGACGCTTGAGCGCACCATTGCGATAATGCAGTAGCGAGCCAAGCCTGGGCCGATGCGCGCTTACACTTGCTGGTTTTTTTGAGAATGCAATTCCGTAGGTCTATTTTATGTCATACTTTAGGGTATGACAGACCACCAAAAGCTCATTCATTTTTTGGACAAACATAACTTGGCGGCTCTTGCAACATTTGGCGAAGAATATCCTGAAGTTGCCATTGTCGAGTTCGCCAACGACGATCTAGAAATAATTATCGATACGCATGACGTGTCACGCAAGTATGCCAACATACGACGCAACCCTAAGGTTTCGTTGGCTATTGGTTGGGATGACGATATCACAATACAGTATGAGGGTGTCGCCGAAGAGCTTCGCGGCGGCGAATTGCAAGCATGTCAACAGACGTATATTGATAAAATTCCGCAAGCTGCAAAGTGGGCCAGAACGCCTGGTGTTGCATTCTTTTTGATCAAACCTACGTGGATACGACTAACGGATCTCAACCAGCATCCATGGAAGGTCGAAGAGTTCACCTTCTAAGATTGCGCTCGGCATTCCTGTAAGGTGGTAGCCTCACTAATTTGGTGCAATTTGGGCCGGTCCCTTACGAAAGTAAAAACTGTACCGTCCCCATATACTTGATACCAAATCGCGGTGGTGAGCCACTACTGGTCCTCGCCCAAACTTGGATACGACGTAGGGTTGTGCTTCGTCGTTGCCGTTGTAGATTCCGAAGTGCTCTAGCCAGGGCTCGCCATTTGGCATGAAGTCGCCATATGCAACCAGACAGCCCGGCTGTGGCGCCGCCAGTGGCCGGTAGCCTTGGCCGAGTAAGAACTGTACAGTTTGCTCCCAGAAGCCTGGTTGCGTTGTGCCAATGTAGCCTTGCTGAGCCCAGGATTCTCCTAATATGTGTCCAAATGCCCACTCGGCGCAGCGAAACTCGGCATCGCCATTAAAGTTGGGCTCAGATAGTATCTCTATATCAGGGATGCCGCTTAATCGGCCGATGGCTTCGTTGACTTCTTGATTGGGCCTACTCATTTCGCTTAGTCGGCGTGCAGTTTCATAGATGACGCTTACCATTTCACGCTGTGGTGCCCAGTGCGGATCCAGCTGGATCGTCGGCAGTTCGGCAGTATCAAATAGATATTCGGGGGAAAACAGACTCATCAGCACTCCTTTTGACGGGTAATTTTTGTATCAAAAATACTCAGAACGTAATAAGTGCGTGCTGAGTGATTTGCGGGGAGCTTATAGAATATCGGCGATACAGGGCAGTGTCAACATTAAGAGGACGGGTATCGTGTGACTGGTGTGTGCTGCGCGATCTGTTGGCTCCCTTGTGGGGATAGATCGCGCAGCGCACGAGAAGGGTCAGATGTTGCTCAGGACTTCGGCGCCTGACGATCGTCGGTCAACGGGGTGCCCGGGGATTGGGCGTCGGTGTAACCGGCGTAGATTTCGATGGCCTTCGTGTCCGTGGGCGAGATGAGCATGTCGCCAGTCGGCGAATTGAAGCCGATGGGGCCAGTCCAGCTCGATCCGTCGGAACGAACGGTCGTGGTGCTTTGCTGGTTGTAGCCGAGCACAACGAAGCGGGTGCTATCGACGGTCCACTTGACGCGCCACATGTCCTTGCAGGTCACCGGAGTGCCCTGAGCGCCGTCGTTGCCACAGTCGTGGACAGGCTTGACGCTGACGTCGAACGGCTTGTGGCCGTTGATGGCAATCGGACTGACAATCGTGGGCGGGCTGGTGTCGAACGAGACAGACGCAGTGTAGTCGGGACACAGCTTGAGCTGTGCGACGGACTTCGCGTCCTTGTTGGCGGGGCAGTCGTAGCCAGTGTGGTAGCTCAGCAGAAACTGCTTGAGCTTGGCACTGTCGTCGGTTGCTTGCGGGTTGGTAGCCCCGGGCGACGGCGCGGTTGGTACCTGCGCGATAGTCGTGGGGTTGCCACCCGGCGTAGGAAGCAGCAGAAACACTGCAACCAGGCCAACGGCGACGAGGGCGACGACGAGCCACGAGCGACGGCTCCGCGGCGTGCGGACGTGCCTGGGCGACATGAGAGTCTCCTCCTCGTGAAGATACTACAAGATACAGATGTGTTTCTTGAGTTGGGTAATTATATCATAAAAAAGGCTGTTTATCAAACATATACACACAGCTCCAACGTTGTGACATACTTAGATCATGATGGAGCAACAGGCGAAAGTTGGCGTGGGTATATTGGTGATTAAGGAGGGGAAAGTACTCTGGGGATTGCGCAAAGGGTCACACGGCGCTGGCCTGTGGGGCGGTGCAGGCGGCCACCTAGAATATGGTGAAACTGTAGAGCAGGCAGTGCTGCGGGAGCTAGACGAAGAATGTGGCATACGAGTTAAAAATCTTCGCGTGCTGTGTGTATCTGATTTTATGACTCACTACCCCAGGCACTACGTGGATATTGGTTTTACGGCCGATTGGGAGAGCGGCGAGCCACAAGTAAAAGAGCCCGAAAAGCTTGATCGTTGGGAGTGGCGAGCTATAGACGACATTCCAGAGAACGCTTTTGCGCCTATGCGTGGTTACATTGAAGCCTACGAGACAGGCAGGAATTACTTCACCTATCCGCGTCCGCAAGAATAAGGCGTTCCTTGCCGTACTCACGCCAGATAAGCCACAAGATGAACACGTCGAACGTTGTTAGTAATATCATGCCAAGCGTGGCGTGTAGATAAATGCTGTAGAACTGATAGAGCATCAGAAGGCCTAGTGTTATGAGCGAAAAGGGATAGGCCCAAAGCTGATTGCGCAAAATGCCAATAACAGCTATCAATTTGATGCTGGCGTGAATCCAAAGGTATAACACCAGGAATGTCTTGCCACCGGCACTGTAGTGCTGCGTCCAAGTTACTAGCAGGTTGGCGATTTTGTCATGCGGGTCGCTGAGTAATTCACGATGTGTCACGAAAGTGATGAATCCGTGGAGGGCTGCAGGGCTGACAAACAATGCAAACAAACCGCTAAAGAATTCCAAGGCGCCGCTAATGCCCTTGATGATTATGCCGCCTTCAAAGATCTTGTCGAGCAGCGAAGAAGGATGGTACCAACTCATACTTAACAGTTTAGACTATCAAAGCTGAGTTTTTACCAAGAAAACGCTAGTTATGTGAATCCTGAATTACATTGTATGATAGTTCATATTTTACATACGGGAGCAACGGTTGAAGGTACATGAATACGCACAAGCCTTTAGTGACGGCGAAGAGGTGTCTGTAGAGGGGCTTTGCGGCCGTATTTTGCGTGGGGTTTGCGAGACCGACTTTACTACCTTGACCAATGACCCGACTCGTCGGATTGTTATGCTAATGGGTCCTGACGGCCTAGAAATGCTGCCCGGTAAATCTGGGTACGACATGCTAACGACTATTGGCTACACGGAGCATCATATTGCTCAAAAGCTCGATGAAGGCATGCGTTTTAGGCTGGCAGTTTTCCCCGAGAGTACCATTGCACGTCCGGCGACATGGCAGAACATGCTGACATTAGCGGGTATTGTCTACCCAGACATTAAAGCTCCGCTTTTATCTCAGGCCGACGCCTTGCAAACGACTAGTTTCTCGTCAATTCAGGACGAAGCTGGATACGATTTTGCGACCGTGGACGTGGCTGGTATGAGCGATGAGCGGTATATGACATACGAGCGGTATGTTGCTTCGTCAATGGGATTGGTGGCAACAAGGGCCTTCATGTATTACTCGCTTCACCTACGCGAACTGTACAGCGGTGATGGGTACACCTACACCCCATCTGGCGATCGCGGTCTACAAGAGTATGCAATCCCAAACGAACGTCTGGACATGCTCGGCGAGCATGTACTGCTTGATGTGCCGGTCACGCTAGCGTAGGATACTTCGGCCTACTTCGATATGGTAGTTTTTGGTTTTTGGTCATGCGCTTGGTAGGTGCTTGCGGTCACGTTACAATAATTGCTAGTAGCAACGTAGAAAGGGCATCTATGAAGACATCAGAAAGAGGGTTCTCGATTGTCGAAGTTGTGATTGTGCTAGTTGTGCTTGGGCTGATTGGCGGTGTTGGGTACGCAACCTTCCACAAGAAAGATTCAAACAAATCTGGCACGGCGAGTACAAGCAAAGCCGTTGACGCCAACGGCACCACGCAAAGTACCGATACCATACTTAACCAGGAGATCGACGATGAGTCTTCGGTTGATTCGTCGTACACCAGTGGTGATGTATCGAATGCGCAAAGCGCGAATAGTGCAGCAAGCAACATAGGAGGTGCATACAATGAGTCGAATCTCTAGTTCACTGCAATCGGCTGGCAAAACAGGCGTTACGCTCATGGCCCTTGGTGTTATGCTGTCGCCAGCTTCGGCGCTAGCGGTCTCGAACCGGGGAGGTAGTTTCTGTACCAATCTGTCCTCTACTACCAGTATGGTCAACGCTAGCCTAAATAACTTGGAGACGAAGTTGACAACGGCACGCACTAACCGGCAAGACAAATTTGTATCTAATCATGACCAATGGGACGCACAAATTGCCACTAACCGGGCCAAATGGGATACTCTGCGCCAAGAAAATTTTGTCAAGCTGGAAGCCAAAGCAACAACCGACACACAAAAGACTGCTGTTAAGGCCTACGAAGCCGCAATAACTAATGCTGTTAGCGCTCGGCGTAACGCAAACGATGCAGCTCGTGCCACATATCGTACGGCTGTAGAGAATCTTATATCGGGCAAGACCTCAAGTGTAGACTCGCAAGTGACTACATTTAAAGCCGCAGTTGCAGCTGCGGAAGATACAGCTCAGACTAGTTGTGCTGCTAATCCGAGCCAGGGAGCAACAGCTCGTGTTGCGTTTAGGGCATCCCTTAAAACCGCCCGCCAGGCATATGTAGCTTCTCGCAAGGAGGACGGTGCCATTGGTGACCGAGTTAGGGCGCTAGCCCAGACACGCAACGATGCAATCAAAGCCAACGATGCCGCATTCAAAAACGCCACGGCTGCAGCTCGCTCGACGCTCAAGAATGCGTTTGGCAGTGATGCCGGCTCAATTTAGTTAGTGGTCGGCTCGTCGGGTTTATCTGTCGCGCGTACTTCAGCGCCGGTAGTATATCGCTCGAAGTCTTCGGCAATACCATCGAGCGCTTCGCCGGCCGCACCGCAAAGAGAGTTAACTCGTACGTCTTGACTATTGGACGCGTGGTCACTTAGCTCTGTAGCTAGTGTACGCAGCTTTTGATGTAGTTCTTCCATTTTTGGGTCCATGGCTGTTCCTTTATTATGCTATTACATACTATGTAGCAAGCAGCCTCAGAAGTCTAACGGTCGTACTTACAAGCTCTCCAGCCCGCAACGGGGATAGGGCCATTGACTATTTGTCATATTTATAGTAGAATATACACGCTTTGTTGAGAGCATTTGTTCTCCAGAGTTCTTTGACAAACAGATAGAGAATAGGTGTTGGATACAAAGTGATAAATAATGCTGCACGTCAGTGTAGCGCAGCGCTATTTATCACTTTGTGATTGGAGGAATGACTCCCCGTTTGGTACCTGCAACACGCACTACCCTGTAACGCCCCCCATCCGATGCGTCGGAACAATCAAGGAGAGTGTCTCAATGGCCGCTACGACCAACCCCGCCAACGCCCAGCGTGCGAAGCTGACCAAGATCATCGGTCGCTTTGACCGCATCGGTATCGACGGCGCCGTCCTGACGCTGGCCCTCATCGTGGCCGCTCACTCGTGGGCGATCTACGGCGTGGGGTTCTACGTACTGCTCGCCATCATCGGCCTCACTACGGGCTTCTGCCTGATCGGTGCCGCATGGATGCGTGTCGTTCGTTGGAACGGGTACCTCAAGGGCTTTGCCCCGCTGGTCCCTGCCATCATCCAGGTGATCGCTGCTCTTGCAGTGATGAAGTACGCCATGGTCTACCTGGTCTACGTGCTGACCCACTAGGTCACGCATCGCTGCTCTTGCAGCACCAGGCCGGCCTAACGGCCAAGCGGATGATGGGCGGATAGGGCCAACTGGTGCGCTTTGCGTGCTTCCTACTCCCAACCCAACCTCTATCTGTTCGTCATCCGCTTATATAAGTGTGTGCTTATACTGACGAGCCGAAAACGGCGAAAAGCGAGTGGCACAAAGTGCTTATGATAAAATGAGAGGAAATAAGTCCGTAGGAGGGCACCTCATGAATCGAAGCACAGTAGATAGACTCATATCGTCTGCGGGTCTAGTTATCTCGGCAGTACTTTTCGCTGCATCAGCTGGCTTGCTGTTTGCGCATAGCTTTATTCATAAACAAGTACACGACCAATTGGCTGCTCAGAAGATTGAGTTCCCTCTCAAGGGCAGTGCCTCTTTGGCGGCTCTTCCGAAGGACGACGAAGCTAAGGTAGCTAAATATGCTGGCCAGCAACTTTTGACCGGTGCTCAAGCCGAAACCTTTGCCGACCACTACATTGCTGTGCACCTCAAGAACATTGGTGGTGGCAAAACATACTCCCAATTGAGCGCGGCATCAATTGCAGACCCCACCAACCAGGCATTAGTGGGCAAGGTGCAGACCGTCTTTCGCGGCGAAACGCTCCGTGGTCTATTGCTGAATGCCTACGCGTTTGACACGATGGCTGTGGTGGCTGGCTATGCTGCTTTTGGAGCGTTTGCAGCCGCTGTTATATTATTGATTCTTGCGGGTCTGGGCTTTATGCACGCCGGCAAAGCCGCTCACACAACCAAAGCAACATCCAAAAAACGTCGTTAATTTTGAACAGCTACAGAGATGTCGGCATATACAAGGCCGGTTGTCATCTGTGGCTGTTCTTTTAGTATTGCACCGTCGGGGCTAATGATCACCGTACAGCCGTAACTAGTAAAGTTGTCCTCTTGGGTAACAATGTCGGCTGATACAACCCAGCATTTGGTTTGCTTTGCCCGCTCTACCAGATTAGTAATGTGCTGATCGCGGTATACCACAGCCTTGGTGGTCGGTAGTTTGTTATTGAGCGGATAAAACAGTAGCTTGGCCCCGGCGCCCAGTAATGCCTTGGCACCGTCGGCAAACCGGGCGTCGTAGCAGATATTTATCCCAAAGGTGGTCTGCCCAACTTCAAAGACGGGGTATGTATAGCCGGCGGTAAAGTTTGTCTCAAATAGATGCACCTTGCGGTATCTGCCAAGTAGTTTGCCGGCTTGGATTACCACGGCTGTATTGTAGAAGGAGCCACCCTCTTGCTCGATCATGCCCAGTATGCAAGCAGCGTTATACCGGGATAGCTTGTCTAGAATGGCCTTGAACGAGTCGGATCCGAGGGTCAGGGCTCGCTTTGTCGTCTCTTCGTTACTCAGTGTGTAGCCTTGCAGGAAACACTCCGGAAGACACACAATGCTAACTCCGAGTGTGTCTGCTTGCAAAAGCGCATCACAAATGCGTCTCGTTGCTTCCGAGATGTTTCCCTGGAGATCGGGCATTTGTACTGCAGCCACGCGCATACAATGTACTATAGCACCCGCTACGTTACGGCCAATGGTCTGTACGCTTGCACTTAAGGACGATGGTCTGGGTGATGGGGCTCTTGTAGATACGCTATGTATAGCGTGCTGTGCTACGATACTAGTACTAAGGAGTTGTGCTATGGCGGCAGTGCAAAACAACAATGAGTTTTCGGGTGTCTGGTATTGCGGGTATTCTTACCCAAGCAATCAACACGAAGGTCAGGATCTCAGTGAATACTACGGGGTAATGTACCAAAAGGGCAATAAGCTTACGCTTCAAAGCCTGCCAAATCACGCAGAATCGACGCTACTGCTCAAATTGACGGTCGTCGATGATCTAGCCACAGGTTATTGGGAGGAGGGCACTTCTCCGACGGGTGAATTTGCGGGAGCTATTTATTCTGGCGCGGTGCAGCTTATAGTTGCCGACGACGGTAAGCATATGCAAGGCAAGTGGGTAGGTATTGGGCAGGATGACGGCGTTCGAAAGATATACGGAGGGGAGTGGACCTTGCGCCGTGCTGGAACCAAGGAATTGGCTCGGGCTAACGTTAGAACATAGTCCGAAGGTGATTCTTTGTAATGCATTTTGTAGTTTGTACACTACATGAAATAATATGTATGTATGAGTATCCCAGAGGCACTACCTCCACAAGATGAGGTAGTAGAGTTAGAACCCCAAGAATTTGAAACTAACGCAGGCATCGACTGGGCACTGAGCGTTCGCAAAGCCGGTGCCGCCGCTGCGCTAGCCGGTGCCGCTTTCTTTGGCGGCTTTGTGGCTGGCGACATGTTACCTACACAGGTAGAGCTTGGGCCGCACAACGCAACAGTTCAATTGACACCCAATGATCGCGCAACCCTAGACCTAGGGCCGATCGGAAGCGCCAATGCCCCCAGCCCGCTACATATAGGACCGCTGCATGCCGGAGGTGTCAAAATTGTCGTCAAAGAAATACCAGATGGCGATGGGGCGCCACTTGGCCCTAACGAAGTGCGCCAATACGAGCAATTTTTTAGTGCCCCTGGCCGGCATGCCATGGTAACGACAATCGAGGATGCGCTATTGCGGCGTGGCATTGAGGCTGGTCTGATTGCGGCGGGTGGTGTGTTGCTGGCAGGTTGGGTGTTGCGTTCTTCTGGACGGGAGGCTGTTGCGGAAGCCCTTAAGAGCCGTCGAATGTTGGCTGTAGTGGGCGCAGGCCTGGCAAGCGCGGTGCTTGCGAGTAGCACACCGGCACCAGCTGTCACGCCGCGTCCCGAAAATGCAGTGCTTGCTGCGCTGGGAGTGCATGACATAAACGTGGACGGAAAAGCCCTCGAAACAGCTGTCAACAAATACGGGCCGGCTGCGATTGACTACGTACACAAGCTAGACGCCTACTATGGTGGTATACAACATAGTCTGCAGACAGCCTACGATACCAAACGTACCCAAGAAAAAAATGATCCCCAAAACGTGGCAACCAAGATGCTGAACGACGGTGCCGCCGAGTCGGTGCTTTGGATATCCGACAACCACTGCAACACCGAAACCGCTGGCATTGCCGCTGATATGGCCAAACGTATGCACGCTGTCTTTGTAATGGATACTGGCGACCAGACGATGGGTGGTACGAGCGCAGAACGGCTATGCGTGTCCATTTTGCCACAACGTCTTGGCAGCAAAATCCCCGTCGTTGTATCTTTAGGCAACCACGATAGTCGCGGAGTTACTGCAACGACAGACGAAGAGTTAGGGTATGTTGTGTTACAGGGCAAGGTTGTCGGGCTCAAGGGCTACACAATCTTGGGCGACAGTGATGTAATGCGTAACTCCTTTGGTGAGTCGTATCACCAAGAGGGGCCAGTAACCCCAGCTGACCTAAGTGCCCAACTGGCAGAAACGGCGCGCCAAGCTGGTGGTGTTGACCTACTAATGATCCACGAGCCACAGGAGGCTGACGCCACGGTAGCGGGCGCGTGGGCTAAGTTTGCTGCTTCTGGACATACGCACGTAGAGAGTGGCCCTGTTACTGCTATTTCGGCAGACAGTACACGGTATACGTATAGAATGGTGAACGGGACTACTGGCGGTGCGGCTCCCAATAAAATGACATTTGAGAGCCAGCTGGGTAAAGACGCCACGATGATTGAACTAGTGTTTAGTAAACAAACTAAGGAACCGCTTGGCTACCGCAATATAATCATGCACCCGAACGGGACGGTCGAGGTGGGTGACGTTACGCCTTTTGAGAAGCCCAGTCTGAAACCAGCCAGTCAGGGAGGCCAGCCCTCTGGCCCAACACCCTCACCAACACCAAGTAGGTATTGATTTTGTTAGTTAAGCGGCCCCCACTTTCTACCCGGCACTTTATTATGTATACTCTACATAAGATTTAGACTTTAACCAAAGTAGGGTAGAATAAACACATATGAATTGGAAGGTTATTGCTCGTTCGTTGAGCCACCAAGATATGCGGAAGCGCATTTTTGTTGTACTTGGTATTTTATTGGTATTTCGTATTTTGGCACACATTCCTGTGCCACTAAGCGACCCACAAACACTGAAGCAGGTGCTACAAAACCTCTTCAACAACGAGAACACCCCGCAACTGCTAAGTTTTATTAACGTTTTATCTGGTGGAGCGCTTGCAAACTTCTCGATTATGATCGCTGGGTCTGGGGCCATACATTAACGCCTCAATTATTATGCAGCTTCTGACTAAGGCTATTCCAAAGCTAGAGGCTCTACAAAAAGAGGGCGAGTACGGTCAAAAGAAGATCAACCAGATGACTCGTGTGCTGACCTTCCCGCTGGCGATTATTCAGTCGATTGGTGCGATTTACCTAGTTCGTCAATCTGCGCAACAGATCGGCGGTATTGGTGACATCACGGCTCACACTTCACTCTTGCAGTGGGCGCTGATGGTGGCAGCATTAACTGGTGGTTCTATGCTCCTAATGTGGCTGGGTGAGCAAATTACCGAGCAGAGTGTCGGTAACGGTATCTCGCTGATTATTACTGTTGGTATTGTGAGCAGCCTGCCTGGTTCGGTTGCCAATGTCTGGAATAGTGTGTTTGACGGCACGAGTCATTGGTCGATGTTCGGCTGGTGGCTTCCAGTGAATAAGGGCGGTTTGTTTGTGGCACTACTGTTATTGCTGGCGGTGCTGGTGGTAACTTGGATTGTGGTAATGCTCAATGAAGCTGCTCGACGTCTTACGATCAACTACGCCAAAGCGCGTACAGGGCAATCGCACCTATGGTGGAGTAACAACCGTGCTGCCGGTTAAGCTGATTACGGCTGGAGTGGTGCCGATTATCTTTGCTGTGGCCTTCCTAAGCGTGCCGCCAGTTTGCCGGTCAGCTCCTGAGTAGCAATCACAGCGCCCACTTGGCGCACATTGGTCAGAATCTGGTTGCCTGGTTCCAGGCACCCACGGCCACTAGCTTTGCTGCCGGTGGCTGGCAACCGTTCATTTATCCGGCAGCCTACTTCTTGCTTGTATTCGTGTTTACGTTCTTTTACACCAGTATTACGTTTAACACCAAAGAGATCGCCGAGAACCTGCAAAAGCAGGGTGGCTTCATGGAGGGCGTCCGTTCTGGTCACCAAACAGAGAAGTATTTGAGCAAGATTGTTAACCGTTTAACGCTGTTTGGTGCGATCGGCTCTTGGCCTGTTGGCTATGATACCGATTATCGCCCAGGCATTCATTACTACAAGTATTGCCATTCAGGGCACCAGTGTATTGATCTTGGTATCCGTGTCGCTTGAAACCCTGCGTTCCGTCGAATCCCGCGCTCTTATGGTCACCTACGATCAGTATTCTGAGCCAGAATTCTTTACCGATGTCGAAAAACAATGCTGAAGCACAGGCCCCAAGAAGCGTCGCTTTGGAGCTTGATGACACTGCGATCAGTAAGAGGTAGATAATCTCTGGCGGTACTGGTTGTAAAAACTCTGTTAGAATGTTGCGTATACTATAATTGCTTGTTATATTTATGGCAGCAAATAAGGAAGTAATCGAGTTAACAGGAACAATTATAGAGACCCTCCCAGGTACTCAGTTTCGAGTCGAACTCGAGAATGGCCATCAAATTATAGCTCACGTCGCCGGTAAGATGCGCAAGCATTACATTCGTATCGTGCCAGGTGACAGCGTTACGGTTGAGTTGAC
The DNA here is from genome assembly GCA_963815935.1 of uncultured bacterium. Taxonomy (GTDB): domain Bacteria; phylum Patescibacteriota; class Saccharimonadia; order Saccharimonadales; family UBA4665; genus JARIHD01. Next base: position 84,961 of record CAWFIL010000006.1, read on the forward strand.
CCCTTACGATCTTACGAAGGGCAGAATCACCTATCGCAAATCCTAAAGTAGGGCGTTTCGCGCGAAAGCCTTACTTTATTTAAATATCAACTAAGCAGTGAGTCACACTCTGAAAGGAGCATGATCCGCATGAAAGTGCGTGCAAGTGTCAAAAAGATCAGTCCAGACGACAAAATCGTTTGGCGCGGCCGTGGCAAGGGTGGCAAGGCCAGCTCTACGTTATCAACAAGTTAAAGCCTAAGCACAAGCAGAGGCAGGGTTAGTTATGGCACGAATTTCTGGAGTAACCATTCCAACCGACAAGCAAGTATGGATTGCCCTTGACTTATGTGTATGGTATTGGCCCCAAGACCAGCTACGATATCCTGGCAGCAGCTAAGGTTGAGCCAACGGTCCGCGTTAAGGACCTGACTGACGCCGAAATCTCCCGTATCCAGGACTATATCAACGAGGACTACACCGTAGAAGGTGAGTTGCAGCGTATTGTAACCGGTAACATTAAGCGTCTTAAGGACATTAATGCTTACCGTGGTTTGCGCCACAAGGCTAACTTGCCAGCTCGCGGTCAACGCACCAAGACTAACGCCCGTACCCGCCGTGGTAAGAAAGACGACAGTCGGTGGCACCGCTAAGAAGGTAGCATCTAAGACCTAGGAATGATATGGCAGATAGCAGACTACTGAGCAGAACGACTAACTACTAGCAGCAGTGCCAAGCCAAGCAAAGAAAGCCAAGCGCACTGTGCCTGCCGGTCAGGTGCACGTTTTGGCGACCTTTAACAACACAATTATTACCTTTACCGACCAGCACGGTGGCGCTATCAGCCGCCTGTAGTGCTGGTGCTTGCGGTTTCCGTGGCTCCAAGAAGGGCACTGCCTATGCAGCTCAGGTCGCCGCCGAAAAAGCGGGCCAGATTGCCAAACAGCAGTATGGCCTTACTAAAGCTGACGTATACGTTAAGGGTGTTGGCCTTGGCCGCGACGCCGCTGTTCGCGCACTCGCTGGCCTCGACATTCACGTAGAAAGCATTAAAGATGTAACTGGCGTGCCACATGGTGGTGTCCGTCCAAGAAAGCACGACGCATTTAGGGAATAATATGGCACGAGATACTCAATCCATTGTAAAAATGACCCGCCGTGAAGGCTATGCTCTTCACCCCAAGGCACACAAAGCCCTCGTTAAGCGCAGCACCCCTGCCCGGCCAGCAGGCGAAACGGTCGCCGTCCAAACAAGCCAAGCCAATACTCTTTGCAGCTTCGTGAGAAGCAGAAGGTTAAGCGTCTGTATGGCCTGTTGGAGCGCCAGTTTAGCAACCTTATGAAGGAAGCTAGCCGCAAACAAGGCCAATCTGGCGAAGTTCTCTTGCAATTGCTTGAACACCGCATTGACAACGCCGTTTACCGCGCTGGTTTCGCGCCAAGCCGCCGCGCTGCCCGTCAGCTCGTAACCCATGGTCACTTCATGCTGAATGGCCGTCGCGTCGACATTCCTTCCGCTCGTCTTCGTCCTGGTGACGAACTTGTTGTACGCGACCACAGCAAAGAAACCGAATACTTTAAGAAGATTGATGATGTTAGCCCAGCTCCTAGCGCTACGCCAGGCTGGCTAAAGGTAAACCGTAAGAAAGTAGCAGTTACCATCACTGGCCTGCCAACTCGTGACGACGCCGAACCAGATATTAATGAGCAACTAATCGTAGAATATTACTCACGCTAAGGGAGGATGAGTTAGATGTCAAAAATGATTCACACACCAGGACTCGTTCAATGTAGACGAGCACAGCGCAACAAGTGCAACTTTTGCTGTTGAGCCACTGCACAGCGGCTACGGTATGACCCTTGGCAACAGCCTCCGTCGTGTATTGCTCTCTAGCATTGCCGGTGCTGCCGTTACTAGCTTTAAGATCGAAGGCGCTACCCACGAATTCACCACCATTCAAGGGCGTTAAAGAAGATGTCGTTGACATCATGCTTAACCTCAAGGGCGTACGTTTCCGCGTGTATGGCGACGAGCCTCAGAACCTGCGCATTGTCAAAAAAGGCAAGGGCGTAGTAACAGCCAAGGACATCCAGACTAACGCTGATGTCGAAATCGTTAACCCCGACCACGTTATTGCTACTATCGATGACGACAAAACTAAGTTTGTTATGGACTTGGTCGTCGAAACTGGCCGTGGTTACCGCACTATCGAAGAAGGCGCCGCTAAGAAGGCTAGCGACATGATTGCCGTTGACGCCATCTTTAGCCCAGTTCTGCGTGTTCGCTACAAGGTTGAGAACACCCGTGTTGGCCAGATGACTGACCTCGACAAGCTACTGATTACCATCGATACTGATGGTTCTATCACCCCTCGTGATGCTTTTGAAGAAGCTGCCGCAATTTTGGTCAACCAGTACACCGCACTTGCTGGTAAGACTCGCGTTGAAGCTGCCGAGCAGCTAGTACCGACTGGCCAAGCCGCAACCGGCGCTGATATGCTGAAGGCGACGAGCCAGCCGCACTCAAGACTTCAATCGAAGACCTGAACCTGTCTGCTCGCACCACCAACGCACTCATCAACAACGACATCCACACTATCAAGGATTTGTTTAGCTTGAGTGACGCTGAATTACGTGACCTGAAAGGTTTTGGCAGCAAAGCTCTCGACGAAGTTAAAGAAAAATTAGCGGAGTTGGAGCTCTAGACATGCATCGTCACGGATATAAAGGCCGAAAATTGCACCGCGAGCGCGACCAACGCAGAAGCGCTAATGAAGGGCTTGGCTGATTCGCTGGTAAAGTACGAGTCAATCGAGACTACTCTTGCCTAAGGCCAAAGAAGTGGTGCCTTACGTAGAAAAACTAATCACCAAGGCTAAAAAGGGTGATCTTCACAACCGCCGCCAGGTTATTGAGTGGTCTTCAGACTGTAGCATCTGCCCACAAGCTGGTTGATGAAATCGCTCCAAAGCTCAAGGGCCGCAACAGTGGCCACCTCCGCATCGAGAAGACTCGCATGCGTCGTGGTGACAACGCTCAGCTGGCCCGCGTCAGCTTTGTAGACGACCTCAAGGAAGCACCCGTAGCCAAGGCAGCCGCTAAGGCCGACAAGCCTGCTGAAAAGAAAGCTGAAGCTAAGCCAGTTGCTAAAACTCCTGCCAAAAAGGCAACCGCCAAGAAGGAGGAGAAGTAATGAAGACCTATAGCGCAAAGCCAACCGACGTAACACGCAAGTGGTACGTTATTGACGCCTCTCAGGCACCATTGGGCCGTGTAGCAACCCAGATTGCTAAGCTCTTGACTGGTAAAGACAAGCCAATGTTTACCCATCACATCGACGTAGGCGACTACGTTGTGGTCATCAACGCTGCTCACGTACAAGTTACGGGCAACAAGATGGACACCAAGATGTACTACAGCCACAGTGGCCACCCAGGTGGCCTTAAGGAAGCAACCATGCGCGAAAAGCAGGCCAAAGATCCTACTAACGCCATCTTCCATGCTGTACGCGGTATGCTGCCAGTTAACAAGCTGCGCGATGCACGCCTCGAGCGTCTAAAGATCTACGCAGACGCTGAGCACAACCACGCTGCGCAGAAGCCAGAAGTTATCACTGTAAAGGAGGCCAAGTAGTATGGCAGCTAATAGCTACTTCTACGCTCTCGGTCGCCGCAAAGCTGCAACTGCCCGCGTTCGCCTACAGGGTGGCAAGGGTGAGATCACTGTAAACGGCAAGCCCGCTGCTGAGTACTTCGCTGGTAGCAAATACCTCATTGCTGAGCTTAACAAGCCATTTGTGGTCCTGCAGCAAGAGAACAAGTACGACATTAGTGCTGTTGTAACTGGTGGCGGTCACGCCGGCCAGATCGACGCCATTCGTCTTGGTATTTCTAAGGCTCTCGCTCTTATGAACGAAGACCTCAAGAGTACACTCAAGCGTGCTGACCTGCTTAGCCGTGACCCACGTGAGCGCGAACGCAAGAAGTTCGGCCTCAAGGGCGCACGCAAGCAACGCCAGTTCACTAAGCGTTAAGCTTACACAGGTTCCGCTCGTGGACCACCAAAAATCCGCCAATCGCAAGAAGGGCGGATTTTTGTTTGTGCTGTTAGAGTTCTTGGTGGGCGAAGAAGACGACGTCTTCGAGACCCACGGTGAGCGGCTGCTCGGCCAGTAGGTCGTGTAACTCTCCTGCGCAGGCTTCAACCTGGGCTGGCTCGGCGCCACGGTAGATGCGACCGACGGTCAGTTTTGGCGTGTACTCGTCGTACGGATAGCGGAAGTCACCGAATACACCGCTTAGGCCATTGACCACTATCTCGTGTTCGGCTGCTAAAAAGCCGGCTACTTTTTGGTGCCCCTCTGGCACGAGGGCGAATTTGCCACCCCGGCTTCGGCGATCGGCATCACCTACGCGTACGGCCGCAGATAGTGTAAGCTGTAGCTCGTCGGCTGCCATGTCTAGGCGAGCAATTTCGTCCTCAATGTGACCGCGCACTCGGCCAATATCGTTGGCGTTCCACTGTAGTCGGTGGCGCCGAGCATGCTCGGCGGACAGACGCCGCTCCAACACGGTGATGCCGATTTTCTCGGGGTCGTTGTATAGCTTGAAGCGATTTTCGGGCAAGCCGGTCAGCTCACAAGTCAGCGGTTCACGTTCGGGGAGTATCCCGGCCCAGCGCCGGTCAAGCTCATAAAAAAACGCACCCACCTGTTCATCGTTGATGACTGGATGGCGTGCGCCAAAGCCTGCTTGAAAATGCCGTCGACCCCGTAAATCGGATCGCGGCCCTATTGACCTTCCCATATATCCTCCGTGTTTCTAACGCGTTGCCGCATTAATTGGTATTGTAATGACGCTTATGCAATTCAGCAAGTTTATCCCATAACTTCTTGTCGTTTGGTCATTTCACCTATGCATTCTAATCTGTTATATTGAGTGGAATGACCAAAAAGAAAGCCGACAAAACACCGCAGAAGCGCGAGGCGTGGATCACCCGCACAGCTTTAGCGTTGGGTATGGACGAAGCGGATGTGCTGGTGATGCTGCGGACGGACCGCCGGCAGAGTTTACGTCTGAACTCGCTGAAGGACGATGGCCAGACGCTCGATGGCCTAAAGGCCCTCGGTTGGCATGGCGAGCAGTATGGATGGTTGCCGCAAGGATACACTGCCGAAGCTGGCCTGACAGAAGTGCGTGATAGCCAGCTCGTAACAGATGGCAAGGTGTTTATCCAGAACGCTGCCAGTTGGCTGCCAGTTGCCGCTCTCGACCCTCAGCCGGGCGATGTCGTCTTGGATGTCTGTGCAGCTCCTGGTGGCAAGACCAGTCATATTGCGGCGGTGACTAACAACCGGGCGCATATCTGGGCAAACGACAACTCCCGCCCGCGTTTGGCCAAGCTACGCGCCAATATGCAACGGCTTGGTGCTGCAGTCGACCAATACACCTTATACGACGCCTCCATGCTAGCTCATAAACTTGACGGTCAGCAGTTTGACCGCATCCTATTGGATGCGCCGTGTAGCGGTGAAGGGCTGATGAACCTAGATAGAGACGCCGACTTCGCCACATGGTCGGTGGCACATATCAAGCGCCTGCAACAACTTCAAAAGAGAATACTGTCGCAAGCCTGGCAGCTTTTGAAGCCGGGCGGCACATTGGTGTACAGTACCTGCACGATGGCGCCCGAAGAAGATGAGGCCGTTATTGACTATCTACTACGCAGCACCGGAGACGTACAGCTCATTCCAATTGCCATGGATTTGCCGAACCGGGTGGCGGCAGTATCTTCGTGGAACGGCAGGCAATTTGCACCCGAAGTACAGGGGTGTATGCGTCTGACGCCCAGCGAATGCATCGAGGCCTTCTTTGTGTGCACCCTGCAAAAGCTTGCAGTTGCTAGCCCTGACATGCTATAGTGCCAAAATCATTATGAATCGCATACAGAACTTCTTCTATTGGTTTACCAACCCGCAACTGGCGGTTTGTTCTGTGTGTTTGCATTCGTAGGCTATAACACTCGAACACATTGGAGAAACCGCCACAAGGCGGTTTTTTTAATGTAAATCAATACGTTTGGAGTTAGTATGGAAGCTTTAACGCCCTCACTAGACGAGGTGGATCTTATCAACGAACAACGTGCGCATGTGGCCGATAACATGGCTCAAACTGGCTCGCTAGAGGCCGATATACTGGCGGTGCCCGGACCGTGTTCGCCAGACTTGAATCGTATGCCCAATGGTGAGCTTGCTGCAGTCCACCACGACAAGCTAGTGGCAGATGCCGGAAGGTCAGCTACCAGTAGTTTGGTTGTTGTGCGCTATGTTGCCGAAAAGCCGCGGACAACCACGGGCCCAACAGGCATTCTTCATGAACCAGGTGGCGCCCGGGCGTACCTGGAGGGTGCCCGTCAGCTGCATGAAGCTGGCGTGCCATTCGCATCTGAGGTCATAAGTGACGCAAGTGCTGTCCTCGTGGTGCCTCACCTGGCGATGGGGTGGGTTGGCGCCAGAGAGGTAAGTGCCACGGGGCCACGCTACAATGTACGTCCCACCGACCAAGATCGCGACCGTGGTATTCATCCATTGCCAGTCTGGGTCAAGAATGACCAGGACGGCGATCTTGGGCACACAGTTAACGCCTTGCGCACGATACTGTCGGACGCACCGCAGGCCCGAACCCGCTTTGGCATGAACGGCTACGAAGAAGTCGTTACGTATGGCAACCCGCACGTAGGAGCGATTTTACGGGGTCAGACCAATCGTCCGGCGGGTGAGACGGAAGAAATCCTGATAAATGAAATTGGCACGGCCCGCGAAATGCTGGACCGCGAGTTCGGTGTAAATCGCATTCCAATCATGGTCGATGTATCCCATGCGCACGCCAAATACGAAGGTGGTGGCGAAGAAGGGCAGCTGGCTATTGCGCAAGCACTGGGCAATGTTATGATGGTCGCCCCTGTCGAGGGCTGGATGGCGGAGACATACATACTGCCTGGAAAGCAGTCTGCTGACGGCACGGTTGTCGGCCTTAGCATTACTGATCCATGCATCCGCCAAGAAAAAGCCGAGCAGTTATTGCTGTCGATGGATGCCTCTAGGCAGGCTGCCCAGCGTGATATGCTGGCTATAGAGCAAGCTGCCGCTGTATAATGGGGATAATATGAGCAAACCTGTCATCCTAACTGGCCTCCGCGCCAACAACGATCTTACTATCGGTAACTATTTGGGCGCCTTGCTGCCCATGATTGACATGGCCAAAAAGCGTGCTGGCGAGTACCAGGTTAATTTATTTGTGCCAGACCTGCACAGCTTTACAACACCCATCGACCACAGCCAGCTCTACGGCCAAGTGCTTAACAACCTAAAGGTGTATATTGCTGCCGGTCTGCCAATTGAGCATGACGACGTATATGTCTACCGTCAGAGCTATGTCCCGGCTCATTCCGAAATGACCTGGGTTCTGGATTGCTTTACGGGTATGGGCGAGATGGGCCGCATGATCCAGTTTAAAGAAAAGTCGGCCAAGTTAAGCGAAGATCGTATTAGCGTTGGCCTATTCAACTACCCGGTTTTGATGGCTGCCGATATCCTACTGTATGGCGCGAGCTATATTCCCGTTGGAGAAGACCAGTCGCAGCACCTGGAGTTTACGCGTGATATCGCCATGCGTATGAATGGCCAGTTTGGCGAACTATTTACCGTGCCTTTGCCAGTGCCTAAGCAGCACGAATTCTTTGGCAAAGACCAAGGCTTGCGCATCAAGGACCTGCAGGACCCTACCAAAAAGATGAGTAAGAGTGACGAAACAGGCAAAGGTGTTATATTTTTGTCCGACACGCCCGAAGCGGCGACCAAGAAAGTGATGAGCGCCACGACAGATAGCTTTGGCGAAATAAAATATGACCTTAAGGAGCGCCCCGGCATCAGTAATCTGCTGCAAATTCTTTCGTTGCTCAGCGGCAAATCCCAGCAAGAAGTTAACGCCGAATGGGAAGGCAAGACGCAGTATGGCGAATTCAAGAAGGCTGTGGCCGAAGCGGTGGCTGGTTTCTTGCAAGACTTTCAAACCCGTTTAGCATCTGTCGATGAACAGGCTTTGATCTCTAAGCTAGAGCAGAGCGAAGAAGCAATGCGTAAAGCCTCGGGCGAAACGCTGCTGCGTGCTCAAAAGGCAGTCGGCCTACGCGCATAACTCATGAAGAAGGTCCCTTTCTACGAGAACCACGAAGACAACCAGCACTGCGCCATAGCAGTGTTCCGGATGCTATTTGACTACTTCCTGCGCCGTAAGATTGGTTGGGGCGATATGGAAAAGATGGCGGGGTTCGATGATCGCCCAGCCTGGACGGTCACTATTTGGGAGCGCATGGCCAACCAGGGATTTGATATCCGTATGATTGAAGCGTTTGACTACAAACGGTATGCCAAGGAAGGGCAAGCCTATCTGCAGGAGTACTTTTCGTCAGAAGAGTACGAGTACCAGGTCAACCATACTAATATTTTGGAGATTAGCGAACGTATCGACGACTTTCTGGCAAAAGTGGCCGTAGAAACTCGATGTCCAACCCTAGAAGATATCGACGATATGTTGGCCGATGATCGTTTGGTGTTTTTGACGCTCAACTCGCGCGTGCTTAACGACAAACAGGGCTTTGTGTCGCATGCTGTGCTGGTAATCGGCAAGGAGGGCGAAGACTATGTTGTGCATGATCCCGGTTTGCCGCCCAAGCCAAACCGACGTATTGCCCCCCAAAAACTATGGCAGGCTATGGGCGAAGGCGAGAGCACTTCCGAAGCCACTGGCATTAAGTTTAGGCCCAAGCCAACTCGTGCCGATGTGTTGCTGGCCCGCCAGTACCCCCAATATTCTAGGGCAGCACTAGCCAAACTCTTCGCTAAGGGGTTGGTTACATTTGAGGGCAAGACCCTGAAGGCAGGCGCCAAAGTAGTATCCGATAATACTCTGGAAGCCAACATTGATTCGCTCGTACCCGACAATAGTGATATTGATCTGCCAGTGCTGTATGAAGATGACGATACGATCGTGATCAATAAGCCAGCTGGCGTACTCACGCACGCACAAGGTAAGTTTGGTTCCGAGGCCTCGGTTGCGACATTTTTGCGGCACAAGGTTATTGGTCTGGAAGGTGATAGAGCGGGTGTTGTGCACCGCTTGGATCGCCCCACGAGTGGTGTGATTATTGGTGCAAAAAACGCAGAGGCGTTGGCCTATTTACAAAAACAGTTTGCTGATCGCAAGACAAAAAAAACATATATCGCGATTGTTGCTGGGCAACTCAAGCAAAAAGAAGCGATAATCGACATGCCGATTGAGCGTAACCCAAAAGCTCCGGCAACTTATCGTGTTGGCGTTAATGGCAAAACAGCCAAAACACAGTACAAGGTGTTGCAAGAGAGTAAGACTGCCAGTCTGATTGAACTCAGGCCGGAGACAGGCCGTACGCACCAGTTGCGCGTACACTTGGCCCACTTGGGGCACCCGATTATCGGTGATCCGCTATACGGTACTGGTCACTATAGCGACCGGCTATATCTGCATGCGCAAAGTTTAGAGATTAACTTGCCCGAGACGCACGAACCCAAAACATTTATCGCGCCGCTACCGCCGGAATTTGAGGAATACATGCAGTTATGAATGGCGAGGTAGCACTACACCCCCACACAAAAGAACACGTCGCACAATTTGTGGCACACCCTTCCCATGCGGCGATATTGATTGGCAGTAATGGTGTAGGCAAAACGTGTGTGGCCGAAATTATTGCGCAGGCGGTGTTGGGTTTAACGGGTGCCAAGCTACAGAGCTATCCGTACTTCAAGCTCATAGGCCCAGCAAAAGACAGCATCTCGATTGAATCTATCCGCGAGTTACAGCATTTTTTGCAGCTCAGGACGCTGGGCGAACGCCAACTACGTCGCGTTGTGATTATTGAGCACGCCGAGGGTCTGACGGTCGAAGCGCAGAACGCATTTCTTAAGCTGCTAGAGGAGCCACCGGCAGATACGGTACTACTCCTAACTGTCGATAACCAGCGAGCCCTACTGCCAACTATTCTGTCTCGTGTGCAGACCATCCCTGTTTACGCACCTACCGAAGACGCATTGCGTAGTTTTTTTGCGCCTAAGGCCAGCGATGATGCGGCCCTAAATCAGGCGTTCTTTTTGAGCGGTGGCTTGCCGGGCCTGATGGCGGCCCTATTGGCGGGCGACCAAACCCATCCACTTTTAGCCGGCGTGGCCGATGCTAAGCTTATTCTTCAGAAGCAAACCTTTGAGCGTTTGGCTTTAGTAGAGGGTATGAGCAAGCAAAAGGAAGCTGCGCGCTATGTATTACAGGCTCTGCAACATATTGCGCAGACAGGGATTGACCAGGCGGCCAAAAAAAGCGATCCAGCTAAGATCAAACAATGGCACAAGGTCCTGAAGCTTTCTACGCAAGCACTCGAAAATCTTGGCAAAAATGCCAATCCCAAGTTGGTTCTGACTAACTTGATGCTCAATTTGTAGCTATAGTGCAGAATGCTCAAGAATCTCTGCTATAATTGGAAACGAATATGTTTGAGCTGACAATAGTCGCGGTCTTTGGCCTCCTTGCCTTTCGTAACACAAAAGTTGGTGACGATGAACTTAGTACTTCGTCGCGTAAAATTGGTGACCGCTTAGGTAAGCTATGGGATATTGCCCATCAGGGTATGCGCGAGAATCGCTTTCTGCGTGCCGAGAAGGCTCTCCTGACCATCCTGAAGATCGATGAGCGCAACGCTGCGGCCTACAACCGTCTCGGCATCCTGTACGCTAAGCAAAAGGAATACCGTGACGCTATCGATTGCTTTGAAATCGCCAGTAGCATCGAGGCCACGCCGTCCAGCCTACACAACCTTGGGCTTATCTATTATGAAACAGAGAATTATGCCAAAGCTGCGATTGCTTTTGAACAGGCCCTAAAGCTTGAAGACAACCTGGCTGCTCGCCACGTGGCCTACGCTAAAGTGCAAGAAAAGTTGGGTAACGAAAAGTTGATGTTCCAAGCTCTCGACAAAGCTGTGGACCTTGAGCCGAACAAAGAAACACTTACCTTGTTGCACAAGGCATACCTTGACCGTGGTATGCAACTAGAGGCAGATGTTGTCGAGCAAAAGCTCAAGAAGCTAATCGTTCCGTCCGGCAAGCCAAAGCGGATGATGCGTCCCGCTCGTCGTGTAGTTGTCTAGGTAACATATATGTTGCCCTACAAGGCTAATTTTGGTAGAATTACATCTGTTGACTCAGGGCATTGTGCCGACATAGCTCAGTGGCTAGAGCGGCTGTTTTGTAAACAGCGGGTCGTGGGTTCGAATCCCTCTGTCGGCTCCAAATATTCTGGTACAATGCCAGAATCACTACGCAGGGATAGTGAAGCGGTCAAACACAGCTGACTGTAAATCAGCCCTCTCTGAGCCTTCGGGGGTTCGAATCCCTCTCCCTGCACCAAAATAAAACCCACCCTTACGGTGGGTTTTATTTTATATCCAAGGCCGGGCCTTGGATATATGTATATATGTCTTGGATATAAAATACACTTGGGCGTTGGGGTTAAATGCGGGACCAGAGGTTGCCGAAGAGCAGGCGTTGCATTGATGCGGTGCCGGCATCTTCGATAACAACGCCATATGGGGTTTCATCTTTGGCGATTGATATGATAGCCACCTTATTGCCATATATAAGGGTGTAGCTGGACGTGGGCGCATCCGTTGCGTCTTTGAGCCACTTGCGCGCGGAGTTTTCGGCTACCTCACCGCCCTCACCAACGGCAATAACCTTGACATAGATGCCCTCAGCTATACGCCGGCGGGTAAATTGTGGAAACTTGCGATAAAGATATTGGCGCACTGGGCTCGAAGAGTACGCGCAATACTCCGGCCTTTCGAGCTGGCGGCAGGTTTCGAGTACGTCCTTAAGAATAGTGACAACGCCATCGTCGTCCTCGTAGTAGCGCACTAACGGCTTGCCTTCGGTCCCTCTGTTACGTGCCAAAAGACCTGGAACGATTTTTTGAGCAGCGGTCGTTGACTCCAAGAGATCGCGACGCTTTTCGCGGATAATTTCGTAGATACGCTCTGGCGACTCGGCCGTGTACTGTTCGCGACTGCCTCGCCGGCGAACACTAACTAGACCTAGCGTTACAAGGCCTTTGAGTGCGTCATAAGTAGTGCCTCGATTAATGCCCGTGTGTGCAGCTAGCTTGCGGATAGACACTGTGTCTATTTCGAGTAGGGCAGCGTAGGTAGTCGCTTCGGAGGTCGAAACACCTAGCCCTGTTAGCAGAGAGAGAATATCGCTATTGTCATTTTTCATTGTATAAAATGTACCAGAACACCTTAGGATTTGTCAATTATATGTTGCCAATGGGGCTTGGAACACCCGGTACATATTGATACCATACCGTGAGATATATCACAGGATTGTTAACTATGGCTGAAATAGACTATCCAGAAATTGTTGAGCTTGGCGGTGGGCACGGCCTAGCTGCAGCAGCTGACGCAATAAGTGCCGAATACCCCGAAGTTACGGCCTCGGCGTTTACGACCATATCGGACAGTGGTAGTGCGACTGGCGTAGTGCGCGATGAGCTTGGTGCATCGGGTGTGGGTGCGTATGGGCTTGGTGACTTACGTAACGTACTGGGACGCGTAAGCACTAATCTGGGTGGAGAGCTATTTGGCCAACGCTTCGGCGCTTACGACACCCCGGACTCTATAGCTGAGCGTAATGACCAGTTGCGCACCGTGCTTGAACAGCATGGGCTGGTAGATGACGCCACCGACGAGCTGCTAGCGGGCGCCGTCAGTCTTGGCCATCGTCTGCAAGAGCGCGATCAAGAACGCAAACTAAGCGGGCACAGCTACGGGAATCTTGTTCTTGCATCTGCGGTTGAGTATGAGGGCCTTGTGAATGGTGCGGACCGCATGAATCGATGGCTCCAAACCAGAGCTCGCGTACAGCCGATTAGTAGCGATCCGCATCACTTGGTGATGTACGACAACGGTGCTGAGTACTTTACCGAAGATGTTGTTGATAGTCATCGTGTGGAGGACCCGGAATCTGCACGAATTTGGCTTACGCCCAGCGCAGAGTTAACGGACGAAGCACGTGCGGCTATTGAGCGCGCCGATATACTGGTTATTGCTCCAGGCAGTCTATGGACTTCGACGCTACCAGTCCTGGCGGTTAATGGCATTGCCGAAGCATTTCGTGTCCAAGCAAGCCGCCCTGGGACTAGCCGCATGATCGTAGCCAATCTGGTGCATGAGCCAAACGCTGGGGCTATGCCGCTAAAGAGTTACGTTCGCAAAATAGAAGAACTTACCGAGACTAAGTTCCGGGTTATCCATAATACTGCAGTAGATGCCATACCAGCAACGTATGATCCACTAGATGACCGAGACAACGAGCTCGGCAGTCAGGGCGTAGGTGCTGCGTTAGTGTCGGCCGAAGAAATTGCCGAAGACCCCAATGACCCACTAACAGGAACCGGCAGACGGTCGGGCGTTTTTCACGACCCACCCGCGCTGGCCCGTGCTATTATTGGCGCGCATCGTTCCAGCAATAGCTACGTTGCGCTGTAAGCAGGCTCGACCTGCTCGCGCATGTCGTCAAAGCTGAGCCCAGCTCCTATGTACAGGTCTGTCGCTCTATTTGTATCTGCGATTGGCCTGAAGGCAAAAATTTGTGTGCTATCAAACGAATCGTTGCCACTGCATGGGGCAAACTCTACATATTTATCGATGCTCACTTGACCTAGGCTACCGACGGTAGTTACGCGTTCTTGTGCGCTTTTAGGGATTTCTGTTCCCTGGCTAGGTAGCTGCTTATCGCTAGGACGACGTACGTACGCACCGGTGCAATCTAGGGGTAGATCGTTAAACGCTACCGCCTTATCGTCTACTAATTTAACTGAACGGGTATGATATACGGCTATAGGGTTCCCCTGGCCGTCGGTGGCCAGAAAGTCGAATGTCCCGCTCGCACCACGCCACCCATCGATATGTGAGCCTTTAGCGGCGCCCGGCACAACCCCCATGTACCCTTCGTAGGTGCTGAGCGGGGCCTTCATAGCCTGCCACAAGCTGTTTACTCCGTATGTAATAAGCAGATTGGGTGTAATGGGCACATCATGCAATCGATCGAGCAAGTTTGCGACATCTGGATAGGCTAGATTATGCCCGTCATCTTGTATGTAGTACTGTCCAACGGCATTGAACGTGCTTGCTGAGAGGTGCTGTCGCATAAAGGTAATCGGCGAAAAGGTGCCCCCGTCTGCCTCTACGTTTGCTTGGGCGTCATACAGGAGCTGAACCTCAACACCGCATTGTTCTAGTACGCCCGCCAAACGTGTTATTGCGCGAGGAGTGTCTAGTAGGGTGCGGTCGAGGTCGAGCGCCACACATTCGGGCGCCCACAGGTGAGGAATATCATCACCAATATCGACACCGCATTCGGAAAAGTTAACCCCGGAAGTCATAGCCCAGAATTATATCATATTTGCTTTTCGCTCTTTTGAGCTCATCAGCATGAATGCGCATTCATGGAAGCAAATATGACAAGCAGACGACGGCCGGGACCAGGAACGAGCGAGTGCTCGCGTCGTCATGAGACCCTGGTCCCGGCATGAGCGGGGTAGTACCGTCAGTTGCTGTCCCCGGTGTTGCCGGCGGTTCGAGGCATACACACCTTGACACTGGTAATGCTCGTAATGTCTTCATGCCCGTAGGGGGCTGCTGAGATCGTCAGCGAGTTGTCCTTACCTGGTGTGAGGGTGGTGTTGCCCCAGTGCACGTCGGACTCGTCCGGAACGCTTGAGTCGTAGTTGTCGCGCACGTGGACCGTCACATCAACCTGCGTTGTCGTCTGAGACGTCAGCGTCAGGATAGCACCGGTTACGGTACGCTTGCCGCTCTTCTGCGTCTGGTCGGCCTGCATCTGGACCTTGACGTCACTGATCGTAGTGACTTGACCCGGATTGACCGTAACGCAGTTCTGGCGACTCGCGGAGTTCTCGGCACCACAACCACTCACGCCAAGCGCGGCAGCAATAGCGACAGGAACGAGGAGTAGGGCGAGCTTGCGCATGGCACAGCCTCTCTGATTGAAGGGATCCCACTAAACAAAGTGAGATGTCAACATAGTCCGCTATGCTCGCATCTCACTTTGTTTGTCTGCTTGTCAATGAACTTCGAGCGGTAAAAAACCGACGAGAAGTAACATTACTATGTCATACTTATGTTAAGTAGTCAATATTCAGGCAATTCTATAAGGGGGTTGAGAAAAAGGGCTATATAGGCTAAAATAACACCGTTGTATTGGCATTCCTGCCGTCGTAGCTCAGTGGTAGAGCACCTCCATGGTAAGGAGGGGGTCTCGGGTTCAAATCCCGACGACGGCTCCAGTACATCCGGGTATACCTCTTCTGGAAGGGGTATTTTTATTTCTACTTTTAATTTGTAACGTCGGGAGTATTGTAAGCTTATGACGATAGGAAACCTTGCACTGTGCATCGAGCAAACGCCAGATGATGGCCCTGCAGACGTTGAGGTTCGAGCTGCCTTGAGTGGTACTATTGATGGTGACACTGGTGATTTTCTGGACATGCGTCTGATGTGTAACTACCCTGGGTGCCCAGAGGGGTTTGTGGTGGCCAATGGGCTGGGAATGCTTGCAGTCGAAACAGTTCTGCAGGAATTTACACAGCATTGGCAAGACGTGCACTAGTTTAAACATTTACATATCTAGTCCAATCTGTTATTATCAGTGGGACTTCTGAATAAAAGGTAATTTATATGGCTAAGAAAAGCGATAAGCGTAAGATTGTTGGTTTGGTCAGTGAAGAGTCTGGCGAGCGTATTTATTACACGAGCAAGAACTCACAAAACACACCAGACAAGCTTCAGCTCCGCAAGTACAGCAAAAAGTTGCGCAAGCACGTGCTGTTTGTAGAGACCAAGAAGAACCTTGGGCGCAACGAGGTAAAGGGCCGCAAGTAAGCGGTCCTTTTTCTTTATCTTCGCTTGTGGCTTTTACAGCCGCGGCCCTATGTTTTGGACCGAGTGAGGTCCAGAATAGTATTGATTAACTCGGCATGGCTCCACACCAGGGGTGTGACAGATAGCGCAAAACCAGTTTCTGGGTGTACTTGTTCGGAGAGCATGCCGCTGTGCAGCGCGTGAGAAATAGACCAGTCCACGTAGTGGTGGGCGCGGTCTTGCTGCTGGGTACGAATGTAGTATTGCGCTAGCCATAGTGTTGATATGTGCCATGGGTTACCCAGGTAGTTGCCCTCAGCCGTAAAATATTTGTCATTTTCGTATCGTGGGCAGCCACCGGCCGGGCTCTTATCTAGCAGCGTGTTTTCGATACATTCTAGTGTTTGCTTAATTGATTCGGCGCCCATACTCTGCGAGCAGAAAATCATAGGGCCGTACAGGCTGGAGGTGTCGAGAGTGTTATCGAATTTGAGTGAGCCGTCTTCTTGGAGTAGGAACCCTTTGCGGTAAGCTTTGCGCTCGCTGTCAAAGAATATCTTGCTGCTCTCGAGCATTTCGGCCGCAATATCGCGCCAGTGAACGGCATCATCCGGATAGTCGAACTCGTCGGCAAAGTCGGCGGCAACTAATAAGGCCTCATGCACGATCGACGTGGTGTACGTGGTGGTCAGGAAGCGTTCTTCCCATAGGTCGTAACTGGCATGTGGCAAGCGAGTCTGTTCGTCGATGAAGGTCGACATAAAGTTGGCTGCCGGTTGGATGAGCGTATTGTACAGGCTAAATACAAAATCGCGATCCTTACTGTAGTCGTAATATTCACCCAGCATGTATACGATAATGGCGGTTTCATCTTCCTGGATAGCTAACTCTTTGTGGTTGCCATGTAAGAGCGGGTGCCAGGTGCTGCCAATGGCGCGATCCGGCTGGTATTTGTGCATGAGAAAGCCATCGGTAGTCAAAATGTCGCGGCAGAACTCAAAGAGTTTGCGGGCTTCTTCGCGGAAACCGAGCCGGATTAGTGGCCATACTGCTAATGCAGCATCGCGCGGCCACACGTAGCTGTAGTAGTCACGTCCGTAGTTATAGATAGACGAATCACAGCTGGCGATAACGCCGCCACGGCGGTCGCAGTGCACCTTGATGACCATTAGCGACTTTTTGACGATGTCGCGGTATTTATCGTCTAGGGTGTTAATTGTTCCCGATGCGGTTGCAAGCCAGGTCTGCCAGTGCTGGCGAGTCATTTCCAGGCGGTGTTCGATGCCTTCGCTACGAAAGCGATGATGAATTTTCTCGGCTGAGAACTGGGAGTCGGCGGCAATAATCCAATAGTCGACATGTGTTTTTTCGCCGGCGCTTAAGCCGACGGGGAAGCGCAGCACGGAATCGACGCCACCGTGTTCTACGGCGTTATTGGACAGCTCGCCGTCTTCGGCGTCGCGGTAAGTGCCATCTTTGCCCTCGATGCCAAAATTGCCTGCTGCAAATTGGTCGTATACCTGGCCGTCTTCGTTTTGGCCGTAAATGAGCAGCGCACAGCGGCCCTTGTAGTCTAATATGTAGTTTTCGTCCGGTACAAACATTGCCGTGTCGGCACGACCGGCCCGGGAGATCTGGAACACCTGGTGTGTAAAGAGCCGGATATCGCGATAACCATCGGAGACATTGGCTACATCGATGCGACGGCAGAAGCCATTAAACTCGCTGTCGACAAAGTCCGTAAAGGTCAGCGTAACGCCGAGCCCTGGGTGATGTGCGACAATATTGCTAGTTAGTGAATCTGCGCTAAAGTCGACAACTGTTTCCCAACGGCCGTCATCCAGCCAGCTGAACTGGCCGTCTACCCACACACCCACCTTGTGTTGCATGCTACGAGCGTTGGTAAGGTTATCGAGGCCCACGTACGGATAATAGAAATCGTGAACCAAGCCGTACTCGTCTATTCCAACGGTAAGCCCACCATTACCGAGCATTACAGGACGGCCTTGGGTCATAAGCTAATACCTCTCTCGACGAGGCGGTAGCGAATGTCGTGGTAGGCGTTCATAAAGGCTATAAATGCGTCGTAGGGATTATCGTATGGGCTAAAGTAGGCGTGGATATCACCGTCGTTGAACCACTTAGTACACATGTAGTAGAAGTGGTCGGAGGTTTGCAGTTTGCGCCAGTCGTCGATCAAAGTTAGGTCGCCCGTCTCAAGTAATCTTGTCCTCTAGTGCGTAGAGACCAGTAATCGAAGAGCTCTGCATGCTGTTGCCGAGCCAGGCGCTCAGGTCGCGTTCGGTGTCGGCCCAGGTAATGGTGTAGGGTGTATCAATGTAGTCGGCAGGCTCAAAAGCATCGATCGCTTCGCTGACGGTCATGAAGGTGTTGCCGTCGTGGCCGAGCCATTGTTTTGGCAGGTGCTCGAGGAAATCGAAGATGCCCGACTCGTGCCACTGGTGCTCACCAAAGGTTTCGTAGTCCATGAATAAGTTAAAGACGTTCGCATCCTGCGTTTCGTTGAGCCAATGGCTGAACTTGTCGGCGGTTAGCGGCCAGCCGCTCCAGTTGCGGTCACCAAAGCGGAAAGCGATGTCGTCACTCAGGCGGTAGTTTTTCATGAGCAAACGGATGTTGTCGGTGTACGAGGGCCGATAGACGAAATTAGGACTGCGCCAGCCGAGAATCTTGTCCCAACCTTCGGCCAAGATACCCTTGTAGCCAGCTTTGTCGGCCCAGAAAGCGATGTCGTTGTTATACGAAAGCTCAGTATTACGAAAGACCTTTGGTGTTTGGCCAAAGAGCTCTTGAACTTTCTTCTCGTGCATCTTCACTTGAGCTTCAAACTCGGTACGCGAGTAGAAGAATGCCAGACTGTGATGGTACGTTTCGGCAACAATCTCAACCCGGCCGGTAGCAACTAGGTCTTTGAACGATTGCAGAACGTGCGGCGCCCAGCGCTCTAGCTGTTCCAGGATGGTGCCCGTAATGGACATACTGAGGCGGAACTCAGGGTGGTCGTTTAGTAGTTTGAGCAAGCGCTGGTTGGTGGGCAGGTATGACTTTTCGGCCACCTTATGGACGATGCGCTCGTTGCTGGTCTGGTCGTCGTAGTCGGCATCAAAATAGTTATGTTGCTTGGCAATATCGAATATAGAGTAGTGGCGCACGCGGTATGGTTGGTGAACGTGCAGGTATAGGACAATAGCTTTGCTCATGCGGTGGCCTTTTCGTGGTGTTTATTATAGATAGTCATTAACTTATCGGCTGACTCATCCCAGCTGTGGCTCATGTACTCCCGGAATGAATTGGCGTACAGCTCGTCGCGCAAGGCATCGTTTTGTACTAGGGCCACTATCTTGTTGGCCATCTCGTCGATGTCCCAAAAGTCTACTTTAAGTGCGTTGCGGATGACTTCGGATACACCCGACTGCTTACTAATGAGCACAGGAGTACCGTAACCAATTGCCTCCAGGGCGGTCAGGCCAAACGGTTCAGAAACGGATGGCATAACGAACAGGTCAGCCACACCGTATGCATCACGCCAGTTCTTGCCGCGCTGAAAGCCCGTGAATAATACATTTGCACCGATGCCGAGATCGGCAGCTTGCTGGATGAGTTCGTTGCGCTGCTCGCCAGCTCCAACAATTAACAAGAACGTTTTAGGGGCGTGTTGCACGACAATCTGAAATGCCTTGAGCAGGTTTGGCAGACCCTTCTGGACTGTTAGACGGCCGACATTTACGACAACGCGATAGCCAAGCTTGCGCATTTCGGAGAGATAGCGATAGACGTTTTCGCCTTCTTCGGGGATGAGAGTCTCTGGGTCGGTGTGGTTGTAGACGACTTCAATCTTGTCGGCGGGTATATTATATTCGCGAATAATCGATTGCTTGGTGTACTCGCTTACGGCAACTACGCGGTCGGCTAATAACAAGGCAAGGTTCTCGATTTCGCGCACAAACGGGTTGCCGCCCATGGGGCGGCCTGAACGGTCCGCCTCGACAGAATGGAAGTGCACGATGAGGGGTTTGCCGCTAAGCATCTTGGCTCGAATGGCGGCACGGGCGGTTAGCCAATCGTGAGCATGGATAACGTCAAATTTGGCAACGGTGGCGATACGCCCGACGGCTTCCTCGTATAACGAGGCTTGGCCAAAGATATCAACCCACTGAACTTCGCCAGTGCCCTTAACATATTTGAAGCTATCGTAGGCTATGCCTGCCTTCAAGACTTGTTCGACGTCTTGAGGATGTGCAGCATTTACGCGCATGAAATCGATGTCGCTATGGTCAGCGGTATAGGGCACGACAAATTCTATGTCGGCACCTTTTTTGGAGAGCGCTTTGCATAGTTGATAACATGCGACTCCTAGGCCACCGCTATTGTGGGGCGGCAGTTCCCACCCGAGCATTAATATCCTCATTACCCTCTTGACCGGCGTTAAATACTCTATACAGGCTCATTATAAGCTGAAAACAGCGTTAAGCACAACCGTATTATGCCAGTCGGAACGGGTCTGAAAATATGATTGCGGTCACACAGTAGGAGTTTTATACGGAGGTGCGTGTTGGCACGGGTGCTTTGAGATCTACGGGTGTGGACTGTACGCCAATCTCGTTGAAAAATGTGGCCAGAGTATGTGTGGGCAAGCCAAGGATGGTATCATAATTGCCCTCGATTGAATCGATAAGAGTGTGGGCGCCGCTTTGTATGCCGTACGCTCCAGCCTTATCCCTCCAGTCGTTGCTGGCAATGTAGACATCGATTGCCGCTTGATCAAAGGGCTTAAAATGCACGATTGCCGTCTCGCAGCCTATGTAATGCTTGATAAGCCGTCCGTTATCCTTACCGGCTGTTAGGCGGACAAGTACCACCGATGACGTGACGGTGTTTGTCATGCCCGCTAGTATCTTGAGCATCTCACGAGCTTCAGTCTCATCGGCAGCTTTGCCGAGTTGTTTGCCGTCGATAGTTACGATGGTGTCTGAGCCAATGACCCAGGCACCTGGGTTGCGCTCGGCGACCCATAGGGCTTTGCCATAGCCCAACTCTTGCGAAACTTCTTCTGGGCTACGTGCACTATCGAGAATTTCCTCGTA
Source organism: uncultured bacterium (assembly GCA_963815935.1). Taxonomy (GTDB): domain Bacteria; phylum Patescibacteriota; class Saccharimonadia; order Saccharimonadales; family UBA4665; genus JARIHD01. The sequence goes on from CAWFIL010000006.1 coordinate 106,065, forward strand.
GTCGCTGGGGATTATTTTGTACTGGCCAGTAAGGCCCATTTGATCTAATAGATCTTTGCGGCGTGGGGATTGGCTCGCCAAGATGAGTTGTGTGGTCGTATCTGTCATTGCTTCTAATAGTACCCCAAATAGTTATAAAAAATAATTAGCAAGTTACGGCTTTGCGGTATACGTCCCCACCGCATGAGCGACGGCGATTACATGACCGGCTATAGCGGCATCGAGATCTTTGCGCGTTGCCCCAGGGGATAAGTTTAAGATTTTGTCGAGGGCAAGTAGCCTAAAGTAGTAGTGATGCGTCCCCGTGGGCGGCTGTGGCCCATTGTAGCCAGCGTTGCCGAAATCGTTAGCGCCCACTTTGGCGGTTGGTGGTATGTTATCTTCGGCAATTTGGTATGTATCTGACGGCATGTCGTAGAGTAGCCAGTGCGTAAATGTGCCGCCTGGCGCATCGGGGTCGTCCATAATCAGAGCTAGGCTTTGCGCGACGGTAGGTACCTGCGAAAAGGTAAGTGCTGGGCTTGTGTTCCTCCCCATTGGCGTGTGTTCAGGAAGAATTTGACCGTGGGCATCAATTGCAGCGCTGACTATGTTCATAACACTCTTAATGATATCAGAAGAACGCAATGCAGCAGGCGAGCCAAACCCACGGCGCAAATGGTATACTCACAGCACGATGAAGCCACTACTAGTACTTGTAAGCGGGGCGCCTGGATCGGGCAAGACAACCTTTGCCCGACAGCTCGCCGAACAGATGCGTATTTTGCACATCGAACGTGACCGCGCCTTTGATGCCATGCTCTATACGTTGGGGCCGGATTTTAGCAGAGAAAAACAAGGCATACCGCGGTTTTACGCATTGCTTGCGGAAACACTAAAGCTAGACGTGAGCCTAGTTGTTGATGCAACCCTTTACCGCGGCAAATCCGAGGTCGACATTTTGCTTTTACACGAGTTAGCCACCCTGGTAAACGTGCACTGTCGCGCTAGTAATGAGCATCAGCGCTTTTATGAACGTGAGGTTGCCAGGACTGGCGGAGTGCCCGACTGGCTACCGGCGCATATGCCCAAACTTGACCAGATTTATGAGTGCGTGCGCGACCCCCTGGATCTTGGCTGCCCATGTATTGAAGTTAACACGACAGATAACTACCGGCCATCAATAGCTGAGGTTATAGCCAAACTTTCTATTGTGGTCGCAGCACGCCAATAGTACTTATGTGTTTTTGGCGGCACCTTCACCGTTGAGGTTGTGGCCACCAAACTTGTTGCGCTGGGCTGCCACAACTTTGGTGGCAAAGTTGGTTTCGCCCTGCTGACTCTTTACTCGCACATCAAAGGCGGCTTGGATGGAGGGCAGTTCTATGTGCATTTCTTTAGCTGCTTCGAGCGTCCAGCGGGCTTCGCCGCTTTCGGCTACGTAACCAGTAACGCCGTCAAGCTCCGGGTTTTCTTGCAGAGCGTCGCGACTTAGCTCGGTTAGCCACGATGTAATCACGCTGTGGTGCTGCCACAGGTCGGCAGCCTTAGCTAGGTCTAGGCTTTTGTAGGGGCCATCGTGCAGCATACGAAAGCCTTCACCGAGCGACTCCATCATGCCGTACTCTATGGCATTGTGGGCCATCTTGACGAAGTGCCCGGCGCCGCTGGGACCGAAGTGGCTGTACATACCACCGGGCTGTACTAGGGTCTTGAGAGCCGGCTCCAGCACGGCAAAGGCCTCTGTGCTGTCGCCGCCGCACATTAGGGGAAAACCGTTCTGATAACCCCAAACGCCGCCTGATACCCCAACATCGAGCAGCTGGCAGCCAGCTGCGGCAACTTTTTCGCTCAGCTTTTTGGTACTGCGGAAGTCGGAGTTGCCGCCATCAATAAGAATCGAACCTTTCGGCACGATTGCGAGCCACTCGTCCATTTGGCTATCGACAATCTCGGCGGGTAGCATTACCCAAATAACGGCTTGATCGCTGCTGAACTCGCGCAAGACGTCAGCCTTTTCGTAGGCTTTAACAGCACCATAGGCGACAGCTTCGTCGATTGGCTCATGGCTGCGGTTGTGGGCGATAACCGTGTGTTCACCGCTTTCGGCCAGTTTGCGGGCAATCTGCATGCCCATGCGGCCCAATCCGTGAATTGCTATTTTCATACCTATCCCTCGCTTTCTATAAAGTCATTGTATATGTATACTTCTGGGATTTCGTTGAGAAGCAAGGCAGGTAACTTACTGAATGGCTCGGTATATTTGTGCAGCCGTTCCGAAGCTTCCTGCTTGTTGTCGCCAAAGGCTGGCACAAACGCAACCGAGATCATTTTGAGCGCTTTGGGAGTAAGGGTCATGCGCGTATAGTCGCTCCACTTGTACCCCACGACAAGTTCGTCTGTGTCTTCGGTGACCGGGGAATCAGGTAGGATGCCAGCAACGTGTCCATCTGGTCCAAGGCCGAACTGACCGACTATCGCGCCGGCGTTGGTGAGAGCGGTCGTGGCAATCTCGTTATAAAAGGCGACCGTTTCATCTAGGGGCTTGTCTTGTACCAGTACGTCGATCCAAGTGGCAATGCCCGGGTCGAACCCGGCTTCGCGCAGTTGTTGGGTGTTGCTGTCTTTGTGTCCGGCTTCGCCATAGCGCTCATCCATGGGCAAAATAGCCAGACCACCAAGACGCTCACCACAGTGGTCACGTAGCTTATCCATAACCGTGACCTCGATAGCTATATTAGAGCCGCCACTAACCAGCCACAGCACCCGTTTGCCGGCAAATAGCTCGTTACATATCTGTGTCACGATAGCCTGCGTGGCCTGCTGCTGGTTCTCCCTCAGAAATTGCATACTCACCTGAGTATAGCACCATCTTCGCATACCCAATTGTACAATCCTGCTCGTGTGAGCAGTGCTCTACAAAGGGGTGTGCGGACGGCGGCGTGGTAGTGATGGAGGTGTTCTCCGGTTGTACCACGCCGCCGCAGGCTGTGTATGTGTTATGCAGCCTTATGCACCTCTCGGCCCTTAACGGGCATTGCCATCACATCGTGCCCAGTTGGGCGAGTTCGGGTCGCTGCTGTACTTCAGCATGTAGCTGTCGCAGTACTCGATGCTCGAGCCGGGATGGGCTGGCATCTCGATGATCACTGAGTGCTTGTCGCCTGCGAGGGTGACGTAGCCGCCAAACGACTGGATTCGCTGATTCACTTCAGGCAGCAGGGTGATGGCGTGGCCATCCTTGTTGCTGACTGCTGTCTGGGTGGTGAACGAGACGGTCGACTTGGCGCTCGGTAGGAAACCCAGGCCGCCCTTGATGGTGCACCAGGTGAACGTGCCGCTGTCGCGGTCGTTGGGGCAGGCTGCCGGACTCCAGGTGAACGTGCCCGTCGCATCGTTACCGATGACGATAGTCATGTCACCTGCTTTCCAGGTACCGATCAGGGACTTGTAGTTGCCCCAGTTGCCTCCGCTGGTGGCGGGTGCGGTGGTCGTGCTGTTGTCCTTTCCGGTTGAAGGCTGGGCGGTCGCACCGTTCCTGGTGAATGTTGCCGTGGGCGTCTTCACCTTGATGCTGTCGAACTGCGACGGCAGCTGGTCGAGCAGAGCGGCAGACGTCGTGTACAACGTCCCCTGGATCATCCCGGGGATGAGCTTCAGGTTGCTCAGCAGGTCGGCCAGAGCCCCCTTCAGGTCGATGGCACCGAAGATGTTGCCGAGGCAGTCGTGGGCTACGCCCGCAGCTGCGTTGATCCCGGCGTCATCGTAGGGCTGGTCGATGTTGTGGGCAGCGGCCATCGTGCAGTCGGACAGGTCATAGGTCTGGGCGACCCAGCTGCTGGCCTGTTCGATGGTCTTGCGCGACACGGTGGCACCGCTGACGATCTTCTCCAGGACGGTCTTGACGGCCGCCTTGGTAGCAGTAGCCTCCGGCGCCATGACGGACAGGGTAGCGATACCCATGTCGAATGCCAGGGCGTCGCTGTCGATGTCGATTGTCATGGTCGTCTGCTTCTGCAGATCGGCCGTGGCGGTGGCGGTGGAGATTGACGCACCGGACAGGTACATCCGGTTCTGGTTGGTCCAGTACAGGCTGCGAACTGCATCCTGCAGATTGGCTCCGTTGTTCCAGACGTCGTCCATGGTCAGGGTCATCCCCTTGGGCAGCTTGTCGCTGACCATTGGGAAGGCGAAGCCATTGCTAATCCGGACCCGGTCGACAGGAGCAGCGGTTTCCACGCAGCCCTTGAGCTTGTCGAACGGGCTGGTGAGCGAAACCGAGACATCCTTGCTGGTCTTGTCGCATTTCAACTCCGGCGGGGTGCCGGTGAGGTCGTTGACCAGCATGGCGGTGACTTTGGCCACGGCTTGAGTGAGCCACGACGCTACCGTAGTGAAGCTATCGATCGTGGTTTGGACGGCCTGGCCGGCAACCTTGATGAGGCTCTTGGCCGGGTCGAGTACGATCGCGCTGAACCACGAGAAGTGCGGTGCCCGGGCGGTGACCGTGTTGGTCTTGGGGTCCGCCTTGGCGTTCAGAATCGGCACCCACGACTGGAGATGCTGGTCGTAGACCGCCATGCCAACCTGCAGGGACGTCAGTCCTTTGGGGATGAGCGTGGGGTCGTACTTGAGCGTCACCGTGACCGTGTCGGCCTTGACCTGGTCGCTGATGTCCTGCTTACCGTCATTGAACGTGATGTCGACGGGGTCAGTCAGCGCCTTGAAGGCCATCTGCTTGTTCTGATTGATCGTGTCGGTGTACTGCTTGTCGACGTTGGTCCCGATGCTGGAGCTGTCCGGCAAGTCGCCGTTCAGCATGATCGAGCCGTCCTTGGTGACGTACTTGGGGTGGGTCGGGTAGTCGACGGAGATCGGCTGGTTGTGGGTACGGTTGTACCACTGCCATCCAAGAACGCCGCCGGCGCCGAGACCTGCACCGATGAGCACGAGCACCAGTACGAACGCGATGATCGGGCCGAAGAAACTGCCCTGAGGCTGCGGTCGCGGTTGCGGCCTACGCTGAGGGCTGTCTCCTCCGCCAACTGCGCCTGTTTGCTGGGACATGGGATTTCTCACCTTCTGGTAAAAAACTGCGATGGATGGAGGTGCAACAAAGAAGACGATCTTCTATGTCATGTATATTTTACAATATTTTAGCATAATTTGCTAGGCCTAGATGGTTCACAGTGATTCGCTGATGGTTTGCCCCGGGCGTTTCGTCCCTGACCGTGCCTATACCGCGCTGAGCGATTTGGCCCTAACTATTTTATGCGCGTTGGCATATACTGGCTGGATTATGCCAGAATTACGCAAACCAACTGCCTATACCGAACTATGGTCAGCCCAGATGGAGCTGCCAATAACCACAACGCCTCAACGAGTGCGAGAAGTTGTCGCTCGTTATGCCTACGAATCGGGTATTTCGGTCGTCGGCCATTTTATACGAACGCCAGCCGCGCTAACGCTGCTGCGGATACCAGAGTCGAATGCAGAGTACCGTGTACCGGACGTTGACGAGTGTGAGTTGAGCTTGGAGTCGCTGGCGCGATTCTTGCGCGCCGACCGGGTAGAGCGAGAAATCGTGCCGCCGGATACATTACATTGTATGATGGATATTCGCCGCGGAGGCCATAGGGCTATGAGTTGGTTCTCGGCGCTCTCAACATTTGAACGGCCAAACATTGAGGGCTACAGCATGCATCCGGCAGATATAATTGCAGCTCGCGTTGAACCAAATGGCTATGCCCGGCAATACGAGAGCTTTGCGGCGGCAATGACGCTGCCGCACACCGAGCAGGGTATTGTGGCTATACACGATATGGGTCTAGACGGACAACAGGTTGGCTACGCGATCTCGTATGGGCCATGCCAAGAGTTTCCGGAAGGGCGTACCGAGCTATATGAGACAGATTATATGATGTAGCTGGCGGGCGCTACGCTGAAGCAGAAGTCGCATGTGCTACGCCGACTAGCGCACGCACTCTCTCAATGGGTTCTATTATAAGGTCGATAAGACTGAGGGAGGTCTGCGGGGCAGTGTTGGCTGTAAGTTTTGCCAGCTCGGCCATGCAGCGGTCGCGAAGCTCGGCTTTTTGGGCCGCGATATCGCTCAAATGTGTGGCTGGGTCGATACCCAGTAACTCCATCGCACGATATTCGGCATCACTAAGGCCATTCGCTTCGATTTGTAGCTCCTTGGAGCTTTTTTGACTGTACAGCCCATGCAGCTCCCAACAGATGAGCGGGACTGACTCGGTGTCGCATTCTAAGGAGGGGACGACATTGTTCCAACGCATATCGGTCCTGCCTATTCTGCTTACGAGACTGCCCGCCAAGGTAGACCTGCTATCCTTTAGGGCGGCCAATGCCAAGCTACGGTCGCCCATGTCACCGGTAATAGAATACAGCTGGGTATATACTGCTGCTTGGTCATAGGCAAAAGCAGCGGTGGGTTCGCCGGCCAACTGTCGTGCAACATCTGTACGCCCTTGTCGGGCCAGAACCAGCGCGCCGCGTATTTCTAGCTCTCTGGTATCGAGCTCTGGTGCACAGCCAAATCGTCCGCACGATCCGTCGCAGTTGGCAACCGAGCCAATGTTTTCACGCACTTCAGCCAGCAGGCCACCAACCAGTGCGGTGTGACTCGGGAAGCGCGCCGCCTGCGCAATTTGGACGCATGCCGAGCTGCGCCAGTAAGGATCACCAATCCAATTCTTGGCCCGTATAGCCATAGAAAGACGCCCACCATTAGCATATGCGTAAGACACGGCGTTGTAGCGCCCATCAATCTTTTGCTGGCTTGGCTCCAAGGACATGCTTTCTGCAAACAACATTCCGGCAGGCGTCCGAGCATCAAATAGCCCTACTCCGTACGCTGCCAGGCCGTTCAGATATTGGGAGACTGCGAATGGCTGCCGTTGCTGTTTCGACCGAGCATTGTTAAGGACTGGCATGAAGTCTAGCCAAAGGAACTGGTTATCCGTGCCCGCATAGCCGTTCTCTAGCAGATGGGTTATGGCTCTGACTGCCACACCTCGGTTTGCGTAGTTTAGCTTGTTGACCACTTGCTCTGCGGATGCGAATAACTTTTGGCTTGCCAACGCCTCCACGAGCGAAAATGCGTGACTGAGCTTATTGGGCTCTACTCCGTCTGGACTTTCGGCAGCATCGGCAACAATCTCGTCTAGTGCGGCGAGCGCAAAGTCGCTCATCTCTTGGTCGTTCTCGGAGATTAAAACATTTAGCATTCGCAGGCGGAGCGTAGGATCGCTCTCGGCCAGTGCGCTCATTCTGGCTTCGGCTAGAAGATGGTGTGTGTCGGGTTGGTGGCTATATTCCATACCGAAAGTATACGATACGTCCGGCAACTTGTTCGGTTAAGGCTCCACATTACCGAGGCCGAAGGTGTCTGGTCCGTGCTACTTATTGCTCAGTAAATCTGCCATGGCTTTGCCTATTGGCTGGCCTGTTGCGTCTTCTACAAACGCCCACTGGCCATTGGGATTGTTCTCTATAAACCACAGTTTGCCGGACGTATCCATGATAAGATCGATAGCGCCATAGCGCAGACCCATGCCCCTGGTATGCTCAATGCACATTTGGGCTATCTCATCGGGGAAGTCGGCATATGCCTCGATCTGCATTTTGCCTTGGTAGTGCCCTACTCGCCAGTCGCGTACCTTGGAATCCTGGTCAAGATTAGAAGTACGAATCATCGCTGCAAATACTTTCTCCCCAATAACTGTGACGCGTACATCGAACGCTGTTTTGATGTACTGCTGAAAAATTGAAGGCGCGAGATGGAGGTTGGTTAAGTCCGGCATAGTATTGACGCTAATTTCGGTCGTCAAAAAACTTTTCCGAACGTCTTTAAACGCCGGTGAGTAGGCCAGGTGGGCTTTGACTATACAGCGGCCCTGCTGCTCAACAAAGTCTCTCGCCTTGGCAGGGTTAGATGTCATTAACGTGCGTGGTGTATTAAACCCCACCTGCGCAGCAACCTCTAACTGCCAAGCTTTGCTGTTTGCCTTGCGCAGCGCATAGTAATCCGAAACCCATATAGCGTTTTGTAAGCAACTCAACACCTGCGCAGCGTGGTATTGCATGGCGGTAAGCGAATAAGTCTCAAGCTCTTCTGGCACATTGAGGTCTTCTCGCTGAACTTCCCCTGGCTTGCGATACCAAATACCGGTGACGGCATCGAGCCGACGGCCATTGTAACTAACGGCCATTTTGTCACCCTCAAGCTGGTAGGACAGCTCGGCCCCATCAAGGAGCGACCGGGGGTCAACAACTATCATCTGATGTTTCAAATGTCGTTGGACAAAAGGAAGGTGAGCGTCTTGCGGGTCGGTAATGACGACAATCTGCGGCGTACGTTTTGTGGGCATAACTAAAAAAACCTCAAAATTGACTGGATTGGGTTAGCAATAGTAGTCGGTGCTGATCAGTCGCTATCTGCGCCAGTTGTACCGGTAATGATTGCGTCGTCTACTTGCGTGCCTTTGTTATGCACGCAGGCCAGTGCCCCCAAGTGCAACTCATGATCTGGTGTTTCTGTCAGTAACTCTGCTCCAAAGGGGATTTGCTGCTCTTCGAGGATCTGGTCCCCGGCTGCTTCTACGTCAGCTAGCTCACCAGCAATGTCCGAAAAATTCTCTTCAAGTGTTTCCATGTCTATCCCTTCAGAACGTATTATTTTTTTAGTAAGCTACTAATGTAGCAGTTTTCTGCTTACGCTTAAAGTATCTTTTATATTTTTGCAGGTTAAACTACTAGAAAGTTCTTTGGCTAGGCCATGGGACCTTCCGTCCGATTACGATGCTCATGCCATGGTATCCGGGTCTTGCTTTTTCGTGCTCGTCCTCTACGTATGTTGTTTCGGCTTCAATACCAGGAATCGCCTCAAACATTTCCTGTACGTCGGTGAAAGATAGATCCACTGCCGGGAATTGCGTGCCCTCGCCGGCGGGCCAGCCAGCTGAGCCTATCATAAAGGCCATCATAAACCCGCCATTGGGCCTGACGGCCCCTAACAGGGAATTGACTGCAATAGAGTATTCTATCTTGCTGATCGTGATTGATTCGGGCACAAAGTAGCTGCTCACAAAATCATAGGCTGCTTCGGGTAGCCAATACACATCGCCAGCGACACTCTTGGCAGCTCTTCGAGCTTTGGAAAAAGTATGTCGAAATCGTGGCTCCATGCCAAACTGGGCAATGAATGTTTCAAACTTTTGCCAGGGCTCGCGCGTATCAATTTCCTGAGCAACCCCAGCTTTATTTTTATTGTAAAAGATGCCGTCGCCGTCGCCCAGCAGCGTTTGCATAAACCTTCTGTTTGTCCCCGAGTACTCAATAAGATCGATATGACCATCTGGCTCGATGAGTGACGCTAACAGCATAGCGGGATAAAAGTTAGGCCCGGCGCCTACGTCGGCAACACGTCTCAGCCTAGGCAAATCCATATCCCTAAGGCCAGCGATTACTTTTTTAATAATGAGTTGATCCGCCGAAAGTATCTTGTCATAGTTCCGGTTTACGTACTCTACCGGGTCAAAATCACTCCAGGTATCGAAAACTGCGGCTGGCTGGCTTTTTGTAGCAGGCGTAACGGTAAGTGTGCTCATATCGGGATGATTGCCAGCCGTATAGTCAATTGTGAGCGTATATGTTTGGCCCTTCTCTAGGGCAAGCGGCTGTTTGAGCCATACTATCTGTGGATTGCCCCAACTTGGAGACGCCGTGTTCTGATGTATGCCGGGCTCGTTTGGTTTGCTTTGGCGAGTCCAAATATCAGGGAGTACTCTAATAGCATTGGCTGTTCCATCGACCGTAGCGGTTAGCTCAACCGTAGCACTTACGTGGGTATCATTGTGCGTATAAAAGTCAACTTTATGATAGAGCGCTGCTTCGGTTAATGTTTGGTCGCCCTCAAGGCCTGTCCAGCGAGTAACTGGGGGCAAGTGAACACCGTATAAGTTGTCGTCCGCGTGTATTAGCTGCACGGAGTTTTCCATGGCCTCGGGCACTACTCGTCCGCCGGGCTTTAGCTTATTTAGGTTGTGGTTCATTACCTGAATCTGTGGCTCGTAGTAAAAACCAGCGCTCACGAGCTCGCAGATTAGAACGTCCACCGGCTCCGGCAGTTCATACGACTTAGCGTCTTCGTTGAGGACGACTAATTTGTCGGCGACGCCGTTTAGCTCGGCCAGCCACTTGATGTACTTAGCGTGACTCTCCTCAATCTCTACGCAGTAAACCTTTTTGGCGCCGGCTTTGGCGGCGAAAAGCGCCAGAAATCCTTGACCGCTGCCCAAATCGGCTACGATATCTCCTGGGTTGACTGCCTTGACGATAGCTTGCTGGAGCACGGCTATCCGTGTGGCATCAAAAGTGTGCTGTGCTAGGTAGGCGTCGTGGAAGGGCTGCTCAAAGTCCGGGGCATCGGCTTGCGGATCTGGTAATTGGCCATTCATTGTCGGTAGTGTAGACAGATTACGAACCTGTGATAATTTGTTGCCCGGTATGAACATGCATGAGCAGTAGCTCAGCGCATTAGGTAGACAGGCAATAGGTTTTAAGGTACATTGACCAATATGAATAAAGATGGTGATCTATTGGCGTATATGCGGGAGGTCGGCTTCTCGTCGGTTGAGGCGCGTGTTTATCTGGAGCTTCTCAAGACGCCTGCTACGCACGCCCAGTTGAGTTTGCTGACGGACATCAATCGAACAACACTCTACCGGTTGGTTCGTAAGCTAGAAAAGCGCGGCTTGGTCACTAAGCGTGTTGATGATAGAGGATCCTTTTTGATAGCCGCCGATCCAGCGACGCTCGAAACGGACATCCTTAGCCAAGAGAGTCGCGCACGACAGCAACGGACGGCACTATTACACCTGCTCCCCAAACTTGAGGCCATAAAGCTAGGGTATGCCGCCGATTTTGCTGTGCAATTCTACGAAGGCACGGACGGCCTGAAACGTATGCTCTGGCACGAGCTAAAGGCGATTAACGAATGTGTCTGCATCGGCGGCGAAACGCTAGAGAATCTTATAGACGACCGACGCTGGGCCGAAGAACACAGGCAGCATACAGTCGAGGCAGGGTACGTGCTGCGTGAGCTGTCTAACCCGGGAGTGACGCCATCGCAATTTACGGATAACAAGACCTTCCTAGAAGAGCATTACGCACTACGAATCATTCCGCGCAGCGTTGTGCCAATCAACCATCTGACGACGGCCTACAACAATACGGTCGCCATCTATAACGTTTACGAAGGCCGGAGGATGGGCATCGAGATCGTTAGCAAGACGTACGCCGAGACTGTCCGCAGTATCTTTGAAATTTTTTGGAATCAGGCGGCCTAGCCCTAGGGCTGCCTAGCTATTGAGCATGCTACGTGTATGTGCTACAATTCTGACATTAAGACGAAGGGAGTTCCGAACGGCTGATTACCTAAGGAGCTCTTTTCTTATTTACGTTTCCTAAGCGCGATTTTTCTTTTTACGTCCTTGTCATCTAAATACGCAAAGTAGGGCGCACCTATTTCTTTGTATAGTGAAGAACGGAATCGCTTATTTGGGAAGAGTATCTTCTCTAGCTTATTTTCTTCGATAAGATAGTCGACCAGCATTTTATAGTCGCCATCGCCGGATACGAGTAAGATTTTGTCAAAGTCGGAATCTTTCTGGAGGCGTTTCATGACAGAGAAAATAATGTCAGAGTCAACGTTGCCTTTTTTCTCGCCAACCATTGCGGCATTATGCTGCCGAAAAACCAGAATGAAGCCGGCGTTTTGGATGTTTTCGTAAAGCTGTTCAATTTTTACGCCTTCTTGCACGTAGCCAAGATAATAAAACGCTTTTTCGACTTTATACTTCTCGCGAAGATAGATCCTGAATTTGTGCAGATCGATATGCCAGGCAGGGTCAGTGCCCGCCGTACCGAAGTGGAGGTTCTGGCCGTCAATATAGCAATAGTTTTTCATCTGATCGCATTATAGCAAACGCCGGAATTAAAAAACGTGACGCTAAAGTCTGGAGCGATAGCGTTCAAAGAGCGTCAGAGCAGCTAAGGTTTTGGAGTCGGTAAGCTCTTCGTTCGCAATTATATGATCAATTTGCTCGTCGGTAATACGCACGATGTTCGCGATGCCATCTTCCTCCATTTCGTCATGGCCAGTATCGCTAAGCTCTTCGGCGAGAAAAACAGTTGCAAGGTTCGGATTGTGAATTATGCCAAGCCTCGTCCACTTTTGCGCCCTAAGACCGGTCTCTTCTTCAAACTCACGCTTTGCTGCTGCGAGCGGTTCCTCACTGCCATCGATGCTGCCGCCCGGGAATTCGGTCATCACTTGCCCCAATGGGTAGCGGTATTGACGGACCATAATGAACTGGCTGCCATCGTAGGCAACGACCAGAACGAAAGGCGGACTTTTGGCGTACGTATACAGACCGGGTTTGCCATTTGGCATAATTACTTCATCTTCATATAGCGTCAGCCAACGGCTCTGATGAATAACATGGGAGTTGAGTGTTTTCCAGGGGTTATTTGGATCAGAGAATAAGATTTTCGCGGTCTGTATATGTGAGCATTCACCTGATCGGTCTTTAAATTGCCCACGACCATTAAAGAAATCGCAATCGCATTGATAGTTCTGGCCCACTTTGTTTACCAGATGACAACCGTGCTTGCCCTCTACTGAAAACGCGTTATCGCCAACCCTCATAACTTTATGTTCTGAGATGTACTTCAAAGCATTATGAAAAAGCTTTTTAAGCGAGATGTACTGCTTTGTCTGTAGATAATGACGTGCGAGTCCAAGTAGCGTTGACTGTTGTTCTGTGGGCAAGCTGTTGAATAAGTTGCGATTTGCTAGCGCCTCCGACAGCACAGTTCCCAACATCTGCCGATTTTCGGGCGTGACGCTGCAAAGCAGTACATCCGGTCGTGTTTTCACCGCGTCAATAAATGGGTGTGCGAAAACAGCCGAGACAGTCCCTATGTAGTCACAGCTCGAGTTGAGGTATGTATTCGCGAGGGTTTCAAATTTTTTAGAATATAACTGCATCTGACCGATTTCATCAATGTAGAGTAACTGATCCGAAGTTATAGGAGACAAACGATCAATATAATCGTCAAAGGAATCTACATCAACAAAATAGCAGCCAACCGGGTAATCTGTATGTTTGCCGACACGAGATAATGTAGCTTCGTGCTCATGCTCATCTACCAGGTCAAAGCCAACACGCTTATCATCTTCGAGAACTTCTTTGGCCACCATCCCATGCTTTGGATGAATATCTGCAATCAAATTTACAAGCAGTGTCGTTTTTCCGCTTTTGGGAGGGCCAGTCAAAAGAATTTTCATATCTTATATAGTAACTCAAATCGCTTGGAAAATTGAGATTGGGACACGAACATCACGAGTCCCTGCGAGATGAGCTCCTGCAGCGCGTCGATGTCGGAGGTCATGCGGGAGACGAGCCGCCCCGTCTTCTCCGTCTCGAAGAAGCCCATCGACAACCCGATGAGGTGGCGGAACACCCGCTCGCGCAGCTCGCGCAGGAAGCGCTCACCGGTGCGGCTGACGAGCCAGATCACCGAGCGTCCGAACACGAGTCCGAAGATCGCCACGACGAGGTAGAAGACGGCGGCCTGGTTCAGCGCGCTGCTGTCGTTGGCGGTCAGACCGTTGTCGACGCCGTACTTCACGAGCGCGGGACCGGCGAGCAGACACGCGGTCTGGAGGACCAGCACGATGCTCGCGAGGACGATCTGACGCCGGTACGGCCGCAGCATGCGCACGAGCCGACGCATGACGCGCTTCGCGCCATCGCGATCGAGCCTCGCGTCCTCGTCGACCGGCCCGCCGTCCAGGAAGCTGCTCATGACACCGGTTCCTCGACCGCCGCGGGCCCGGCCGACTCCGCCTGCGCGAGCACATTGCGGTACTGCGCGCTGGTCTCGAGCAGACCCTCGTGGGTACCCATCGCGGCGACGCGACCGTCGGCGATCAGGACCACGCGATCGGCGAGCGCGATCGTGGCGGGACGGTGGGCGATGATCAGCGTCGTCCGCCCGTCCATCACCTCGCCGAGCGCGGCCCGGATCTCGTGCTCCTTGGTGGGGTCGACCGACGACGTGGCGTCGTCGAGGATCAGCACCCGCGGGTCGGCGAGCACCGCGCGGCGATCGCGATGCGCTGGCGCTGCCCGCCCGAGAGCGAGAAGCCGTGCTCGCCGATGATCGTGTCGTACCCGTGCGGCAGCGCGGCGATGAACGAGTCGGCGCCGGCCAGCGCGGCGGCGCGCCGCACCGCTTCCAGCGGCGCTTCGGGATCCGCGAACGCGATGTTCTCGCGCACCGTGTCCGAGAAGAGGAACGTGTCCTCGAACACGATGCCGATCGCGCGGCGCAGGTCCTTCACCTCGAGGTCGCGCACGTCGACGCCGTCGAGCAGCACGCGGCCGCCCTCGACGTCGTAGAAGCGCGGCAGCAGGCGCGCCACCGTGGTCTTGCCGCTCCCGGTCGCGCCGACGAGCGCGACCGCTTCGCCACCCTCGATCGTGAGGTCGAGCCCGTCGAGCACGGTGCGGCCGGGCCCGTACCCGAAGGTCACGCCCTCGAAGTGCAGCGCACCCGGCCCGGGCGGCAGCGCGACCGCATCGGGGTGGTCGACGATCTCCGGATCGGTCGTGAGGATCTCGTGCACCCGACCGGCACCGGCCGACGCGCGCGACGCCTGCGCGATGAGCATGCCCATCATCCGCAGCGGCCAGATGAGCATGAGGATGTAGAGGTTGAAGGCGAGGATGTCGCCGACCTGGAGCGAGCCGTTGAGCACCTGGTGGCCGCCGTACCAGAGGATCGCGACCATCGAGAGCGTCGGCAGGAAGTCGATGAGCGGCATGAAGCCGGCGCGCAGCTTCGCGGCCTTCAGCGCGTGGTCGAGCACGCTGTCGGCCTCGGCCTGCAGCCGCCGCACCTGCATCCGCTCGGCGCCGAAGCCCTTGACCACGCGGATGCCGGAGAGGCTCTCCTCCACGACGCCCGAGAGGTCCGCGAGCTCCTGCTGCAGCTCGAGGTTCACCGGCGCGATCCGCTTGCTGAAGCGGGTGGCCGCGATGTTGAGGAACGGCAGCGCGCCGAGCGCGAGGATCGCCAGGATCGTGCTCTTCCAGAGCATGATCGCGAGCACGCCGACCATCGTGAACGCGCTCGCCGCGGTGAGCGGGATCAGGATCACGACGGTCTCGACCTGCTGGATGTCGGTGTTCGCACGCGCCATGAGCTGACCGGTCTGCGCCTGGTCGTGGAACGCGAAGTGCAGCCGTTGCAGGTGCGCGAAGAGCCGCTCCCGCAGGTCGGTCTCGGTGCGCAGCGCGATGCGGAACGCGGTGTAGCGCCGCAGCCCGGTGCAGACGGCCTGCACCACGCCGACGCCGATCATCACGAGCGTGATCGTGAGCACCTTGCCGCCGTCGCCCTGGCGCATGCCGTCGTCGATCGCGGCCGCGGCGAGCAGCGGGACCGCCAGCTTCGCCACCGTCCACACGATGCCGGCGGCGACACCGCCGACGACCCACCAGCGCTGAGGGCGGATCGCACTGCCCATGAGCCGCCATCCGGCGCGCCGCGCTGCGCGCTCGGAGTCCTGGGGCTTTCTCTTCACGATGGAGCGAGGGTACCAGCGAGGTGTGACTACGCCTCCGGCGTTTCCGGCGTCATCCTCGCGGTCAGCTCGAGCAGTCATCTCGGGCGTCATCGCCGCGGCCGACACCGGCGCGCCGTTCGGGTGCCGAGATCCGCGGGAGCGTCGGGCGTCGGATCCTCGACCGCATCCGGGGTCGCTGCCCGGGCCGGGTCAGCGGTGGTCTGGGCCTGCTGGAGCACCTCGATGATCTCGTCGCCGACGAGCTCCTCGCGCTCGAGCAGCGCGTCGCGCAGCGCGACCACCAGGTGCCGGTTCGCGTCGAGCAGCTCGCGCACGTCGGCCTTGCACCGCTCGAGGATGCGCTCGAGCCCGCGCCGGCCTTCGTCGTCGCCGACGACACGCGCCACGATCCCCTGCCGCAGCGGACCCGCGTCCATCGCGTCGAAGCTCACGAGCGTCCCGGCCATGCCGAACGAGCCGACCATCTGCGCCGCGAGCAACGTCGCGCTCTGCAGGTCACCCGCCGGGCCGGTGCCGGACTCGCCGAAGAACAGCTCCTCCGCGGTCATGCCGCCGAAGCTGATCTGGATCGCCGAGACGAGCTCGGTGCGGGTGCGGGTGTAGCGCTCCTCGGTGTCGGAGTGCGCGAGCAGCCCGAGCGACTCGGCACGCTTGATGATGCTCAGCACCTCGAGCTTGCGACCGACGCCGACCAGGTACGCGACCACCGCGTGCCCGGCCTCGTGCGTGGCGATGATGCGCTTCTCCTGCTCGGTGTACTCGACGGGCTGCGCGAGCCCGATCTCCTCGGTGAGCTTCGCCTGCTGGACGTCGGCCCAGTCCATGGCCTCGCGGCCGTCGCGCAGGCACCAGACGAGCGCTTCGTCGAAGAGGTGCTCGATCATCACCGGCGAGTAGCCGAAGGTGATCGCGGCGAGCGTGTCGCGCCGCTCGTCCTTGTCGAGCTCGGGAACGTGCGCCTTCTTGTCCAGGTAGTAGTCGATGATCTCGCGCCGACCCTCGCGGCCCGGCAGGTCGAAGTGGATCGAGCGGTCGAACCGGCCCGGGCGCAGCAGCGCGGGGTCGAGGTCCGCGGCGCGGTTCGTCGCGCCGATCACGAGGATGTTCGACGCGGTCGGCGGCCGCTTCTCGATCTGACGGCCCGGACGCAGGAACCGGTTGACCCGGTCCATCGCCCAGCCGCGCAACCGGCCACCGATGGTCGGCTCGTCGAACGACTGCATCTGCACGAGCAGCTCGTTGACCACGCCGGCGATGCCCTCGCGCATGTCGGAGCGCGAGACACCGCGTCCGGCTTCACCTTGCGGCGACGTCATGCGCATGCCGCTGCGCGCGCCCGCGATCGCGTCGATCTCCTCGATGAAGCCGATCGCGCCGCCCTCGCGCTGCGCGGTCTTGCGCAGCGTGCTGAAGAACGAGCGGATCTTGCGGTTCGTCTGGCCGTAGTACATCGACTGGAACGCGCTCGCCGAGACGAACAGGAACGGCACGCCGGCTTCGCGCGCCATCGCCTTGGCCATGTAGGTCTTGCCGGTGCCGGGCGGTCCCTCGAACAGGATCGCCCTGCGCGGGTTGCCACCCATCCGGTCGCGGAACGTCTTGTACGCGAGGAACAGGTTGAGGGTCTTGATGACCTCGTCCTTCACGATGCCGAGGCCGACGACGTCGTCGAAGGTCACCGGGATCTCGCTCGGCCGGTACTGCGTGTGCGGCGAGCGGCCGGCCGCAACCAGCGGCACCACCATCACCATGCCGAGGACGACCACGAGGATCAGCCCGGGCAGGAAGTCCTTGAGGCCGGCGGGGATCGTGAGGTCCGGCAGACCGAGGTGGATCGGGTTGCCACCGACCCAGCGGACGTACAGGAACGCGCAGAGGATCGCGAGCGGGATCCCGACCTGCACCAGACGGCGCCGGCGGTGCGACTCGCGCTGCTGCGCGACGTCGCCGACGGCGCCTCGCAGCACCTCGGCCGAGCCAAGCATCCGAACGTCCATGGACCCGCCAACCTCCCCTCTCCGGCATCCGCTTATCGGCCCACGGATAGTGGTGCTGAAGTCACGTTGTGTGGGAAGTGAGTGTACCCGGGCGTTCTCGGACGTTCTCCGGCGCCTTGTTAGGGTCGGCCGGTGACCGGCATCGACGTTCGGATCAGCCGGCTGGAGCAGGGGCTGGTCACCGTGATCCTGCTCGGCGGCTTCGTCTTCGGCCTCCCCTGGAGCATCCCGCTCGCGGCCCTGATCGTGGCCGCCGACGCTGCGTTCGGGTCGTCCGGGCCGATCCCGAGGCTCTGGAACGGCGTGATCGCCGGCCGGGTCAAGGCCGCCACCACCTTCGAGGACCCGGGCGCCGCGCAGACCCAGGCGCTGGTCACCCTGGTGGCGCTCGCCGTGGCCACGCTGCTGCTCATCGCCGACGCCGCCGGGCTCGCGACCCTGCTCGCCGTCGATCGTGGCCGCCTCGAGCGCGCTGGCGACGGTCGGGCCTGTTCTGCGCCGGCTGCGAGCTCTACCGCCGTCGCCGCGGGTGAGCCGCGACGCCGCTCGACGCCGCTCGACGCCGCTCGACCTCAGGCCGGGAGCATCTCGCGAGCGATGTCCGCGACGAGCGGGTTCGTCTGGTCGCGCTCCGAGAGGATCGGGTTCGCGCCCGGCCAGTCGATGCCCAGCGCCGGGTCGTCCCACGCGACGCCGAGCTCGTCGGCCGGGTTGTAGTAGTTGTCGACGAGGTAGGTGATCGTCACGTCGGTGATCGCGTAGAAGCCGTGCGCGACGCCACGCGGGATGTAGAGCCCGCGGTGCAGCTCGCCGTCGAGCTCCACCGTGAGCGACGCC
This sequence comes from uncultured bacterium, assembly GCA_963815935.1. GTDB lineage: Bacteria > Patescibacteriota > Saccharimonadia > Saccharimonadales > UBA4665 > JARIHD01. The sequence goes on from CAWFIL010000006.1 coordinate 124,560, forward strand.
CCACGCGTGGGCGACGACACCCGCAGGTCGTGCAGCGCGGCGAGCACCCGGCCGATCGGGACGTACCAGTAGTCGGCCTGGAACCGGTGGTAGTGCAGCCCGACCAGCGTGTTCGCCTGCGGTCGGCGCGGTTGCCCTGCACCATCGTCGGCGCCTCGGGCCGAGCCACTCCTGGCGGAACGTCTCGACGAAGACGCCCCGCGGGTCGTCCAGAGCGTCGGCTCGACGACGACCACGCCGTCGATCTCCGTGCCGGAGTCACCAGTGCCAGGGTCAGCCTCGCTCCGAGCAGTCGGCCGTAGCGACCCTGGTAGAAGAGCAGCGGTCCGGCGTCGGCGTCGAGGCCGAGCTCGTGCACCCGACCGATGACGATCACGTGGTCGCCGGCCTCGTGCTCCGCCTCGATCGTGCAGTCGAGGTACGCGTGCACGTCGTCGAGGATCGGGCCCCTCGACCCGATCCGCCATTCGATCTGACCGAACCGGTCGACGCCCCGCGTCGCGAAGAGCTGCGAGATCTGCTCCTGGTGCTCGTCGAGCACGTTGACGGTGAAGTGGCCGGCGCGTCTGGATGCGCGGCCACGTGCTCGAGGTCTTGGCCGCGCAGAACAGCACGAGCGGCGGGTCGAGCGACACCGACGTGAACGAGTTCGCGGCCAGACCCGACCGGCTCGTCGCCGTCCATCGCGGTGATGACGGTGATGCCGGTGGCGAAGTGCCCGAGCACCGGGCGGAAGGACGCGGCGTCGGGGTGAGGATCTCGGTGTCGGGGTGCTCGTCGGTCAACGATCCACCACAGGCGCGCCGGGTCCATCGCCGGAGCTTCGGTCGCGGGCACGTTCGCACCGATCGGGCGGTGCGGCGGCGCGAGGTTGAGCGCAGAGACCCTCGGCCGCGGCGAGCACCTCGACCGCCGACGTGCGGGCCGCGGTGTCGCGCGCGTCGCGCAGGAGCTCGTCGATCTGGTCGTCGCTGTGCGCGGGATCGTGGTGGAACAGCGCCAGCCGCTGCGCACCCGACTCCCTCGCGACGTGCACCGCGTAGTCGACCGTGCAGTGGCCCCAGTGCGCGCTTCTTCTCGAACTCGTCCGGCGTGTGCTGCGCGTCGTGGATGAGCAGGTCGACGCCGTCGCAGAGGTCGAGCACCTCGTCGGGGACGAAGTCGTCGGACTGGCCGTCGACGCACCCCTGACCGTGGTCGGACAGGTAGGCGATCGAGACGCCGTCCAGCTCGAGGCGGTAGCCGAGCGTCGGTCCGACGTGCCGGATCCACCGCGAGCGCACCTTCGCGTCGCCGATCGGGAAGTCGTCGTCGCCGGCGTCGTGGAAGTTGAGCGTGCCCTCGAGCTGTCGGGCCGGATCGGGAAGTACGGCGGGCGCATCATCCCGGCGAACACCTCGCCGAGCGGTCCTTCCGCCTGCTGGGGTCCGTAGACGTCGACGTCGTCTCCGGCGAGTGCAGCGGCACGAAGAACGGCAGGCCCTGCACGTGGTCCCAGTGCAGGTGGCTCAGGAGCATCGAGCCGTGGAAGCCGGCGGCGCGGTTCTGCGCCACGAGCGCGACGCCGTAGTTCCGCAGCCCGGTGCCGAGGTCGAAGACGATCGGCGCCTGGCCCTCGGTCTCCACCGCGACGCAGCACGTGTTGCCGCCGTAGCGCGCGAGCTCCGGACCGTCGCACGGGGTCGAGCCCCGCACGCCGTGGAACGTGACCTTCAAATCCCGACATCGGAGCGGGAGGATACCCACTTTCGGGGTTTCTCAAAACCCCACGGGGGCCTGTCGTGCCACCTGGCACGTTCGGCGCGTCGACCCTGGCCACTCGCGTGACGGACGAGTGCTAGGAGAGCACGCGCTTCTTGAAGCCGGCGAGTCCGACCCAGATGAACAGGGCCGAGAAGCCGATCATCGCCGGGTAGATCGCCCACAGGCTCATGTGCGGCGCGGGGGTGAGCGCGGCCCGGAAGCCCTCGCACATGTAGACGAGCGGGTTCAGGAGCACGAGGATCTGCAGCCAGCGGATCGGCTCGAGCGACTTCCACGGGTAGTAGATCGCGCCGAGCATCGTGAGCGGCAGGACGATGATCCCGAAGAGCATCGGCACGGTGCGCGGCTCGAAGCGGGTGCCGAACGCGAGCCCGAGCGCGCCGCACATGTAGCACGCGAGCGGCGTGAGCGTGAGCAGCAGCGGCCAGTTGATGTCGAGGTGCACCGGCGTGGCGGGCACGATCGCCGCGATCGGGAACACGAGCAGCGCGGAGAACAGGCCGTTGAGCGCGCCGGCCGTGACCTTCTCGATCGCGACCAGCTCGACGGGCAGCGGCGCGAGCACGCGGTCCTCGATCTCGCGCGTGTACCCGAACTCCTGCACCATCGGCAGCGCCACCGACTGGATGCCCTGGAACATGATCGCGAGCCCGATCACGCCGGCGACGAGCGCGGTCGAGAAGCCCTCCGCGCCGCTCGGAGCCGCCGACGCCCTGACCGATCTTCGGGAACACGTACGCGAACACGAAGACGAGCAGCAGCGGCTGGAGCAGCGTGCGGGGCAGGAACTCCTTGATGTTCTTGCGCAGCACCACGAGGTCGCGGAGCAGCAGCGCGCGGAACGCGGTGCGCGACGCGGCGGCCGGGCGTGCGCGTCGGGGACGAGGCTCGCCATCGGGTTGGAGACGGTCGGTGACGGTCGTCACTCGCGCAGGTCCTTTCCGGTGAGGTTGATGAACACGGTCTCGAGCGTCGGCTCGGTCGCCGACAGGTCGCGTGACCGCGAAGCCGTGCTTCTCGGCGACGTCGATGATCGCGGGCAGCACGCCGTGCGGTCTGCTTGACCCAGAGCGCGGACCACGCCGTCCGCGTCCTCGACGCGCGTGCGCCGCCTCGATCTCCTCGCCCGAGCACGTCGGCGAGCTGCTCGAGGTCGCCGACCGCGGTGCACCGTGATCATGGCGTCGACGCCCACCGACCGCTTGAGGTTCTCGGGCGTGTCGATCGCGAGCAGCTGGCCGTGGTCGATGATCGCGAGCCGGTCGCAGAGCTGGTCGGCCTCCTCCATGTAGTGCGTGGTGAGCAGGATCGTCTGGCCGTCGGCGTGGAGCTCGCCGAGGATCTCCCAGAGCGCGATGCGGCTCTGCGGGTCGAGGCCGGCGGTCGGCTCGTCGAGGAAGAGGATCGAGGGTCGGTGCATGATCGCCCGCGCCACCATCAGCCGCTGCGCCATGCCGCCCGAGAGCGCGAGCACATCGGCGCTGCCGCGGTCGGTGAGCCGGAACTGGTCGAGCAGGCGGGTGGCCTCGGCCTTCGCCGTCTTCGCGCTCATCCCGAAGAACCGGCCGTGGAAGTAGAGGTTCTCGTAGACGCTCGAGCGAGCGGTCGAGCGTGTTCGTCTGCGGCACGACGCCGATCAGCTGCTTCGCCGCGGTCGGGTGCGCGACCACGTCGACGCCGCCGACGATCGCGCAGACCCGACGTGGGGATCACCCGCGTGGTGAGCATGCCCGGCGGTCGTGGTCTTGCCCGCACCGTTCGGACCGAGCAGACCGAAGATCTCGCCCGAGTTCACCTCGAGGTCGAGGGAGTCCACTGCCATGATGTCGCCCGGGTACACCTTGGTGAGCTTCTCGGTGCGAATCACCACGTCGGACATCGCCTTGCAACCTATCCCCGCGCCACGCGCGTCTTGCGCGAGTAGCGGGGGCCTCTCCTAGAGTCCGGGCCATGACCGAGCCGCAGCGCCTCACCGCCAACGGGATCGACTTCGCGTACCTCGAGGCCGGCCCCGCCGACGGCCCGCTCGCCCTCTGCCTGCACGGCTTCCCGGACCACGCGCCCACGTGGGAGCTCCTGATGCCCGAGCTCGCGGCCGCGGGCTACCACGTGGTCGCACCGTGGATCCGCGGCTACGCGCCGACCGGGCTCGCGCCCGACGGCAACTACGAGGTCGCGGCCTCCGCGCTCGACGCGCTCGGCGATCGCCGACGCGCTCGCCGGCGACGGTGAGGCCGGTGCTCATCGGGCACGACTGGGGCGCGCTCGATCTCGTACACCGCGGTCGGCCACCGGCCCGAGCGGTTCTCGAAGCTCGTCGCGATGGCGGTGCCGCACCCGAGCGCGATCGCGGCGACGTTCTTCAACCCGCGCCAGCTGCAGCGGTCGTTCTACATCTTCGTGTTCCAGACGCCGCTCGCCGAGATGGTGGTGCCGAACGACGACTTCGCGTTCATCGACTACCTCTGGTCGTACTGGTCGCCGGGCCACCCGCCGGAGCCCGAGTACATGCGCGCACTCAAGGACACGCTCGCGTCGCCCGGTTCACCGAGGCCGCGATCGGCTACTACCGCTACACGCTCGGCACGATGCCGCGCGACCCGGCGCTCGCGGCGGTCGGCGCGGCCGGATCGGGCCGATGCCGGTGCCGACGCTGTACCTGCACGGCATCGACTGCGGCTGCATGGGCGTGGAGATGGTCGACGAAGCGCAGCTCACGCCGTTCTTCCCGAAGGGACTGCAGCTCGAGATGATCCCGGACGCCGGCCACTTCGTCCACCGCGACCAGCCCGAGCTCGTCAACCGCCTCGTCCTGGACTTCCTCGCGCGCTGAGCCGCGGTTAACCCAGTCCGGCGATCTTGTCGAGGTCGGGGTAGCCTTGTGCATCGACGCGCCGTCGACGAACAGCGTGTCGCCGCTGACCCACCGGCCGTCGTCGCTCACGAGGAACAGCGCGGCCGCGGCGATGTCGTCGGGTGCGCCGGCGCGGCCCATCGGCGTCGCCGCGACGTAGGCGTCGCGGATCGCCGGGACCGCGCTGCTGAACGCGGTGAGCGGCGTGTCCACGAACCCGGGACCGATCGCCGAGACGCGAATGCCGTCGGGACCGAGCTCCATCGCCGCGACCTTGGTGAGCATCTCGACGCCGGCCTTCGCGCAGCAGTACGCGCTCATCCCCTTCGACGGCACGCGCGCGTTGATCGACGCGATGTTCACGATCGCGCCGCCGTTCCCCGCGGCGACCATGACGCGCGCCTCGTGCTTCACCGAGATCATCACGCCGGTGAGGCAGGTGTCGATGATCGCCCGGAACTCGTCGACCGGGTGATCGGCGATCGGCGCGAACCCGCCGAAGCCCGCGCAGTTCACCGCGGCGTCGAGCTCGCCGAAGTCGCTCACGGCCCGGGCGACCACGCGCTCGACGTCGGCCTCCACGGTCACGTCGCCGGCCTCGGTCCGGCACGCGTCGCCGAGCTCCGCCGCGATCTCCGCCAGCGTCTCGGGGTTGCGATCGGCGAGCACGACGCGCGCGCCCTCGCTCACGAAGCGACGCGCCACCTCGCGGCCGATGCCCGACGCACCTCCGGTGATCAGCGCGACCCGGTCTTCGATTCGTCCCGTCATCGATCGTCTCCCTCTCGGCTGCCGGCGCAGCGTAGAGATGTGGTCCGGCACCGGCGAACCGACCGGTACCGTTGGGTCGTGGCTCCCCACGCACACAGCCATGCGTCGGGCCCCGGTTCGGCCACTCGACCACCGCACCACCCGCGCGCTGCAGATCGCGCTCGCCGCGAACGCGGCGTTCCTCGTGGTGCAGCTGCTCGCCGGGATCGCGTTCGACTCGCTCGCGCTCATCGCCGACTCCGCGCACATGGGCGCCGACGTCGGTGCGCTCGCCCTCGCGCTCGTGGCCCGCCGGCTGGCCTCCCGCCCGGCGTCCACCCGCAACACCTACGGCATGCTCCGCGCCGAGGTGCTCGCGGCGCAGGCCAACGCGCTGGCGCTCGTGCTGGTCTCGGGCTGGGTCATCTTCGAGGCGGTGCAGCGGCTCTCCGACCCGCCGGCGGTCGACGGGCTCGGCGTGCTCGTGGTCGGCTTCCTCGGCCTGGCCGTCAACGCCGGGAGCGCGTGGCTGATCGCCCGCTCCGGGGATCGCAGCCTCAACGTGCGCGGCGCGTTCCTCCACCTCGCGGCCGACGCGGCCGGCTCGCTCGGCGTGATCGTCGCCGGCGCGGTCGTGCTCGCGACCGGCGAGGACTGGATCGACCCCGCGATCTCGCTGCTGATCACCGCGCTCGTGCTCGTGGCCGCGTTCGGGTTGCTGCGCGACGCGACCGTCGTGCTCCTCGAGGGCGTGCCGAAGGGCATCGACGTGAAGCACGATCGAGGGGAGCCTCCTCGCGTTCGACGGCGTCGACGCGGTGCACCACCTGCACGTGTGGGCGATCGGCTCCGAGACGCCGGCGCTGTCCGCGCACGTGGTGCTGTCCGGGGAGCGGACGTTGCACGACGCGCAGCTGAGCGGCGATGCGCTCAAGGCGATGCTCGTCGAGCGGTTCGGCATCGAGCACTCCACGTTGGAGCTCGAGTGCCACGCCTGCGACGACGAAGGCCACGACGTGCACACGACCGCGGCCCGCAGCACTTCGGAACGGCGGGTCGAGCCGCGCCAGCCGGGTCGAAGCCCCCGACTGACGCCGCGATGTCGGTCCTAGCTCGGGCCCTTGGCGCGGACCTTCTCGACGCCGACGAGCGCGCGTGCGCAGCTCCTCGATCCAGTCGCCTTCGTGCTCGGCCACGAGCCGCACGCACCAGGCGAGCGCCTCGCTGCGGCTCCGAGCGACGCTCGCGTCCACGAGCGTGTCGAGCACGCCGCGCTCGTTCATCCGCAGCCGGGTCATCACCGGCACCGAGAGCACGGTGAACACCACCCGCTCGTCGCCGCACTCGCACGCCCCACGCCACCTTGCGCTCGAACCGCGCCTCGGCCGCGTCGGCGATCGCCATGCGGTTGAGCCGGGTCTCCTCCCGGAACGCCTCGATCCGGGACCGCTTCGCCGCGGCCTGCGTGTCGTCGTCGGCGCCCTTCGCCGCAGCTCGGGCTCCGCGAGCGTCCCGACCACCAGGATCTCGTCCCGGTCGTAGGTGACCTCGGGCGCGCCGGTGAACCAGTCGTCCGGGATCCGGCCGGCGAACCAGCCGATCGTTTCCTTGCTGGCCTTCTGCATGAGGGCCCTCCTCCGTAGTGTGCTTACAAGATTACACACATTCGGAGGGGTCCGGACAGCCGGCGCGCGGAGGCGCCCGACCGCGGGAGGAGTCGGGGCCTCGCCCGGATCAGGACCGCAGCGGTCAGGCCGGCCGTTGTTGCGCTTCGATGTTCTCGCGGGCGGTGCAGGCGCGCGAGCCAGCGGGCTCGCGCCGTGCGTCGCGGACCGCTCCCGGTCTGCTCCGAGCGCGTCGCGGGGTTCGTGGGCGTTGATCGTCTTGGTCACGGTGGGCGTTCCCGTCGGTGGCGTGAGTCCGACTGTGGCGGAGTCGGTCCGAATCGTCTGTGCCCTCCGTGACAGTCGGCACCGTGCGCGTCGGGACAGAGAGACGGCCCCGACCACCGCAGTGGTCGGGGCCCCATCGGAAGCGCTGACGGAGCCGGTCAGGACGGGGTCTCGTACGGGCGCTGGCGGGGCGGGCCGAACGCGCGCTTGAGCACGAGCACCTTGCGCTTGAAGTAGCAGACCTCTTCGCCGCGCTGGTTGTAGCCCGAAGCTCTCGACGGTCACGATCCCGCGGTCCTCCTTGCTCTTCGACTCGACCTTCTCGAGCACGCGGGTCTCCGCGTAGATCGTGTCGCCGTGGAACGTCGGCTTCTTGTGCTGCAGCGTCTCGATCTCGAGGTTCGCGATGCACGAGCCGCTCACGTCGGCGACGCTCATCCCGAGCACGAGCGAGTACACGAGGTTGCCCACCACCACGTTCTTGCCGAACTGCGTCTGCGTCTCCGCGAACCACGCATCCGTGTGCAGCGGATGGTGGTTCATCGTGATCATGCAGAACAGGTGGTCGTCGTACTCGGTGATGGTCTTGCCCGGCCAGTGCTTGTAGATGTCGCCCGGCTCGAAGTCCTCGAAGTACCGCCCGAAAGGTCGCTCATGAACAGTCATGAGCGGGAGGGTAGCGTAGACGAGCGGGCGCGAGCGGCGCTAGCAGACAGCCGAAGCCACGTCACAGTCGGGCGGCACTGGTCATGGCTCGTCAGCGAGTTCGCGCGCCTGCGTACCGCCGCCACCAGAGCACGCCGCACCGGACGTGCCGCCGGCGGAACCGATGGACGTGAAAACCGGAATGCTGCCGCTCGTTGCGAACCCGTGCTTGTCGACGTCGCATTGCTCGCCGTCCCACCAGCGCCATGTTGCGTCGCCCGTCTGGCGGTCCGCGGACCAACCTGCGGGTGGCAGCACCGCTGTCCGTCGGCACAGCCCGTGCGAGTCGAGGACTCGGCTGCCGACCACGGCTTCGGGCTTCGGTGCGGACGGCGGTTGCGGCGGTTGGCACGGGCTTCACGCTGCGGCCTCGTACCGCCGCCGCCTTGCGCTCGTTCTGTCTTGGACCGACGTACGGGCTTGTCCCGCTGCAGGCCCGTTGGTTGTCGAGCCTTCGCGCGCCTGTCCGATCGCCGTCGGACCTGCGTAGGGTTGCGCTGCCCCGGTGCGGTTGACGGACCCGCATGTCCTCACACTTCGTTGCCCGGGTACTGTCGCCGACAGCGGCGAGCCAGACGCCACGGGATCGTCACGAACCCGTCGACACCATCGCCTCGCTGCGCGGCCGCTGGAACGGCAACACCGGTCGGCACCGGTCCGACGTCGATCCGGCTCTGGTCGTTTCACCTGTCGTGCGCCGGACCTGGCCCGGAGCTACACGTGTCGCGGCTGTCCGATCGTCGCTGGCGGTGGTCTCTCGACCCTCGACTCGTTCGAGCGCTACGCGATCGTCGCTCTCCGATCGTGCCGACGGGCCACGGGCCGACGGACCGGCGTGCCCGCGCTCGCGCTCGTCGTCTCGGCGAGCCGATCAGCGAGCGCTGGCCGCCGACGCGACGAAGCGTGCCGCGTCCGCAGTCGATCGCGTAGCGCTGGAGCAGGCCGCGGGCGATCACGAGGCGCTGGATCTCGTTGGTGCCCTCGCCGATGATCATCAGCGGCGCGTCGCGGTAGTAGCGCTCGATCGGGAGCTCGGTCGTGTACCCGACGCCACCGTGGATGCGCAGCGCCTCGGTGGCGATCTCGAACGCGGTCTCGCTCGCGAACAGCTTCGCCATCCCGGCCTCGACGTCGGCGCGCTCGCCCGACTGCTTCAGGTCCGCCGCGTGCTCGGTGAGCAGCCGCGCCGCCTGGAGCTTGCGTGCCCATGTCGGCGAGCTTCTGCTGGATCGCCTGGTGCTCGCGCGATCGGCTTGCCGAACGTTGCGCTCCTGCGCGTACCGGATCGCCGCCTCGAACGCGGCGCGCGCCACGCCGCACCGCGCGCGCCGCGATGTTGATGCGGCCGACCTCGAGCGCGCCGAGGATGAACCCGAGTCCGTGACCGAGACCCTCGTCGCCGCCGAGCACGCAGTCGGCGCCGACGCGGTGGTCGTCGTAGACCATCTCGACGGTCTCGATGCCCTTGTACCCGAGCTTGCCGATGTTCTTCGAGACCGTGATGCCGCCGAACGTCGGGCCGGGCTCCTTCTCGACGATGAAGCACGTGATGCCCTCGTCGGTGCGCGCCGCGAGCGCGACGATCCCGGCCCGCTCGCCGTTCGTCACCCACGTCTTGGTGCCGCTGATCACGTACTCCTCGCCGTCGCGCTCGGCGCGGCACGAGATGTTGCGCGTGTCGCTGCCGGCGTCGGGCTCGGAGAGCGAGAGGCAGCCGCGCAGCTCGCCCGTCGCGAGCCGCGGCAGCCAGCGCTGCCTGCTGCTCGGGCGTGCCCTGCCGCATGATCAGGCTCGCCGCGATCGTGTGCGTGTTGATGATCCCGGAGAGCGACATCCAGCCCGGCCGCGAGCTCCTCGATCACCGCGATGTAGGCGAGGAGGTCGAGGCCGAGCCCGCCGTGCTCCTCCGGGATCGTGATCCCGAACAGCCCCATCGCCTGCATCTGCTCGACGAGGTCCGCCGGGTACTCGTCGTCGTGCTCGAGGTCGCTCGCGACCGGGAGCACCTCGCGCTCGACCCACCGCCGCACCGTGGCGCGCAGCTCGTCCCTGATCTCCGGATCCGTCGATCATCGGTCGACGGCCGCCGACGCTCACGCCACCTTGCGGTACCGCCGGACGGCCAGCGGGGCGAACACGGCGACGATGCGCCACGATCCAGGCCAGCGCCGCGAGCACCTGGCGCGCGGTCGGCGCCGCCGAGCACGCAGCGCGCGGACCGCGTCGATCACGACCGACACCGGCTGGTTGCTCGCGAACGGCCTGGAGCCAGCCCGGCATGGTGGCCACCGGCACGAACGCCGCCGACGCGAACACGAAGCACGGCGACGATCGGGAAGAACGCCGCCTGCGCGGTCTCGGCGTTCGGCGCGATCAGCCCGATCAGCGCCGACGACCCACGACAGCGCGTACGAGAACAGCAGCACGAGCAGCGAGCGCCGGCGATCAGCCCGAGAGATGTGGTGTGGTAGTGGAACCCGACGAGGAACCCGACGCCGGTCATCAGCGAGCACCACGAAGACGTTGCGCACGAGGTCGGCCGTCGTCCGGCCGACGAGCACCGCCGAGCGCGCCATCGGCAGCGACCGGAACCGCTCGATCAGACCCGGCCTGGAGGTCCTCGGCGAGCCCGACGCCGGTGTTCACCGCACCGAACGTGACCGACTGGATCCAGACCCCGGCCATGAGGAAGTCGACGTAGTCGACACGCCCGGCACCTTGATCGCGCCGCCGAAGACGTAGACGAACATCAGCACGAAGATGATCGGCTGGATCGTCGCGAACACGAGCAGCTCGGGGTTGCGCGCGCAGGTGCACCAGGTTGCGCCAGGTCACGTCATCGGGCGTCGCTCACCGCCTGCGTGACGCTCGGGCGCGCCTCGCGCGCGAGCGCGCGCTCGTCGAGCCGCACGGTGGCGCCGAGGTCGCGGCACGCTGCGACGCGCTCGCGTCGGCCGGTCACGTCGGGTTCGATGCGCTGGCTCATGTCGTCGTCCTCCGCGCGTGGCCGGTGAGCTCGAGGAACACGTCGTCGAGCGTGGGCTCGCGCACCGCCGAGGGCCTCGACCGTCGAGGCCGGCGCGCGTCGAGCGCGCGCGACCGCGGCCAGCACGTCGCGGCGCCGTCGGGCACCTGGAGCCGCGATGCCGTTGCTCGGCGTCGCCGGTGGTGACGGTGCCGACGGGCCGAGCACGCCGCGCGCCTGCTCGGTCGCGGTCGCGATCGGTGAGCCCGACCTCGATCGCGCGTCGAGCCGATGCGCGCCTTCAGCTCGGTGGCGGTGCCCTCGGCGATGAGCCGACCGTGGTCGATGACGACGATGCTTGTCGGCGAGCCGGTCGGCCTCCTCGAGGTACTGCGTGGTGAGCAGCACCGTGGTGCCGTCGGCGACGAGCTCCTCGATGACCCCCCACAGGTCGAGGCGCGAGCCGGGTCGAGCCCGGTCGTCGGCTCGTCGAGGAACAGGACCGGCGGACGGTGGACGAGCGCGGCCGCGAGGTCGAGCCGGCGGCGCATGCCGCCGGAGTAGGTCTTGAGCGACCGGTCGGCCGCGTCGGTCGAGACCGAAGCGCTCGAGCAGCTCGACCGCGCGCTGATCCTCGCGTCAGCCGCTTGGCAGGTGGCGTCAGCGCGCCGACCAGCCGCAGGTTCTCGCGACCGGTGAGGCACCTCGTCGACGGCCGCGTACTGCCCGGCGAGCCCGATGCGGAGCCGCACCGACTGCGGGTGCCGCGCGACGTCGATGCCGAGCACCTCGGCGCGGCCGAGTCGGCGGGAGGATCGTCGTGAGGATGCGCACCGCCGTCGTCTTGCCCGCGCCGTTCGGGCCGAGCAGTCCGAGCACGGTGCCGGCCTCGACGCGCGAACGAGACGCCGTCGAGCGCGACGACGTCGCCGAACTGCTTCCGGACGTCTTCGACCACGATTGCGGGGGCGTTGGAATTGGGGTTCATAGCTGTGCTCACCGAACCAGTCTCCCAGAATCAGTTGAAGTATTCAAGTTTATAGCGATTCAAAGATTGATAGGTACAAAGCAACTGGTACACTTCGGTCATGACGCGGAAGGCGGAGCTCGCAGAGGAGACCTGGGCAGCGTTCACCCAGCTCATGAAGGTGTTCCACGAGTCGTTCCACGCGGTCGGCGTCGAGCTGGCGATCTGCCCGGCGAGATCCGGGCGCTCGAGGCGCTCGACCCCGCCCAGTCCCAGCCCATGCGCGCGCTCGCCACCGAGCTGCGCTGCGATGCGTCGAACGTCACCTGGCTCGTCGACCGCCTCGAGGCCCGCGGCTTCGTCGAGCGGCAGGCCTCGCCCGACGACCGCCGGGTCAAGACGCTCACGCTCACGCCCGGGCCGGGCTCGCCGCGCGAGCGGATCGCCGAGTCCATGCGGACGCCACCCCCGCCGCTGCTCGCGCTGTCCGTCGCCGAGCTGCGACCCTGCGCGACCTGATGCGAGTGCTGCGGCGCCGAGGAACCGGCGGAGCTCCCCCGATGATGCACCAGACGATGATGGGCTTCCGGCGCGATCCGGACGCCGTGCGCGGCAAGCACGTCGAGCGCGACCTGCTCCGCCGCGTCCTCGGGATGACCCGGCCCTACCGCGCCGCGCTCATCGGCTTCCTCATCACCGTCATCGCCGTCCGCGGTCGTCGGCATCGTCCCGGCGCTCCTGTTCCGGGCCCTGCTCGACGACGCCGTCGGCAAGAAGAACGAGACGCTGGTCGCCGTCCTCGCCATCCTCGCCGTGGTCGTCGCGTTCGCCACCGCGGTGCTCAGCCTGGTGCAGCGCTGGTACTCGTCACGCGTCGGTGAGGGCCTGATCTACGACATGCGGGTCGCGCTCTTCGACCACGTGCAGCGGCTGCCGATCTCGTTCTTCACCCGCACGCAGACCGGTGCGCTGACCAGCCGGCTGAACAACGACGTGATCGGCGCGCAGCAGGCGGTCACCAACACGATCGGCACCGTCGTCCAGAACGTGATCACGCTCGTCATCACGCTGAGCGTGATGCTCTTCCTCGAGTGGCGGCTCACGATCCTGACGCTGGTCGTGCTCCCGGCGTTCATCATCCCGGCCCGTCGCATCGGCCGGAAGCTGCAGGTCGATCACCCGCGAGGCTTCCAGCTCAACGCGTCGATGAACAACACGATCGCCGAGCGCTTCAACGTCTCCGGCGCGCTCGTGGTGAAGCTGTTCGGCAACCACGACCGCGAGCGCGACGACTTCGCCGAGCGCGCGGCTCGCGGTCCGCGACATCGGCGTGACGACGGCGATGTACGGCGTGGTCCTGTTCGTCGCCCTCGGTTTCGTCGCCGCGGTCGGCACCGCGATCGTGTACTACGTCGGCGGGCGCATGGTGATCGACCGGCGATCACGATCGGCACGCTCGGCGCGTTCGTGATCCTGCGTCGGCGCAGATCTACCAGCCGCTCACGCAGCTCACGAACGCGCGCGTCGACGTGCTCACCGCGCTGGTGAGCTTCGAGCGCGTCTTCGAGGTGCTCGACTTCCCCGCGCTCGTCACCGAGAAGCCCGGCGCGTTCGACCTCGTCGACCCGGTCGGGCGCATCGAGATCGACCACGTGTGGTTCCGCCACCCGCCCGGCGTCGATCGCGTCGCTCGCCGTCGCTCGAGGAGGGCGCGCCAGATCGAGGACGACGAGCCGAGCGCGTGGATCCTGCGCGACGTCGCGCATCAACGTCGAGCCCGGCGAGCTCGTCGCGCTCGTCGGACCGTCGGGCGCGGGCAAGACCACCACCGCGATGCTCGTGCCCCGCATCGCCGACGTCGACGAGGGCGCGGTCCGCATCGACGGTCACGACGTGCGCGAGCTCACGCTCGACGTCGCTGCGCGAGCGCCGTCGGCTTCGTGATGCAGGACCCGCACCTCTTCCACGACACGATCCGCGAGAACCTGCGCTACGCGAAGCCCGACGCCACCGACGAGGAGCTCGTCGACCGCGTGCCAGGCGGCGCGCATCCACGACCTCGATCCAGAGCCTGCCCGACGGCTACGACACGATCGTCGGCGAGCGCGGCTACCGCATGTCGGGCGGCGAGAAGCAGCGGCTCGCGATCGCACGCGTGCTGCTCAAGGAGCCGGCGATCGTGATCCTCGACGAGGCGACGTCGCACCTCGACTCCGAGTCCGAGCATCGCGATCCAGCGCGCGCTCGACGCGGCGCTCACCGGCCGCACCGCGCTCGTGATCGCGCACCGGCTGTCGACGATCGTGAACGCCGACCGCATCGTCGTCATCGACGACGGCCGGGTCGTCGAGCAGGGCACGCACGACGAGCTGCTGCGCACGAACGGTCTCTACGCCGACCTGTACCGCACGCAGCTCGACCAGGCGCCGGCCGGCGCCGAACGACCTGCCCCTGACCCTCGATCCCAGTCGAGACGCCTCGGCCGGTACGATCGGGTCCTTCATTCGCCCGCGTGAACTGGCTGCGTTGCCTCGCGCTCCGCGCCGCTCCCCCTCGCATGGCCGACTCCGAGAACTCCCCTTCGCTCGCGCGCACGCAGGCGCAGCGGCGCCATCGGCGTCGGTCGCAGCGACGCGTCCTCGGCGGCCATCGCGATCGGTCTGGTCGGCGTCGTCGCCGCGCTCGTGGTCACCGACGCGATCCACCTCGCCGAGCTCCGACGGCCCGAGTCGCGCCAGCGGCATCGCGTCGGCGACCACGCCCACGACTCGAGCCGCGCCGACCGGCGGCGCGGAGCCCGAGGTCGAGTGCCGCACCCTCACCCCCGACGAGCCGCTGCGGCTCTGGATCGCCGGCGACTCGCTCGCCGGCTCGCTCGGACCGTCGCTCGGCGAGCTGACCGCCGACACCGGTGTCGTGCAGCCCGCAGTACGACTCGCGGGTCTCGAGCGGCCTGCTGAACCCGAGCTTCTTCGACTGGCCGAAGCACGCGACCAGGAGATCGCGACGCTCGACCCCGAAGCGGTCGTCTTCGTCATCGGCACGAACGACGCGAACGTCTACGCCTCCACGCAAGCGGCGAAGTACCAGCAGCTCACCGAGGAGATGATGCGCGTGCTCGTCGGCACGAACCGCCACGTGTACTGGGTGAACCCGCCGGTCATGAAGGACGAGGATCTCGAGGACGACGTGCAGCAGGTCGCCGCGATCCAGCTCGCGGCGTCGCGCAAGGTCAAGAGCGTCACCTACGTCGACGCGCACACGCTGTTCGCCGACGCGAACGGCGAGTACACGTCGTCGACTCACCGACCCGGTCACGCAAGAAGCGCGTCACGATGCGCGCCGGCGACGGCATCCACTTCTCCGTCGACGGCGGCGACTACCTCGCCGCGGCCGTCTTCACGCTGCTCGACCACGACTGGTACATCAGCCGCCAGGCCGACCCGACGCAGCCGAAGCGCGTGATCGAGAGCCGGGGCTCGACCCAGGTGGCGGGGACCTCCCGCAGCTCGTCGAGCAGCTCGGGCAGCGGGTCGTCGAGCGGCTCGGCCAGCGGCTCCGGCAACACCACGACCACCACCAGCCCGCCAGCCACCACCTCCACCACGGTCACGACCGCCGCCGCCCCCGCCGCCCCCACCGTCGACCTCGTCGACCACCACGGCGACCACTTAGTCGTAGCGCCGCCGCCGTCGGTAGGCTCCCCCGCCATGACGGACACGGATACCGCCGCCCGCGCGGCCATCGACGCGACGGGCGCCCTCGTCGACGCCGCGGCCCGCAGCCTCGCCGAGCGATCGACCGTCGACGGCCGCATCTCGGTGAGCGCGCTCGACCAGCACCAGGTCGTGGCCTACGACCTCGCCCACGCGGCCAGCGCCGTCGCCGCGTCCCGCGTGATGCTCGACTACGCCGAGCACGGCGACCTCGAGGCGAAGCTCGCGTACGCGTACATCGCCGACGCGATCGCCGACATCGCGTCCGGCTCGTCGGCCGCGAGGCGAGTGGGGCGTCGACCCGGCGATGCTCTCGGGCGCGCACGACTTCGTGGCCGAGCACCGCTCGCCCGCGTTCCTCGAGGCGCTCGCCGACGAGCTCCCGCAGCACGGCACCGGTCCCGCGCACCTCGACGACGACTTCGACCTGGTGCGCGACACGTTCCACCGGTTCGCCGAGGACAAGATCCGGCCGGTCGCCGAGCACATCCACCGGCACAACGACGACATCCCCGAGAGATCATCGACGGCATGGCCGAGATCGGCGGCTTCGGCCTCTCGGTGCCCGAGGAGTACGGCGGCTTCGCGGCCGGCGGCGACTCCGACTACCTCGCGATGTGCGTCGCCACCGAGGAGCTCTCGTGGGGCTCGCTCGGCGCGGGCGGCGCGCTGATCACCCGCCCCGAGATCCTCACCCGCGCCATCGTGAAGGGCGGCACCGAGGAGCAGAAGCACGGCTGGCTCCCGCAGATCGCGACCGGTGAGCGCATCGTCGGCGTGATGGTGACCGAGCCCGACTTCGGCTCCGACGTCGCGGGCGTGAAGGTCGACCGCGACCCCGATCGACGGCGGCTACGTGATCAACGGCGTGAAGACGTGGTGCACGTTCGCCGGGCGCGCCGACACGCTGATGGTCCTCGCCCGCACCGACCCCGACCGGTCGCTCGGCCACCGCGGCCTCTCGGTGTTCGTCGTCGACAAGCCGCCGGCCCCGGGTCACCACTTCGCGTTCGACGACGGGCGCGGCGGGAAGATGGAAGGCCGCGCGATCGACACGCTCGGCTACCGCGGCATGCACTCCTACGAGGTCGCGTTCGACAACTGGTTCGTGCCGGCCGAGAACCTCATCGGGCTCGAGGGCGGGCTCGGCAAGGGCTTCTACCTCCAGATGGAGGGCTTCGAGAACGGGCGCCTGCAGACCGCGGCGCGCGCCGTCGGGCTGATGCAGGCCGCGTTCGAGGCCGGGCTCGCGTACGCGCAGGAGCGCAACGTGTTCGGCAAGCCGGTGTTCGACTACCAGCTCTCGAAGGCGAAGCTCGCGCGCATGGCCGCGCTGATCTGCGCGGGCCGCCAGTTCTCCTACGACGTCGCCCGCAAGATGGCGCGCGGCGAGGGCGCGCTCGAGGCGAGCATGGTGAAGGCGTACGTGTGCCGCGCGGCCGAGTGGGTGACGCGCGAGGCGCTGCAGCTCCACGGCGGCATGGGCTACGCCGAGGAGTTCCCGGTGTCGCGCTACTTCGTCGACGCCCGCGTGCTCTCGATCTTCGAAGGCGCCGACGAGACGCTGTGCCTCCGCGTGATCGCCCGCCGCCTCACCGAGCAGGCCCTCGCGTCCGAGCGTCCGAGCGGCCGAACCCGCGAACCCGCGAACCCGCGATACCCGCGAACCGCTCGTTCATTGTCCGTTGTGCCACCGATCCCGTGGTGAAAAGGACAACGAACGCAGGTGAAGTGGCTACGGGATGACGACGGTGCGGGTGGGCGAGACGCTGGGGGCGAAGTTGGCGTCGCCGTCGTAGCGGGCGAAGCCTCGGTGCACGCCGGATCCCATGCCGGTCGGGAAGATCAGGTTCGCGTGGTGCAGGCCCTTGATGGGCACGACGGTGCTGACGCCGTCGACCGTGAACGTGACCGTTCCGGTGATCCGACCGCGCACCTTCCCCACCTTCTGCACGTTCGAGACCCACACGATCCGTGTGGTCGCGGTCCACTTCGGCACCGGCGAGCGCGGCTTGGAGTACACGAGCATGTCGTTCCGCGACGGCAATCGAGTGGCGGCGCCGATCTCGGACTGCGTCGCGCCGAGCACGCCGAACGCCACACCCGAGACGAGCAGTCCTGCCGCCACGATCTGCACAGGTCGTCGAGTCCGCATGCCGTCGCCCACGCTAGCCAAGCGTCGCCGAGCAGACTGGCGGCGTGGGGTGGACGGACTCGGCGACGCGACCCGACGTCGTGTTCCACTACAGCGAGGACGCCGCACATCCGAGGCGTTCGAGCCGCACGTTCCCGCGACGAACCCGGACCAGCCGCCGCAGGTCTGGGCCATCGCGCCGAGCTACGCGCCGCTCTACTGGTTCCCGCGCGACTGTCCGCGCGTCGCGGTCTGGGCGAACACCGACGCAGAGCAAGCGCGAGCTCGCGGCGCGCTTCGGCACGACTGCACCTGCGCGTCCACTTCGCTCGCGAGCAGGACGAGCCGTGGATCCGCGCCGACCGAGCTCACGGAGTACACGTTCGACGCGACGCCCTTCGAGCCGTGGCCGGACGCGGAGGGTCAGTGGGTCGCGACCCGGACCGTCCGCCCCACCGCGACCCGGCAGCTGACGAGATCTCGTCGCCGAACATGCCCGTGCCGGCGTCGACCTCCGCTTCCTCGACGACCTCACCGCGACACGCGAGCGAGGTGGTGAGCTCCGGCCTCCCGTTCTCCATCGTCCGCTGGGTTAGCCGCGGCGGGTGAGGGAGAAGCGGTCGATCGCTTCGGTGCCTTCGGCGACGTCGGCGATCATGCGGCCGACGAGCGGCGCGAACTTGAAGCCGTGACCCGAGCACGGCGACGCGACGAGCAGCGGCCCGACGCGATCGATCACGAAGTCCTCGCTCGGCGTCGAGGTGTAGAGACACGTCGCCTCCGTGACCGGCATCGGACGCAGGCCGGGCATCCACTGCTCGACGAACTGCACGACGCCGCTCACGGCTCCCCGGATCGACGGTGAAGTCGCGCTCGTCCGCGGTCACCGCCGGACCGGAGCCGTGCTCCGCGACCTTCACGCCTTCGCCCGGCGTCTCCAAGCCGTAGTGCAGTCCCTCGCCGTGGTGGATGAAGCTCGGCCACAGCGACCGCGGGTCGACCGGCGCGAAGTGGAACAACGACTCCTGGGTGACGCGCAGCGGCGGCAGCCCGATCACGTCGCCGACCAGGCCACCGACCCACGCGCCCGCGGCCACCACCACGACCTCGGCCTCGTAGGTGCGCGCATCGGTGACGACCCGCGCCCGGTCGTCCTCGATCTCGAGCGCGCGCACCGGCGACTCCCACCGCATCTCGCCGCCGTCGCGCAACGTCTGCTCGAGCAACGCGAGCAGCGCGGCACCCGCGGCGATCCGGCCGCCGCCGGCCTGGAACAGCACCGGGACCCTCGAAGCGCATGCCCGGCCACCGCTCACGCGCGATCTCGGCCGGCAGCAGCTCGATCGGCACGTGCTCGGCGTCGAGCGCGCTGCACGACGGCGCCGAGCTCATCCGGATCGCCGTGGTCGACGGTGCCCGTCTGCACGAGAAGGCCGACGCCCGTGGCCGCCTCGAGCTCCCGCCACTCGCCCGAGCGCGTCGCACGCCAGGCGGACCCAGAACGGGTCCGGATAGGCGAGCCGGAAGATCCGCGAACCGCCGTGGGAGCTGCCCCGAACGTGACCCCGGTCGAACTGCTCGAGCACCGTGACCCGCTTGCCCCGACGGGCCAGGGACCACGCGGCGGCCGCGCCGGTGATGCCCGCGCCGATCACGATCGCGTCTCGGCGCTCCATGCTGACAGGCTATGGGGATGGACGAGCCCGGAACGCGACCCGTCCCGAGCCGCCGGAACATCGCGATCCTGGCCGTGCCGATGCTCGCCTTCGCGATCGCGAGCAACGTCGGCAACGCGCTCGCACCGACGCTCATCGCCAACGAACCGTCGCTCCTCCTGGTGCTCAGCCCGCGCCTGCGCTGGCTGGTGCTGATCGCGCCCGAGATCAACGTGTTCGCGTTCTACGCCGTCCCGCTCCTCCGCGCCGCCGCGCTGCTCGCCGTCTACTACCTGCTCGGCCGCTGGTACGGAGACCGCTCAGTGCGCTGGCTCGAGGACCGGGCCCGCAACACCGTGCGACCGTTGCTCTGGATGGAGCGCAAGTTCCACCAGGCGCGCTACCCGATGGTGTTCGCGTTCCCGGGCACGCTCGTCGCGCTGCTCGCCGGGTGCCGACGGCATCGCGCTCCCCGCGTACCTCGCCGTCGCGCTGTTCAGCATCGCGACGCGACTCGTGCTGGTCCGCTACGTCGCGAGCGTGTTCCACGGTCCGCTCGGCGACGTGCTCGACTGGATCAGCGAGCACCAGCTCTGGCTCACCGGCGCGTCGATGGCCATCGTGTTCGGCTGGGTGCTGTGGTCCAACCGGCACGGCTCCGCGCCGATGGAGTCGATCGACGACCTCGAGGCCGAGCTCACCCTCGCCGGCGACGAGATCGCCGAGGAACGCGGCGACCCAGCTAGCTGTAGATCCCATCCACGTTCGTCAGGTGGGTCTCCTTGAGACTCGAGGGTGCTGAAGCCACTCTCACCTCAAGGAGACCCGTGAAGCTGCACGGTAACGCCAAGCTGACGCCGTACATGCGCGATCTGATGTGCCGTCGTGTCGTCGATGAAGGCTGGACCGTCGAGGATGCGGCCGACGCGGCGGGCTGTTCGGAACGGACCTGTTATCGCTGGCTGGCGCGGTGGCGGGCCGGCGACGCGATGACGGACCGGTCGTCGGCGCCGCATCGCGTCGCGAACCGCACCCCGGATGCGACGGTCGCGGTGATCGAACAGCTGCGTCGGCTGCGGTGGACGAGCGCGCGGATCGCGGCCGAGCTGAACATGGCGACGTCGACGGTGTGCGCGGTGCTGAGCCGCCTCGGGCTGCACCGGCTGTCGCGGCTCGAGCCACCGGAACCACCGAACCGGTACTGCCGCCGCCACCCCGGCGAGCTGATCCACATCGACGTCAAGAAGCTCGGCCGGTTCAAACGTCCCGGTCATCGAGTCACCGGCCGCGGCGAGGGCTACCGGGGCACCTACAAGGCCGGCTGGGAGTACGTCCACGTCGCGATCGACGACACCAGCCGCCTCGCCTACGTCGAGATCCTCGCCGACGAGAAAGGCCCCACCTGCGTCGCGTTCTTGGAACGAGCGATCGCCTGGTTCGCCGAGCATGGCGTCCACGTGCAACGCGTCATGACCGACAACGGCACCGGCTACCGCTCCAAAGTCCACGCCGCCGCGATCGAACGGCTCGGGATCAACCACCTCCGCACCCGCCCGTACCGGCCCCGCACCAACGGCAAAGCCGAACGATTCATCCAAACCATGCTGCGCGAATGGGCCTACGGCCAAGCGTTCACCAGCAGCCAACAACGACGCGGCGCACTGCGACGCTGGCTCGACGTACTACAACTGTCGACGACCCCACAGCGCCCTCGGCCACAACACGCCAATCTCACGACTGGCAACGGCCGCCTGAACAACGTGCCTGGGATTTCAGCCGCGCTGCGGTTCATGCCGGCGCGCTCGCCGCGGGACACGAACTTGTTCGCCATCTTGCGGCTCGCCTCGTCGATCATCTCGTCACCGAACATGACCGCACCGCGGCGCTCGCCCTCGGTGGTGGCCTTCTCGTAGGCCTCGAGGATGTCGAACGCGTGGTCGAACTGCTCCTGCGTCGGCGTGTACACCTCGTTGATCACCGTCACCTGGTCCGGGTGCAGCGACCACTTGCCGTCGTAGCCGAGGATGCGCGTGCGCATCGCGTACTCGCGCAGCGCGTCGAGCTCACGGATCTTGAGGAACGGACCGTCGATCACCTGCAGGCCGTTCGCGCGACCGGCCATGAGGATCTTCGAGAACACGTAGTGGAAGTGGTCGCCCGGGTACTCGGGGATCGCGACGCCACCGGTGAGCACCGGCATCTCCGTGGACGCGGCGAAGTCGGCGGGGCCGAAGATGATCGTCTCGAGCCGGTCGCTCGCCGCGCAGATCTCCTCGACGTTGATCAGACCACGCGCGGTCTCGATCTGCGCCTCGATGCCGACGCGACTCTGGCGACCGGTGACCTTCTCGATCTGCGTGAGCAGCAGATCGAGCGCCTGCACCTCGCCCGCGTTCTCCACCTTCGGGAGCATGAGCTCGTCGAGCCGCTCCGACGCGTTCTCCACCACGTAGATGACGTCGCGGTACGTCCACTCGGTGTCCCACGCGTTGATGCGCACGCAGAGGACGGTGTCGCCCCACTCCTGCTCGTTGATCGCCCGCACGACCTTCTCGCGGGCCGCCTCCTTCTCGAGCGGCGAGACGGAGTCCTCGAGATCGAGGAACACCATGTCGGCTCCGAGGTTCGGCGCCTTGCCCAGCATCTTCTCGTTGGACCCGGGGGTGGCGTGACACGTGCGGCGAGGAAGGTTCTTCGTGCGCTCGGACATGCCGGGAGGCTAAGCCGCCGCGCGTTCGGCGCCCAACTCGGGCGCCGGCCGGTTCCCGACGCCCGTCAGCGCAGGAGGTTCGCGACGACCTGCTCGACGACGGGCCGCCACCGATCCAGGCCCGGAACCTCGGCCCCGATGACCTTCGCGGCCTCGTCGGCCCGGCGCAGCGTCAGCGCGTCGGCCAGATCCGGGATCCGCGGCGAGCTCGGCCAGCTCGGCCTCGCTCAGACCGCCGCCCTGCACCTCGAGGCTCAACGCGCTGCCGTCGCTCAGCGACGCCGCGTACGTCGCGTCGGTCATCACGAGGTACCGCTTGGCCGGCACGTGCAGCTCGGTGAGCCGGGCGACCCGCCGGCCGAGCAGCTCGCGCACGTACGCCGCGCCGGTCTCGCCGTGCTCGGCCCAGTGCTCGGGCGTCACCACGTGGCCGAGGTCGTGCACGAGACCGGCCACCTGGAGCTCCGGATCGTCCGGGGCGTACGCGGCGAGGACGTTCGCGCACTGCAGCGAGTGATCGAGGATGTCGACCGGATCGCCGAGACCGTCGGGCGCGTCCCACACCCCGTGCGAGCGCTCGAGGACGGCGAACAGATCGTCGACGGTCACGGCTGCGGTCACGTCAGGTCATGTGGCGATGTTCGCGCACTCCCGAGGGGCCGGCACCGAGTCATGCGTCACAACGGAGAACGCCCCAGGGGGTTCACGGACCCTGGGGCGTTCTGCTGGCGGAGGAGCTGGGCCGAACCGTCGGGTCGGCCACGAACAGGGAGATCTTACGTCTCCTCGAACAGCGACTCGCCGCGGCGGCAGACGAGTCGCGGTGCGGATGATCGTCGGCAGCTCGCGCCGGGTCGGCGTGTGCGCGGCGAGGAAGCGCGCGAGGCCCGCCAGGATCAGCGCCGACTCGTCCGAGCCGTCCGGCCACGCCGACGCCTGCCGGACCGCGGCCTCGAACACCTGGAACCAGTGGAACTCGGCGTCCTCGGCGAGCAACGCGTGCCCGAGCGCGGCCACCAGCTCGACGCGCGAACCGCCGCCCTGCAGGTAGCCCCACGCGATCTCACCGGCCTGGTTGATCTCGCCCTGCACCTCCCAGCACTCGGCGAGCGGCGTCGAGATCGCCGGCGCGTCGCGGTCGGCAGCCGCGCCGGCGGGACGTTGAGGAACCGGTCGAGGTGCACGCGCAGCACGCCGTGCACCAGTCCGCGGGCGAGCTCCGGCGTCGGCTGGCGCACGATCGCGTGGTGCAGCGCGTTCGCCGCGGTGAACGCGTGATGGACGGTGTCCCAGTCGCCGAAGTCGTTCTGGGTGTGGAACCGGGTGATGCGCAGCGCGGCCGCGAACGCGAGCGCACGCGCGAGCTGCTCTCCGGTCGCACCCGCGTGCGCGGCGTCGAGGAGCGCGTCGACGACGGGTTCGGGCTCGTCGCCGAGGAACCGCGCAGCGCGAGTCCCGCTCACGTCGCGTGAACTCGCCACGCGGCTCCGGCCAGCGCATCGGCGAGCTGCGGGACCGGCGCGCGCAACGAGCGCGACGAGGTCGTGCGGGTGCTGCCACTCCCCCGACTCCTCGCTGCGCATCGCGTTCGTCGCGAGCGGGACGAGCGTCGGCAGCACCGTCCGCGCCTGGTCGCGGCCGACGAGCTCAAGCCCTTCGAAGCCCTTGTTGGTGAAGTCGATCGCGTGGCCGCCGTCGATGAACACGTGATCGGTGACCGCCGCGAACATCATCCGCTCCGCGACCGCCAGATCGTCGCGTGACGCCGGTCGTCGCCGATCGCGGTCTCCAGCACGCGCTCGGCGGCATCGGACGAGCGCGTGTCGACGAACCGGCGGTACCAGGCCTCGAGGCGCTCGGCCGGCACGCGGGTCGTGCGGAGCGGTCCGACCGCGAACTTCGGCGCGTTGCCGCGCGTGTCGCGCGAGACGAACACGAGCGCGTGGATCGAGCGCGGCCGCCTGGTCGTCGGGCTCCAGCCCGTCGAGCACGTTCGCCATCGCGACGAGCACGGTGAGTCCGGCACCCCACCCGGGCGCGCGGTACGCGATGCCGAACTCGAGTCCGGTCCGCACGATCGCCTCGGGCTCGGCACCCGCGGCGAGCAGACCGAGCACCGCCTTCGCGACCACGAGCGAGAGGCCCTCCTCGAGGCCGTCGCGCAGCCGCGCCTGCAGCAGCGCGACGGGATCAGGCTCGGGCCGCGCCGCCACGATCACGTCGTCGCCGCGGAGCTCGACGTCGAAGCCGTGCGCGTCGTCGGCCCAGAGGTCGAGCGTGCAGCCCGACTCGAGGTCGAACCGCGCGTGATGCCAGTGACAGGTCACCAGTCCCGACTCCACCGTGCCGCGGTGCAGCGGGAACCCGAGGTGCGGGCACCGGTCCTCGATCGCCCAGGCCCGGTCCGCGTGCCAGAACACGACCACGGGGAGGTTGCCGACCTTCGTGAGCAGCTGGCCGGCCTCGCGGAGCTCGGCCAGCGATCCCGCTCGCACCGAAGCTGCTGGTGTCCGTCGTCGTTGCCACGTGACCCTCCTCCACCGGTGCCGTACCCGATGTTCGTCCACCATCCGGATTTAGTCAAGTAAGTACTTGTCTTATTCCGACGGCCGGGCTCCGACCGCCGGGATGCCCTCGCTAGCCTCGGCCCGTGACCACATCGGCGCCCACCTCCACGCTCCATCCGATCGGCGACCGCATCTGGACCTGGCTCCAGCCCGGCGGCGAGTCCGGCGTCTCGAACGCCGGTGTGATCGCCGACGAGGACGGGCTCACGATCGTCGACACGCTCATGGTCCGCTCGCAGTGGGAGCCGTTCGCGGCGGCCGTCGCCGAGCTCGAGCTTCCCGTGCTGCGCGTGCTGCTCACCCACGCGCACGTCGATCACGTCGGCGGCACCGGCGCGTTCCGCAACGCGATGATCCTCGGCTCGCCGTTCACGAGCGACCTGCTCGACCAGCAGATGCCCGTCGACGCGTACAAGGCGTTCATGCCCGCGTTCGCGGAGGAGTTCGAGGAGCTCGCGATCTCGGGCACCCGCCCGGTCTCGCATCTCGTCGACGGCGCCGCGCAGCTGACCCCGCGCATCGAGGTGCTCCCGGCGACCGGGCACACCGACGGCGACCTGATGGTGCTCGTCGCCGACGAGGACGTGCTGTTCGCCGGCGACCTCTGCTTCTTCGGCGTCACCCCGCTCGCGTTCCAGGGTGATCCGCAGACCTGGGCCAACGTGCTCGACGCGGTCGCGGAGCTGGCCGAGACGATCGTGCCCGGCCACGGCCCGATCGGCGGCGAGACCGAGGTGCGCGAGCTGCAGGCGTACCTGCGGCACTGCGTGGCCGGCGAGATCCCGCCCGGACCGTGGGACTCCTGGCTCGAGCGCGACCGCGATCAGATCAACATCGAGGCCGCAGCGATGCGCAAGGCCGGCGACAAGGGAATGCCGCCGAGCATGCTCCGGGCGATCGGCCTGGCGGGTAGCGGAGCAAGAGGATCGCCGCCCCGGGCCAACCGCGATCGGTCATGCGGCGCATCCGTGGCCCGAGCGGCCCGGCGCCGCAGGCGCCAAGAGCGGGCTAGTAGACGCCGGCGAGCTTCGAGTGGTCCCAGGTGACGGTCTTCTCGGCCTTCACCCGGACGAGCACCCGCTTGGCGCCCATCATGCGGACGCCCTCGCGCACGAGGTCGTTGTCGATCGGGCCCCAGTACTTCTCGTAGACCTCCTCGCCGAACCGGAGCACCTCGTCGAGGTCCTCGACGAGCTCCGCGCGACCGGTCACCGAGACGCCGCGGAGCTCCTCGTACTTCTCACCCGTCGCGACGAGCACCGTGATGCGCGGGTCGCGCCGCAGGTTCACGATCTTCTGGCTCTTGCCGTAGGTCCAGAAGCAGAGGTCGTCGCCGTCGACGAGGTACCACATGGTCACGAGGTGCGGCGTGCCGTCGGCGTTGATCGACGCGACCTGGAGGTCCTGGCCCTCGTCGAGGAACGTCCGCTGCTCGTCGTCGGTCATCTTGATCTGGTCGCGTCGTGACATGAGTCGGAGCGTATCGGGCGGTCGCGCTACCTTTCTCCGCCGTGGCGAAGAACCCCGATCCGACCCTCGAGCTGGTCACCAGCAAGGGCGTGACCCGCACGCTCGACGACTGGTCGACGATGTTCCACCTCTTCCTGGTGATCCTCCCGGACCGCCCCGAGGCCGCGGCCTGGATCCCGGTCGCGAAGCGCATCTTCGCGGTCCTCGGCGACAGCGACTGCCGGATCGCCTACGTGGTCACGAGCACGGCCCAGATCGCCGCAGCGGATCCTCGGCGACGAGGAGCAGACGACGATGATGTTCATCGATCCCGACCGCACCCTGATCGGCAGCCTCGGCCTCGAGCACCTCCCGGCGTTCGTGCACCTCCGCCAGGACACGACCGTCGGCGCGGTCGCCGAGGGTTGGAACCCGGCGGAGTGGCAGACGGTCGCCCGAGAGGTCGGCGCGCCATGGCGTGGTCGATCCCCGAGGTCGCGCCCACGGGCGAGATCGCGCCCGCACCGTCGGCCGGCTGGGCCGTCTAGAACGCGGCAATCGCCCGGTTTTCGGGGCTTTTCGGAGTCCCCACGCGAGCGCGTTCCTTGACGTCATTTTGACGGACAGAAATGACATCGCCGGGCTGACTCGCGTAGGGTCACCGAAACCGCACGCCGCTCCAGGTACTTCGGCGCGCGGCCGATTATTGATGTGGTTGCACGCAGGACCGCGTTCAGCAAGGACCGACGGCAGCCCGCTAGAGCCAATGGGAGTCCCCATATGAACCTCCGGACCAAGGTCTCGGGTTTCATCGTTCTCACAATCGTCGCGGCGGGCGTTCTGCCCGCCGCCCTCGCGACGGCAGCCCGATCGACGACAAGCGCCGCCAGGCTGCCGACCTGCAGGCTCAGATCGACGCGAACGATCAGCGAGATCGTCGCCCTCTCCGAGCGGCTGAACGGCGCGCGCATCCGCCTCGACCAGGCCCAGGCCGGCATCGTCGACGCCGAGCGCCGCACCGAGGCCGCCATCGCCAGACCGACGAGGATCCGCAACCTCCTCAACGCGCGCGCCGCCCAGATCTACAAGGGCGCCGGTCGCAGCAGCCCCGCTCGACGCCGATCGACGTGAAGAACGTCTCCGAGCTCGCGGTCCGCTCCAAGTACGCCTCGGCCGCCGCCGACCACGACGACTCCTGCTCACCCAGCTCCAGAAGGCCCAGGAGGCGCTCGCCGCCCGGAAGGCCGAGCTCGAGCGCCAGAAGGCCGCCGCCGCCGGCCGAGCGCGACTCGGCCGCGAGCGCGAAGTCGAAGATCGAAGCGGCCAACGCGAACCAGGACCGCCTCCTCGGCCAGGTCAACGGCGAGATCACGACCCTGATGCAGCAGGAGCAGGCCCGCCGCGACCAGGCGTCGCGCCGCGCAGGCCGCTCGGCTACGTCGCGTCCGAGCACCAGCCGCGGCACCCGGCCAACTTCCCGAACGTCCCCGCGCCGAACGCCCGGGCCGCGGCCGCGGTCGCCTTCGCCAAGGCGCAGGTCGGCAAGGGCTACCGGTTCGCAACCTCCGGCCCGACACCTTCGACTGCTCCGGCCTCACCGCCGCGGCGTGGGCCGCAGCCGGCGTGGGCCTCGCCCACTACTCGGGCGCGCAGTACCAGGAGACGATCCGCATCGGTGCCGGCGACCTCCAGCCCGGTGACCTCGTGTTCTACGGACCGGGCGGCGCCAACCACGTCGAGATCTACATCGGCGGCGGCATGGTCGTCTCGGCGTCGAACCCGTCGAGGGGCGTGAAGCTCGCCGGCGTGCGGTACGGCTCGGCCTCCGGCTACGGCCGCGTCGCGGGCTGATCCGACTCACCCAGCTCTCGCACGGCGCCGGTTGCGCCTGCAAGCTCTCCCCCGACGACCTCCGCACGGTCCTCGGGCTGGTCCGCGGGCTCGACGCGCCGACGACCCGGACCTGATCGTCGGCCTCGACACCGCCGACGACGCCGCGGTCTACCGGGTCCGCGACGACCTCGCGCTCGTCCTCACCACCGACTTCTTCACGCCGATCGTCGACGACCCGTACGACTGGGGTCGCATCGCCGCGACCAACGCGCTCTCCGACGTGTACGCGATGGGCGGCACGCCGCTGCTCGCGCTGAACCTCGTCGCGTGGCCGCGCGAAGGACTGCCGTTCGAGCTGCTCGCGCGCGTCATCGACGGCGGCGCCGACGTCGCGCGCGACGCCGGGCACGATCGTCGCGGGCGGACACTCGATCGACGACCCGGAGCCGAAGTACGGGCTGGCGGTGGTCGGCACCGTCGAGCCGGACCGCGTCTGGCGCAATCGCGGTGCGGAACCCGGCGACGCGCTCGTGCTCACGAAGCCGATCGGACTCGGCGTGATCTCCACCGCGGTGAAGCGCGACGGGCGCCACCCGCGCTGCTCGCCGCCGCGATCGACTCATGACCACGCTCAACGCCGGCGCCCGCGACGCCGCGGTCGCGCTCGGCGCCGCGGTCCACGCCGCGACCGACGTCACCGGCTTCGGCCTGCTCGGCCACCTCGGCGAGATGCTCGCCGCGTCGGGCGTCGGCGCCACGGTCTCCGCACGCCGCGGTGCCGGTGATCGACGGCGTGCGCGAGCTCGTCGCCGACGGCTTCGTCGCCGGCGGCACGCAGCGCAACCACGCCTTCGTCTCCGAGCACGTCGACTGGGGCGAGCTCCCCGAGCGGAGCAGCTGCTGCTCGCCGACGCCCAGACCTCCGGCGGGCTGCTGTTCGCGGTCGCACCCGACCACGCCGACGCCCTCGTGGCCGAGCTCACGGAGCACCGCACACCGGCCGCGGCCGTCGTCGGGCACGTCGAGACGGCGTTCCCGGGCGCGATCCGGATCCGCTAGCTCGATCCGAGAGATCCGCGAACCGGGCCGCGCGGCTCGGTATCGTCACCCGGCACGGGCGGGGACGAGCGGGAGGTTCCGCATGTCGCTACTGCCTGAGTCCCACGACCGCGTGCCCGGCCTGCCCGGTGCGCGCCCGGCCCACCCCCGGTTCGGCCGGTCGATCGTGCGGCACGCGGCCCGCGTCGGCGTGGCCGCCGGGCTGGCAGTGACTGCGATCGCCGCGGTCGCACCGCACGCCGCCGCGGCAGCGAGCGCCGATCGCACCGCGAAGGACACGGCGGCCGTGACCCTCACCGCGGCGCAGTCGAGTCGGGACGCGCTGCCGCACTCGGGCGACGGCACCCTCCCGGTCCTGCTCGCCGGCGCGGGCTCACTCGCGATCGGCGGGCTCGCACTCTGGTTCGGTGGTCGGAGCCAGGCGTCCCGAGCGAACGGAACACGCCGCGCGACAGGATGACGCGCTACAGGATGACGCGCTACAGGAGAGCGACTACGGGATGACGAGCATGCCGAGCTCGGCCTCGAGCTGGGGCCGCGGCTTCGCGCCGAGCGACGACGCGCTCGAGCCGACCGTTCCGGAACAGCGCGATGAGCGGGATGCTCTGCACCTCGTACTCCTGCGCGAGCGACGGCTCCTCGTCGATGTTCACCTTGACCACCTTGTAGGCACCGGCGCGCATCGCGGCGATCTGCTCCACGATCGGCCCGACCTGACGGCACGGACCGCACCACGGCGCCCAGAAGTCGACGATCACCGGGATGTCGCTCGCGAGCACCTCGGTGGGGAACGACTTCGCGGTGACCGCACGGACCGGCCCCTCCGCCGGCGGCGCCGGCAGCGGCACGCTCGGACGCTCACCACCCGCCACGGCCTGGAGCCAGCCCTGCGCCTGCTGCACGCTCTCGAGCGCGACCTGGTGACCCATCGGGTACTCGGTGAACACGAGCGGCACGTCGTGCTCAGCCAGCGCGCCGGCGAGGCTGCGGGCCGCGGCGACGGGGATCATCGGGTCCTCGGTGCCGTGCTGGAGCAGGACCGGGATCTGCTTGGCGGCTTCCCAGTCGACGTCGAGCGAATCAGGATCCGGTGCGAACGGACTCATCGCGAGCACACCGGCCGGACGAGTGCCGACCTCGGCCCCGAGCGCGAGCAGCAACGCGAGTCCCGCGCCCTGCGAGAAGCCACCGAAGATCGCTTCCGACCGATCGAACCCGAGCTCCGCGCACTGCTCGTCGACCAGCGCGTCGAGCGCTCCTACCGCATCGTGCATCTCCGAGAGATCGCGACCCTCGGCGGTGATCGAGAACCACGCGAACCCGGGAGTGCCCGGCGCGGCGATCGGACCGCGGGGCATGACCGCCGCGAAGGTGCCGTCGGGATCCAGGTGTGGGAGGAGGCCGCCGAGATCGCGCTCGTCGGCGCCGTATCCGTGCACCAGCAGGAGCAGCCGAGTGGCATTGGTCCCGCGCACGACGTTGGTGATCAGCTCGTCCATAGAGCGGATCCTACGATCCGCCTAGGGTTCGCAACCATGCGACTCGGGATCAACTTCGGCTATCAGGACTGGGGCAAGGGCCTGGCGGGCGCGGTGGCGCTGGCCCAGGAAGCGGAGCAGCTCGGCTTCCATTCGGTGTGGACCGCCGAGGCGTACGGCACCGACGCCATCACGCCGATCACGTGGATGATGGCGCACACCGAGCGCATCAACTTCGGCTCCGCGATCATGCAGATGCCCGCGCGCACGCCGGCCATGACCGCGATGACCGCGGTGACGCTCGACCTCCTCGGCGGCAACCGCTTCCTGCTCGGGCTCGGTCTCTCCGGTCCGCAGGTCGTGGAGGGTTGGCACGGCGAGGCGTACGGCAAGCCCCTCGGCAAGACGCGCGAGTACGTGGAGATCGTGCGCACGATCCTGGCGCGCGAGGAGCGGCTCGAGCATCACGGCGCGCACTACGACATCCCGTACTCGGGTCCCGACGCGACCGGGCTCGGCAAGCCGCTCAAGCTCATCGTGCATCCGCCGCGCAACGACATCCCGATCTACATCGCGGCGATCGGACCGAAGAACGTCGCGCTCGGCGCGGAGATCGCCGACGGCTGGCTGCCGATCTTCTTCTCGCCGTACCGGTTCCGCGAGACCTACGGCGCGGCGCTCGACGCAGGGTTCGCGGCGGCCGGGCAACGGCAAGAGCCTCGCCGACTTCGACGTCGCGCCCACGGTCTCGGTGCTCGTCGGCGACGACCTCGACATGCTGCGCGGGTTCGTGAAGCCGATGGCCGCGCTCTACATCGGCGGCATGGGCGCCCGCGGCCGGAACTTCTACAACGACCTCGCCTGCCGCTACGGCTTCGAGGACGCGGCGAAGACGATCCAGGACCTGTACCTCGACGGCAAGAAGGCCGAGGCGACCGCCGCGGTGCCCGACGAGCTGGTCGACGAGATCGCCCTGATCGGGCCCAAGGAGCGGATCGCCGACCGCCTCGACGCCTGGCGGGATTCCGGGATCACCACCATGATCCTGGGCACCCAGCAGCCCGATGCGCTCCGGCTGATGGCCGAGCTCACCCTCTAGGACCGCCTCCATCCGGCCGAGAATTGGCTCAATTCGGGCATATTTCTCGGCCAGAAGGCGCCAGAAAGTCGCGCTTCCGGGCAATCCTTTCCGGGGTCTATGGCGTGTAATTGGCGACATGGAGGAAGAAGACGGCGGGCTCACGCAGCCCGGACCGGTCGACTTCGAAGACACGTTCAAGACGAATTTCGGACCGATGGTGAGGGCTTTGACGGTCGCCTGTGGTGATGCCGAGGTAGCAGCGGACTGCGTCCAAGACGCGTTCAGCCGCGCCTACGTGCGCTGGCGCCGCATCTCGAAGTACGAGGACCCGGCCGGTTGGATCCGCCACGTCGCGACCAACCGCATGCGCGACCACTTCCGCCGTCAGACCCGTCGGGACCGTGCGGTGGATCGTCTCGCCGCCCTCCCCGCCGAGCAGATGGACGCACCCGGGCCGCCGTCCGAGCTCGCCGATCTGCTGTCGACGCTCCCCGGCCAGCAGCGCATGGCCGTCGCCTACTTCTACGTCGAAGGCCTCAGCATCATCGAGACCGCGAACGCGATGGGCCTCTCGGAAGGCGCGGTGAAGTACCACCTGCACGCAGCCCGCAAGTCGCTGCGCGGTGTCCTCGAGGAAGAGTCGGCGTGAACGAGCACGATCTCTTCGACGACGAGCTGGCCGAGCCGCCTGCGCGGACTCGCGCCGGACGTTCCCGCCGACGACGCGTTCGCGGCGATGCTGCCGCGCTTCGAGCAGGCCAAGCGCCGGCGCCGTGCGGGAATCGCGTCGGCTGCGGTCGCCGGACTCGGCTCGGTTGCCGTGGTCGCGTTGCTGCTCGGCGGCGGACCGTCGTTCACCCAGGACGTGCGCACCAACCCGGCGAGCGGTGGACGCGCCGCCGATAGGATCGCGCACGAGCGAGTCCACGAGCACCACGCTCGGCAACCACGAGGCGGCATCCCCGGCATCGACAACAAGCGGCGGCTCCGGGAACAGCGGCTCCGGCAAGGACGGCTCGGGTCCGGCAGCGCCGGTTCGGGGAGCAGCGGCTCCGGCAGCAGCGGCTCCGGGAGCTCGAACGCCGGCAGCGGCAGCAACAGCGGCCCGGGCACCGGTACCGGGCGGCGGCGGTAACAGTGGCCCCGGCGGTGGTGGCGGGGGGGCAACGAAGGCCCCGGCGGCACGGTCACCACGACGCAGCCCACCAACCCGCCGCCCTCGAACGACTTCGACAAGACGTACTCGGCGTCCGGCGGCTCCGTCACGGTCCACGTGAGCGGCACGACCGTGACGATCATCGGCGGCCCGACTCCGAATCGCGCGGCTGGACGATCAAGAGCAACAACTCGGGAACGGTCGAGTCGACATCACCTTCGAGAAGGCGGACCACTCAGGGTCGGGGGGCAACTCGACGATCGTCGTGAAGTTCAACGACGGGGGCGCCTTCTCGGCCAAGTGCGACGGCAACACCTGCGCCGGCTGAGCCACCCGTTCCGCGACACCGCGCGCGTCAGAACATGAAGTTCATCGAGCGGACGAGCGTCTCGCCCATCGCCTGATCGCCGGCGATCTGCACCGCGCCACTCGCGAGGATCGCCTCCGGGTCACCGCGTCCGGTGCTGAGCCGCACGAAGGTGTCGCCGTCGAGCTCGAGGCCGCGTGATCGGCGCCTCCGAACGGGCTTCGCCGACGCGTGCCCGCCCGCCCTCGACTTCGATCGCGACCACCCGCGGCCGCGGGACCGGTGACGGTGATGTCGACCCAGGTGCCGTCGGGCGGCTGCACGCGCTTGCCCACGACCATCGGCAGGACCGCCACGATGCGATCGAGCGCGACTGCGGCGGCACGCACCGTCCCAGCCACCCGGGACGCCCAACCGCACGGCGCATGTCCTGCTCGTGCACGAACGAGTCGAAGATCCGGAACGGCAACATGTCCCGCACGGTGCCGGGACCGATCGGCGTCCACGCGTCGGCGTCGAAGTCGACGTTCGGGCGCGCGGAGCTGGGCCATGCGCACCGCGGTGACCGCGCGGAACTCGTCGAGCACCTCCGCGCCGGAACGCGACCGGTACCAGTCGACCCAGACCTCGTTGCACGCGCGCCACGTCGTTGCGGACGTGCGACGCGTCGGGCGGGGTGTGCTCCGGGTTGGGCCGGCCGAGGATCGCCGACTCGATGCCCGACGATGTGCGCGACGTTGTCCTGGACCGACCAGCCGGGACACTCGGTCTCGAGCTTCCACTCGGTCTCGTCGAGCCCGTCGCCGAGCGCGGCGATCGAGTCCCACACCTCGGCCATCGCGTCGACGAGCGCGAGGTCAGCTGCCGCCTGCGCCACCTGGCATCACCTTCCCTTGCGCCGTCGGGGAGTCCGTGCCACTGATCGTGGCATCTCCCGGTCCGGCGCGCCTCCGCTACCGTGCGCTCCCGATGACATTCCGAGCCGCGATCTTCGACCTCGGCGGCGTCGTGTTCCCGTCGCCGTTCGACGTCTTCGACGAATACGAGCGAACCCACGGGCTCCCGCCCCGCTTCATCCGCACCGTCGTCGCGTCCAGCACGGATCACGGCGCCTGGGGCCGGCTGGAGCGCAGCGAGTACACGTTCGACGAGTTCTGCGAGGCGTTCGCGGCCGAGTGCCGTGAGGCGGGCGGTGAGGTGGACGCCCGCGAGCTGATGATGCAGATCGGCAAAGGCTTCAGCCCCCGACCCGAGATGATGCAGGCCATCGCCTCGATCCGCGCGCACGGCCTCAAGGTGGGTGCGCTCACCAACAACTGGGCGCGCACCGACACCCCGACCGACGACGCCCCGCATTCGCTCGGGCACCTCGGCGCGTTCGACGTGGTGGTCGAGTCGGCCGTGGAGGGACTGCGCAAGCCCGATCCGCGGATCTACACGCTGGTGTGCGACCGGCTCGGGGTCACGCCCGACGAAGCCGTGTTCCTCGACGACCTCGGCGTGAACCTCAAGCCGGCGCGCGAGATGGGCATGACCACGATCAAGGTCGTCGATGTCGCGAGCGCGCTCGCGGAGCTCGAGACCGTGCTCGGCTTCGCGCTGGACGGCTCCTGATGCAGCTCCTCCTCGTTCGCCACGCCGAGCCGGTGCGCATCGGCCCCGAAGAGAGCGGCGGTCAACCGGTGGATCCCGAGCTCACGCCGCTCGGGACGCGAGCAAGCGGCCCGACTCGGCGCCTGGCTCGCCGGCGAACCGGTGCACCACGTGGTGAGCAGCTCGCTCCGTCGGCGCGCAGAGACCGCGACACCCATCGCGGCCGCCCACGGGCTCGAGGTCGAGGTGCTCACCGAGCTGCGTGAGTACGACAGCAACGCGGATCACTACATCCCGGTGGAAGAGCTCCGCGATACCAACGACGACCGGTGGCAGGCGATGGTCGAGGGCCGCTGGGAGGACTTCGGCGGCGAAGCGCCCGATACGTTCCGCGCGCGGATCGTGCCGTGCCTCGACACCCTGATCAACGAGCACGCGGGCGAGACCGTGGTCGCGGTCGCGCACGGCGGCGTGGTGAACGTCTACCTCGCCGCGTTGCTCGGGTTGTCGCAGCACCTGTGGTTCGACCCGGGGTACACGTCGGTCAGCCGAGTGCGCGCGTCGCGCGGCGGCGCGCGTTCGCTCTCCACCCTGAACGAGACCGCCCATCTCCTCGGAACTCGTGACCCGATCGGAGCATCAGGAGGCGGGGCATGAGCAGCACCGTGCGCACAGAGACGGACGGCGCGGTCGTCGTCATCACGATCGATCGGCCGGAGGTGCGCAACTGCGTCGACGGTCCCACGGCCGCCGCACTCGCCGATGCGTTCCGCGCGTTCGACGCCGACCCCGAGCTCTCGGTGGCTGTGCTCACCGGCGCGGGCGGCACGTTCTGTGCGGGCGCCGACCTCAAGGCGTTCGGCACCGACCGGGCGAACACCGTCACTCCCGACGGCGACGGGCCGATGGGTCCCACTCGCATGCTCCTCGACAAGCCGGTAATCGCCGCGGTGGAAGGCCACGCCGTGGCCGGCGGCATCGAGCTCGCGGTGTGGTGCGACCTGCGCGTCGCGGCGCGCGACGCGATCTTCGGCGTGTACTGCCGCCGTTGGGGCGTGCCGTTGATCGACGGCGGAACCATCCGGCTCCCGCGACTCATCGGACAGTCGAACGCGATGGACCTCATCCTCACCGGCCGCGGCGTGTCCGGCGACGAGGCGCTGCGCATGGGGCTCGTCAACCGGCTCACCGAGACCGGCGGGGCACTCGCGGGCGCGGTCGAGCTTGCACACGAGCTCAACGCGTTCCCGCAGACGTGCATGCGCGGCGACCGTCGTTCTGCGTACGACCAATGGTCATTGCCGCTTTCTGACGCGCTGCAGAACGAGCTCGAGCACGGCCGACGCGCGCTGCGGTCCGGTGAGCTCACCGTCGACCGGTTCGTTGGCGGCGAAGGTCGGCACGGCGCTCGAGCCGCGCCTGATCAGCTCAGGGACCCGTAAACTCGCACGCGGAAAATCCGCGACCGTCCGAGGAGAGCCCCACATGGCAGCCGACGCCGGCAAGTCCCGCACCGTCGCCGACATCATGAGCGTGCCGGTGATCACGGCGACCGCCGACGAGAAGGTGGCCGAGGCCGCGGCCCGGATGCGCGAGCGGCGGGTGGGATCCGTCGTCGTGATCGACGACGCCCGGCCCGTCGGCATCCTCACTGAGCGGGACCTCGTGCGCATCGCGGCGGCGGGCATCGATACGGGCACCGCGACTGTGCGCGAGTGGATGACCGCCGAACCCGACGCCGTGGCTCCCGACGTGGAGGTGGCCGCGGCGTTCGCGAGCCTCTCCGAGCACGGCTACCGGCACATCCCGGTGATCGACGACAACGTGCTCGTGGGCATCGTCTCGATGCGCGACCTCATGCGCATCGCCCAGATCCAACCCGCGGAGCACCTCGCCCAGGACATCCCGCGCGGCCTCGAGGGCGTGGTGGTCGCGGAGACGACCATCGGCGATGTGCGCGGCCTCGAGGGCTTCTACCACTACCGCCAGTACGACGCGACCGAGCTCGCCAAGCAGCGCACGCTCGAAGACGTCTGGTACCTGCTCTTCGAAGGCGCGCTCCCGACGCTCGCGGCGCGCGACGGGTTCATCGAGATGGTTGCCCCGCTGCGCGTCGTCCCCGAGTCCGTCCGCGCCGCGCTCCCGGAGATCGCGCGCGTTGCGCCGTCGGCGCCGCCTCTCGACATGCTGCGCACCACCGTCTCGTTGCTCGGTGCGAGCCTCGGGTTCCAGCCGTCGCTCGACATCTCGGCCGACGAGCTGCGGCTCCAGGCCCTGCGCGTGTGCGCGGTCGTACCCACGTTGCTCACGAGCCTGCACCGCCTCCAGCACGACCTCGAACCGATCGCGCCCGACGCGTCGCTGCCGTACGCGGCGAACTACCTCTACATGCTCACGGGCGAGGTGCCACCGCCCGAGCACGCGCGCGCCGTCGAGCAGTACCTGATCTCCACGATCGACCACGGGTTCAACGCGTCGACGTTCACCGCACGCGTGATCACCTCGACGGGCGCCGATCTCGCGGCCGCGGTCGTCGGCGGGATCGGCGCGCTCTCCGGCCCGCTCCACGGCGGGGCGCCAAGCCGGGCGCTCGACATGCTCGACCAGATCGGCACCATCGAGAACGCAGAGCCGTGGCTGCGACAGGCCGTGGAGCGCGGCGACCGGCTCATGGGCTTCGGTCACCGCGTGTACAAGACCGACGATCCCCGCAGCGTCATGCTGCGGGGCATCGCGGAGCAGCTCGGCGGCGAGAAGGTGGAGCTCGCAAAGCAGATCGAGCGCAAGGCCGTCGAGGTCCTCGCCGAGCTCAAGCCGGGTCGCAGCCTGTACACGAACGTTGAGTTCTACGCCGGGATCGTGATGGACCGGTGCGGGCTCCCGCGGGAGATGTTCACCCCGACGTTCGCGTCGAGCCGGGTGATCGGCTGGTGCGCGCACATCCTCGAGCAGGCCGCCGACAACCGGCTGATCCGCCCGAGCGCGCAGTACGTCGGCCCGCCGCCACCCCAGCCCGTCCCCGTCGCCTAAAAGAGATCCGGCGTTTCGGGCGGGGCCGGCTCGGGGTTCGCGGTCTGGAGCACCCACATCGGCAGGGTGCGCCGGTGCTCGCCGGCCACGTACATCCGCACCTCCACGGCGCCGAAGCGCTCGAGCGGGACGTTGCGGAGATCGAACGTGATCGGCAGGTTCAGGTTCTCGTTGACCATGAGCTGCGTGTCGCCGAGCTGGATCGAACCCGCGATCTCGGCAAGCTCGCCGCCGTCTTCGTCGACGACGACCACGCGAACCTCGTGCGACTCCTCGGCCTCGATGCGGTCGAGCTCGAGCACGATCGCGAGGTACACACCCAGCGGGGCGGGCAGGTCATCGCGGTAGCAGCGCGTCACACCGCCCGAAGCGACGAACAGCAAGCCCTCACGAACCTGGGCGAAGTCGGCCAACAGCGCAGTTGTGACGTCCATCGCGGGGATCGTACCGGGCGCCTGTGCCGAGTCAGGAAGACTGCGTCGCGGGTGCGATCAGGGTCCGCAGCAGCGGTTGGACTCGAGGTCCTGCCGCCTGCGGTACTCGTGCTCGAGCACCTTCCAGTGGTCGACGACGGCCTCGAGCGCGCGGACCCGCTTGTCGGCCCGCTCGAACCGGACGCGCGCCACCGTGAGCTGATGCTCGGCAGACGAGATGTTCCGCGCGATGAGCGCTTCCACGCTCACCGAATCGGCGTCGGCGCGCGAGAGGGCAGAGAGGTCGATGTCGTGCATTGCAGCTCCTGGGTTCCAGCCCGGCCTGCGCGCGGGGGGTGCGCGGCCACGGGACACCCGTAACAACGTCGACCTACGAGAGTCGGTTCCCGTTCGCGACAACGATCCGCGTGACCTGCATCACACCTTCACCGACCAGTCGTTCATTGTCCGTTGCGCCACGGATCCGGTGGCAGAAGGGACAACGGACGGCAAGCTGAGGTGCCGCGTTGGGTAGTGCCCGGAAGAGGATTCGAACCTCTACGCCCCCGAAGGAGCCGGCGGGTTTAAGCCGAAGCTTGGCGCGTCCGACGCGCGCGTTCGAATCCACCGCGATCGCCTGACCAGGGACAACGCTTCGCGACTTATCCACTGCGCCCGCGTTGCACCTGAATACACGAGTTTGTTAGCAAGGCGTTAGCAAGGAGCGGCACGGAACACGGCTTTCCGCACCGCACCGCGCCGCACCTCACGCACGTCGTCGAGCATCAGACGTCTGGTGTGTCGTCGATCGTGAGGCCGAGGCTCCGCATCTCTCGCACCGACTTGCCCTGAAGCTTCCGACCGAGCAGCGGTCGCCCGTCGTCGTGGATGTAGACGCCCGCGGGTTCCTTCGCCAGGGGCTCCTCCCACCCGCGGTACAGGGCAGTCACCCGGAGGACGTAGCCGACGACAAACGCGATGCCGGCGCACACCCACGTGTTGAGCCCCGCGGTAGCGCAGAGCACCCAGACGAGTCCGGTGAGCAGTGCGATGCCGACGAACCATTCGCCGCGCACGAAGTGCTTCGGCGGCACTCCGCTGGAGACATCGACGTACCAACGCCCTGCAGTGGGGCCGACCACCGCGAGCAGCAGCACGCCGAGAACGGGGAGACCGACAGTCGACGCCCTTCTGTGCGCCGACGATGGCGTACAGCGGTAGAGAGAACGACGTCATGAACTGGAAGAGTCCCTCACGAAAGAGCTGGCCCTTTGCGAAAGCCAGGCGGTAGCCGATGACCCCGGCGATCAGGGTCACGGTGAGGTAGGCCGGGTTGGTCAGTGCTGAGGGAATCTGGTTCACGAGCACATCCCGCGTCATCCCACCGCCGAGGCCCATCAGCAGTGCCATGAGCATCACGCCGACGACCGTGTAGTTCTTGAAGTGGTCTGGACGTCGGACGAGGAGCGCGCCGTTGAGCGCGTTCGTGCCGGCCGCGATCAAGTCGAGCGTCGTAAAGCTTCCGGCCCACTTCCAACCGCTGCCCCAGTGGACGGTGGTGGCGAGGACCGCATCGATCACGCTGATTCGAGGCGTCGACCGCGTCCACCGTCGCGCGGCCAACCCGTAGATGACGAGGATGTCGATCACGATCATCGTGAAGGACCAGAACGGGTAGTGCCCGAGGTAGGCGAACTGGAACATCAGGTTGATGCTCGCCACGATGATGCCGACGATACGCGCCCATGTGGCACCGAGAGACCCATGCCGGCGAGCACGATGATGACGCCGATGATGAGCGCGATCCAGCCCCAGGTCTTGACGTTGTTGGTGATTGGTAGCACGCCACCGGTGTTGCGTTCGATGTAGTTCGACTGCGTGATTGCGACGAGGCCGTCGAACACGTTCAGGAACCCGACGATCATGAGCATGATCCCCGCGAATCCCTTCCAGCCGTACCCTTCGTCTCCTTGCATGTGGGCTCCTTCTCGGGTGTTGGTGCTTGTTCGTGGACCTCAGGAGCATCGAGCTGCGAGGATGCGATAGGACGGCGTCGCGACGGTCCTCGCGGCGACCTGACGGCGTTCGACACCGTGGGCGACGACCGCTGCAGTGCCGACGACTGCGGCGTCGCGCCACCGGCCGGCCGATGACGCCGGGCCGGCCCACTCGTCCAGGTCGGAACGGCATGTCAGTCTCCTTGTCCGTCCGCCGCGACTGCGGCGAGAGTGCCTGCGTCGGGATCCGACCAGTGGCGACGAGTTGCGCACCGCATTCCTTTGCCGCGAATGCAAACGGCGCCGCCCAGGTGTTCTCCCAGATCAGTGCCATCCCGACACACCCGGATCGAGTGCATCCGCGAGGTGCTCGAGGTCTTCGGCTGCGAGCACCTCTGCCAGGCGGCCCTCCAGAATTCCGAGGTCGCCGAGATCCCCGAGGTCCTCGAACTCGGTGACCTCGAGCCTCCCGTCCTCGTCCTTCGCGAGCACGACGAGGTCGAGCAGCCGAATCAGCTCGGAGTCGACGAGCTGGGACAGCTCGAGTGCCAGCGACGCGTCGAGCTCTGATCGGCCGTTGGGAAACTCGACCACGACGTAATCAATCGGACCGAGCACATCGTCCTGGACGTCGACCACGAAACCGCACCTCCTCGATCGCCGCGCGGCAAATGCGTCCGTCTCACAATGACGAGACCCGCTCGCGCGGTCATCGTCCGGATCGGGCGATACGCCGACCCTCAGAGATCGACGAGCAACCCGACGAACGCGGGCGCGCTCCACCGCCGCACTGCGTGTCGACACGCCGAGCTTCCGGTAGATCGAGATCGCCTGGGTCTTGACTGTGTTTCGGCTCACGAACAGCACTTCCACGATCTCCGCGATCGACCGATGCGATGGCAGCTCCACGAGCACCCGCAGCTCCGCCGGCGTGAGCTCCTGGACCTCGGACCGGGGCGGACTCCCCTTCCGCCGCGCCAGGCGCTCGTCGAGGTCGTCCGCCCAGGTCAGCTAGGCGCGCAACATCGGGTTCGATCGGGAAGAGCGAACATGCCCGGCTTGAGCTGTTCGGCGGCGTCGTCATTGGAGCCGATGCGGTATGCCGACTCGCTGAGGACGAGCCGCACGAAGATCTGTCCACGCGCGTTCCAGTCACCGCGGTGTTCCAGGAACAGCACCGACTCGTCGAAGTACTCACGGGTCTCATCGACCGCACGCCGAGTCGCGGACCCGAACGCCTGTGCGGTTGAGATCACCGCCATCATCGGCGAATCGCCGAGATTCGCGACTCGTGCGCTCTCCACCGCGTCCTCGACCAATCCGCAACCAACTTCGGTCTCACCGGTGAGAGAGCTCGAGGATCGCCCAGTGCGCGGCCGCGAGGCAGTGGAGGACGGGGAACTCGCCGACGTCGTCGCAGAGAACCCGGAACACGGTGATCGGATCGTCGAGTCGGTCCATGGCGAGATCGGAGAGCACGCCGACCAGGCGAGCGAGGGCCCACCACCGGCGAGCCCGTCGGGCCCAGCTCGAGAATGATCTCGGCCGGTCTGCGGACACTTCCTCGCCACCGTCGCCCGTGATCAGGCGGACCACGGACCTCCCGATTGCGGCAGATGTGCCGTCGGTGAGGAGCCGGTCGGCATCGACAGCGTCCACAACCTGCATCCATCGTGTGACATAGCCGCGCGACCGGCCATGCCGGCGACTGCCGCCGACACGAGTGCGAGCTCGGGCGTCTCCAGGATCTCGGCGACCGTGAACGCGTCGAGCCAGCGCTCGAGCGT
The DNA here is from genome assembly GCA_963815935.1 of uncultured bacterium. GTDB lineage: Bacteria > Patescibacteriota > Saccharimonadia > Saccharimonadales > UBA4665 > JARIHD01. The sequence goes on from CAWFIL010000006.1 coordinate 166,422, forward strand.
CGCCATACGGCCCTCGTCGACCAAGGCGAACAGCTCCGAGTAGATGGTCCGCGACTGCGGTGTCTACGTTCCTGCGCCGCGAGCGCCTGCATCACTGCTTCGTCGACCATTCCGTGATCCCGCAGCCACGGGATGGCACGGCGACGGAGCACACGTTCACACGCTGCGTCTTCGGTGCGGAGCTCGGCGAGCAGAAGGTCACGAAAGAGGGGGTGATATCGGAACCAGGTGCCCTGATCGTCGAGTCCAACCACGAACAGGTTCCCGCCGGCGACGAGCCGTTCAAGTACCGCGGCGCTCCCGTCACGGTCGAGCACGTCGTCGCAGAGGCCGGAGTGGACACGGGTCAGCACGGACGTTCCCAGCAGGAAGTCACGATCGTCCGGCACGAGCCGATCGAGCAGCTCCTCGTGAAGATACGCGGCGATGTGATCCGTCGTGGCGAGCCCACTTCTGAGGTTCTCGAGGTCAGTGCCCACTTCGATCGAGAGCGCCGCCAACCCGATCGCAGCGGGCCGCCCGTCACATCGCTGGATGATCGAGGCCTCGACACTCGTATCGAGCTCCGGCAGGGTTGGTCGGAGCACCCGCGGCACTCCTCGTCGGTGAACGCGAGATCAGTGACGGACAGCTCGATGAGTTTCTCCCGAGAGCTGCCGCCGAGCGAGCCGGAAGGGCGGGCGCTCCCGCGAGACGAGGCATGCGACGCTGCCCTCGGGGATGGACTGCAGCAATCGCTCGAGCAACAGCAGCGAAAGCGTCGACGTAATGGAATGCGTGTCGTCGAGCACCAGCAGGAAGGGGTTCGGCGCGTCCACGAGATCGGCTGCGATCGAGACGGAACCTCGTTCCGGATCGACCCGCTGACCCTGCTCGAGGAGCGCCAGCGTCTGCTCCATGGGCACGACACCCACGAGCGCGGCGACGACATGACGGAACAACACGACTGAGTCGTCGTCGGCGACGTCTGCGCTGAGCCATGCGAAGGGCCGAGCGTCCATCTCCGCCCACTGCCGTGCGAGCGTGGTCTTGCCGAAACCGGCCGGGGCGCACACCACCGCGAGGCGAACCTCCACGTCCGCGAGCCGGCGGACGAGGAACTCCCGACTGATGGCCGTGTCGGGACCCCCGCGGCGGACTCGGCCTCGGTTCGAACACCTCGAGACCCGTCACCATCCCGTTCCTTGTCTGATTCGGCAGCCGTCGATGCGAAAGTTGACGTTTCCCCAAATACGGCCGCGAATGCTACGGCAAACCGCGCTGAGCTGACCCCACGCTACACGTACCCCTGTGCCCGCAGGTACCGCAGCGTGAAGAAGCCGAAGATGGGCGGATACGCGAAGGTGATCGCCCGGAACACGATGACCGTGGCGAGCGCAGCAGTGGGTGGGATGCCGAAGTACGTCAGACCGCCGGTGACCCGCGGCTTCTTGGACCCCGATGCCGCCGGGTACCGGCGCGACGTTGCCGACCATGCCCGCGCCCACCTGCACCACCACGAGCTGCGCGAAGTCGAGGTGCTGGTGGAACGCAAGGAGGCAGAGGCCGAGCAGGGCGGGGTAGATGAGGTTGCCGGCGGTGTCGCCGCCGAAGAGCTGCATCGCCTTGCCGCGGATTGCGGACCACGGTCCAGATGTCCGTCAACGCACGCCGAACCGCGGGTTCAACCTTGCCGCGCACTTTGGGTACGAACAGCACGATGCCGATCAGTGCAGCGACGACCACGATCGCGATGAGCGTCGTGCTCCCCGAGGCATCGCTGCTGCTGCTCGTGTCGACCGTCGTCGCCGTGATCGCCGCGGCGATCAAGAAGAGCGCCATCTGGATTGCACCGCCCACACCTGTGCTCAGCACCATGGCGCTGCCGCCGGAGGCCACGGGCACACCCTCCTTGTGCAGGTAGTCGAGCTGCAGCGCGGTGCCGCCGATCCCGTTCGGGGTGATGAGATTCAGGAACAAGCACGCAAGCTGGGTCAGGGTCGTCGGCACGAACGGAAGGTCGGCGTTGACGCAGCCCATGAGTGCCGTGGCCCAGGCCATCGGCACGAGCGGGTAGAGCGCGAAGGCCAGAACGGCGTACCCCCACGTGGCGTTCTCGAACTCGCTCTGGACCGATGCCCAGTCGACGCCCTCCAAGCTCGGGATCGCGATGCACAGCGCCACGATCACACCGATGAGGATCCCGATGTTCGCCCAGTCGAGGCGACGGATCTTCAGCGTCTGGACATCGTCGACACCCGCCACGGTCGCGAGGTCCGTGCGGAGTGCCTTGAGCACCTTGCCCAGGTGCTTCGCACCTCTGCCCACCTCGTGCCGGGAGCGCGGCCGGCTGGACGAGCGGGATGATCTCGGCCAGCCGCTCCTTGCCGAGCGCCCGCGTCGCTGCCACGACCCGCGCGCTCGTTCCCCGCCTGCCGCGCGGTCTGCACGATCACCGCGGCAGCGTCGCGGTTCGCGTAGTAGTCGCTGGCACTGACCTGCGCCACGCTGAAGTCGTCGAACGCGACGTCACCATCCGGAGTGAGCAGCACAGCGCGTCTGGTCCAGGTTGCCGTGGCTGATGCCCACCGCGTGCAGAGCGGCGGCCCCGCGCCATCGCAGCGTCCAGGACGGCGTCGGTGATCTCGCCGGGCGCCAGCACCGCGAAGGCGCGTCCGGGCGGACGCACCGTCACCAGCAGTGCGGCGTCGGGACCACCGACACCTGTCTTCACGAGCTTCCGGGACGTGGATGCCGACGCGCTGGCCCAACAGGAGCACGTAGGCCACCTGCTCGACCTCCTGCAGCCGACTCCCGAACACGCTGAGCCCCGGTTCCTTGTACATCAAGCGCCGCCAGACCTTGGCCGCGACCCGTGCGTCGCGTTGGTCGCCGCCGTCACGTCGACGCGCACGTGGTCTCCCGAGGCGAGCTCAGCATCGACGACCGATGCTCGGAGGGCTCTCGTTCGCCCGTGCCCTGCAATGACGCGACGTCGAAGCCGAGGTCGGTGAGCGCGGCCGCGGACCTCGGCGAGCGTCGGCCGCCCAGCCGGTGAACCCAAGACGAACGCGCATGAGCAGACCACCACGGTGGCGAGCAAC
>CAWFIL010000007.1:0-24703 GCA_963815935.1 uncultured bacterium
TTGAGAGGTGCCAGTAGTTGAACAGCTAATATTAGTACAGTGAATTGAACGCAAGTCATTGGTGGCAGCAGTGTTTTCGTAGTAGGCAATCTCCGGGAAGCCGTCGCGGCCAATAGCCAAGCTAGAAAACAGACCGGTGTCTCTAGAGGCCGAGTCTACAACCGTATTTGTGTTACCAGCTGAACAGAAAATGTTTCCACAGTGTACGACGTTCAGGTGGTTGCCTACATTAGGAGTTGCTCCGCCGGATTGGTTGTAGTAAGAGATAACTGGCAGGCCATCAACGCCTATTTTCATAGATATTTGGACGTCCAGGGTGGCAGGTGCAAAAGTGCCAAGACTACTAGCGACGGTGCTGAGAGTATTTCCGCTTGAGCATGATGAATTACCACAGTGCGCCACTTTTAAGCTAGCACTACCGCTGGTGTTGTAGTAGGCAATAACCGGTCCGGCCATCATTCCCGATAGCGTGGTGGTGTAAGCACCTATCCCCGAACTACTTTCCACACCAGTAATCACAGTTGTACTAGTGGACACTGTTGCCGCCGTTGAAGGCAGAATGTTGCCGGAATGGATTGAACGAACAAGAGCCAGCTGAATATCTGAGGTATCGGCGGATAAGAGAGTCGAGGTTGCTCCAGCGTTTTGTATTTGGAAAGCAGTCGTAGAATCGGCGGAGTTTTGGGCTAAGACAGCGCCGGTGTTGCCGATACCAAATAGTAAGGTGCCGGCTGTTGCATCGTTCGCGGCTGTGGCACGAACGTTTAGTAGATTAGCGGCAATGGTACCGCCGTTGCTGGTACTGCGGTCTTGGATGTCTACTGCGTTGCGGGTGTTATCAAGGATAATTTCTGATGTTGTTCCGCCCGTAGAGTTGGTGTAAGCGCCTTGCAAATTACCGGCATCGGCGCCAGCAAATTGCCAACTATCACCGCCAGTGGTGTGGCTCCAGATTAGCGACGCGGTAGCTCCAGGATTAACAGTTGCTGTTCCCAGTTTAAAGCTGACACTGCCTACGTTAGATAGGTATAGCATCCGGCCATAAGTCGTGTTGGCTGTGGGCGTTGGAAGAGTAATGGTTTGGCCGGCGGTGGTTTGGTTAACAGATATAGAGGTATATACGTCTACGGAAGCGGATGCGGCAAGCCTCCGCCCAAAGGACCGCCGTTGTCATCATCATTTACGACCAGGTGTTGAGTTAACCGTTGCGCCGTTGTTGGTAAACACGCCTGAACCGGCGGCGTTGCCGAAGGTCTGGTTGGCGTTTCTGATGGTTGTGGTACCGGTAGTAGCGCCAATCGACAAGGATGTGGCGGCTTGAAGCGCGGTTACGGTTGCGGCGTTTGAGTTAAACAGCGCTAAGGTTGTGGCATTAGTTGTGATTGCGGGGGCGTTGAGGCTGATGTTGCCAGTACCCGCGGTTATTGTAACTCCGCTACCGTTGACGGCATTACCTATACTAATAGTAGTAAGCCCGGTACCAGTCGGGGTGCCGGCGCCGATATTGATTGCTTGAGTATTGCCGTTCGTGGTATTGCCGTTACCTATGGCGATGGTATTGCTGGCGGTGGAGTTGCCTATAGTTATGCCGCCGGTATTGTTGGTGGTACCGATTGTATAGGCAGCTCCAGCCGCCCCTTGGAGCAATACGGACGTAGCATTAGTAGTACCGCCAACAGTTATGCCCACGGCGTTAGTTCCGCCTAAGGCTAAGTTTCCGCCAGCCAGTGCATCGAAGGCTGGGGCCTGGCCGGTTCCAGAGATTATAAAGTTACCAGTCTGAGTGAAGGCGTTTTGATTTAGGATTGAGCTGGCGTCTGCCCCGCCGAATTGCCAAGAGGCACCGCCATTGGTGTTGCTCCAAATAAGCGTTGCAGTAGTTCCTGTACTGATGGTGGCGGTACCAAGGGTAAAGCTGGCGGTACCAATGTTGGATATATATAGTAGGCGGCCATAGGCGGTGCTGGCTGTTGGTGTCGGTAATGTAATAGTTTGTCCGGCGGTTGTTTGAGCGACCGATATGGAGGTGTAGATGTCTACTGATTGGGCAGCGGTGGAGAGGACTTCCTGGCGTTCCGCCTAGCGCACCACCGTCGGAGTCGTTGGCTACGGCCAGAGTGCTATTAACAGTTGCTCCGTTATTAGTTAAGACACCTGAACCGGCGGCATTGCCTGAGAGTGGTGTTGGCGGTTCTGATGGTAGTAGTACCGGTGGTAGCCCCTATAGAGAGACGTGGCCGCCTGCAGAGCAGTTACGGTAGCGGCGTTAGTGTTAAACAGTGCGAGAGTTGTGGCGTTGGTAGCGATTGTACCAGCATTTAAGTTAATGTTCCCCGTTCCGGCAACTACTGTGACTGCCCCGCCGTTAACGTTATTGCCTATAGTAATAGCTGTTACGCCGGTACCAGTTGGCGTTCCGGCACCGATTTGGATAGTTTGAGTCTTTCCAGTGGCTGTGTTCCCGCCGCCTATAGATATGGTGTTGGTGTCCGTGGATTGGCCGAGAGTAATTTGCCCCTGTTCGCCGGTGCCGCCCAAAGTTATGGTCTTGGTTACATCTGTCGGAGTGGCACTTACCGAGCCGCCGTCGCCGATTACAAATGTATCACTGCCGTTATCTTGGGCCTGAAAGATATTGCCGGTTGATGTTCCGTTGCTGACCTTGAAGGCCACGGTTGTACCCGCCACGCTCTGTATATCCAGCTTGGCACCCGGGGTGTCGCCGCCGATGGCGATGTTGCCGCTGGAATCAACCAGTAAGCGCGGAGTGTAGCCGAAGTTATTGTCTTGGATAGCAAAGTTATTACCGCCGTTTAAGCCGACGTCGGTGCCTAGCGACCAGTTGTTAGTGTTGCTGGCTAGCTGGAGCTGGGCAGCGCGGGAGTTGGTGGTTTGCAGGTTTTCTATCTTAAGGGTGGTCTTGGCGGCGGCGCCGGGCGAATCGTTAACGTCTAACCTAATGCCGCTACCGGCAGTAGCCGCTACCGTACCCACGGAAGTTTCGCCAGAAGTGGCGATGGTTAGCCGGTCGGTATAAGTTTCTGAACCGGCGCTACCGGAAACGGTCTTTAGGTGAATGGAATCGTCGGCCACCAAACCGATTTCGCCTCTTACTGCGCCAGCATCGCGGTATACTATCGAGCCGTCGGAGCCAGTATTGCCCTTATCTACTATGAAGTAGGCACTGTTGGGGCCGGCGCCGGGCAAGTTTACGGAGTAGTCTACCGGGCCGACCTTGGAGTAGTTGCCGATGATGTTAGAAAAGCCGGTGGTGGTTAGCGCGCCGTTTAAGACAATTTTGCCTTCTTGGTAGGGGGCGTACTGCTGGGTGGTTAGCAAGACGGCGTCTATCGATAAGGTTTTAGTTTCGGCCGGAGCGGCGCCGATGAAGATAGCGTTAGACGATGTCGGAGCGGTTCCGCCAGATCGGTGGTGAATGAACAGACGTGGCGGGTAAACTGGCTGGTGGAAACGTTTTGGTCGTAGATAGCGGAGATCATAGTACATTTGACGTTTGATTTGGTGCCGTTATAAGAGAAGTCGGCGGTTACATCGCTCATTGAGCCGGAGTTAGCAGGTGGTACCAAGACAGATAGTAGGTGGTGCTGGCGGCTAATGTGGTAGATAGGGTCTGCGTGGCGGAGTCGCCGATAACTCCGCCGGATACTGCACCGCTGGCGGTAATTAGCTTGAGTGCGGCCGAGCCGATATAGGTTTGAGTCGTGTCTCGAGCCACTGAACCTGGCGTGCCAGAGTAAGTCCAGGTTGTACCCAAGGCGCTGGTTTCGATACTGGAGTTAGTTATTAGATTGCCGTTGGTGGACGAGGTATCTATGTTAAACAGTGCTGCGCCGGCGGCGTTTTGGATCTGCAGAGCCGATGTGGAGTTAACCGAGTTTTGGAAGGTTGTGGCACCAGTGTTGCCGATGCCGAATAGCAAGGCTCCGGCGGTGGTGTCGTTAGCGGCGGTAGCCCGCACGTTAAATAGGTTGGCTCCGGTGGTTCCGCCGTTGCTGGTACTGCGGTCTTGGATATCGACTGCCGAGCGAGTGCTATCAAGAATAATTTCTGATGTAGAACCGCCGGTGGAGTTATTATAGGCGCCTTGCAAGTTGCCAGCATCGGCGCCGGCAAACTGCCAGCTATCCCCGCCGGTGGTGTGACTCCATATCAGCGACGTGGCGGCGCCGGGGTTGATAGTAGCTGTACCGAGAATAAAGCTGACGCTTCCAACATTAGATACGTATAGTAGGCGTCCATAAGTAGTATTCGCTGTTGGAGTCGGCAATGTGATGGTTTGGCCGGCAGTTGTTTGGTTAACCGATATGGAGGTGTAAGTATTACCGATTGGGCGGCAGTTAATGGAGAACCTGGCGTGCCACCGAGTGCACCACCGTCTGAGTCGTTGTTTACAACCAAGGTACTGTTAACAGTTGCTCCGTTGTTGGTAAGTACGCCTGAGCCGGCAGCATTGCCAAGGGTGGTGTTAGCGTTCCTGATGGTTGTTGTTCCGGTTGTAGCGCCAATTGACAAGGATGTAGCTGCTTGCAACATCGTTACGGTCGCCGCGTTAGCATTGAGAAGCGATAAGGTTGTGGCGTTGGTGGCGATTGTCCCGGCATTTAAGTTAATGTTGCCCGACCCGGCCGTAAGCGTGGTTGTGCTGGTGGTGTTATTCGAACCGATAGATACAGTGTTGGCACCAGCCGCTGTGGCTATGTTAACGGTGCTTCCAGCAGTAGTGGCATTTCCAATTGATACGGTTGAGACGCCTGCTCCATTGCCAATTAGTACTGTTTGCGTACCGCTGGAGGATCCAAGGGTAATACTACCAGTTTGGGCCGTACCGCCTATGGCAATGGTACCGCCAACGGTTGAAGCTCCTAAGGTATAAGTAGAACCGGCTACTCCATCTAGGGAGTAGTTACCGGTGCCGACTTGTTCAGTTAAGCCGGAGGCCCCGCTTAGAGCCGATGGCAACTACTTGTGCAGAAGTTCCGCCGTTACCGATCGCAATGTTATGAGCCGTGGTTCCGTTGCCAATGGCTATCGAGCCGGCCGCCGTGCCGCCTTCTATAGTAGTAGTGCTCCCGGAATTAGCGGAGCCTATAGCAATGTCGTTATCGCCGCTAGAGCTGTTGCCGATGTTAATAGTATGAGCGGCAGCGTTAGTGGCAATAGAGATGGTCGTAGCATTGGCATTGCCAAGGGCTACGGTTCCGGATGAACCTGAGTCTAGAGTCAGACTACTGCTGGCGGCTGTCGCCTGAACAGTTAGGTTGCCGGTAGTGGTCTGCCAGATAGAAGTTCCCTGGGCTGTGATGTTCACTGCTTTGCCAGAGCCTAGTATGTCGGTGCCAATGGTTCCGCTAAAGACTAGGCCGTTGGTTAGAGTACCGCCGGTTTGGGCGATAGCAATGCCGTTGGTGGTAGTACCAGTACCAGCTCTGGTGTAGACTATGCCGTTTACTTGGGTACCGGCTCCGCCGGTGGAGTTAACGGCTAAAACATCGTTGGTAGCTCCAGCTTGGTTAATAATTTCTGATGTGGCGCCAGTACCGCTGCTAGTTCCGTTTACGGTTAGTCCAGTAACTGAGGCAACGGTTGGAGAGATGACGTTGGCATTAGCCGCACCGGCTGTGTTGCTAGTTGGGGCCTGGACAAGGAAGTTTCCGCTTCCAGCGGCGGCGTAACCGGTACAGACAGAACCGGTGGAACACAGGGTTCCGTTCTCCGGCCGTAAGTTAAGTGTATAGGCTGTGCTGGCTGGAGTCAGCGGAGCCAAGCTGATACTGCCGGTCTGGCCGGTGAAGTTGAACTTGATAGTGCCAGTTACACCGCTGGCACCGGAGTTGCCTAGGATAATTTGGCCATTGGTGGTATCGGTGGCGAAGACGCTTTTACTGCTGGTGTTTTGGATTAGAAAAGCAGCTGTCGAGTTGTTAGAGGCGTTAACCAGCACGCCAGTGTTGCTAGAACCGCTGGGGGTAAGATTGATTCCGCCAGTCCCGCCCTGGAGAGTTGTTGCCGAGCTTGAGCTGGTGCTACCAATAGTCACCGTATTGATGGAGCCAGATGTTGCGGAGGCGCCTAGGTTAATAACTTGGGTGCTGGTAGCTCCGGCGTTGTTGCCGATGTTGATGGTGCTGGAGCTTGCGCCGTTGTATTGGCCAAGAGTGATGGCTCCGGTTGTTCCGGTTCCGCCCACAGTAAAGGTGCCAGTGGTAGTCGAAGCACCCAGCGTATAAGTAGAACCGGCTACTCCGTCTAGGGAGTAGTTACCGGTGCCGACTTGTTCAGTTAAGCCGGAGGCCCCGCTTGTAGAGCCGATGGCAACTACTTGTGCAGAAGTTCCACCGTTACCGATCGCAATGTTATGAGCCGTGGTTCCGTTGCCGATAGCTATCGAGCCGGCCGCCGTGCCGCCTTCTATAGTAGTAGTGCTCCCGGAATTAGCGGAGCCTATAGCAATGTCGTTATCGCCGCTAGAGCTGTTGCCGATGTTAATAGTATGAGCGGCAGCGTTAGTGGCAATAGAGATGGTCGTAGCATTGGCATTGCCAAGGGCTACGGTTCCGGATGAACCTGAGTCTAGAGTCAGACTACTGCTGGCGGCTGTCGCCTGAACAGTTAGGTTGCCGGTAGTGGTCTGCCAGATAGAAGTTCCCTGGGCTGTGATGTTCACTGCTTTGCCAGAGCCTAGTATGTCGGTGCCAATGGTTCCGCTAAAGACTAGGCCGTTGGTTAGAGTACCGCCGGTTTGGGCGATAGCAATGCCGTTGGTGGTAGTACCAGTACCAGCTCTGGTGTAGACTATGCCGTTTACTTGGGTACCGGCTCCGCCGGTGGAGTTAACGGCTAAAACATCGTTGGTAGCTCCAGCTTGGTTAATAATTTCTGATGTGGCGCCAGTACCGCTGCTAGTTCCGTTTACGGTTAGTCCAGTAACTGAGGCAACGGTTGGAGAGATGACGTTGGCATTAGCCGCACCGGCTGTGTTGCTAGTTGGGGCCTGGACAAGGAAGTTTCCGCTTCCAGCGGCGGCGTAACCGGTACAGACAGAACCGGTGGAACACAGGGTTCCAGTCTCCGCAGGCAATGTCAGGGTGTAGTTACTGGTACTAGGGTTAGCCGGGATGATTGAAATTGAGCCGGTGTTGGAGGCGCTCTTAAAAACTACCTTGCCGTCCAGAGTGCTGGCCTTGCCCAGGACTACTTGATTGCCTGAAGTGTCAGCCGTAAAGATTTCGTTATTTGAAGCGTTTTGTATCTGAAAGGCGGTGGCCGAGCCAACCTTTATTGAGTTGGTGTTGGTGAAGGCATTGGCGGCATTTAGATAAGCCAGGTTACTAGCATCAGACAGATTAGAGCTGGCAATTTGTACGCCGCTTACCCGGTACAAGCCGGTGGTATTAATGTCGCCGTTAACATCAAGTGTGTAAGCAGCCGTAGCTTGGTTAATTGCTATACGGCTGTTAAGTGTATTGGCGATGAATAAATTGGAGGTGGAGGCAGCATTTTGAATTTGGAAGGCAGTCGTGGAATCGGTGGTGTTGATAAACGTCGCTTCGCCGTTGAGAGTTGTATTGAAGGTCGTGGCCGCTTCTCGGTACGGTGTTGCGCTGGCGGCTTGTTCCAGCTTAATAGCATCGATATAAAAAGTTCGCCCAGTGGCATCGGTCTGCCTGGCATATATAAACGGCGTGCCGCTTGTGGTTCCGGTGGTAAAGGTGCAGGAAAAGCGAGTCCACCCTCCAGTTACTACGGTTTGAGCAGTCAGGCAGGACAGTTCATTAGCTCCCGTGCCGCCGTTTTCGCTACGGCCGATTTCGAAAGTCGAGAACGACGAACCACTAGCTTGGGCGTAGACAGTCAATGTAAAGGTCGTGGTGCTCGGTAATGTTCCGGTGGTTAGGTTAAATTTGGCTCCGCCGTTGGCAGTAGTCACTATTTTGAGCGAGGACGTGCCCAAGTAAGCGTGCGTATTATCGGCGCTCCTGGTGCCGTTATCTAGGTTGGACCAGCCAGTCTGCGAACCGCCTTCCATACTGCCGTTGGTCACGATATTAACCGCATCAACCGAGCTATCAATGTTTAGAATATTCGCGGTAGTAGTTTGCAACTGCAGAGCGTGAGTGCCGGCCTTAGTTATAATCACACCGCCAGTTATGTTGGTATTGCCTGTTACGTTTACGTTGCCGCTTCCAGCCTGAATGTTGGTGGTAGAGCTTGAGCTGGTTGAGCCAATGGTTACTGTGTTAATAGAACCAGATGTTGCGGATGCACCTAGGTTAATAACTTGAGTGCTGGTAGCTCCGGCATTGTTGCCGATGTTGATGGTGCTAGAGGATGCTCCGTTGTACTGGCCAAGTGTGATTGCACCGGTCTCGCCGGTACCGCCAACTGTAAAGGTTCCTGTGGTGGTTGAAGCACCCAGCGTGTAGGTAGAGCCGGCTACCCCGTCTAGAGAGTAGTTGCCAGTACCAACCTGCTCGGTAATTCCAGTGCTTGAGGTTGTGTTACCAATTTGAATCGTCTGGTTGGCCGTGTTGTTACCAATGCCAATGGTCGATCCGCCCTGGCCCTGCAATTGCAAGGAGCCGGTGCCAACTCGAATCAGCAAGTTGCCGTTGTTGGTTCCGGCCGAGCCGATGGTTATGTTCTGGTCGGTGCTCGTTCCGCCGTCGGCAAAGTGAATGGTGTGAGTCACATTATTGTTCGCAAAATTAAGCGTCGCGGCATTGGAGTTGCCAAATGCTACCGTTCCGCTGGCCGCCGTGGCGTCAAACAGCGGACTCAGAACCGAGGTGTCGGCCCGCCCAGCACCGCTTATCCAAAAATTCGAACTAGTTTGTTGAGCGGAGTTTTGATTCTGAATCCAAGTGCCGGAACACACGCCGGTACCTAGGTTGGTACAAACCGTGCCAGTTTCGTTGGGCAGAGTCAACACCGGATTGTTGGTCAGTGAGCCGAAGCTCAAAGTTCCGGTGTTACCTGATGTGCTTAGAGCCAGCACGCTGGCCCGGAAAGCGTACGGCACGGCGGTCAAAGTAATCTTATTACCGGTGGCTGTGCCGTCCGATGTCATTTCGATAGCTTCCCAGCTCGGGCTACCAGTACCGCCAATACGAACGCCTAACCACATTGGCTGGTCCCACTTGATGGTACTGCCAAAGGCGGTCACACTGCCCAGCGCCACGCTCATGTAGCCATTGACCACCCGGACCACGTTGCCGGACGTCCGGGTCTCTACCCACAAACAGTGGGCATCGCCGGAACAACTGCCCTGGCTAGAGCCAGTCGAGTTGGCCTGATCAAATATCTTAAACTCAACGTTATAGTTGCCATCGGCCACCACCGCGCCGGGCCCGGTAAGCAGGCGCATCTGGAAGTTGACAGTTCCCAGCGAGGCCGCCGCACTAGCCGGACGGCTAGACGGGCTCGATAATAATCCCGCCAAACAGAGAATAAAAAAAGCTAGGCAGAATAGGGGTGCCATTAGCCTAATATTGATCGCGCGTACGCGCGAAGGCGTGATTTTTCGCCGAAACATGTCTATTTTGTTTTTTGTTTGTCCCGCCCTATAACCCGATTACAACAGAGGTAATATCTCTATTTCGAACTTCAGGTTTTTGGTGTGCGGGTCGAACGTTTGTTTTTGTCTTTTGTTTTAGAAAGACTAGCTACAGATTACGGCCTCTGGAGATTATTGTCAAATCTGTTACTAAGGAGTTATCCACAATCGCGAATTTCTAATTACTAATTGCTCTAATTTCTAAACAAGCCCCAATATCTCAAAAATTTGGGTTTTTAAGAGGTAAAATCATTAATTAGATCAATTAGAACTTAGGTCAATTAGGTCAATTTATTCGCTGTTTAGGAAATCTTGGTGATTTTGATAAGCGTGTGACGCTGGCGGTGGCCCTTGGTTTTGTGGACCCGTTTCTTGGCTTTGTATCTGATAGCCACCACTTTGTCGGCCTTCACCACCTGCTCTACAACGTCGGCAGTCACCTTCGTGCCTTCTACAACAGGGGCGCCAACTTTAGTAGTTTCGCCGTCGATTACCATCAATGCCTCAAAAGAGGTGTTTTTGCCTTCCGGTAACAGCTCTACCTCAAGAGTCTCGCCTTCAGATACGAGATATTGCTTACCACCGGTTGTAATCACAGCTTTTTTCATAAGTCAGATATGAGCTTAACAGATATGAGGACCCCTGTAAAGGTTAGGCTTCTTCGATTTCTTCTGTTTCTATGGGAGTAAGCATTTCGGCAAAATAGAAGGTTTCCCGGGCCTTTTCCTCGATGTCCAGCAATAGTTCCTCAACCCGCTCTTCGTCTGTCATTTCTGCTGAGCGTTGCTGTCGACCCCAAAATTCTGGATTTGCTTCTCCAACTTCTTCCCAGACTGCAAAAACAGCGTCATTCTCCACCCTGATTACCGTGCCCTCCACGTGGTAACCCGGCTCATTACCCCTGTTGTCGGGACCAGGATTATAACGATAACGCTTGCCTACCGCCACCCGATCACCATTAGCATCTTGATCCGGGTACCAGGGTTTTGCTTCGGGATCCATAACTTGCATCAATTCAAAAGCTTCCTTATCGAACCTAGCTGACCTCTGTAGCATAAAAAAAGCCCTATCCAGTTTTTCGCCTCTACGGATAGCTTCTGCAAATTCCATCAGGTAGTCGGCAACATCCTTGGCGTCACCAGTTACAGCTTCAACTCTTTGCTCTAGAGTACCGAATGCCCCGTTATCAATAGCACCGCTTAGGGGGTGGTACTCTGCCGGACTGGTCAACCACCCCATGGCTTCGCGCTCGAAGTGAAGCGCGATTAGCTCATTAAAGGGGTTAACGTCTGGCTCCGGAGTTGGCTGGGATTCACCTTTCATAAGTCATACTATAGCATAAAAGCTATACTTCTTCAATCAACCCCGAATTATCTTATCTGTTGCGGGAGAGTTTGAGGGTGATTTCTATGCCGTCGAGTTTTACCACCTCTGTATGCTCGGGGTCGCCTTCTAGCTCCCCGGTGGCCAGGGTCTCGGCAAATATCATGTCTTTAAACTTGCCGACCGCCTCTGTTATTTGGGGATTTTCAGACTCGATTTTAAGCTGAATTCTATCCTCGACGTTAAAGCCGGCGTTTTTGCGGGCATTTTGGACAAATCTGATCAGATCACGGGCAATGCCCTCAGCTTTCAACTCAGGCGTTACCTCTGTATCAAGCTCTACGATTCCCGTGCCCCGTTTAACTTCTTTGACGTTCAACTCATCGGCGATAATCTGGTTCGAACTCCTTAGGAGACCTTCGGTACTAGTGACCGAAGCTAGCGGCTGGCGGACCTTGATTTTGGCCTCGGCTCGCTGAGCCAAACCTTCGGTGATTAATTCGCGCACTTTATGTCATCTCTTCTAGCAGTTTACGGCTAGCAGTATCTGGCTTATTAACAGATGGCCAATCACTTAAGTGCACCGATTCTGGCAAATCGTGTGCCCTGCACCAGCTGGCGCCATAAATGATCGCTGATAAACGGCGCCCACGGCGCCAATAGCTGGCAGGTGCGTACCAGAGCATAGTGCAAGGTGTTATAGGCCTCGGTTTTATCTGTATCGTTCTCGCTCTTCCAGAAAGCGCCTTCGGCTCCGGCGGATATACCAGTTAGACAGATCGTCTATAAAGGGTCGGATGGGCTTAACGGCTCTGGGAATGTCGTATTTATCGGCCTGGGCTGTAGATCTCTGCTATAACTTCGTCCAGGCGGGCCAACAGCCACTGGTCTAACAGATTAGCGCTCTCTGGCCGCTTAAACTCCTTAGGCGGCTGTCCAGCCGTCCACCTTGGCGTAGGTGTTAAAGAAGCTAAAGGAGTTAGTTAGCGTGCCCAAGCACATTGCGGCTCATGTCCCTGATGGCGGTTTCGTCTATGGCAATGGTTTCGCCGTTGATAACCGGGCTGTCGAACAGATACAGCCGCAGGGCGTCGGCGCCGTAAGTATCGAACACCATCTGTAAATCTGGGTAATTCCCTAGCCTTTTAGACAGTTTACGGCCGTCAGTACCGATTGATAACCCCGTGGGAGATACAGTTTTTAAAGGCCGGTTCGTCCCACAGCGCCGTGGCCAGCACGTGCAAGGTGTAAAACCAGCCGCGGGTCTGGCCGATATACTCCACGATAAAGTCGGCCGGATGGACAAACTTGTCTTTGTCGCCGTAGGGGTAATGGTGCTGGGCGAACGGCATGGAGCCGGACTCGAACCAGCAGTCAAAGACCTCTGTTACGCGCTTGGCAATTTTGCCGGTATCGGTCTTAATCTCTACTTTGTCGATGAAGGGTTTGTGCAGATCGGTTACCAGGCTGGGGTCGACGGCTTTTTGCTTTTAGCTCTTCTAAACTACCGATAACCGTCAGCTCGCCGTCCTCGGTTTCCCAGACCGGAATCGGCGCGCCCCAGTAGCGGTCGCGGCTAACGTTCCAGTCGCGCACGCCTTCCAGCCAGTTGCCAAAAGCGCCGTCTTTGACGTTATCTGGTATCCAGTTGATCTGTTGGTTCTTATCTAGCAGCTGCTGTTTTAGCTCGGTGACTTTGATAATCCAGCTGTCTACAGCCCGGTAAATTAAGGGGTTGTCGGTGCGCCAGCAGTGCGGATAGCTGTGGGTGTAATCTTCTTGTTTAAAGAGTTTGCCGGCGTTTTGCAGGCGG
Source organism: uncultured bacterium (assembly GCA_963815935.1). GTDB lineage: Bacteria > Patescibacteriota > Saccharimonadia > Saccharimonadales > UBA4665 > JARIHD01. The sequence goes on from CAWFIL010000007.1 coordinate 12,711, forward strand.
TTGATAACTTCGGCGTTGGCGTCGAAAACCAGCAGGCCGGACAGGTCGTGCAGCTCATCGGTGTAGCGGCCGCGCTTGTCCACCGGCACCACCACTTCGATGCCGTGGGCTTCGCAGACTTTTTGGTCTTCCTCGCCGAAGCCGGGAGCCTCGTGGGCAATGCCGGTGCCGTCTTCATCTGTTACAAAGTCGGCGTGCATCACTTGGAAAGCGTTTTTATGGCCGTCGAAATAATGGAACGGCGGTTCGTAGTTTTGGCCTGACCAGTTCGCCGCCTTTGAGAGTCCCTGACCTTGTTGATAACCAGCCAGCTGGTCGGCATAGCGCTCTATCGGCTGTAGCTGATAAGATAACCCGTTCGCCGTTGCCTTCCATAACCACGTAGTCTAATATCTTTATTAACGGCAATGGCCAGGTTGGCCGGCAGAGTCCAGGGCGTGGTGGTCCAGGCCAGCAGGTTTTCGCCGTTTGCCAGCGGAAAACGCACAGTTACGGCCGGATCGGTACGGTCGCGGTAGGCATCGTCTTGCCGGCTTTCGAAGTTAGACAGGCTGGTTTCGCAGACGTAGCAATACGGCACGACCTTAAAGCCGCGGGCCACCAAACCTTTGTCGTAAAGCTGTTTGAAGGCCCACATGACGCTTTCCATGTAGTCGTGCGTCCATCGTGTAGTAGTTGTCCTTAAAATCGACCCAGCGACCAATACGGTTGATGTAGTGCTGCCACTCGTCAGTGAACTGCTGGACCGAGGTGCGGCAGTATTCAACGAACTTCTCTACGCCGTAATTTTCAATCTCGGCTTTACTGCCTAGGCCCAGGTCTTGCTCGGCCTTCATCTCGGCCGGCAGGCCGTGGCAGTCCCAGCCAAAGCGCCGCGGCACGTACATACCGCGCATGGTTTTGTAGCGCGGAATAGCGTCTTTGACGACACGACGAAACTACGTGACCGTAGTGCGGCAGACCGTTGGCGAATGGCGGGCCATCGTAAAACTCGTAGCCTCTCGCCGTCCTGGCGCTGCTCAACACTTTTTTCGAAGGTTTTTTCTTTTTGCCATAGCTCAACTAGCTCCTCTTCTATCTGGGAGAACTGCGATTTCCCGGGCTACTGTCCTTGCTCACTGCCTAAAACTATAGCGTATAACAGAGATAAAAACACTACTGGAATTTCTAATCTTTAATTGCTCTGAAGTATAATTATATTGTCAGGTCCTTTCTGCTGTGAGGTCCTGGCTCGGGTGGCCGGGTGCCGCTGTTCTAATGGCATTGCGTTGCCATTGTGGCACCCGGCAAAAAATCGGGGAAAGGAGGTCAATGGACTGTAGCTGATCGAGCAATCGATCACTTGACCCCGTTCAAATCCCGCAAGGGATCCCTTCTACCCCAGCCCCCTGACACTTCGGTGCCAGGGGGTATTTTCTATAAAAACGGTGCGTGTTTGTCTTTGTGTTTTAACAATTTTTATTGTAAAATATGGTCTGAATTTCGGGCTAGCCTCATGTTGGTTCGAGGTTAGCCCCTTCCCTTTTTGAGGAGGAAACATGAAGAAGGTTCGCTTCGCGATTAGCCTGGTGCTTGTCGCGGGATTCGCATACGCGATAGTTCGGGCTTCACACTCCAACCACGGATACATGTTCGGTCTGGTTGCCGCTACCTGGGTCTTGTGCGGCATCATTCTACGTAGATACTTACGGGGTGGCCAAGTGGGTGATTAAAAAGAGCCCTCGGCCGGCCTGGGCCAGATACCCGGGCGTCGTTTTTCTCGTTTTGGTCTGGATCCTGCCCTATTCAATGGGAATGGACCTAGACCTCCGGCGTTCCCAGCAATCCTGACAGAGAGGAGCATTGAAATGCACTGGAGAACCAAGAAAAGAATCAAGGACGCGGCAGCCATCGGAATTGTAGCGACAACGTCGTCGCTTCTCGTCCGACAGGCCAGCCTTTCTAACGGTGCTCTTAGGCGTGCAGGTCGAAATGCGCTGATCAGCGCCTTGGCTGTTGGGCCCGTGGCAGGTGGGCTCGGTTTTGCTGATTACAAGTTGTATCCGCCCCGCGCTCCCCATGACATCGACGAGGCTCTCGAAACCACGGTTACTTGGGGTGCGCTGGCGAGCATTGTGGCCGGTGTAACTGGCGCTGTCACCAGTCTCACCCGGGACGCTCTTCGTGGAAGTAAACGCATCTGACCTGACCGAAAGGAGCTCGACATGGCAGTCGATAAGAAGACTCAGGCTAAGCGCGACAAACTGCAGAGCGAAATTCGCAAACTGTACAGCAGGCGACCTGGCTGTAGGGGCGAACCCGATGCACTTCGGGATCTCGACAGTCGAATCAGAGTCCTGAAGAGCCAGCTCGACCGGCTTCCCAGATCCTGAAAGGAGCCCAGTTGTGACAGCACTAAAGACAGCGATTTGGGTAGCTCTAAGCGCGGGCACTCTAATAGGTGCCTTTTACCTGCAAAAGCTCGCTTCACAAACCAAACGCCCGAGCACGAAACTCCTGGGCTGGGAAGGAATTCTCTTCTTGGTCTTTGGGCAGTTGCAATTCCTTCTCTTTCTGTCGCACCCGAACGCTTACAACACGGCTTTCAACTGGTTGGCGGGTAGCGGCCAGGAGTTTGGCGCCTTCCCAGGGAAGTTAGGGCAGATTTTGTTGGTCACACTCTGGATTGCCTTCACTTTCGTCGGCGTCATCCTGCTGTTTTCTTGGCGCACACAGAGGAAGCTTGAGGAAACGACAGCGCGAGCCTCAGAAGCCAAGCGAAGCACGCGACCTGGGGCCATGGGACGAAGGTCAAAGAAGAAGCGGCGGCGATAGAAGTGGGCGATCGCCTGTCCAGATACATTTCTGATCGAGGGGGGTGAGTTGCGCTACTAGGCGTAGCTCACCCCCCCACAGCGCCATGCGCGTTCCTGCATTTAGCAGTCGAGCGCCTGGCGCTTTTTCATACCCCTTTATCAGTCCAGCACTCGAGAAAACAGATCAATTTGCTATAGTAAAAGAAATGGAAGGATCCGTAGACATACCAAAAACCGATGCCGACAGGACCGAGGAAGCCGTGAGAGATTTTCTTGATCATCTGCATGATGATCTTCCATACGGACCAATGGACCCAATAGACGAAATGCGCGGCCTTTACCGGCGCACAGAATCTGAGTTTAGGCGCCTCGCTGAGCTAGGCAAGAGAATGATTGATAATTACGAAACAACCACAAAAAGCGAGCCGATAAAGCCAAGCTAGTTAATAATCCCTGTTCTTAGTGTGGGCATTCATGGCTTGTCTGATTTAGTCCGGGCATCAGTAAAACAGATGCTCGTCTTGGTTCGGCCATCTGGCGAGCCCTGATTTGGTGTTGTCTAAAACTAAGCGGGCTTGGCTGGCTAAAGATGTTTGACGAAAGTAGACTGCTGGGGGCAGTCTTTTTGAGGAGTTCTTTAGACAAGCTTAGTTTTGACTAACAGCAAGTCACGGCAAGACAGTAAGGCCGAGAGCTTTTTGCCTACTTTTTGGCGGAACAAAAAGTAGGGATAAGTTTGCCATCAAAGGTTGCAAATGTTTTGTTTTTTTTACAAAAGAACTATCCCGCTAAGCGAGGATCATTGCTGAAGATAATAGTCTACATCATTCATAAGCGGCAGTTGTTCGTCTTCCCAAAGCTGTTGCAACGACCCGTCGTCGGCCATTGCCAAAACCGCCGGGTAGCGGACCACATCGTAAAGTTTGGCCATTTCCGAGCCCTCTTTAGTCTCCAAGCTGATAAGTTCTAGTTCTTTGTCTTCGTGCCGGCGGTGATATTCGTGGGCATACTCTTCCACCGCGCCCACATGGTCGCTTTTGGGATGATACAGCACCACTACTCTCATAGTGCTAGTGTATAGTTTTCCCTGGCTCTTGGTTTCTTGTCAGGGTTTAGCTACAGCCGGTGGTTGATCCGCAGGAGGTGCAGACGTAGCAGCTACCGGCTCTTTGGGTTTGGTTGCCGCAGTTGTAGCACAGCGGAGCTGAATCGTCTTGGACGGGCTGAGGTTTCTTGGCTTTTGGCGGCTCCGGCTGAATGGTGTTTTGCGAGATGGCCGGGCTGGGCGAGTGCTAGCCGCGGCAATTTCACTGCCCTCGGTTTGGGGCAAGCTTTCCAACACGGTTTCGACCTGGTCTTTAGCCTCATCTATGATGGCCGCCACAGCGTCGCCGAGCAGGCTGGTTTGGCCTTCGGGCATATCGTCTAGGTTGGCCAGGCCAAGCTCCAGCCGGTCGTCAAAGTTCAGGTAGGTTATGGCCAGGCGCCGAAAGATGTAGTCGATTAGCGAGCTAGCGGTGCGGATATCCGGATCGTCGGTAATGCCGGCCGGCGCAAAGCTGGTGTTGGTAAAGGTGCGGACGAATTTCTTGAGCGGTACGCCGTACTGCAGGCCGTAGCTAACTGATAGTGGCAAAGGCGTCCATGACACCGCGCAGGGTTGAGCCCTTCTTGGCGATACTGACAAACAGCTCGCCGGGCGTGCCGTCGTCGTATTCGCCGACAGTAAAGTAACCGCGGGTACCGCCGACCGTAAATTTGAAGGTCTTGGAGTTGCGGACTGTCGGCAGTTCGTGGCGGTAGGCATTTGCCGTGCGCTACCAGGCACCAGCGGCGTCAACGGCCTCGCAGATTGCGTCGGCCACGGCAACCGGTGCTGAGCTAACCTGCTCGACGAGCTTCTGCTTTGCCCGTCCTTTTTGGCCATGGACAGCGGCTGGGCAACTTTACAGTTGTCGCGGTAGATGGCTACGGCTTTTAGGCCCAGTTTCCAGGCGTCCATGTGCAGTTGCTCGACTATCTTCGACGGTGACTTCTTCGGGCATATTGACGGTTTTGCTGAATAGCACCGGATAAAAACGGCTGGACAGCGCCCATCATCTTGACGTGGCCCAGGTAGTGGATGGCGTTGTCGCCCATACAGCAGGCAAAGACTGGCAGGTGCTCGTCTTTAAGGTGCGGCGCGCCAATAATGGTCTTTTCGACGTCAATGTAGTTAACGATGTCTTCAACTTGGGCCGGTGTAGCCCAGAGCTTTAAGCGCCCGTGGCACGGTTTGGTTGACGATAAACATCGTGCCGCCACCAACCAGTTTTTTGACTTTAACCAGGCCAAGATCCGGCTCAATACCGGTGGTGTCGCAGTCCATCATCAGGCCAATGGTGCCGGTTGGCGCCAGCACGCGTGGCCTGGCGAGTTACGCACACCGTAGCAGTTCGCCCAGCTCAACAGCTTCGTCCCAAGCAGCGGCGGCGGCGCTCAGCAGCTCTTCGCTGACCATGCCGGCGTCAATCTTATTGACTTCGTCGCGGTGCATTCTTAAGACTTTGTTCATGCCCTCTCGGTCTTTGTGGTAGCCGGCAAACGGTCCGACCGGCTGGCAATCCTGGCGCTGGTGGCGTAGGCGTGGCCAGTCATTAGCGCGGTGATGGCAGCGGCTTGGGCCCGGCCTTCATCGGAATCGTATGGCAAACCTTGGGCCATTAACAGTGCGCCCAAGTTGGCGTAGCCCAGGCCTAGCTCGCGGTAAGCCCGGGCGTTTTTGGTGATGTTCTCTGTTGGGTATTCGCTGTAGCCGACCAGGATTTCCTGGGCGGTAAACATTATCTCGACGGTGTGCTTGAAAGGCTTCAATGTCAAAGCTGAAGTCGTCGTTTAGATATTTCAGCAGGTTGATGACTGGCCAAGTTGCAGGCCGAGTTATCGAGGTGCATGTATTCGCTGCAGGGGTTGCTGCCGTTAATGCGGCCGGCGTTGGGCGTGGTGTGCCAGCGGTTAATGGTGGTATCGAACTGCATGCCAGGGTCGGCGCATTCCCAGGCGGCTTCGGCAATTTGGCGCAAAACATCGCGGGCTTTAACGGTTTCGACTGTCTTGCCGGTAGTTACGGCCTTCAGATCCCAGTCGCCGTCGTCTTCTACGGCTTGCATGAAGTCATCGGTTACGCGCACCGAGTTGTTGGCGTTTTGGTACTGGACGCTAGAAGCTATCTTTGCCGTCCAAGCTCATATCAAAGCCGGCTGCTTCCAGGACGCGGGCTTTGCGCTCTTCGATAGCTTTGCACCAGATAAATTCTTCTACATCGGGGTGGTCAACATTTAAAATGACCATCTTGGCGGCCCGGCGGGTTTTGCCGCCGCTCTTAATGGCACCGGCGCGAGCGTCAGCGCCGCGCATAAAGCTTAGCGGGCCGCTGAGCTGTACCGGCGCTTTTGCCTAGGCGTTCTTTGACGAGCGTAGCAAGCTGAACGTTAATACCAGAGCCAGAACCGCCCTTAAAGATCATGCCTTCTTCGGTGTACCAGTTAAGAATAGACGGCATGGTGTCTTCGACATGCCAAAATAAAACAGGCGCTGGCCTGCTGGGCTGCGCTCGGGCACGCCAATGTTAAACCAAACCGGGCGAGTTAAAAGCCGCCCGCTGGGTAGCCAGAATGTATTTGAGCTCTTCGCGAAAATCTTCGGCTTCGGTCTCGCGATTCAAAATAACCTTCTTGCAGACCCTGGCGGGTAATGGTGTCAGCAACGCGGTTAATTAAGTGTCTTAAGCGAGCTTTCGCGGCTCGTAGTGCCGGGAGTACCGGTAAAGTATTTTTGGGCCACAATATTAATGGCGTTTAGGGACCAGCCTTCTGGAAATTCTACGTCTTTTTGTTCAAACACGGCTTTGCCGGTCATCGGATTAATAATAGAATCGCGTTTGACCCATTTTAGGCGTCATAAGCCTTAGTTTTTGGCTTAGTAAAGAGCCGCTTAACCCCTAGTTTAGTTGCTTGCGCCATAATTTTTCCCTCTCTTTCTGCTGATTTTTTAGTTTTTTTTAAGTTTTTATCTAGCTGAGCTTACTAGCCTAGAGTCATGCTCTCACATATCAGGCTAGAACACCGTCGTTTGCTCCCTTAGACGCTTCTTATGATAAATCATAAGCAGGCGCCCAAGGCAACAAAATATACTTGTTAAAATTTTAGTACTAGCTTATTTTTAGCTGATTTGGCTTGGCGGTTTGGTCTTTGCTCTCGCGAATCTTGGTACAGCTCGCGCTCAAAGCTGGAAATATCGCGGAACTTGCGGTAAACGCTGGCAAAGCGCACGTAGGCGACTTCGTTGAGTTTAGGCAGTTCGGCCATGACCAGCTCGCCAATATCGGTGCTGGCTGACTTCCGGCTCGCCACGGCCGTAAAGGTCGCGTTCTATGCCGGCCACAAAGCTTTCCAGCTGCAGATTGGTCAACCGATGTCTTTTCAGTAGGCGTGCTGCAGGCCTGCTAAGCAGTTTTTCGCGGCTGAATAGCTGGCGAGTGCCATTGCGCTTAACTACCACCAGGCTCGGCCGTTCCAAACGTTCATAGGTCGTAAAGCGATAGCCGCATTTTAGGCATTCGCGGCGGCGGCGAATAGCATCGCCGTCGGCGACGTCGCGCGATTCAACTACTTTGTTATCGAGCTGACCGACACTGCTGGCATTTCATTTATTACCCCTTTATCAATCTGTTATTCAATGTGCTCATCACTATATGTAGTGTTCGTGAGAACTATATTAACCCCACCTATAGTGCTTGTGCAAGTATTTTTTGCTGTATTATTCACAAAAGTTTTACCCCTGATTAGAGATTTATCTTTTCTGTCTTTTTTGCCGATTCTGGATCGTCGTCGTTTGGCATCGGCTTTTCGCCGTGCATCGGATCGTCTTTGATCATCATCAGGCTTGTCTATGCTTGGGTTTCAACGCTCGTCTTCGGCTCGTCATCAACTTGCCGGTTCAGTCGTCTGCCTTATTGCCGCGCCTGGTTAGCCGGCGCAGGAACGATGGCTTTTCCAGTTCGTCTTCGGCTTCCTCGGCTTGGCCTGGCCAGCTTCATCGTCTGGCAAGGCCCAGATGTTGGGCGTATCTTCGCTATGGAAGTCCTCGGCCGGGTTTCGGTATCTTTAAGCTCCATATCCAGGTCTTTCATGGCTGCTTCGTCAATCTTGCGGTCTGGCGGCCGGTGTCGTTCCTTGGCGGCGGCCCGCTTTAGCAAGTTCAGCGGCTTTGACGTCGCGGCTAGCGTAGTAGCTCTCGTCAAAGCCGGTAGCTACAACTGTAACAATAATTTCGCCTTCCAGGTCTGGGTTGATGGTGGCACCAAAGATGATGTTGGCTTCGGGGTCGGCGGCGGCTGTGATGGTTTCGGCCACGGTGTTAATTTCGTGCATGCTCATGTCGAGGCCGCCAATGACGTTGAACAGAATGCCGCGGGCGCCGTCGATTGAAACTTCTAGTAGCGGCGAGCTGATGGCCTGCTGGGCGGCCTCGATGGCCCGGTTCTCGCCGCTGGCCCGGCCAATGCCCATCAAGGCCGTGCCGGCGTTGCTCATAACGGCTTTTAACATCGGCAAAGTCTAGGTTAACTAGGCCGTGGACGGTAATAAGATCGGATATGCCCTGCACGCCTTGGCGCAGGACATCATCGGCCACTTTAAAGGCTTCTAGCAGCGGTGTGCGGCGATCGATGGTTTGCAGTAAGTTTGTCGTTAGGAACAGTAATCAGTGGTGTCGACGTTCTTGCGCAAGTTTTCAATGGCAGCTTCGGCGTTACGGCGGCGTTTTTCGCCCTCAAAAGCAAACGGCTTAGTAGCAAAACCAACGACTAGCGCGCCGGCATCTTTGGCGAGCTTTGGCCACAATCGTGTCCGGCGCCGCTGCCGGTACCGCCGCCGGCGCCAATGGTTACAAAGACCATGTCGGCACCCTTTACAGCCTCGGCAATTTCGTCCTTCGATTCTTCGGCGGCCTTTTGGCCCACAGCTGGGTCGGCACCAGCGCCCAGGCCCTTGGTGGCTTCTTTGCCAATGTGAACTTTTTGGCTGGCTTTACAGTGATGCAAGGCCTGGGCGTCGGTATTAACTGCCACAAAATCAACGCCGGTTATACCGGCATCTACCATCCGGTTAATGGCCGCACCGCCGGCACCGCCAACACCAACTACTTTAATTCGGGCAAATGTTTCAATTGCTGGATCAACTTGGGCATAGGCGTACTTATTATAATTCTAACTCCGAACTTACTACGTTATCAAACTTAATTATACGCAGTCGATTAGCGGCGTCTGAATGCAATTAATACTCAATCTAATTATTGGCCTTATTGCTAGTTGAATAAAAACAAGCTAGCCGCTTAGTGCTTTTCGAAAGCGCTCATAATTGTGTTCAAACTCGAACTTAACAGATTGAGAATCATGCCCGGCTGGCATCCATATAGCCTGATATCGGCGGCCGGGCCAAGAACATATCCAGCAGCATCAGCCCCACAGCCGGCGCGAAACTTTGTTCGTCCAGGCCGTCAACGACCTTTTTAATGTGCTTCCAACTACCCACCCGGGCCGGCAGTTCCATGACTTCTTTGGTAAAGTCAACTAGGCCCGGCAGCTTGGCGGTGCCGCCGACCAGCACTACTCCGCCGGGCAGTTTGCGCGAGCGGTGAATTTTTTTAAGCTCTTTATCGACATATTCCAGAATCTCTTCTACCCGGGCTTCGACAATCATGCGCATCATGTCTCGGTCAAAGCGTAGATTCTTCGCCGTTACGTACAAAGCTGGTCTCGCCGCTAACCGCCTTTATTAAGGCTGGCGTGCTTGAGTTTAACCAGCTCGGCAATGTCTAGATCGGTCTTAAGGCCAATCGCCAAATCGTTAGTAATGTGGGTGCCGCCCATCGGAATAACCGCGATGTGCTCGACTTCGCCGTCTTCTATAACTACCACATTAGTGGTGGCCGCGCCAATATCTACTACTGCTACGCCGGATTCTTTTTGCTTTCGATCCAGCACCGCCTCGGCGGCGGCCAAAGCTAGTTACTGTGCGGTGGCTGGCCCGCAACTTCGGCCTTCTCCAGCACCTGGTCCAGGCTTTTTAGCGCCGGCGTGCTGGCCACTACTATATGAGTGTCGACTTCCAGCCGAACGCCGTGCATACCAACCGGGTCTTTAATGTTATCTTGGCCGTCCAACCGGTAATTCTTGGCAAAAACCTGAATAATATCTTTGTTGGCCGGCAGCTGGACAATGGTGGCGGCTTCTTCTACCCGCATCCGGTCGTCGTGGCTAATCTCGCGGTCTGGCGAACTAATGGCAATTACGCCCTTGCTATTAATGCCCTGAACGTGCGCGCCGTTAACGTTAACTGTGGCGGCTTTAATTTCGCGGCCGCTCATCCGTTCGGCCTCTTGTACGGCATTAATAATGGCTTGGGCGACTTCGTCGACGTGGGCAACGTTGCCTTTGCGCATACCGGTGTTTTCGGCCGCTGGAAAAGCCAATAATACTGGGGTTGGCGGCATCACCGGATAGCTCGCCAACCACGCAGCGGACAGCGGTGGTACCGATATCTAGTCCTACAAAGTAGGATAAATTTTTCTTCAGACATTACGGCTACGCCTTATGAGAGACCCCTTCGGGGTTTCTCATCGCACCGGGCGCGGAATGAATCCGACGCTCGGGCTGCTCATCCCGAGGAGCGAATACTCTAGTTAATTTTTCTTCAGACATTGTTTGTGTTTTTTATTATATAGATAGAATCTGCTTTGCAGTATAGCGCTAGAGGTTAAAACTGGCAAGAACAACAAAAAACCGCCCTGAAGGGGCGGCTCTTTAGCGTATTCCCAAATTTTATGCGGCTTCTTTGGGAGCTCGTTCTTGAAGGACTCTTTTTGTTTCGGCTCTTTCGGCGGATTGCCTAACTATAGACCTAGCACCAAGCTCGCCTAAACGGCGAGCAAGTTGTAGGTTATCTGTTTCGTGCGTATACACTACATTTCCCTTATTGTCCCGTCTTTCAATTCTGGTGTTGGCCATATAACGACCGTCTATACGGGAGCTATATTCCGTAGATTTTCGGTGGTACGGATCTTCCGGTGTATGAGGATGTGCGGCGGTAATATCAATCTCGGTATTGTTGCCAAAATCTCTAATTTTGGCGCGCTTTATATCTGTTGATAACGCGTCTCCGCCGTGGCGGTTACTTCCATGCGCTCTTGTATAGTTCCTCTTGGAAACTCTTACCGCACTGTGTTTTCCGACTTCGCTAGCGGCAATATTAGCCTGCGCAATAGAGTCCATTAGCTCTTGGTGTGTGACATGTGGTGCTTGTTCGCTCATTTTTGTTTTCCTAATTGTTCGAACGTTTTTAGTTTTTATTTATCAGTCTTAGATACACCTTATCACACTTATGCTTAAAAGTCAACCAATTGCGGCCGGATAGAAACTACTGCAACATCAGCCGACCCAGCCTGCTAGCGCTCTGTACAATAGACGATTGCTGAAGTTTATTTACATAGTAGCTCTCCTGGCCAATAGGAGCTGTGATGAATAAGTCACGAATGACATTTTCCCCCTGATTGGATAAACCAAGGCCGGATGCAGCCAGAATGGTTTTCATCCTGGAATAAAGTACATTTTGTTGCCATGTGACTTTGACCCATTTTTCGCCTTTGCCGGCCCTACTACCACCGTCTGAGCTATCGTCGATAAAGGCCGCAACCTCCGGGTAGTTTTTTAGCTTGCTTGCGATTGTGTCGAACTGATCCGCTTTGATTGCCCTGTATGATTTTGGGGTAAAATCATCATTAGTGTACTCTGGGTCTTCAACAATAAGCTGTTTGTAAGAGGCAATAAGATTGAGTGCCTGCTGCGCGGTGACACCGTCTTTAAAAACTACAATCAGTTGTCCCGGAGTATAGTCGGCTTCTGAGTTGGTTGTCTTTATATCAGTAACTTTATGATGGCTGACGACATTCAAGCCGACGAAAGCTACGGCGGTTAGTACAAAAATAGCTAGTGCCACCAATATGAGATGTTGAACAAAGCCGGATGCGTTCCGCTTATGCCTCCTCATGGTTCTGAGTTTAACAGAATTCTAAACAGTGGTGAGGATTTCGGCACCGTCGTCGGTTATTAAAACGGTGTGTTCGAAGTGGGCTCCCAAGGAGTTATCTTTCATTTTTATA
>CAWFIL010000008.1:0-310408 GCA_963815935.1 uncultured bacterium
TGTACTTAAGGTCATCGTTCACTTTGCTAGCAATAGGTATAGCCCGCTCGGTTGCGTTGATGCCAGCCTTGTCGGCGTCAAAGCTCAAACGTATGTCACCCGTGAACCGGCTAAGCGCTTTTAGGTGCGGTTCGGTCAGAGCCGTACCCGCCGTGGCCACAACTTGCCGCACTTGTGCCTGGTGGCTGCTTATGACGTCAAGGTTGCCCTCGGCGATTACTACAAAGCCGCTTTTGCGAATAGCTTCCTTTGCAAGATGCAAGCCAAACACATGCCACGACTTGTCATATAGCAACGTCTGCGGCGTATTGATGTACTTTGGCGCGTTGGGGTCGTCAGCCAAGATACGAGCCGTAAAACCGATCACCCTACCCTGAGCATCGGCCAGCGGGATCATGATGCGTCCACGGAACATGTCACCCACACCACGGTAGCGCTGGGCGCTTAGACCTGCCGACTTGATTTCGCTATCGGTAAATTTTTTGGCCTTCAAAAAGTTGACCAACGCCGTCCCGTTGTTGGGGCTATAGCCTAAACGCCACTCGAGCACCGTGTCCTTGGTAAACTTGCGCTTAGTGAACACATATTCGAGTGCCCCACGATTATTCTTGAGGTGGGCCTGATAAAATTTTGTGGCCAACTCCAGTATTTCGTACAAGCGTTCTTTTTCTTTACCACGGCCGCTCGAGGCGCTACCGCGGTACTGCTCCAAATCTACGCCAGCCTTGCGGGCGAGTAGTTCCAGCGCGCCGCGAAAATCCAAGCCCTCCATCTCCATGACAAAGCTGAACATATTGCCGCCCTTGCCCGAGCTAAAGTCGTGCCAAATTTGCTTTTCGGGGCTAACCATAAAGCTAGGCGAACGTTCGCTACTAAAGGGGCTCAGACCCTTCCAGTTGCGGCCAGCACGCTTAAGTTCGACATAGTCACTAATGACTTCCTCGATACTCAACCGCTGCTTGATATCCTCAACTGCATCCATCTCCTAATATTGTACTCTAAAGCACCCCTGTTTGACAGATATACAGTCAGCCATGGAAACATAAGCAACGTTGTGGTTAAATACACGCATGGATCCGTATCAGCAGTACCAGGCGCCACAACCAGGCAGCCCATACGAATTTATTCTCAATCCAAGTAAGCCACCAAAGAAGAAAATTGGTTTTGGGGGCAATAATTTCGTTTTGACGCTTGCCGTTATTATTGGCGGTGCTTTTCTGTTCATGATCATTCTAACGGTGATCCTGAATGCCGTCGGGGGCAAGACTCTTAGCAAGACCGACCTGATCGGCCTGGCACAAACCGAGAATGAACTGGTTCGCATATCCCAGCAAGCCACAGCGTCGGCCACCCAGCAGACTACCAAGAACCTAGCGGTCACAATCCAACTCTCTATGACCACCCAGCAAAAGAAAGACCTCGACTTTTTGGCTGCCAATGGTGTAAAGGTAGACACCAAGCAATTATCCCTTAAGCAAAACGCGACCACCGACCAGCAGTTAGCTAGCGCCAAGACAACCAGCACATTTGACCTAGTTTTCTCGCAGCTGATTCAGTCGCAATTGCAAGATTACGCTAAGTCGCTCAAACAACTAAACAGTGTAGCCGCCAACAAGACCGAGAGTGACCTGACCAGCACGTTCTACGGGCAGACGCAGCTACTCATAGCACAGATCCCCTACACGCAAGACCGCATCAACGCAGCCTCACAATAAACAAACCGGACCTAAAGCCCGGTTACTAGATTGTACGAATGGCGGATGAGGTCTTGTATCTCTTCCCAGCTCAACTGCCCGCTGAGAATTATCGTATTCCAGTGCTTTTTGTTTAGATGGTAGCCCGCCATAACACTCTCGTATTTCTCGCGGAGCGTCTTAGCAAGCAGCGGGTCACATTTCAAACTAATGCGTACTGGCTCACTTTTTTCTTGCACCAACGCGAACATTTTGTCGTCGCCAGTCTTGTATACCGCGACGCCTTCACCAAATGGATAGTCCAAACGACTGTTTGGCATACTGAGCAAATACTCTTCGACTTCTTTGTGCGAGATCATAAAATTACTCTATCACATCCAAAATCGATGGGATATTGTGCACAACGTGGTCAGCGCCCGCTGCGTACAGTGCATCCAGGTTGCCAAAACCGTGCGAAATACCAATCGTCTTGCTTACGCCACCGTTTTTGCCAACCAGAATGTCAACAACTGTATCGCCCACCACAACAGCCTCTTCCGGGTCACTCTTAAGCTGTGCGAGGATTATATCTATACCCTCGGGGTGTGGTTTGGGGTTCTTCACGTGGTCGGCAGTGACAATGCTATCAAAGTGCTGGCGGATGCCGGTACGGTCCAGGCAAGATACCGTCAGTGCGTTGCCCGAGGTAAGCGCAGCAACTTGCCAGCCCATGCGTTTGAGGATAGGCAATAGTTCGTCTACACCATCGTATAGCTTAAGGAAGCGATCATAAGACTCGAGGCGAATTGCATGATGGTGGCGCAATATGTCGTCGAAAGGCACTTTGGTATTACGCACCAGAGTACGAACAATCTGCTCTGTTGTACCGTGTGCCGAAGCAGCGATCATCTCCCGGGCGATCGGGGCGCCGTCGTAGTGACGAGTTAATTCCTGGAACTGCCAGTAAAAACCCTCACGGACGTCGAGGAGCGTACCATCTAGGTCAAAAATAATAGTCTTCATAAAAAATATAAACTCCACCCAAGGTTCGAGTGAAAGATTTATATTATAGTATCAATTACAGATTGTGTAAAGATAACTAGTCCTCGGCGAACTGCCGCTCAATCAAATCGCATAGTTCGGGCAACGAGTCGACGATATAATCTGCATCAGCTGCAACCAGGTCTTCCCTGCTAGCGTTGCCATGTGTTACGCCGATCGTAGCAGCCGCCTGGCCGTTCTTGCCCGCCATAATGTCCGTTGGGCTGTCCCCTACCATTATCGCCTCATGTGGCAAAACGCCGCATTCCTCCAGTGCCAGTACAAAGCCTTCTGGATCGGGCTTGGATTTGACCACACGCTCGCAATGCACCACGCTCATAAAATATTGTGCAATCCCGTGGGCTTCAAGTACTTGCTGTATCTTGTGGTTGCCGCCTGTTACCACTGCCAATTTAAAACCCAACTCCCGCAAACGCTGGAGGCTAGTGTCCAACCCCTCAAAACGTCGCACGCTATCATTGAAACGACTAATAATATATTCGTTATTGGCCCGCAGTAATTCCTCGACGTCTTCGTTCGGGAAAAAGCTTTTCAGAATTGCGGGCAGTGGTGGTGCATGGCGCAGTTGTTCCCGTACCATTGCGGCCGTTGGAGGCGTATAGCCAAAAACGCCAGCCACGTGCTCATATGCGCCGACTATAGCCTCAAAGCTATCGAGTAGCGTGCCGTCGGAATCAAAAATAACCGCCCTAACCATGGAGGCTACTCACCCTGGCGGCGAAGCCATTCGATGTAGTACTGCCACTCGGCAATCGAGGCCTGGATGTCATCAAAAGCGCGGTGGATCTCTTTCTTCTCGAACTCCACGCCGTACTTGCCCTGCATAAACACCTTGAGTGTGCTTACGTCGAGCATACGGTAGTGCATCTTGAGATCTAGCTCTGGCCACCAGTACTTCATAAAGTTACGATCGTTGTGTATGGAGTTGCCCGCCAAGATTGCTGGCTCATTGCCAAAATGCTTTTGAAGCAAAGCAATAAGTTCTTGTTCAACTTGGCGCAAGGGCTTACCTTCGTCGAGCTTTTGAACAAATTCATCGCGGTTCTCTGGATAATTTTTCCACCAGATGTTCTTCTGCATACGGTTGATTACTAATTCCTTGGGATGGTGTACCCGGGCTTCATAGGAAGCAAGTGTCTTAAAATCGAAGTCGGTTATCTCGGCAGCGACCTCCAAGATTACATCTTCGGTGGGCGAGAGTCCCGTCATTTCCAAGTCGACCCAAAACAACTTGGTGGGAATGGCATGCTTGTCAATCATATGAGGGCATTATAACAGGTATTACTTTGCCGCATCTTTAGGCAAAAACTGCAGAGCTGCCGAGTTGATGCAAAAGCGCTGCCCGGTTGGTTGATTGGGCGCATCGTCAAAGACATGACCCAGATGGCCGCCACATTTGGCACAAGTCACTTCAGTACGAGACATACCTAACGTATTGTCTTCGTGAAAGACCACCGAACCCGGCTTGGCATCGTAGAAGCTTGGCCAGCCGCAGTCGGCAGCAAACTTGGTACCCGAGTCAAACAGTACGTTGCCACACGCGGCACAAGTATATGAACCATGGCTATCGTTGTACAAGAGTTTACCGGTAAACGGTGCTTCAGTCCCCTTCTCGCGCAGCACATGGAATTGTTCAGGAGTCAATTTCTGGCGCCACTCCTCGTCAGACATTTTCATTTAGCTTTCCTTTTTCTTATCTAGTTTATCAAGACGCAAACCCTTAAATACGTAGTACACAATTGCGGCCACAATCACAAAGGTCAGCAAGCTGCTTACAAAGGCGCCCCAGCCAAAGATAGCCGTTTTGCCATTGATTGTTACGTCGAATGTCTTTTGCTTTAGGGTACCCTCACCCGGTAATAGCAGCCCAGTTAGCGGGTTTAAGAAACTAACAACAAGTTGGTCAACCAGCACTTTGGCCTGTGTACCAAGTACAAGACCAATAGCCAGCCCCACAACACTCTGCTCGCGCAAAAAGCTGACAAAACCGCTGAATTGCTTGGACACAATTGATTCCTGACGGAGCCGCTGGGCCGCTGCTTCGGCGCGTTTAGCGCGGGCTTCGGCCTTCTCGGCGCGCTGCATGGGGGTTAGCTTTACGGTAGATTTTTTGGCTGTTGGCATACATTTCTCCCCACCCAATTATTTATAGATATACGCTACATGCGCTCTGGTGCGGCAATGCCAAGTGTCTCAAGGCCATCCTTAAGGACGGCGGCATACAGGGCTACCAACTTGATGCGAATCGACTCACGCTCGTCACCTACCACACGGTTATGCTCGTAAAAACGGTTAAAGTTCTGGGCTAGTTCGTACAAATATGTGCACACATAGTGCGGCATAAGCTCTTCTACTGCCTTTTGAACAACTTCGGGGTATTCGCTAACCTTGCGTGCCAGCGAACGCTCGCTCGCCTGCAAATCCGCAAAGTTTTCAATCTGAGGCTCGCTGCTCTTACTCAAGATACTGCAGGCACGGGCGTGTGCATACTGCAGGTACGGCCCGGAGTTACCCTCAAGGCTGACTGACTCTTCCGGGTCATAAATAATATCCGGTCCAATACGCTGTTTAAGGAAGGCGTATTTGACAGCACCCAGTACAGCTCGCTCATCCTCGCGATCAGTAGTAGCCTGCCTACTGGCTGCGGCCGCGGCATCGAGTACGTCACCAGCGCGCAGGATATTCCCCTTACGTGAGCTCATCTTGACGCCACCCTTCATCTTGAGCACACCGTGCGTTAGGTGGGTTGTTGCCCGTACGAGATCTGGCGCAAATTGCTCGATACTCTTGAGCACGACCGCCATGTACTGCTCTTGGCCGTTGTCGGTAATCACTACCGAACGATCAAAATTGTAATCTTGCTTCTTGAGCATGATCAGGCCGACGTCTTTAGCTTCGTAGGTTGGAATACCCTGCGAATTGATAAACACGCGGGTGTGCAGGCCATACGGCTCACCCCTGAATACAATCGCACCGTCGCTCTCTTCGTAGATACCCGGCTTAATGTGCTCGCGGACGGTCTTGATACCGATAGGCGCACAGATGCTCTCTGGGTAGTACTTCTCAAATGGTGTACCAATACGAGCGTAGAAAGCATCAAAGGCTTCGTAGCTCCAGCTGCGACACGTCCAGTAAAGTTGTGCAAAAGCCGAGTCACGATCGTCGGTCTCGTGTAGCTGATATACCTTTTTGTTCAAAGCGACGATTTCTTCCTTGGCAGTCTCGTCCTCATCATAGGCATTGTTGCCTGCCACGTAGCAGCCAGCCATCCAAACCGCTCGTTCCTCTTCTGGCATTGCAGCCAGCTTTTCGGGGTATTCGCCGCCTAGGTCTTTGAGCATGGCCCACATGGTCTTACCAACGTGCAAGCCCACATCGCCGCCAAAGTTAACGCGATGGATCTCGCCGCCAGCAGCCTGTAATAGGCTACCGATAGCATAGCCGACAACGCTGGTATACAGGTGGCCAGCATGCAAAATCTTGAACGGATTTGGATCGGAGTACTCAGTAACAACCACTTGCCCCTTGTAAGTATCGGGCTTTGTGGTTGGAGCATCAGCCGCCTGCCGGCCAAGCGTAGCGTCACTCAGCATTAAGTTGATAAAGCCAGGTCCAGCAATGGTCACATCGGCAACATCGTCACCCAGCTTCTCTTTGAGAGCGACAACCAATTCTTCGGCAACGTCACGAGGGCTACGGCGCAGACGTCCGGCAAGTTGCATAGCGACATTAGTAGCATAGTCACCAAACTGTTCGTCTGGGCGCGTAAGTTCGGGCTGTACGTCGACACTGTACAAATCCCGTATTACGCTCGCGAGCGTTGATTGTATTGATTGCATAACTCATCAATTATAACAGATACGGAGTTTTCCAAGGCCGGGCCTTGGAAAGAGGTTAGCTTTCGCGTTGCTGGCGGGCGACTTTGGCGATATGCCAGAGCACCAAGTACATGCTACTAAGCACCACAAAAAAGCTGATCGTCGTAGTAAATGCCTTGGGATGCTCGCGAGGGTTCAACACACGATCGGACACGTCAAACAATACCGACGATGGGTTGGTCAGGATATCCCAGGTATTCCACCGAAGCTCCCTACCGATATAAATTGCAAAGCTGCACGACAAAATAATAATCCCTATAAAGGTTGTGGCCGTTCGCCTCCTGAGCCGCTTTGCCAGCTCCCAATGCACAAGATAGAGGCTAATGAGCCCCAAGAAAACGCCATTGAATATAAATGACGCGAACATCACGACATCGTATAACAGGTCTACACGACTCACATCCTGGATATGTACAAAATCGCTGATCATGTAGAAGGCGTTCGGCAGGAGCACCAACCACAGGCCAGTGATAGCCAGAGCGAACCAGCTCGACCACAGTTTACGGTGGATAACATGCTCCAACCACAGGGTGATGAACAAAGACACCCAAGCCAGCATCAAATTCCAGGGCAAATAACTAAAAGCATAGTCGTGGTTGCTCCATGCGCCCATGAGATACAGGCCAACACTGGCCAAACTGGATACTCCCAACGCCAAGCCCAACTTGACGCGGGCGGATATATAAGGCCGCCTCATATGTCTATTATACTGCAAGCTCTAGGCCAAGCTCAAAACAGGCACCGCCCTCCCTGTTATTTCGGGCGATAAGCGTCGCCCTGTTGGCGACAGCAATCTCTTTCGCTAACGCCAAGCCTAAACCGTAGCCGGATATCTGGTTAGACCGTGCCTTGTCGCCACGATACAGCCGATCAAAAATACGTGGCAGGTCGTGCGGCGCTATACCCGGACCCTTATCTTTTACCAAAAGGGCATACACCGATCCGCGCTTTTGTCCTTCGACCACCACTTCATGGCCCCTAAGCCCATACTTCAAGGCATTGTCGAGCAATATGTCCAGGAGTTGGATCAGACTATCGCGATGGCCCGTCACCCTTCCCTGCGTAACCCTAACTTCTACCCGCATCATCTTGGCGTCGGCTGACACCCGAAAGGGCGTTACAGCGGCATCAACAACGTCTCTAATCGACAGTTGAGACCGGGTCAACGAGGCCTCCCCATACTGGTGGAGCGCCAGAAGATTACTCGATAGGCGCTCGAGGCGCTGGACCTCCTCAAGATTACTGACCAGCTGCTCGCGTGCATCGGCCTCAGTAAATTGTTTTTGTCGCAAGAAAACCTCGTTCTCGAGGCGCATATTGGCTAGGGGCGTCCGCAACTCATGGCTGGCGTCGGCCGTAAATCTAGCCTGCGCTTCATGGGCCTCTTGTATGGGGCTCAGGGTTCGACCCGCAAACCAATAGCTCAACAGACCGCCAAGCGCCAACGCACATAGGTTAATAACCAAAAGCCCGTCATTTAGGTGTTGGCGAACGACCTGTGCTTGGCTAGCCTGGATATCGGCGATCGTCTCTTTGGGGTTACGGCTGGGGGTACCGAAAAAGCGCACCACCCATTCGCGCACTTCACTCCGCTGTATTGAGTTAGAGCGCAAAAATTCATGTTCAGCGTATACACGGACACTCAACGTTACTGCCAAGTTGAATAAAACGATGATCCCTAGGTAGAAAAGCGTCAATTTTAACCGCGCCGAGCGGAACATATTTAGACGGTCAGTCCACCTTGTAACCATAGCCTCGAACAGTATGGATTATAGGTTTGGCCGTACCAATTTTTTTGCGCACATTGGCAACGAATGTCTCTACCGTATTGTGCTGAACACGTTCTTCGTCCGCCCACACGTGATCAAGTAATTGGTCCTTGCTAACAACCTCGCCCTTGTGGCGCAGTAAATACTCAACTAGCTGGAACTCTTTCGCAGTCAAATGCACTGGCTTACCATGGCACTCGACCGTCTTGGCAACTACATCAAGTAGCAAGCCATCTGTCTTGAGGATATTACCGCCATGTGCACGAGGACGGCGCAACAAAGCGCGTACACGAGCCAACAACTCGTCAAACGAGAACGGTTTAGGTAAGTAGTCGTCCGCCCCAGCGTCCAGGCCAACCACACGGTCACCAATACTAGTCCGCGCCGTGAGTATCAGGATTGGCGCTTGCTCACCCGCCTCACGCCACAGCTGCACCAGCCCCGGGCCATCACGCTTACCGGGGATCATCCAGTCTAGCAACATCAGGTCATAAGTATTGGCAGCAGCCAACGTCTCGGCTGTGTCGCTATCAAAGGCAACGTCAACAACATAGCCCTCAGAGCTCAAGCCTTTTTCTAGGCTCTTGGCAATTTTTACTTCATCCTCAACAATTAGAATTCGCATAGCAATATAATATCACCCCTGTACTGCAAGCTTGCTGAAGAGAATTGCTCCAGATTACTTAGAGTCAGTTTCGATTTGAGCATTTTTGGCATATTCAGCATCACGTCCTTTGGGGGTCTGGTGGCTTCGGGCGTAATCGTCAGCCAGTCGCCAGGTCGTACCCGCCTCAGGGGTAGATACCTCAATAATGTCGCAGTCAGTCAGTCCTTTAAGCCGATGCTTTTGGCCGATCTGTGTTGTGTAGCCAACACCTGGCCGTAGCTCGGTCTCGACTAACTCTCCTGTTTCATCTTCCCATATGACCGCACCGCGTCCGTTCACGATAAACCAGCTCTCCTGTTTTTTGTCGTGCACCTGCAGACTCAGGCGAGCACCTTCGTCCACGTGGATAAGTTTGCCCATATATGGCGCGGTTTCGGGTACCCAATGCAGTTCATACCCCCATGGTTTTTCCACTTTTCTGACGTATGCCGCCGTACTAAATGTTGAGGGATTAAAAGCTGGTACTTCGTCTTCCATATACTTCCTTTCGCGACTAGAGTCTAGGCCTCTAATAACCGTTTGGTTTCGATTTTATACGACTCAACGTTTGGCTGATCAAAGCTATTAACATACAGTAGCCTCCCAAGATACATCATCTCTAGCATCTTAAACTGCAAGAAGGCACCGAGCGATTGTTCGTCAACAGCGTCAAGAACTACTTCCATATACGGGAGCCCGGCCTTCTGGTAGGCGAGCTGTACACCCTCAAGTATAGCAGCCATGACATCACTAGCCGACTTGCCATTAACCATAGGCACCAACTCTGGTAGCAGCCGGTCGGTCGGCACAACAATACTTGCCGAGCGTTGGCTCGAAACAAATGTCGTTAGCTTGTCCTTTGGTCCACCCAGATACAACTGGCCCACCGAGTGGAGGTCGGTTGAGCCAAGTGACACCGTTGGCGTAATACCTGCATGCACCGTCTGCCCATCGAGTGCCTTCTCTTTGCCGATGCTCTCCCCCATAAGCTGGCGATACCATTTACCAAGCGACTCAAGTTCTGGGTGAAAGAAAAAGTTATCGTTTATGCTGTAGCCGTTACTGAGTTGTGCAGCAAGCACCGAGGCAGACCTGGCGGCTATATTATTCTCCCCCAAACACACGTCAAGCATGGCGGAAGCGCCTTGTCGCAGCTGCTTAATATCTACCCCAACACTAAGCAGCGGCAGTAGGCCGACGGCCGATAGCACAGAGTAGCGGCCGCCTACTGGCGCGGGAATCGCCAAGCAAGTGATACCGCTAGCCGTAGCTACCTCCCAAAGCTTTGAGCCCTCGTCAGTGATGGCAACTACTCGAGCAATCGCCTGTTCACGATCGACCTTAAGCGCTTGCATAATAATCTCGAAGTTGACGACAGTTTCAGTGGTGCCGCCAGACTTACTGATGAGCGTTACCAGGACTTCCTCGGGATCAGAGATTGTACTCAATAGTTCCCTGATCTGCACCAACCATTCAGGATCGGCCGTCTCAGCAAAGAGCATTTTAGGAAAACGGTGCGGATCGAGTATGTCCCGCTGACCAAGGAGGGCGTCGTAGACTGCTTTAGTACCCAAGTTGGAGCCACCAATGCCAACCACAATGCTGTAGCGCAGTGTAGGCGTGACCTTCTGGGATGCTATGGTTTCTATACGGGCGAGCAACTCGTTGTCTTCGGACAATTTAATCGAGCTCTCCGGCGCATCGTATAGGTTGCCCTGTCGCACTTGCTTTATATGGGTTGTGTATTCCTCCAAGTTGCTCAGGGCGTCCTCGGATTCTATGCCTGCATAGTCCGTTTTCAGCTGTAACATATACGTTCACCTCTCTGTAGCAGTTAGTTGTGTCCCTAGCATATCACTCACTAAGGGCTTGCTTTAGCTTATCGACCATCTCGAGCGGCATAGGATTTAGACCGTTAAGTATGGCAAGATACAAGCTTACGAAGTCGCCATAGACGATACTCCACATCATTTGCTTTACCACATTATCGCCCTCTACGTCTATGATGTGCGCCTCGGGACACAAGCCAGAGAGTAAACGAGCCCCGACCTCTAGCCGCCTCTGGATGCGTGGGTGCTCCAGGCCGCTATGCAATTCAATCACTACATAGGGCTTATCAGTTGGCTGTTTAGTCCACCCCATCATCTCGTTGTGGCTGAACTCTGGCAATTGGTTGATCCAAGCCAGCTGTTTGGCGTTTTCATTGAAGTTGAGTTTCCACTTATATGCGGCTGGATACATTTTGGGGCCACTATACATAACGATCGACTTACCGATCAGTTCTTGCGCTAACTGTTTGGCGGGATTGTTAGCCGTAGGCACATCGGGCAGCCACGCAGCAATAGCTTCTCTAAGGAACGGCGTCACGCTAGAAAGCTCGGGCTCAAAGTCATGATGTTTCAGTAAACCTGTAGTAACAAACACTTCTAGTGCCGCCCGAAAGTTATAAAATGTCGCACAACGTGGTAGTGTCATTCTTGGCAGCAAAACAAGCGAGTAGCCCTTCTCCTGGGCGACTTGTTGCAGCTTACCACCACCAGTTATTACGGCAATTTGGGCGCCTTTAGCTTCGGCCTGCTCCAGGGCACTGAGTGTTTCTTCGGTATTGCCAGAGTAACTAGCGACGACGACAAGAGTCTTCGCATCGACGTAGCTTGGAAGATCGTAGTCACGAACGATCTCTAGAGGCACATCAATCTTGGGCCATACAGTACTCAGCAATATCCCCAACGCAGATCCACCCATTGCCGCATATACGACATTGTGTACGCGACCGAACTGTTTGCCACCGCTCAAGACAAGGGGATGTTCTAGTTGTTGCCACTGGCCAGCAGCCACACCAAGCGTGTCTTGGGCATCCCTCTCGTGGATAAGCTTTAAATCATCTAGCATAGGGTCCACACTCCTTGTGCTATTATGTTAGTGACATATAGTATAGTCTAAATAGCAATAATGTGGGGGGAACTTATGTTCGGGCACGATGACCAATCTCAGCACCTCGACGCCGACCAACAGGCAACCGAT
The DNA here is from genome assembly GCA_963815935.1 of uncultured bacterium. Taxonomy (GTDB): domain Bacteria; phylum Patescibacteriota; class Saccharimonadia; order Saccharimonadales; family UBA4665; genus JARIHD01. Next base: position 12,053 of record CAWFIL010000008.1, read on the forward strand.
GGTGCACTAACAGCTGACGACCAAGCCATGGGCGCAGCCGCTATAACAACTGACACTGACGCTGGCGACTACATGGACGGTTCCACCGGCGCCACTACCAGCGCAACACCAGTGGCGCCAAGTGCTCCCGTTGCTGCCGAAGAACCAGCAGCAGTGGTTGCACCATCCACTCCTGTCGTGGCCACGGCCACCACCCCTGTAGTCGCCCCGCAAACTGACGATCTACTAGATATCAAGCAACAGGCGCTGCAACAGCTCACACCGCTCGTTGGCCACCTAGAACAAACTCCAGAAGAAAAATTCCGCACAACCATGATGATGATTCAGGCGTCCGACAACTCGGCGCTTGTAAAGGCGGCCTACGAGGCAGCCATGCAGATCACTGATGAAAAAGTGCGAGCACAGGCCCTACTCGACATCGTCAACGAAATTAACTACTTTACCCACAACGACGCTGCTGCTGTATAGCACAGCCGAGGTTTCGTTAGCATGCCCAAGCACGTGAAGCTCGCACGTGTTAATACCTTGCTCCTTGCAGCCATCGTTCTCATAAATGGCTATATTATTTTGCTACCCTTGGTGCCAAAGGTAAGTTTTTGGGTACAGCAACGCAAGGGTCATCAGGTGCAGCAGATGACCGCACAGATAACCCATAAGCTCAGCAGCAAGCCTGACGCGAGACCCCAAGAAAACCGGTTGGTCGTACCTAGTATGCTCTTTGACCAAGTCATCAACGAAGGGCCAACTATGAAAACATTGCGCAAGGGTTTGTGGCGACGCCCTAAGAGTAGTACTCCCGACAAGGGCAGCAACACCGTGATCGTTGGCCATCGTCTTACCTATAGCAACCCACGCGGAACGTTATACAACCTCGACAAAGTCCACACCGGAGACAGTATCGCGGTATGGTGGCAGCAAAAGCGCTACCTATACACCGTTACCAAAACAAAGGTAGTCGGCCCTGACGAGATATCCGTGGAAGACCCTACCAAGGATCCAATACTCACGATTTACACCTGCACCCCCCTGTGGCTGCCCAAAAACCGTCTTGTGGTCGTTGCTAAACTGGAGAGTATACAGTGAGCGAAAAAACACGATTTGTTGTATTAGTTTGCCTACTTATAGCCAGCCTCGCACTGCTCTGGCTAGCCAATAATGCCGCAAATAACGTCTTATTCCAGTAGGCTATTGTTGGTCAGACGCCTGGTCCGACCGTTCTTCTTCGTTAGTAATCACTTCGACTTGCTGTAGGGCCGGTTTCCTGCGCCATATGCGCACCACCAGGCTCACAAAGATGATCAGACAAGCCAGCGTAACGATAGCCGCCACGGCAATACCTGTGTTGGTTAGGCCCGATGAACTGCCACCCGAAGTAGTTGCTGCTGCCGTCGTGCAGGTTCCATCTTGCTGCTGCTGTGTCGTACACGAATATGTACTGTTTCCATAGGCGCCTTCGCCGTACGCTTGTCCAAAATAAAGAGATGTGTATTTCATGAAGGAGGAATCTTTACATTACTGATCACGCTTATGATATCATGATGAAGGTTATTAGTGATAATAAAGTGAGGGTCATATGTTTAGCCAAATGGGATTTCTAAATCTTGGCGCACCAGAACTTTTGCTTATCTTTCTAATTGTGCTCTTGCTGTTTGGAGGCAAAAAATTGCCCGAACTTGCACGCAGCGCAGGTTCATCTGTTCGTGAACTTCGGAAAGGTTTGAGTGAAGGTGGCAATGAAAAAGACCAAAAGCAAACCAGCGAGAAGGCACGATCCGACTCAGCTTCGTAAGCAATTTCAGGAGCCCGAAAAGCTCCCGTTTATTGAACATATCTATGAGTTGCGGAAACGGCTATTTTATATAGCCGTTTCGATTGGTGTTTTCGGTGGGCTTGCAGTATCAATCCAGAAACAGTTGACCAGTGCCCTGCTAAAACCAGCGGCCGGACAACAGTTTATCTACACCTCGCCAGGAGGTGGATTCGATTTTGCGTTCCGGTTGTGTATGTATACCGGTATCGCCATGAGCATACCTGTTATCGTATATCAGATACTCCGTTACCTGGAACCACTAGTCAAAAAACAAACTATGCGCTTCATGGCATGGTTCAGTATTTGGTCGGGCGTCTTGGCCTGTGTAGGTATTTCGTTTGGATACTTCATTGGCCTACCTGCCGGACTTCATTTTCTATTACAGGGCTTTTCGACCACGCAAATTAAGGCACTAATTAGCATTCAGTCATATCTGGCGTTTGTCATGGTGTACCTTCTCGGCTCCGCCCTGCTATTCCAGATTCCCTTAGTCCTCTTATTTATCAACCGCATCCGTCGCCTAAAGCCCAAGAAGCTCCTAAAAATGCAACGATGGGTGATCCTTATTGCATTCATTCTCGGTGCAGTTATTAGCCCCTCACCTGACATACGCAATCAGACAATCTTGAGCGGCCCCATCATTGTCATGTACGACGCAAGTATTATTGCCATCTGGTTTATCAACCGCCGCCATCACAAACCCAAAAAAGTTCTGGATCTGCTCGCCCGCGATGCAGAAGTAAGAGCCGAACGTTTAGCCAAGTTTAGCCAAGCACAGGCCTCACTACTTCAGACAAAAATTACGCTCGAGCCATCTGTGCCCGCCATTAACCGCCCTATGTCAGCATCCGAGCAGACTACTATGTCAACCCGAGCCACTCCTGCCCCCAATAGGCCTCGCAAGTACGTCCAAGAATTTAGCCGACCTGCACGCCGTCCAATTATTCGCCAGATACAGCAAACCGAATGAGTTGACACCGCTCGACAATCTAGATTACAATACGCTTAAGCATTAAAAAATAAAAAGAGAGAAAGTTATGCAGAAAATTACTGATCTCATGCAAAAAGAAATGACGCGCAAAGAGTTCCTAGCAACACTTGGCTTTGGCGCAGCCACAGTCTTTGGCTTTGGCGCAATCTTGCAGCTCTTAGGCAAAAAGAGCCCCTTGCAAAACCAGACCTCCCGCTATGGATACGGTGGTGGTGTTTACGGTGGCAACAAGCCACAACGAGCAAGCTAAAGAGGCGCACCCTAAAGGCAAGCGCCCCGTGTGCTACTATAAAAGTATAAGCATGCGGGGCCTACGTATATATGACAGCACGTTTACCTGTACCTGGATCTGATGATGGCAATTGGGGGTCAATTCTCAACAACTACCTCCTGGTTTCACATGCCGCCGATGGCACAATCAGTGCAGGCGCAGTCGGTTCCACACAAGTAAACGATGCGGCCCTTCCCCAGGCTAAAATCCAAAACCTGACTACCGATTTAGCGGGGAAAGTTAGCTCGTCGTCCGTCGGCAGCGCCAGTGGTGTTGCTGGGCTAGACAGCAACGCACGAGTCCCGCATACACAACTGCCAACATTCGGCGATCCTTACTACCCAATCCAGGAATACGGCTTCTTTACGGCATCTACCGGCATAGAAGCCGCCAAAGACAAATCAACCATGGGTGGTTTTTATTTCGCTCGAATATTTATACCGGCAGGCAAAGCCATAGGCGTGGCAGCAACTGTCGTAACCGATGCCGGTACACTTGGGGCCGGCGGGGGCAATTGTTTCTGCGTTTATGATGACAGCGGGAACCTCGTTGCCAGCACGCCTACCGACGACACGTTATGGGCAACCACCGGGTGGCGGATCGGCACCTTTTCGACGCCCATTCCAGCCCAAACGGCCGACCGTTTTGTATATGCATCACCGTTCTGCGTAGGATACAGTTCTGCGCCCTATATTCCGTATAATGTCGTAGCCAATACGGCGCTACTCTACACAGGCTACAATAAGCCAAACCACCGGCGAGCCTTTTACGCCAACGCTGGCTCGCCACCAGCGAGTTTCGACCCGACGTCGTATGGCAGTGACTCCAATTATCTACCATTTATTGCACTCGGGTAGACACGAACAGGGGCTGGACAATTGTCCAGCCCCTGTTTTGGGTGAATCGATATAGCCGGAGGGCTACATCATGCCCATGCCACCCATATCAGGCATAGCTGGAGCATCTTTTGCTGCGGGAACCTCTACGACCAAGGCACCCATGGTCATGCTGGTACCGGCAATTGATACGGCGTTCAATAACGCCTCTTTGGTCACACGGGCAGGGTCAACCACACCAGCGGCTTTCATGTCGACAAGCTTGCTTGGGTCATTGACGTTCACACCGTGACCTGGCTTAGAAGCCTTTACCTGCGGCAGCCACTCGTCGGCGTTCAGGCCAGCATTGCCCATCAGGATACGGAACGGCTGTTGTAATGCGTTTTTCAGGAGCATCTTGCCGGCAGCGATTGCGGCATCGTCGTCATTCGTAGTAGTGATGGTGCTCGAAAGATTAACCAGCGTTACGCCACCGCCAGGAACGATGCCTTCGTCCAGTGCGGCCTTAACGGCGGCAACAGCGTCATCTACGCGGAACTTCTTCTCTTCGATTTCGGTCTCGGTAGCACCGCCAACCTTGATGACAGCAACCTTGCCGCTCAATGCAGCACGACGTTTCTCTAGCTGTTCGCGGTCGTACTCGCTATTGGCAGCATCAATCTGCGCGCCAATCAGCTTAATACGCGCTTGCACGTCAGCAACCGAACCCGCCCCCTCAATAATGGTAGTCTCATCCTTGCCAACAATTACCTTGCGAGCTGAACCAACCATGCTAAGTTCGGCGTTCTCAAAGTTGTAGCCTTGATCCTCGCTAATAACGGTTGCACCAGTGAGTGTGGCGATGTCTTCCAGGATTTCCTTGCGACGGTCGCCAAATGAAGGAGCCTTAACGGCAACCGTGTTAAACACACCTTTCAGGCGGTTTAGAACAAGCGTAGCCAGTGCCTCGCCCTCGAGATCTTCGGCAATGATCACTAGGTCTTTCTTCCCAGCGGCAGCCAACTTTTCGAGCAGTGGCAAAAACTCTTGGATGGAACTAATTTTTTTGTCAGTCAACACGACGGCTGGTTTGTCATAAACCGCCTCCATGCGGGCGGTGTCGGTAACCATGTAGGCGCTAACAAAGCCACGGTCAAAGGTAAAGCCTTCTACGACTTCGCTCTCGAGCGCAAGGGCCTGACCTTCTTCGACCGTGACCACACCATCACTGCCAACCTTATCCATAACATCAGCGATCAGTTGACCAATCTCGGTATCGCCAGCAGAAATAGTAGCCACTTCGGCGATACGCTTCTTGTTGGCGGCGATATCTTCACGCATGCCATCAAGCTTTTCGATTGTATCGTGTGCCGCAGCCTCAAGGCCCTTACGCAGCAGCATGGGGTTGTGCCCAGCGGCAATCAGTTTGTTGGCTTCGTTAAGGATATTGTAGGTCAGGACTGTCACGGTAGTCGTACCGTCACCGGCGACATCATTCATCTTGGAGGCAGCCTGCTTAATCAGCTCTGCGCCCACTTTGTAACCTAGCGTTTCGTCGTCGACGTCAGCAATCTCCACACCCTTAGCCACGGTAACACCATCGTGTGTAACCGTTGGTGCGCCGAAGCTTTTGCTGATAACTACATTGCGACCCTTTGGCCCCATGGTAGTCTTTACTGCGTCATATAGAATTTGGGCACCAGCCAAAACGCGACGGCGGGCGTCATCATCATAAAATACTTTCTTAGCCATTGTTTATTCCCTCTTCTACTAGTTAACGGTTGCGACGATATTCTTTTTGTAAACAATAACGTACTCTTCGCCATCGACTTTTACGTTAGTGGCTTCGTACTCGTTTTTGTATAGGATACGATCGCCGGTCTTAATATCGGCAACGTCTTTACCAACAGCAACAACCTTAGCCACTTTGGGCTTTTCGGCAGCGCCACCAGGTAGATAAATCCCGCTAGCAGTCTTGGAAACCGGCTCTTCGGCCTGGGCAACTACGTACTCTGCGAGTGGCTGTACTTTAACACTCATGGCTATACTCCTCTTACTATTCTTTAGACAAGAGAGTTAGCACTCACGATAGTACAGTGCCAACTCATCAGCACTCACTATAGTAAAGGGTCACCGAGTAGTCAAGGCTATGTAATAGGTATGCCGCAACTGATACACAGCTACCATGTCATATGGGCGATCTCTTGCGGATCAAGCACAGCCTCTTGCGGGACAAATGAGCCTTCAGACGTGACAATATCGAGATACGGAGGCGTAAAGCTCTCTTCAATAAACTCAACACCTACGCCGTTGTAGGACTCGAGGCATTCACGAACATCCATCTCGATCAAATGTCTGGCGGCAACGGGGTTGACCAGGCCGGATGCGGCGACGAGTTCCTGTGCCCCCTCAAGATCGACGTATCTCACGCCTCTATTGTCGGCGGCAATATTTTTCACCTGTGCATCGGTGTGTGCAATACCGTTACTATGCAGCTCACCTAGGCTTACTGCACAATGCCCCATAGCCGCGCGCAACTGACGCTCTGATGGTGTAAAGTTGGGGTCCCAAAAAATATTATCCAAGGTAAGAATATCGTGCTCGTATTTCGTCAACAAAGAAACGCGTCCATCTTCTCGATCCTTATAAAATCCTAGCGGGCGTAAGGCGGGCGAAAGATTACCTCTTGCTGCCAGTTCATTGACAGTCTGCATTGCACCAAACTCTCTTGCAGCCCTACCCGGAGTATCCAAGGGCTTAACAGCTACATACTCTACTCGCTCGCGACTATCGGCATCCTTTATGACAAGCTGCCCAAAACCAACTTGGTTCCTGCTGGCTTGACGCGTATAACTTTTCTCGTGGTGTAGATTTATGTGCGCCCTAGCACCAGTAAGTGCGACTGCGCCAAACTCATGCCTAAGCAGCATAAACTCGCCACCCTGCATGGCAGACAAGCTTCGCTTAGTCTCACGCGACACAAAACCACACCCCAGTCTTGGGGTACAAGCAGCCTTGTCAGCCATAGGCAGTACATCACCAGCAGGTAGCTCCGATATACCGCCGACCTCTGCAGAATAGCGATGATTCATCAACATATGATAACATATTTTTAACTTATTATCAAGTAAGGTAACCCCGTTGTGTTAAACTCTTAGTACATGGCTCAGCAAAACATCACCGTTATAGGCGTTCCGTTAGACCTAGGGGCCGAGAACCTAGGCGTAAGCATGGGGGCCGACACATTTCGTTTTCAACATATTGTTCGAAAGCTAGAGAGCGCCGGTCTGCATGTACGCGATGCAGGCAACATCAAGGTTAACGAGCGGCAAACGCTTCCCGTAGGTAATCCAAAGTTACGCCACCTTGACGAAATCGTTCGCGTCAGTGAGGAAACGGCCAAACTCACCGACAACACAATGCAGACCGGGAGCAGAGTAGTCGTCCTGGGAGGTGATCATTCCATCTGCCTCGGTGCCGTTGCCGGTGCATCGGTCAGTCTTGCGGGCAACCTCGGGCTTATTTACTTCGATGCACACGGCGACATGAACACCGATAAGACGACGCCTACCGGCAACGTCCATGGCATGCACCTAGCCTCACTCATGGGCTTTGGAGCCCCTGAGCTTGCTCACGTCTACGGTCAACAGACCAAGATCGACAAGCACAACCTGCTCCATATAGGTGGCTGCGATTTTGACGATGCCGAGCTTGATCTCGTCAGGCGCGAGAGTCTGCAAACCTTCAGCATGCTCGACCTACTCAAAAACAGCTTAGCTCCTCTCTTCCCTATGATCGACGATCTTGCCAAGCGTGTAAACAACATCTGGGTCAGTCTGGACCTCGACGCCATCGACGAGCTCTACGCACCCGGAGCCGGCATGCCTAACAAAAAAGGCCTCACCTACCGTGAGATTGCCGCCATCGCCGAGTATATCGGCAGTACCTGCAATGTTGTCGGCATCGACATTGTTGAATACAATCCACTACAAGATGTACAAGGCAAAACTGCCGAACTGGCTATTGAGTTAATTGCCACGTTCTTCGGCAAAAAATATAGCTGGTATACGCATTACCTAGAGCAAAACAAGCTCGCCTGAACGCATCGCATGACATTGACATTAGGGCAATAAGGTGCTAATGTTTATATATGGGAAACAACCTGGCTTCTCTAGAAGTCGGCGAAACACAAACACCACCCATAGAATTCGACACTGCACTCAAAGAGGCACAGACCGGCTTTTACGACGTTACCTTCGATGAAGGCTTTAGCGAGTTGGCAGTTAAACGTGGGCTATCACCCGAGGACACCGAGAGACCCGCCTATTGGCGGGCCGTCGCCGACTATACACAGCAACGCGCGCAAGCGGCTCGTGAGCGCGGCGAAGGCGTTTCGCCAATTCACGAATTGCTTGCCTCTACGCCAGACTTTATCTATACACAGGCACTCCTGGACAAACACGGGCCTGACCGCGTTGGCTACCAACAATTTCACGAGCTGCGGTCTCGGGCGAGCCGGTTCAATAGCCTCATCCACCAAGTAGCCACCGAACACCCCGATGCTCGAGCGTCGGTCTTGCTCAATGCATTAGCCAACACTGCCAACATCAGCATCGAACAGCCCAAGTTACGCATTGCCAGTCTCAATATGCTACAACCCGTAATCCGGGGCGCACAGCATGAGGTCGGCTTTGGCCAGCTGCTTAAAAAGACAGGTCGGGCATTCCGCCCCGGTACAGTCCAAGAGGATGCCCATGGCATCGACTACGTCGTCAGTGCCCGCCGCGGGCGAGTGCTCCACATCGACGTCAAGGCCTCACTACACCAAGTTGCAAAACTAGGTGGTCACGACTCAGCCTACGCCGTTGACCAACGCGACGGGCTTATCACAATGTACTCACTGCTAACCGATAGTGACCTCAAAGACCGTTTTTTTACTTCCGAACGAACTGCGGAAGAAAAAGGTGCTTTGCTGGATGGCTTGTTGCACGAGATTGAAATTAACGATCACGCCCTCGCCGTCGGCCAGGTCAGCGTTGCACACCAAACAGGGTATACTAGGTAGACTACATGGGTATCCGAAGATACGAAGTAACCAGTCCCGCAACCTCGTCCGAGCTACGACAGCAAGTTGCCTCACATATCGGCCAGAGTGCGGTCAGCACAAGCATCCACGTTGGTGTTCAGGAAACGGGCGTCGATATCCCAGCCGCCAATGCACGCACCGAGCTAGACTTCGGTATAGCCGGCACTCGTTTGCGCGATGGCGGGCTAAGCGTTCTCGGCGAGGCAAGCGATGGCGGCACCGTACATCTCGACATCTCGCCCGACGGCGAGCTGCCCGCTACCCTTACTATCGTAACCGCCGATTAGCGCTTCTTGGCCAGTTTCTTGAGTGCCTTGCGCGCGGTAGCCATCTCATCCCATTTAAATTCGACCACACGCTCAGGGTTATGATCATCTTGTTGCAAGTGGCGCAACTCGGCAGCTTTCGGGCCATTACGCAGGATATCTTTTTCGTGCCCCTTGCCGAGTAACAAAACGGTATCCCCTTTTTGTGCGCGTTTGAAGGCAAATGCAATTGCTTCGGTTCGGTCGTGTACCAAAAATAAGTCTTTGTCGCGCTTCTTGCCAACTTGTTCCGCGCCCGACGCAATCTCATCCATAATTTCCATGCCATCCATGTCGCGGTCGTCCTCTTCAGTAATTACGACTTCGTCGGCATATTCGCCCGCCAGTTTGCCCTGCACGACACGCTTAGCCTCATCGCGGCGGCCAGCGGAGCCGAACAATACGATCAGCTTGCCACGTACAACCGGCTTTAGATCCTTGAATAATTTCTCGAAGCTATCGGGCGTATGCGCATAATCAACGATCACGCTAAAGTCCTGGCCTTCATCAACACGGTTCATACGACCTTCAACACCATCAAGTGCCGCAATCCCCTGCTCTATCTGCTCAGGCGACAAGCCAACCGCCTCGCCAACACCGATCGCAGCCAGTGAGTTGTAAACATTAAAGCTGCCTGGCAGGTTACAGTGGATCGCATACCGCCGGTCACCGTGGACGGCAGTGTAGTCAACGCCATCAGAAGATAACTTGATGTCCGTAGCCTGCAACTCAGCCTTGCCAGCGCCGTACATAACCGGGTATTCAATGGAATCGGCAAAAAGTTTCGCGCTTGGGTCATCGGCATTAATGATGCCGACACGCAAGCCTTTGTGATTTTTGTTAGTCTGAACAAACATCTGGCGCTTGGCATCCACGTACCGCTCGAAAGTGCCATGATAATCCAGGTGTTCGTGAGTAATATTTGTCATCACGGCAATCGAATATGGCACGCCCCATACACGGTGCTGAGCCAATGCATGGCTAGTCGTTTCCAACACTAGCCACTCGACGCCTTGCGCCTTAAATTGCTTGACGCGATTCATAAGCGTTGGCACCGATACGGTTGTCATGTGCGCTACCTGCGGCTTGATATCCGTGCCCACGCCATAAGCTACGGTAGTCATGAGACCAACCTTGTAGCCAGCTTCATGCAACATACGATGTATCAGAAACGCCGTGCTAGTCTTGCCGTTCGTGCCTGTCACTCCGATGACCTTGAGCCCGCGCGAAGGAAAGCCGCTCTTGGCGTTGAGAAGCATTGCCTCCCCAAGGTGACCATACGGCTCTATCTGGCGGAATAAGTTTCTAGGGATAAGCTTCTTAACAAGTGTACGCATGATAAAAAGTATACGGCCTCTTGCCGATAAGGGCTAGAGGCCGTATTGCTAGTTTGTGAGCCGCCGTTTTACAAATTGTCTATCTGACTACCTGGCCGAGGACCGGTCCCACGGCTCGGGCGCTGTGGGCGTGGTACACCACCAGTCGTACGAGGGCGTGGGGTCTCTGGGGATGCCTGTACGCTACGGCCATCGGGAGTCCGCTCTGGCTGTGGCTCGGGAGTGACGGGCGTCTGCGATTGGCCCTCTTCGGCACTAGGAAGTTCTGGTTCGGGAGGGAACATTGCATTCCAGCCTGCGCTTATCCCGTTACCCATCACACGGAAGGTTGCACGTGTGGCGTTAGGACGGTCGTTGCGGTACGATACTCGACTCTTACCGGGCCACCAGCGCTTTGCGGTGTCCCAGGTACGCGTGTACCAAGGTAGTGCTGCGCGTGCCTGGTCGGCCTGCTCTTGAGGTGTTAGCGGACGCTCAGGGGCATCACCTAAACCACTGTCGACGCGGCCTATGCCGGCGTTATCAGGCATTGGCATAGCGGGGTCCATAGCACCCCCAAACGCGCGGCGACGTGGACGCGGAAAGCGTGGGATCTCTGGAGCGCGACGAGTATAGCCATCGTGGCCACCAGTCACATCAGGTGCCTGTGGGGGCCATACCTGTCTATCGGGAGAAACAGGGGGCGTACCTACAGGGTTAGTCGCCTCATTCCTCATACGGTTTAAGCCGTAGTCAAAATATGCCTGGCGGTCTTCGTCGCTCAGCAGACCTAGTTGGTGGCGCCATTCATCGCGATCAGCGTCTTCCAGGGCAAATAGATCAGCGAAGCGACGTTCGCGCTCATCTGGGTCGGTATTGCTCTCAGAACTGAGGTCGGTTACGTTGAAAGGAAGTTCAGTGTCACCCTCCGGCGTTTGGGCCTTATTGATAATCTCAGAGTGAAGGCCGCGTAGGTTGTGCTCTTCGCGCTCGCCGCGATTCTCACCCATGACCTGGTGCAAACGCGCAAAGTATGCGCCGCGAGCTTCGTCGCTCATCTCACCCATTGCAGTCGTTGGCAGCAAACCAATTTCTTCGTCAGTTAGGCCATCGATTCCCTCAGCACGAACTCGAGAAACAAGCGCGTCACGAGCATCACTGTCAGTATTCAACTGCTCTTGGGCACGAGCACGCAACTCAGCAAATGCTTGTGCTGCTTTTGCGGGGGTACTTACCAGGTGGTTAACGGCGCGACGATCCTCGCGGCTTAGCCCATCAGGAAGTTGTGATGCGTCGCTTGCTCGGACAATCGCTTGCAAGCGGGCACGATCTTCCGCACTTAAGTAAAGTGAAGCCTGCGCTTCAGGCGTTGCCTCGGCCTCTGCGCGAGCGTTAGCAGCGATTGGGCTGTTGGCAGTCGCGTTTTTGTTGTGAAGACGATCTTGGAAGGCCTGCTTGTCTGCTTCGCGTGCAGCTTCTGCGGCTTGGCGGGCCTCTTCAGCACGAATAGATTCAATCGCATCGGCACCACCATTTGCGTTGATGTATGCCACACGTTCATCGCCTGCCTTGTTGGCAGCTTCTTCGATCGATTCAGCGGCGGCTTTCTCGACCTGTGCACGCAAACCGGTGCGCATCATGCCCTTTGACTGTTCGCTTAAGTGGCTGTGCTTTTCGGCTATCATGCGTTCAACTTCTGCATCAACTTCTTCAGGGGCTGTAACCTTGCTCTGCTTTACTTCGCTGCGTACACGGTCGCGTTCAACGTCAAGCTTTGCCTGACGTGCAGCTTCCTCTGCCTGGCGGCGTTCGTCCTCTACGCGCTTGGCTTCAGTTTCCGCAGCAATGCGATCAGCTTCTTCTTGGGCTTCACGAGCCTTGCGGTCGTGGCGCTCCTGATTGCGGTCGGCACGGTCGGCGCGCAACTTATCGCGAGCGTCGGCACGTAGCGACTGGAGAGCAGCCTCAGCCTTTGCCGGGGTGGAACGAAAAGGAATCGTAGAACGACGGGCTTCGTCTGACGTACCCTCTGGGAGTTCAGCAGTACCCGCAGCCCTTGCAATCCCGCGGTAGAGTTCGCGCTCTGCGGCGCTCAGGCGGCCAGATTCTAATGCTTCGGCGTGGGCAGCGTCAACAATTGCCTGCTGCTCGGCAGCAGCGCGGTCGGCGACTTCTTTAGCAGCCATGTCGGCTTGCAGTTGGTCAAAAATTGGTGAGTCCATTTCTTGGCTCGGGTCTTGAATTGGGTTCTGTTGTTCCATAGTTGTTGCTCGTTTCCTTGTAGTTGCTCGTTTTTATTTTTGTGTTTTACTACCTACATTCAAGCATAAACGCTTCATTTTGTCAACTACTACCTACTATTTTTGTATATTTCGCTAATTGCTATTACTTAATAAATAACCGACTACATGCTATGCTAAACAGTAATGAAAGTATTGGGTATTGAGTCGAGTTGTGACGAGACGGCCGCCTCTGTTGTTGAGGATGGCAAACACTTATTAAGTAACGTGGTTGCTAGCAGCATGGATCTGCACGCTAAGTATGGCGGGGTTATCCCCGAGATAGCTGCACGCAGTCACATCGAGGCTATCTTGCCTGTCGTCTCCCAAGCACTCAGTGACGCACAGTGTGACTGGGACGACATTGATGCGATTGCAGTAACGTACGGTGCCGGCCTACTCGGCAGTCTGCTGATCGGCGTATTAACTGCGCGGACGCTGGCAATAGCCAAAAACAAACCCTTGTATGCGGTCAACCACGTCGAGGGTCACATTTATGCCAACTTTCTGACCAAGACCTCCCTTGAGAACTACAAGTTGCCCACCAAGCAACCCGAGTTCCCGATGCTAGGAGTCATTGTCAGTGGCGGCCATAGCCAGCTTGTCCTATGGAAAAGCCACTTCGATTACATGCTACTCGGCCAAACGCATGACGATGCCATTGGTGAGGCCTTTGATAAGGTGGCCAAAATCATCGGGCTCCCCTACCCTGGCGGCATCAATGTCTCCCGCAAAGCAGAAGAGGGTGACCCCAAGGCCTACCACCTCCCCAAGGCGCAGCTTCAGGGCAAATATGATTTTAGCTTCTCGGGCGTTAAGACGGCTGTCCTGCGGCTCGCACAAGAACTAGTCGGCAAAGACTACTCCCTGCCCTCTTTCGAGCTTCCTGGGATGCTTAGCGACCGCCAGAAAGCCGACATAGCCGCTAGCTTTCAGCGTGTGGCCTGTGAAACAATCGTCGACAAGGTATTGCTTGCATATGATGAGTTCCAGCCCAAAAGCGTCGTCATTGGTGGCGGTGTCGCTGCCAATACCGAGCTTCGCCGACAACTCGCCGACAGGCTACCGATACCCATCGAATATACAGATATGAAACTCTGCGGTGACAATGGTGCAATGATTGCAGCGCTCGGTTGTTACCATCTCTCAGAGAACCGTCCTACCGCCGATCCTATGAGTCTCGAGGTCAAGCCGAATCTTTCGATGTAACCACTCCCCTAGCCTATCGCGAACGCATTAGGACATCGCATAAATGTCTTGCAAGATCAGGCAGTCTGTCCTACTCTGCTTACGTCAAAAACAAAAACCGCAATCTACGCCTGTTGTGCATCCGTCATTTGTACGCTGCCATGGACAAAAAGCAAACTTATTTTGACGAGGAAGTTTTGTAGGGTTTTCACACGAAAGCCTTGTTTGCATTGGCACGTTTCACGTGAATCTAAAACAGAGGTGGAAAAAGCGGCCCAACAGTGGTATGCTGGTATCTGTTAATTAATCTAATAAGGGACGACATATGAAGTTACCGAAAGTATACGAGCCGGCAGCCTACGAGGCCGACATATACGCTCTTTGGGAGAAATCCCAAGCCTTCCAGCCACGTAAAGCAGGGAAGAGCTATACCGTCGTCGTCCCACCACCTAACGCCAATGGCAATCTACACTTGGGGCACGCCATCACACTAGGCTTGCAGGATATTGCCGTACGCTATCACCGCTTGCGTGAAGAGAGCGCTCTCTTATTGCCCGGCGCCGACCATGCAGGATTCGAAACCCAAGCAGTATACGAAAAGCACTTAGCCAAAGAAGGGAAGAGCCGGTTCGATTTCACGCGCGAACAGCTCTATGCTGACATCTGGGAGTTCGTCGCCCAGAACCGAGCCAACTTCGAGGGTCAATTCCGACGCCTCGGTGCGGGAGTGGATTGGTCGCGCTACACATTTACGCTCGACGAAAAGATCGTAAAGCGTGCCTATGCAACCTTCAAAAAGATGTGGGACGAAGGGCTCATTTACAGGGGTGAACGTCTTGTAAATTACTGCACGTTTCATCGCACTGGTTTTGCCGACATCGAAGTAGACTACAAAGAAGCTAAAACACCGCTGTACTACATGAAGTACGGTCCATTTACGTTAGCCACCACTCGTCCAGAGACTAAATTTGGAGACACTGCCGTTGCTGTCCACCCCGACGATGAGCGTTATAGCGAATGGGTAGGGAAGACCGTGACAGTCGAAGGCGTCAACGGACCATTTGAGGTTCGGGTTATTGCCGATGAGATGGTCGACCCCAAATTTGGTACCGGCGCCGTTAAGATCACACCAGCGCACTCCTTTGACGACTGGGAAGCTGCTCAGCGCCACAACCTGTCCGCCGTTAGGGTCATCAATCACGACGGCACTATGAATCACAAGGCAGGCCGTTTTGAGGGTATGACCATCATGGAAGCCCGCAGGGCCGTCGTAGCCGCGCTTGAAGAAAAAGACCTACTGGTTAAGGTTGATAACGACTACGTAAACCGTGTTGGCCACTGCTATAAGTGCGATACCATTATCGAACCTATGCTCATGGAACAGTGGTTTGTTGATATGAAGCCACTGGCCAATCGTGCCAAGCAGTCCATCGAGGCAGGGGAGATTACCTTCTACCCGGAGCGCAAGCGCGACCAACTAGTAACCTACCTAGACAACCTTCGTGACTGGAATATCTCGCGCCAAATTGCTTGGGGTATTCCTATCCCAGCCTTCCAGAACGTCGACGACACCGACGATTGGATCTACGATGAACGCACCGATCAGGAGATCATCGAGATTAACGGCAAGACCTACCGCCGCGATCCAGATGTATTTGACACCTGGTTTAGTAGCAGCTCGTGGCCGTACGCCACACTCGACTACCCAGACGGCAAGGACTTTAAGCAACACTACCCGCTCAGTCTCATGGAAACCGGCTTTGACATTCTGTACCCGTGGGTATCCCGCATGATAATGCTCGGTCTGTATGTCACGGATGAGGTGCCGTTCAAGACCGTCTACTTGCATGGCCTCATCCTCGACGAACACGGCCAGAAGATGAGCAAAAGTAAGGGTAACGTCATCAACCCCATGGAAATTGTCGACGAGTACGGCTCCGACGCACTACGCATGGGCATTATTTCCGGTCAGACGCCCGGGGAATAATCAACCCTTTGGGTTGCCCAAGGTGGTAAGTGCTCGCAACTTTGCCAACAAGCTCTGGAATATTGCACGCTACGTAGAAGATAAAGTAGGCAATAAGAAGCTTGGCGCCGTTGAAGCACATACTGATGTTGATCATTGGTTGTTGAACAAATTACAACATACCACAACTGCAATTGCGGATGACATCGAGTCGTATCATTTTGCCGAAGCATACGATCGCCTGTACCACTTCGTATGGGATGATTTTGCCGACTGGTATATTGAGGCATCCAAAGCAGCCGAGAATCTACCGCTACTCGCTCATGCTTTACAGGCAACCCTGACTATTGCACACCCATTCGCACCGTTCGTAACCGAAACCATATGGCAAACACTCGCCTGGGATAAAGATACGCTGCTAGCAACTAGCACTTGGCCGATAGTCGGCGACAGCAATAAGGCGCGTAGCTCTGCGTTTGAGCAGACCAAAGAGTTGATCACAGAGGTTAGGGCGATTCTCAAAAACCTTGGTCTCAAGGATGCCCAGCTCGAGTATGCACCCGCGCCCGCACTCGAGGCCAACGCCGAAGTCGTTAAGCGTATGGCACATCTAACCGATCTCCGGTCCACAGAGAGCTCCAATGGCCTGCATCTAACGCAAAGTAGTATTAAAGCTTGGTTGGCGATCGAACCAAATGTCGCCAGACGGTACACGGACAAGCTCGAAGAATCGCGCAAAGCAGAAAGCGAAACAGTATCGCGCCTAGCTGCACGACTCAACAATAAGAGTTATGTTGATAATGCGCCCCAGAAGATCGTCGAACAAACGCACGAGCAGTTGCGAGAAGCCGAGTCCAAGCTGAAGGCAATTAAGGCTGAGATTCTCCGCTACACAGCTTAATCTCATAATTGCAAATCTGTCGCAATTAATGCTATAGTCATGGTATGTCTTCGCCAAGCGAAACGTTCACAAGAATACTGAAGTCACATGGGCAGAGTGTCACCAAGCCACGAATGGCCGTTTTTGAGGCACTCCAAAACCAGGAACCACTTAGTATGCATGATCTAGCGCGACGGGTGAGTGGGATCGACCGTGCAAGCGTCTATCGCGCCGTCAGCCTGTTCGAGGAACTAGGTGTTGTACAACGACTAAATACAGGGTGGAAGTACAAAATTGAGCTTACAGATATCTTTACTGGACATCATCATCACCTGTCGTGCACACGATGCGGAAAGACGATTGCCTTGCATGAGCTTGGCCTGGAGCAAAACATTGCAGCGCTGGCCGGAGAGCACAACTTCAAGGTAACTTCACACCAGATCGAAATACAGGGCCTGTGCCCTGAATGTCAGGTACTGGAGGCGCCTAACTAGCGAGCTCAAGCGCGTCGCGGATACGTCGGATAGACTCATCTGGGCGGTAGTCATCAAACCACAGCACGTGCCAACCGTGTTTTTCGGCTGCCATGAGATTCGTCCGAGCATCATCCACTAGCAATATCTCTGAAGGTTTGTAGCCCGTCTTTTGTGTGGCAATCTCATAGATCTTTGCCTCAGGCTTAATAGCCTGGACCTCGGAGGAATCGACTATAACGTCGTAGCGCACGTTTGGCAGAATACCTTGTTTACGCATAGTCTCTACGAAACCGGGCATTATGTTAGTCAACAGGCCAACTTGGTAGTTCTCGCTCGCCCAACGGACAACGTCGTGCATTTCTTCTATGGGCTCGATTGCCTCTAGATAATACTCAAGCCAATTGAGCCTGTCTATGTCAAGCGCCTTGGCGAATGCGACGTTGAAATCGTCCATGCTCATGTCGCCACGGCATACCGCATCGTTGTAATGCCAAAAGGTTGTCTCGATAATATCGGCAGATGCGCCGCTCACCTCTGCCAGTCGGGTAAATGCCCGGTGGTAAAAACGCACCAAGCAACCATTGATATCAAAGAAAACGAAGCCGACCCCGCTTCTGGAGCGCCCTTTCTTGGAGTGCTTGGCATCGCCGCCCATTAGCTCGTCCAAGCTAACACGTAGAGCCTGAGCAATACTCTGAATCGTAAAGATAGACGGGGACTTAATTGCCCCCCGCTCAATTTTGGTAAGCGTAGAGTAGCTCAAACTAGCCTTATGACACAATGCCTGCTGCGTTAAGCCTGCGTCCACCCGCATAGCCTGCAGGCGGCGTCCCAACCCCTTTTCATCCATAGCCATATGATACTAGTCGGAGACCAAAATGGCAAACAACTAGTAACAAACGGCCATTGCCTACGGTATGCGTTACAATACATATATGAACCTACTCCGCAAAGCCCTGGTTGTAATGGCGTGCTCGTTATTGCCGATCGCTTTGTTTACCTTTGGGCTGCTGTTTAGCGTCTATCAGGTATTTGGATCGTCGTCACATATCAAAGCCGCATTGGATACCAGCGGCATATACGACGCGGCAATCGCCACGGCCGTGAAGCAGACCACCAATCAGGCGGGGGAGAGCAACACACAAACGCCGACAGGACAGGCCGCTATCCAAAACGCCATTCGCGATGCAATTCCAGCATCGTACCTAAAGGACCAGACCGGCGGCGTACTCGACGGTATATATGCGTGGATGCAAGGCAAGGCACCAGATTTAGCTTTCGCTATCGATTTATCGCCCGTTAAGACAAAGTTAGTCGATAGCTTAGTTGCCCAAGCCCGGACGCACGCACAGTCCCTGCCAGCTTGCAGCCCAGACGTCGCCATCCCCACCAGTCCGGATCCTTTCTCTATGGAATGTATGCCAGCCGGGATGAGCGCCGACGCGCTTGCCGAGCAAACAAGGCAGACGATATTAGCTAGCGACATCTTTAAGAACGCTAGCATCACGCCACAAACTATCTCCAGCAATCAGGCCAAGCCGCTTCAAAAACAACTCGAGCCGCTGAAGCAAGGTTTTCAGATTGTGCGAATGAGCATGTATGTAGCTGCGGCAGCAAGCGCGGCAGCGATAGCAGTTGCCGTATTCATGAGCAGACCATGGCGCAGCGGCATTAAGCGGGTCGCTTACATTCTAGTAAGCACCGGCGGCATTGCAATTATCTCCGCTATTATTGGTAACTTAGCCGTTAGGGCAGTGGTGCGTAGCCTCATCGCAAAAGCCAGCAACGATTTACAGACCAAAGCAGCAACCGTGCTTCAGCAGCTCACCACTGATATGCGTAATTGGTGGCTGCTACTCGGTAGTCTGTCGGTTGCCGTTGCAATCGGCTGTATCGTCAGTGTGAAGTTGCGCGAAAAAAGTCTCAAGGCGCCCGATAGCACTAGCCCGGCCCTTAAAGCCAGTACTCCTCAGGCTCCGGACGCACACTAAAAACACCACGGGTTTGTAGCCAGTGGTGTTTTTAGTTTGGCGGAGAGGGAGGGATTCGAACCCTCGATAGAGTTGCCCCTATACTGCATTTCGAGTGCAGCGCACTAGACCAACTATGCGACCTCTCCAGATATGGCATATTGTATCAGATTGGCACTAATTATTTAAGTCGTGCCCATTGGGGTAGTAAAGTACGATGATATGTGATAGAATGACCTCTGTTGCCAGTAAAGCAAAGTATGCACCCGTAGCTCAGCTGGATAGAGCGTTGGCTTGCGGAGCCAAAGGTCGTAGGTTCGAATCCTGTCGGGTGTACCAATTGACTACATTTTAAGAGACCCGGGTGGTCTCTTTTTTATCCACTGCGGTACTATTAGGTTTATGGACGATAACAACGAACTCACTATTTATATACTCCAACAGCTCAGGTACGGCATACCAGAGCAGACGATTCGTCAGGCACTTGCGCAGAATGGTTGGCCACAGCCTTTGGTTGACCGCGCCTTTAGCATGGTACTTCAGGCGGCATCTCGCGGTGCGGCACCCACCGTCCAAAGGCAACCGTCTTCGGTCCAATCTGCCAATCTTAGCTTGCCGGCCGCTGAGCTACCTCAGCCGGCAGTCGAGCCAAACGTCATGCAAACCCCGAACTTACCGCCAAAAACCGAAAAGCCCAAGAGGCCTTCTGGCGCGCGGTTTGGGCGTAGATTATTTATAGTGCTACTGATCTTGGTGCTCTTAATCGGTGCTACTGTTGGTGGCTTCCTCATCTACAAGGCGGTTAAGGATCACTCTGCAAGATCAGCGAAAACAAGCAGCCAAACCAAGCCTAATACCGACACGCAACGCAAGTCTGACATTAATACCATTGCCACGAACCTAACATCTTACTACGAAGCCAAGCAGACATATCCGACAATTGACCAAGTTAATGCCGCAGACTTTGCCTCAAGCGAAAAAGGTTTTGATATTACTAGGTTCAAAGACCCAGACTGGACCAAAAAAGCTGGTTGCGTAAGCGAGCAGGGCACGCCTATTTTTGCGGCCGATCGCACGGACAGCTGCTACAGCTATCGCGTTACCGCGCCAAATGGCGCAGATTGCAATGCCGACAATATTACATGTACCCGTGTTGTTCTGACGGCTAGCCTCACGAATAACAAGCCATATATTGTCGCCCTGGATCGCAATAGCAGAGAATAAGTAATCTGCGAGAGTTAGAAACGGATGCGCCTGATAAGGCCGTCTATCATGTCGTGACTGCGCGCCTCCATTGGCAAGTAGTAGGCAAGCACCTCAACGATATTATCCTCGTCTTTGGGTTCGTAATAGATGCTTAGCGGAGGCATGAAACGCTTGAGCGGCAAAAACATGATACTCGAGAACGCACCTTCTTGCATAACAGAGAAGGACTTAAACTCAGCGTATGAGTAGAACTTATTACCAATAGCCAGCCCACTGCCATTCACACGATACTGGAGCACACGAGGCTTACGGGCTCCGCTTATACCAAGCAGCAGAGCAACCAATACTATAATCGCTGCCGAAGTGGTGTCATGGGTAAAAAAGTAGATTACCGCAGCAAAAGCTACAGCTCCCAGCCCGAGAATGGCATACCAACTGGCATCTTTATTGTGTGCCACAAACTCGGAGGCAGACCACTCCACCTCACCAGGACTGCCAGCGGGCGTGGAGCTTGAGGTAAGGCTTGCAGGGACAGGCTGGCCTTGTGGCGCGTACTGCCACTGACCATCCGTCTGGCCGGATACAGGATTTTGATTATCCCCCTTCATAAGCGTTATTGTACACTAACTGGATTTTGGAGGGTAGGGGGATTGACCCATGAATAGATAAAAAGACCCACGAGTCGTGAGTCTTTTTATCTGGCGGAGAGAGAGGGATTCGAACCCTCGCGGGAGATTGCTCCCCCCTGGCAATTTAGCAAACTGCCCCCTTGAGCCACTTGGGTACCTCTCCAGATGGTGCTTATTGTAACACAATCTGCTGGCGGAAGGGGTGGGATTCGAACCCACGGTACCGTTTCCGGCACGACGGTTTTCAAGACCGTTTCCTTAAACCACTCGGACACCCTTCCTTAACAGAGGTGATTATACCAGAACAGCTGCACTTTAGCCAAATATTTCAGGCTGCTGCAAAGACCGCAACATGCACCCGCCTTACACCCGCCATCTGCAACGCATTTGCCGCCGCCTCGATAGTTGATCCCGTTGTAAGAACGTCATCAACAAGCACCACGTCCTTTGCCGCCAGGCTAGCTCTACACCAGAATACGCTTTGCAGTTGGTGGCGTTCATATTTAGATAGGCCTACCTGACGACGCTGGCCACTCCGCCGCAGTAGGGAAGCATAGGGTAGTCCCCAGATTCTGGCGACCCGCTCGGCAATAAGCGCAGCCTGGTCGTACCCACGCGAGCGGACACGACTCGTTGCAGTTGGAACTGGCACTACGATCGCATCCTTAGGCGCTTTGAGCCGGTTAGCCATAAGGTTGGCAATCGGTAAGGCGGCTGCAGGAGCGCGGCCGAACTTCAGCTTCGCCACCAAATCTTTTGCTACTGCATCATAACTGGTTGCCGCTTGGACGGCACAGACAGGTGTGCGAGGTGCGCATGCCGTACAAATCGAGAGTTGAGGCAGAGCAGTCCCGCAGCGATAACAAACCGCCTGCGGATGCGCAAGCATGCAAGCGCAATCACTACAGAGAAGTCCTCCCTCTAGTCCACACCCAAGACAGGCATGTGGTGCAATGAGACTAATTATGTATTCAAACATCCGTTCGTTGTGTTTATTGTGTTGTAAATATGGGGATTACTGTTGCACGCCGTTAAACATCTAAGCTATACTGCTATTAACACAAAAACGCAAGAGTATCTGTAGCAATAATTGTGGAGGGTAACAACTATGGCGCGACGCAATCGCGACGACGACCTACTGATGGAAGAGGATGAGTTGACCGCCGCCTTTCTTGGCGACGATGACGCACCTGTCGCTGCCGATCCAGCAGCCGCCTCTGAACCAGCGGTAGCCAATGATGAGTGGGATGAGAGCGACGACCTACCAGGTCAACTCGCTGTTGATGTTTACGAAACCAAAGAAAAGTTGGTGGTAAAGGCTCGCACCGCAGGCGTGAACAAGCACGACCTGGATGTAAGCATTTCCGACAACACTCTTAGCATTCGTGGCACATTGTCTGCTGGTAACGAGGACGACGTAGTCAACTACTTTGTCCAGGAGTGTTACTGGGGCGAGTTTTCGCGCAGTATAGCCTTGCCAGTACCTGTTAAGGAAGAGGAGATTGAAGCCATGCTAAAAGATGGCGTGCTTACAATCAGCTTCACCAAGGTCAAGCAAGACACCGTTAAGAAGATTCAAGTTCTCTAGAATAGAATCGTCACCGTTAAAACACCGCCGCATTAGGCGGTGTTTTAGATTTGACCGTCCATACTACGGCGGGGCAGTAGCAAATATTGCTGGCGACCTTGTGACGCAAAGCAAAAACCGCCCCGTAGGGCGGCTCTTTGTTGCAAGGAGCGTCGGCTATTGGCCGATCGTTGTGACCTTGTCGAGTACGAACTGTACAATGAACTGAGCAAGAGCAACCACTACTAGACCGATTACGGCGTAGATGATTGTGTTCTTTGCGCTACTTACATTGCCGGAGTCACCACCGGAGGTTACGTAACGGAAACCACCGTAGATGATCATGATAACTGAAACAACACCAACGATTACCGAGAAAATATTCACAATATCGGTAATGACATTGTTAAGGTTTGAGCTACCCGTCGTAATGTTGCTGTCACAACCCGTGCCAGAAGCGTCGAGGTTGGAGCCACACTTTAAATTGCCACTAATATCAGCAGCCGATACAGCTACAGGGGCCAATACAGGGATGATTGCCAATGCCAAGCTAGCGACTAGTGCAGCGAGCGATTTACGAAAGTTTTTTAACATTCAAGCTTCCTTTCTTAAGCGGTTTGTCTATTTTATAGCACAACAGCGCATCTTATTACAATAACCACCCTAGAACTTATACGCGCTCCTTACAAAATCTTAGTGACGACATAGCGCACAATTAATTGCGAGACTCCGGCGACAACGATACCAACAATCGCGTATATTAGCGTATTTTTGGCCGATGTTACTTTGCTCGAGTCACCACCGGAGGTTACGTAACGGAAACCGGCGAACACGATCATGATTACCGCTACGATGCCCACAAAAGCACTCAGAATATTTATCACAGTATTAATGACACTGTTCACTGTTGGGCTACCGGCCGGTGTAGAGCAGCCGCTCGCACCACTGGCGGCGCCAACCCCCGAACAGATCTCATCTTTTGCCGAAGCAGCCAACGCAGGCGCCGTATGTATTGCAACCGCTCCGACCAATAGAGTGACGGCCGTAAGCGCAATAAGTACTAGTCGTTTCATTTCTTCTTTGTCCTTACAATACGTTAAGTACTAATATTACTATTCCTTGAGCAACGCCCACAATAACTAGCCCGACTGCAGCATATATTAGGGTGTTGCGGGCGGCACTAGTTCTTGACGCGTCGCCATTGGACATTACATACATCAAGCCGCCCACGACCATGAGTATGACCGACGCAACACCAGCAACAAAGCTAATGATGCGCGTCACCTTGACAAGTAGTCCATTGGTGCCCGTCAGGGGATCGGAACCGTTCGCCTGACACGCAGCCGACGAACTAGCGCCCTTAGACGAGCAAGCACCACTAAATACATCCGTAGCCGCTAGGGCAGGAACAGCAGGAGTGATCGCCAAAAAAACAGCCAGAGTGGCCAATATGAGCTTGAGCCGGCGACCAACCATGGCCTATAGGCCTCCGATTACAAAGTTGATGATTGCGAATGCAGATACGGACACGACCAGACCAATAACGGCATACAGAATTGAGTTCTTGGCCTGCTCGATAATCTTTGGATCACCGTGCGAGATGGTATACATAAAGCCGGCAATGGTGATAACCAGCAAGGATATCGCACCCAATACTACGAATACCGTCGACAAGATGACTTGGATTCTAGCCGAATCGGCAGTTGGCTTAGGAAGGGGGCCGGTGTCTACCACTGCGGCCATAATTTTTTGTCTCAGTAATTCCATAGCTCTATATTAACCTATCTTAGTCCCGATAAAGGATACCAAGGCCGTTGCAACCAGCGCAATCGATAGACCAACAAGGGCATTGATAATAGTCTGCTGAGCATCTTTTGTCTTGCTTGGGTCGCCTTGGCTTATTACGTACTGGATACCGCCATATATAACGAAACCAACTGCTACCAAACCCGCCACGCGAAGGGCCATATCCAGAACTGCCAGACCTATCAGCGAAACAACTTGGACCCAGTCACTCGGCTTGAGTGAACCTACCAGCTCGCAAGCGCCTGTGACTTTGTTTGAAGCCATCAGACCAGAATCAACCAGATATTTATACCAAGGTGGGATGCCAAAGAACCCCTTCGTAGAACATGTGTCCGCAAACATTGTAAATAGCGACGTAAGCATGCTTCATGACTCCTTTATATAATGCCCCCAGGGAGCAACCACTGCAGGAATGCAAACATAAATAGATAGGCAAGCAGAGCAATAATGGCATTGGTAATACGCTTGCGAGCCGCAACAACTTTGGAGGGGTCGCCGCCAGCCGACGAGTACTGGATACCGCCCACTACGATCGAGACAACCACAGCAATACCGACCAAACCCGACATTAGCTTGATGAACGGATTGACATACTTGGTAATAAGACCGCTACAGTCACCACCTGTACAAGTCTGGGCCGCCTTATCGGGAGTTGATTGTAGAGAGTTTGGATCGGGGATACAGGGCTTGGTTGGGTCGGGGTTAACCTGTACGCCGTTGGAGTCCGTCTTACAAATATTGTCTTTGGCGGTCGTATCCTGAGCGTAGACACGTACAGTAGTAGGCAGTGCAACACTACACATCAAAATGGCCAGACTAGCTACAAAAGTAGCGCCAATTGCTATGCTCTTTTTGTTGCTTTTTGAGGTTTTTGACATGTATACGTACCGCATCTCTTAAACTGGAGTATAAAATATGGCTCTTTCTCAAACAAGTATACCATTCGTGCACAACAATCTGGGCATAAACGTAACTATTTTTGTTTTGGTATTTTTGATACTATTAGTCTTATTAGGGTCCGGTCAATGATATCAATGAAACACTTTGGGCGACGTGCTTTGCAAGCAAAATTACCTGCCTTGCGGGCGAAGGGGCGGAAGGCCTTCCTATTTTTGGTGCCTTTTTACATTGTTGGCGGCGGACTTCTTGCGGCATTGCCAACGCCTAAGGCAAGTGCGTTAACGGGCAATCCACCAACACTGCGTTGGCTCGACAGCGCTACCATCGAAGCATCAGGTGGCGACCTCAAAGGTACATATAAAATCGTAGACCAGGCAAGTAAAGATCCATCCATGGCCTTCAACGGGGCGACTGACATCACCCACAAAGATGGGTGCCAGATTAACCTAGATGTTGGTGTGCCTGCTGGCACTAACGGGCAGCAGACTGACTGGTCTAAGGCCATGATGTGGCCAACCGCAGCGAACAGCGGCACTAACTGTTTTACGAATCCTGTGTATAAGGGCAATGACTTTTCGATCTACTACGAGATGGGCATTGTTAATGGTCAGCTCTATCCGGTAGGCGACACTGCCAATCGCAGCAAAGACGGCCAGCAACAACCACCTCCAGTAGTAGACGACCCAACCGATAAGCAGATTATTAACGTTGCCCTGTATCCTGGTTGGGCTACCGTATATACAACCCCAAATCCGAGCAGTCCGCCAAAGCAAAGTGACCTGGTACCCCAGCAGGACCTGTGGGTTCTCTGTGGAAATGCTAACGATCCCACGAAAGGCTGGGATGCATACAGGAATAACCTTGGGACACCTGATTACAATCAGATGGAAACCGACTGTTTAGCGCGTAAGGATGGGTTCGTTATATCTACCGCCAGGGGCGACATTCAGACTAGCAGTAGCGATCCCAAAATCAAGTACACTGGTCAGTTTACAGGCGTGACGTATGGATATTATGTAGTTTGCGACTTCATTACTAATAGCTGCCAAGATGTCCAGAAAGAAGCAGCCAAAATACTAACAGTGGATCAGTGGAAACTACCAGCCAATCCAACGGCACAGGTTCCAGATTCTTCGACAGATGCCAGCGGCACAGTAAACGAGCCAGTGGTAGCCTGTGACGTAACCTTTGACCTTACGAAAATATTTAGCTTAAAGTGGTTGGTGTGCCCGATAGTCAATACCGCAACGTACGCAGTCGGCAAGTTGGAGGATGTCATCAACAGTTTGCTCACGGTAAATACTAGTGACATATTTAACGATACGAGTGCGGACAACGCCTACCATAAAGCCTGGAATTCATTCCGTGCATTTGCGCTTGGTCTCATTGTTATCGCAGCACTCATAATGGTAGTAAGCCAAGCTATCGGGGTAGAGATATTGGATGCATACACGGTGCGCAAAGTACTACCGCGACTTCTGTTTGCGGCGATCTTCATTGCGCTTTCGTGGGACATTCTCGAGTTCCTTACAAACTTGAGTAACGATGCGGGCGTAGGCATTAGGACGCTTATATATGCACCGTTCCAGGCGCTCAATAAAAATAACCAGCTTGGTGGAGGCAGTCAATTCGTACTAACCCTGATTGGTACAGGCGCCGCACTAGCCTTCGGTTGGGTCGGACTGCTGAGTTTTGCGCTGACAGGATTGCTGGCAGCCATGGTGGCATTCTCTATCTTGGTCCTCCGAAAGATACTTATATTACTCCTTATTATGATGGCACCATTTGCTATCGCATGCTACATCCTACCAAACACCCAGAAGGGGTGGACTATCTGGAAGGACGGCTTGCTGTCGGTGCTCATAGTCTTCCCGATCATCTCAGCAATCATTGCTATTGGCCGCGTCTTTTCGATCACCGCCTTTAACTCCAATGCGGCCTACAATGGTCCCGGCGGCCAGACCGTCAACCAGTTAATAGCCGTTATCGCCTACTTTGCACCATACTTCCTAATAAGCATGGCCTTCCGCCTGGCTGGTGGCTTTATTGGCACCGTTGGTGGCATGGTCAACGACAGAAGCAAGGGCGCCTTCGACCGCCTAAAGAACTTCCGCGGCAACAAGGTCAACGAGAACATGTCCAAGATGGCCGAGGGGCGTCGCTTCCAAAACAGCAACCCACTTGCTCGTACCTTCAACAGTGCGACAGGGGGTGTTGGAACGTATGCCCGCTCGAATAGTAAGATCGGTTTCCTGTTCAATAAAAACACCCGTGAGGCCGCTTTTGCACAGCAGCGCCTCAAAAACCAGATGGCCTACTCAAAGAGTGAGAACGCCCAGGTTGCTGCCGAAAACGATCCATTGCTCCGTGCCCAGACATACGCAAGCGAGTCTGAAGCTCGTGCTCACATGGCGAATGATTTCGGGATGGGTGCAGAAGATGTCGAAAAGGGAATTTCTGCAGCAAAGGCAAACGGTGGATTTGGACGAGCCCAGCAAGACTACGCCGCACGTCGCCTGCTCGCCACTGGTACTGGTTACGACAACATCAAGCAAGTCCACGAAACAGTTGCACGTGTTGCTGGCACCAACCAACAACAGGCGTCTGATATTCTTGGGTACATAAATGGCGACGCCAACAAGTACTATCGTTCCGACCTCAAAACTGGATACGGCGCACACATGAAGCTCTACAGGAAGGCTACCGGGCAAGCCCAGGCAGGTGACTACGATGGCATGAGCATGGACGACGCCTACGAGGCCGCCACCATGGACGCCATTAAGGGTAACGAGACGACCACGATACTACGCAGTAAGCCAATGGCCGTAAAGAATATGATGCCGGTACTTGCTCGAGCGCTACAGGGTTCTCAGGCTCAGGTTACTCAGTTTGAGGCAGAGGCAAGCAGACAGACTGCAATCGCCAACGACACAAGTCTTACCCAAGATGTCCGCGATGTTGCCACACGCGCAACAGCAGACGCCATGAACAAAGCATACGATGCCCGCAAAGAGTCAGGGCGGCTCAGCGGCATCGTCGAGCAGCTCCAGCAAAGCGGTATGTACGCATCGGCTGCTAGCATCCAGACCGTCAATGAGCTAACCGTTCAGCCGACCATTAACATTCGCCAACAGGTTCAACAAGAAGGCAGCCGCGTCGTAATGGCACGCGACCCAGTCACAAATCGCATGGTACCTGTCCCAGACGCAGCGACAGGCAAGGCAATACCCAATGCAACTCGCAACCGCGCATACACCGCTGGCCTAGAAGAACAAGCACCTCGCAGTGGTGGCGACCCTCGCAATACCGGCATTCTGTAGCAGCTGAGTCATAGCTAATCCACAAGCACCGTTTCCCGCTGAGTAGTTAACCCTGTTTCATCACACAAAAAGCTACTTTGTATGATTGGTTGACTTTTGTACAAGTTTATGCTTAAATTGGAGCAGTTAAAAGCAGCTTCAAATGCCTCCAAATCCAAACCTACCACCAGCAGCAGCAAACGTCCTTCACTCGCCGATTGACCTAGAGAAGGTACCGGAAGTTAATCAGGAGTGGGTGAACGAGGTCGCTGATCGCAGTGAGCTGGATACAATCCTTACCGAGACGCGCAAAATCGAGCGCGACACCGTTTCGGCGGAGGAGTTTGATGATGAGATTCGCGAACAGTACGATCTCGCTCGACGGACAAACAACCCCCACCTAAAAGCTTTTCACGAAGGTCACGCCCAGCGTATGGAAGCTGCCGCACGTCAGAGCCGCAGTGACAGAGGAGATCGTCGTCTAGACACTCACGCGAACATCTTACAACTGGCTCGCCGCTCAAACCCATCTGCATTACTCGCCACGCTTGAGCGCGAAGGAGGGATGGCCGCCAAGGTAGAAAGCGCGGCAGATCTTGCAGCGAATAAGGCAGCTGACGATGCAAAGAAAAATAACGACCGGCACCAGCGCGCCGAAGTCCTCTTTCGAGCCGCAACTCGACATGGCAGTGACAGATATACTATTGATGCCCTGCGGACACAGGCCGGTCACGACTGGCTCGCCGCGCATAAGACCTCCGCACACGAAGAAGTTGCCGCACGCACACTTAAGGAGCACAACCGCTACCCGGGTGCGATTGGCCGTCTTGTATACGAAATCAACAACGAGTACCAAGACAGGTGGGACGAAGCAGAGCAGCTTAACCAAGACATCGTGGTGTCGCTTCGCCACTGGGGCATACAGGAAGGTCGTGCCTACGCACGCCAAGAAGATGACGTACGAGACATGCTCGAAGATTACCAGCGTGTCATCGACAGCCTACCCGTACGCGATACCGCACGCGCCGAGGCGGTGGCAAACTACACACGCCTACGCTTTCGTCTTGAGTCTCGCTGCATAAACGACGACATACTCTCGGGCAGTAGCAACCCTGCCCGGGCCTACACCGAAGACCGGGGCATTCGCCTACATACCGATAAAGGTGATTTGGTCGTCCACGAAGACGGCAGCACAGAACGCCCTGATGTAAGCGGCGTATGGTCGCGGCGCACTGCCTCTGGCGAGCTATGGCAGCCTACGACTACCGAATTGGTTATCGACCCACGGGCACCAGTTGAGCCACTCAACAGCGCTTTCAACCGCTGGGAAGAAACACGTACTCCCGAAGCTGCCGCTGCGGCTTACGCATCACTCGGTGAATTCATTGGGCAACAAAGCATTACTGAAGGGCAACACACCAATACCATTTACCAGCTCACCGAACAAATCAGGCAGGCGGACGATATTATTGCCACAGCCCCAGCAACACTAGCTAGCGAACAGCGCGCGTTGGCCGTTTTGCGCGCAAGCGTCGCAGATCCAACAGCCGTCACCGCCAAGGAACAGAAGGCCATTGACGCACAAGCGCAACGAGTCGCAAACATTCGCGGGCGCCTCGATCAGGCTCGTACAGAACGGCCGATACTAGAGGGGCGACGCTCTGCAGAGGCAGACGCCCGACGCCTAGTACGCGAGCAGCTAAATCCCGCACGCTACTGGCACGGCTACTTAGAGATCAACTCGGAGCGACGCGTAGCAGAGGTCCGTGGCGGCAGAATGTTAGGCCGCCTGGCGGCGGGTCGTGAAGCACAGCGCGCTACCGATGCGCTACCAGCTGAACCAATTATCTTATCTGATGGTCGGTTAGTATTTGACACGGCAACTGTCAATAACTTCGAATCCCCGACCCCCACACAACGTCAATACGCTATAGACAACGGTCTACCGATCCCAGAGTGGCATATGTGGGCCGATGGCACATCTGCGGTTTACGATTTACGAAATCGCCGCACCGCTCAGTTCTACCCAGACGGCACCCGCGTTTAGCAGAAAATCAACATTTAGGCATCCTAACAAGTCACAACGTACGCTATACTATGTAGGGTATGGCGACTTATAAGGTTATCCAGGACATCGAGGCCGAAGACAAGCTAATCGGCCCTTTAACGTTACGCCAGTTTATCTATGCGTTAGCTGCTGCCCTTAACGGATATATGACATTCTTGGTTATCACCAAGGGTGTTGCGTTTATGGCGGCTATTTTCATACCGTTTGCTATCGTTTGTGCGTTTTTTGCGTGGCCATGGAGCAGGGACCAGCCAACGGAAGTTTGGGCTTTAGCAAAGATACGCTTTTTGGTTAAACCACGTAAGCGCATATGGAACCAGAGCGGCATCAAAGAGCTGGTCACGGTTACGGCTCCCAAAAAAATAGAACAAATACTAACAAATGGTCTTTCTCAGAACGAGGTTGAAAGCCGACTACGAGCCCTGGCCGACACAATCGACAGCCGTGGATGGGCAATTAAGAACGTTAATGTCAGTATGTACGGCCAGCCGGCCTTAATTATGAACAACCCGGCCTCTGATCGGTTGATTAATGTCGCTCAATTGCCACAGCCCGTCTCGAACATCGACATTAAGTCATCGGATGACATGCTTGACGTCCAGAACAACCCCGTTGCCCAGCAATTTGACACGATGATTGCAGCATCAGCAAAAGCACACCGCCAGCAGATTATAGATCGCATGCAGGAGAGCGTTGCGCAAGCACCAGTTCCGCCCCCACCTCCAGCGCCTACGCTGCAGCAAACACCACAAAATAATTACTGGTTTCTTAGCGAGCCTACCCAGGCAACGCCTACTGTTCCAACAAATGCAGTGACCTTCAACACACAGGTTGTAGCCCCTGGAACACCAGTCTCAAATTTGCCAGTAACCGCCGCAAACCCAACCCCCGACGAAGAGTCGTTCATCAAACAGCTCAAAAATGAGCCTGCGTTTAGCCCCAATATGCATGGACATCTGCATGTTATTCAACCGCTTTCAGCGCAGCAGGCGCAGCAACAAGCACAACAACAGCTTGCCGCTCAGCGAGGGGCGCAGCAGCCGGGTCAGCAGGCAGCGCAGCCAAGTCAGACTAATCCACAAGCCGCTGGCCAGATGCCAGCGCCCAAGGTGACACAACAGCCGGACGCTGCTATACTTGACCTTGCAAGAAACGACGATCTCAATGTGGCTACCTTGGCGCGTGAAGCAAACAAACGTAAAGAGGCGCCACAGGATGAAGTGGTTATTTCGTTACACTAAATCTTATGAGATCAATAGCTACGGTGGGGATAGCCTAAGTACGCATGAATCCTAATTCGCCTAATCAACAACTCGTCCCTGGCGCAATGCCTGGCAACCCGGGGCAACAGCAGCCGGGCATGCCATATATACCTCAGCATGGTCTTGCTGAGACTGCTGCCAATATTGCCCAGCCACAGGCCGGCCAGATGCCCGTACCACAAGCGCCACAAGCGCGGCCGCCACAACCGGTCATGCCCAATCAGGCGCCGCTGCCGCCTGTTAGCAACAATGGTCAAGCTCCTGTTGTCGGTGGCCAGGACCCACAGGCCCAAAACGGGGCCAAACCAGGCATCCAACGGGCCGTCAATCCGAACAGTACCCAGAATATGCTACAGATTGCCGAGATACGTGATGGTATTGTTATCATGAGCGATGGATCGTTTCGCTCGGTCGTTATGGTCAAGTCGATCAACTTCGACCTGATGAGCACTCAGGAGCAAGAGGCGGTGGAATACAACTACCAGAACTTCCTCAACTCTCTGTACTTCCCAATCCAGATCTTTATCCGCTCACAGAAAGTGGATATTGCACCGTACATCGAACGGCTCGATAAGATCCGCTCCGAGCACGACAACATGCTGTTGGCGCTTCTTATGGACGATTACATTGGGTATGTTACTGCGTTGGCGCAACAGACCAATATTATGGACAAGAAGTTCTATGTTGTTATTCCGTTCTTCCCCCACGTGGACGTACAAAAGGCACTGACGCAAAGCAAAAACTTCGTAACAGGCTTCATGGACTTGTTTAATAGTAGGGAGCAGCACGTTGTTATTAACGAGGAGGACCTAGAAAAGGCCAAAACCGAACTTCGGAACCGCGTTCAAACCGTACTAAGCGGTCTTATGCAGACCAACATTCAAGGCCTGCCCCTAGATACTCAAGAACTGATCGAATTATTCTACGATACGTACAACCCCGACACAGCCACACGGCAGCAGCTCAAGAATTTTAATAGTCTGACTGCTGATGTAATCACCAAAGGCACGGGCGCAGCACCGCAGCCGCACTTAGATAGGGAGTTAAATTAGCCATGGCCTTGTTTGGTAAAAAAGAGCCGAAACTGGACCCCGTTGCGATTGCGCAAGCACAGCAAGCACGTGAGCAACAAGAAGTTGATGCGGCATTCCAAAAGGGCATCACCGCGCTCCGGGATTTCATTGCACCTAGCTCTGTAGAGTTCCAGAGCACTTACTTCCAGCTGGGCACACGCTTTGCGCGGACCTATTACGTATATGGCTACCCTCGGCAGCTGTATACCGGCTGGTCGAGCCCCATGGTCAATCTAGACGAAGTTATGGATATGTCGATGATGATTTATCCCGTCGAAAGCCAGGTCGTACTAGAGAACTTACGCAAGAAGGTAACCCAGCTTGAGGCTGGCATCCAGATTGATTCCGAAAAGGGACGCGTTCGCGACCCGGCCAAGCAGGCGGCCATTCTTGACGCCGAAGAAATGCGCGACAAATTGCAGGTGGGCGAAGAGCGCTTCTTCCGTTTTGGCTTTTACTTTACTATATACGGTGGAAGCGTAGAAGAGCTTGAGTTTGTTTCGCACAAAGTGGAGTCTATGCTCGGCCAACAGCTGGTCTACTCGAAAGCTGCCACTTCGCAGCAAGAGCAGGGCTTTAACAGTACGTTGCCACAGTTTACCGATCAACTACAGATTCGCCGAAACATGAGTACCGGGGCCATCAGTACTAGCTTCCCGTTCACCTCGGCCGATCTAAGCCAAGAGAATGGTATTTTATACGGTATTAATATGCATAACTCTGGGCTGGTTATCTTTGATCGGTTCACGCTAGAAAACGGCAACTCCGTGGTCTTTGCTAAGTCTGGAGCCGGTAAGTCGTTTACTGTTAAGCTCGAGGCGATCCGCTCACTTATGCTGGGGACCGAGATATTTATTATCGACCCAGAGAACGAATATCAGCGCATGTGTGACGCGGTTGGCGGAGCCTACGTACG
Organism: uncultured bacterium; assembly: GCA_963815935.1. Lineage (GTDB taxonomy): Bacteria > Patescibacteriota > Saccharimonadia > Saccharimonadales > UBA4665 > JARIHD01. The sequence goes on from CAWFIL010000008.1 coordinate 46,132, forward strand.
GTTGAGTCTAAACTCTGCCACGCGAATTAATCCGTTTGATCTACCACGAGTCGTAGACACCGAAGAAGCCGACAACGCACTACGCAGCAACCTTATTACATTGCACGGCCTGCTGCGCTTGATGATGGGCGGCGCACAAGCTCAAATGCTTGGCGGGAACACTGTCATGGCGCCAGCACTATCTCCGGTAGAAGAGGCTGACCTCGATGCCGCACTTATCGAAACCTATGCAAAGGCGGGTATCACCAACGACCCACTAACACACACCTCACCGCCACCAACCATTAGTGATCTTTATGACACGCTCTTGCACATGGGTGGCAGCGGACCACAGTTGGCGCAGCGGCTGCGCAAATACACGACGGGTACGTTTGCTGGCATCTTTAGTCAGCCATCGAATATCGACATCAACAATCCGTTGGTGGTATTCAACATCCGCGACCTGGAGGACGAACTGCGCCCAGTGGCTATGTACATTGTCCTAAATTACATATGGAACAAGACCAAAAGCGACCAAAAGCGACGCATTCTGATTGTTGACGAGGCTTGGCAGCTTATGAAGTACGAAGACTCGGCCAACTTCCTGTTTAGCCTAGCGAAACGTGCGCGCAAATATAATCTTGGTATTACCACTATTACGCAAGATGTCGAGGACTTTATGGGATCACGAATGGGGCGTGCCATGGTAGCAAACGCCTCTATGCAGTTCTTGCTGAAGCAGTCGCCGACCGCCGTGGATGTGCTCGCTGATGTATTTAAGCTGACCACCGAAGAAAAGAAGCGTCTTAGCCAGTTCCCGGTAGGGCAGGGCCTATTCTTTGCCGGACAAAACCACGTACATATCCAGGTGGTAGCTAGTCCAACCGAGACCGGACTTATTACGACCAACCCTCAACAGGTACAGCAAATTGCACTACAACAGGGCCGAAACGATGGCCAGATGGACCAAGGCCAGGGTGTAATTGACCTTACCAACCAGCCGTATCCTAGTGTATAGTTAAGGGCATAGAATGGCGGACGAAGACGGTAATTCCGAGGGTGGTTACACCCGGCGCGACCCAGATCAGAATGCTGGGTATACTCGGCGCGACCCTAATGCGCACGCCGGTTACACCCGGCGTGACAGCGGAGGCGAATATGTCGGGCGGCACCGTGCCGACAATGCAAGCGCAAGTGGGGGGCTCTATAGACCGTCTGGCGAAAACGTCTACGACGATCAGGGCGGCGGCGGAGATGGGTATACTCGGCGTCTAGGCCCAAATCATGATGGTTACACCCGGCGCGACAGTCGTAGTAAAAGAGACCTAAAAAATGCCGAAGAGGGCGCGACTGGTGGGTCGCGTGCTAAAGCGCTAGCCGCAAATGGGCTATCGGGACTGCTGAACTCCGAAAAGCAGGGAGCTGGTAGTGCTGACAGTCCATTCAACTACAAACCAACTGGAGCAAAATTTGGGAATGCTCGCGGGTTCCTGAAAAAGCATCGAAAGAAAGTTGTGGCCGGGAGCCTAGCTGGCATAGGGTTTCTGCCCTTACTAGCACTACTTGTTTTTCTGATAGGAGCCCTCAAGATACCTCACTTTGTCGAGAATGTTGCCGCATGGCGTTTTGCTAAAATAACCCGACAGTACCGCCTGAGTATGAACAACGTCATGGGCGAAAAAAATGCCATAGACACACTTGAGGACGGCGACGCGGTCAAGGCTAAGGCCAAGTATGGTAAATACGCCATTTTTGATAAGGTAAATCGCCTGCGGCCCAACCGCGTTATACAGAGTCTTCAGACAAATGATCGCATTCAATATAACTACAAGGAGACGCTCTTTGGGCGGCAAAAGCTGGTATCCATTACTTTGGCTCCAGGGGAGAATCTAGGCAACAAGATGACCGTCAAGGTGCCGTCGGGGAAATTCGGACTAGATAGGATAATACATCCAATCAGAACCCTTGACCAATATAAGACGATCAGCGAGGCTCTCGATGCGGCAATGAAGGCCCACGATCCAAAGATCCCGCTAGTAACACGTACGCTCGCCACCAGACTTGTACTCCAGGAAGCGGGCGCCAGCCTAAAGGGGATGGCAGCCAGTAAATACCTGGGCAGCAACAACCAAACTGCAGAGCTAAATAAGATATATAGCGACCTGACGGCAAACGCCACCAAGTATAACGCCCTTGTACAGCAATACACTGAGCTAGCCAGTAAATATAACGACATATACAAGCAGCATGCAGACGTATATAACGAGTGGCAACCACTCTACAAGGAATACCAGGCCGCACAAGCACAATGGACCTCCGTCTACGGACAACTGCAGTCAATATCCGGATCTCCGAGTGAAGACCTGCTTCGGGAGGTTGCAGATGCCGCCGAAAAGCTAGACGTCGTGAGTAACGACTTCCAGGCAAAGAGTGCCGTCCTAAAAGACTTCCTTGGACAACTGAAGGGTATTCGCGACCAGATGAGTGGCATCAAAGCCGAGCTTCACGCGCTATACAGTGAACGCGTAACTCTGACCGAAAAGTACTCAGCCAATGGCGGCACGCTTAGTGATACTGATGCAAAAGTAGCCATCGAACAAGAGACGTATGAAAAGGCACACCGCGCCGGAGGAGTAGGGGGTCTCTCGCAGGAAAACAGTCGCAAGATTGCCCAGGATGCAGCGGACGCAGAAGACGCCGCAGTAAAAGACAAAGCCCAAATGACCGATCTCGTTAATAAGGGGCTCGACGTTCCAGACTCTGTTAATAATGTAATCGAAAAAGGTTTGAACGCCGGCACTTTGAGCAAGCTCGCCGATACCGTGGTAGGCGCCATTAACCCCGTTTACGACATAGCCCTGCCGGTATGTATGGCCTATGATGGGTCAAAGATCACCAAGGACGGCGTTGACGCTCAGCATGACTCGAAAGTAAGCGAAGCGGCATATGTACTCTCGACTGGCGATCAGCAGAAAAACGGAAATGACTTTACTACGGTTATGGCAGGCGCCATGAACTGGAAGTTGGGCAACATTCAAGAGTCAAACGCCATTAGGCGCGTAAGTGGCAAGCCGGTAGACACATTAGCGGGTACCGGGGGACAACGAACTACGCTTGGCACATACGGAGAATACACGATCTTTGACGTATTTCACCTGAGCTCACTCAATGGCGTTGCGGATAGTCTTTGCCCGACTCTAACGAATTTCTGGGTGGGCCTGGGAATTGGCGTAGGTAACTTGGTTATAACCGGTGTTCTGTCATTCTTCACGGGCGGCGGTGCGGCTGCGGGTGAAGTTACGGCTACGCAGGCAGCCGAAAAGGCAGCCGAAGAAGGGCTGACGCAGGCAGCCAAAAGGCTTATTACAACCGCTACCAAAAAGACACTCAAATCATTTGGAGCGGGAGGACGCTTTGCAAAACAGTTTATTAAAGACGGCGTAAAATATGGCAGTGCCGCTGCGGCTGCAACCATAATTGCGTCTATGATCGTAAATCATGCGGCGGGATTGGATAGTAGCGGGCTAGAGAAAGATGTGGCATTTACCGATAACGTCGACGATGGGGCCGAACAGCTCTCGGGAGATATGGGCAGAGCAAACTTTTACGCCAGACCGCTCAACAATGCCGAGGTTGCTCAAAGCCATGTGGCCGACCAGGCCGAGCTGGCTTACAACCTACAGCACGAGAGCTCGTTCGAGCGTTACCTGGCCCTGGAGAACCCCAACTCACTGGTATCACGTATGGCAATCACTACCGGATCATTACTCGATAGAAGCATGTTTGCGTCGCTCTTGAATAGCTTGGCGTCGTTATTCAACCCAGTCGGTCTTAGCAGCAAGTTGTTTGCAGGCCTAAATTCGACCACCACATTAGCGGCAGCGAACGAAGATACGCAAGATTACGGGAATGTCGTCTGGGGTTATAGCGCTGCTGAACAGCAGCTTATGCAACAGGATAGCTACGCCTCGCCCAGCGAGAACTCATATGTTCTTGACCAAAGTGGCAAAGAGAGTGAAATCGAGAGCAAATATTCGAAGTGCTACTCTGATTCGATCGGTACACTGCTATCAAACGGCGATATTCAGCGCAGCGACAGTCAGGGTGGCAATGTAAAAGACACTGGTGATTGCTCTCCGCAAAATCTCGGCCCCAATAACCCAACCTACGGTGACCTCGTTTTCCGCTGGAGGCTCAAGCACAACTATGAAAATACCACCGACACACTATTGGGCGTTCAAGATCCTGGATCGAGCAGTGCAACTGCGGCGACTTCCGGAAACATTCCAAGCGGTACAGCGCAAGAACTAGCAACCAAGATTATCAACAGCAATACCATTACGTTCCAAACTCCGGCCGAAAAAACAGCCATGCAACACATTGCGGACACTGGGAGGGCAAACGACTGCGGCGCACCTAGCGTTTCACCCATCCTCCTTGGCGTAATATTAGCGATATCCGACAAATACAAAATTGTTGTGGGAGTCCTCGACGATGGGCACAGCTGTGACGGCGGCTTCCACCCCAAGGGGATGGCCGCCGACATAAATGGCATCAATCCATTGGCGGGCGGGTCTGGCGGAACAGGTAACTTTATTACACAAGCCGACTACAACTCAAACACCCTCCTAAAGCAAGCCTACGGTGACATTGGTGACCTATTGGCCGAAGCCGGAGGCGGTGGCATGGGACAGATTGGCTGCTTTAGTAGCAACAACATTCCAACAAAAAATGCTAAGGTGACATATTTTGATGACACTTGCAACCACTTGCACGTAGATGTAGGACACAGGTAGATGAAACGTATTCGTAAACAGCTACTACTTCAACTACAGCGCGCAACACTTCTGATAAGCTGCATCCTCATAACCAATGTTAGCGGTACGGCGTTTGCTCAAAGCGGCATTACACAGCAGGATGTCACCGACATCAACGCCACAACCCCTTGGTACGACAAAAACTTTACCGACTGTGGGTCGACGGGCGGCGCAACGTCACCTGGCGCAGCCGTCAGCGCTACAAAAGAGCAAGCCGATAACGCCAAGATCGTCATGGGTATCGCTAAGACCTACAACCTAGGAGAGAAGGGCGCTTTGATTGGATTAATGACCGCCTTGGCAGAGTCAAATCTTCGTAACTACGCCAACTCAGGCGTGCCCATCTCGCAGCAGAATCCTGATTGGCTCGCACTTTCCGAACCGCGACCGCTCGGTAACGACCACGATTCGGTTGGCATTATGCAGCAACGCGTCGGCTCCGGCTGGAGTACATATGGTAGTGGGACAACCCAGGACATTGTTTGGCAGCTCATGACGCCAGCATACGCAGCACAAGCATTCTTCGGCACACCAAAAGGCGCCCAGCTACCAGCTAGCCTCAAGAACCCAAGCGCACTCAAAAAAGGGCTACAAAACCTGTCGTCGGATTGGACCACTATGGATCCCGGCGCAGCCGCACAAGCGGTCCAGATATCCCAATTTCCTGACGCCTACAACAAGAAGAAAAGCCAGGCACAGGGGCTACTGGACAAGTACTGGGCAGATGCACCAGCCATACCATTGCCAATATCAATTACCGGCGGGCAGAGCGGTAGCGGTGGTACTACCTCGAGCAGCGGCTGTACCTCTTCATTTGATGGCGGCACTTTAACCCAGACAATCCTGGCCTATGCCTGGCCAGACTACCACCCAGCACCATATTTCACCATGAAGCCGCAGTACGACGCTGCGGTCAAAGCAGCCGAGGCTAAGGGTGTATACGTCGGTGGTGGACCGCACCCGGGAATTGACTGCGGTGGCTACATGACCTTACTGATGCGGAATTCTAACACTGACCCCACCTATAATAGCTACAACAGCAACGTGGTTGGGCAGAAGAAGTATCTAGACGAACATCCCGACCGCTACATGAAAGTGCCTGGCGTAACTGGCACAGGTCAGCTCAAATTAGGCGATATCTTCATCAACAATGACATGAGCCACACCTATATGTTTGTTGGCAGTATTCCAGGGTTCAATGGCAACTCCACGAGCGCTTCATTCTCAACCTCTGGTGCAAGCTGGCGTACGCCAATGGCAAGCCAAGCGTACGACTTTACTGGTGCCACTTGGTACAGGCTAAAACAATAGGAGAAATTATGCTACGGAATAAAAAAATACTTGTCGCTCTTGTTGTGGTAGCCTTCGCTGCCCTGATGCTAGTACTTGCTTTGTTATCACCCTCAAATAACATAAATAACATCCATATTAAGGTAGTGGTGTCGCCGAGCGACTCGTTATTCTACGTCGACGGCAAACAGGCAAAAGCCGGGACTGTTGCGCTAAAAAAAGATAGCAAGCACACCTTGAAGGCAACACATCAGTATTTTGCCGACGTCTCTACTGTCATTGACCCAGCCACGTACGACACCACAAAGACCGTCTACTTATCTCCAAGCCCAAACTCCCAGGCCGCGGTAAACTGGCTTTTACAGAACCCCGAAGCCCAGAGCCAACGTGAGTCGGCGGCCGGAGCCCAAGCCGAAGACGCCCAGGCTGCACTCCGCAAAAAGTATCCATTCATCGACAGCCTGCCGTACGAATCGATCGACTACAAAGTCGACTACACCCCAAAGACCAACGGCGACGTACAATTTAACGTAAGCCTCTTTATGCCACCGGCCGTACAGCCCGGCACCACCGAATACGACCAACAGTACCAGCAATTCAAGAGTGAGGCGGATATCTACCTACAATCAAATAACGTAGACCCTACTAAGGCCGACGTTACGTACGCTGCGGCAGCAAACTAGACAGATCGATACGGTTGCCGACTGCAAAGTGCTTGGCAACCACGTCAGCGTCGGTGGTAGTAATAAATGTTTGGTAGTTGGCCACAAATTGTGTCAGTGCCTGCCTGCGGACGGTGTCTAACTCACTGAACACGTCATCGAGCAGCATGATCGGCTTCATAGCCCTAGCTTCTTCTAACAGATGTAGCTCCATAACTTTGAGCGCTAATACCAGTGTGCGTGTTTCGCCGCGTGAAGCGGTCTCGGAAGCCTCATGGCCGTCGATCAATACCTTTAGGTCGTCACGGTGCGGACCAGACGCCGTATACCCACGCAGAACATCGAGCTCGAGATTTGATTCTAGCTTATGGAGTAGGGCAGTCTCATAATTTTCTATAGGAAATTGGGTAACATACGAGAGCCCTATCTCGTTGCTGCGCCCAGAAAGTAAGCCATATAAATCATTTGCCCGCGTAGCAAATCCCTCGACAAGCGCATGCCGCTCACGAGCCAGCTTGCCGCCCAACTCGCTAAGACGCACATTCCACACAAAGAGCTGCTCCTGCAGGCCGCGTGGGTTCTTTTTGAGCAGACTATTACGCTGAGCTAAAACACGGCGGTAGTGACTGCGTACGGCGCCGTAGCCAGGGTCGGACTGCTCTATGAGGTCGTCCAGAAAACTCCGGCGCAACTCCGGCGAGCCGCTCAGTAGCAACAGATGATTAGGCTCGAATAGTACCACCGGCAACGTCCGCGATTGGTGCAAGCGAGCTAAGGGCTGTTCATCGATCTCAAAGCCTTTGCTAAAGGCTGGTTCAGTCTTGAATTTTACTGTTCGCAGACCAGGGTCGGCAGTGGCATCTATTCGCGCCCAGCTGCTCCCAAACTCAACAAGGTCGGCATCTTTTACTCGGTACGATCCGCCATGAGCAATAACAAGAATGGCCTCCAATAAGTTAGTCTTACCACTCGCGTTTGGGCCAATAATAATATTTACGCTCGGGTCGATCTGGAAGAAAGCATCCCCGTACGAGCGAAAGTGCTGCAACCGGATATCACGTATCATGTGTATCTATTTTATAGGAGTGGCGACAGATATGCGACACCCGTTCTAGAGTGTTTACATGTGTGTGCAAAACGCAAACATGTAAAGATTCTAGGGGGAGGTGGGGAGACAGTGATTGCATGGCTGGTTTGCCATAAATGTATCTCCCCGTGGAATCTGAGTACCGCGTAGGCGGAACCAGACCATCGCACCCCTACAGGTCGCTACTAGCCGTTCTGAGCGGTGTATGTGACGTCGGCCGTAGCCAAGTCGACACCCCTCGAACGCAAGTATGCATCCGCTTCGTCCTTGTACTGCTTGTACTGCTTGTTGTATTCGGCCGTGCCGGACTGTACAGCGCTGGGCATGTTGATCGTAACTTGGTACTGCACGCGACCATCGCCCACAGTGCTGTAGTCGACACGGAAGTCGATTGCATCATAGGGCAGGCCCTGGACGTTCGACTGCGGACTATGCATGTTCGACTGCGACTGGTTGTCGCGGTCGGCACCGGCACCTTCGCGTTCGCGCTGGGCATCCGGGTGGCTCATGAGCCAGTCGATTGCCTCCGGCGTGGTCGGGCTCGGCAGCAGGTAGACAGTCTTCGTGACATCGTAGGTGGTCGGGTCGACGGTAACGGTAGCATCCGAGAAGAAGTGCAGCTTCGCAACAAGTGCGTGCTTGTGCCCCTTCGTAAGAGATACCGTACCGTTAGTCGTCTTGGTCTCGTTGCCGTCAACGTAGAGCGTCGCCTGGCTGGGCGCCACTACCACCTTGACCTGGACACTGCCTTCGCCGCCAGAGTTCCAACGGATAAACAGGCCACCAACGATCAGCAGCAGCCCAATCGACGCCGCAACGGCGTAGATGAAACGGCGGCTCCGTGGCATCGACATGATGGTCGACCTACTTCCTAATCTAGTGGGGACACGGGTAATGCCATAGAACGAGGGCGAATTGTAGGAGGGCGAGCAGTAATAGGGAGTAAACTCTCATCTGCTGATATATATTATATCATATAATTACTGAGTGTGCCAGGTTTAGCAGCTCCTGGTTTACGACTTGAGTGGCATGATTATGTGCGTGTAGTCATTGGTTGCTGGGTCACGAATAACTGTAGGTTCTAGCTTTCCGTTGAAAGAGAAGGTAACATCATCACCGCTCAAAGCATGTAGCGCGTCCAAAAGGTATCGAGAGTTTAGGGTGATCGTACCACTGCCTGTAACCTTCGCATCTGCAGTGGCTGTATTTTCACCGAGCTGAGAGGCAACCGAGCGGATACTCAGATTCTGCGTGGTCTCGTCGACATTTATAGTGATACTGCCGGCGCTCTCGCGGGCAAAAAGACTAGAAACCTTGGTTACATTCAGTAGATCGGCACGCTTGAGGTTGGCAGTAACAGCAAACGACTGCGGTATTAGCTTGCGATAATCCGGGTATTTACCTTCGATCAGGCGAGCGACCAGCTCTACATCACCAACATGAAACAAGATTTGCTGTTCATCACTCGTTACCTCTACGTCGCCCTCGTAGTCGCCCAGGATGCGAAGCAAGTCCTGCATAGCCGAGCTCGGCACCAGCAGCTCAATCTCTTCTGCATTCTCGCTCAGCTCCTTTTCTGCCAAACGGTAACTGTCGGTGGCCGCCATATAGAGCCTACCCTCAAATGTATGCACCAGAACACCCGTTAGTACTGGTCGCGCCTCATCTGATGAGGCAGCCACAACCACCTGCTGAAGGCTTTTCTTTAGCAACGATCCGGACACCGTCCAGCTTTTACCATTCTCGATAGCAGGCATAACAGGGAACTCTTCTGCGGATACGCCATTAATTACAGACTGGTATTGATCGGTGGCAATATTCAACTTGTACTCATCGAGGTCTAGATCGATTACACCTGCAGGCAAGCTACTCACAAAGTCTTGCATAAGGCGGGCGGGGACAGTAATAGCACCTTCGTCTGATACTTTAGCTCCAATATAGTGCGTAATGGCAATGTCAAGATTGGTGGCAGCAATGCTGAGTCGGTTATTTACCGTCCTAATGAGGACGTTAGCTAAGACGGGGAGTGTACCGCGCGTATTGGCGACACGAGCTACCGTACCGAGTGCTTTGTTTAGGTTTTCCTGGGTTACCTGCAGTTTCATGAGTTCTCCTACTATATTACTAATTAGTTATTTATATATTTAGTAGTGCTAGTTATAGGGGGTGTGTATAGCGTGGAAAACATGCCCCCTACCGAATATATAACTACCTCTTTGATGGTGGAAAAGTGGTGGGTATGACGCTGCGTATAAACCGTGGAAAGGTATGACTTCTGCGCAGGGGTATGTAGTTGGCGGAGGAGGGCTGCGCACAATATGTGTTCATGTCCACGGCTTTTTAACATGCTTTGCACCGGTTGTGCACAGGCATTACACATGTAGACGCTCCTTGATTTGCGAGATGGCTTCGCGCAAATTGGCATCAAGCCGCGATTCTTTTTCGATCTTTTCGACCGAGTGGATGGCGGTTGTGTGATCTTTTCGACCAAGCTCGCGGGCAATCTTTGGGAAGCTAAGGTGTAGTTCGCTGCGGAGCATGTACATAGCAACTTGGCGGGGTACAACAATGTCTTTGTCGCGCTTTGGCCCCATGATGTCTTCGAGGGGTACCTGAAAATGCCGTGCAGTCCGTTCGATTATTTGTTTGGCACTAATGTGTTTTGGCCTAGTCTGCCCGGTGCCTAACAGGCTACTAGCGACCGAGATGTCTGGTGGTAGCCCACGCATCTCACAAAAGGCTATTAGTTGGTTAAGCGCACCCTCCAGCTCACGTATGTTGGTCTGAAAGTTGGTCGCTAGATACTCGGCGACGTCGGTTGGGACCTCTGTTCCTTGTATGTGTGCTTTGGTTTGCAGGATGGCACAACGTGTTTCTAGGTCGGGGATTTGCATATCGATACTCATACCCCATGCGAAGCGTGAACGTAACCTTTCTTCTAGTGGGGTTATTTCGCGCGGTGGTCGGTCTGAGCTAATGATGATTTGTTTGTTTGCTTGGTGGAGGGCGTTGAATGTGTGAAAGAACTCTTCCTGAACTTTTTCTTTGCCGGCGATAAATTGGATGTCGTCGACAATCAGAACGTCGGCGCTTCGGTACCGGTCGGCGAAATCGGTATTCTTTTTGTACCGAACGGCATCGACGAATTCTTGCAAGAACTGCTCACTAGATACGTAAACGACCCGCGCGCCGGAGTGCAGAGACATGACGGCATTACCTACGGCTTGGATGAGGTGTGTCTTGCCAATACCTACGCCACCATACAAAAAGAGCGGATTGTATTTTGTGCCCGGATGGGCGGCAATTGCTTGGCAGGCAGCGTATGCGAGTTCGTTGCCCGATCCAACGATAAAGTTATCGAAGGTATACTTTTCGTTGATACCTAGTCGGTATGTATGGCTGAGTGTGCTTGACTGTGCCCGGGGCATCGCGGGCCGATCATTGATAATGCTGCTTTGTGGTGATGACGAGCTGAGCGTAATTATCTCTTCCTTGCGAGCTTGAGCCACTGCAGCCGATACACTTTTTGTGGGCAGTGTGTGTATTTTGTATTCTATTTTTGACGGTGCTGCACCGTTTTTTCGTAGTGTGTCGGTTATGAGGTCGTTATATTTACGCTCAAGTTGTTGCTTGATAAAGACGTTTGGTACTCCGATGGTGATGCTTTCCTCATCCTGACGAAGTAGCGTGGTGTTTTTGAACCAGGTAATAAAATTGCCACGAGAAACAGATAGTTCGATCTCTCCCAAAACTGCTTGCCACAGACTATTCTGCACGACCCTCGGCTCCCCTCGTTAATTACCGTCTCACACGTTGTCTACAAGCAAATATACGCTAATGAGCGGGAGTTTTCCACACCATAAACGATGTTAAATATGTAACTTTGCAGAAACATCAATAATAGGGGTTAAGTTATACACAGATTGAAACGCTATCTTGTAATCTGTGGAAAAAGCTTGGCTAAACGTGGAAAACTTGCTATAGTTACGGGGTTAAATATTGTTATTTTCACTAAAGATAACAACCAATACGAAATAATGTGCAATAGCAGGGGACAGGCAGCGAGAGTTGTTTGCTACCTGCTAATGCGGTAGAGTGAAAGCAGTATGCCAAAACGAACGTATCAACCAAAGAAGGGCCACCGCTCTAAGCAACACGGTTTCTTAAAGCGCATGGCAAGTAGGGCCGGCCGTGCTGTATTGCACCGCCGCCGCCTTAAGGGCCGCGAACGCCTTACACACTAAACCTAGGGTGCTTGTTTTAAGCACATCCTAGCGGAGATTGTCTGAAATATATCCTATGATCGATAAAAAACACCGATTTCAGGGTCACAGCAGTCTCCGTTTTGTGTATCAAAAAGGTGACACTATTCGCGGGCCATTTTGCTCGCTCAAATATATTGTTAATCACCGCCGAAAGTACTTCCGTGTTGCGATAGTAGTTAGCCGCAAAGTACACAAGTCGGCAGTGGTCCGCAACCGCATACGCCGCCGTATGTATGAGGTCGTTCGAACGCATGCCTCCCAAATTAATCAACCATACGACTTGGTGATTACGGCCTATAGCGACCAGTTGGCTGAGATGCCTGCCAATCAGCTTAAAGATGCTGTTCTAGAAAAGCTAGAGAAAGCCGGAGTTTTAGCGGCTCGTGATATAGTAGTACCAAAGGAGAACTAGACAACCCAATGTTTACGACGTTAATTGTACAGCCCATTTTTAACCTGTTGGTATTTATATATGCCATAATTCCGGGTCACAACTTTGGCCTGGCGGTCATATTGTTTACGATAGTGGTTCGTTTATTAATGTGGCCGTTGCTCAAGAAGCAGATGCACCAAGTCAAGGCTATGCGTAAAATTCAGCCCGACCTTAAGCGCATCAAGAAGTCGGCTGCTGGCGACAAGCGTAAAGAACAGGTCATGATGATGGAGCTGTATAAAGAGCGGGGTATCAATCCGTTCGGGCAGATCGGCATTATGCTGGTGCAGATCCCTATCATGCTGGGTTTGTATATCGGTCTACAAAAGGTTCTTAAGGACCACAGCGCCATTGTTTCGTTTGCGTATCCTTTTTTGCAAGACTTTAGCTGGCTCAAAGAGCTAGCCTCAAACATTCACTTGTTTGATGCCACTCTCTTTAATGTTGTTGACCTCACGCGACCAGCTCTAGCGGCCAGTGGTGTGTACTGGCCTGGCCTGATTATTGTTGTTGGTAGCGCTGTGGTTCAGTTTCTTCAAAGCCGTCAGCTTTCGTCGACACCAAAGGATTCCCGTGGTTTGCGTGCAATTCTTCGTGATGCAAAGGACGGCAAACAGGCAGAGCAGGCCGAGGTTAACGCGGCCATGGGCCGCAGTATGACTTTTTTGTTGCCTTTCCTGGTGCTGACCTTTACGATCCACCTGGCGTCGGCATTAAGTTTGTATTGGCTGGTTAGTGGACTTGTAGCGTTTATCCAGCAGTCTATTTTGCTGCGTGAGGACGTTGGCGAGATGGAAATTGCCGCAGATAAAGCGGCAGCACGCGAGAAAAAAGCAATTGAGGCTGAGATTGTAGATAAACCAAAGGCCAGCCCGGCGACAAAGAGAAGTGGGGCGCGCAAAAAGCGGAGGAATAAGTAGATGGAAGAAGCCATTCAGTATGCAAAGAAGTACATAGAAGATATTTTGTCGTTCTTTGGCCTGAATACTGATGTATATGCCACTAGCGAAGACGACGTCATTGAGCTAGAAGTGCCATCTACTCATCTGAACGGTTTTTTGATTGGCCAGCGTGGCGAAAATATGCGCGCACTGCAGTTTTTGGTAAGTAACGCCTTAAAGAACCAGGGTTATGAGTACACTCGCGTGAACGTTGATATTGCGGATTATAAAAAACAGCGTGCCGAGCGTCTTGGCCAGCGTGCCGAGGAGTGGATGAAGCACGTTAAAGACAGCGGAGGGCCAATGGAGCTTAAGCCCATGAGTGCTGTCGATCGCCGTACTGTACATAAACTCGCCCAAGAATATGGCCTGGTAAGCGAGTCGGTTGGCGAAGGTCGTGACCGCCGGATCGTACTGAAGCCTGCCGAAGAATAGATCAACACATAGCTGTTCTATGAGTTCTAGGAATATAAAAGTCGTTTTCTCTAGTATTAATATTGCTGGGTCGCCGCATGCCCTACGCTCACCACAGTGGTTGGGGGAGTTTGCCCAGGGCGCTCATTGTGATTCGGTCGAGTATATGCCGGTTTTTGATAAGCTGACTGGCCATACGCCACGGGCCGTTGGCCATGCAGTTGTGGCTGGTCTACTGAACATTAATTCGCTGCACGCTTCGTTCCGCGAGCGCGCCGAGTCGGCAGGGACGAACCAGCCCTCCAAGCCGGATCATCAGCCGGGCTTGGCCGAGCGTGTTTTGTCTGGACGCATGGGGAGGATCATCTTGCCAGAGGTCTTTGAGTCTGCGGCTGTCATGGCTCAAATCCAACAGCGTATGGGGAAGCAAGTACCTGCGGTGTTGTATCCGCAAGCGCAATTTGCCTGCGATCGAGCACAGATTGCCGATGCTGCTGCGAGCAGGCATATGTTCCAGCCCACAGATCACGTGGCCAAATTGGTGGGTGCGACAAACCTTGGAAAGTTCGACCACACAATGCGCACAGTACGAGGCTATGAATACGTATTGGATACCTACCATGTGCGTCGGACGTACGGGGAGGCATCGCGTGGGATAGTGAGTGATACCTACCACTCGGTGCCCTATATGGCGGCATCGACTACGGCGCTCCATCTTTCGCTCGGAAGGACCGATATACCAGGCGAATCACATATTCCAACTGAGGCCGAGGCACGTGCAGCCTTGCATGGCGAATATTCGGGCGAGCTGCGCGACATGCTCGATGTTGTAAAGGCGTGGGGTAGTGTCGGGTATGCGGTTATTGAAGCGACCTCTGGTAGTCTGACGGAGCTAACTGGGCATGCAGGTATAAAAGACGCGCAGCTTGCATACGCTGATATCGCCGATGGTTTTAGGGAGTACTGGGCCGCCTAGTCCCCGGTTGTCTCGCCAAGCGCTTTTTTGTACACGATTAGCGTTTCTTCGGTCATTTTGCGCCACGAGTATTTCTTGATCTGGTTTCGGCCATTTTTTATGAGTTGTTCGCGCAATTTTTTGTCATCAAGCACCTCACTGATCTTGGTGGCCATATCCTGAATGTCCATGGGGTCAAAGTAGTGGGCAGCGTTGCCGTTTACCTCTGGCAGGCAGGTGGCATTGCTTGATACGACAGGGGCACCATAGCCCATCGCTTCGAGTGGTGGCAGGCCAAAACCTTCACCGAGTGAGGGAAATACGTATGCGCGGCAGTGCTCATAGAGCCACTTGGCTTCCTCATCTGGTAGGAAACCGGTGATTAGGATGTTCTTTGCGTAAGGGTGTGCTTCTACTTTTTGGGCCAATTCTTCGTAGTGCTTCTCCTTTTTCCCGACCAGAACTAATTTGAGGCTGGGTCGCGAGGCGTGTAGTATGCCGAATGCTTCAATTAAACGGTCTAGGTTTTTATGGGGGAACGCATTGCCCAGGTACATGATGAACTCGTCGTCTGCCCCGACTACCTTTGGACGCTTGGCGGCGCTGGTCTTGGGAAGTTCGCCTGACTCATAGGTGACTACCAGTTTGTGCTTGGTGCTAGGTTGGAACTTGGCGACGTCGTCGGCTACCCATTGCGTGGGAACGGTGATGTATTTTGACTTTGCATGGCTCCACCAGATCATAAAACGGTATAGCCCTATCTTGAGCTTATAGATTGGCAATGGTGTTGAGCCGCGCCGCACAAATGTAAGCATCGTAAGGTCATGGGTCATGGTGATGATATTACCGAAGTAAAGCAGTGGTTGTTGGGTCATACCAAAGTGGACCAAATCCGGTTTGAGCCGGTAGAGTAGCCATGCGAATTTAAGTTCGTGCAGGGGATTGACCGAAAATTGTGGGTGGGGGCAGGGCAGGGTAGTAAAGTTTTTGTTGTGCATGGTCCAGGGGTCATCGGGTTGGACGAGTATGGTGTAACGATGAAATGTATCAATAGTTTGCAGCTGCTCGACAAGACGGTCGATTGGCCGCCCAGTGCTTGCACGCCGAATGCGAGCGTCAATAACAATGTGTTTAGGTGTATTCATGTTGCTATAATTATAGCTAATAATGCGAAACCTGAAGAAGATTCCTTATTATGTGAGCCTGGCGCTCTTGGTATACATGCCGTTTCATATCTTTCTATCACAGTGGCTGAGCACCTATACTGGTGGGTTGGATGCCTGGAAGATAGGGAAGGATGCCGCTCTGTTCGGCGTCGTCTTGTTCACAATTTGTTTGGTTTTGATGCAGGGCAAGGGGACCCGGGCCTTTAATGGGCTGGTGGCGCTGACGACTGTATACGGATTGTTGCATGTTTTGCTGTGGGTCGTACATCCGGATATTTACAAGCGTAGCGCCGAACTCGGAATTATTTACAACATGCGTTTGCCGCTGTATGCCATTCTTGGCTACGGCTCAGTCTTGCTGTACCCTAAGTTCGCTTTTAGTTCGGTAATCAAAGTCGTGCTTGGAACAAGTACTCTTGTGGCACTTTTGGGCTTGTTACAGTACGTATTGCCGGGAGATATTCTGACGCACTTTGGTTACAGTATTGCCCGCGGCGCCCGCGCTGTCTTTTATATTGACGATAACCATGCCCTGCCGATTCGTATCATGTCAACGTTGCGTGAGCCGAATGCCCTGGGGGCGTATCTGGTACTACCAGCTGTCGCGTTTTTCTGGCTTCTACTTCAGGCTAAACAGATGAAGCGGCGGTATTTGCTAGGAACTTTGTTCGCTATTCATCTATTGGCGATCGTGTTGACGCAATCGCGGAGCGCCCTGATTGGCATCATGCTCTCTGTTCTGCTGATTGTCTGGTGGCAGTACCAGGAATGGCTGGTGCGTCAATTGCGTCGCTTTTGGCCGGTTGTGGTGCTTGCTGTTGTGCTTGTTGGCTTTGGTGCGTTTGCGATGCGCAATACGGCGTTTTTTCAGAGCTATATTATCCACGGGCACAAGAATGAAAAGATTGCCGATTTGGATTCTAATGAGTATCACTCACTCTTCGTAAAACGCGGGCTGGAAGGTATCAAGGCCGCACCGCTTGGCCACGGGCCAGGAACTGCCGGTTTAGCATCAATTCAGAATCCAAAGGGTAGTTTCCTAACGGAAAATTACTATGTCCAGATTGGTTATGAAGTTGGTGTCGTGGGTCTGCTTACGTTTGTGGCGCTCAACGCCTGGATATATGTGCTGCTGCGCAAGAGCGACAGCCCGTGGGCGCCTGTCATGCTGGCTAGCTTCTGGGCATATGTAGTGACAAACATGTTGCTCCATACCTGGAGCAACGAGGCAGTTGCAGCGCAGTGGTGGATCCTGGCAGGGCTTATTGCTATTATCCACTGGCCTAAAACCAATTAGGCAAGAGGGGTGTGTTGACCGCCAGATGGTCCTTAATTACTTTTTGGCCGTTTTTGAGCTATAATTTGAAGTATGCAAAAAAAGAATATTCGATCGAATCTCGGTCGGTGGGGCCGTATCCCGATCCTAGGATACCTCTTGCGTTGGGGATGGGATGTAATAATGTTGCCCAAGAGACTTAGCTTTTTAAGGAAGCGGCTAGAGGAATCGCGTGCTGAGTTGCGCGGGACGCAAGATGCCCTATGGGAGCTACGCGAGCAGTTTAAGGTAAACGGCTTGTTGGCGGAAGACCATTCGCACGATGACTTTTATGTGCGTTTCGAGAATACGTTCCGTGGTACGGAAGACGAAATCAAACAGCGGCAGAAGGTCTACCTTCCGTACTTCAAGAAGTTGAAGGTCGATTTCAATGAATACCCGGTACTAGATATTGGTTGCGGCCGCGGCGAAATGTTGGACAACCTGCGCGATGCCAAAATCAAGGCTATAGGCTTAGACCTGAACGAAAGTATGGTTAAGCGCTGTAAGGAACGTGGTCTTGACGCTGTCCAAGCCGACGCATTCGAGTATTTGGCCAGTATGAAGCCAGGTAGCCTGGGGGCAATTACTGGGTTCCACATCGCTGAGCACATCCCCTTTGGCCAACTGCTGAAGTTATTTGAAGCATGTAACCGTGCACTGGTTCCGGGTGGTATGGTGATCTTCGAGACGCCGAACCCCGAGAGTATCGACGTGGGTTCGTACACTTTTTATTACGATCCGTCACACTTGCATCCGCTCGCTCCGCCAGTACTTTCGTACGCCCTGGAGACGCGTGGTTTTGATGTGGACATTCTTCGCTTGCACCCTCGCAAGACCAAACAAGAGCTGGAGAAAATTAAGGATCCTGATGTTGCCGAAGTGGTGAAGCGCTTTAACGCGCCTCGGGATTACTCCGTAATCGGCCACAAATCTAATTAAGCGTCATAAAAACAACGACGTTTGATAGATTGAGGATTAAACAGATAGATAATACAATGGGTACAACGTGAAAAGCATTACACAACGATATAGATATTCTTTAATACTGTTACGCGAACTGGTCGTTACCGACTTCAAGCTTCGTTATCAGGGGTCGTTTCTTGGTTACCTGTGGTCGCTCCTGAGACCACTCGGCCTATTTATTATCCTGTACTTAGTATTTGTCCGTTTTCTTAAATTTGGTTCGGACATCCCTAACTTTCCTATTTACCTCTTGCTCGGTATTATTCTCTGGAACTATTTCGCAGACGTAACCAATGGTGGCATCGGTGCAATTGTCGGCCGCGGCGACCTGCTTCGAAAATTAAACTTTCCCAAGTACGTCATCGTGCTGGCCGGGTCGTTCTCGGCGCTTATTAACTTAGTAATTAACTTGGGCGTGGTTTTTGCTTTTATGCTAATCAAGCATGTTGATTTTCACCTGAGCGGGCTCCTTGCACCGATAGTTATTTTTGAGCTTTTCCTGTTTTCGCTTGCGTTGGCGTTCTTCCTGAGTGCCCTTTTCGTACGCCTACGGGATATCAACTATGTCTGGGAGGTGTTCATGCAGGGCGCATTTTACGCGACGCCTGTCATCTACCCGGTGACTATGTTGCCCGCTTCGGCCGCAAAGATCCTGCTGCTGAATCCGGTTGCCCAGATGATCCAGGATTTGCGCTATATGCTGGTAACCACAAAAACCCCAACAATTAGTTCAATATACGGCAACAATTGGATTCGCCTGGTTCCCGTTGCGATTGTTATTTTCTTTACGATCATGGCAGTCTGGTACTTCCGAAAGAATTCACCAAAGTTTGCGGAGGAAATTTAGATGTCTGGAATCGCAGTAAAAGCCGACGGTATTTACAAAGACTTTGTCTTGCCGCACGAAAAGAAAGATTCCATCAAACGAGTCTTTACCGGTATCTTGAATAAGAAGGACGGCGGTACTGAAATCCAGCACGCGCTTCATAATATATCGTTTGAAGTGGCGGATGGGGAGTTCTTTGGTATTGTTGGTCGCAACGGCAGCGGCAAGAGTACGCTTTTGAAGATGCTGGCCGGTATTTACCAACCCACGAAGGGCAAGGTTAGCATCCACGGCAAACTCGTGCCATTCATCGAGCTTGGCGTCGGTTTTAATGCTGAACTTACTGGCCGTGAAAACGTCTACCTGAACGGTGCCCTGCTCGGTTTTTCCAAGAAGGAGATCGACAGCCGGTACGACGAAATTGTCGAGTTTGCAGAACTGGAACGATTTATGGACCAGAAGCTGAAGAATTACTCATCTGGTATGCAAGTCCGTCTGGCGTTCTCGGTGGCGATCATGGCAGAGGCGGATATCCTGCTGGTTGATGAAGTTTTGGCTGTGGGCGACGCATCGTTCCAGCGAAAATGCTTCGACTATTTCCGCCTGCTTAAAAAAGAAAAAAAGACAGTAGTATTCGTTACCCACGACATGAGTGCTGTGCGCGAGTATTGTGACCGTGCGATGCTCATCGAGAAGTCCCGCGTCGTTGACATCGGATCTCCCCACAAAATTGCCACCCAATACACCAAACTTTTCAATGAGCCTACCAAGGGTCGCAAGACACAGACGGGAAAACGTTGGGGCGATAGGCGCTTGAGATACAGCAAAGTTTCGCTTAATCACGAACTGATGATTAAGAACGAACAGAAGCTTGAAATCGAAGTTGAGGCGGTGGCCGACGAGGCAATCGAAGAGCCTATCTTGGGATTTTTGATCAAAAACCAGTCCGGGCAGCAGCTCGTCGGCACCAACTCCTTAGTCAAGCGGCAACAGCCCGGCACTATTAAGAAGGGTGAGACTATCAAGTTGAAGTGGAGCGTGGATAATGTTTTCTCTGACGGGACATACTACGTGGACATCGCTATTAACGATCGCGATGGGGTAACTGTCTGCGATTGGTGGGAAGAAGCTGCGCGTTTCGAAGTAGTAAACGAAGAGCGTGTACCGTATCCGTTCAACCCGCCAGTTGGGCTTGAGACCAGTAAGAAATCTGGCGCCCCAAAGAAGAAATAACAATGACTGTGCAGGGCAAGGTTCCTATCTATGTAGAATCGATCCCCCTCGTTGAGGACCGGCCAAGTGGTGTCGCGCATTCCATTGCCGGCCTGGTGACTGAACTTGCCAATAATCCGACTATTAAGGATAGGTATGAAGTTGTGCTAGTCGCCCCGAAGCGTGGCTTACGCAAACTTGACCGTTGGCCGGGCTTAGAGGATTGCCGACGGCTGGGGCTGCCTTTCAGGATGCGCATCCTTAATGGTCTTATGAAATTCCACCTGTTGCCCCCGATGGACCTGTTTTTGGGTAAGGGTGTCTACCTGTTTGGTAACTTCAAGAACTGGCCCGTTAGCAAGCGTTCAGTATCCTTTACCTACATACACGACATTTGTTTTGCATTATTCCCCGCATTTGTTGCCCCCAAAAATCAGCAGATGCTCATCCAAAACGTTCCAAAGTTTATTGAGCGGACGGACTACGTGATAACTGTCTCGGAGAGTTCCAGGCAGGAAATCATTGACTACTATTCGCTGCCAAACGATAAGGTGATCTCGCTCTATAACGGGGTCGATACAAGGCTCTACCGTCGCTATCCGGCCCAGGAAGTTGTCTCTGTTAAGAAGAAGTACGGAATCGTAGGCGATTACTTTTTCTATCTCGGCAACATCGAACCTCGTAAAAATCTCGCTAACCTTGTTGAGGCCTTCAGGGGGCTGCCGCGGGACAAGTCGCTGGTTATTGTGGGCGGCAGCGGTTGGCTGAACGAGAATGTAATGGCGGCCATTGACCAGGCCAAGGCAGAGGGCGCCAAAATCGTAAAGCCAGATGCCTTTGTGCCAGACGATGATGTCGCTAAAATGCTCTCCGGCGCGGTGGCCCTGGTTCATCCGGCCTTTCATGAAGGGTTCGGCATGACACCGGCAGAGGCTATGGCATCGGAGATTCCGGTGGTCGTTTCTGACATAGCGGTTATGCGTGAAGTAGTTGATGGCGCTGGGTTGTACTGTGACCCGCATAATGTCGCAAGCATCTCTGACGCTATGGCCAAGGTAGCTAAGCTTACGGCTAGCCAACGCAAAAAAATGGAAGCTAGCGGTGTCAGACGGGTACGGCAATTCACCTGGGCGACTAGCGCTGAGAAGTTAGTGAAATATATTCAGAAGGACGGGAGATGGTCATGACGAAAACCACAGAATACGAACGCCGTATCCAAGTCGCTGAGTTCGACAGGAAAATCGCAGAGATGCGATTGGAACAGATGGAGCGCGACAAGGCTAGAGCAGAGTTCCAGGCTAACTGGTATGAGAACGCGCCGCTTAGTTGGTTGCTACGAAAAACTGCCCGTGCATTTAACGGTGCGGTGACTATGCGTCTCACTAGGGTTACCAAGGAAGTGCCTGCCTATAACACCACTGCATCGATAGTCATCTCGGAGAACATTACTCTGGACGACATCAGTAAGCTCAGCCGTTCGTATGAGCAAAGTGTTCAGTTGCATATTGTTGGCCCAACTGGCGCCCAGGCTACTACCCTTAAGTGTGCTTGGATCGTGTACCGGATAGTACGCAAAGCGACCAAGATAATTTTTAGGCCTGTCCTGTCGCGACGAGGAGTCCAAGCATGAAAACGCTGATTGTTGACGGTCAAATGTGGCAGACTAATGCCTACTTCCGAGGTATGGGTGGCTACGCATTCGGTCTTTTAAATGCCTTAATGGACGGTAATGACGATGTTGTTCTGTACATTGTACTGAACGAACGGATGACTCATGACGAGTCGCGCATTAATGGCATCAAGAGCTGGCTCCCGAACGCAGAAATTCACGTTATTGACTTGCCATACGAGCCAAGGCCACAAACGGGTGAGGAAGAGCGTGCTATTGAGGCCTTGGACCGCCTGATCCAGCGGATTGGTTCTGTCCCAGAGGAAACGTATTACTTTATCCCAGCACTCTTCTTGTTCCAATACTGCGCAGTTTTCCCAACCAATGTCCGTAAAGTGCTTTTGTTCCACGATCTTATGCCTCTTATTTACCGTAAAGAGCTGGGTAAATATTTTCCGGCACATATCTACTTCCCCCGCTTTAAGACTATTTTTGAGGCGGACCTGGTAGTAACGAACTCACAGACGACAGCTGCCGATTTATTGGCCTATATGGGGGTCGATAAGAAGCATGTGGTCAACATCGACGGTTCTCTAAATGAACGTCTAGTACACGACGACAGTATCAAGCAGGACTCGCGGAATATCCTGGAGCGCTTGCAGTTGCGCAATCGCCCCTACGTCATATTGCCGACTGGCGGCCTCGAGAACAAGAATAACGTCCGGGCCGTTGAGGCCTTTAGGCTTTTGTGCGACGCCGGAGACACGCAAACGCAGCTCGTGGTGACGTCGTTTTTTGACGAGCTGGCTACGCGTGAGCTGCAGTTGATCGCGGGCGACCGGATTACGTTTACCGGAAATATTGCCAACGAAGATTTGCTCGTGCTCTATGCAAATTGCACGGCACTACTCATGCCGTCTTTGTACGAGGGTCTCGGATTACCTGTACTGGAGGGGGTGGCTCACGAAAAACCAGTCGCCTGTTCCGACGTGCCGGTATTCCGTGAGTTCCCGCGTTTTACCGAAGCCCTATACGTATTCGATCCATTGGACGTCGAGGGCATTGCTCGTGCCTTGGGTGATGCACTTGCCAAGAAACATTTTGCCAGTAAGCAGAAGTATTACCCCGAAATCCTGGCCAAGTATAACTGGCGGCGTTCAGCCGATATCTTCGGCAAGCTTATGCAGGAAACGTCCTACTTTGAACGTAAGGACGTAAAGCCTGCTAAGAGGTATGCGGTGCTTTGTCCTGATCCCCGCAAGAATACGGGCGTTTCTGACTTTGCTCAGCGCATGTATGCCTATGCCGAACGTGCTGGCGTAGAGCTGGTCTACTTTATCGACCCGGGTGGCGACGATGAAGTCGGAGCGGTCATTTATCCGGACTATGTGCGGTCGCTGGCGCTCTGCTACGACATTGACGACGTCTACACTAAATTAGGCGAAGCATCTTTCGACGGCGTCCTGCACTTTATAAGTAATGATACGCGTTTTTATAAGTTATATAGGGCGGCGCTGAGTATTCCGGGCTACGTATATGTTTCCGAGACCGGGTACGGACCTATGATCGAAACGCTGGCTGAAAAGCGCGCGATCAGCGAATCCCAACAGACCGCTGAAAACATGATTGCCCAAAAGGCGAAGCGACATAAGGCATTTGACGGCGTATCGCTAGCGGGGCACGCGAAGGGTTTTATTGTAGAGCATCCCCTGGCGTCACTAGTTGACCGTATGTTTGAGACCTTCAATATCTCGGTTCCCTATGTAGTAGTCCAGGGACATCGTAATGTAAAAGAAGGAAAAGATGTTTACACCAAGCAACAGGGAGCGTATGACGAATTGCTGGCATTTATCGGGGGTAAAAAATAATGGCTAAGAAGCATATCCTGGTCGTAAATACATTTCCTATCAAGGGTGCCTTGACCGGCGGACAGAAACGCGAAGAGGCAATCGTAGCATCATATAAAAAGGCATTTGATGCCGTTCAATATGTCGGCGTGTTCTTCAAGGAGCACTATAAAGCCTATGACCCGACAGACATTCCCATCCCGCCCGAGTTGGTCGAGACTATGCGCCAAAGCCCGTACACCGGGGATATCGTTTGCGGCAAGGCAATTTACGACAACCCTACTATTAAGCGCAAGATGACCACGCTATTGAAGCGGTTCAAACCGGACGTGGTGCAAATTGAGCAGGTCTTTCCGTACTTTGGCATGAAGCCGCTTCTCGAAGAGCTTGATATGCATCCCCAGATCGTATTTAGTTCGCATAATGTTGAGGCACTACACAAGCGAGAAATTCTTGAAAGTGTGGGAATGCTGAAGCATGAAATTGGTCCGGTCGTAGAAGAGATTAATGCCGTAGAGCTAGACCTTACGCGTACCAGTAGCCTCGTCATTGCCTGTACGGAATCGGATCGTAAATACTACGAAACACATGGCGCGA
This sequence comes from uncultured bacterium, assembly GCA_963815935.1. GTDB lineage: Bacteria > Patescibacteriota > Saccharimonadia > Saccharimonadales > UBA4665 > JARIHD01. Next base: position 70,513 of record CAWFIL010000008.1, read on the forward strand.
AGAAGACGGTCATGGCACGTAATGGCATGGCACCCATTAAGACCACCGAAGAAGCTTTAGAAAAATGGAAGCAATTTTTTGCCGAACGTGGCATCAACAAGAAAGCGGTATTTATCGGTAGTGCACATCCACCAAACTGGGTTGGTTTTGAAAGCATGATAGGAACGGGTGTGGGATTTATGCCTTTTGACTCACGTATTTTATTGGTTGGGGGTATCTCTGACTATTTTGAACAGAACTTCCACCAGGAGTATAACCCGCACCACCTCACTTTTTGGCAACGAGTCATCCCTTGTGACCGGCCAGACAACGACAACCTGGCTGCGATTATTAAACTTGCGGATGTGATTATCCTGCCCATGACTGAGGGCGGTGGTTCAAATCTAAAGACGGCAGAGGCGGTCCTTTCCGGCCGGCCTGTCGTGGGTACCTCTCATGCCTTTCGGTCATTCGACGAGCTGAAGCACTTGCCTAACGTGCACATAGCCGACAAGCCGGACGAGTTCAGGAAAGCGATTGTTACAGCAATGCATGAGCCGATAAACCCACGTAATGCTGCACAGAAAAAAATGGCAGACTCAGTACTCTGGGAAAACTGCCTATCAGATGCCGTGAAAGAGGTTGGCAAACTATGAGCAAGCAGAAGATATGGATCGACATGACGGACCTCGATGTTTGGTCTGGCCATATGACGGGCGTGCAGCGTGTTATCTACCAGAATGCTAAACGGTTTGTTGAATCTGATAAGTACGACACCAAGTTTTTCGTCTTTGAACCGCATCATAAGGTGTTCTCGGAAGTTTCTTTCGCAGACATCAGTAATCGGGTGGAAGCAGCCGTCGAAGCGAGTGGGCGGGACGAAGTAGGCGGCCGTAGTCTGAAACAGCGTCTGAAGCATGCCCCGCGTGCCATTGTGCGCCGGATGCCGGCATCAGTGAAGCGTCGTGTCCCGCCCATCGTTAAGCGTGGCTTAAAGAAGAGTGCCCGCCTTGGCATCAGGACATTGCGCAATGCCAAACAGAGCATGCGGTCGGTGTCGGCGCCGTTGAACGTACGACCCATCACGTTTAGCAAGCATGATACGTTGCTTCTAATGGGTAAGACTTGGGACCTGCCTGACCTCATGCCGGCCCTTGGTAGGCTCAAGATGGAGCAGGGCTTCCGCATCGTACACCTAGTGCACGATCTGATACCCATCTTTGAGGTGCAGCTTTTTGGGCCAGGACTTTTTGAGCCGTATACCCGCAATATGTTCGAAATCTGTAGCTTAAGCGACGGCATTTTAACCAATTCCAAGGCCACAAAACAGGACGTTGAGCGTTTTTGCAAAGAACTTAATATCCCTCTACCCCCCATTATTGCTGTTCGTCTCGGTGATGATCTCTTAGATATCGATCTTCCGGAGGATGGGCCTTCGCCAGATAAGCGCATACAGAAAGGCGAGTTCATCCTTCAAGTGGGGACTATCGAAATCCGCAAGAATCATCAGCTGGTATATATGGCCTACCGCGAAGCGGCGCTGCGGGGTATCGAGCTGCCGGCTTGGGTTGTGATGGGCAGCCAAGGCTGGCTGACTGGCGACGTGATTTGGCAGATGGAGCATGACCCACTCGTAAAGGACAAGATTGTTATTTTGCGGGGTTTCCCGGACCGTGCACGCCTATGGCTCTATCAAAACTGTAGGTTTACCGTTTCGCCTTCAACCTATGAAGGGTGGGGTATGCCCATCGGCGAGTCCATGGCATACGGCAAGGTCTGCATAACCTCCAAGACGTCTTCGATGCCGGAGGTTGGCGGTGAATACGCAGACTACGTATCGCCTTACAACAGCGAGGAAATGCTCAGCAAGCTCGTTGAATACATGGACGATGCAGTGCTGGCTAAGCGCGAAAAACAGATACGTGCTGGCTACAAAGTGACGACCTGGGACGACACATACCAACAGGTCTCATCCTTTGTCGACCGTATTGCCCAGTAGTTTAGTCAATGACGATCAGCTTGTAGTTACCGTCAGCAGGAAGGGCTTTTTGTACGCTCGGTTTGGTAGAGTTGGTGACGATAATGTAGGTGCGCGCGTCGCGCTTAGTATATTGCCCAAGATACTCTTCTAGCATCCAGTAGCGTTTCTGCTGGGCAAAGATACTTATGACGTGCCTTGTCGGCGATTGGTGTTGGTCAAGCTCATCCAGGAATAGATTGAACAGCATATCTTCTTCGTAGGATCTACCGGTGTACGTTACGATGTCTTGCGGACGGATGCCGTCGTCGATCAGGCTGCCGGCTGTCGACGCTAGCTTGTGTGTAATGAGCGGGTTTGTGCCATGGGCATAGACCAGGAAGCCCCGGCCGAAGGATAGGTAGATTCCTAATGTGCCAAATAGAATGGCGCCGACATAGGCGGCCCGGAACCAACCCATGAGCAGCCCTGTCTTGTGGAGTATGTGCGTGGCAATAACCCCAACCATCATGAGGATGGTTATGTAGACTAGATAGGTTGTTTTGGTAAAATAGTAGGTTAGCTGACCGGTAGTGATGGTTTGGACTGCGTAGACCAGCATGAGCAGCAAGATGGGGCTGAAGAACAGTAGTCCCATATCCATAAGTGACTTATTACGGCTATCCGCCGCCGTTTTTTTAGTTAACAGGACGGTTGCGCCTACGATGAGCGCCAGTATTAAGACGAGATACCGTGCATGGTCCGGAGAAGGGACGCCGCCGTCGACATTAATAAGGCCTACGCCGTTTGCTGACCTGGTGGCGGTTAGGTAAAGCTGGGGCAGTATAAGGAGCCCCGATATAATGATGGCAATCCAGGCCCAGTTATCCGCGATGAATTGTTTTAACGGGAATCGGTGCCGTGTTTCGTACATCAAACGGGCATAGGCCGCTAAGCTCTTAGATGGTTTTTCGCTTAAGGCGATGATGGCGAGCCCGGCGAAAGCTATAACCATCGACAGCTCCCAAGTATAAGCAACGCCAATACTGAACAAGCAGGCGGCGAAGAACAGGAAGCGCTTGTTGGCTTGCTTGGTGGTGGCGTACATGACTAATGACAGTAGGGTGGCACAGAGCGTCGCTATGGTCGCCAGGAATGTTTGGCCGGCGTAGGCGATCTCGGGGTAGATGAGTGTGCCGTATATTAGAAGCGTGGTCGTTCCAATACTAATTTGTGAGATAAGCCCTAGCTTGCCGGTTGGCCTCCGCAAGTACATCACTGCCTGTGCGACCAGCTCTGCGAGCAAAGCGATAATGGCTGCATATACGAAGATCAGCTCGCTGCGATATATGAGTAATAGCTGTTTGGTGTCCGCAATCAATGCATTGGATGACGAGAGGAGGCTCCTGGCAAATAACGACAGGTTGAAGTGAAGGGCCTGCGGGTAGCCGGCAATCGGTGGATAGAGATTTAAGGTAGGATCCTTTTTTAGGTTTACATCGGTAATAATGCCTTTGTTGGCGATGTTGCCCCGATACATTTGAAAGTGGGCCGCATCGTCATATCCGAGCGTAGAGAGTTCGAGAAGGTTGCTCGTACTTGGATTGGAGAGGATGGGGTATGCAAAGAAGGCAGAGATAAAAACGACAGAAGTAATAAGCAGCCAATGAGGTTTAATGTTTGGCCGGCTGTCGTTGGCGGCCATGCCGCGTGAGCTTAAATGGGAGCCTATGAGGAGTGTGGTGACACCATTCGCTATGACGACATAGGGTAGAAGCACGGGTATGTCAAGAATGCCGAAGGCGATTGCCAGTAGGGAGTTGAACGAGAAGAAGAGTAGTAGGCCAATAAAAAAGTGGGTGAGGTAAGACCCGTAGAATTTTTTGCCAAAGAGCGAAACGGATAGCCAGGTCCAGCTAAAGACGCTTAGTAGAAGCCCTAGAAATGAGAATTCTGTACATGAAAGTATTGTCGCTGCGAACAATATCAAAGCATAAGAGCCTTTGAGCTTACGCAATATCTGCATTTGTTTGTTACTCCTCAACCAAACTATCTGATTTATACCTGACAGTATACCGTAAGTCGTGGGGCTGAGGAACCGCTAGGGGACGGTGACCTGCTGCCAAACCATTCCGTTCATCCACCAGGCGAATCCTGGGGCGTATTCTAGGACAGGTTGGAAGTGCTCGTCGTAGTTGCCAGATGCAATGTCTGCCGGTACGGTAATCGGGAAGTTGAACTCGGCAATCTGTCCAGGCTGGACTACATGCTGGTCGGCGGCAAGGGTGGTGTTGTCGCTCTCGTAGACCTTCGAAAATACCTTAAGCGGCCTGCTTGACGTTGTCCACTGGGCGTTGAATGGGCTTCCGCGGTTGACTGGCCAGCTGGTAGCAAAGTGAACCGGGTAAAGGCCTCCACTCCAGGAGAAGTCATCGTACCATTTTGCGTTCCCAGTGTTTTTAAGCCTGTAGTACATAGTGCCTGATTGGCCTTTCTGAACGACCAGGTAATCGCTTTGCGATACGTAGCTCGCCTGGAAATGAGCACCGGTTATGGTGATGTCCTGATAGCCACCCCCTCCGCTCACGGGGAAGTCACGGGCGCCTTCGCGTATAAGACCGAAGTATTCACGATATTTGCCGGGGCTTTGTTGCAGTTTGCTGGTGATATTGAATTCAAATCTGGCGCTCTGCCCCGGTTGGACAGCATGCTGGTCGGCGGCCAGCGTCGTGCCGTCGGCCTCGTAGACTTTTGAGAAAACCGTTACCGGTCTACTTATAGATGTCCAGCCAGAGGTTACGAAGCCGCTGCCACGGTTTATCGGGCCCATGCCTGCTAGCACGACTGGAAAATCGTCATGGGCTGCAGCAGTCGTTGCGTCATACCACGTGCTTGTGCCGACGTTTTTGTAGACGAAGAACATGCTTGAACGCTCATTCTGCGCTAGAACTGGATAGCTGCTTTGGTATTGGTATGCCGCTTGGACCGAGCTCTGTACCGTAATGACCATGTGTACGGTGTCTGCTCCCATAAACCAGGACGATCCGGGCGCGCCTTCTCGAATGGGCAGGAAATATTCCTTATAGGTGCCAGGATACAGATCCTTCGGCACCTGGATGGGGATGTCGTATTTGGCAATCTGTCCCGGTTGCACGACGTGCTGGCTGGCCGCCAACGTAACCCCATCGGATTCATAAACCGCGGTAAAGGTTGTTGCCGGCCGGCTTACAGAAGGCCAGGCAGGGGTTGCGAATCCACTTGCACGGTTAACGGGCTGGAATGTCGCTAGTACGGTAGGGGGTGTTGTGGGGCCGACTGCTAAGCTGTCGTACCAGGGGAGATTGCCATTGTTTTTGTACTGCAATGTAATCGTAGCTGTCTGTCCCTGTTTTAGGGTGGGGTAGCTACTTTGCGAGTAGTAGTCAGCCCGGTAGAACGGGGCTTGAGTCGGGCCGAAGTACTGTTCGAATATTGCTACAAAGTTTTGGTTTCCATGAAAATGCGGGGTATACCAGTACAAGGCGGCAGTTGCGCCGGTGTCCATGTGTACTGCTGTGTTGTCGATGGTCTTGTACCCGTCATAGTAGACGGCTGTACCGCTAGGGCAGGTCTTGAAGGTTCCTTGCGTCATGGGACCGCTGTAACAGCTGGCCTTATCATCGGAGTTATCCCAGTTCCCCCGGATTATCGCCCATCCGACATTGCCGAGGGATCTCTGTTGGCCGAATTTAAGCAGCCAAGCGGCACGAATCACCTGTTGCGAGAATCCTGCCTTTGTGGAGCTGTTTACGCAAATGCCGCTTACGGAGGTGTAAGTAGTGCCGTTCCGGGTGTATAAATTGAGACCAGAATAACTGTAGCTAGTTCCTCCATCAGGACAACCGTACCCAGCAGCCTTGGAAATGGTATTTGTAGTGCAGTCGGTGCTGGTAATAAGGCTCTGCTCTTTTTGAAGCGTCGAAAGGATCACCTGCGGGTTGATGTCGTATGCCTGGGCGGCGTCGTAAATAACACGCCCGGCGCTTACGTTGCCTCCGTACTGGTAGCCACTCGATGAGGAGTACCCAATGGGGTCCGGGGCACTGAAGCCGCTATTTGTACTAATGCAGCTACCTTTGTCGTTTAGGAGCGCATCAATCTGAGTGGCCGTCATGCTGTCTTTATTGTTGAAGATATAATCGTCAACCAGGCGGTTTTGATCGAAAAGCGCGTAAGCTGAAGCGGCGTGCATCACTAGTACTGTGACGGTCAACGCGAACGATGATAGTGAGGCTATGAATAGTTTTTTTCGTTTGATCATGGAGTTACTTCTAAGTTAAGTGCATCATCTGCTGTTTTGGCCTGGCTGCCCAGCTGGGCTTTGGCTCGTATTTTCCAGGTCCCGATCGTGAGCCCGATGTCTTTCGGACTCCAGGTCCAGTAGGCTGCGCCACCGTCGTCGGTCGTTTGTGGTGTGAGCTCTATTGTCTTGCCACCGTTAGTAAAGATAACTTGGCACGTGGCTTTGGGCGTCGTCTCACACGTTGAGCCAATCGGTGGGTTGGACACCAATGAGAAGCGGTGTGTACTTACAAAATTACCGGTCGGCTGTATGAGGGTTGTTTCAGGTGCGACGGGCGTATCTGATTGGCCCTTTGTGTCCTTCGATGTATCGTCACCTTCGCCCGGGTTGTTATTCGTGTTAACGTTGGGCTGGTTTGATTGGCTGCTCTGGTTGCCCTCGCCCTTGGTGTATTGGTTGGACGTATGCGGAGTGTAGGCCTTTTTGTGAAAGAGCGTCGTAATGTCGGTCAGCTCAAGGACAGTAATAAGTGCAATAACTCCGAGGAGGGCGAGGGCAATGACCCAGTAGAGTTTTTTCGTTCTTTTTTGCTGGATTTTTTTGTTTCTATATGACATCGTGCTGGCCCCTTAGGCCTTTCTTAAACTTTAGCATATTGACGCACTTACGACAAGGTTTGGAGATAGAAAATACTACAATAGAGCATGCTATGATAGAGACAACAAACAACGTATGAGCAAAGAAGAACACAGCAGGAAGAATCGAAAGATCGGCGTATTTTGCGGCTATTATTTGCCGCATCTCGGTGGTGTCGAAAGGTATGTCGACAAGCTTTCAGCGGCATTGATGAAGCTGGGTTACGAGATCGTAATTGTTACATCAAACCACGACAACCTCCCGGACGTAGAGGATACAGGCGGCCGCAAAGTATACAGGCTCCCTATCCGCAACCTTGCCAAGAACCGCTACCCAATTCCGCTAAAGAATGATGTGTACCACAAGCTGATTGCCGATATAGAGGCGGAGGGTATCGACGTCTTCTTGCTTAATACCCGCTTTCATTTGCCAAGTCTAATTGGTGCGCAAATGGGCAGCCGTCTCGGTAAACCAGTCATGCTGATTGAGCATGGTACGGGTCACTTCACGGTCAATAATCGTTTCCTTGATTATTTTGGAAAACTATATGAGCATCTTTTGACGTGGCGCATAAAAAAGAATGTTGATCGTTTTTATGGTGTGTCGGCCGCCTGCAATGATTGGCTGAAGCATTTCGGGATCAAGGCAGCGGGGGTTTTCTACAACTCCATTGATGCGGCTGACGGTAAGCAGGCCAAGGATTTTTATCGGGCCACCTACGGTAAAGACACCTTAGTTATTTCATATGCCGGCCGTCTCATAAAAGAGAAGGGCGTCCTGAACCTATTGCAGGCCTTTTCTACCGCCGCCAAGCATAACCCCGGGTTGAAGATGAAGCTGCTTATTGCTGGCGACGGTCCATTGTTCGACGACATACAGCAGCATTATCAGGATACCTCGATAGAGCTCATGGGCCGCCTTGATTTCGAGCATATGCTGGCGCTCTACAATCGGACCGATATTTTCGTCTATCCGTCGCTGTACCCCGAAGGGTTGCCGACATCGATTCTGGAAGCCGGTCTTATGGGTTGTGCGGTTATTGCCACGCCAAGAGGCGGTACTGCCGAGGTAATCGAAACCGGCAAGCATGGTATAATTACCGATGGAAGTCCCAAGCAATTGTCTGAGGCGATTGAGCGTTTGTCTGCAAATGCCCAAGAGAGGAAAGATCTTGCCAGTGCGTTGAAGCGTCGAGTGGAGGATGTGTTCAACTGGAAAGCTGTCGCCGAGGAAGTTGATAGGGAAATTAATAACTTGAATGCAGGGTAGAGGCAGATGCAAAAGGTACGAATAGCAGTTATTGGTGCGGGTAATATTTCAAACACACGGCACATCCCAGCCCTTAAGAAAGTTAAAGAAGCGGAGATTGTGGGTGTGCTCAGCAATAAGCTTGAGCGCGCTGAAAGCACCGCTGCAAAGTGGCATATCCCGGAATTCGCTCAGCTTACCGGTAAGCTCGATAAAGACGTAGCTGCCCTCAAAAAAGATGCTTGGTTTGATAGTGTGGACGCCGTGGTTATCGGTGCGCCGCCGCACCATCATTATGAGTTAGTGAAAATGGCGCTGGAATTAGGCAAACACGTGTTGGTTGAGAAGCCAATGATGATGAATAAAGCCGAATGTGATGAGTTGATTGCGTTGGCAAGGAAAAGTAAGAAAATTTTCTACGTCATGCATAACTTCCAATACGCTGATAAAATGCTCAAATTAAATGAGATTATCGATTCGAAGCGATACGGCGAGATTAAATCTATTACTGAGGTGCAATTCACTAACCACGATCGCCGCCTGCCGGAATGGTACAACGATCTTCCGATGGGCCTGTTCTACGATGAGGCCGCTCACTTCATGTATCTGTTAGAGCGTCATGGCGGCAAACTCACTATTAATAATATCTACGCCGTCTACGACGAAGATAAGTCAGCACAGACACCTCAAACCCTAACTGTTAATGCTAGGGCGGGCAAGATTCCTGTAACCATGATGCTCGATTTCCACTCCCCGGTTTGTGAGTGGTACTACATTGTTAACTTCAATAAGCATATCTGTATCTATGACTTCTTTAAAGATATCCTGATTACCATTCCTACTGACAACGAGCACCTTGCTGCTGACATTTTGCGCAATTCCGGTAAGTACACATGGCAATACTGGTCGCAGTTTATCGCCAATGGCATAAAGATGTACACCGGCAACCTACTTTATGGTCACGATGTAGTACTGCGTAGTTTTGTGCTTGCTTCGAAGGGTGAAGCGCCCGACAAGCACCTGACCGCAGAGAATGGCCTCGCAAACGTTGTCGCCATCAATGATATAGTCGCCGCTGCGAATCGAAGAGAAAGTAAGTAAGGAGTCACCCATGGGCGAGTTGTACAACGTCTTTTTAAATAATAACCACACAACGAGGCAGGAAAAGATTCTATTGAACTTTAACTACCAAGTTGTTGGGTCGATCATTAAGCGGTTGAAGCCAGGCAGGAAGAAAACCATTGAGATTCTTGAGCTGGGTGTCGGCAAGGGGTATTTCGCCCAGGCTTGCTACAGCTACAACGAAAAGCACGACGCTAAGATTGTATATAGTGCCTTTGACCGCAACAAGGATATGCTCGACAACCTTAAGAATTACGACAAGACGGTCCAGACCTTTAGCGGTGAATTGCCCGATCTGACCATCAAATCGAACAAAAAATTTGATGTTGTCTATTGTGCTTTTGTGATAGAACACCTAAAGGGTGGCTTGGAAGCTTACGAAGTGATCAATAACATCAAGAAAATTCTTAAAGACGACGGTCTGATAATATTCTTCACTCCAAACGCATTGAGCCAGGGGTACGAATTTTACAACATTGACTATACCCACTCGTATCCCACGACGGCCCGAAACATCACTATGGCATTCAATGACTGCAGTATAACTGATGTGACGTGTTTAAAGATTAATGGTCTTTGCACGTACAAACATTTCGAGAATCAGGCTTTACGCATTCTACACAAGTTTGTTTTCTCTTTCTACAGTTACCGGCTATTCTCTATACTGGCGCGGCCGTTTTACCGAACCCCGCTGTATGGGCTAAACAACTTTTTCTATCAGGTTTTCTGCTTCTTCAAAGAAGAAAACCTTATGTTTATTGCTAAAAAAGAACGGTAGGCTGTCGGCCTACCGTTTTATTAGTATCATGATGACACCGATAAGGATAAGGCCACACCCCAGGGCCTTATGAAGCGTCAGGCTTTCCTTAAATATAAAGAAAGCCGTGAACATGAGTAAGACGTACACAAAGGCAACGAGCAGGGGGGATATAAAGGATAGGTCGAACCTACTCAGGAGTATGACGTATAGTACAAAACTAATCCCGTAGGCAAAGATGCCTAAGAGTGTAGTCCAAGAGAGGCTCAGGTTCACGAAGGGGACGGTAAAGAGCGCCTTCATCTGTGATGCGCTTCCTGCCTTGATGAGGGTAGAGCCTATGACGGCAGACAGCACGTACATAGCCATAAATACAATATTCACAAAATTATTCCTTTGAAAGCTTAATTGATAGTTCCTGGTGTAGGTCGCGGAGTGTCCTCTCTGTCTCTTCGATGCGTAGACGCTGGTGGTTAATAATATAAAACAAGAAAATTAACGCAGTAGTCTGGACAATATCAAACGAACTTAGCTCACTTGAGTCGAAGAGGGTTTTGCCTGCCAGGATATTGTAGATCGGGAAGGAGCTAACCAAGACAATAAGGATGACCAGCCACAGGATTATTTGATGCCAGAAACGGGCCTTGCTAATCTTTCGTATTTTGTACTGGGTTAAAATGTTGGCCAATGCCAGCAAAACAACAGGTATATTTAGTAAAACGAGCATTGCGTATCTCATTCGAACATCTCGACAATTCTACGACGGAGCAAACTTTTGAGGATGTTGATACCGTTCCAGTTGTTTTGACCCTTCGCTCGTGAGTAATCAGTGTAGATGGCCTTGATCGGGAACTCATCAATACTAAGGTGGCGCTGTTTGGCGCGCCAAAGCATCTCAGAACAAAATTCGTAGCCGTTTGTCCTCCACTTGAGATTCTCGAGCGCCTTACTCGAGAATACCCGGAGGCCCGACTGGGAATCTGTGACATTGACGCCAAATAGAACATAGGTGATAAGGCTGAGGCCCCGATTTCCTAACCGTTTAACGCGTGACATGCCGGCTTTATCGATAAGGCGGCTGCCGATAAGCAGGTCAACGCCCCCCTTAGCTAAGATCTGTACGCCTTGCAGGACGTCTTTGGGGTCGTGCTGTCCGTCGGCATCCGAGGTCGTTGCAATGTCGAAGCCGTTCTGCGTTGCGTACCGGAGCCCGGTTGCGGTCGCGCCACCACTCCCCATATTAAGGATGTGCTTGATGACGTACGCTCCACTGGCTGCGGCTTGGGTTGCAGTGTCATCCTTTGATCCATCGTCAACGACGATGATTTCAAAATCATATTTTGACTTGTCAAAAGTGTCGTACAAGCCCTTGATTACTCCACCGATAACCTTGCCTTCATTGTAGGCAGGAATAACAAGGGCAATGCGTCGTTTCTTTCCTTTGCTCATAGTGTATCGGTATTCTAGCAAATTATGGAGCATAACTTAACCATCAAATGATGTTTCCGACTACGCCTCCAGCCGTAAGATTAGCCCTAGGCGGCCGTATAAGCTCTGTATATAGTAAACTCCACACTATGCCCGCGCTTGCGTACTTTGTTATGATATTGGGGTATTAGTTCGCTAGAACTAATGGTTTATTAGATACCGAAAAAAGGAACAGTATGAAGATTATTGTCACAGCCGGAGGCCAAGGCACGAAACTGTGGCCTTATTCCCGAGAGGATAAGCCAAAACAATTTCAGCCGGTTGTAGGAGATAAATCTCTCTACACAGAAACCATCGAAACCCTATTGAGAAAGTTTGCGCCGGAGGATATTTTTATCTCCACCAAACGCAAATTCATCAAGTACATTTCTGAGCAATCGCCACAGATCCCGCTCAAGAACTACATTATCGAACCAGACTTAGCCAAGGATCGTGGTCCTGGTGAGGGTCTGGCGTTTTTGAAGCTCAGCGTCTATTACCCTGATGAGCCGTTCTTTGTCGTTCAGGCTGACTGTGTGCGTAAGCCAGAAGAAGCTTTCTTGCAGATGATTGAAGAGGCGGGCAAAATTGTTGAGCGTGATAAGAAGTACATTACCGGTGGCCTGAAGGCGACCGAGCCAAACATGGGCGTGGACTACCTACAACTTGGCGAAAAGGTCGCTGGTTCTAAGCAAGAAATGTACGAAGTCCAAGATTTCTTAGGCCGTAAGTCAAGCTACCGCGAAACCAAGGAATTGATCGAGAACTTCCATATCGTTACTCACTGCAACCACTCCTGCTGGTACCCTGGCTTGATGCTAGAGGCCTATAAGCAGTACCGCCCTGATTGGTACGAAGCCCTCATGAAGATGAAGGAAGTACTTGATAAACCGGGTGAAGATGCAGCTATCGAAGAGATTTACGAAACCATGGAGAAAGGTGCGACCGAGGAGGTCACCAAGCACCTGATGCAGAACGGCGATGCCCGTATTATTTTGCTGCCCTTCAAGTGGACCGATATCGGCACCTGGGGCTCAATCTATGAGTTCTTCGTTGATGGTGATGAAACCGGCAACTACAAAGATGGCAACGTTGTGGCTGTGAGCACAACCGGCTCACTAGTAAAGGCGAGCAATGACAAGAAACTGGTCGCTGTTGCCGGGCTCGAAGACGTAGTAATCGTCGACACCGAGGACGTGCTTTTGGTTATTGCTAAGGATCAGATCGAGAAGATTAAAGAAATCCAGGCCACCCTCAAAGAAGGTGGCGAGAAGGAGTATTTATAACCCATGGCTAAGAAAGTTATTGCTTTTGACCTTGACGGTACGCTTGCGCCAAGCAAGTCGCCTCTACCGGACCGTATGGGTGAGGTGCTCGATAAGCTGCTTGATCAATATCACGTTTGCGTCATCTCCGGCGGCAAGTTCGGCCAATTCGAAAAACAGCTCCTGACCAGCCTCAAAGCCGACCCTGCACGCCTGGAGCGCCTACACATTATGCCCACCTGTGGGACCCGCTACCTGCGTTATAACACGGGTAAAAAAGCTTGGGAAACGATTTACGCCGAAGACTTTACGCCTGCTGAAAAGCAGAAGATTACCAAGGCTCTAGAAGATACCATCGAGCGCCTAGGCTACAAAGAGGCAAAGACCTATGGTGAGACTATCGAAGACCGGGGCAGTCAGATTACCTGGTCGGCACTTGGCCAGGATGTTGTCGATCACCTCGGCTCGGAAGAGGGTGTCCGCCTTAAAGAGTCTTGGGACCCAGACAACAAGAAAAAGAACCACATCCGTGATGAAGTGGCCGTCCTAATCCCTGAATTTGAAGTCCGTGTCGGCGGTATTACGTCAGTAGACATTACTAAGCCTGGTATTGATAAGGCTTATGGAATGCAGAAGCTGATGGACATCCTCGAGCTTAGCAAGGAAGAGGTCCTCTTCATTGGCGACCGTGTACAACCCGGCGGAAATGACTACCCAGTGAGGGCATACGGTATCGACACGCTTGAGATTAGCAAGTGGGAAGAAACCGCACTGGTTGTTGAAGCCATAACCCTGGTTTCATAATCATGAAGATACTCGTAACTGGTGGTGCTGGTTACATCGGCAGTATTATGTGTGCCCGGCTCTTGGAGGAAGGGCATGAAGTGATTGTCCTGGATAATCTCAGCCAAGGGCATGAAACCTCGGTTCCAGCCGGAGTATCGAAATTTATTAAGGCAGACATCCGCGAGATTACCCGAGTAGTAAAGGCCGAGGATAGGATTGAGGCAGTCATTCATTTGGCTGCCTTTATTGCTGCCGGCGAGTCGATGACCCAGCCCGAACTATATTGGCAGAACAACACGGTCGGCACACTGACTTTGCTTGACGGCATGCGGAAGTTAGGGATCAGGAAAATGGTGTTCGCTTCTACGGCAGCCGTGTATGGCAACCCCGAAACAATCCCGATTCGCGAAGATGCGGCCAAGAACCCCACCAATACGTATGGCATGACCAAGTTGGCCATAGATATGGCGATTACGAGCGAGTGCCTGGCGCATGGGCTGGCGGCTACGAGTCTCCGTTTCTTTAACGTCGCTGGTGCATACAAGGGCGCAGGTGAGCGTCATCCCGAGGAGACGCATATTATTCCGATCGCCCTTGAAGCTGCCGCTGGCAAGCGTCCAGGCTTCACCATCTTTGGGGATGATTATCCAACCACCGATGGTACTTGTGTGCGTGATTACATCCATGTCGTTGATCTGGCTCTCGCCGCATTGCTCGCGCTCGATAAGCTGACGCCTGGTGTGCACGGTATCTACAATCTCGGTAATGGTGACGGCTTCTCGAATAAACAAGTTATCGACGCTGTCGAACAGGTCACCGGATGTAAGATACCTCTGACGGTCGGTCCTCGTCGTGAGGGCGACCCTGCCCTATTGGTTGCCTCAAGCGAGAGGGCACAGCAGGAGCTCGGTTGGAAGCCGTCCAAGCCAAGCTTAGAAGAGATGATTGGTGATGCTTGGGAGTTTATCCAGCAAAGTGGCCGCTGATAAAGAGCGACATGAGCGTTGTCTGTAGGATGGCACCTGCGTAGACTGCGATATACGCAACGAACGTATACTTCGGGAACTTCTTAATCAGCATTGCTGGTATGACGTAGAGCGCTACGCTTGGCAATAGATAACGGTGTACTGATATAACGTTGCTGTTGATAGTAAAGAACGCAATGGATACGAGGCTAGCGATGGCCAACGGCAATGTTTTGCCCCTAAGATACACGATTGCGTAGAGTGATACGAGCCCGAGCAGGAACAAGCCCGTAAATGGCAGCGCTGCATTGACGAGATTTTTGGCGAGGTCACCGCGTCCCATGATGAACAATAAGGTTCCGTGTGCGGCTCTGAGGATAGTCCAGACAAAGTCGGGATTGAAGACGTGGTAGCTCCAGTCTGTCGTTGCATGATACCCGTGGAACATCGCCAAGAAGTCATGCCGCAGATGCAGCATGTACAGCCCATACGCAAAGAATCCAAGCGGTGAGATGAGGAAATAGAGCGCTTGAGGCCGGATAATTTTACGCGGTTTCCAGTCGTACGCTCGCATGAACTCCAGACTACACAATCCAATAACGAGTACGGCTGGTAGTTTCACGGCGGTCAGAAGGGCGAGGCTGATGGCCATCCAGAGCCACTGGCGACGGAGCGCAAACAAGTAGGCCCAGAAGGCCAATGCGCAGAAAATCGCCTCGGCGTAGAACTGATGCATAAACATGGCAGCAGGTGAAGTGACAAACAGCGCGACTCCCCACCAGCGGTATTTTTCACCAACGAACTGTTCAGTAATCTTGAGTAGGGCAACAATAGCAAACCAAGTTGCTAGCACATTGACGATGAGCCCAGCCGCCAAGTAAGGAATATGACCTTGCCCGAGGAAGTGAACGGCATTGACGGCCATCGGGAATAGCGGATAGAAGACAGCTGCCGCTGAGTTGGTGCTGTATGCGTGGCCAAAAGTAATACCACTGAACCAGCCACCATCCCAATACGAGGTGTGGCTGAGAATGTCTTGCGCTGAGGCGACGTTGTATGCGAAGGTGTGGTTGAAGAAGACGCCCGTGAAGAAAGTGGCGAGCTGTAGGACGGCAGTAACTCCCAGACACTGTATCCAGGGTGAAGCAACGAGGCGTTTTATAGTATGCATTTGCAGCTATTCTACCATATTTGCTACGGACTACTGGGGGTCGTCTACTGTATATCTGACCGACATTTGCTACTATGGTAACAACATGAAGAAACTAGTAACCTATATTTTTCCTATCTATAACGAATCGGGCAACATTGAACTGCTCTACGAGACAATGTCTGAGCTTCTGGCCCAACGTGCCGCAGACTACGAATTTGAGCTGCTTTTCATCAATGACGGCAGTCGTGATGACTCGCTTGAGAAGCTGTATGCACTCCAGAAACAGGATGACCGGGTAGTGGTGATCAACTTTGCGCGCAACTTTGGCCACCAGCTTGCGGTGACGGCTGGTCTGGACCACGCGCACGGTGACGCGGTTATTATCATGGATAGTGATATGCAGGATCCGCCCAAAGTAAGCTTTGAGCTTATCGACAAGTGGGAAGAGGGCTATAACGTTGTGTATGCTCAACGGCGTACTCGCAAGGACACATTCTTCAAACGTCTGACGGCGAGTGGTTTCTACTGGGTACTGCAACGGCTGGCCGATATAGATATTCCTCGTAATACTGGTGATTTTCGTCTTGTTGACCGCAAAGTCGTTGACGTGCTCGTACAGTTCAGGGAGCACAACCGCTTCCTGAGGGGTATGGTGAGCTACGTGGGGTTCCGGCAGACGGCTGTCTTGTTCGATCGTGATGAGCGTCATGCTGGTGAAACTGGCTATCCGCTGAAGAAGATGCTCAAGTTTGCCAGCGATGGCATTCTCGGGTTTTCATGGGCGCCGCTCAAGCTCATAACGCGCGTCGGATACCTCTTCTCGGCTCTGAGCTTCGTGGGGATTGTCTACGCCGTTGGTGTGAAGGTCTTTACGCCCGAAGTCGTGGTCTCGGGGTGGACGTTTATCGTCAGTGTTATTCTGCTTATCGGTGGTATGCAGATGATCATGCTTGGTGTGCTGGGGAGTTATATCGGCCGTATCTACACTGAGGCCCAAAACCGGCCGCTGTATATCGTTGAGTCGGTGACATCCACGAAAGATGCCAAGAAGGCATAGCTACAAGATGCACGGGACACTCATCCGGCTATTCAAAAAGCATACAGCCTTGCGCTACCTGTTCGTGGGTGGTACATCGTATGTCTTTGAGCTCAGCTCATTGCTGCTCATTCATCAGGCTACTGGCTCGCGGGCATTAGCGACGGCCTTGTCGTTTTGGGTCGGTTTCTTCATAGCTTTCGTATTACAGAAACTGGTTGCTTTCCAGGAGTACAGCAAAGAAGTCCGGGCGCTGACACGGCAAGGTGTACTGTACGGAGCGCTCAACCTCTGGAACTACATATTTACGGTTGCGTTTGTGTCATTCTTCCCCGACAAATATCTCATTGCGAGCCGCACAGTGGCATTGGTCATGATGTCGGGCTGGAACTATATTATCTACCGCAAGGTTATCTTCAAGAGCGTCTTTACTCAACCGTAACCGACTTGGCTAAGTTGCGGGGTCGGTCTACATTGTAGCCTTTCTCGACAGCAATGTAGTAGGCAAATAATTGCTCAACCAGTGCGATCAGCTGAGGCTGGGTCTGCTCCAATGTTTTAGGGATATATATGACATTATCTACCAATTCCTTGATCTGACTGTTGCCGCGTGTGGCTATGGCAATAACGGGGCCTTTGCGGGCACGTATTTCTTCTATATTTGAGTAGGTTTTTTCCAGGAGCGGTGAGTCGCAAGCGATGGCGAATGTGGGGAAGTTTGGCTCGATCATGGCTAATGGCCCATGTTTCATCTCGCCAGCAGCGTAACCTTCGGCATGAATGTAAGAAATCTCTTTTAGCTTGAGCGCGCCCTCTAGCGCACACGGGAATTCGTAGCGACGTCCGATGTACAAGAAATCGCGATACTTGGCGTACTTTTTGGCCAAGCGTTGGATTTCGTCGGTCTGGTTTAGGATGAGGGCGGCTTTCTCGGGCAAGGCAGCCAGTTCGCTTAGGATCGGTTCGTACAGCTTAGTGGAGGCTTTGCCGCGGCTAAGGTCAAGCGCAATAAGCGTCATGACGGTGACCTGAGCAATAAACGCCTTAGTGGAGGCGACAGCTTGTTCTGGACCAGCGTGCAGGTACACACCGGCATCGGTGAGGCGGGCGATGGTTGAGCCGACGGCATTGACGATGCCAAGCCGGAGTATGCCATGGCCATCTACCTTCTTTAGGGCCGCAATAGTATCGGCGGTTTCACCAGATTGCGATAAGGCCAAGATGGCTGTACTGCGGGTGAGTGGCTCCTGCCGGTATTTGAATTCGGAAGCAAATTGAACTTCTACGGGGATACCTGCAAGCTCTTCAATGAGATATTCGCCTACCAGACTGGCGTAGTACGAGGTGCCGCAGGCCACGATGATAATCCGTTCGATATGCTTAAGTTGCTCCTCGACGTCCTGAAGCCCACCGAGCTTAACTGACATGTCTTCGAGGCGTACGCGGCCACGTATGGCCGCCCTGATCGTATCGGGGACTTCGAACATCTCTTTGAGCATGAAGTGCGGGAATTTGCCTTTGCCAACCGTGCCGGTGTCGAAATCGAGCGTTTCGCTTTTACGATCGACCTCTTTTTCGTGACGGATATTCTTGATGGTATGGCCTTTTGGCCCAAGCGTAACCATCTCGTAATCTTCCAGGTAAATAACCTCTTTGGTATGTTCCATGAGTGCGGTTGGATCGGAAGCAATGATGTACTCGCCCGGGCTTACGATACCCACCACCAGCGGGCTGGAAAGCCGGGCGACCAGCAGCATGTCGGGCTCAAAGGTAGTCATTGCAGCGATGGCATAGGCACCATCTAGTTCTTCGAGTGCAGTCTCGAATGCCTTTTTGAAGTTCTTGGTTCGTTTGTAGTGGAAGTCAATAAGGTGTGGAATAACCTCGGTGTCGGTTTGCGACACGAAGGTGTAACCAGCTTTTTCTAAGCGCTCCTTGAGAATGGCGTAGTTCTCGATAATGCCATTATGGACAGCATAGATGGTTTGTCTTGCGTTAAAGTGGGGGTGAGCATTCTTGATGTTTGGTGCCCCGTGCGTAGCCCAGCGCGTGTGTCCGATGGCCAGTGAGCTCTTCTTGCCTACGGCTGCACCAAGTGCCTTTCGAGCATTGGCTACCTGGCCAACCTGCTTGGCAACATGCCCTTTGTGTGCCGAGTCCAGGTAGGCTACGCCCGCTGAATCATACCCACGATACTCTAGCGATTGGAGGCCGTCCAATACGACCTCGACGCCATTATGTTTGTTGCCTATGTAGCCTACGATGCCGCACATGCTTGTCCCCTTATCTGCTTTGCTGCGTTGCTATTTTGGATCATCTTTCGTGTGGTTTATTCCAGTACCACCAAGTCAGCATGGTGGCATGCTGAAAGATTTGACGAGTGCAGTAAAGCTAGTTATAGACTTTTTGTGAACGACTATCAACGGCTTTTGGCAATAATAAATTGACAAGCTCTAAGGATAACAATGTTAGTTTTTGCACTCTAAGGTTGACAAAGAGACGATCAAACTAATTTGTCGACAATAGTATGCACGGCTTCGGCAAATCGCGCAGGGGCAAAGGATTCGGCGTGTTTTTGGATGGTGGGGGCGTTATATCTCTGGGCGTCAAACGCCGAGAGTGCAGCACAGAGCGAATCAACCGTCTGCTCTTCAAAGAACATACCTGTTTTGCCGGGAATAACATAATCCATAGCGCCACCGGCCCTGTAGGCGATCACTGGCGTGCCGGCGGCCAGTGCTTCGACGGGTGTTACGCCGAAATCTTCGAAGGCTGCGAAGACGAACGCCTTAGCGCTCGAGAAATAGGACGCCATTTCGGCATCGGAGACATTACTTGGAAATGTGACAGTTGGGCCTGCCAGCTTAACGAGTCGCTCGTGTTCAGGCCCTCGGCCGATAACAGTCAGCGGCAGCTGTAATCTTGTACAGGCCTGTACGATAAGTTCTGTGTGTTTGTATGACGTTTGTCGGCCGGCCGTTACAAAGCCTGATCGCTTTTTTGAGCTGTGATGTGCAAAACGCTCGATGTCAATTGGCGGAAATATAACGACGGACTCACGATTGTAATATGTCTTTATCTCTCGCTGAGTATGCGTGGAGTTAGCGATTAGCACATCCGGTCGCTTGGATGCCTTGAGATCCCAGCGGCGGAGTGGCCCGACCAACAGGCGTAGGCCAAGACGGGCTAATGGATCAAATACACCGAACCCCGGCCGACTCAGATACTGGTCGTAATGCCGCCAGTAGTAATGTGTTGGTGCGTGGCAGTAGCAAACGTGCGGGATGCCTTTGGGCACGCGGACACCTTTAGCTTCGCCGTTGCCCGAACTGCTGATTACGAGGTCATACCCCGACAGGTCCAGGTGGGTGAACCACCAGATGCGTAACAGACCGACAAACTTACGGACTGGTCCCAAATATTGTAGGAAACCGGTTATGACCTTGCCGTCTAAGCGTTGCCGCCATTCGTCAGTACAATATGAGGTGTATATGGGGGCGTCCGGAAACATCCGGTGTAGTTCGTACACAACGCGTTCGGCCCCGCCTCCCACAAGCCAGTCATGGACGATGGCTACCCTGAGCTGTTTGGCTCGTTTTGCCATGTCTATTTAGCCCCGCGGCCGCCAACTACGGCTCTAACGGTTTTTGCTAGGATAGTTAAATCGAGCCATAGACTCCAGTTTTGAACGTAGTACAGGTCGAGTGCCCGGCGTTCTTCAAAGCTGATATCGCGGCGGCCGGATACAGCGGCGAGCCCCGTCAGCCCCGTCTTGACGCTTAGCATTAGGTTCTTTTTGTTGTAGCTGTTAAGTTCGAAGGGCTCCAGTGGTCGTGGGCCAACAAGGCTCATATCGCCCTTTAATACATTAAAGAGCTGGGGAAGTTCGTCCAGGCTTGTCTTGCGCAGGAAGCGGCCAAGTTTGGAGATGCGCGGGTCGTTCTCTAGGAAGTCGCCGTTGCCCCGGAACTGCTTAGCCAGGTCTGGCCGTCCCATTTTGGCAAAGCCTTCTTCGGGGGTCATGCGGTGGTAGGCATGTAGCTGGGTGCGGAACTTATATACGCGAATTTTGGTGCCAAAACGCGACAGACGTGTGTTACGCCAGATGGGGTCACCGTGGTCAAAGAGCATAATAACGCAAATGACTGCCATAACCGGTAATGCCAAGATGAGCAGAATCGTACCAAACACGAGATCGAAGAGACGCTTAACAACGCGCCCCCAGCCAAATAAGGCGGTCTGATGGACGGTGACAACCGGAACAGAAGACCGGAACAATTCAACCTCTAAGTTGCCTACGAACATGCCGGTATTGGCTGGGATAAAGCGGTAACTTATGTGGTGCTCTTGAGCGTAGCTAAGAATCTCGGCGTTTTTGGGCTCGTCGGCGTAGAGTTCGGTCTGGATAATTCCATGCAGCTCCTCATTATTTCCTTTTAAAAATTGTTGGAAGGAAGGGTATGCGGCGACTTCACGCTTGCCTAGTAGCCGCTTTTGGCCAACGACGCCAATAATCTTATAGCCGGACTTTTTGGAGTCGGACAGCCAGTCGACGAGCTCTGCGGTAATTGGAGCGTTACCAATCAGTACTACTTTGGTGAGGCCGATATCATACGAAAATAACTGTACCCGGGTAAAGCGGGCCAAATTTCTAAAGATAATCAGAAACAGGAACCCAAACCCAAACCCGTAGATAGGTACCAGCCGGGCCGGAAAGATTGGCTGTTTGGAAATGAAGTTCCAGAAAATAACAAACAACAGCCCTATAAATGAGCCAATCAGTAGTCTGCCAAATTCGTTAAAACGCTTTTCGTAGATGTTGCTGTTGTATAGCCCAAGCCAGGCGAAGATGAGAATCCAGAAAGGCAAGACGGTCAAGAAAATGCCCAGGTAGGTGAGGGCGTGTATCGGCTCCAATAGAGGCCGAGGGTCAAGCTTTACCCGCAAAATGTAAGCGGCTACGAATGCTGCCACCAGAGCAAGAAAATCTCCTACCACCAAACATGCGTTGTATATAAGAGAAACGTTATTTTTCATAGCTTTATGACATTGTAACACTCTCGTTCATAAGAGGTACACTGTGACAGAATAATGACACAATATAGATCGCATTGTGTTCGTCTGTAGTGCGCTATACTGGTATGAGTGATGAAACGTACCGACTTTCGTCTTTCGCGTCACAACATCGTACAATTTCTCGAATATATGGTCGGGGGTACTGTCTATTTCTGGTCGGGTTATGTCACGTTTGCTCTTTGCTATAGTGGTTTTGCTTGGGATTGGTTGCCGTCCAAACTGGTGGCTGACGTTGTAGGCTGGACATTGAACTACGCTATCCAGCGCTACTGGGCTTTTAGCGCAAAAAACCTATCCCATCACGAACGACGCACACTGAGTCGGTACACATTGGTGAGCGTTGCCAATCTGGGACTCGATTACCTCATTATATGGTGGCTAAAGAGTATCGGTATTAGCCCGTACGTTGGATTCTTTATATCGGCCGGTTTCTTTACGGTCTGGAATTACTTTTGGTATCGCTTCTGGGTCTTCTTTGGTAAACGTAATCAGGAATCGGGAGTCGCACATGGCTAACACCGTCCGACCAACAAAAAAACAACGTGAACTGCTAACATTTATCGAACAATTTATCGGCGAGCATGGCTACAGCCCAAGCTACCGGGAGATTATGTCTGGCCTTAGCTATACTTCGGTCGCTACGGTCGCATTGCACATCAATAATCTTATTAAACGCGGTCATTTGCGCAAGCGCGATCATTCAGCGCGCTCACTGGAAGTAACCGCACCTTCTGACGAACCAAAGGTGACGAGCAATGCTGTCAAACCTGGCGAAGAGAAGTGGCTCGTAGAAAAAGTCGAGCACTTCTTTACCGAGGCAGAAGCACTTGGCGAGTTAACCCAGGAACATGTCGACCAACTGTATGTACTTGTCGGATCGTTACGGGTGCTCAGCCTGGAAGGCGCTGCGCAAAGTTTCATGCCTCGCCTTACTGCTCTCAAACAAAAGCTTGCTTCATAGATAGTGCTGTGTAGGCAAAATCACACCATACATGTAGTGCCCTGCATGCTACTATTGAAATACGTTTAATACGGTGAATGCTGGAAGTCGGTGCGGGGGTATCTCCCAATTCCGACACTGTGCCGCAACGGTAAGGCCTAGGTGCCAAGTCCGATACAGCAAAACCGAGATCACGTACGTTCCCGAGCAGGAATAGGTCACTCTTTTTGAAGCCCCAAAAAACCTGCTGGAACACCCGAGCAGGTTTTTATTAGAGGGAAAAATGCCAACACAAAACCAGGAAATTTTGGACATCAACGAGCATGAGGAGCTTATGCAGCTTGATGCAGTGTTTGAGCAGCAGTACGGCTCGCTGTTTGAGGCAGGGCCCCGTCCTGGTATGCTCATCGCCGAACAAGCGTTCCCTGAGTTGCAGCAGGCGGCTGAACTTGATACGGTTCACTTTTTGGGCGGTGTAGCGCTCCATGGCGTAGAGGTGGAAACATCGGGTGGGCCAGAAAAGCCCAATACATCCTCACTGATGGCGGCCACTCAATTGGCGGCGTTGGGTGACGAACAGGCTCGGAAGGTTGTTGCTCGCAATGTAGCGACTGACATCGCCGAACGGTTATTCAAAGCTGCCCACCAAACTACAGTAACTATGCGGATGGTCAACGGTCATCTGGAGCAAGACGGGCGTCTGTTGACCGACATTCATCGCAATACGCTAGAACATACGGTACTCATCGCGGAGATGATGCGCCGAACCAAATATGAACTTACTAATGCGATGTTATTCGAGCGGCTGCATCGTGCTGGCCTACTGCGTGACTACGACGCGATAGTATTCTCGCCGTCTTCAACCGAAATGTCCGCCGCTCAAAAGAAAGATTACGGGCTGTTTGCTGACACCGAGAGCTGCTCGATACAGTTGCTTATGGCTGAAGGAAATGATGTTACGCTGCAGACTGCCTTTGTTGCAGGCAAGCGCTCCCCGGATAGCGACCGGCACGACCTTGGCGCCATTCAGCAGCTTGCCGCTGAGCGAGGACTTGAGGTGGATACGAGCGATGGCTCGGGCGTTTTGAGTCATGTTTTTCTTGTGCCCAAGACGGACGTTGCGAATGTTGCCGACATCGTCAGATGGTACGATGACGCTGCGGGTGGTACTTTCTATGGCCTAGATCTGCCCCGGCAGGATTACCTGGCATATGCGCAGGCGTGCGAAGAACGCAGCAGTGACTTCGGTGGCATGGTTGAGTCGATCACCGAGCAACTATTGGCGGAAGCACACGACTTTCGAACGCCGCTAGAGGCAATTCTCCGACTTGACGAACTATCAGAGCAGTATAGCGTAGAGCATGCCGTTAGGGATGGATCTATCGATGCTGCTGTATTTGGTGAGACGGCGGCCATGCACATCGAAGAGGCGCGCTTCTTTATGCAGCAGGGGCAGTACGATCGCGCTGAGGAGTCGCTATCAATGGCTCAGCAGACGGCTGAGTCAAGTTCGTGCCCTCTATTCAAGAGTAGCGACACTACGACAGCAAAAGGACCTGATGGAGCGGGCGGAAATAATGAAGAAGGTGCCGGTGAAAAAAAATGGGGCAATTGCCCGTACTGCAAGGCGAAAGTTTTTATTGATCCATGTGCCAAAAAGATATCCTGCTGGGATTGTACTGCAACCGTAATTAACGGCAAGGTTATCTCTAAGGGGAATGGTGGTACTGCCAAGCGTATGGCTGAGGCCGAATCGCGTCGCCAGCAGAAGGCGCAGGATGCCCGTATGGCCCAAGAACACGACAGCGAATTTGCCGCCGAAGCAACCGAATTGTTTGACCACGAGACTGCCTCGAGTCATGAGGAGGCAGCGGCTGCCGGGTCGCTTGCGCTAGCCAATGCTTGACAAGCATAAGCGTGCTTGGTAGCATAGTATCTATCTTTTGCGAAGTGAATCGCTGGGAGACAAAAAGAGGTTAAAAACAAATAAAGACTTGAGTTCGTTGTCTTACAAAAACGAGCTTTAGGAGGATGTTATGTCCGTCAAAATAAAAATTATCCGCACCAAACCGGCGCGGGTCCCGGTTACGGTTCGCCGCCCGGACTGGCAGGAGTTCCTGAGGTATTAAGAAAAAGCTGCGCGATACATGCGCAGCTTTTTCTGATTTCTTAGATGTTCAGGCTAGCCCTTTTTGAGGGCGGCATCGATGAGCTTGGAAAACTCGTCAACGCTTGTAGCTTGGATTTTCTTGCCATTTAGGAAGAAGGTTGGTGTAGATAGTGGCTCACCAGTCTTGTTGAACTCATCTTTGTCGGCATTGATGCGGTCGTTAATTTTGCTGCTGGCAAAATCTTTTTTGAATTGGGCTAGATTGAGGCCAAGCTGTTGGGCGTAGGTATCGAAATAGGTGTTGGCGCTGGTCGATTCGGACCATTCGCTTTGCTTTTGGTATAAGATGTCGTACATTTCCCAGAACTTACCCTGCTCGGAGGCAGCTTCTGCGGCGCGCGCGCCGGCGTAGGCGTTCTGGTGAATCTGGTTAAGCGGCAAGTTGCGGAACTGGAAAGCGATCTTGTCTTGGTATTTTTGGACGACCTGCTGAACAATGGTGTAGTACTGGGCGCAGTACGGGCACTGGAAGTCGCCGTACTCAACAAGTTTTACCTTAGAATCGGCGTTGCCTTTAATGTGGCTAGTTGGCTTGGCGCTTGTAGCGGTGCTGCCAGTATCCTTCTTGCTGCTGTTAACCCATAAAGCGCCGGCAAAGACGGCGATAATAACTCCTATAATTAGCCAGAAACGTTTGTCCATTAGTCTTCTCCTTTTGCGATAGTATACCATTTATAGCTTTACGTTTGCCGTATATCAAGGCGTGGTAAGATGAAAGCATGATCGGAATCATCTGCGGCTCACTACTCATTCTTTTGGCACTCCTAAGCTTGGCCCTGCAGCGTCTGTATAGCAGTGTGCCCTCCCGAGAGCTGAAACGCCTTGCCCGCCGCGGCGACCATTTAGCAAAGGCGCTCTATCGGCCAGTTGCGTACGGGGCAAGTATGCGGTTGTTGCTGTGGGTAGTGGTGGGCGTGTCATTTTCTGCGGGCCTATTGATGGTTTTGCCGCATATGCCAACGCTGGCTGGCTTTGGCCTACTGGCTGCACTCCTGACGGTCTTCTTTGTATGGGTGCCTTCGATGCGTCTTACCGTGCATGCCGCCCAACTCG
Organism: uncultured bacterium; assembly: GCA_963815935.1. GTDB lineage: Bacteria > Patescibacteriota > Saccharimonadia > Saccharimonadales > UBA4665 > JARIHD01. Next base: position 96,405 of record CAWFIL010000008.1, read on the forward strand.
CTGCTTTTTGTGCTCCTGTAGTGGTGAAGATTTTGTACTACACCCACGCACCGTTCGACTTTGTGGCGGGACTTGTTGGCAGACATAGGGAGCTGCCACGTCACAGTCGTCTATATGAGAGACAGGATCTGCAGGAGCTTATTAGTTTGCAACAGGGACAGGTGGACAACCGTATCCTCAAGGAAGAGCTGGAACTAGCCAGTAGGGCATTAGCGTTTGAGGATAAACACGCCGGCGATATCGTGCAACCTCGCCAGTCTGCTCATTTGGTTGATGCCGACGAGACAATCGGGCCGATACTTCTGGATCAACTACACCAGAACCGGCAAGCTTCGTTCTTGGTATACAAAGACGGCAAGGACAATATTATTGGTTCGCTGGCAATGCGCGATGCGGTTGCCGCCAAAAAGGGCGGCCGGGTATTTGACCTAGTGCATAGTGATCTTACTTTTTTGCACGAAGATTTTACCCTGCGGCAAGTGCTGGGCGCCTTCCAGAAAACAGGACACAATGTAGGAGTAGTCATAAATAAGTTTGAGGAATTTGTTGGCGTAACCACACTAGATGATGTGCTCAAAGAACTGATAGGTGAACCGCAAGAAAACGTGGTCGGGAACTATGAGGATCGCAGCAATGTGGCTGCCTACGAGCCTGAGCAGATGGAAGCAGTGGTGCTGGTCGAAGATCGATCCGACCATCAACAAGAAGCCGAGCCTACTTCCCCTGAGGCAACAGAGGTGGTAGAATAAGCAACAATGAGCGCAACTCGGGTACAAGATAACATGAATCCCCGGGTCGGCAAGCAGAGCTTGGCGGCTTTTCTTGCGTTACCGACCCACCTGCAAGCCTCTTAAATATTTGAACTAGGAGATTTTATGCGTACATACACCGAATCTGCCGCCCAACACGTTGGCGAGCACATCGAAGTAAAAGGGTGGATCAACTCTCGTCGCGATCACGGTGGTCTGATTTTTATCGACATCCGTGACCATACTGGTGTTCTGCAATTGGTAGTACATCCAGAGGCGGCTGAGGCTTTTAAACTGGCTGAAGGTCTGCGTGACGAGTTTGTCATTAAAGCTACTGGCAAGATTGCCGAACGAGCCGAGGAACTGCGTAACCCGAACATTGCTACTGGCAACGTCGAGCTGTTGGTCGACGAACTCCAGCTGCTCAACAGGTCCGAACCACTGCCAATTTTGGTTAACACTGAGCAAAATGTCAGCGAAGATATGCGCCTCAAATACCGCTACCTCGACCTGCGCCGTCCAAAGATGCAGACCATGTTGAAGAAGCGTGCCGAGTTTTACTCATTCATGCGCTCGTACATGGAAAAGAGTGAGTTTATTGAGGTAACGACTCCTATTCTGGCAAACTCTAGCCCCGAAGGCGCCCGTGACTTTTTGATTCCAGCACGTCTGCACCCCGGCAAATTTTACGCATTGCCCCAAGCCCCCCAGCAGTTCAAGCAGTTATTGATGGTCGGCGGTATCCCACGTTACTACCAATTTGCCGCTTGTTTCCGCGATGAAGATTCACGTGCCGATCGCCTGTACGGTGAGTTTTACCAACTAGACATGGAGATGGCCTTCGCCGAAGACGGTGAAGAAGTCCGTACCTTGATAGAACCGCTTATCAAGGATCTGGTGACTACTTTTGCAGGCAAAAAACTACTTACTGAAGACGTCCCCCGGATTGCCTACCAGGAAGCCATGGACCGGTATGGATCCGACAAGCCCGACTTGCGCTTTGGCATGGAACTTATTGACCTGTCCGAGGTTGTTAAGAATTCTGGCTTTGGTGTCTTTAAGAACGTTTTGGCCGAGGGTGGTGTTGTTAAGGCGATTTGCGTAAAGGGCGCCAGCACCCTGAGCCGTTCACAGATTGATAAGTTTACCGAGATTGCTAAGTCCGAAGGCGCAGGTGGTCTGGCTTATCTGACCTTCGAGGCTGGTGAGATTAAGTCGCCGATTACTAAGTTCTTTAGTGCCGAAGAGCTGCATGCTATCCGCGAAGCAACTGGCGCCGAAGATGGTGACATCGTATTCTTTGGCTCTGATAAGCGTGAGAAAGTAAACAAAGTGCTCGGTCGTTTGCGCAACGAGTTTGCCGTACATTTTGAGCTTAAGGACCCAAGCATTATCGCCCTGGCCTGGATTGTCGACTTTCCGTTTTACGAATGGGACGACAAGAACAGCCGTATGGACTTTGGGCACAACCCATTCTCTATGCCAAAGGGTGGCCTGGAGTCCCTGGAGGCCGAGGATAAACTGGGCATCGTGGCCGACCAGTATGACATGGTAATGAACGGCTATGAAATCTGCTCTGGCGCAGTGCGTAACCATAACCCAGAAGTGATGTACAAGGTCTTTGCACATCTTGGTTACGACCAGGCCTATGTAGACGCCAAGTTCGGCGCCATGATCAACGCCTTCAAATTTGGCGCACCACCGCACGCTGGCTGCGCCTTTGGCGTGGACCGCATGTTTATGGAATTGATGGGTGAAGATAACGTTCGCGAAGTCGTAGCTTTCCCCAAGAACGGTTCGGGCATGGATGTCATGATGAACTCGCCGAGTGTGGTTGATGATGCGCAGCTCAAAGAACTCAGCGTCCAAATACTTGCTGAATCAGAGTGATTAAAATCACGACATAAACAGTAGTAGTGGTCTATACTGCCTCCCAATGGACGAATTAGGGAGCCCCGAGGCATGATGCCGTACGCACTCTCTTTTTCGTCCAAAAACCCGGAACATTTAGTTCCGGGTTTTTCTTATATATAAGGGAGGCACGCAGTGAACCACATACTCAGCGCACGGCAATTTAATAGGCAGGACCTGGGCGAAATATTTGATACGGCCGATTATATGCGCAGCAATAGTAGGCGAATGGTGGCGCGTCAAAAATTGATGGGCCGGCAGGCTGGACGGATTATGACGGCTTTATTCTACGAGCCTTCTACCCGTACCCGTCTGAGTTTTGTATCGGCTGCTAAGCGCCTAGGTATGCAAGTCATCGAAACCGAAAACGCAGCGGAGTTCTCTTCGGCTGCCAAAGGTGAGACTATCGAAGACAGCACGCGGGTGGTAGCGGGCTACTCTGACCTGATCGTTATGCGCCACAAGGAAAATGGCGCCGCCGAGCGAGCTGCTGCGGTTAGTCGAGTGCCGGTTATTAATGCTGGCGATGGAACCGGCGAACACCCAACACAGGCACTGCTTGATCTATATACTATTCAGGACAAAAAAGGTCGCCTCGATAACTTGAACGTAGTGGTTGGCGGCGATCTCAAGCATGGGCGTACCGCTAGATCATTAGCGCAGATGATGATGTTGTACCCAGGGAACCACTTTTCCTTTGTGTCGACACCAGAACTGGAGATGGGTGATGACGTCAAAGCGTACGTAACCGAACGCGGCGGCAGTTATAGCGAGACTGATGATATGTATGAGGTATTGCCGGTGGCTGACGTGGTGTACTGGACGCGTATGCAAAAGGAGCGCCATGCCCCAGGCATTGACGAGGACATGCAATTTGTAATTGGACAACAAGCGCTGGATCTTATGCAGCGGGACGCGATTATTATGCATCCGCTGCCAAGGGTAGGGGAGATTGATCCGCTCGTTGACGCCGATCCACGGGCAACGTATTTTGAACAAGCCGAAAACGGGCTCTACGTACGTATGGCGCTGCTTGACCTCTTAGCGCCCGAGGCGTAGTTGCAGGGCGGAGCTACCCGAGTATACTAGAAAATATGGACCAACGATCTACAAACCAAGTACCCAATAGCCTTCGCCGCCCAGAGACGGATGACTACCGGGCTGCGTCGCAGGCTACCGCAACGGAGGAATACGAAGAGTATTCCAAGCATGCCAAGGCTTATACGGCACCTCGTCATCGATTACGCAAGCTACTGATTATACTGTTGGTTGTCGTACTACTGGGCAGCGCTGGTGCAGGGGTGTACCTGCTGTTGAACCGCAAAGATACTACCAATAACGCTACGAAGAATACTAGCAACTCCCGGAGCGCATCTACGGATACCACGCCCAAGGCTAGCACGATTACTACTACGACCGAACATTATGTTTCGAATGGTTTCATGCTTGAGTTTGACTACCCGAAAGACTGGGTTGTTAACGAGCCGACGACTGGGGGTGTGCTAACCGTTAAATCACCGGCGCTATCTCTCAAAGATGCAAGTGGCAAAGCGTTCAACGGGCAGGTTGTCCTTACGATCCGCAGCAAACAACAGGCCTTGCCGGAATTTGACAAGGGAAATGCCGTAGCAACGATAGCTTCTCAAAAAATTAACTACACCAAGCCCAGCCAGGCCCAGCGCGGCGCAACCTATCTGAGCTTTCTGACGTACGCTAGCTCCGGCCAATCGACTGGCTTGGATGGCGTGTATATAACAGGGGACGTTGGTTATCAAAAGGGACAGGCAATTCCCAAAGCCGACTTTACGCCGGTAGACCCGGTTATTAGTGTCACGTTCGCAAAATGTACAGGTGGGTGTGGGGCAGACGCAACGGCTGCTTCAATTGATGCCAATATGTGGCAGGACGAAACGTTCGGCAAGCCACTGACCAGCATGCTGGAATCGTTGACGATCAACTAGTCATTGATCGGCTTGTTATCTAAGGACCGCCAAATGTACCAGCATGCGATGCTTTGATACGGCGCCCAGTGGCTAGCCCCGGCAATGTTCTTGATCTCCTGGGGTGACGGAGCATGGTCGAGCTTATATAGCTTTTTGATGCCATTCCTGATTCCCAGGTCGCCGTGAGCAAGCACATCCAGCCGGCCCACGCAGAACATCAGGAACATGTGCACGGTCCATTCGCCGACGCCTTTGACGTCGGTTAGCTCGCTGATGATTGCCTCATTGCGTAATCCTGGCAAGTGCTCGAAGCTTACTTTGCCGTCCAGAACATGCCGGGCTAAATCACGTACGTAGTTCGCTTTTTGTGCACTCAGGCCAGCGCTGCGCAGTGTATCAATATCTTTGGTGAGGATTTCTTCAGGCTGTGGTAACTTGCCGCCGAATAAATCTTTGAAGCGCCCTGCTATGGTGGCTGCCGCCTTAACGCTGAGCTGTTGGCTAATGATGCTTTCGACCAAATCTTGGTAGTAATCGGTATGTGGCCTGATGGTACATAAACCGTACTTGGCAACAACCGGAGCCAGGTACGGGTCATGCTTGCTTAAGTGCTCGGCGGCCAGTGTATAGGTGTGCTGTAAGTTTGTCGGCATCTCGGATATACATTCTACAGCAGAACTTGCTAAACTAAACAGAACTTGTAGAGACAAAAAAGAAACGAACTATATGACCTGGCTTGTTGGATTGACTTTTGTTGTAAGCTTAAGCGCCGGAGTGCTCAGTGGTATGGGCGGTGGAGGTGGTGGTTTTATCATCATGCCATACTTCCTGTTCATCGGGCTGCCGCCAGCGAACGCTCTGGCAACCGCCAAGATGGGTAGTGTGGGTACGGCGGTAGGATCGATTTCGGCATTTCGGGGCAAGGGCTTTGTCCACAAAAAGCTGGTAGTGCCGTTCATGCTGATTACCTTGGTTTGCGCACTGATATCCTCATGGCTTATACCGCGCCTTGATCCTGCGCTCTTTGAGCGGGCAATTGCTATTGCATTGATCGTTCTGTCACCTACCCTTTTCATAAAGAAGGGTGCTTTGCGGCCCGGCCCTCGTTCCCGGCCGTGGGTTGTTGCTGGCTTTGTGTTGTATACGATTTTTAGTTTCCTGCAGACGTTGGTCGGTACGGGTATGGGATCGATACTGGTTCTGATTTTGATGTTCATGTTTGGGCTTGGGGCGTTAGAGTCAAATGCCACCAAACGCGTGGCGCAATCGGTACAGGCAGTTATTTTGTTTGTACTGCTTTCAATCCAGGGCCTGGTGCTGTGGGCGCATGGCCTAGCGGGCCTGACTGGCTCCGTAATCGGTAGTCACATTGGCACGCATATTGCTATCCGGAAGGGCGAACGTTTTGTTCGTATAATGCTCGCCATAGTCATGCTGGTCTCGGGTGTGGCTTTGCTTGTCGGCGGATGAATATCTGTCTTAGTAAGGCTTTGTTTGCTAGACTTAAGCTATGACAAAAGAAGAGAGTGGCGGGTCTCATCCGATGGTTCGTGATAGCGTAGGGTCAGCTCCAGAATTGCCACACGCAATTGCCAAGGAATACGGCTTGCACCGCGATGAACAGCCCAAGCCCGTAGCGGCTAATGCAAGGGAGGTGAATGCGGAGCTCGACGCTGTCGTAGCGTCGGCTGAGTCAGCTGAAAGTGACCAGTCAGACGCTCCGACCCCAGTAAAGTTAGACGATTCCAAAACGGACGCTGCTGTGGATGACATCCTAACAAAAGAAAGTGATCAACTACTCAAGATAAATAGTGGCACGGTACCGCACGTGCAGACGCCGGTATATCACCGCGGCTTTTGGGCGAGCATCGGGCGATTCTTTTCCCGGTGGTGGCGGAATAAGTGGGCGCGCTGGATAACAATACTGATTGTTGCCGGTTTGCTTACCGCTGTTGGCGTGTGGCAGCAGTCGCGGTATGCTATTTTGAATGCTACTGGCGTGCGCAGTTCGGCGTCGGTCATAGTGCTTGACGATACTACACAGCTTCCACTAAAGAATGTGAATGTCTCGCTCGACGGCCACACTTCGCTGACGGGTAAAGATGGGGTTGCTACGTTTAAGGATCTCAAACTGGGCGACTACTCGCTGACCATTAAGCGGATCGCCTTTGCGCCGTACAAACAGCACATTACCATTGGTTGGGGGAGTAACCCGCTCGGCTCATTCAAACTCAAAGCTACCGGCACGCAGTATACATTGCTGGTGTCCGACTATATTTCGGGCAAGGGAGTAGTTGGTGCTGAAGCCACCAGCGACCAAACCAATGCCCTGTCCGACAAAAACGGCAAGATTATACTAACCGTTGATAGCACGGACGTTACTACGCTTAATGTTACTGTCTCGGCGGCTGGCTATCGCAGCCAAGCGGTCGTGCTTGATGCTTCCAGCGCGGTAAGTGCTACGTTGGTGTTGGTGCCTAGCGTCAAAGAAGTATATGTGTCGAAACAAAGCGGCAGGTATGATGTGTATTCTTCCGATGTAGATGGTCAAAACAAGAAGTTGGTATTGGCTGGCTCTGGCAATGAAAACTCCAACATAAGTTTGGTTGTTAGCCCCGACGGTAAACGAGCTGCTCTTGTCTCGACTCGCGATAACATCAAAGACGCCGACGGCTACACACTCCAGACGCTGACAATTATTGATTTAGCCCAGGGCACGAGTGTGACAGTCGACCATTCCGAACAGCTGCAGTTGGTAGATTGGATCGGCAACCGCCTTATCTATCGTATGACGCTCGCAGGTGCAAGCGCATCGGACCCGCAGCGCAATCGGCTAATATCATACAGCTACGACTCAAACGCGAGGGTACAGCTGGCGACTGCCAACCAATTTAATGCGGTGGTGAGCTCGCACGGGTACGTCTACTACACGGTTTCGGGCACAGATCCTCAGGCCACATTAGGACTGTTTAGGGTTAAGGCTGATGGCTCTGATCGTAAGCGCCTGTCCCAGGACGAGATATGGACGATCATCCGCACCAGTTATAACGTGTTGGCGCTTCAGACGCCCAACGGTTGGCAGACGTACGAAATGGCAAACGATAAGTTCAGCAGTTCTGATCAACCTAGCAATCTTGCATCCCGAACCTTTATAGACGATACGCAGGCCAAGCGCAGTCTGTGGGTTGATACGCGTGATGGTAGGGGTGTACTACTTGTGCACGCGATTGCGGCAAATAGCGACAAGCTTTTACAGACACAGGACGGCATAACGACGCCAATGCGCTGGGCTGATGACAACGTGGTTATTTATCGGGTAGTAACGAACGGCGAGACGGCCGATTATGCGATTAGTCCGGATGGTGGTTCGGCGCACAAGATTGCAGATGTGACAGCTACATACGGCTACGCCCAGATCTACTAGTCTGGATACACCAAAGGCGGCGTGATACAGTGCCTTATATGAGTGCAACCACAACCGACTTATCTCAGTTTCGCAGGACAGTACTGGATTTCTATGCCCAAAACGGCCGTCATGATCTACCCTGGCGTTTGGCCGGGCGTGACGGCAGTTTCGACCCGTATAGGATTTTAGTCTCCGAACTCATGCTCCAGCAGACACAGGTGCCGCGGGTAATTCCTAAATTTGTTTTGTTTACTGAGGCTTTCCCTTCCTTCGAGGCACTGGCGATTGCGCCACTGGCAGATGTGCTCAAGCTGTGGAGCGGTTTGGGGTATAACAGACGGGCAAAGTTCCTGCTACAAACTGCCCGGTTGGTGACGGGCCAATATAATGGGCAACTGCCGCGTTTGCACGAGGAGTTAGTGGCGTTGCCGGGCGTTGGGCATAACACCGCTGGTGCAATCCGGGCGTACGCATTTAACGAGCCAGTGCTGTTTGTGGAGACCAATATTCGTACAGTTTTTATCTACCACTTTTTTGCGGGGCAAGAGAAGGTAGGCGATAAAGATTTGCTCCCCTTGGTCGAAGCTAGCGCCCATGGCGTCGATTCACGGACATGGTACTGGGCACTTATGGACTACGGCACGCACCTTAAGCAAAATGTTGGTAACGCAGCTCAGGCAAGTTCTGACTACACCAAACAATCGGCCTTCGAAGGTTCGCGCCGCCAGCTGCGAGGCCGACTGCTTCGCGTGTTGGCCGATGGGCCTCGGACAAAGAAGCAGCTTAACGATCAGATTGCCGATGAGCGATTGGACGATGTCTTAAGGGATCTGCTCGCAGAGGGCTTTATCGAGCAGAAAACGGATCTTTTTCAGCTATACTCCTAAGCAATTCAAGCATAAGCGGCATATGGTACAATGAAGCATAACGTTATGCAGCCACAGACTCCTCAAACACCAGCTAAACCGGTCATGGGTATAACTGCGCCACCAAAGCCTGACGTGCCCGTATCACCATTGCCTCCTGCGCCCCCGACAGTGTCGGCGCAGCCCACATTGCCAAAGCCTGATTCATCACCGCTACCGGCGTCTCATGCGCCAGCTGTCCCCCAACAACTCGCCGTTCATGAGGCTCCAACTCAGGCCGGTGACGAGCCGACACCAACCTCGCCGACGAATAAATCAGAGGACGCCAAGCCTGTGCCAGAGCCCACGCCCGCCAAGCCAAAATCTGCTCCCAAGCCCCACAAACCTGGTCTGCCATTGCCGGTAGGTGCCATCGTCATGACCTTGGTCATTATGTTTGTGTTGTCGGCGCTCGCCATTGCTGTTTACCTGCAGTCATAAGCAAACTTGCGGTGGCTGCACTTCGGTCTTAGGATAGCTACTGGAGGTATATGTAATTTATGACATTTGACGAGTATCAGCGTGAAGCTGCAAAATCTTTAATCAGACACTCTGACCCCATGACCTGCAAAACCATACTAGCCCTGGGCGTAGCCGGTGAAGCTGGTGAAGTTGCCGACAAGTGGAAGAAGCTGCTCGTCTATTGGAACAGTGAGCTTACCGATGAACGCAAGGCAGATTTTGGTAAAGAACTTGCCGATGTAGTTTGGTACGTTGCTGTGTTGGCGGATGAGCTTGGTCTTTCGCTGGACGACCTGATGCGCCAGAATATTGCTAAAATTGCCGATCGCCAAGCGCGAGGCGTATTAAGGGGAACAGGGGATAACCGGTGAGAGGCACGACGCACGTACCATCTATTTACATAATTTTGCGCCACGAAGGTAAGATTGCGTTTGTTTTGCGCCAGAACACCGGCTTCATGGATGGTAAGTACACTCTGCCCGCTGGTCACGTTGAAGGCACCGAGACATATCGCGAAGCAGCAGCTCGCGAGGCAAAGGAGGAAGTGGGCATCGATATCGACCAGAAAGACCTCCGGTTTGTCCACCTTATGGAACGCTTCCAGGACGATCATGTCAGGGTGGATGTGCTGTTCGAGGTGGATGCATGGCGTGGTGAGCCCATTAATGCCGAACCTGATGTACACGGTGAATTGGTCTGGTTCTCTGTAGACAAGCTGCCATTTGGCGACATAATGCCATTTGAGTCCGCTGCATTACGGTGCATAGCAACCGGTGGCTTATATAGCGAGTTTGGTTGGGATCAAAAGTAGGGGGTGCCAAACTCCTTGCTAAGTAGTATAATAACTTGCATAGTTACCTTTTTGGACACGATATAATAGGAACTGGCAGAGTAAGTAGTAGATTTTTATTTTCAAAAATATGGAAAGGCAACCGTACTACCAGCCAGGAGAATCTGGCGGCAAAGATAGTAAGGACAAGAAACCGTCCGGTGGGTTCAATATTGCCCAGCCTCCCGCCTTCCGTTCAGAGGCGCCGCGTCCCATAGAGCCCCGCCACGTGCCCGCTGCGCCTGTCATAGAGGGCGTTATTAGTTGGCGTGAGCAGGCAGAGGATGATCGTCGCAATCACCCTGACTATGAGGCCGAAGCCGCTGAAACCGACAAAAAGAAGGGGCGTGACGACAACGAAGGTGATGGCAAAACATCGACCAAGCGTCAACCGACCCAACCGCAGCCTGTGGAGCGTCCTGCAACGCCGCGTCCGATCGCAGAGGCCGTAGCCGAGGCTATACAGTCAAAGGAAGCTGTCGTGGACCAATTTGGATTGCCGTTGCCGCCCGAGCCTGTCGAGTCCATTGGTGTGTTCCCCCCGGTAGTAGAACGCACCGAACAAATGCCGACCATTGACGATGCCGATCAAGAGCGTGAGCCATCGCTGCCTACGCAGTATTCGGCAGAGGCACATCCAGTATGGGGCCAGCAATCCACCGAGCCTATACGTGCTAGGAACAATGAGACACCCTACACTAATGACGAAGTACCGCCGGACCCAGCTGAAGGCCAGATAGACCCAACATCTACCACTACGCAAAGCGCCCAGGCGTTTGGGACACCAAACTCTGCCATGTTTAATCAACAGCCCGCTACTGCTAGCTTTGGTCCTAATGTAAATCCAAATGCAGTGCAGTTCAATCCGGCTGCGCCAAATCAACAGCCCGCAGCACCGAATATGCCAATACCTGGCTTAATGCAAAACCAGATGCCGGTAAGCTTCGCGATTAATCCAAATGCCGCACCAGTTCCGGCCGCCGTTAATATTGGGGGGAACCAGCCGCCCATACAGCCCGGGTATAATGCAAACCAGGGACCGTACAACGCATACAACCCGCTGAACCCCAACGTAACGGGGTATGGCTACGATAATCCAAATACCCCGACCATGCCACCCGTAATGCCGATTGAGCGGCCTCATCTGTCCGGCACGCCAAACCGCGATCCGCGTGTTGGGCCCATCGCTGCGCTGCTTGGCTTGGAGTATCTGGCACGAAGGTGTGCCGACCGCAAGCTGGAAAAGCGCATCAATAAGCGTTCGGAAGATCAGTTTCGGAGGCAAGAACAAACAATGGTTGCCGATCAGCGCCGACTGCAAGAACAACAGCGCCAGTTTGCTACCGAACAACAGCGTCAAAATCGTGAGGTGCAGCGAATGCAATATGCTAACACAAGCGAACCTCAACCGGCAGCAACTGTTGGCTTTCGACCATTTGAGTCAGCACCGACCGGTGCCGTAGCGACTTCTCAACCGGTTGAGCGACCTATGAAGAAGCCTGCCCAACGTCAAGAGTTTGCGCCTAACTCACCATACGGTCAGACTGAGCATGCCGGAGTGTCGGGAGTAGGGCAGTCACCAGAACAAAGGATGCAACAACTACCAACTGTCGAACAAACAACTTCCAATTCGGTTGATAATGGGCAGGAGGTGGCTACTGTCCAGCCAGGGCAGCATGTTGAGCATAGTGCCTGGCATAATATTGTCGTTGATGAACGCGGACATGAAGTAGCGGGTGCTATTAGATATGGCGAAGGTTTCCAGCGCGAGCGTCAGCAAGAGGCAATCCGTGACCGTGTAGCTGGCGGCCAGGCGGTCGGTGGTGGTTCTAACTACGCCCAGCAGGATCAGTACGGTAATCCTATGCTTCCAAGCGGCATGACCAACCCAACGTTGCCTCAGGGTCAGAGTATGCGCGCAGACCCCCAGCACCAGTTGCCAGCAACCAATAAACAGCCATCCAATTTTACCAATCCGTGGTTCTGGATTATGCTGTTGCTTATTATTGCCGCGTTCTTTACAGCTGCGCTTGTTTAGATTTGTGCCCGTATGACTGTATCATAGAAATATGCCTGGAATGTCTCGGGTTGTAACCTAAAGGCTACAAAATCCATAATACCGTGTTCAACCCCACGGAGGCCGGCTAGCTCAAGCAGCCCGTCGGCCATGTTCATGTATAGACTGACATTGATGGCCGCAAAAAGGTGTAGGTTGATGAGTAGCTGGAAAAAGTACGCGACTTCATGTATGTAGTCTTGTGTTCTAGCGCATTCGTCGTGGTTGATGATTCGCTTAAATGTGCGCAGGGAGGCTCCTAGATAGATATCAGTATAGTTGAGCGAGGGGTAGTGATGATAGTAGACGTGACTGCCCTTAACTTCGTCGAACGGCAGGCTCTCCTTTGGGAACCCGGGGAAAATCGGGCCAACTGCTGTGCCTAAAAAGTACGGATCGTTGTATTGTTTGGCGATCGGCAGGATCTGTTCGAGGATAAGCTTGGTATGCTTATTTGTGATGGACTTTTCGTGTAGTGCAGATTCGGATTTACGATACTCCAATAGGCAGCGAAGTGTTTCGAGCCAGTTGCGGAAGGTATCGACACTCATTTCGGGCACAACGGCCAGCCCCTCATAAAAAGCTCTCCGTGTATCAAGGTGAGCCAATAAGTAGGTGCGTTCGGCGGACGTTTTATACGTTTCTTGTTTGCCACGAAAGTATGGAACCTCGTATGCGGATTTTTGGCTGGCGTATGCGGTCCACGTACCACGAGTGTCGCGAACACACTGATCCCAAAACGGAGTTGGCTGGTTGCGCTCTACAGCCATCACCGCGCCATCTAAAGTAGATAGGGCCTTGGACACACGTTGATCTAGGCCAGCCCCCAAACTGATCCCCTCTTGCATGCCCTAAGTATAGCGTATTTGTTCGAGTGGCCTGCACCGAATAGTATCGTTATTTATGCAACAAGTATTCGTAAGTGTGCGAGAGCTTTGTCGCTAGTATCTGTGGTAGACTTATGGTAAGCGTTAGGGGATAGATATACCGATGGACAAACGATCACTACACCACTCGTGGACTGTTATACGCCGCGTAAAGGTTTGGTATTTGTTGGTGTTGTTTGTGGCAAGCTCATCAGTCTGTATATTTGCACTGCGTGATAATAATTTGCGCATGGTCGCGCTGCGTGACCAGGTCTATCAAGCCGACAAGAATAATGGCGACGTAGAAGGTGCAATGCAGTCACTGCGTAGCTTTGTATATTCGCACATGAATACTGAGCTGGCGGCTGCTGACAATGTATATCCACCGATTCAGCTCAAGTACACGTATCAGCGCTTAAAAGATGCCGAAGCTGCCCGTGTTAAAGCAGAGAATGATCGTATCTACACAGATGCCCAGGCACACTGCGAGCAGCAGTACCCGACGGGCTTTTCTGGCCGTGGCCGTGTGCCGTGCATCGAAGATTATGTTAAGTCGCACGGTGTGTCCGAGAAGAGCATACCTGATGCTATGTATAAGTTTGATTTTGTGTCTCCAACCTGGTCGCCCGATCTAGCCGGCTTTAGCCTGCTGGTAAGCGTCCTGTTGCTTATCCTGCTGGTCGCCCGTGTTGTCGCTGGACGGGTCTTCAGACACATCCTTAAGTAAGGACGTCGATCATTGGCTGTTTATGGGAGAATAAGCCCTCTTGTCTATGGATCACGCAAGCCCGCGGGGTTATGCTTCCAGCGGCTCTGGGTGTGGCTGTCGATCTCCAGGAAGGGGTCTCGAGTGGCTATTGTCTGCGGCGCAGCTAGTTCGCGGCAAGGTTATTGGGTGTAAAAATAACCCCCGTTGCCGGGGGTTATGATTGTGGCTGGTTCGCGTTTACTGCTTGGTAGTGTCAGCGCTTGTAGCCGAGGTGCTTTGTTGTGTGCTGTTGGTGGTGTCAGTACACTTCTGACCGTTTGGATTCTCGGTCTTCCATTGGTCGATAGCCTTAGCGACCTTGCCGTCGGTCTTCAAGTTTTCCCAGAAGCTAACTTGTTGGCGGTTGATGACCATTTGATCGGCTGGACCGTGTAACTCACATCCGAGCTTTACGAGTGAGAAGCTGGTAGCTTGCGAACTACTGGACGAGCTATCGGTTTGCGACTGCGAGTTTAGGTAGTAAATAGACTGTAAGTTGAAGAACTCAGAGTTGACTTCCTTTAGCTTGCCAAAGTATACCTGACCGTTAGTAAGAAATACTGCTTGCTCTTTGTTATTGTCTACTAGCTGACCTTCGTTTGGCCGACCTGAGTAGAACAGCACGGCGATTGCCAATACCAGAATGGTTACTGAAAATAACAATGCGACAAAAATCACTCGAATCCAGCGTGGCTGGTCAACATCTATCATCTTTTTTACCCTTTCAACGTTTGCTGATACGCCAGCGCTCGGACCTTGTCCGCCGCCGTTACCCCTTGATTGGGGTTGATTATTCGCACTTCGATGCAAAAAATCCATGTAGGTTCTCCCGCCCTTAAAACATTTTCTTTATAGGGATAAGTGTAATACATAAGCACTATCAAGTGCAACACAAGTTCGGAGAACAGTTGATTCGTTTGTCCACAGAGGGGTGTCAGATTACAAAAAGAGTTGACAAACAAAAATCTGCCAGAGTATGTTAGGGGTACCATTACTAAATGCATAAGAGAGGGAGAAAATCTAGCAATGGCATACAGTCACACAAACTCCAAGGGCGTTAAGTACTACCTTAACTCAAAGGAAGTAACACTCCGCGGTGGCAAGAAGCAGACTATCTACTACTTCAGCAAGGACGAGCGCCCAGAAGCTGTCGCTGAGCTGCCAGCAGGTTTCGTAGTCAACGAAAACCCACGCAACGGTTTCTTGACCGTCAAGCGCGGCTAGTAGCCCACTTTTCCACAAAACACCTCGAGGTTTTACCCCCTGGGTGTTTTGTTTTTCTCCCTCTTTTTCTCTTTGCGCACCAATTTAACGGTGTTATAGTAACAAACATGAGCCACCCTATAGTAAAAGTGAAGAACCTCCAAAAGACCTATGGCGACCGCCAGGTGGTCAAGGGGATTAGTTTCGAAGTCAAAAAAGGCGAGATTTTCGGTATTCTAGGGCCGAATGGCGCCGGTAAAACTACAACCCTAGAAATGCTTGAAGCAATGCGTCCTATCGATGGCGGCGAAGCCCAGATCGACGGTATTGATGTTGCCGAGCACCCTCGTGAAATTAAACGGATTATTGGTGTGCAACCACAGTCGCCAGCCTTCCAGGATAAGTCAAAACTTACCGAGACGATCCAGCTGTTTGCAGCCGCCTACGGTGAGAAGGTTAACCCCATGGAGTTCCTGAACGACGTGAACCTTGGCGAAAAGGCCAATACCTTTGTCGAGAACCTATCAGGCGGTCAGAAGCAGCGCCTGAGTATCGCTGCAGCCTTGGTACACAATCCGAAGGTCTTCTTTATGGACGAGCCAACGACCGGTCTCGACCCGCAAGCTCGCCGCAATCTCTGGGAACTGGTCCAGCAAGTGCGCGACAAAGGCGTGACTGTCATTATGACGACTCACTACATGGACGAAGCCGAGCTGCTTTGCGACCGTGTGGCCATTATGGATAACGGTGAGATCAAAACGATCGATACACCGCAGAACCTCATCAAGCAGCTGCTGGGACGTGGTTTCAAAAAAGCCAAGCATGTCGAGCAGGCTGACCTGGAGGATGTCTTCATTGACCTGACTGGAAAGGGCTTGAGGGACTAAGTATGAAAAAATCACTCTATATCATTTGGACGTTTACTCGCATCAACACCCGGCGCTTCTTCCGCGACCGTGTGGCGATTTTCTTCTCGATCTTGTTCCCGCTTATCTTCTTGTTCGTCTTTGGCGGTATTTTTGGCAAGAACAGTGACACGAGTTTTAAGGTGTCGGTTATTAACCAGTCTGATACTGTCTTTGCCAAGCAATTCACCAACGACCTAAAGCACCAAAAGATATTCAAGGTTGATACCGAAGCGACCACCATTAGCAAGGCTAACGAGAAGATGAAGCGCAGTCAGATTGACGGCACCATCATTTTGCCGAGTGATTTCGGTAAGGTTAAGCAGAGCCAGACTTACCCAAGTGGTACCGTGCAGGTGGTCTACACCCAGAACAACCAGCAGGCTGGCCAGGCGCTCAGTTCGATTCTTGACGCGCAGCTGGCGGGCATAAATGGCAAGTATGTTCACACCGAAACGCCATTTACCGTTGACGCTAAGCAGTCTTCGCAGAAAGGCCTGAAGCAGTTTGACTACACCTTTGCCGGTTTGTTAGGCTTCTCGATCCTGGGTATTGGTATCTTTGGCCCTGTAAACGTCTTCCCAGAGCTCAAGAAACAGGGTATTCTGCGCCGTTTGCACACCACGCCGCTCAAGGTATCGGAGTACTTCCTATCCACAGTGCTGACGCAGGTGCTACTGGGCCTTATTTCAATCGCAGTTATGTTTGCGGTAGCGATAAGTGTCTTTCACCTGCACATCGTCGGCAACCCGATCGAGCTACTAATCTACATCATGTTTAGCATCGTTACCATTTTGGGTATCGGTTTAGCGCTTGGCGGTTGGGCAAAGAACGAACGGCAGGTTGCGCCGCTGGCTAACATCGTGGTCTTTCCTATGATGTTCCTGTCGGGCGTCTTCTTCCCGCGCTTCCTGATGCCCGAATGGCTCCAGAGTGTATCCAGCTTCATCCCGCTGTCCGCGGCAGTTGACGGTATCCGTCTGATTGCCACAGAGGGCAAAAGCTTTCTGGACCTCGGCCCACAGCTCGGCGTACTTGGTTTGTGGCTGGTAGTGATCTACCTAATCGCATTCCGCGTCTTCCGCTGGGAATAACAGTAAAACTGTCGTCAAAGCTACTACCGGTTGGCACTCCCAGCCGGTAGTTTTATTAGGGTACAATGTAGGTAATGACACAAGACGAGATCAGCCAGTTAGCAGAAGACCTAGCCCGTAAGCACAATCCGGGTAGCATTGCCCCGTTTCCGTATGAAAACCTTATGGCTGCCTATGCCGACCTCGACGTGCATTATGTAGACCTAGAGGACGAAACCGTATCTGGTGTGACATTGTACGAGAACGGCAAGTACACCATCTTGGTCAATGCCAGCAAGCCCGATACCCGGCAGCACTTTACCCTTGGGCACGAGTTGGGCCATTACTTTTTACACAAGGACATTATGGCCGCCGAAAACGGCATCGTCGATAAAGATGTCTGGCTGGATGTACCCAACATGCTATTTAGGGTCGATGATGCCGCCAAGACTCGCATGGAAATCGAGGCGAACGCCTTTGCAGCTAGTTTGCTAATGCCCGAAGGGTTGGTCAGACGCGCCTGGGAAGCCTTTGGTTCAATCGAGGATTGTGCTCGCATTTTCAAGGTATCGGCGATTGCCATGAGCATACGCTTAACACGTTTAGGGTTGGTGCAAGAA
Organism: uncultured bacterium; assembly: GCA_963815935.1. Classification (GTDB taxonomy): domain Bacteria; phylum Patescibacteriota; class Saccharimonadia; order Saccharimonadales; family UBA4665; genus JARIHD01. The sequence goes on from CAWFIL010000008.1 coordinate 114,081, forward strand.
TGAACACGCCCGTCAAGTCCAATGCCAGTCGTTTCAAAAAGTACGCCCGTGTACGGAGCGTGCCGCAGCCCGGCAATGAGCAAACGCCAATTGATATCTCGCAGGAAATCGCCCGCAAACAGCAGCTAGAGAATGAGAACATCGCCCAGGATATCCGTCTCAAGCGTATTACGCTGGATCGCCTATTTTTGTTTCTGACTGCCGAAACGGCGCTGATATTCCTATTTGCATTCTTTCAGGCTGTCGGTGGCCCGAGCGGCTTTAGGCTGGAAGATTGGAGCTTCCGGTTGGTAGTAGGTGCTACCATCGCCCAGATTACCGGTATGCTATTCGTGGCTGTACGCTACCTGTTTCCAAACAATAACCATAAGGAGTAGGTTGCAATGGACCATCTCGACCAAGACGCTCTGGCTGCTGCCCAAAATACCGCTGCCCAACAAGTAGAGGTAGGGGCTCGTTACGCGCACTACAAACACCCAAATGACCAGTTCTACACTGTAACTGGGGTTGGCCTGTTGGAGGCCAACAACGAACCGGCAGTAATTTACAAAGCCGAATATGGCGCCAATATCACCTATATTCGCCCGCTAGCAGTCTGGTCGGAGATGGTCGATGTCGGCGGCCGGCAAGTACCGCGTTTTTCCAAGGTGGCCTAAGCGTGCCGGGATTGTAAAAATAACCCTTTGACATGTGTTAGGTGCGCAGTATGATCTATAGATCATGAGTAATGCTGCAACCGTCTTTCAGCAAATCTGGGACGGTACTATACCCTCATTCCCGCTTTTCCGGAGTGACGAGCACGGTGTGCAGGTTTTGTTGGATATTTTTCCGGCTCAGCCTGGACACATGCTGGTTATCCCTCGCGAACCAGTTGACCACGTTTTTGAGCTGGAGCCATACCGCTACCTGCAGCTATTCGCCGTCAGCCAAACTGCTGCCAAACAAATGAAGGACGTCCTGAAGCCGCTGCGTGTTATGCATATCGTCTCTGGTTACGATATCCCCCATGTACACGTACACTTGCTGCCGAGCTACAAACGTGGCGACACCGAAGCGTCGTTACTATCTGGTCGCGAAGGTCGCCGCGCAGCCGATGAAGCATTGCAGGCGATGCAGGAAAAACTTCGCTTTTCACCAGAACTAGCCCACCAGGTCGAAGCGCAACTAGCCCATATTGCGTCTCGCCCAAAGGACGATCCAGCAGGGGCTGATGTACGCTCGTTAATGAGCAAGCTCTAAGTAGTGTCGGTAGATTGAAATAGCATAAGAAATATGCTATAATAACAGGGATATGGATTTATTGCCAGGTTATCGGAATGATGAGCTGTTCGACGCGTTTGCGGGTGACCCCGACGCGCTGGTTGAAGCCGGCTTGTCGTACGACGATGCTTCACGGGTTGTGCATGGCGAGGGCTACGTAGAGGGTGGTGATTGGGCTACTCAACTAGCAGAACAGGACGACGCAACAACCGCGGGTGCGACAAATCTTCTGGGTATTGATGTCCGCCCTGGCGTATACGTACGTCTCAGTGACCGTGAGCAACATATTAAGCGGACCTATCAGGCGGTGCGCCAGTTGGGTTTGGCTAGCCGCGGTGCCTCGGCCACAACTGAAGATGCGGCTATGCAGCGGATTTCGGAAGCGCAAGGCGCTAACGCCGATGCCTACATGCGCAATGTACGTGGCAAGACTCGTGAGCGCTTGTGGGATGCCCGCGGCGCTTACATGTCTGGTCTGGGCGGCGTGGCCCTGCACGATGAACTGACGTTGCTCGGTGCTTGGGCGGCTTTTCGCAATGCCTATGCTGGCCCAGCCGGCCGCGAACAACGGGATGAGTACCGTCGCGTTCTAGAACGAACTGCCCGCCAATACAACTACGAACTGCCCAAGGTATCATGAGCTTTTTAGATAGCCTACCAAAGCCGTTCTTTGTATTGGCGCCGATGGATGACGTGACCGACACTGTATTTCGCCGGATTGTTGGCGAGTGCGCCGCGCCCGACGTCTACTTCACTGAATTTGTTAACGTTGACGGGCTGCAAAGCCCCGGCCGGCCGCGCTTGGTCAAGCGTATCCAATTTACGCCAGATGAACAGCCACTGGTCGCCCAGATATGGGGTAAGAATCCCGAGAATTTTCGCAAGACCGCAGCCGAACTGGTGGAGATGGGTTTTGCGGGTATCGACCTTAATATGGGATGCCCCGAGAAAACAGTCGTCAAGAACGGTTGCTGTAGCGCACTGATCAACAATCGCGACCTAGCCCTAGAGATCATCAAGGCCACCCAGGAGGGCGCAGCTGGCAGCGTGCCAGTTAGCGTCAAGACCCGCTTGGGCTTCAACGAAGTCGACCTGTCGTGGATTGAACTACTGCTAAAACAAAACCTTAGCATGTTAACGGTTCATGCACGGACCCGTAAAGAGATGAGCGACGTGCCGGCTCACTGGGACTTGGTGGGTAAGGTGCGTGAGTTGCGCGATGCGATTGCACCGCAAACCCTACTGGTTGGTAACGGTGACGTCGAAAGCCGCAAGCAAGGGCTGGGGCTCGCCAAACAGTACCAGCTAGACGGTATTATGATTGGCCGTGGCGTGTTCCATGATCCTTTTGCCTTTGCCGAGATCAGCCCGTGGGAAGCCTACACCAAGCAGCAGCGGCTGGAATTGTACGCTAAACAAGTTAAGCTTTTTGCTGCCACCTGGACCGATGAGGATCGTCGCATAGCCACGCTTAATAAATTCTGTAAAATATACGTTAATAATTTTGACGGTGCTAAGGAATTACGCGAGAAACTCATGAATGCCAAGAGCGGGCCCGAACTCATCGCCTTTCTTGACGAAGCGCTCGCTAGTTAGTCTGTAGGCTGCCTTGGTCGCCGCCGTCCATCATCGTAGGCCCGCCACCCATGGTGGGATTGACTACGATGCGGCTTGCGCTCGTGCTGCTGGTGCTTGATGCGACGACGAGCACAGTGTCTCCAATGGCAATATCGTTGGTGGTGGCCGTCGCTCGGTCCTTGGTTATCGTGGTATCACTTGTGATGGCGTAGGTTTTTGACGTGCCGCTAGTATCTTTAACCGTGATACTAGAGCTGCTTATGGCTGTAACATCGCTGGTGCTCATGCGGCGCCGGAATTGGTCACTGCCTAACCCGGTTTGATCGGCGGTTAACTGTGCGGCGCCGGTGCTAGGCTGCTTTGTCTTTTGATAGGCAATGCCACCGTAAAAGCCTATAACAGCCAGCACAATGGCTGCGCCGATCTGTACTAATTGTTTAGTGGGTACTGTAGTTTTTTTTGAGCTCAGTGCGGAATGTTCCATGCTGCACATAGTACAGGGTGAGGGTGAGAAATTGCTGAGACTGTCACGTTCCCCAGAGTGGCGTATCATATAGCGTATGGAACTAATCGTTGACCTACACGTTCATTCTCACTTTTCCCGCGCGACCAGCAAAGACTGCACCATTGAAGGCTTGTACCGTTGGGGCAAGGTAAAAGGTATCAATATTATTGGTACTGGCGATTTTACGCACCCTCAGTGGTTTGCTGAAGTACAAGAAAAACTTGAGCCAACAGAGGGCGGGTTATATAAGTTGAAGGATGAACTTGCCGCCGCCATAGACGCGTATTTGCCCCCGTCGGTACGACATAGCCTAATCCGTTTTGTGCCAACAGTGGAGATTGCGACTATTTATAGCAAAGGTGGCAAGGTGCGCAAGCTACACCAGCTAGTCGTGATGCCCAACTTTGCCGGGGTGAGCGAGCTCAACGCGCGTCTTGATAAGATTGGCAACCTAAGGGCCGATGGCCGGCCGATTCTTGGTCTCGACTCCAAGGAGTTGTTGCGCCACGCGCTGGAGTCTGACCCTAACTCATTGTATATTCCTGCGCACATCTGGACGCCGTGGTTTGGTATGTTTGGCTCGAAGTCTGGCTTTGATTCGATCCAAGAGGCGTACGAAGAGTTGGCGCCCGAGATTAAAGCCATCGAAACCGGCCTGTCGTCGGATCCTGCTATGAATCGTCGCATCCGTAATCTTGATGGCGTTACTATTACGTCACACTCGGATGCCCACTCTCCACAAAAACTGGGGCGGGAGGCTACTGTCATTAAGGCCAGCCCAACCTATGCGGATGTGATTGGCGCCATTAAAAGTAACGACAAACGATTACTCGGGACCATTGAGTTCTACCCAGAAGAAGGTAAGTATCATGCCGACGGACATCGGATCTGTGGTATACGTTTTGACCCCCACCAGACCAAAGAGCATGGCGGCATCTGTCCGATGTGCCATAAACCACTGGTCGTGGGTGTGCAGTACCGTGTAGATGAGTTGGCCGATAGCTTGGATTCGCAAAATAATACTAAACATGTTGAGTATATTGTGCCACTGGCCGAAGTGTTGGCTGAACTGCGTGGCGTAAAGTCGGTACAGGGTAAGGCGGTGCTGGCCGAATATCTTGGCATTATTGCGCAGCTTGGCAGTGAGTTTGACATTTTGCGTAAGCTGCCGTTGGCCGCTGTAAAGGATTACTCACCAATTGTCGGTCTGGCCATCGAGCGCATCCGCACTGGCCAGGTCCACAAAGAACCAGGCTATGACGGCGTGTTCGGTACGATTCGTGTTTTTAAAAATGCTCAGGAACGTGCAGAAACAACCGCCCAGACCTCTTTGCTATGAGTGCGCTTGATGGCCTAAATAAACAACAATTACGCGCGGCAACAGCAGCCGATGGACCGTTGTTGGTTGTTGCTGGTCCCGGCACAGGAAAGACAAAGACCCTCACTGCCCGGATAGTCCACCTGCTACAGACCGGCAACGTTGACCCGGGCGTGTTGCTGGCGTTGACCTTTACGAACAAGGCTGCTCGCGAAATGCAAGAGCGTGTTGCCGCTCAACTCGGAGCTGTACGTCTACCACTAATAACGACATTTCATGCACTAGCAAGTCGGTTGCTACCCCAACAAGAGAGCAAATGCCTTGCTACGGCGCAAGAGCTGACGGCCATCACTAAACACGTTAAGCGTTTATTCGCTACCAAAGGGATGAGCGATCGTGATGTCGCGTTGCGCATCTCGAAGGCAAAAAACCAGGCAGTTGCCCCAGACGAGCCGACCACACGGCAATTAGTCGATGCCTATAATGCCGAGTTACTAGACCAGGGATTATATGATTTTGACGACATGCTCCTTGAGCTACGCCACCATCTTGCGGAGGTCAAAAGCCCGTACGCTTACATCTTGGTAGACGAGTTTCAGGATACCAACGACCTGCAATATGACATTCTCAGGCTGCTCGCGCCCCACGGTAACGTTATGGCAATTGGGGACCCGCTACAGTCGATATATGGTTTTCGTGGCGCGTCGGCCGCAGTTTTTGAGCGATTTGCGTGTGATTGGCCCGACGCCACGACTATTAGATTGAGCGTCAGCTTGGCGGTAGTACTATGTTGCGGGGCAGTGATTACCATAATACCGACAAACAGCGCACGTTTGGTGACTTCGCGGTCCTATATCGTACTCACGCCGCCGCCAAAACGTTGCAACGTGCCCTTGAAGTTAACGGCATGCCATACCAAATAGCGGGCGAGGGGTCGCCATATCTACGACCGGACGTTATGGTAATCACTCAGGCTATGGCCTATCTGGCTGGTAGCGGTGACCCATTACCGGTCAAATCGTTATCTGCTATCAAGATCAAGCGGCTGCTAGACACCCGACGCCAAGAATACGATGGGGTACAGCTTGCGGGTATCGCGCAAGCTATTGCTGTGTTGCTCGATGTTGTCAACGACCATAATGTTGTTGCCCTTCGCCAGTTCTACAATTCGCTGCTTCGTTTGAAGGATATGCCCTTGGCGCAGTTTGCGCAGTACCTGTTTAGCCTTGCCGAGCAAGAGTATTATGATCCGACCGCAGAGGCTGTTTCACTCCTGACTATTCATGCTGCCAAAGGCTTGGAGTTCTCCCAAGTGTTCGTAATTAGTACGGAGGAGGGGATACTGCCCCTAAGCAAACGAGGCCAGGTTGCCGACCTTGCCGAAGAGCGTCGGCTATTTTATGTCGCCGCTACCCGTGCCCGTGACGGTCTGCATTTATTGCATGCCCGCTCACGCGCTGGTACAAAATGCGAATTGTCACGTTTTGTTGCAGATTTGCCGGCCATGGTGGCCCAACGGATGACCGATCCGGCAATTGGTGGCCAGCTTGCCAGAGGACAAAAGCGGGCCCAGAAACGCTCACAAGCTAGCTTGTTCTAGCTGGCGTCAGCAAGGGACGCTGGTTCAGGAATATCAAACGCCATTGGTCGTTTTCGAGGGCAACACGCGTCAGAGAAGTGTTGTCGATTCGAGTTTGGTAGGTGCGGTCATGCGGCCATCCGAATTCGCGGCCAACCCACGACTTTATGGCTACACCGTGGGTGTGGACCCAAATGTGCTCGGCCACCTCAAGTGATCGGCTGGCGACAAGCCAACCCAAGAAGTCGTTAACACGAGCAGCGACGTCGTTCATCGACTCCCCGCCAGGTGCCGAAAAATCGCCGCCAAGTTCGGCCATCCGCCGTTTGATCTCAGGCTGTTGGTAGACTGTTCGCGATTGGTTTGTCCACTCTCCCTGGTCTAATTCTTGCAGCCTATCGTCGACCCCTGCCACGACTGTTAGGCCCATAACTCTGGAAGAAAGTTCGCATGTTCGCCGAGAACGTTCGGCTGGCGAGTGGAATAGGCGAGTTGGCCTGATTTCTTCCTGGTTGGCATACTGGCCTAAGATATCTGCCTGAACCTCACCAAGCTCACTTAGTTCAAGTTCGTTTTGACGACCGCCGATAATCGGTACCCAACCCGGATCGGTTGCTGCGGCGTTGAGCTCTGATTCGGCATGTCGGATAAGGTCGACGCAGAATGTGGCAGACATAAATAGGTGTTACTCCTGCTTAGGTGTTCGTAGTATAGCAAAAGACGACATTTTGTCGTCTTCGTCAAATCAAGGCTGGTGGGGATGGCTGGACTTGAACCAGCGACCAAGCGGTTATGAGCCGCCTGCTCTAACCACTGAGCTACATCCCCTCGTGTGGTTATTGCTAACAGAGACGAGTATAGCAGATGATGACCCCAAGGTATATAATCGAAGCTGTAATTTACCAATGGAAACAAAAACACCAACACGACTAGAAAAGATATACGACGGTGTGCTGCAGTTCCGCGACGTCCGGGCAGTCGGCCTGCTATTGTTCCTAATTGTCGTGTTGCTTATCAGCTGGAGCGGCGTAAAGGTCATCGACACCAACTATCGCTTACAGAAGCAAATTACTGCCTACGACCAACAGAATCAGTTACAAAAACTAACCAACAACAACCTCAAGCTCGAGAATGAGTACTTCCAGACCAACCAATATCTGGATATCTCGGCCCGGCAAAACTTTGGGCTGGCCGCTCCCGGTGAGACGGTGCTTAATGTTTCTACTGCGGTTGCATTATCGCATACCATTGATCTGCCGGACGTCGAGACGGTACAAATTACTAAGACCAAAGCCAGGCAACCCGCCTACCAGCGTAACTTTCAGGCCTGGATTAACTTTCTGTTGCACCGCCAGACACCGCAAGATTGACATTTTGCCCAGAGTGGTAGTATAATTTGCGTATATCTCAAAAGTATTTTGAGATCCTATTTTTAGATAGGGATGACGCGGGATGGAGCAGCGGCAGCTCGCGTGGCTCATAACCACGAGGTCCCAGGTTCGAGTCCTGGTCCCGCAACCAAAATAAGGCACCCACAAAAGTGGGTGTTTTATTTTGGTTTTGGCCAAGAGTTAAACCTGAGACTAGGATTGGTTCCGAACCCAGTCTCTCTTGCTTTTATCGCTTCAGCTACCCCTGTAATTTAGGTTCGAATAACGTTAGGCCTTTTGTTATAGTAATTAAATGATTAAAGCAATACTGTTTGACTATGACGGAGTAATTACTAAGGGCGCGGAAAATGAACGAATTTTCGGGTCCCTGGCCGGTAATTTAAATGTCCCAATTGAACAGGCCACAGATTGGTTAATGGAAATATGGCGTCCGTATTTAAAAGGCCAGCTTTCAGAAGAAGAAGTCTGGGAGCACCTTGAAAGTAAGTATGGAAAATCCATAGCCGAAACAAAGCGAAACATTTGGTTTAACTGGGCTGAGCTCATGCCATTGCCCGAAATGATAGACTTGATTGAAAAGCTTAAAAAGCTCGGTCTAGCCGTCGGCGTACTATCGAATGTGTTTAAAGAAACGGCGGCAATTATTGAGCGACATGACGGATACGAGTCGTTTGATTTCAAGATTTTATCTTACGAGCATGGCTACGCTAAACCTGACGAAGAAATCTTTCAGTTAGCCTTAGAGAAACTGCCTGGCTTTAACCCAAGTGAAGTGGTCTTTTTAGATGATAGAGAAAAAAATACTATCGCAGCGGATGAGTTAGGCATGATTGGCATTTATGTAACCAATCATTTGGATGCAATCAAAAAAGTTAAACAGTTGGCAAATATATAGGTTCTAGTCCGCTGGGGTAGAGCAATTTAATCTATTGCCGCTCCAATATTTAGAGGTTTCTTTGGGCGAATTCTAAAATAGTCTCTTCGTTAGCAATAAACCAGCCGCGCTCATTTGCCAAAGAGACCAAATTTTGTGACTTTGGGTTGTATGCCACGGCCTTGTCCATTACTTCCAGCATGTCAACGTCACCGGTTGAATCACCAAAGCCAACATGCATTTCGTGTTTTGTCTCCGTCAGAAGCTGACGCACGAGACTGTGCTTTTCTTCAAAATTTAGGATAGGCCCAAGGCTGCCCGTATATATGCCGTCTTTGACCGTAGCGGCCGTACCATAGTATTTCTCTACCCCTAAGATGTCGGCAACTTCCTCCACGGCAAAATCTAGAGCAGCGGAAATTAGATAGATATCATAGCCCTTTGTTCTTAGTATCCCCATAAGGCTTTGAGCCCAAGGGTAAACGAAATTATAATCAACGATAAATTCTTTTAGCCAGCCCTTCACCTCCGCGGGGGTCTTTCCCTTTACTGCATCTGCGTTAAGCTGTAGTGCCCATCGCGCGGCTTCTCGATAATCTATCTCTCCAAGAGAGTACTTGTCCTGGAGCTTGGCCTCTTCCTGACCGATGATGCTAGCCGCATAGCCCTTTTCGGTCAAAAATCGAGTTAAATTACTCGCTAGATAGCCGTTGTATAGGGTGTAGTCAACGTCAAAGAAGGCTGCTTTGTCCATTGAACCAGTGTAGCACTTTCCATCTTTGCCTGTGGATAAACTGGCACTGTTCGGTAAAATTTCGCGTTGCAAAATAACCTCCTTACGCTAAAGTAATCTACAGTGGCACACATCATGCCCCATTGACAAAACATAAGAATTATGTATAATAATGGGTGTTGTGATCACAAACAAAAACTTCACAAAACAAAATAAAAACGAAAGGTCATATAACTATGACAAAAAGGACAAAGAGCGGACTAGCATTCGAATTGTCACCAACCAGTGACAAGCGATTCGTGCTTATCGACAGACTGCTTGGCAGAGCTTGATAACAAGTACGAAGAGTTGTTCCAGAGTTGTTAGTCAATAAAAAAGAAGGCCCTGTTGCTCGGGCCTTCTTTTTGGTTGGCGAAGCGGAACTAGAGGGGTTTATAACCATATTTAGCTACTCGCGCTTCGATATCGGCATATGTTTTGCCTGCCAGAATGCCTCCGGCGATCGTGTCGTCGTTGGTCACGTCGGCTAAACAGAAATCGGGCATGACAAACTGATCCATATCGGCCCGGGTTTGGAATTCGAACTCGATAATGACCAGACCCTTGAGGGCGCCTTCAAATATATCTACCTCGGCCGTAAACCCCCGGTAGGGCAGATAGTAGCGGGTTTTAGCCAACTCGCGGCCGTCTCCTTGCGCCAGTGCGTCATACTCTTCGCGTGTCAGCGCGACATTCTCCTCCATTTGGATGCCGGCATTAGTGGGGTCGGTGGCGGTCTTTTTTGTAAAGGCAATTATACAGTTGACAAACCCATTTAGATACTCTACACTGTTAGTATGACATTGTTAGAGTTTCAACAAAAATTCGGTACCGAGGAAGCTTGTGCGCAACATCTGGAGCAAGCCCGGTGGGGTAAAGACGGTGAGAACCGCTTTTGCCCACACTGTGGTTCTATCAAGACCTATAAGTTTACCAGCGGTAAACTATTTAAATGCAGTGACTGCCGGAAACAATTCAGCGTAAAAGTTGGCACAATGTTTACAGACAGTCATGTGCCATTATACAAATGGTATTTGGCTTTATATCTATCCTTTTCATTGAAAAAAGGTATTAGCTCTATACAGCTCAGTAAATACTTAGGCGTTACACAAGGAACGGCTTGGTTTATGCTGCAACGTATACGCAACACTATTATTGACTCAGGTAATGCCCAACTACTCGGAGATGTGCAGATTGATGAAACCTACATCGGTGGTCGTCATCATGACAATAAGCGAGGTCGTGGGGCAACTGGCAAAACTCCAGTTGTCGGAATGGTTGTGCCAAAAGGTCAGCTTCGTATGCAAGCTACTACTGATACTAGGGCTCGCACTATCAAGCCACTTATCCGCAAGAATGTACAAATCGGCAGTAGGGTGATGACCGACGAATACCGCTCATACAACGGTTTACAAAAAGACGGCTACAACCACCAAAAAGTCAACCATAGCGCAAAAGAATGGGTCAACGAAATGGCAACAACTAATGCCATTGAGGGTGTTTGGAAGCATTTGAAGGCTGGCATCGACGCTATCTATATTCATGTTAGCCCGAAGCACCTGCAGCTATATTGCAATGAGTATCAGTACCGCTACAATACACGAGATATGGATGACTTTGCGCGGTTTGAAGCATGGTTTGGGTTATGTACAGGTAACTTAAGGTATAAGGAGTTGGTAAATGGCTGATGACACGTTAGATGGTGTTGAAGGTTTTGAAGTTATAAAGGTCAGGATCAAGGATACTGAGTGCTGGTCGGCGCGAGAGCTAATGCCGCTACTAGGCTATGAAAAGTGGGAAACCTTTTCAAATGTTATTCAGAAGGCGCAAACAGCTTGTGCTAACAGCGGGCAGGCTGTGGATAAGCATTTTTTCCCGATAACAGGAAAAAATGACGGTAAGGGGAGACCATCGGAAGATTTCATGCTTACGCGCTATGCATGTTATTTAGTCGCGCAAAATGGAAGCTCAAGAAAACCACAGGTTGCCTTTGCGCAGACATATTTTGCTGTGCAGACTTTGAGACAGGAAGAGTATGACAGACTACCCGATAGCGATAAGAGGCTGTACGTACGGACTCAGGTTAAAGAAGGCACTAAAAAACTTAACTCTTCCGCCAAGCAGCACGGAGTCAGGAACTACGCCTACTTCCATAATGCTGGCTATAAAGGGCTATACGGCATGTTTCTTGGTGATATTCGTAGAAGAAAGAGTATCGGTAATGACAACTTGCTAGACCGTGCTGGTACCACTGAACTGGCAGCTAACCTTTTCCGTATAACTCAAACAGAAGAAAGATTGCACAAAGATCTTGATGATGGCAAGCGCCACGGTCAACAAGGTGCAGAATTAGTGCACTATGAGATTGGTAGTAAAGTACGTCACGCAATTCAGGAGATAGGCGGTACTCTTCCAGAGAACTTACCTGCTGAAGAAAATATCAAGGAGTTAGAGAAACGTATTAAGAAGGACAATAAGGCATTGTTAAAACCTGCCGAGAAACCCCTTAAGTTGACTAACTCCAAGGGTTTTGAAGACACACTTGGTGTTATTGAACGTCATAAACCCAAGAACACGTAAGACTTTAAAGATCACTTTTCCCTATATTGCAAACTGAGCAGAGTGTTTGAAGATTATTCAGTACCGTTTCGCCACCATTGGCCCATGCTTTTTTGTGGTCAACGTGCAGAATAACGTTAGAATCAGTCGCAGGTGACCGCCCGCAACTCTGGCATTTAAAACTATCCCTCTTCATAGTTACGAAGCGTAGCCGCCAGTTAACACCTCGACTTGTTTTGTGTCTACCTATTGTGAGCGTAGTTGATTGCGGCGTATTGTCTGAAGCGTTAGTTTCATCATCATTGACAAGCTCGACAAACTGACTGAGCGCGTTGCGCCAACCACCAAAGTGTCTTTTGTAGGTAGTAATGTCATATTTAGATAGCGGTCTTCGCATATCGTCATAGCTCGGTTGTTTGCCTAATTTAATCCAAACTTCTTCTAGGTTTCTAAATAGATCTTCATTAGAGACAAAAGTTCGAGTTTTGCTATTATCTAAACCTGCTGCTCCGAGAGCGTCATACCAACCACCAAACCTTCTGAAGTATGTCGAAACATGAAACTTGCCAACTGCAATGTATTCTTCTTGTAAAAAACTCCTCTTCGAGAGTCTCTTACTCGCCAAACGTAGATCTTCAAGCAATTCGTCATTCGTCACACCTCGATGATATTCATTCAGCTCAAACTTCATAAATGGAGTATAGTCTAAGCAGTATGGGTTTGTAAACTAGATAATTGCCTTTGTAAATTCGTACGCGTTGTCCTTTTGCCGGATGCGCAGCTTGGCGTGTGCGGCTGCTTGCGGGAAGTAAATGTCACGCATTTTTGTGCGTTTGCAGTTTTCGATGCCTTCTGGCACGCGAGCTGCTAGGTAGGTGATTTCTTGTTCGAGTTCTTTAGCCATTTGCTCAGTCTACCCAAAAAGTGCTACCATGAACATACTTAACAAATTAAGAATATACAGAGTGCAGCGAGAGATCTAGCTCAACGACCTGCCAGCAACCTACAATAAGTGTAAGGTGCTCCATCTAGCCCGCCACGACAGGTGGGGAAGATATGCGAATGCATTCGTCTTTTCATATCCTTTCTGCTTGGTCACGGCAGAAAGGATATTTTTATGTCTACCAACAAACTACTCGCGAGGCTCAAAAAAGGTCCGGTGCTTTGTGCCGAAGGGTATGTATTCGAATTGGAACGGCGCGGCTACATCAAGGCAGGCGCGTATGTGCCTGAGGTCGTGCTCGAACATCCCGAAGCTGTTGTGCAGCTGCATCGCGAGTTCTTGCGTGCTGGAAGCGACGTTATCGTGGCGCTTACCTACTATGCGCACCGCGAAAAGCTTAAGGCGGTGGGTCGCGAGAACGACTTGGAAAAGCTGAACCGCCAAGCGCTACAGCTTGCCAAGCAGGTGGCCGCCGAAGGCGATGCGCTGGTTGCCGGCAATATCTGCAATACCTGGGCGTACGATCTGGACGATGTAGAAAATAGCGGCGCCGAGGTGCGCCGACAATACACCGAGCAGGTGGCTTGGGCGGCCGAGGCCAAGGTAGACTTTCTGATTGCCGAGACTATCGAGTACGTTGGCGAGGCTCTAATTGCCATTGAGGTGGCTAAAAAGTTTAAGCTGCCGATCGTGCTGAACTTTACGCCGATATACGACAAAAGCAAAGATGGCTACGACTGGATCCAGGCCTGTAAATTAGCCAAAGAGCATGGTGCGGATGTAGTCGGCTTTAATTGTGGACGCGGCCCCAACACCCTGTTGCCGCTCACGCGCAAATTGGCGGCGTCAGTTGCTGGCCCGCTGGCGGCTGTGCCGGTGCCATACCGGACGACCAAACAGCATCCGTCGTTCCAGTTTCTAAAAGACGATGAGGGTAGAAGTGCCTATACCTTAGGGCTTGACCACTTCCTGTGCAGTCGTGACGAAATGGCCGCGTTTGCAAGGGATGCCAAAGCCCAAGGCATTACCTTTATAGGTATCTGTTGCGGGGCTGGCCCGCATCATGTGCGTGCTATGGCTGAGGCGCTTGGCCGCACAGCGCCGGCAAGCAAATATTCGCCGGATTTATCGCAGCACAGTTTGCTTGGCAGTGGCGAGTTTGTAAAGGCATCCGAAAAGCAGTTTTTGACGCAGTGGGCCTAGCCCGCTGATTTTTTGCTGAGTTTCTTACAGACACTCCCGCGCACGGCAGTACAATGGTTATGTATATAACTAGTTGGAGCCAAACATGAAGAAGAAACGGTTTTGTCTGTCACTTGTCCTTACGCTCGTCGCTACAATCTCGGGCTTGATATTTAGTTTTTCGCCTGGGATTGCTACGGCTTTGGCTAATGACCGTTATGTGGCCTTGGGCGACTCGGTGGCCGCCGGGGCGGGGCTGTTGCCGGTCCAGCAAGGTACATCCGAAGACGTAGCTTGTGGTCGTTCGACGTCCGCTTATCCGTATGTGGTGGCTCGTGAAACACAGATGTCTCTGGAGCACTATGCCTGCAGCGGAGCACGCGCAAACCATGGGCTGTACGATACGCAGGACACCGATGCCGGTGAGCTTGAGGCGCAGCTTGATAGAGCCTTTGCGCCTGGCACGCCGGACATGATTACCATAACTATCGGTGCTAACGATATGCGTTGGTCACGCCTGCTCAAAGAATGTTACCTATGGGATTGTGGCGGCAACGTGGACGAAGCACAGGTAGTTGCTTACCGCACGCATTTGCGTTGGGAGTTGTATCGTACGCTGAGTATTATTAGCAAGCGTAGCGGTGACTTTAAACCAAAAGTTGTTTTTACCGGGTATTTCCACCCGTTTTCATTGACGGCGCCTATATGCAATGACACTCGCAATATTACACCGCAAGAAATGACCTGGCTTAACGACCAGGTTGATGCGCTAAATCAAACAATCAGCGATTCGGTATCATGGTATGACTTTGCGTCATATGTTCCTGTGGACTTTACCGGTCACGAACTTTGTACTAGCAATGCGTGGGTGCAAGGTATACAGGATGCCGTGCCATACCATCCAACCACGCTGGGGCAGATGGCCATCGCTCGCTCGGTGTTGGGGCTGTAGCTATTTGCGAGAACTGCGCTTAACGACGGGTAGCTTATTGACGACCAGGCTAAACAAGAGCGCCCAGGTAATGGCGTTGATGGCAAAGATGCCAAGGCCAGCAAAGCAAAGTCGTAGAATCGCACGGCTGGAGTTGTAGTCAAGCAATCCAACGAGTCCAGCAACAACAATACCGGCTAGGCTTAAGGCCAGATAGGCGTGTTGTAGTTTGGCTCGCTCTGAGTGATTGCTGTTCCACTCGATGAGCATGTCTTTAAATGTCTGTAGCATGGCGATAACTCCGAATGATTGGTATATTATATCTTAATATTATAGATATGTCAATACAGCCAACAATACTGCTTATGTGACACGAAGCACAAGCTTTTTGTTCGAGGTTCTGCTACAATTGCCATGACAATATTCAGCATATTCTGAGAGTCGGGATCAGGGGATGAATCGAAACACTATCAGTCGATACCTTCGCAAAGTAGCAGGGCGGATTGCTCCTTGTCTGCATGACCTAAACAAGCGCCTTAAGCCAATCGCGCACAACATAACTATTGTCGTCGTAGGCTGGCTTCGCCAACAATATAAAGGATATATGCTACCAGCTAGCAGGCGTGCGGTTGTTTGGGTCAGACTGGCGCACTTCCAGGTTGCTAGGCGCCCGCATGAGCATCTTCGTACTAGGTGGCGTTGGTATGACGCATGGCATAGATGGAACTACCATAAACACGTACACGCCCTGGTTGTAGCGGCGTATTTTTTGATTATTGGCGTATACGTTGTAGGTGTCTACCAGCGGACCCACGCCGCCTCTGACCTTGCCGACAGCTGGAACTTTTCGAACGCGTCCAACTTTAGTCTTGGCTCTGGGGTAGAGACAAATGGCAGCAGTGCCCGGCTAAAGGCCCAAAATTACTCGGCAGATGCCAATACAATGGGCCTTTACCACTTCGATGAATCCGGTGGCACGACAGTGAGTGATAGCTCAGCGAACGGCAATACTGGGACGGCGAGTAATGCAACCTTTGGGACGGGTAATCTCAATAACGGGCTGAGCTTTAACGGCACCGACTCGCAAGTATCCGTGCCCGATTCTAGCTCGCTATCGCTGTCGCAGCAGAATACTGTCGAAGCGTGGACTAAGCTGAACAGTTCACTCTCGGCTGGTAGCTCAAACCATCGTCAAACCATCGTCGACAAGGGTGATTACCAGCTCTACTACGACAACGAAACGGGCAAGCTTACGTATGAAATGGCTAACAGCACCGCCAACACATGGACGCAAGTCGGTGGCAATGACCTAAACGGCGGTTGGGACCTAAACGGTAAGCGTTCAGTTAATGCCATAACTAAGATGGGGTCTAATATATATGCCGCAATCGGTATGGACACCGGAGATGCAGAGGTTTGGGAGTATAACGGTTCCATCTGGACCAAGATAGGTGGCGGGCCTACGCCGGTTAATGATAGCTGGGGCGCGCAAACGTACGAAGGAGTGTATGCACTTACGACCGACGGCTCCAATTTGTATGCAGGTCTGGGTACTGGCACCGGTGACGGTGAAGTCTGGAAGTGGAACGGCAGTACCTGGACCAAAATTGGTGGCGATAGCTTAAATAATGGTTGGACAAACTACGCTGAGCAGGTGTGGTCACTAGATTACTTTGGCGGCAACCTGTATGCCGGCATCGGTTCGTCGGCTAATGACGCAGAGGTTTGGCGTTGGGATGGTTCCACCTGGACCAAAATTGGTGGCGATAGCGCCAATGGCGGCTGGACTACGAACTACGAAATAGTTGCCTCGCTAACCAATGACGGTACCAACTTGTACGCCGGTTTGGGCGTGACCGCTGGTGACGGTGAAGTCTGGAAGTGGAACGGCAGTACCTGGACCAAAATTGGTGGCGATAGCCTCAACGGTGGCTGGGATGCGACTATCGAAACAGTCCGTTCGCTTCGGTATTTTGGCGGCAAGCTGTATGCGGGCTTGGGTGACAGCACTGGCGATGCCGATGTTTGGAGCTGGAGTGGTTCGAGCTGGACGCAAATTGGTGGCGACGGGGTCAATAGTAGCTGGGCTGCGGCAACGTATGAGCAGATAGGCTCATTCGCTTATGATGGCACAAACCTATACGCAGGCTTAGGCACAGGAAATGGTGACGGTGAAGTCTGGAAGTGGAACGGCAGTACCTGGACCAAAATTGGTGGCGACGGACAGGACAATAGCTGGACTACGAACTGGGGCGATACCGTCAATACGATGCTATGGGACGGCTCGAAACTGTTCGCGGGTACGTATGACTCTGCTGGGACGGGGTGGGTATACACCTATGACGGCACTAGTTGGACGCTAGTCGGTGGTAATGACGTGCGGGGGAGCTGGGGGTACTACAACATGCCCGCAGTCCAAGTTATGCAGAATGTCGGCGACTATCTGTATGCTGGTCTTGGCAATGTTGCAGGGTCGGCTGAAGTCTGGCGTTGGGATGGCAGTACCTGGAAGCTTATCGGCGGCCAAGAGGTCAACGGCAGCTGGGACTCAAACACGTATGAACAAGTAATGAGTATGGCAAGCTACAACGGCAAGCTAGAGGTTGGCCTTGGAACGAGTACGGGAGACGCCGAGGTTTGGGAGTGGGATGGCTCCACCTGGACCAAAATTGGTGGCGACTCGGTAAATAATGGCTGGAATAATACATACGAAGAGGTCGATTCATTGGCCGTATTGGGTGGCAAGCTATATGCGGGCTTGGGCAACAGCACGGGTGATGGTGAGGTCTGGCGTTGGGATGGCACTGGTTGGACCAAAATTGGTGGCGATAGCCTCAACAACGGTTGGACCAACTATGTTGAAAATGTCCTGTCGCTGGCAGTATACAAAGGTAATATTGTTGCAGGGCTTGGGCGTAGCACTGGTGACGCTGAGCTCTGGAAGTGGAACGGCAGTACCTGGACCAAAATTGGTGGCGACGGTATCGGTGGTAGCTGGGCGGCCAACGTAAACCAGGAGGTTGAGTCGCTGGTGCAGTACGGCGATAAGTTGTATGCGGGCCTGGGCTATACAGCTGGAAGCGCATCATTGTGGGAATATGACGGTACCTCTTGGACGCAAATTGGTGGCGACGACATCAACGGAAGCTGGACAACAGGCACATACGAAAAACTCAAAACGCTGGTGGTGTACAACGGCGACCTATATGCGGGCTTGGGCAACAGCACGGGTGATGGTGAGGTCTGGCGCCTGAGTGGCGGCACCTGGACCAAGATTGCTGGAAATGGTCTTAATTCGGGCTGGCCGGGTACGGTCGAAGAAGTAGAGTCCTTTAGCCCATACAAGGGTAAGTTGTATGCCGGTACGGGCTTGACGGGTAATGCTGACGCAAATGTCTGGACGTGGGGCAATAATGCCTTCCTGCAGAGCGATACAAGTAACTTTGATACTGGATGGCATCATGTTGCGGCAACATATGATGGCATAACCGCGAAACTATATATTGACGGTGTCTTACATGGCTCACTCGTAGTTAGCAATACCATGCCAGACGGATCAAGGCCGCTCCTGATCGGCACTTCGTATGGCGGACGTGAGTACGGAAAGCCGACCGGGTCCTTCGATGGCCAGCTTGATGAATTACGGATTAGTGATATTGCTCGCACGGGCTTTACTACTAAGCCGTTTGCCGTAACCCCCCAAACCGTGACTCTCGCCAATGCCGTGCGGCAAAACGGGGTTTGGCATTGGGATGGTGTTACCGCCGATGAGGTTCCGAATGGGGGGAGTATAGCCTACCGGCTATCTGATGATACGGGTACCACCTGGAAGTACTGGAATGGTACTGGTTGGGTACTTTCGGCCAGCACGTCGCAGGCCAACGATATAGCGACAGCTAATGCGCATATTGCTGCCTTCCCGGTTACGTATAGCGGTGTAAAGTGGCAGGCGGTGTTGAGCGGCGACGGCACTCAACAAGTGACGCTCAATACGGTAGGGCTGGCCTCGACCTCCGATACGACTGCCCCAACCGATAACGCATCTAATATTACGGCGTTAAAGGCTAGTGGTGGCGCGGCGCTCGCCGAGAACGGCTGGACCAATGGTGCGTCGCCTGTCTTTAATTGGACATCCGGGACCGATATTCAGTCTGGCGTCAAAGGTTATTGTGCCTACTTGGGGACTGACGATACTGCTGACCCGGTAACGACCAAGGGGCTGTTGGGGACATCACCTGTTGCAACCGGTGGGCATTGTCAATTTATCGTTTCGGGCACTAGCCTGGATCTTGGGTCGCCCGGTACGCTTAGCGCGCCTCTTACAACAAACTCTAGCCCATACTATCTAACCCTGAAAGCAATCGACAGTGCGGGCAACATTACAAGCACGTCGGCGCAGTTCCATTTCCGCTTTGACGACACGCCGCCTAGCGACCCAAGCTTTATTACTTCGCCTTCCGGATTTATTAATCAGAAGGAAGTTACTCTTTCGTGGCCACTTAGCGGCGGTACTGCGCCCACCGATGCGAACTCGGGTGTCGCAGGGCTCCAATATCGTATCGGGGCGAACGGTACATGGTACGGTGACGCTCATACTGGAACTGGAGATAGCAGCGACCTACTTTCGAACGATGGTGCATATACAACCCAAGAAAATCCTGATTTTGGCAATCTGGCTGACGGCCTCAACACGGTATACTTTAGGGTTTGGGACAACGCCGGCAATGTGACAACGACGTACGTAACAGCCGCTATTAAACTTAATACGTCTGGTGCTCCGAGCGAGCCGCAGAACCTAGCGGCTTCGCCATCGGCCAATACAGCTAATGCCTTTGGCTTTAGCTGGGCCGCACCGGCTACGTTTGTTGGCGACGCTACAAATCTTAAATATTGCTACACCATCAATGCGGTGCCAAGTGCCACAAACTGTACGTTTACTAGTGGGGGTGTGACGAGTCTTGGATCGGGTGCTTATGCCTCGCAGCCGGGTGAAAATACAGTATATGTTGTGGCAAAGGATGAATCGGGCAACATTAATTATGGCAGCTATGCGAGCACGACCTTTACGGCTAATACCCCGGCACCTGGTATCCCCGTTAATGTTGATATTGTCGACGTATCAATTAAAGCCACGAGCAACTGGCGTTTAGCGCTTACATGGGATGCCCCAAGCTATGGGGGTGCCGGTATTGCCAACTACAAGGTATACCGTTCGACTGACAACCATACCTTCGCGCCAGTAGGCAGTAGTTCTAGCACTACCTATATTGACGCTGGGCTTACGCAGCAGCAGTATTACTACCGGGTCCGAGCCTGTGATAGCACTAATAATTGTGGCGCGGATAGTAGTATTGTGCATGATCTGCCAACCGGTAAGTTTACGTCGCCAGCCAATATGGTTGCAGAACCTACGGTTTCGGGGATCACGACCAAGCGTGCGCATATCTCCTGGAGTACGGATCGTGGTAGTGACTCGAAAGTCGCAATAGGCACCGAGAGTGGAAAGTATGGCTCTGCCGAAATTGCTAGCTCCGACCAAGTGAGCGCACACGAGATAGACCTCGATAACCTGAGTGCTGGCACAACCTACTACTTTGTGGCCAAATGGACCGACGAAGACGGCAACATAGGCGTCAGCCAAGAGTACACGTTTAAGACCGCGCCAGCTCCAACACTCAAAGAGATTAATGCCATAAGTGTGGGGCTTGCCAACGCGACGATACAGTTTACCTCGAAGAACGCCACGAAAGTTAGTGTGTACTTTGGCTCGTCTGAATCGTTCGGTGGTCTACAGGCGGTTAATACGTCGCTCGAAGAGTCTACATATAATGTTGCACTCACCGGCTTGACGGATGGGACCAAGTATTTCTACAAGCTTGTTTCGTATGACTCTGAAGGCACGGCGTACGAGGGTAGTATCGCATCGTTTACTACGCCTCCACGCCCCAAGATTAGTAACCTGCAATTCCAGCCGGTAGATGGTGAGCCAACCAGCACTCAGCTTGTTACTTGGGCTACTAACGTACCTTCTACTAGCACAATTACGTACGGCAAGGTCGGCACCGCTGGCACGGACATACAGGATTCTGCCCCTACGACTGACCATCAGTTGACCATTCGCGACCTAGAGGACGACAGCGAGTATTTCTTGCTCGCGCAGTCACGGGATGACAATGGTAACCTGGCTGTCTCGGACCGCCAGATATTCCATACGGCACTGGATACTCGGCCGCCAAAGATTAGTAATATAACCGTTGAGTCGTCAATCCGCGGCTCTGGAGCCGAGGCACGTGGACAGGTAGTCGTCTCATGGCATACCGACGAATTAGCTACTAGCCAGGTTGCGTATGGCGAAGGGTCCGGTTTGACGACCTTTAATAATCGCACTGCCGAAGATTCTTCGCTTTCGTTCGAACACATTGTTATTGTGTCTGATCTGCCAACGTCCAAGGTATATAGCGTACAACCAGTGTCACGTGACAAATCCGGCAACAGCGGTAAGGGTATCGTTCAGTCGGCTATTATCGGTCGCGCATCTGATAGCGTGCTAACGATCGTACTTAACACTCTAAAGAATGTGTTTGGATTTTAGCTATGGCCAATATACTTATTAAAGCCACTAACGTACATCAGCAGTTTCAAGTTGGCGACGAGACGGTCGTGCCACTCAAAGATGTTAGCTTTAATATCACGGAGAATAGTTTCAACATTATCTACGGCCCCTCCGGTAGTGGTAAGTCGACGCTTCTAAATGTGCTAACTGGTTTACAGAGGCCTACAACTGGCACGGTACTATTTGAGGGTAGAGATGTGTACAATTTGTCGCCCGACGAATTGGCTCACTTCCGGGCCAACCGTATCGGTATTGTGTACCAGACCAACTACTGGGTAAAGAGCCTTAATGTGCTCGAAAACGTCGCAATGTCGTTGTATTTTATGGGCTATTCAAAGTCTGCGGCCGCCAAAATTGCCCAAAACGCCCTCGATCAAATCGACATGGGTAGTTACGCTAAAAAATATCCAGTTTTGTTGTCTGGTGGTGAGCAGCAACGCGTAGCCATGGCCCGGGCCTTAGCGACAAATCCACTATTCGTGATTGCCGACGAGCCAACCGGTAGCCTCGACAGCAAAAGCGGCGACATGATCATGGACCAATTGCGTGTGTGCCAAGACGATCTGAAGCGCACAGTCATACTGGTTACTCACAATATGGAATATCTGCCACTGGCGGACCATTTGTTGCATATCGAAGATGGACAAGTAACCGAGATGCAGCACGAATCAATCCAAAAGACGACCGATGCGCTTATGGAAGATATGCGAAGCCGAATACAACGATTAGCAAGGATTAAACAGCATGCCCAAAAGATCCAGTAACCCAAGCATCGAGTCGCCCAAAAAGCGCCAGCGCTTCTCGTCGATACCATTGAGTACTCTGTTGTATATTGCCTGGAAGAACCTGGTGCACAAGAAGTTGCGCGCATCGCTAACCATCCTGGGCGTGGTTATTGGTATTGGAGCAATCTACTTCTTACTGTCATTTGGCATTGGCCTGCAGAGACTGGTTACTAATCAGGTTATCGGTAACCAGTCGCTCAAGTCGGTCGATATCTCGACCCCAAACTCCAAGATAATCAAGCTAGACGATGCAGCATACCAAAAGGTAAAAAACTTGCCGCACGTTGTTAGGATAGGCGCCTCATACTCGTATGCCGGTAGCCTCAAGACGCAAGGCAGTGAAATTGACGCTATCGTATACGGGGTTGACCAAAACTACCAACAAATGGATAATCTCGTCGCCGCCAAGGGGCGCCTACTCAAACGGGACGATGGGCAAGCTATGGTTGTTAATCGTGTTGCGCTACAGGCTATTGGTGTACGCGACGAAGGCAAGGCCATAGGCAAGAAGGTAACTGTGCGTATCCCGCTCGTTGAGTCGTCTACGCCGACTGCCACTGACGGCCAAGAGATAGTCAAGGAGTTTACTATCGTTGGGGTAACCGACTCGGGCACGGGTAGCGAAGTATTTATACCAAACTACATCTTCCAACTTGCCGGCCGAACCATCTACACTAACATTAAGCTTGAAGTTGACGACAGCAGTGTGGTCCCTGCACTGCGCAAGCAGATCGAAAGCCTAGGCTTTCTAACGACATCACCGAGCGATACGGTCGACCAGATTAACCAAATCTTTAAGTTTTTCAACTTTGTACTGGTTGGTTTTGGTGCGATTGGCATGATTGTAGCTGTGCTGGGCATGTTCAACACGTTAACTATCTCCTTGTTGGAACGAACACGCGAAATTGGTTTGATGATCGCATTGGGCGGTCGCAATCGTGACATGCGCAAACTATTTATTTTTGAGGCGGTATTGTTATCGGTGATTGGTGCGGCGCTCGGTATATTGCTGGCAGTGATTGGTGGGTTTGTTGTCGACATTGTTATGAACGGTTTTGCACACCACCGCGGCGTAACGGACCACTTTACACTATTTGCCAACCCGCCGCTGCTTGTCGCTGGGACTCTCGGATTTATGTTGTTGGTCGGGCTGGCGGTGGTTTACTTCCCGGCCAGGCGGGCCGAGCGGATTAACCCCATTGATGCTCTAAGGCGAGAGTAGTCAGCAAAAATTAAGGCTTGTATGGTGCGCCAACGTAGCTTATGCTTAGTCTAACTGTAACGTGAGTCACATATGCCTGCCCTCATCGAACTCAGAAACATAACAAAAACCTATCATCTTGGTGACGAAACGCTTAACGCGCTTGATGGTGTAAATATGAATGTCCAGCCTGGCGAATTTGTAGCCATCGTTGGGCCGAGCGGCTCAGGCAAATCAACGCTTGCCAACATAATTGGCGGACTCGATCGGCCAACCAGTGGTGACGTGCATATCGACGGGCAGGACCTGTCACACGTCCGCGACAGGCGGCTGAGTGATTATCGCAATAAACACATTGGTTTCGTATTTCAGTCATTCAACCTGCAGCCTACCAATACGGCACTAGAAAATGTTATGTTGCCGATGGTTTTTGCGCGTATTAGCAGCAAGGAACGTAAGCAGCGCGCAGCCGAAGCACTCGAAAAAGTCGGCCTTGGTGATCGCATGAAGCACCGGCCCACCCAGCTGTCTGGTGGTCAGCGCCAGCGGGTAGCGATTGCCCGGGCGCTTGTAATGAAGCCGAGCATCATTATTGCCGACGAACCAACGGGGAATCTGGACAGCGCACGAGGTGAAGAAATCATTAAGCTACTGAAAGAGCTAGTGCGCCAAGGTATTACACTCATTATGATTACGCACGACATGAATATTGCCCGGCAGGCTAGTCGGATCGTTTCGATCCATGATGGTAAATTATTGGAGCACAGGGCTTAGTATGAAACTCAAAGACTATTTGGTTTTGGCGCTTCGTAACATAATGCGGCAGAAGCTGCGTTCAACGCTCACGATTTTTGCGATCGTTATCGGAGCGTTGAGTGTCACCATAATGCTAGCTTTGGTGTATAGCGTAAAAGGGTTTATGACTAAGCAGTTCGAACAAAACGGGACTCTGCAACAGGTGGTCGTTTCGCCGCAAACTGACATAACGTGGCAGGATTCGGGCAATGGCGGGAACAACTGTCCAACGTGCGTGAAGCTTACCGATGCGCTTGTGACCAAAATTACGGCCTTGCCTCACGTAATTGGCGTATCCCGCCAAGTGCGCCCGTTTGCATTTCAGGGTTTGGTCTATGGCGGCCAAAAATTGCGCGTCAACCAGGTGCTAGCGCATGACATTAACGGTGTGCAGGTAGACAATGTGTTGGCGGGCCGTGAGTTTACGGCGGCCGACACCCAGGGCGTGGTCATTCTAACTTCCGACTATGCGGACAAGTTAGGTTTTAAGGGAAATTACCAGGCGCTTGTAGGTAAACAGGTAGATCTGCCGACCCAAAACTACTACACGGGTGTTGGGTCCGATCCGCAACAGCGGTATGCCGAACAGCAGCAGTTTTTCCAGAATAATCCACATGCGGATGGCCGTGATTTCCAGCCAACGCCAGTCACCCTGACTGCCAAGATCGTGGGCATCGTCGACACACTAGACAATAGCTATACTATCCGCGTACCGCTTAGCTGGGCGCGTGGGCTTGAAGAAGACCAACAATACCAAGTCGATCAGGTCTGTGGGCCGCATGGCTGTACGGCGGGCGAGGGCAAGCTGACAGTAACTGATGAATTGGCAAAGAATGGATACGATAACCTCGTGGTAAAGGCCGACAAGGCCTCAAATGCAAAGTCAGTGGCCAGCGATATCAAGAAATTCGGTGTCGGTGCTTCCGATGCCCAAACATTCATCAGCGGACAGTTGGCAATCTTCAATATCGTAGGCTATGTACTTGGCGGGATTGGCGGTATCTCGCTGGCGGTGGCTGCCGTTGGGGTAGTCAATACGATGATTATGGCCATTCTGGAGCGAACTCGTGAAATTGGTGTAATGCGGGCAGTAGGTGCCCGGCGGTCAACGGTAAGCAGGCTATTTACCTTTGAGGCTTCGCTGCTTGGTTTTATGGGCGGTGTGGTTGGTTTGGGCCTTGGCTATATACTAACGCTGATCGCTAACCCTATCGTAAACAGGCAGCTTAAGAGTAACGGTATCAGCGGCACCAATATTATTACATTGCCTATTTGGCTGATCGTCGGCGTCGTGCTTATAACTACTGTCATCGGCATGCTGGCGGGGCTTTACCCGGCCCGGCGTGCGGCAAAGCTTGACCCCGTCGAAGCGCTTCACTACGAATAGACGACGGAGAACCAAAGTTTAACTACTAGCGCAGGGCTTGCATCGTGTATCCCCGGGCTGCCAATCCCTCGACAATGCAGGGTAAGGCATTGGCGGTTTTCTGTTTGGATGAGTGCATCAGTACTGAGTCGCCGGCCGTGGCCCCATTGACGACGTTTTTGCATATGTCTGCCGAGGTATTGTTGGACGTATCTACCGACGAGACGTCCCATAGGATCATCTTGACGCCGTTGGCGGTAGCAGCTGCCCGTGTGTCAGCCGTTCGGTTGCCACCAGGTGGCCGGAAGTATGTAGGCCTGACCCCCGTAATGCTGGTGATTACATCAATAGAATGACTGATATCGTCGAGCTGCCAGGCGTAATCGTGCCCAGTGCCGTAGTCGTATACGGCGTGGATGTAGCCGTGCGATTGAACCGCGTGGCCTTCGGCGATCGCCCTCCTAAGCTGCGGGGCGTCAGTACTGGCCAGCGATCCGATTTCGAAAAAGGTGACCTTAATGTTGTAGCACGCAGCGTAGTCCATAATAGTTCCGGCATATGCCATGCCATCGTCGTAGGTCAGATAGACTGTTCCTTTGTTAGCCCCTGTTGCCACGGAGCGGTTGCGGATTTTTGGTGCCACGGCATATGTCTGAAGTTTGTAGCTCGTCGGTTTGCCGGCATCCTGGCTAGTGATGGTAGACACAACAGATTGCTGATCGAGTTTGGTGCCACCAGGACTGACTAGTACCTCACATGTAGAAACGTGTGGCGTTGTTGTTGTGTTGATGTGTGTCGCCATCTCGGCGGCTAAGGCGCTAAGCTTGGTGTTGTCCCATGTAACGGCTAGCGGTTTACCCGGTTCTTTTTGGAGGACTAAGAATGAGAGTAACTCTGTAGGATCGACAACTCTACGATACGCATTATTTGTAAAAGTTAAGCTGCGGCCCGCCATCCCCCTAATGCGCTCTAGCTGGCCTGTAATGTCAGCCTGCGTAAGGCTGGCGGCCACACTTTTTACCGCCGCGCCCGAGGTGTAGTTGCCGCTACGCAGCGATTGAGAAATTATGTGACAAGTATCTACGGCGTTCAGCGATACGCCCGGTTTGTCTGGCTTAACCTTGAGCTGGCCGTCGAACAGCAACTCGGCATTAATCGGCTCCTTGTTAATGGATGCCATAATCGCGGTAATCTTTTGCTGGCAGACTGTGCTGTTGACAGAGACTACCGGCTCAAGATTGGTGCGATTGTTTTTACGCTCCCGTATCAAGTGGGCTTTGTCATCCAGGGACAGGTCGTTTAGCCGCCAAATTAACTCCTTGGTTTGATTCGTGTTGATAGCAAAACCCAGGTCTTTGACTGGCATTCGCCAAACGGTGCTTTGGTAGCGAACTGTGTATCTCTCTGCTTCAAATTGTTGCTTGGCTTTGGCCAGAACGTCAACAAGGGAGTCCTGGTTAAGGTTGCCGGCGTCCAAGCCCATAACAGTTGCGTACGGGTACGTGCGAGACTTGATGATCGAGGACTTGACCACCCAACCCGCCGGGCTTGCCAGTAGTGCCCCTGCCAATCCAACGACAGTTATTGCAGCCGCAGCAAGTATGTAATATCGATGACGCGCGACCCATGGTATATGCTGCTTGATTGCTGACTTAAATTTGCGAGCATAATGGACGAATCTGGAATAACAGGATCGCATAGTTCCTCATTATAGGTTGCCGGCACTTTTCGGCGGTGTGACGTGGATTACAGATCGTGGTTGTCAGAGATCTTTATGCAGGTATAAATCTTCGCTATCTGCAACGGTACTGTCGGCCCTGTATCCCATTGCCGTGTAGAATGGCAGCCCTGCTTTAGTAGAGCGCAAGGTGATAGCACTTACTCCTAGATCGATCATCTCTAGTTCTGCTTCTCCTAAAAGCTTTTTGGCAAGGCCCTGCCTTTTGAACGCGGTGTCAGTAGCTAGTATCTCTAGTTCCGCATTCGTCCCTGTATCATCAATACTATACGCAATACACGCTGCAACTTGGCCTTCAATCGTGGCTACCTTTGAATGTTTTGTAAACAAGGAGCTGACATATTCAATGTCCTTTTCGCTTGGATTTGGCTCACCAAGTATTTCTTTTGCTGCAATCGCCGCTGCTGTATGAAGTTCTTGCTGGCTAATAATATCGCTGATAAGAGCTTTCTCATGAGCTTGCTCTTCTGTATCGATAAGCGGTGGTTCAGGAGCCTGTTGTATATTTGTTTCACTCATTTATCGCATCATACTATATTGCGCTGCGAATATGCCACCATAAATAAAGCACCCCTGTGGGGGTGCTTAGAATGCTAATGGTAGCGGCGACAAGACTTGAACTTGTGACCCCAGGCTTATGAGTCCTGTGCTCTAACCAGCTGAGCTACGCCGCCATATAGGTAACAGTGACAAAATATATCACAAACTGTCTCTGTTGGCTAGAGTCACGGTCGGGTTTATCTACCTCTGTCGCTAACCTGTTACAATTAGGGCATGCAAATTAGCCTCAAACCAGGTAAATATGTGGTAGCCGTGTCGGGCGGTGTGGACTCGATGGTATTGCTTGACGTGCTGCGGTCGCAGCCAGGTATGGAGCTAGTCGTTGCCCACTTTGAGCACGGCATCCGTGAGGATTCCGACCAAGACCGCCAGCTTGTCGAGGCCACAGCTAAACAGTATGAGCTGCCTTTCGTGTGCGAGCATGGCAGGCTTGGTGCGCATCCAAGTGAAGCGGCTGCCCGCGATGCCCGGTATGCCTTTTTGCGACGTGTTGCCCGTGATGTACAGGCTGCCGCCATTGTAACTGCGCACCACCAGGACGATCTGCTGGAGACGGCGGTGCTTAACCTGGTGCGGGGTACGGGGCGCAAGGGTCTTAGCTCTTTGGCTAGTGGCGGCGATATTCAGCGGCCATTGTTGCAGACGAGCAAGGCGGCGATTAAGCAGTACGCGTTGCAACATGCCATTGCTTGGCATGAAGACAGCACCAACCGAGATGACACGTACGCCCGGAACTACATCCGGCACACAATCTTGCCCCGGTTGGGGCAGGAGGGTAGGGCGCAGCTACTGGCACACTTGCAAAAAGCAGCCGACACGAACCCGGTGATTGATGAATTGCTCATGGCTGATCTGAGCAGGCATCACTCTGACGATGGCATCGACCGGGCGTGGTTTATCATGCTGCCCTATGACGTGTCGTGTGAGGTAATGGCTGCCTGGCTGCGCTCCCATGGGGTCCGCGAGTTCAATCGGAAAGGCATCGAGCGTCTGGTTGTTGTGTCTAAGGTTTCACAGCCAGGCAAGCAATTTGACGTTAACGCTGGGTATCTGCTGAAGGTAGGCAGGCGTACACTCCGGCTTTGTGACCGGAGTTCCTCGTAAAACGGCGTTGACCGTGTATAATTGCAAACATATGGATAACAGTAAGAAGAATTTTCGTTCCCCCAACAGGGGAGGGGGCAACCGCCGCGGCTTTAAGGGCTTCGGCTTCATAATCCTGTTAATTGTGTTTGGTTTTATCATTTTTGCGGCATACAGCCAGTCGGGCGGACTCAAAAACGTACCTCTGACGCAGGCTATCGCTGACTCTAATAACGGTAAGTACTCCAAGATTGAAGTTAACGGCAATGAGCTGAATATCACCAAGAAGGGTGACGACCAGCCAACGCTTAAATCATACAAGGACCCGAATGCCAGTCTAAAGGAAGAGGGCCTGAACCTTTCCAAGGTAGAGGTTTCCTACAAGCCAGAGTCATCAACCAGCTCGCTACTAACCAACATCGGTATTACCATGTTGCCTGTACTGGTTATAGGCCTGCTTCTGTTCTGGATGATGCGCAGCGCCCAGGGGCAGGGCAACCAAGCATGAGCTTTGGTAAGAGCCGCGCCCGTCTGTATGGCAACGAAAAAGACAAGGTCACCTTTAAGGATGTCGCCGGTACCAACGAAGCCAAGCAAGACCTGGAAGAAGTTGTTGAGTTTCTTAAGTCACCAAAGAAGTTTTCTAATGTCGGTGCGCAGAATTCCAAAGGGTGTACTGCTGGTAGGCCCTCCCGGTACTGGTAAAACCATGCTGGCCCGTGCCGTTGCCGGTGAAGCCAACGTGCCATTCTTTAGTATCTCTGGTTCGGAATTTGTAGAAATGTTTGTGGGTGTTGGTGCAAGTCGTGTTCGTGATTTGTTTGCGAAGGCCAAGAAGAACGCACCGTGCATCATTTTTATCGACGAAATTGACGCCGTCGGTCGCCGACGTGGTTCTGGTATGGGTGGTGGTCACGACGAGCGCGAGCAAACCCTGAACCAGATCTTGGTTGAAATGGACGGCTTCGAACAAGGTCAAAATGTTATCGTATTGGCTGCCACTAACCGCGCTGACGTGCTTGACCCGGCCCTGCTTCGCCCTGGCCGCTTTGACCGCCGTGTAAACATTGACCTGCCAGATCGCAAAGACCGCGAAGCTATTCTAAAGGTTCACTTTGCCAAGAAGCCGGTAAATAAAGATGTCGACCTAGACGCCCTGGCCGCCAAGACGGCTGGATCGTCAGGTGCCGACCTGGCTAACATTGCCAACGAAGCCGCCATTATTGCAGCCCGCCATAACCACAAAACGATTAGCAATGACGATGTAACTTCTGCCTTCGAAAAAGTTGCCATTGGCCCAGAGCGCAAGAGCAAGGTCATGAGCGACAAAGAAAAAGAAATTACTGCCTATCACGAAGCTGGTCACGCGATCGTTGGCCATGTGTTGCCGGACAGCGATCTCGTACACAAGGTTACCATTATTCCTCGTGGTGGTACTGGTGGTGTTACCTGGTTTATCCCACCGGAGGACAAGAGCTACCATAGTATTATCGAGTACAAAGACGTATTGGCTCGCATGCTTGGCGGTCGTGTTGCCGAAGAAGTTATTTATGGCTCAGACCGTGTAACAACTGGTGCCGGTAGTGACCTGCAAAAAGCAGCCGAATTGGCCCGCGACATGATTGTAAACCAAGGTATGGGTAAGAAACTGCGCGACCAAGTCTTTCAGGTTGACGACGGTATGATGCTCGACCGCATTATGCACGAACGCGAATATTCCGACGAGACGGCCAAGGTTATTGACGACGAAGTCGAAGCGCTTATCACAGAAGCAGCTAACCGTGCCCGTGCCGTGATCCGTGCTAACCTCCACAAGCTCGATGAGCTCAAAGATCGTCTGCTCGAAAAAGAGACTGTCGAAGCCGAGGAAGTCAAAGAAGTTCTGCACGGCACCACGATGCCTAAAGCAGCAGCGTTGTATTAGACACTATAGGCCGATTTCCTACTGGCTCTGAGGCGATTCCTCCCTTATACTGGGTATAAATGAATCGTTTCCTTGACCGTACAAACAAGCGTGTATCACTTGGTGGCGCCGCCACCTTGTTGGTAGCAGTTATGTTGCTAGGCCAGATACTCGGGTTCCTGCGCAACCGTTTTATTAGTACTAACTTTACGGTGCATGATCCGGGTTCGTCCGACGCTTTCTTTGCGGCCTTCCAGATTCCTGATTTCTTTTTCTACACCATCGCAGCGGGGGCACTAGGTGTGGCCTTTATGCCGATTTTGGCCGACAAATTGCAAACTGGTGACCGCAAGGGCATGTGGCAAATAGCCAACAGCCTACTTAACGTACTGGCTATTATCATGAGTATAGTTGGCGTTATTATCTTCGTATTTGCTAGTCAGCTTATTACGTTGTTAGCGCCTGATTTGCACCGTCTGCATCCACAGCATTTTAACGAAGCGGTGAATATCATGCGCTTTATTGCCTTCAACCCGTTGCTGTTTACGCTTTCTGGCATCATCACGAGCATTCAACAAACATTTGGCCGGTTCTTCTTCTTTGCAATCGCACCGTTGTTCTATAACCTGTCGATTATTGCCAGCATTTTCATCTTCAAGAATTCGCTTGGCATTGTTGGTCTGGGGTTGGGTGCGCTTATCGGTGCACTTTTGCAGTTAGGTATTGCCTGGATGGGGCTAATCGGGCTCAAGTTCCGCTATAAGCCCGAGATTAGGTGGCACAACTTCGGTTTTCGTAAGGTGTTGCACCAGCTACCTGCTCGCTCGCTCGACCAAGGCATTGACCAGATAAACAGCATGGTCGAAATCAATCGTGCTCAGGCTTTGGGTACGGGCCCGGTTAGCTACTACAGCTATGCACTAACCCTCATGAACGTGCCAGTCATGCTAATCGGCAGCTCTATCGCGACCGCCGCCTTTCCGCGTCTAATTGAGCGCCTGGCACAAAAGCGTACCGATTTATTCCGGAAAGATTTTCTACGTATTTTGCGGGCTATGATTTGGATGACGGTCCCGGTGGTTATTGTGGCCTTCTTCTGCCGTGGCTACCTGGCTCGCCTTATCTATGGCGATGCGGCCCCAGAGGTAGCTTTGATCTTTGGGTTCCTGACGGCAGCGATTATCTTTCGTATTATCTACGCCATGGTTTCGCGTTATTTTTACGCCAACAAAGATACGCGTACACCGCTCGCGGTCTCGATTATTGCCATCACGCTTAATATTATTTTGGCTTTTTGGCTAGCCCGTCCCCAAGCATACGGTGTTGCTGGTCTGGCTATCGCCCAGTCGATTGTAGCAGGTACGGAAGTTCTTATTTTGTCTTCAATTATGTTGTGGCGCGACCGTAAACTCTTTTACGATGTCGAGTTTTGGGGCGGTCTTGTGCGTATTATCGGTGTGGCTGGCTTTTGTCTGACGGCGGGCTTTGTAATGCTGCAGATGTATCCACTTGGCCTTAATGATCGCGGTCTGATAACTATCGGTAGCAAAGTGGTTGTGATTGCGATGGTGGTCTTTGCGGTTCACCTGGTTATCTCGTCGCTCTTTGGCTTGCGCGAAGCGAGCGCAGTTTTTGAGCGCATCAAGCGGCTCATTATCAAACCAATTCGCATCCAGTAGTTAATCTGCACCACCTCTGTTATACTTACGGACATAATGGATCAGTCTAATATCCGCAACTTCTGCATTATTGCCCACATCGACCATGGCAAGTCTACCTTGGCCGATCGGCTATTGGAGATGACCGGCACTGTCGAGAAGCGTCAAATGAAAGAACAGCTACTCGACAAGATGGACCTAGAACGCGAAAAAGGCATCACTATCAAACTTGCCCCTGTGCGTATGCAGTATAAGGGCTATGAGCTAAACCTTATCGATACTCCCGGCCACGTTGACTTTAGCTATGAAGTCTCGCGTAGCTTGGAGGCCTGTGAGGGCGCGATGTTGGTGGTTGATGCGAGTCAAGGCATCCAAGCGCAAACCCTTGCTAACGTATATTTGGCCATGGCCGCCAATCTTAACATTATTCCCGTGCTCAACAAGATCGACTTGCCGGCTGCCGATGTCGAACGGGTAAGTGCTGAAGTCGTTAGCTTGCTGGGCTGCGAAAAAGAAGAGATCCTACACATTTCTGCCAAGACCGGACAAGGCGTAGAGGCGGTACTGGAGCGTATCGTGGCCGAAGTGCCTGCGCCACGTGGCGGGGCGGACGAGACCACTCGTGCGCTTATCTTTGATAGCTATTACGATGATTACCGTGGTGTTATCCTGTATGTCCGTGTGTTTGATGGCAGTATCGCCAAGAGTGAGCAAATTACTATGATGGCAACTGGCGGCCACGGTTTGGCGCTGGAGGTTGGTGCTTTGCGTCCGGACATGTCCCCCTCCCAAGCGCTTAGTGCTGGCGAGATTGGCTATATTGTGACTAACCTCAAAAGTACCCGTGAAGCTAAGGTCGGTGACACGATAACTGTTACCAAGAAACCTGCTACCCAGGCACTCCCAGGCTACAAAGACGTCAAACCGTTTGTGTACGCGGGCTTTTTCCCGGATAGTAATGAAAACTACCAGTTACTGAAAGATGCTATTGAGAAGCTTTCGCTTAGCGACTCGGCGTTGCAATTTGCTCCCGAAAATTCGCCAGTCTTGGGCTTTGGTGTGCGTATTGGCTTCCTGGGTCTGTTGCACATGGACATCGTTCGAGAGCGCCTTGAACGCGAATATGACCTGGAGCTGGTAATCACCAACCCGTCGACCGACTACCAGGTGTTGCTCCTAAACGGCAGCGAAACGGACATTAAGAGCGCGTCAGAATTGCCTGACCCGGCTCAGATTAGGGAGATCCGCGAGCCATGGATTAAGGGCGAGGTTGTGGTCCCCAAAGATTATGTTGGTGCCGTTATTCAGTTGGTGGCCTCTAAACGTGGTATCCACAAGAACCTGTCGTACGTAGACGCTCAGCTGGCATTGGTGACCTTTGAGGCACCGCTCGCCAATCTGCTAACTGACTTCTATGACCAGCTCAAAAGCGTCACCAGTGGCTACGGATCCTTCAACTACGAGCTTGACGATTATCGTACCGAAGACCTTGTACGCGTCGACTTTTACGTTGCTGGCGAACGCGTCGACGCTCTAAGTATTATGGTGCACCGCAGTGAATCGCAACACGTCGGTCGTGAGGTTGTGTCCAAACTCAAAGAGGTTATACCGAGACAAAACTTCCAGGTGAGTTTGCAGGCGGCAATTGGCGGTAAGTTCATCGCCCGCGAGGACCTCAGCGCCTACCGTAAGGATGTTACCACCGGACTCTACGGTGGCGACGTTTCACGCAAAAAGAAAGTACTAGCCAAGCAGGCCAAGGGCAAAAAGCGCATGAAGCGCTTTGGTAAAGTCGACATTCCGGCTGAGGCTTTCACAGTAATGCTAAAACGAGATTAGGGGGTGTATATGGGGGCCGACTATCAACCAAGTGAGAAGGTGCTAAACAAACTGCCAGAGGTAACATTCGTGGCGGTCATCGGTCCGACGGCGGTTGGCAAAACGACACTCATGAATGCTGCGGCTGCTCGTTGCCCAGCACTGCACCCGGTAATTAGTACCATGTCACGTGCTCCACGGCCCGACGAAGAGAACGACATCGATGTCCACTTTCGAACTCGGCAGGAAATGGAAGCGCGCATCACGGCATATGAATATGTAACCCTAGTTGTAAATACAACCGGGGAGCTCTACGCCACCGCGCCAGAGGACTATTCTACTGAGGGTATCGCCATGATGCCTGTGATGGCCGCCGCATTGCCAGTCTTTAGGACGCTGCCATTCAAAGCTGTGCGCACTGTCTTTGTGCTGCCACCAAGCTGGGAGGCGTGGAAACAGCGCATTGCAAACCACGGCTATGGCCCGGACGAACTCGAAAAGCGTATGCAAGAGGCTAGTCAATCGTTGCGCTATGCTATCGACACCGAGGATCTGGTCTTTGTATTAAACGATGACCTCGCCCGGTCTACGCTCGATTTTACACAGGCGGCCCTCGGCGCCTCGGCCGCCGCAAACCAGTATAAGAGCCACGACCTTGCTGTCACTTTGTTGAAAGAACTGCAAAATCGTTAGATAGAGTTGAATAAATAACAACAGGTACCCCTGTTAAAAATAATTTGATTGCTCGAGGACCGTGCGATAGCATACATCTGTCCCGGTAAGGCAGTAATGTCGGTCATGCAACACGCCTGCGTGGGTCT
The DNA here is from genome assembly GCA_963815935.1 of uncultured bacterium. Classification (GTDB taxonomy): domain Bacteria; phylum Patescibacteriota; class Saccharimonadia; order Saccharimonadales; family UBA4665; genus JARIHD01. The sequence goes on from CAWFIL010000008.1 coordinate 149,315, forward strand.
CCCACTTGGCAAACATTGTTACTGTCTTACTGGGCAAAATGTACTTGCGTATTTTGCTATTTGCCCGTAAGCTAGGTTCATCTAACAAAGTAACGTCACTCCGAAAACCCCACATTTGGCGTTGCAGGAGTGATTCTGTATAGTAAATACATGGAACTAGACGAAAACTTTAAAGCCAAGATTGAAGGCTACAAGCCTACATCTGCAGACCTCGCCCCTATTAAGGATGTACCCATTATCTTTGTGGTGGGAATATCTGGCGCGGGCAAGGACACAGTGCTTGGCCGAGTGATGCGCAATCACCCCGATGAATATCGGTTCATTGTGTCTCATACCACGAGAAAACCACGAGAAAACCACGGCGTCATGGAGCAAGACGGCGTGGATTATCATTTTGTAGACCTGCCAACCGTCGACAAAATGCTCAGTGAACACGCCTTTGTTGAAGCCAAACAATACGTTGGCAATGTATATGGAACTAGTATTGCCGAGATCAAAAAGGCCAGCGAAGAGGGCAGGATTGCAATCACTGACGTTACGGTTGACGGTGCTGACGAGTATGCTACCTTGAGCCTTAATGCCAAGATGGTTTTTTTGCTTCCACCTAGTTATGAAGTTTGGCAACAGCGCCTGCTTGCTAGGTATGATGGCAAGGTCCACCAGCATGACCTGTACAAAAGGATGAAAACTGCCCTAGCAGAGTTAGAGCACGCACTCCTTGCCGACTATTTTTATATTGTTATCAACGACAAGCTGGATAAGACAGTAGAGCTGGTCAGTAGTATCGCGCGCGGCGAAGCCGTTGAGCCGCACTACCAGAAGGCCGTCGATATCGCCAGGGACATTGCTACTAAGACGCGTGAAGCACTTGACGCAATGGAATAGTGGCACGTGACGTAGGCTATAATAGGCATGTGAAACGTGCTTATGGTAGTGAGCCAATCTTACTTGATGCGTCACCTGTAACGACTGTATTATCGACCGCAAAGCCACGAACCGGTTATCGCAAGCGGTATGTCTTTGCGGCCATCTTTATGTGTGCAGTGCTGACATCGTTTGTAGTGTGGCGCATATTCGGTTCGAGTTCACCGGCGCCCGCCCAGAATATCCCCGCAGCGATAACTAGCGCGGTTGATTTCACGCTGTATGCGCCAGGATGGCTGCCAAGTGGTGCCAAGGTGGATCAGACATCGTTTCATGCAACGGCAGACGTGGTAACTTATGCGATCACGTATGGCCACAACAAAAAGCTCGTCGTCACCGAGCAAGCTACCCCAAGCAACTTAGATTTTACAGACTTCTACGATAACCAAATGACCGATTCGCAGAAGCTAACCTCAGACGTTGGTGAAACGGTGATTGGTAAGTTTGGTGATGCCGACCTGGCAAGTGTAGTTGCTGGCAAAACGTGGATATTGATCAGGTCAACGTCCGGGATTGGCGCCGCTGATCTTCGACGCGTTGCTACAGACCTACGCTCGTAGCCGTTACCTGGCTCCTGAGGTGACACCCTTCAACTGGAAGTAATCCCAGTAGCAGTTTTGGGCATTGCCGTCGGTGCCGTAGCAGCTGAAGGCAGGCGATACTCGGTTGGTTGTATCGATGGTGACGGCCGAGAAGCCGGCCATAGCTGTGCCATTGAGCGAAAAGCGGGCTGCCGACGTGCCTGTTCCGGTAGCGCTGATGGTGATACTCAGCCGTACCCAGGTATTGGCGGCAATTGGCTGGGTTGAGTCGGTGCAGGTTGCTGTTGTGCCGTTGCCGTAGCAATATCGCCAGTCGGGGTTTGTGCCAGGGTCTGCCTCCCACCAAACGCCCGAAACTGGTTGGGTGGTAGTTGTAGTTTCGTTGTGGAGGCCAATCCGAAGTACCTGACCAGTGGCAGCGCCAACTGCAACGGCAGTATGCAGACTCTGCGATTTAGCTATGAACATCGAACCGCCATTTGCATTACCAAGGATAAGCGAGGTGCCTTGATTGGCGACGGCCGGTGTTTGAAGTTGCAGGACGCCGGGCCGGTCGGCAATGGGTGCCGGCGTGCTAGGGTTAAAGTTGATCGATCCATTCGCGCCAATCGCCTGCGCGTTCCAACCCAGGCTGCCAATGATATTGTTGGTGCCAAATGTGGTGGTCTGGCCGCCCATGAATTCGTCGTATACCGAGTAGCCTCGCACGGCATTTGGTTGGCCACATTCACCCCACTCGCCGTCCTCGTAACACCTAAAAGTTCCCAGAGATGCGTTGTAATACATTGCGCCGTCTATGCCGGCGGGATCGTTTGCGTTGCCGGTTTGACGCCCCAATACGAGTATCGTCCCATTATTGCCGCCGCCTGCAGCGCCGATATAAATGGCGTTACCTAGGGTATCCACGGTAAACATGTTGGTTGTATCGGCACGCTGGATGCTGAACGCATCACCCGAGTCGCTGCCGTTGCGGAAGATGTTGTGCCCGCTAAAAACCTGGGAGGCTCCGCGCTTGGCGATCGTGGCATTGTCGGCAAGGTCATTAGTGGAGAGCTGTGTACCGTTAACGCGAATACGGGAGTCGGGCGTATAGGTCGATCCAGAGAAGACTACGTCAACCCAGTAGTTCGGTGAGTTAGAGCTTTGATTGGGGAAGGTAGAACCTGCACCATACTTGAACACGCCATTGCCGCCGTCAAGCCCACTTGCTAGAGCGTGAAGTGGTCCACTGTCGACGCCACTTGCTCCAAAGTAAGCCGCATCGTAGGGGTAGCCGCCGGTTGTGTGGTACGAGGCGACATACGTTGTGTCTGAGCTGATAGGTATAGGGGACGGGAAATCTACTTCTTGCCAGCCGTTACCGGGAGTGGTCGTAAAGGTTGCTTGGGCAAGAAGCGTACCGCCGCTAGTCCAGAGGCTACCGACGTTGGGTCCGGTCGTAGTACTGTCTTTGTAGAAGCGGATACCTTTTATTGAACCGGATATGTCGGTTTGAAACTTGACACCCAACTCAACAGCCAACGGGTCTGTCGCAGGAGCAGCAACTGGTCCTGCGGTTGAGCTCCAGAATGTGAAATCCGAAGTCTGCGAAGAAGCTGCTACATTAATACCTCCGTTGACCTGTAAGTATGTGCTATTGTCGATTGCTATGGAATCGCCCGCGGTCTGGGCGCTCGTGAATTTGAGCAGTGCGTTGGTAGTGCCACCTGGGGTAGTTATGCCGGCTGTCGCGTTGGCGACATTGGTGATGTTGGTAGTGCCACCCAATACATTGGTCGTGTTCTGAATAAAGGTCGTGTTGCCACCGATTGGCAGAAAGGCGCTGCCGTCATAGTAGTTAAGCTGGTGGGTTGTTTGGTCGAAATAGATCTGGCCTACTACGCCAGACGGTGGCTGTGCCGAAGGAGTTATGATGAGCGAACTAGCTAGCTGGAGCTGCCCATTGATGGTCAGAGATTGTTTGCTGATATCGCTCGTGACCTCGCTTGGAGCAAGCGCTGCCAATGACAGATGGGTCGCGTCAAAGTCACCAGCCGCCACACTCGAACTAGCCTGGTTTGCCCGGCGAAGCAGTACGACAGTCCCCACCACTAGGACCAGTATGACCAGGAGCGCTACCTTGTATCTAAGTAGGCTTTGCCAGATGGTATGCTGCGTGGGCTCGATGTTGGGCTGCCCCAGCTCTTGGGGGGTTAACTGAGGGGTGGGTGCAAATGGCGAGTCAAGACTTTGCCCGGGAGTATCCGTCGTTTGGCCCAAGCCAATAGAAGCCTCAGCCGTTGCTTGGCGGTCGATGGTTTGGTCGCGAATTGGATTTTCCATAGTCTCAGCCGATACGTCTCTCCCGATCGCTTATGCTTATTTTATAACGTCAACAGTTTTGCCACCACCGTGATCTAGTAGATTAGGATCAGGTAGGTAGCAAGCAGGGTAAAAACAAACACGAGGAAGGTGGTCATAGCCACGCCAACCAGTCCGCGCTGAATAGCGCCCGCAGCGAGGGGATTGCGGCCTAGGGAGATAATTCCGGCGCGTACCGAAGTGTAGATTAGGGCAAAAATGCTGATGAAGGCCAGTAATAACAGTACACTGCCAAGCAGAATACGGGCTGCCGAGACTGGTCGACCGGCAATGTTATTGGCCAGGTTTTGCAAAAATGGCGGCAGCAGTTTACTGGTAGGTGGGACGTAGTATGCTATCCCGACTTGGATAGGCACAGAGCCGATGTGTACGGTGTGGCTCTTGCCCGATTTGTCGGTAATCTCGCGAGTTTTGGCATTTTTGGCATTAAAGCTTGTCTGGGCTGTGCCTACAATCTGTGAATCGTCGGTAGCCAGCATGCCAACTCCGTCAATTGGTGAAACGGTTATCTTGTCGCCGGCCCGGATGCTGCCGTTGATGTCACTCACCAACCCAACAGTCGTGCCACTAATGACTACCTGGGTTTGGTTCTTTTTGCTGCCGGACAACTGCAGGAGGCTCGTCTCACTGACGATGCCAACGAGTTTGTCGGCCCCGTTGACGGTCGCTAGCTCGATAGTTTTGTCGTCTTTACCAGTCGTGGATACAAGTGTAGCTCGAACTGTATCTTCGGTGGTCGTCGTATAGCCACGTGAGATCGCAGTGCTTTGGGCGCTAGTGAGGCCGCCCATCCCAAGAGTTGCTAAAACAACAGTCAACAAACTAGCTAATACGAAGCGGTAATACTGACGCCGGAAAGAAATAGTAATCATGACCCACCTACGGTTGAATACCTGTATATTGTACCTGCTTATGCTTGGGTTGTCACCGGAGTAATCCTGGCACTCTTGACGACAGAGTGCCAACAAGGGTACACTAATGGCAGAAAGACAAGCAGTATGACAGACCGTCAAAAGCAGATTTTAAGCGCTATCGTGGAACAGTACGCCGAAGTTGCCTCTCCGGTGGGTTCAAACTTGCTAGCTAAAGCCTTTAACGTCAGTTCGGCAACTGTTCGCGCCGAGATGGCCGAGCTGGAGCGTCTAGGTTTTATTAACCAGCCGCATACCAGTGCCGGGCGCGTGCCAACCGATAAAGGCTACCGCTACTATGTGAACGGTCTTGCCACCGACAGGTCGCCTTTGCAAGAGCGCCGTGGTGAGCGAGCCCTAGCCACTCGTGTGCAGGATAGCGGCGTGCCCGAGCGGGCAATCCGCAACGCTGTGGATACGCTTGTAGAATTGACTCACAACCTTGGTATGGCCACTATCGGCAACCAGCTGTATATGAGCGGCCTGTCCAACCTGTTCGGCCAGCCAGAGTTTATGCACGCTGGCCAAGTACAACAAGTTGCACGATTGCTGGACAACTTAGAGCCATGGCTGCGCGAAGCTGCCCCTAACCAGCCATTAAGCGTGTATATTGGTAGTGAGAACCCCATTGGCCGTAGTGCTGGTTGCTCGCTGATTATCAGTCGCTTTCATAGCCCGTACTCCGACCAAAGTTATATTGGCGTGCTGGGGCCAACCCGCCAAAGCTATCGAGATGTTATGAACTTAGTCCGCCGTGCCGGTGAGACACTGGAGGAAATGTTATATGAGTAAAATACCCAAAGACGTACAAAATACAAACGACCTACAAGCAGATGCAGCTGCTCTATCGCAGCAAGTTAACGACCTAACCGAAGCTCTGCAGCGTGAACGTGCCGATGCCATGAATCTGCGTCGTCGTCATGACGAGCAAATTGCGAACCTACGTAATACCGTTAAAGCTGGCGTTGTTCGTGATTTGTTGCCAGTAGTCGATAACTTTGAACGGGCACTCAAACACGTGCCAGACGATTTAGCTGGTAACGACTATATCAAGGGTGTCGAAGGTATCGTCAAGCAGTTCGAAAAAACGCTGGCCGATATTGGCGTCGAGCGCATCAAAACCGTTGGCGAACCCTTTGACCCCAACCTGCATGAAGCAATCAGCATGGAAGATGGCGATGGTGAGCAAGAAGTCGTCAGCGAAGAACTCCAGTCCGGCTACACCCTTGGCGACGAAGTTATCCGCCATGCTATGGTCCGCGTCAAAATGGCATAAGCGAACTACGCCGAGATTCCGACTGGGTGGCTAACTAGCTGGTACGTGGTTCGATTGAACGGCGCAACACAACGGCGCTAGGAAATCGCTGAGCAACTTCTTCCTGGATGCGATTCTTTTTTGGGTCGGTCAGAGTAAAGGCGTCCCGGATCTGACGGCCCCATGCGCTCAGACCAGCCGTAAGCGCCTGATCTTCTGGCCGGGGTCCCATGACCATGCGGGCAATATAAGGTGCAACCCCACCACGCCACAGGCCGGGGCGTACTTCGAAAATGTGGCGTCTGGCCTCTACCAAATCCTGTTTGGCGGCAAAGTCGGGCTCGTTGGCTCCGAACTCGCTGCTTGGCACAAGGGGCAACTCCAACGGCGATTCAAAATAATGCCGGTCGCTTTTGAGTGGGTTGGCCGCTCCGCGCATCAGCACGAATGACGTCTGGCCAAGTGGTCCACCGAGTGTTCGGCCTGTTTCGTTTTCTACAAAGTCGAGCATACCCTGCAAATTTTCGGGATCACAGTCGAGCGCAATCGTGCCGACGCTGCGCATCGCCTCGAGGCCTTGTTCGGTAGTAAAAAAGTCTGGCCCATCGGGTGCTTCGTATATCGTCATACTCTAGATAGTACAGTAAACTAAGAGTATGCATAGATGGCGGCAACTACCTGCACAGACTAAAAGCCAGCTTAGCTTTGGCTTGACGGCTGTCGGTTTGCTTGGAGCGTGCAAAGGGTTAACCATGGTCCAAAGCGAAGGCTGGGGCGGCCAGCGTATGGTACTGGGTATGAGCGTACTACTTGGTTTTGTGGGCGTGGGTATAGTGGGGGCTATCGGCCGCAACTACTACCGCGAGCAGCTGAAGCACGAAGTTGAAACCGGCAACAATATTGCCGTGAAAACCTTAAGTAGCCTGGGCCGGGAACAGCGCTTGCAAAAGGCCCGCCGGCGGAGGGAGCTGCATGGACGACAATAGCAGGCTATGGCTGGCCCGGGTTGCCTTTTGGACGGTCTCGACGCTTGATACCTCTGTCCTTGTAAAAGTAGCCATTGATGTCGGCAAGGGGCACACGCCATTTGCGTGGGGCGGACTTTTCGTGGTATTGACCGCTGTGACTATGTACGCATGGGTGCTAACCCGCAAATACAAGCTGGCTAGCAAGCAGCAGTCGGGCAAGACATTGAACCAAATTGAGGTTGAAGCTTTGGCCACATACGGCGCCCAAAAACATGATAAACTGCCACCAAATACGCCGCGACCCCTGAATTAGCACTCTTGACAGCAGAGTGCTAATTTATCTATTATGTATACTATTAGCACTCGAACGTACTATTTGCTAAAGGAAAGGATATATCACTAAGATGGGTAAAATTATTGGAATCGATCTCGGTACAACTAACTCGGCCATGGCCGTTATGCAGTCTGGTAAGCCGGAAATTATCGCGAACCGCGAAGGTAACCGCACCACGCCTAGCGTGGTTGCCGTTAACAAAAACGGTGAACGCTTGGTGGGGCAGGTTGCTCGCCGCCAGCAAGTTACCAACACCAAGAACACTATTTACGAAGTAAAGCGTCTTATTGGCCGCCGTTGGGAAGACAAAGAAGTCCAGCGCGACCTCAAGCTAATGGGTTACGAAATCGTCAAGAGCGGTAACGGCGTCAAAGTAAAAATGGGCGACAAAGAATACAGCCCAGAAGAAGTTAGCGCCATGATTCTTGGCAAGCTGAAGGCTGATGCCGAAGCCTTCTTGGGTGAGCCAGTTACCGAAGCCGTCATTACCGTACCTGCCTACTTTGACGACTCACAGCGCCAAGCCACCAAAGACGCCGGTAAGATCGCTGGCTTGGAAGTTAAGCGCATCATTAACGAACCAACCGCTGCCGCCTTGGCTTATGGTCTAGACAAGGGCGCTAGAAAGGACGAAAAGATCGCTGTCTACGACCTCGGTGGTGGTACGTTTGACGTATCTATCCTGGAACTCGGTGACGGTGTCTTTGAAGTTAAAAGTACCAACGGTGACACCCACCTCGGTGGTGCCGACTTCGACCGCGTACTCGTTAACTACTTTGTCGACGAGTTCAAGAAAGAGCACGGCATTGATATTGCCGACGACAAGGCTGCTATGCAGCGTCTGCGCGACGAAGCCGAAAAAGCCAAGATTGAGCTGTCGACTGCCCAGGAAGTAAACATTAACCTGCCGTTCTTGACCGCTGACGCCGATGGCCCCAAGCACTTCGAGCACAAGCTGACCCGCGCCAAGCTAGAGCAGTTGGTAGCTGACCTCATTGACAAGACTGCCGAACCATGCGAAAAAGCTCTGAAAGACGCCGGCCTCAGAGCCAGCGACATCGACGCTGTTGTGCTGGTTGGTGGTATGACCCGTATGCCTGCTGTCCAAGAGAAGGTAAAAAAGATCTTTGGCAAAGACCCAATGAAGGGCGTAAACCCTGATGAAGTCGTTGCTGTCGGTGCTGCCATCCAGGGTGGCGTGCTGCAAGGTGATGTCAAAGACGTATTGCTCCTAGACGTAACGCCGCTATCACTTGGTATCGAGACTATGGGTGGCGTGATGACCAAGCTGATTGAGCGCAACACGACCATTCCTACCAGTAAGAGCGAAGTATTCTCCACTGCCGCCGATAACCAACCACAGGTAGAAATCCACGTGGTACAGGGTGAGCGCGAAATGGTCGCTGACAACAAGAGCCTCGGTCGCTTTGTCCTCGATGGAATCCCACCAGCACCACGCGGCGTGCCGCAGATTGAAGTTACCTTTAACATCGACGCCAACGGTATTTTGAACGTTACCGCCAAAGACAAGGGTACTGGCAAAGAGCAGAGCATTACGATTAGTGGCTCTGGCAATCTCGATAAGAACGAAGTTGAAAAAATGGCCAAAGAAGCCGAAGCCCACGCCGACGAAGACAAGAAAAAGCGCGAAGCCGTCGATGCTCGCAACGTCCTGGACAACACCATTTACCAGGCTAAGAAGATGATTAGCGACTATGGTGATAAAATGAGTGAAGAAGATAAGAAAAACCTACAGGAGGCAATCGATGGGGCTGTTAAAGAAGATGATAGTAGTAGCGATAAAGAAAAACTCGAAGAAGTAACCAAGAAGCTCAACGACATCTTGATGCCAATTGGTGCCAAGATGTACGAAGCCGCCAAGGACGAAGCTCCTGCTGCCGACAACGAAGAAAGCGCAGAAGCCAAGTCCGACGACAAGAAGAAAGACAGCAAAGATGATGGAGCGGTCGAGGGCGAAGTCGTCGACGAAAAGTAAGGGATACACATGCTAGGGTTTGGGGATAAACAAGGACACATCGATCCAACTAAGTTACCGGTATTTGTGCATGCCATCGAGAGCGCAGACGCGTTTACGCTGGCAAACAAGGTTTGGCAGAACAATGCACGTTATGTCATTCTGGATCCGACCAACCACAAGGAACTTATGCGCTTTGTGTTCTCCCAACCTACCTGTGTTGTCTGGTTGCAGCGCGACCAAGATCGCATTGACACCTACGAATTGGTGCTGATGTGGGAGGGCAAAGCCCGTGATGCTGGCGTTACCGAAGTGTACGTTATCTCCACGGGCAGTGCTCCGGTCGGCGACGACAGCCGGGCCAAGAGCTTGCTCAGCGCCATTTTGGCATCCCCGGCAATTGTGCCAGTCAACCAGGGCCAAGCTTCCCAACAGTAAGGAATAAGATTACATGGCTAAACGTGATTACTACGAAGTATTAGGTGTCGGCAAAAATGCCAGCGCGGACGAGATTAAAAAGGCGTTCCGCCGTTTAGCCGTGCAGCACCACCCAGACAAAGAGGGTGGCGACGAGGCCAAGTTCAAAGAAATCAACGAAGCATACGAAGTGCTCAAGGATACCTCTAAGCGTCAGCGCTACGACCAGTTTGGTCATGCCGGTGTGGGCGGCGCTGCTAGTGGCGGCAATCCATACGAGGGGTTTGGCGGTGCTGGTGGCCAGAACGTCAACTTTGATTTCGGTGATCTAGGTCTCGGTGATATCTTCGAGAACTTCTTTGGTGGCGGTGGTGGCCGTGGCCGTCAGCAGCAACGTCGTGGTCGCGACATCGAGGCCAAGGTTGACGTAACCTTTGAAGAAGCTATTTTCGGCACCGAATCTACGGTGGGCATGAGCATTGACGACACTTGCGAGCATTGTAAAGGTACAACTGTCGAGCCAGGGCATGAACTTAAGACCTGTGATACCTGTCAGGGTTCCGGCCAGGTCGTGAGCGTGGCCCGTACCATCTTCGGCAATATCCAGCAGGCAACAGTTTGCCCTACCTGTAAGGGCACCGGCAAAGTTCCCGAAAAAGTCTGTACTGTTTGCCACGGCAAGGGTACGCAACACAAGTCACAGCGACTGACTCTCAAGATTCCGGCTGGCATCGACGACGGATCAGTTATCCGTTTACGCGAAAAAGGTGAGGCCGTTGCGCACGGCCCTAAAGGCGATTTGTACGTCAACATCCGCGTTAAGCCCCACAAGAAATTTACCCGTGAGGGTGACATTATTCTGAGTCAAGAACATGTGTCGATGATCGACGCTGCCCTGGGCACCGAGCTGGAAGTCGAAACTGTCGATGGTCCTATTACCATGAAGATCCCCGCTGGCACGCAAAGCGGTACCGACTTCAAACTCTCCGGCCATGGGGTGCCACACCTCAAGGGTGCTACCCGCGGCGCGCACATTGTGACCATTGTGGTAGATACACCGACCAAACTCACCAAACGCCAACGGGAGCTCCTCGAAGAGTTCCATGGTGATGACGGCAGAAAGGGCTGGTTCAAGTAACCTGCTATACAAACCGCGGCAAATCTGGTATTAATTCAGGTAAGATGCACAAGCAACAGCAGCATGAAGAAGGGTTTATCCTACTTATCGTTACGCTGCTGTTGTTAGTTGTAGCCATCGCCGTATTGGCGTTTATACGTGTGCAGCATGCGATACGATAGCTACCTCTGTTGTGGTTATTGACTTACATTGGCAAATATGTTAGAATATTGCCTATGCAGCGGTTTTTGCAAGAAGGGGCATCAGTACTTGACCTGGCGCCCATCACACTAGACATGAACCCTCAACTCGAAGAGGGTCGTTTTTCTGATGTACCAGTGACTTCTATGGTCGAGTATGTACCACCTCGCCTAGAACCACTATGCTATCCTGGGCAGCGCCCAGAGCATGCTTTTACCACCAGCGAAGGCCTCGTATGGCCTATTAACGTCGCCGAAACAGACGCCGGCCCACAATTTGGTGTCAATACGCCGGAAGGTATATTCGACCTGGATGATGCGCTCCGCTTTTATGGCGTTGCAACTATGGATGAGCGCGTGCCGGTTGTTGGTTTTGGCAGCAATGCATGCCCCGGTCAGCTGGGCGAGAAATTTAGTGAAGCTCAAAATAAGTGGGGCGATATTACAGCGCCTGGTGACCACCACATCATTCCAACCTTGCGGGGGAGTCTTCGTGATGTAGCAGCGGCTTATTCTAGTAAGATTGGGATCCACGGGTATGTGTTTGCTGAACTTATTGAAGCTGAAGGTGCAGAAACCGAAGTGTTTGTAAACTTTCTGTCTCCCGGGCAGTTACAGCGTATGGTCCGATCCGAAAGCGCCTACGAGCTTTGTGATCTGGGCGGCGTGCAAATAGACGGGCTAGCCGAACCGATCGCGGCCTATGGTTTTGCCGGCAAGAACGAAGTTCTGCTTGATGCCGACGGTCACCCCATCTTACTTGACTCTGTGTGCGCAACAGGCACGAACTTATCTTCTATGAGTGAGGCCGAAGTACTTACGATGTTAGCACAGGAGTTTGGCCCCGATTTAGATGCCGTATATCCCAACTCACCGTTCTTCGCAAATGACGCTTCCAGTCTGATGGCGTACATGTCGTATCGTACTGAGTTCTTGCGCCGTCAGGACAAGGGTAATACAGCATACAAAAATCATCCGGCCGAGGGTGAGCCAGAAGACGCATTGATTGGCCCGACATTACAGGGCATACTGCGTACAGCGGGCCGCGTATCCAACGAGAAGCTGCTAGACCATTTGCATACTGACAAGCGCAACGTGACACCACGTACGTTTGGTGACTTGTATAAACAAGGAAGGGCATAGCTATGAAGATCAAATTTGATAACACCGCGCTATTGGCTGGTATCGGGCTTGTGCCTTGGACACGCCTTGGCCCCGAGCGATGGTTCCGGAACTATAAGATTGCAACGCTGTATGGCTGGGACTTACAACACGTTGCAGACGCACCCGAAGTGGTTGCGCTAGCCGATAGGGTTGATGAGCTGCCCCACCTGCCGAAGCTCAATACCTATCAACTGCTTAGGACCTCTGAGTTCCAGCAGCTTATTGCCCAGGACTTTGAGGGCTACAACTTTCTGACTTACAAACCGGTTGTCGTTCCCCAGGCTATGCTAAATGCGAGGCACTCGTTTCTGAGTATGAATGGCGACCTAACTGCTACCCTCGAGAATAAGGTTGAGTTTCGTGAACGGTTCGCAGACCTTAATTTGCCGTTCCCCTCGTTTCGTATTATGAAACGCGCAGACCTGAAGGCAGACGAAGAGACGTTGAGTAAGTTGCTCAATGGCCGCGAGCACATCATTGTACAGGATGAGATGCTGAGTGGCGGACGTGGCACCTTTAAGGTATCAAACGTAAGAAGCCTGGCTTATGCCCTGCACTCTATTGAGGCACTTGGAGGCGGTGAGCGGGTAGTTGTTTCCGAACTAATTGAGGGTGCTTTCGAACGTAGCGTACAGTGTGTGTCTACACGATATGGCACGTTTGTTGGCTATTTGCAGAAGCAGATTATTGCTAGCCCATTGCTAGCCAATCTAGATGTCCATGATGGTGATCGTTTTTGTGGCGGCGAGATATCACCAGACGATCCGCTCCGTACGGTGTACCCCGAAATTCGCGGCTACGCACTGGCTATTGGTGATCGCCTACAACAAATGGGTTACCGAGGTATTTTTAGTGTCGACTGTTTAGTAGACCAAAAAGGTAAGGTATTTGTCTTGGAAGTTAACCCGCGTCTTACAGGTATGACGCCACTGGTTACCGCGCTCTACCGCGAAGGCAAAGATATCCCGTTCTACCTGCTACACATGCTCGAGACTGCTGACATGGAGTACTCCATTGCTGACGCCACGATTGACGCAAATCCACCAGAAGGAGCGCTGATGGTGCTGCATTCGCAAGCAGATACGACAACGCAGATTACTGCTACGCCTCAGTCGGGCTTATATGACTTGGCTGACCTATCGTTTATTGGCAAGCAGTATCGTTTGCCGGCAGAAGTCGATCGGCGGCATATGCTTGTTCAGCGTTATACGCCACCGGGGTTTAAGATAAAACCCGGTGGCCGGCTGGTCACGGTGCTTACTAATAGCAAAGTAACCAGCGATAGCGATGAGCTACTACCTCGTACTACCAAGATAATAGAAGAACTTATGAACCAAGTAACCCTCAAGGAGGCAACAAAATGAACTTGCTACGCAGAAAACTAAAAGCGATTGTTGGACGTGCCGAGCGTATTGATTTCCCCGAGGGGAAGATTGTCGGCGTGCCCGCCAAGATTGACACCGGAGCATACCGTTCTTCGGTATGGGCGTCGGATATTCGGGAAGAAGGCGGTGTTTTGAGATTCAAGCTTCTTGGACCTGCCTCCGAATTTTACTCTGGTCAGGATTGCGAGACAGACAAATACGAGGTTGTCGAGGTTGAGAACTCTTTTGGGCACAAAGAAGATCGCTACAGCGTGTTTATGCGCGTCCGTCTGGGGCCAAAAGTGGTGCGCAGCAACTTTACGCTTGCTGACCGCTCCAAAAAGACCTACCCTGTGCTTATTGGCCGAAAGTTACTGCGCGGACGCTATATCGTTGACGTATCCGAGGGTCAACCATTAGACGACGAGGAGATTGCAGGATTATGAAGATAGCTATTCTGTCGCGCGGTGCGGCAAACTACACAACCAAGCGCCTTAAAGAAGAGGCAATTGCCCGTGGCCACGAAGTTAAGATTATTAATTACTCCAAGTGCTACATGGCCATCGAAAAAGGCAATCCAGTGGTGTACTACAAGGGTAAGACACTCGAAGGCTTCGACGCCATCATCCCACGTATTGCCCAGTCGTACACCAAGTACGGTTGTGCTGTAGTCCGCCAGTTTGAAATGCGCGATGTGTATACCACCGCCAAGTCGATCGCCATCGATCGTTCGCGCAACAAACTACGCTCGTACCAGTTGCTGGCAAAGGCCGATGTAGGCATCCCCAAGACAGTCTTTGCCTACGAGACCGCCGATATTGAGGACGTTATTCAGAAAGCCGGCGGTGCTCCGTTAATTGTTAAGGTCGCTCGTGGCACGCACGGTAACGGTGTTGTATTGGCCGAAACCAACAAAGCTGCCAAGGCGGTAATGCAGGCCTTCTATGTGGAAGGTGTGAGCTTCCTGGTGCAGGAATTTGTTAAGGAATCTGCTGGTGTGGACATTCGTGCGCTTGTAGTCGGTAGCCAGGTTGTTGCCAGCGTCAAGCGCCAGAGTTTGGACGACGATTTCCGTTCCAATACTCACCAGGGTGGCGTTGGTAAGCCAGTCAAACTGACCCCAGAAGAGGAGCGGGTAGCTATTAAAGCTGCCAAAGCCATGGGCCTGCCAATCTGTGGCGTCGACATGATGCGCAGTGATCGTGGTCCGCTGGTACTAGAAGTTAACTCTTCTGCCAGTATTAAAACTCCAGAATTGCTTACGAAGCGTAACGTTGCTGCTAAAATAATTGAGTACATCGAAAAAAATGCCAAGCAACGTAACCGCAAAGATAGAGTCGGCGCTTAAGCGTCGCGAAGCCGTCACCTTACTGGTCGCGGTCGTCGTTTTTGCGATAGCCATTTTGAGCTATCGCCACATGACGCAAACAGGTAAGACACTAACCTTTGGCGGCCATACCTACACGCTCGAACTAGCTACCACTACCAAGCAGCAAGAGCACGGCCTATCCGACCGACGCTCGATGCCGCGTGACCACGGTATGCTATTCGTCTACCAGCAGGAAAAGAAAGAATGTTTCTGGATGAAGGACATGCACTTTCCGTTGGATATGATTTGGCTGGATGCCGATCACAAGGTCATCTACATTGCTAATAACGTATCGCCAGACACCTACCCAGATACAATCTGCCCGGGTGACCCTGCCGAGTTTGTAATTGAACTCAACGCGGGGCAGGCTGCCGAAGCCGGTATTCTGCAAGATAGCGTCCTCCAGTTCTAATTGCTCATATCGCTCACGTTTAACGCGTGATATTATGAACTTATCATGCCAAATAACATCGAGCTTATTGCCGCAATAGTTGTGCCTATAGCTGTGCTTACGGTGCTGCGTATAAACGCGGCCATGGTGTTCTTGAGCCTCTGTTTGGGCTACGTGCTAGTGCAGTTTGTGGCTAACGATACGGATTCGCTTATTAGCTTCATCGCGCCGAATGCGGGCTCGGTTAGCGCGAGTACACTGCGTTTGGGCATGCTACTGACTCCGGTAGTGCTTACGGCAATACTTATGGTGTTTAGTATCCATGGCCGGATACGCGCAGTACTAAACGTGTTGCCTGCGGTGGGCAGCGCCCTGCTCGGTCTGTTGCTAGCTGTGCCGCTATTAACACCAGGCTTACGCTATGCTATTCAGTCGCAGTCGCTCTGGCAACAAATCAACAAACCCCAGGCGCTCATTGTGGGTGCTAGTGCCTTTGTCAGTTTGCTGTTTCTGTGGACGCAAAGACGGTCAAGCGAAAAGCTTGCCCGCGGTAAGCATCATTGACTTTTTGTGCAAAATAAGGATAATATAATCTGTTATTCCCGTCTTGGCCGACCCAAGCAACAAGATGGGCCCATAGCTCAGTTGGTTAGAGCAGCGGCCTTTTAAGCCGCGTGTCCTGGGTTCGAATCCCAGTGGGCCCTCCAAATAGATTTACGAAAGACTTCCCCGGAAGTCTTTTTATTTTGCTATGATGTCGGTATGAAAACAGTTATCTTGGCAGCCGGGTTTGGTAGCCGGTTGTGGCCTATCTCTACTTCAGAAAACCCCAAGCAGTTCCAGCCGCTTATTAACGGTGAATCGTTGCTGGTCTATACCTATCGGCAGCTTGCTACCGTCACGCCCGTTGATGAGCTGTATGTGCTTACACTGGAAGGACTCGAAAAGCATGTACGTGCTCAGCTGCCGGACATTGCCGACGATCACATCATTTTGGTACCAGAACGTCGCAATACGCTACCACATACCGTATGGGCTCTCCATGCATTGGGTGGTACTCCTGACGAGCCTGTTTTATTCAAAAGCGTGGATCATTATATGCGGGATGCTGATGCGTTCCTGGCTTCACTTAGCGCCAGTACAGCGCGTTACGACCGCACAAAACCGGCAGTAACGCTGCTGTGCACTGAGTACACGTCGTTTGACCACAACAACGGCTACTTATTGGCCGATGACTCGAGGCGCATTGTGGAGTATCTCGAAAAGCCTACCGAGGACATGCTTGAGGCTCTGCGGAGTAAGGGGTCAATCTACTGCTCGCCATTCGTGTATATCGCCTGTCAGTCGGCGCTTGAGGCTGCCTTGGGCAAACTCGATAATGAATGGTCGAGGGCGGCTACCAAGCTTGTTCGGGCACCTGAATCTGAGTTTAAGCAGCTATTTTTGGGCCTGCCATTCATAGACATTAGCAGTACACTGTTCCACGACTCTAAAGATTTGATGATGGACACCATCAAATATGATTTCGTAGACGTAGGCAAGTATGATGCGCTATATGCACTGAACGCAAAAGATGTACGAGGCAATGTGATTATGGGCGAAGTTGTCTTGAGCGATGACTGCCAGAATAACTTTATCTGCAACCGGATGCCGGAGCCTTTGGCTGTTGTTGGCTGCAGTGACTCGGTAATCGTGCAAACGCCGCATGGAAGCCTGGTGTCGAGTATGAAAAACGCCAATGACATTGGTGAGCTCTACAAGACACGGATTCTCAAAAAGTAGCCTTTCCTAACACGCAACTGTTGCTACAATGCGCGTGTGCTTGGACTTGGCGAACTAGTAAGGCGTTTGAATCGTCAGTATATTGTATGCGCCGCATGCTTAGCGCTAGCGGCAGGCACACTCGTAGCCCGTGTGTTGCCACTGCACAGTACGGCATGGCTTTGGTCTGTTGTTCCATTTGTAGCCCTGAGTTTACGTCGGCACAATATTACGACACTGGTGTTGCTGGGCGTGTTAGCTTTCGGGGTAGGGTGGTGGCGAGGCAGCTATTTTGTGCATAGATTAGACATTAACCAGTCGTTATATGAGCAGAAGGTCACCATAGTGGGCCGTGCCACCGACGACGCAGTATACGGCAAGCAATACCAACTCGAGTTTAGCCTAAGTGACGCCCGGGCGTTATCGCCCGGCGCGGTTCCGATTGTCGGTGGAATAACGGTGCGCGGATTTGGTGAGCCGGTCATATACCGGGGTGATATCGTGCGCGTGACAGGCAAATTATTCCCAACGAGGGGTAACAATGTTGCCTCAATTAGCTATGCAAACCTGACGGTTATGCAACGTGACACGTCGTGGGTGAATGACGTCCGGCGAAAGTTTGCTGCGGGCATGCAATCGGCGTTGCCGGAGCCGCTGGCATCGTTCTCGCTGGGGCTTTTAATAGGGCAACGTTCCACGCTGCCGGATGAGGTTAACGATCAGTTGCGACGTGTCGGCTTGACGCATATCATCGCAGTCTCTGGCGCAAACCTGACTATTATTGTCACGGCTTGTCGCAAGCTGCTCGCCAAGCGGTCGAAGTTCCAAACAATGGCAAGCTGTCTGCTGTTGCTCGGGCTATTTCTGCTCATGACTGGATCTTGCCCGCCTATTGTGCGTGCAAGCATTATTAGCCTGCTTGGTTTGTGGGCCTGGTACTACGGACGTGAGATCTCAGCAATTGTGCTGGTACTGGTTGGTGCTGCGATAACCGTGCTAGCCAACCCGCTTTATCTGTGGGGCAATGTTAGCTGGTATCTGTCGTTTCTGTCATTTTTTGGTGTGCTGATTGTGGGACCTTTGGTGCGAGTAAGGTTGTACGGCGACCGCGAGCCCGGCCTAGTTAGTGGCGTTGTGTTGGAAACGCTCTGCGCGAGTGTCTTGGTGATTCCGTATGTATTGTATATCTTTGGGCAGACATCGCTGGTTAGTCTGCCTGCTAACATATTGGTGGTGCCCCTAATTCCGTTTGCAATGCTGCTTGGGCTAGCTGCTGGGTTGGCGGGGATGCTACTGCCAGTGTTAGCTGGCTGGTTTGCATGGCCGGCAGTAATGCTACTCACGTACATGCTGGATGTCTCGGCCTTGCTTAGCCGCGTGCCACACGCTTTCGTCGAGCATGTTGGCGTTTCGTGGCAAACAATGACGGAGATGTATGGTATCATAGGTGTTGTATTAATTATTCTTCGTAATAAAGCACGCAAACTACGTAAATCTGACCGCCTTAGGCACATGGAGTAATCCAGATACCGATATGTCCACCAAGAATGCACGCCCCAACCGCTCGGAAGTCCGCGCTTCCATCATCAGAACAGCCCGCGATATAGCCGCAAATGAAGGATGGTCTGCGGTCACCGTCCGTAAGGTAGCCCAGAGTATAGGCTACACTGCACCGATTATTTATGAGCACTTTGGTAGCAAGGACGAAATGCTCGATCAAGTCCTCAAGCTTGGCTACGAGACCCTATATGCCGACATGGCGGCAGCTGTCGCTCAAGAAAGCGACAGCGAACGGCGTGTAAGGGCGATCGCCAGAGCTTACTGGGACTTTGCTCACGATACGCCTGAACTTTACTTTTTGATGTATGGTATGTGCGGCGCAAAGGCTACAAGCGATGCTGCCCGTGACTATGCCGTACCGATGGTTAAACTTATTACTGACGAAATGATTGCGTTTAACCCAGCGCGCATTAACACCACCAATGTGGCGTTAATTATGGTGCAGGCTTGGAGCTTTGTGCACGGCATGATCTCACTTGAAGTGCTGGGCTACACCAGACGGTATGTGCCAAATGACGATTTGCCAACTGTGCTGGCTGCCAACGTCTTGGACGTACTGCGGAGGCAATAGCCAACTGTACTCAGAGATGGTATAATCACCCCTGTAGAATTGGTAAAACCTAGGATTATAGACATGTCTGGACACTCAAAATGGTCGACAATCAAGCGACAAAAAGCCGTTACGGACGCTAAGCGTGGCGCTGTATTTACAAAGCTTGGCAACCAAATTGCAATTGCAGCCCGCGGCGGCACTGACCCAACCGTAAACTCAACGTTGGCGATGGTTATCGACAAAGCCAAGGCTGCCAATATGCCACTCAACAACATTGAGCGGGCCATCCAGCGCGTTGCCGACAAAAATGCTGCCGTGTTACAAGAGGTACTGTACGAGGGCTATGGCCCCGGCGGTGTGGCTATTATTGTTGAGGCCGCTACCGATAACATCAACCGTACATACCCCGAAGTCCGCCTGGCGTTCTCGAAGCACGGCGGCAACATCGCCGAGAAAGGTGCTGTGGCATTCCAGTTTGACCGCAAGGGCATGCTCCGTGTTAAGGGCTCGGGTGATGACTTGATGCTCCAGGCGCTCGATGCTGGTGCCGAGGACATGCAGGAAGAGGGTGATGAGTCGGTAGTGTACACTGACCCCAAGGAGTTGGCTCGTGTGCGCGATACTCTAAAGACTGCTGGCATCCAGGTTACTGAGGCTGAACTGACTTACGTACCTAACAATACTATCGAGGTCACCGACAAAGAAACCGCCGGTAAGATCATGCGCCTGATGGATGCACTTGACGACATCGACGATGTGTCCGCTACGCACGTCAACTTTGATATTGCTGAAGACCTGCTCTAAGTTTCGCCTTGGTCCAAGGTATACTATTCGTATGCGCATACTAGGAATTGATCCCGGGACTGGTATTCTGGGCTTTGGTATTATTGAAATCAAGAATCGCAGGCCACAGATGGTGGATGCGGGTGTTATTCGGACTCCGGTCAAGGAGGATGATGCCATTCGGCTGGAGACTATCTTCGACGAGCTAACAGATATTATTAGCGCCAATAAGCCTGACGTTATGTCGGTTGAAAAACTCTTTTTCGCGCGCAATGTTACGACCGCGATGACCGTTGCTCAGGCTCGTGGTGTTGTGCTTTTGTGCGGCCGCCAAGCTGGACTACCGATATTCGAATATACGCCTATGCAGATCAAGCAGGCTACAACCGGTTATGGCAAAGCGGACAAAAAACAGATACAGGAAATGGTTCGAGTGCTCTTGGGACTGTCTGAGATTCCTAAGCCCGACGACTGCGCCGATGCTCTGGCTGCGGCATTAACCCATGCAAACAGCATGAGTGTGGCATAATAGCTGGTGATGATAGCGCTACTAACTGGCACGATTGCCGAAAAGATTGCCGATACCGTAATTATTGACGTCCGTGGTGTAGGCTACGGTGTACTAGTTACGACCGAGGACTATGGTCTGCTGACACCGGGCTCTGCTGCAAAGTTATACGTGTATGAGCATATTCGCGAGAATATGCATGACCTGTTCGGTTTTGTTAAACTCGACACCAAACAACTATTTGAGCAGCTACTTAACGTCAACGGTGTGGGTCCAAAAATGGCACTTAGCGTGTTAAGTATTGGCTCGACAAGTGAGGTACGCCAAGCAATTGCTGCCGGCGATACTAAGTTGATCCAGCGTGCTAACGGAGTAGGGAAACGAGTGGCCGAACGCATTATAGTCGACCTAAAAGATAAGGTGGGTCTGGAAGGTGTCGACTTAGCCACGACGGGCATGCTGCAGTCGGATACGCTTATCCGCCGTGATGAGGCTGCTGAAGCTCTTATATCGCTCGGCTACTCGGCGCAGGACGCTGCCCAGGCCTTGGCAGAAGTGCCGACCAACCTGCCTACCGAAGAGCGCATCAAGCAGGCACTTAGGCACTAGAGAGTATACTTAGAAACGTGATTGAACGAATTGTAAATACAAGCCCGGATGACGATGATCCGCAAGAGCAAGAGCTAGAGAACACGCTTCGTCCTAAAGATTTTGCCAACTATATTGGGCAGAAACGCCTAAAGCAGAACTTGAAGCTGGCAATTGATGCCGCCAAAAAACGTGGCGAAGCCCTCGACCACATCCTGCTCTATGGGCCGCCCGGCCTGGGCAAGACTACTATGGCAAGTGTTATAGCCAATGAGATGGGCGCCCAAATTCGTATTACCTCGGGGCCGGCAATTGAACGCGCAGGTGATCTTGCGAGCTTGCTGACCAATCTGCAAGATGGTGATATGCTGTTTATCGACGAGATTCACCGGCTCAACCGGACGGTCGAGGAAGTTCTATACTCTGCTATGGAAGACTTTAAACTCGACATTATGCTCGGTAAAGGACCAAGTGCTCGCAGCTTGCGCCTTGATCTGCCAAAGTTTACGCTAGTCGGGGCAACTACCCGTACCGGCGCGCTAGCTGCGCCGTTGCGCGACCGTTTTGGAATGATCCATCGCCTGGAGTTTTACGCTCCGGACGAAATCCAACAGATTATCCAGCGTGCTGCCACCATCCTTAGTGTGCCCATCGGGCCGGACGCTGCCAAGGAACTAGCCAGTCGCTCGCGTTTGACGCCACGTATTGCCAACCGCTTACTCAAGCGTGTTCGTGATTTTGCCGACGTCAACGGTGATGGGATTATTGATACTGCCATTAGCCATAAGGCACTTAAACTACTTGAGGTCGACGAGCTTGGCCTTGACCCTGCAGACCGCATGCTGCTGCTGGCGATTATTGACAACTACAGGGGTGGACCGGTAGGCGTCGAAACACTGGCGGCTTTAACTGCCGAAGAGCGTAGTACAATTGAGGATTTCTATGAGCCATACCTTATGCAGATTGGCTTGTTGGAGCGCACCCCACGTGGTCGTAAAGTAACGCATAAGGCATACAAACACTTGGGTCGGACGCCGCACAGCCACGAGGACCAGGCTAGCCTGGTATAATGAAGCCTAGTATGGATAACAAACCCCAACCCAACGAAAAAAAATTACACCCAATGGTTGTCATGCAACCAGGGGAGCGCATTGTTTGTGAGATCAAACGGCACCCGATCGGTATTCTGTCTCTCTATGTCGGTGCTTTTATCGCGGTGATTATTGCTGCTGTGGGGCTCTTCTTCTTGATGCCAACTCTACAGGATCAGTATGGGGGCAGCCTGACTATGGTCGTGACGCTCGGCGGTAGCATCGTGTTGGTAGGTCTTGTGCTCATGCTGTTTATTAGCACGACCGTATATTGGCAAAACCAATGGATTGTGACCACTGATAGCATCACGCAGATTACACAGAATGGGCTATTCGGCCGTCAAGTGAGCCAGCTGTCACTCGAGAACCTGGAAGACATAACTGTCAAACAGGACGGCATTTTGCCGCACATGTTTAACTATGGTGTCCTTAAGGCTGAATCCGCCGGTGAACGATCCAAGTTTGTGTTCATTTACTGCCCGAATCCGAACCAGTACGCACGTGATATCCTTGATGCCCACGAGAAGTTCCTTGATGAACGGCGCAATATCCAGTACGCAGGAGCGGGGGCTGCTCCTGGTACGAACGTCGATACCCAGAGCTAGACCTGTCCTACTACCGGCAGGCAATCTGGCTATCGGGGCTAGTTAAGACTGGTCTTAACGTACTTTTCGCCTCCTTCAAGGGTAGCGGTCAGTGTGTATTGGGTACAGACGACGTCTATGGTGGTGCAGGGCGATCCGTCGGCTGTGGTGGCCTGGTATGAATAACACCGTTCGGTTGGCTTGGCCGAAAAAGCTACCTGACCGTTGAGAGTGCAATCCTTGATGTTTTTGTTCCAGCGCGGGTCACTGATATCCCCTTGTTTGAGGTCTGTGAGGCTCGTTTTGCGCCAAGTAACACTGTTGAGATCTGTGAGGCTCGGGTACTTGGTGTACTGTGCGTAGAACGTTTCTAGCTGGCTCTGGACGGTATCAATGCTTGCCTGCCGGTCAGCATTGCGGTTTTTGACCTGGACGCCGCTATATGTCATGGCAACCAGTGTTGCAAGAATGCCAACGACGATACTAATGATGAGTAATTCTATGAGGGTGAAGCCCTGTTCGCGCCTAATGCCCATGGCCTGCTTTCTTAGCTAGCTTTGTTACTAATTATCAAACGTGATTATAGCAGCTTTTGCTAGATGTTGCCGTAAGCTAAGTTGCGTTCGTTCGGAGGACCTCTGCGATAGTGGTTCGGCCGCGTAGAGCCTTGATGATACCATCCAAGCCCATAGGTATAAAACCTTCTTTAAGAGCGATGCTGTGCAGGGTATTGGCCGGTGCGTGCTCAAGCAGTGCTTTTTGGATGCTGCTGCTTACGTGTAGTGCTTCGGCAATAGCAACGACACCTTGGTAGCCGGTGTGGCCGCAAGCCTCGCACCCTTCGTCACTGGCACGCCACAAGTTAGTGATACGTGATGGCGTAGTATTGACGTGGTTGTTGCTGTCGACGCCCTCGGCGGTGGCGCGTTGT
Organism: uncultured bacterium; assembly: GCA_963815935.1. Taxonomy (GTDB): domain Bacteria; phylum Patescibacteriota; class Saccharimonadia; order Saccharimonadales; family UBA4665; genus JARIHD01. The sequence continues at coordinate 172,966 of CAWFIL010000008.1, forward strand.
TCTAGCTCGTGTACTTTACGACGGGCGGTGGTGGTCGTAATTCCGAAGACACGTTCAATTTCGGCAATTTGCTCCTGGGCGGGGATGTAGCGTTCACGGCAGTGAGTGCAAAGCTGGCGGACTAGTCGTTGGCTAGTGACCGTTCGCAGGGCGGCAGCAAGTAGATATAGCTCGCCACTTAAGGTGCGCAAATGCGTAATGGCACTGCTGGCCGAGTCGCCGTGCACACCAGCTATGAGCAGATGCCCGTTCGTAGCTGCTTGGATGGCAATGTCGGCGGTAGTGCTGTCCGGCAGGCTACTTATCATAATTATGTTGGGGTCCTGGTTGAGGGCAGCCTGTAAGCCTTGACTAAAGGTGATACCGCGATGTGGGCGGACGTGTGTTTGACTGGCTCCAGGCAAGCGGTACTCGATTGACGACTCCACGGTTGCAATACTCACAGCTGGTGTGTTGAGTGCCTGTAGCATGCTGTGCATGGTAGTGGTCTTGCCGCTGCGACGAGGCGCAGCCACTACAACCAGGCCATGCGGGCGTGCTAGGGTGTCCCGTACTGTCTGAAGCGTTTGCCCCCAGAACCCAAGTGTTTCTAGCGAGAGTGGCTTGCTGAGTCGCCGGTTTAAATGCAGGACGACCTTTTCGCCGCCGACAACCGGCAGGGTTGCAACCTGTACCTCAAATTGTTCTTCGCCAATCAGGGTGGCATATTGACCATCTTGCGGAATTTGATTTTCTTCTATATTAAGGTGGGCGAGTGTTTTAATTTGCCCGACAACAGCGGGCAGTGAGCCGATAGGCAGCTTGTGTACGCCCTTGAGCGTGCCATCGATACGGTAACGTACCAATACGAAACGTTCGTGCGGTTCAATATGGATGTCGCTGGCATGGTGTCTAACGCCGTGTTCCACGAGCATGCCGATGGTTTGTAGTACTTGCTCCTCGCTGAACTTATCAGCATTACCAAGTAGCTTCCCCAAAAAAGAATCTTTTACACCCATTGCTGCGCATCATTATAACGAAAACCATAACCTTTAAAAACCCTGATTACTAATTAGCCCCAAGAACAAGCACAGCAGCTATGAGGTGTTATACTTGCCGTTATGAGTGCGCCTATTCAGATAGTAGACGAACAGGACCGACCCGTTGGGCAGGCTACAAAACAGGAGGCTTGGGCACAGGGTCTACGACATCGTATAGTGCGTATTATGATCGAGAATGATCGGGGGGAAGTCCTCCTTCAGCACCGTACGCCAACTAAAGACATATTCCCGAATTGCTGGGATAATTCCGTCGCCGGTCATGTAGATGTTGGTGAAGATTATCTGGCAGCGGCCCTGCGTGAGCTGAGAGAAGAGTTGGGTATCGGTGGGGTCAAACTCGAGGAAATCGGTCATTACGCTTCGGACGAGACGTGGTGGGAGCATCGTTTCAAACGTTTTACGTATGTTTACCGATTACGCTACAACGCCATGCCCACAAAACTGGAAGAGGGCAAGGTCGACGACGTGCAGTGGAAGCGGATCGATGACGCCAAGAAATTGGCCAAAGAGCACCCTAACGAGGTGACGGACGGGTTACGTCAGGTGTTAGAGAAGTACTACGCGTAAAAGCAGTGGCCAAATACTTGCAGCTTTGGGCAAAGTGTTATTTCCTACAAGCATAATCAGTAAAACTGATATAATGTATGTTGAATGTCTTGGGTGGGGATAACGCATACGGAGGGTTAACTATGGCTGATAAAAAAGAACCAAAGACAATGGGAACTGGTACTGGTACGAATGAGGGCAAGAGCAAGGCGCTTGGCCTAGCACTTGAGCATATCGAAAAGCAATTCGGTAAGGGCTCGATTATGAAGCTGGGCGATGCCAGCGCGACCGCTCAGGTGGAAACTACTTCCACCGGCAGCATCTCGCTTGATCTTGCGCTGGGCGGTGGTTTGCCGCGAGGCCGTGTTGTTGAAATCTATGGTCCTGAAAGCTCAGGCAAGACAACGCTGACCCTGCACGCAATTGCCGAAGTACAGCGCACTGGCGGTACGGCGGCATTCATTGATGCCGAGCATGCCCTTGACCCTGCCTACGCCAAGCGTATTGGTGTGGACGTCGACAACCTGCTGCTCAGCCAGCCGGACAATGGCGAGCAGGCACTCGAGATTGTAGAGACACTCGTACGAAGCAATGCCGTGGATATTATTGTTGTTGACTCTGTTGCCGCATTGGTGCCTCGCGCCGAAATCGAAGGTGATATGGGTGACTCACTGCCAGGTTTGCAGGCACGCCTCATGAGCCAGGCACTCCGCAAACTCACCGGTGTTATCAACCGCTCCAACGCCACAGTGGTGTTCATCAACCAGATCCGTATGAAGATTGGTGTTATGTTTGGTAACCCCGAAACCACAACTGGCGGTAACGCCCTTAAGTTCTATGCGTCGGTACGTATGGACATCCGTCGCATTGGCCAGATCAAGCAAGGTGAGCAGATGATTGGCAATCGTACTCGCGTGAAGGTGGTCAAAAACAAGATTGCCCCACCGTTCCGCGAAGCCGAATTTGACATTATGTACAACGAGGGCATTAGCCGTAGCGGTGACGTACTTGATATTGCTGTCATCCGGAATCTAGTCGAAAAGAGTGGTGCCTGGTTTGCCTACAATGACCAAAAGATTGGTCAAGGGCGCGAAGCCGCCAAGGCGTATCTGAACGACAACCCCAAAGTACTTGATGAGCTTGTAAAGAAAATCCGCGAAGCCGCTGCCAAGGACTAGATACTATGTCTGACTTAGTGCTGCCTGATAACCCCACTCTTGGGGACATCCAAGCGTATGTAGACACTATGGCTGCACAGCGCGGTTTTAATCGTACTGATATTGCCAAGAAGTTTATGATGCTTACCGAGGAGGTGGGCGAGCTTGCCAAGGCTGCCCGCAAGAATGCTGGCCTAAAGTTGGCAAGTGATGCTGTGCAGTCGAACATTGCTCACGAAGCAGCGGATGTCCTGATCGTGCTGATTGGTCTTTGTAATATGCTGGGTATTGATCTAGAACAGGCTTTCAGGGATAAAGAGGAACAAAATAAACAACGCAGCTGGCAGTAATTGTAAGGAGGTAGTGTTAAGGTGACCTATCCACCAGTGATTGTAGTAGACGAAGACGACAATGAAATCGGCAACGAGATGCTTGCCGAAGTTTGGGCGCGCGGCCTGACCCATCGCTTGGTGCGGGTTATGGCCGAAGACCATGGGGGCAGGATTTTACTCCAGCGACGCAGCAGCCGAATGCTTGTATTCCCAGGGTGCTGGGATAATTCTGCTGCCGGTCATGTCGACCAGGGTATGAGTTACCTCGAGGCTGCAACACAAGAGGTCGCAGAAGAATTGGGCGTCCCCGAGCCACTTCTCGAGGATATGGGGTACTTCTTCATGAGGCGCGAGTTAGATGGCCGCAAAATGTACAACTTCAACAAGGTGTATCGCATGCATTTAGAGCCGGTCGATGTTCACTACGCGCCTGAAGAGGTGGGTGAGATTAGATGGTTTACGCGTGCCGAGCTACAAGAGCTTGTCTGCATGCATCCAGAACAGACTACACCAGGCTTGCAAGTGGTCGTCGAGCGCTACTATTAACCTGGGTGTACAATACAGGCATGACAGCTACAAATCATATGCTTGCCGGCGCGGTGGTTGCTACGGCGTTACAACAGCCGCTACTGGTCTTCCCGGTTGTTATTGCGTCACATTTTGTGCTTGATATGATACCCCATTTTGGCGTAGCGGAGCATGACCCTAGCGAGCGCAATGGGCACCCATTGTTCCACTATATTTTGACCATAGATGTCTGCCTGGTTATAAGCTTGCTGGTACTATTACCGTTTATTATGCAGGGCCGAGTTAGTTGGTGGGTGCTGGTTACTGGCATGTTCTTGGCTTGGTCGCCGGATATCGTGTGGGTTGGTGAGTTCTTTCGCACGGCTAAGCGTAAGCGTGAGTACAAACGCACTAATAAGTTCGTACGTTTCCATCAGTATATCCAATGGTTCGAAAAACCGTGGGGCCTCGTGACAGAGGTCGTGTGGTTCGGAGCAATGGCCGTGCTGCTGGGAGTTCTCGCCCGATGAAGATAACTGGTATTAAGCAACAGCTTAAGCGGACCGACCGTTACTCGGTTTTTGTAGACAACAAATACTCGTTTAGCCTGAGTGAGTCTGCACTGTTGAACGAAGGTTTGGCGAGCGGCCAAGAGCTTGACGAACGACGACTGGCTGATCTAAAAGACGCCTCTGGGACCGATAAGGCCTACGGCAATGCCTTGCGCTATGTGGCAATGCGTCCACGTAGCATATGGGAAATGGAGATGTATTTGCGACGCAAAGATATAGAGGAGCCTGTCTCCAAACAAATTATCGAGCGTCTCGAAGCTGTAGGCCTGCTAGATGATGCTGTGTTTGCAAGGGCCTGGGTGGCAAATCGTCGTTTGCTCAAGAGTACTAGCAAGCGCAAACTCCGTCTGGAGTTACGGCAAAAGCACCTGTCACCCGCTGTTATTGACCAGGCAATGCAAGACGACGAGACCGATGAACGCGATACGTTGCGCGAACTGATCGCCAAAAAATGTAATCGCTACCCAGACCGAAATAAGTTTATGCAGTACTTGACTCGTCAGGGGTTTGGCTACGACGACATCAAGTCGGCATTACAAGAAGAACGCTAGGCCCAGGCTTTCGCGCCGGCGGGTACCCGTTGAGCTAGGTCTTGGATTACAATGTCGCGGTCAGTAATCTCGACGATTTGCGTACGGTCGATGCCGAGGCTACCGCCCGTGAAGTTTTTGATGAGTGATTGACCAACATATAACTTTTGGACAAACATGGTGTTGGTGTCGGTGGCAAAGTCAACGACCTTGCCAACCCTATTCTTGCTAACTGTTTTAACGGATTTGCCCATAAGGCTAAACCGTAGATCCATAAGGCTTTTAAGCCGTACGAGTTCTTCGGGCTCAGCCAGGGCGTCATAGTCGTTAATTACAATGCCCTGAGGGATGACATCCCTGATGTCTTGAAAGAGCAGTATGACTTCTTTCTTTCGATGAAAACCATCGGTGCAGTAAAAGCCTTCTATCTTGAGATTATTAGGGTTAATGATCATGCCAGTAGTCGTAGCTACGAGACCACCCGTGCGCAGACTGAGGACGGGACGATTGAGAAGGCTTCCACTCAGTTGTAACATATGCATAAGTATAGCGCGCCTGGCAATAATCTGCCAAAATGCTTGCGGTTTCGGGCAACTGTGCATAGTATTTGGCGCGTGAACAGAACTAAAACGATTATCACAAGTATATGTTGCATTATTGCTATTCTGGCGTCACCCGTGTACGCAACGGGTGCCGATAGCATCGAGATACAAGAGCCAATCTACCCTTCGTCGGTAATTATTACCGAAGTCCAGACCGGTGCTTCAGCGGCTGGCGACGAATATGTTGAGTTGTACAACACGGCAGACACACCAGTAGACATAACGGGTTGGCAGGTGCGCTACCGCAATGCCACCACCACGGGCGACACGACGTTGTTGGCGACGATCACCCCGGCGGAAGGCTCGTCGGCGGTTACCATGGAGTCACGAGCCTACTATGTGTTGCATACAGCAAGTATCGTGCTACCCAAGGGAGTACAAGGCCAGACGTATACTGCAAAGCTATCAAGCGCGGACAAAGTAGTTGCTTTGTTTGCGCTTGATAGCCAGGATTGCATGCTCCAGGTGCAGGATGCAATTGCTTGGGGTACGGCACTATTTGGCGAAGGGCAGGCCACCACCGCGCCACAGGCCACGGGCGACCGTTTAGTTGAGCGCTACCGCAATGCCGAGGGATTTTACCTGGATACAAATCACAACGACTACGACATTTTGGTCGTGCCCGCTACGGTTGACCTCATCACTCCGTCGGTTGCCAGCGGTGCTACGCCAGGCTGGAGTACCACATCGATTCGGCAGGATGAAGCCGTGCCGCCTCCTGAGGCCGGCGGTGGCTCGCAGCTCACAGGTATAGCAATGCAGGATTGTACTCTTCCTACCCCCGATGGTCCCGATACGTCTGAGTCTGGAGGCCTAGAACAGCCAACAGAACAGCCGCCGTCTACCATCATCCAAGAGCCAGGCGAAGGTGCCCCGCCGACCAATCAGCCCAGCCTGCCTGCCGCCGACATTGGCCTTGCATCGCCACAAGTAACCGAGCTGCTGCCCAATCCTGGCTCCCCACTCACTGATGCTGCCGACGAATTCGTCGAACTATATAATTCCAACGACGTAGGTTTCGACTTGAGCGGCTTTATGCTGGAATCTGGCCAGACGACCAAAAAGCACTACACGTTTCCGTCGGGAACAATCCTGGTCCCTCGTTCGTTTACGGCTTTTTTCTCGGCTACTACGCATTTGGGGCTTTCTAATACAGCGGGCCAGGTGAGCCTGCTGGACCCGTTTGGGAATAAAATCGGCGGCTCTGATCCGTACGGCACTGCTAAAGACAACCAATCCTGGACGCTCGCGAACGGTGCCTGGTACTGGACGACAACCCCGACACCGAATGCCGCTAACCGGGTAACGCTACCCGCCGCTAAAGCCAAGGCAGCTACTAAAAAGACGACGACTAGCAAGATCGGCGCTGTCAAGGCCGCATCGACCACCAAATCGACGACCACTGCCGCCACGGCAAGCTCGCAGTTTGCTAGCGCCAACGAAGAACGGTCTCCTCTGCATACAGGGGTGCTTGCTCTGGTGGGGGGATTCGCGCTACTATACGGAGCATATGAGTACCGAAGTGACATGGCAAATAAGTTCCACCAGCTCCGACTATACCGAGAAGCTCGCCGAGAAGCTCGGCAAAGCGCTAAAGGGCGGTGAGATGATTGAACTCGTCAGCGATCTTGGTGGCGGCAAAACCACCTTTACCCGTGGCCTTGTACGGGGAGTGGGCAGTGAGGATAAAGTTGCCAGCCCAACGTTTACGATCAGCAAGGTCTATGACGCGGGTAAATTAGAAGTACACCACTTTGACTTCTACCGGTTGCATGAACCGGGTATTGTTGCTGACGAACTTGCTGAATTGACCGGCGAACCCTCTATTGTTGTGGTGGTTGAATGGGGTGATGCCGTGCAGCACGTACTACCGATCGAGCGTTTGACGGTAGGCATCAAACAGGAACCAGACGGAACGCGAACCTTATCGTTTTCGTGCCCCACTTCGCTTAGTTACCTTGTGGAGGCTATAAAATAGTGTTTATCCTGACCATACGAACCGATAACCCCGAGGCCGAAATAGGTTTGTTTAGCGATGGCGACAAACTTGTCTATCAACAGTGGCACGCACACCGCGAACTATCGGTTACGATACATCGAAAGATTACCGAGACCCTGGCCGCCCAAGGAAAGCAATTGGCCGACCTGCAGGGAATTATCTGTTTTGCCGGTCCTGGCAGCTTTACGGGTTTGCGGATTGGCATCACGGTCGGGAATGCATTAGCCTACGGGTTGGATATTCCTATCATTGCTGCAAAGGGAGATGGCTGGATTGCGACTGGCGCCGACCGTCTGCTGCGTGGCGAGCGTGACAAGATTGCCTTGCCCGAATATGGTGCGCCAGTGCATATTACGCAACAAAAGAAGTAGCGTACGTAATATTGACCACATTCATAATTACAGCGTATAGTTTTACATAAGGATTTGCCGATTTTGCCAGTGCAGTCCGCTTTGAAACATTTTATAAACACATTAGATATTCAGATCTGTTGATAGTTGGCTAGTGAAGTGAAAGCGATTGCCGCCGGCATGATCTGCACGATAGAAAGGAAATGCATATGGACCCAATTACCATAGTGCTCGCTGTGGCTGGGCTTGCTATTGGCTTTGGTACAAACACAGTACTGACCAAACGTAAGGTGGGGTCGGCCCAAGAACAGGCCGATAAAGAGCTTAGCAAAGCCAAGAAAGATTCCGCCAAGTTACTAGACGAAGCTAAAGACGAGGCAGCTAAGCTGGCTGATCAGACCAGAAAAGAAGAACAAACCAGGCGTCGTGAGTTCAAAGATATCGAGCAGCGTCTGGTTTCGCGTGAGGAGACCCTCGACCGTAAGTTTGACGATCTCGACAAGCGCAGCGAAAAACTCCGCAAGGGCGAATCTGAGGTAGAGGAACTGAAGGACGAAATCCGCAGTATCCGCCAAAAACAGCAAGACAAGCTAGAAAAAATTGCCAAACTTACCAGGCAAGAAGCTGCCGAAAAACTCATGCAAATGACCGAGCGCGATATCAGCGATGATCTAACTGGTCTGGTTGCCAAGTTGCAAAACGAAGCCAAAGACAAGGCCGAAGACCAGGCCGCCGTTATTATTGCAACCGCCATGGAGCGCATGGCTAGCGAAGTAACTGCTGAGCGCACCGTTACTAGCGTCAAGTTGGAAGACGAAGAAATGAAGGGCCGCATTATTGGTAAGGAAGGTCGCAACATCCAAGCCTTGCAACGCGCGACTGGCGTGGATATTATGGTCGATGACACCCCTGGTTATGTGGTGCTCTCGAGCTTTGACCCGGTCCGGCGTGAAGTGGCCCGCCAGGCGCTTGAAATGCTCATGAAAGATGGCCGCATCCACCCGGGTCGCATCGAGGAAGTTGTCGCCAAGGCGCAGAAGAACGTCGAAAAAGACGTTGTCCGCGCCGGTGAAGACGCCGCCCGTGAAGTTGGTGTTATTGGTATCCCCAAGGAATTGCTGCACTTGCTCGGTGAGCTTAAGTACCGTACTACTTACGGCCAGAATGTGCTCAAGCACAGTACCGAGATGGCTCACATGGCTGGCATGATTGCCGAGGAACTTGGTGCCAACGTTAAGGTGACCAAATACGCTACACTGATGCACGATATGGGCAAGGCGCTTACCCACAAGATCGAAGGCAAACATCACCACATTAGCGGTGAAATGCTTCGTAAGTATGGTGCCCCTGAAGAGGTCGCCCTGGCCGCTGAACAGCACCACGATGACATGGAGGCTACATCTGTCGAAGCGCTCATTGTCCGCGTGGTTGATGCTATTAGCGCATCGCGCCCTGGTGCTCGCAACATTTCTGCCGAAAACTTTGTAGAACGCATGAAAGAACTAGAGAACGTTGCCAACAGCTTTAACGGTATCGAGAAGTCCTACGCTATCTCGGCCGGCCGCGAAGTCCGTGTGTTTGTTAGGCCGCAGTCGATTGACGACCTGGCTGCCATTCGCTTGGCCCGTGATATTGCAACCAAGATTGAGTCGACCATGCAGTACCCTGGTACCATCAAGGTCAACGTTATCCGCGAGACTCGCGCCATAGAATTCGCTAAGTAATACCGAATTGCCAACATGAAGCCAACCAGACCCATAGCCTTTGTCATGCTCGGTTTTCCGGGCTCTGGCAAGAGCTACATTGCGGCCTGGTTGGCTACGGTAACCGGTGCAGTCCACCTACGTGCCGATGATATGCGGGTAGCAATGTTCGGCGAAGAACGGCTTGAACACCACAAGAACTGGCGATACCAACAGCAAGTCCATGGAGCTATGCACTATGCAGCTACGCAGGTGCTGCAGGCTGGCGCATCGGTTATTTATGATGCCAACCACAACTCGGCCATGAGCCGACAGCCAATTGCCCGTATTGCCCGTGAAGCTCAGGCGCTGCCGATTCTGGTCTGGGCCAAGGCGCCGCTGGCCCTTGCCAAACAGCGAGTCTTGGACCGCGAAGCGGCGGGTGGCCACAAGGTGTTTGAGCCTGATTTCGTGGAACGGATGGCCGCACACCTGGAGCCGCCTAAGGAGCATGAACTGGTCATCGAGCTGGATGGCACTGCCTCACAGACAGACCAACAGGCTGCCTTTACGCAGCAATTAGCAAAAATAATGGCTGAGCAAGTACAATAGAAGCAATGATCAAGGTTGTATTGTTTGACTTTGGTGGCGTGCTGACAGAGAGCGGCCGCTCCGGGTTTATTACTGATACTGTCGCCGAGCTGTATGGCGTAGATCCGGCGAGTCTGGATATTGGGCAATATCACGCCGAACTCCGTCGCGGCCGCGGCGACGAAGACGAACTCTTCGAGCGTCTCAACCAGAAATACAGCAAACACGTTACCAAACAGATGTTCCTGGACCGTATGCACCAGAGCTTTGTGCCGTCGCCAGGCGTCTACAATCTGGCCAAAAAGCTTCGCGAGCATGGCATTGGAACGGGTATTCTGTCTAATATCTTTGCTATGAATGCCCGGATACTGGAAGGGCAGGGCTGGTATGACGGCTTTGACCCGGTCATCCTGTCGTGCGACGAAGGCTATGCCAAACCCGACAAAGAATTCTACGAAATTGCCTTGCGTAAGGTAGGCGTGCCCGCCAGCGACATCCTGTTTGTAGACGACCAAGAAAAATGCCTTGGCCCAGCCCGAGGGTTTGGTATGCAAGTGGTCGAGGCTAAAAATCCAGACCAAATCGTCTGTGACGTAAAAGCGGCGATTATGTCTGCGAATGGTATTGCACTGTAAGTACGCTTCAAACGAGTTACAATAGAATCATGAACAGCGATACACCAACGCCTCCACCACCACAAGACGACATCGGGCAGTCGGCTGACCAGCTTTCGCAAAACCTGGAAAACGCCACCAACGGCGTCGACGATATCGCCAACAATCTTGAGCAGATAGTCGAGAAAGGCATTAGCCAAGCCGAAGACAAGCTCGATGGCTTCCTAAAGAGCCTCGATAACTTTCTGGGTAAGTTCTAGCGAATGCACACCGAAATAGAGGCCAAGTTCCTAGATATTGACCATGATGCTATGCGCTCCAAGCTCAAGGAAATCGGAGCAGAGCTTGTAGCGCCCATCCGCCAGATGCACCGGGTCAACTATGACGTGCCCACCCGCAAGCGTGCCTGGGTGAGGGTGCGCGACGAAGACGACAAAGTCACTCTGACCTACAAACAGTTGGACGACCGTAGTCTACACGGTACCAAAGAGGTCGACCTGACGGTAGATAGCTTTGAGCAAGCTGAGGCTTTCTTGCAGGCAATTGGCCTACCGCCCAAAACCGACCAACAAACTACCCGTGAGAGTTGGAAGTTGGGCGATGTCGAAATTGAACTGGACGAATGGCCTTGGATCCGCCCGTTCCTGGAAATAGAAGGTCCGGATGAGCAGTCTGTTCGCAATGTAGCCGGCCAGTTGGGGCTTGATTGGGCCAAAGCCGTCCACGGCAGCGTAGAAATTGCCTACCAAGCGGAGTACGACGTGACCGACGAAGACATCAACACAATCCCTGTGATTCACTTTGGGCCAGTTCCCGAATGGTTAGCCAAGCGGCGAAAGGAGCAAGCATGAACATCTTATACATCGGCGACGTAATGGCCGAACCTGGCATTAATCTGGTAGAGAAGTTGTTGCCCGGATTGCGGTCGGAGTATAACGTTGACTTGGCCATTGCCCAGGCCGAGAACCTGTCCGAAGGCAAGGGCATCATGTTGCTGGACTTTAACCGTCTACGCAAAGCGGGCGTGGATTTTTGCACCGGTGGCAACCACTCATTTTTCCGCAAGGACATCTTTGCCCAGCTAAACGATCCCAACGTGCCGATTATCCGCCCGGCCAACTACCCAGTCGGCACGCCTGGCTTGGGCTACAAATACGTGAATACCACCAAGGGCGACGTCTTGGTAATCAGTTTGCTTGGCAAGATTGTGGGCAAAGACGCCGACCTACCCGTTGACAACCCGCTCAAAGTTGTCGACGCCATCCTGGAAAAAGAAAAACACACCAAGCATGTGGCCACAGTTATTAACTTCCACGGTGACTACAGCAGCGAGAAGCGGATCATCGGCTACTACCTAGACGGCCGCGTAACCGCCGTGATTGGCGACCACTGGCACATCCAGACAGCTGACGCTGATGTATTGCCCAAGGGTACTGCCCACATCACCGACGTTGGTATGTGTGGCTCGCTTGACTCGTCTTTGGGTGTGGCCTTCAACAGCCTCATTCCGCGCTGGCGTGATGGCTACCAAACCCGCAACGTGTTGGAGTACGAAGGCCGTATGCAGTTTAACGCCCTGCTAATAACCGTGGACGAAGTAACTGGCCTGGCCACCAAAGCCGAGGCGATCCGCAAGATTCTGTAACAACCGCTCCATTCTTGCTTATTTAGCAGTAAAGCGCTATAATCGTATCTGTTTTACGGGGTGTGGCGCAGTTGGCTAGCGCGCGCGGTTTGGGACCGCGAGGTCGAAGGTTCGAGTCCTTTCACCCCGACCAAGAAAAAAGAGTTACTAAACGGTAGCTCTTTTTTCTTTATCTAAGCGCATAAAGAGAGGCAGTGGTCCAATTCATGGTATAATTACACAACTTTGTCGATCGTATGACCTCAAAGCACATTGACAAACAGACAGACACAAGGTGGACAACGAGTACATGAACGAAATCATGTATTGGTTGTCCATCTTTGTGCTATCAGAATGCACACTCTCTCTGTTAAGGGAGCATCATTGAAGATGGGGAAGTGAGGTATTGCCGTGTTTGGAATAGGGGTTGCCATCGTGGCCGCCCTCGTCGTACTCGCGATACTCGTAGCTGGCCTGATTATCTGGCGCCGGCTCACGGATCCGTCGCGTACGACCGAGGAGCCCCGGGCAACAATCGAGAGCTGCGTCTCTCCCGACCAGCAAGCTGCCATGCTCAGTTTCGTGACAAACGTACTGGGTTACGGCACCGACGCTGAGCACTTCAGCAAGCTGCGGGCGCGACTTCTGAACGACTGCGACCCGTACCTGATCGCGCAACACATCGAGCACGTCCGGATCGGTCACCACATACCTGTGCCCGAGCAGATGACGTTCGGCGAGCGCCGGTTGCTCACAAAGATTCTCGAGGGGAACATCCTGCTGCAGGTAGCCTGTGCGCGTTCGGCCACCTTCCTGGACAGTCTTGCCGAGCGGTGCCGCATGGCAATCGATGCAGGCGAGTCGATCCCCGAGGACCTCGTCCCCGACCAGTCGGTCGTCGATGCGTACCTCAACTTGGAGCGGGCATTGTTCGGCTGAGTCGCCGATTCAATCTTCGTCCGATCCCGCGATGATGGGGCCACAAACAGAGAGAAGAGTACAGAGTTGGTGTATATCTGACCGGCATTTGCCGATCTATCCACCTCTGTATTGTTCTGTCTGTTTGTATCCTCTCCACGTTTTTTTGACACTATCGAATAATTCAAGTATCGTCGAGCGTCGGGTCATTTTCTTTGACATCGGCAGAATGGACGATGGTATACTCACCCTATGTCGTCCACATTTACTGCCCGCGACCGAGAGGTCGCCCGTGCTACCCACAAACTCTTTTGGCGAGCCAATGGCGAAGATCGCCCAACCTTTATAATTTGGTTGCTAACACGCCCCGCCGCCTTACTGGTGTATAACGTACTTATCCCGCTGGAAGTCGCCTACGGCCTTCAAGCGATCGTCACCAGGCACTTTGACCAAGTCGGACACTACGCGCTGCTAGTGTTGCTGCTTGGCGTGTTGTATAGCGTGCTGTGGGCGGTAGGTGGCGTTGCTATCTGCCGAAACGGCCGGGAAGGTACGGCTTACATTCAGCGTGAGGTATTTGGGAACTACCTGGGCAAAGATTACGAGTTCTTTAACAACACGTTTTTGGGCACCTTGGGTGCCCAGGCTACCAGACTCAAAGACGCCTACAACGAATATTCTATTCTTGTGCTGAATGGTGTGACCAAGCAGCTGATCTTGGTCGTAACCAGTATTAGTATTATTGCTTGGCACTCGTGGCTGCTGGCGGTAGTTACGGTTGTTAGCATGATTTTGGTGCTGAGCTTTACGATCGCTACTGGCAAGTGGCGCCTAAAGTATCGCCGGCTGCTGAGCGAAGCAAATAGTGACCTGGCTGGCGTGGTAGGCGATGCCCTCGGGCATGGTGTGACCGTCAAAAGCTTTGCTGCCGAAGATTACGAGAAAGAGCGGCTCAATATTTCGCTCAAAAAACAGGTGCACTTGCAGTATTTGTCTTGGATGACGTCGATTCCTGCAGACGTTGGTCGAATGTTGCTGACAGCTGCCGCTACGGCGATATTGCTACTGCTGACAGCACGATTGTACCAACAGCACGCCATTACGATCGCAATTGTGGTCTTGGTACAGCTGTATGTGATTAAGTTGGTGAACGCTACCCAGGAAATTGCCGATATGATCAAGTCGTACGAGGCGATCATGAGCGGCGCTCACCAGGCAGTAAAAACAATGTTGCTTCGGTCGACGATTGTCGATCCGGTCAGGCCAGAGCGTCTGCCAAAGAGCACCAAGCTCGACGTAGCACTGCACGACGTAGTGTATCGCTACGACGATGCACCTGATGGCGTCGCTGCTATTAAAGATTTTGATTTGCAGATAGAGCAGGGCGAGAAAGTTGGCTTTGTCGGCTACTCGGGCAGCGGCAAAACCACGCTGACCAAGCTGCTGCTGCGCTTTATGGACATCTCCGAAGGAAGCATTACAGTCAGTGGTGTCGACATCCGGGACATGTCCCAAAAAGACTTGCGTTCGCGGATTGCTTACGTGCCCCAAGAACCGCTGTTATTCCACCGCAGCATTGCCGACAACATTGCATACGGTAAGCCGAGTGCTAACAAAGCAGCAATACATCAGGCAGGCAAGACTGCATTCGTTGACGAGTTTGTTGGCGAGCTGTCGCATGGCTACGACACCATGGTTGGTGAAAAAGGCGTAAAACTATCCGGGGGCCAGCGCCAACGGGTGGCCATTGCCCGGGCTTTGCTAAAAGACGCGCCTATCCTGGTGCTCGACGAAGCTACCAGTGCGCTCGATAGTCGCAGCGAACAGTACATCCAAAAAGCGCTGTGGCGGCTAATGAAAGGTCGTACTGCCCTGGTTATTGCGCACCGCCTAAGCACCATTCAGCGCATGGACCGAATCGTGGTTATGGACAAAGGTCGCATTATCGAGGTAGGCACACACGAAGAATTGCTCAAGAAGCCCAAGGGCATTTACGCCAAATTATGGGCCCACCAGAGCGGTGGCTATATAGTTCCTGCCGACACTACAGACGCAGCTTAACGCTCGCTAGCAAGCAGAGCGTCAAGTTCGTCGTAACTGTCAAAGATAATATCCGGTGGGGTATCCAGGGCGGCCAGTTGGTCGCGACTGTAGCGGGTGGCGATTGCCAGTGTGTACAGGCCAGCGGCTTTAGCGGAGGCAACACCGCGCGGGTCGTCTTCGAAAGCGGCAACATACGCCCGCGTTTCTTCGGGCAGGCCGAGTACACCAAATGCCAGGTTAAACGGTTCAGGATCGGGCTTGGGATGTGTAAACCGCTCACGGGAGATAATCTTTTTGTCAGGGAAGTAGGGCGCAAAACCGTTCATTTCAAAGAAGACGTCTATGTCGCGGCGGCAAGCAGTACTAGCCACTGACATGCTAATGCCACGCAATGCCATGCCCTGTACAAAGCGTAGCGCGCCCGGTACCTCACGCGCCTGGGTGCGTAGTAATTCTTCGTGCAAGTTGTCCTTGAGGTCTACGATTTCAAGGAGTAGTGGATGCGCCAGGTCTACGTCGCGGTCGGGTGTTTCGCCGGCCATGATCAGCATTTGCCAGACGGCGGCGTGCAGCGTGTGTTGTTTTGCCTCGCGAAAGGCTAGACTGCTCTGTTCGGGTGTAAAGGCAATGAGGCCAGGGCTTTGAACGCGTTGGCCAACGGCATGGGCTGCCGCCAAGCGCGATTGTTCGTGCAAACCAAAAGAAGTACCGTCAGGATGGTTGTCGAGTAGGGTTTCGTCGACGTCGAAGACGGCGCCACGCAGGTCGGAGTACTTAAGCATGGGATAAAGTATAAGCCACGCATCTAAAAAGACCAGCCGTGTAGGCTGGTCTTTTGCTGCAAAGCGGAGTTTAGCTAAACGCCAGGAATGGCAGCTAGTGACTCGGCTTCGGTCTCGGCCTCTTGGTCGAGGTCGTCCTTAGTGGCCTTGTGGACCTTTAGGATGGTTAGAGCAACCAGGCTGGCGGCTATAGCAAAGAATGCTGCAGCCAGGAACCCGCGCTGGAAGCCGTGTACGGTTGCGGTCAGCATGGCTGACGGTGCGCCGTGTGCGGCGGCGATGTCGCTCTTGGTGACTGAGGTCGAAATAACACTCAGCACGGCCAAGCCGATTGCACCACCGATTTGCTGGCCAGCGTTAAGCAGGCCAGATACCAAGCCAGACTCTTCGTGCGAGATACCACTGGTAGTCACCATGGTTACGGTTACGAAGACGGCAGCCATACCGCTTGCCATCAGGGCAATGCCGGGTAGGATGTCGGTCAGGTAGTTGGCGTGTACTGGAATCCGGGCGAAGTACAGCAACCCGGCAGCTACTACAAGTGGTGCGATAGTCAGGACTGCCTTGGGATTAATCTTAGCCAGGCGGCTAGATAGTACACCGGCAACGGCAATCAGGACTAGTGTGAACGGTACATCCGCGGCACCAGTCTTGGTTGGCGAGTATTGCAGAACTTGCTGCAAATAGATCGACAGGTAAAAGAACATGCCGAATAGCGCAGCTGGCATCAGCACCTGCATAATGCTACCACCTGTAACATTGCGGCGACGGAAAATGCTGAGCTTGACTAACGGGTGCCGGACGGTCGACTCGATAACCCCGAAGGCAATCAGCAAGGCAGCCGCTACGCCGAAGAAACCAAGGGTTGCGCTGCTGCCCCAGCCCTTTTCGGGGGCTTGAGCTAGTGCGTATACCAAGCTCATCAGGCCACCAGTAACGGTGACTGCGCCCGCATAGTCGATGCGTTGTTTTTCGCTTGGCTTACTCTTTGGTACGTACGACATTGCGCTTACGAGTACGGCAATTGCAATGGGGATATTGATAAAGAAGATCCAGCGCCAGTCAACGTACTGGGTAAGGACGCCACCGAGCAACAGACCGACGGCGCCACCACCACCGGAGATCATGCTCCAGATACCAAGTGCGCGATTACGCTCCTGGCCTTCCTTAAAGATGGTCAGCACTAGTGATAGCGCTGAGGGTGCCAACAGTGCACCACCGAGCCCCTGTAGAGAGCGGAATGCAATCATCTGGGTCGGGTTTTGCGAGAAACCGGCGGCCATAGACGCGAGTGCGAATAGGGCAACGCCGGCGATAAAGATACGCCGCCTACCAAAGAGGTCGGACAAGCGTCCACCTAGCAACAAAAAACCACCAAAGACCAGCGCATATGCCGTGACCACCCATTGTAGCTGCGAGTCGGTGGTGAAGCCGAGCGCCTTCTGGATAGCGGGCAGGGCAACGTTTACGATGGTCGCATCGAGGATCACCATAAACTGCGCAGCAGCCAAGACGGCAAGTGCTAGCCCCTTATGTCTTACTTTTTCAATCATTAATGAGCCTCCTGCTCGTGATTAGTTGAGGTTACAAAGTAATAGTATATATAAATATTTGATACTATCAAGTATTTTCTGGATTGTGTTATAATACAAGTGTTATGAGTATTAGTCCAGAGCAAACATGTGCCGACTTGTTCAGCTTGCTTGCTATCGTTAAGCAAAGCATTAAAGATTTGGCCGAAGACGAAGGTCTAACGCAAATGCAGGTTGCTGCTTTGTATGTCATTGATAAACAGCCCGAGATGGGTATGGGGCTTATGGCTGAGACCTTGCACTGTGACGCCTCCAATGTGACTGGCCTTGTTGACCGTTTGGTTGTTCAGCACTTGGTAGAACGCCGTGAAAGTGAGCGCGACCGTCGGGCTAAGAAGCTGGTGGTCACCAGTAGAGGCAAGGAAATCATCGAACGGATCATGAACGCTATGCCTATACGCCTTGGGTGCGACAAGCTAACCGAACACGAGCGTGACCTTTTGCACGCTACTATCCGTAAAGTTCACGCCTAGGCGCCGGCTTTTTGTTTGGCTGGTGTGAGCCGTAGAGTGAGGCTGCCAGTGAGCCGGTGACTTGCCACGGCGTATAGCCCAAAAAAGAGGACGCTAAAACTCAGATCTGACACAAGCGTTGACCGCCAAAAAGGCAGGGCACGCAAAAAGCAGTCACCCAGACCTTGCCAGGTTGCCGGGTACAGACGCCCCTCTATCCAGACGCCAAAATTTGATACTACAAAGAAGATTAGCGAAGCACTAAGGGAGCCAACGGGCACTCTAAACCAGTTGGGCTTGCCCCGGAGTGAGGTGCCAAACAGACCAATCAGCAAGAAGGCCCCCCAGGTATACATAATGAGCGGGTGCAGACCGATGATCAGGTCGGAGGCGATCATAATGACTAGTGGTAGCCACAGGGCATACCGCCTGTTCATGACCGCACCCGCGAATAGGGCAATGGCGCCAATTGGCGCAAAGTTGGCAGTATGCGGTACAACGCGCAGTATGACGCCGAGGATAATGAGCGCTAAGGCTAGTAGCGCCAGCTTGTTTACTCGAATTTCCATACAACATTTTCTCCACCCTTTGTTTTGTACTCCCCTGCACCGATGTTCGCCATTTGTCCATCGACGTAATAGCCCCAGAATTTGCCGTCGGTGCCACCTTTGATGCCATCAATACTGTCAACGTATTGTCCGTATTGCGAGTCTTTGGTTACGACGTTCGCCTTTTGTTTGAGCTGCTCCAAAACCGTCTTGTCGGCCTGGGCTGTGAACTGGACGACGGTGGCTGCTTTGACGGCGTGCTTAGTTACGGCTACCTGCTTCGGAGGTGTCGTGTTCGGTTTATGATTATCGACTACGTGTAGGATGCTAGCGGTTCCGGCTGTTACCAGAGCCAGTAGCACGAGCACGATCGTCATTGATTTTTTGTGGTTTGTATTTAAGTCTCTCATACCTCCATATTAATATATATAGCGTCTGGGTCAATGACAAAACACCACATGTTGTGCATTTAACGCTTATGCTCGGTGTTGCTACAATACCTGTATAAGGAGAATACATATGACGATCGAAGAGCTACTCGAAGAAGCTAAAGCCATTTGGGACGGTAAGCAGCAAAGCCTACCGCAGGTAACTGTGCTCATGGGTGTTATCTATGGTGACATCTGCAGGCAAGCCCGAAGCGGCCAAGAGGGCAAGATTGTGAACGCTGCCGAACTCAAGAAAGAACTGGGCAACATGATTTTCTCGACAGTCCGTTGGTGCAATGAACTGGGCTATGATCCTACTGAATGTATTGAACTGGCGAAAGAGGCGCAGAAGCAGTACGTTGCATCAACTGAGTAGTCAGGATAGTTCGGGTATGCGGAATGGCGGCGGGGTTTGCCCTGTTGGCCCGAGCCGACCGTAAATATCGGGCAGATCACGATACTGTTCATCGAGATCCAGCCCGAAGCCGATGGCCCAGGCATTTGGATCATCGAGTTCAAAACCGACAAGTGATGGCTGGTATCCGACTGTTTCGGGCGCCCTGGCGGCGGGTCTATTGAGCATAACGACCGTGGTTAGCGAGGCAGCAGCCTGTGCGCCGAGGGCGGCTTCGACGGCGGTAAGTGTGCGGGCGCTGTCGGCGATGTCCTCCACCAGCACATCATGGACCAACGGGTTTGCAGCCTGGGAGGGATACTGTAGCCAACGCAGCTCGCGTGATGCTGTGCCGGCGTAACTCTTAACACGTATAGGATCGACCGTGATGCTGCTTGGTGCGTTTGGTGACGCGGCCAACATGTCTGTCAGTAGATTGCTGAATTCATGAGCGCCACGAAGTACGGGGATAATGCGCACTGGTTCGCCACCAAAACGAGTGGCGAGATGCCCGACCAACTGAGCGGTGCGGGTGTGGATAGTTGCAGCACCAATCCAGGGCTCAAATACCATATCACCCTCGTGGATACGAGGCGGCCGTTCGGCTAACAACGTCATAGGCCTATATTTAAACATGTGCCGGTCTGTTTGCAAAAATTATAAAATCAGGGTTTAACTTTGTTAGCAGGATTTGCTAGAATTGAACGAGAAGTACGGGGCGTAGCGCAGCTTGGTAGCGCGCAGCGTTCGGGACGCTGAGGTCGCAGGTTCAAATCCTGTCGCCCCGACCAAATAAAGATGACCATCTTTGCGATGGTCTTTTTTATTGCCAGTACCTGATACACTAGCACCATGACACCACAAACGACATCGCCAGCGACCATCGACCAAGAGCGAGCGCTTGTCCGTACTCTGGCACACGTAGACGATGCAGCGATAGTGTTGAATGATGAAGGTTGGGATAGCCGGGCCTACATCGTGCACGACGGCCAGTATATTTTTAAGTTTCCACGATCCGAGAAAATACGGGGTAGGTACGCCGCACAGGTTGCTGCCCTAAAATTAGCCGCCGCTACGCACACGGTGCATATCCCCGAGGTCGCATGGCAACACCCAGATAACGCCTACTTTGGCTACAAAGGTGTTCCGGGCCGGGCCGTGGGCGATTTGCTTATGACTCTGGACCAACCGGCCAAGCAGCGGATTGGCCGGCAGCTCGGCACGTTTTTGAAGCGGTTTCATGGGCTTGAGTTGCCTACGGCGCGGGACATGAGCATTACAGAAGAGATAAGCCAGTTACAAAACTGGTACGAGAAAGGGGTGGCGCTGAGCCAAGGACTGTTTGCGGCCACAGAGCAAGCCAGGCTACACGATCTGGTCTATGAGGTCTGGCCGGAACAGCTGGCGCGGCTTGGGGCCGAACAGCGCTTGTGCCACGGGGATTTCGGGTTCCGCAATATCTTTTATAGCCCTGAGGATGGCGTTGGTGTGATTGACTTTGGTGATGTCTGCCGCAGCGATCCCGCAAAAGATTTTGTAAATCTTAACGATGAGGTAATGCTTGAGTCTGCCCTGGATACGTACGGCGACACCAGTGAGGCTATGCATCAAAAGATTGCCTTGCGCCGGGCGATGGTGCAGGTTATCAAGTTGACTGCGAGCCTTGGCAAGCAAGACAGACGGGGTACCGAGCGCGCGGTGGGCGCCATCAAATTGCTGCTTGGGTAAAAAGCGGGCTTGCTGGCGGTGCTACAATGAGAGCATGTTAGCTACGATTGCCGTCGTCCTAGTTACTTTTTGTATCCTTGTCTTTGCTGAGTGGCTGTCGCGGGCCAAAGAAATACATGCCGAGCTGACGCGCAAGTTAGTGCACGTAGCGGTCGGAAGTTTTGTCGCTTTCTGGCCGTTCTTTTTAAGTTGGCGGTCTATCCAGTTGCTGAGCCTGGCCTTTTTTGTAGTCGTGGCGCTCTCGGTCAAATTGAACATCTTTAGATCGATCCACGCCGTTAAGCGCAATATGACGGGGGAGCTATTATTTGCAATTGTGATTGGCATGCTGGCGCTTATTAGCACTACCAAATGGGTATTTATGGCGGCGATGCTGCACCTGAGCATCGCAGACGGGCTCGCGGCGGTTATCGGCCTAGGGTGGGGGGATAGCAACAGCTATAAGGTGTTCGGCAAGACCAAGAGCATCGCCGGCAGCACGGCGTTTTGGATATCTTCGTTCTGTATTCTGATTGCCTACGTAACGTTTTCACACTCAACGACCAGTTTTACTACGGTGCTCTGGCTGCCATTCTTGGCGACGGCCGCCGAGAATCTGGCCGTTCAGGGTACGGACAACTTAGTTATGCCAATGTTGATTGCCGTAGTTCTAACGAGCGGCGTGTAGCTTTTTGTTAGCCTTAGGCTTTGGCCCGAACTTGCCATGGGCACGCAGGGAGTTGAAGATAACCACAACGTCCACTAGCTCCTGAATCGCCGCACCATAGATGGGCTTGAACTTACCAGTTGAGAAGATGAGCATCAAAGCGACGCTCATGCCGATCCCCAGTAGGATACTCTGTTGGGCGATAAAGAACGTGCGTTTGGCGATCTTCTTGCCAACGGCTAACTGGTTTAGATCGTCGAGCATAATGACGATGTC
Source organism: uncultured bacterium (assembly GCA_963815935.1). Classification (GTDB taxonomy): domain Bacteria; phylum Patescibacteriota; class Saccharimonadia; order Saccharimonadales; family UBA4665; genus JARIHD01. The sequence goes on from CAWFIL010000008.1 coordinate 194,919, forward strand.
GGCAGATTCGCTGGCGGCTGTTGAGCCTCTGGCGCCCAGCGCGATGCCGAGTTCGCTCGCTGTCAACACCGGTGCGTCGTTTACGCCGTCGCCCACAAAAACGACCGGTCGGTCGGGCAGGTCTTCAATGGCGCGGATTTTGTCGCCAGGCAGGGCCTCGGCATAGAATTGCTTAATGCCTACCGCTTTGGCAATAGCCTTGGCGACGCGCTTGTTGTCGCCGGTGACCATCAGCATGTGCTTGACGCCCATGGAGCGGAGCTGCTCTAGTGTCTGCTTTGTTTCGGGCCGTAGTTCGTCCCGGAAGGTGATGACACCAGCCAGCCGGTTGTCGATGGCGACAAAGGCTGCGGTCGACTGGACGTCCTCGGGGTCGAACTGCTTAGGAATGTCTATGTCGTAGTCTTTCAATAAGCCCAGCCGACCTACCAATACTTCGCGGGCGCCCACTCTAGCGATTAGGCCATTGCCGGCAAGTTCGCGGACGTGCTTGGCTTTGACCAAAGGCACGTGGCCATCTTTGGCTTTATTGATGATGGCCTGGGCTAGGATGTGGTTGGAGCTTTGCTCCAGGGCAGCGGCCAAGCCGAGTACGTCAGTACGCTTAAAGCCGTTGTAGGTCATGACCTGGTCCACGACAGGCTTGCCTTGCGTGAGGGTTCCGGTTTTGTCGAAAGCAAAGGTGGTTGCCTCGGCTAACTTTTCGAGAGCACTTCCTGTCTTGATGATAATGCCGTGTTTTGTGGAGCGGCTCATGCCCGAGATGATGGCGATTGGCGCGGCAAGGATAAGTGGGCAGGGCGTTGCTACCACCAATACCTCGAGGAAGCGGATCGATTCGCCGCTAAGGGCCCAGGCAATGCCAGCAATACCAAACGAGACCACCGTAAAGGGTATGGCATATTTGTCGGCCAGCCGCACAAACGGCGCTTGACTTTTTGAAGCTGCTTGCACCAGCTTAATAATCTGTTGGTATTGACTATCTTCGGCTGAGTGGAGAGCTTCGGCTACGATAGCGCCGTCTTGGTTGATTGAGCCACTAAGGATGTCTTGGCCTACTTGCTTGACGACGGGCAGGCTTTCGCCGGTTAGGCTTGATTCGTCAAAGCCTGCGGTGCCTTCCAAGATGCGGGCATCCACTGGTACGACTTCACCCGGCTTAATGACAATCTTGTCACCAGTCTTAACTTCGCTAACTTTAACTTCGATCTCGCGGGTGCCGCGCAAGATGCGGGCCTTTTGCGGGGAACGGGTAAGTAGGGCGTCAAGCTCGCGTTTGGCACGATGTTCGGCATAGTCCTCCAATGATTCACCGCCCGTGAGCATCAGTACGATCACCATACCAGCCCAATATTCATGCATCACAATTGATGCGACTATAGCGGTTGCGGCCAATATATCGACACCATATTTGCCTTGGCGTAGATCGTCGACCATCCCCCAGAGCAACGGGAGTACCTCGCTACCAGCTACAACAATGAGTATCCAGTGCGCAGCGGTGTCGAGGCCGTACATGTCAAACACCAACGCTATAATTGATGTAATGAGTGCCAACGCAAATAGGCGGTACTCACGAATAAAGTGCAAGAGCTTCTTCATATGCGTTCCGAATCCTTTATATGTCCTTACGGCTAAGTATAGCAAGAACCTACTCTTGCTTCATGGGGAACCACTGAAAGCTATCTATGTAAGCCTGGATGCCCGAGCCAGGTGTTACGTAGACTTGGAGCCGGGCTTTGTGTACCTGTGACGATGTCGGTGTGTAGGCGAAGTTTATGTTTTCGGCGAATGCGGTAGTTTCGGTTTTTTTCCACTGACCAGATAGCCACCTTCCCTGATCGTCAAATTCGTCTATGTAATAGCCAACTTCGCCTGCGGCTATCTTTGTGACATTCAAGAATGATTTGACCATGTATGTATTGCGGGCATCAACGTCGATCGGTGGCGCAAACACATGCACCGATTTACCGCCGGCTGTTAGTAGGAGTGAATTTTTTGGTTCCGGAAAGCTGCCATGCCCATGAGTATCATGTCGTACGCCACTTGGCGTATCGGTCGTCCACCCTTGCGAGAGGCCGGTGGAGAACCCTCCGTTGGCTAGCAGGTTGACGTTGCTAGTGACTGCTCCGTGATCGATGGTTGTCACATTGACGTTGCGTTGCTTGATATACGCAGCAAGCTGGTCGAGTTCGCTGGCCGCAAACTCAAAGTCATCGGGATTGATGCTGGGAGTATCCTTGATGTCGTGAAAGACAAATATTAGCCAGCGTTTGTGTGTAATGGCCTGGTCTACTAGCTGTTTGGCTTGTTGTAGCGGTGTGATGGCTTGCAACTGTTGTACGGAGAGCAGGTATTCATTGTACGGCCAGCGGTTGTCGCCCTTATCCCAGAATCCGCGGTGGGATTGGTAGTACTTGGCGCTGAGTGCAATCGTTTGGGGTGTGTAGTCGCCATATGGACTGGCAAAGCCCACGGCATTGAAACCGTGTTTTGATAATACTTGTTTACTGTTGGACATCTCTGCTTCTTGTCTGGCTGGTGAGAGGTTGGTGAGTGAGGGGTGGCTTGCGGTATGAGAGCCAATTTCCCAGTTGTACTGCTCATGTAGAGCCGTAATTTGGGCCCAGGTTAAGTAGCTTGTCCGCGGATTTGCTGGGCACGTGCCACTAGACCCGACACAGTTGGTGATGATATAGGCCGTGCCAGGGAAGTTATATTTGGCCAAGATTGGTGCTGCGCGCGTCAGGTCGCTGCTCAGCCCGTCGTCGAACGTAAAACTTACTCGAGGCTCCGGGCTGATATTACTGACCGAAGTTGCAATAACGGTACGCATATGAGCGCCGGTCAGCACGATCGCTAGTCCGGCGGCTAAGGCTAAAAGCCGTCGTGCTATTGCGCGTCTGCCCCCCATGCGCCCTCCCCCGTTATGTGGTTACTTAAGTATTGACTGAAGTTTGGCGACTGACGGCGTGGGAAGCATGCTGCTGTCCCATAAAAAGTCCTGGCCGTAGGCAATTGTGCCGTTGTCGTCTTTGTATGTATCGTACCTGTCTGATACTCCCCAGGTGGTGTAGCCAATGCAGCTTGTCTGGGAGAGACACGCTCGTAGTACTTCGCCGTACTGCTGTGCCTGCGTGCCTTGCCCGTCGTCTGAATACACGTCGTTCTCTGAGACGCGTGAGACCAATCCCAGCTTAGCGAGTTGTCTCATGTGCTGAGTTAGGACGTTGCCGTCTATACGGTCTGATGCGTCATATACATGGGTCTGGAATCCTACGCCATTGATCGGTACCCCCTCTGACTTGAGCTTTGTTACCAATTGAAGGAATGCATCCCAGCGGTCGCCGTCTTCCTCGAGCCCATATTCATTCATGAATAGCTTGGCGCTTGGGTCGGTGGCGTGTGCGGCATTGAAGGCTTCGCCTATGTAGCTTTCACCCATCGCTTGGTACCATTTGTGTTGGCGTAAAATGTGTCCATTGCTGCTGTCGAAAGCGTCATAATCGGCTAACGGTTCGTTGACAACGTCCCATGTGGCAATCTGGCCTTTGTAATGGCCTACGACGGTACGGATATGGTCCAGCATGACCTGCTTGACCTTGGCTTTGTCGCTGTCGGTCGCTGTCGGCAGGTCTTGTACCCAGCGCGGGTTTGCCTCTCCAAACACGAGCGTGTGTCCATGAACCGCCATGCCGTTCTTTTTGGCAAGCGCCACAAGAGCGTCGCCTTCCTGGAACGTGTACAGATTCGGCTGCGGGTGGACAAATTGCCACTTAAGCGCGTTTTCGGTAGTGAGGGCACCGAAGTTGCCACCGAATGCAACTTGGGCGTATGCGGGATCTGACACGGCGGGACCGAGTGCCATGGCGGCGCCGATGGTAAATCCTGGGCGCTTCTTGGCAGCCAGTTGCTGGAGCCCATCAGTAACAGTCGGCACCGTTTGCGTCGAACTGTCGGCGGTCGCGAGCGTTGTACCGTTGAGCGGCGTAGCTTGGAGCCCACCGAGTACCCAGCTGTTGCTTGCGCTCATACCAAACCACAGGCTTTGATCGCTGAACACCTGGCGCGAAGCAACCGAGCCGATAGTAGTACCGTCGACACCGAGCGTCAATTGTCCGTGTTCGCTGCTGACCGTAAGTTGGGTGCTGGTCTTGGGGCTGTAGGGCCACGATTGTGTGACGACAGGGCTTTGGCCGGACCCATCCCAAAGCCGTAGCCGCACGGTGGTATCGGTCAATGTGATCTCGACGCTTTTGCGTTCGATACGAAACTCATCGGCAATGATAGGCGTCTGTCCGTACAGTTGCAGCGTTGCGTCACCGTGCCGTTGGCCTATTTGGGCTTGTAGCTTGAAATCACTTAGCTGCGCGAGGTGTGTGCCAAACAAGTTGATGGGCGGGTTGGCTTGTCCGCCGGACCCATCCTGCTCAACAATGGCAGCATTGGTGGCGGTAATATGCAGCCCGTCTTTTTGTTTACTGCTGCCTGGTAAATATTGCCATTGGCCGGCTAGGAGGTCGGACTGCTGTTTTACGACTTGTGTCTTCTGGACTGCCTTGAGGTTGGTCGTGTCGGGCGAACGGAACATGTATAGGCCTCCCGTAATGCATGCGAGTAGTAGTAGGGTAACGACTAGGACTAGGCTAGGTCTGTAAACGGGCCGTTTTTTGAATCGGGTAGAAGTGAGCATACTGCGAGTTCCTAACCGTTCTATTGTACGCTGTACGCGAAATGTTTTCCACAGGCACTAGCTATGAAATGTCGTTGTGGTTATGGCTATACGATGCTACCATTAGTCAGAATCCAGGTGAGGGTTTGTTGTATTTTCCGTTAACAGAGTGACGTGTCCTACCGTGTTATATTCCGTAGCATCTCTCTACTACCACCATAGCCTGCAAGAGCTTATCGTGTTTCTTGCACTCATAAGTACCGTTAGTTGGATAACGGTAGTATTTACGACACTTCTTCGTTTTGCGGCTAAGTTCACGTACGAGCGTCGGACCAAACGGCAATTGCAGGAGCAGGTGTGAGCTTCGAATATGTCGTTTTTTGTATATTTGCAGTAGTTAGTACCCTTTATGTCGTTCACTTTGGTATTTACCTTGTAGGAGCAAACTTTTACGATGTTTGGCAGTTTAGGCGTCGCCATCGTCTGAGGGTAGCTGGCTACAACGGCAGCAACAAGCTTGTATCGGTCCTAATACCTGCCCACAATGAAGAAAAGGTTATCGTGCGATGCCTCGATTCGGTGTGTGCCAATACGCACACTAACACCCAGATAATTGTAGTGGACGATGCGTCAGTTGACAGTACGTCGCGATTGGTCAAAGACTACATTCTTCGTCATCCTGCCTATAATATTAGCTTCATCCGAAGGCGTAAAAATGTGGGCAAGGGCGGTGCGCTCAACTACGCGCTACGTCGCAAAGCCCAGGGCGAGCTGGTTATGACTCTCGATTCAGACTCGATCCTCGATAGAGACACTATTGCCAATGCTGTCGCCTATTTTGAAGACCCGACCATTGTGGGTATTGCCGCTAATGTGCGGATTATAGAGGAGCACACCACTCTGGGCGTCCTGCAAAAGTTCGAGCATATGATTGGCTACCGATCCAAGAAGACCTACTCTCTTACAAAAAGTGAATTTGTGGTTGGCGGCGTGGCGTCTACGTATCGCATGGATGTCCTGCGCGAGGTAGGCTATTATGACACCGACACGCTTACCGAAGACATTGGCTTGAGTATCAAGATTGTCAGCAGCAAAGGCAACCGTCATAATCGCATCGTGTATGCGGCGGACGTTACTGCACAGACCGAAGGCGTGGAATCATTCAAGGGCCTGCTGCGTCAGCGCTTTCGCTGGAAGTATGGCAGCTTGCAGAATGTTATTAAGTACAAACATCTCATATTTAATCTTGACAGGCGTTTCACGCGTCGGCTCACATTTTATCGCATGCCAATGGTGTTGCTGAGCGAGGTGGCGATCTTATTTGCGCCTGTTATTTGGGGCTACGTTATCTATATCAGCTTTAGCGAACAGAGTCTGCAGCTTGTGGTTGGTGCATATATTACCATTACGGCCTATACGTTCATAAACTTATGGTTCGACGAACATATCCGAGGATGGAACCGATTGCGTCTAAGCATGTATGCACCAGTTGTATACTTTGTGTTTTACATAATGGATATTATTCAATTTACCTCAGTAGTGAAGTGCTTATTTAGGGCGCGCAAGCTGATAACGGGTAAAGATAAGGTAAGTACGTGGGTATCGCCACAACGGGTTGGTAAACAAATAGTAGCGGGGTAGTAGGATGGGCAAACGGCTGCGGATACTGTTACGGAATCCACTGATGATTATTTTGCCTATGGTTGCCATTGGCTGGTTTGGCTGGTCAATGTACATGCGGGCTGTCAACATACCCGACCATGCTGCTCATAATCTACTGCAGGGTGGTGATTTTGAAGATCGGGCTAATGGTGGTGTGCCGTCTGGCTGGACGGTTAAGGCCAGCGACACGTTAAGTTATTTTCCGCAGCCAGTTAAAGGGTATGGCGGGGGGAAGGCACTACAACTGGTGGTCGATACATACACCGGCGGTAGTCTTGATGTCGAGAGCCCCCTGGTGCAGGTGCAGCCAGCAACGACCTACTTCTACAAGGGATACTACCGTTCGACTGTGCCTTTTTGGCTACTGGCGAAGTTTTACTATAAGGACGGGACGAGCAAACTCAAGGTTGTAAAGCAGTACGGTGACGCAAATGACTGGACCACCGACAGCCTGGCGTTTCTTACGGATGCCAATACGCAGCGGGTACAATTTTACTACAAGCTGGCCGCTAAGGGTGAGCTTACTGTCGACAAGGCGTTTGTGGAAAAACGCGCCGACGGCAGTGTGTATCTTCCGGATACTCCAACAGTCACTACCACTAACATTCTTGCTAACGGTGACCTTGCCGACCAACAGGGCGATACGCCAGTTGGCTGGGGTCGGTATTACACTGGCAACAATAGCCCAGAACTATCCTACATACAGCAGGACGGCAGCCGATACTTACGCGTTAGATTGTCTAACTACAAAGATGGTGAGGCCAAGTGGGAACACAAGCCGCTTGATTCTGAAGGTGGACAGTACCTTTCGCTCACGCTTGACTATCGTTGCGACACTACTGTCGCACAACTTGTAGCAGAATATGTAATGGAGGACGGCAGTCGCTCGTTTGCGACGCTAGCAAACTTGCCACCTGCTAGCAATTGGACTAGCACGACGGTGTACGCGGAGGCCCCTGAAGGGGCCAAGACAGTAGCCCTTAATGCGGTGCTTAAGGGTGGCGGTACGCTTGATACCGACAACTATAGAGTTGATGACTTGACGAAGCCCGGCATCCGGCACTTTAAACGTCCACTCGTGTCGATAAGCTTTGACGATGGCTGGGAGTCGGGCTATAACACGGCGGCACGCATCATGGACTATCTAAACTACAAAGGAACCTTTTATATCAACCCTGCTGCCGTCGAAGAGCCTGCTTTTCTAACGGGGGCTGACCTGCAAAGCCTGATCAAGTCGGGGAATCAGCTAGCGACCGAAGGTAATGAATATGTTGACCTCACGACGCTTAACACCCGGTTGCTAAAGCGCCAACTACTGCTCGCTCATGACTATTTTGTAAAACAGTTGCATCAAACGAATATCGATTTTGCACCAACCAGTGGCTATGACGATGCAGGCGTACAGGCCTTAACGCACACTTATTTCCGTAGTAGCAGGGGTGGGGGCGACGGGATCAATACTAAGCAGAATTTTGACGCTTACAACCTCAAAACGTTTTATGTAGACAACAAGACTAACCCACAGCGCCTACAGGCTGTTCTGGACGAAACGCAGAGGATGCGGGGGTGGCTGATACTCGTATACCACCGCGTTGAAGACAACTCACCATCACGTACAACAGTCACCTCTAAGGAGTTTACCGACCAGATGGAGCAGCTACATAAAAGTGGCATTGCGGTAACGACTGTCGGTAAAGCTATAGACGAGATCTTGGGCCAATAGACCGTATTCTTTCGGACAAATAAAATAACCATGCAAACACATGGTTATTTTATTTGGGGCGAATGATGGGGTTCGAACCCACGGCCTCCGGAGCCACAATCCAGCGCTCTAACCAGCTGAGCTACATCCGCCAAAAACTGAAAATTAACATGACTACTGTAGCACTTTTCAAGAGATAAATCTACTATTATGATGTTAGAACATTAAATATAGATGATGTCTACAGTAAAAGAGATCTAGTACTAGATCTCTTTTATGTGGTGCCCCGGGTTGGACTCGAACCAACGACCTTAGGCTTAGAAGTCCTCTGCTCTATCCAGCTGAGCTACCAGGGCAGGCAATTGGTGCGGGTAGAGAGAATCGAACTCTCATCTCCAGCTTGGAAGGCTGGCATACGAAGCCATTGTACGATACCCGCGTGCGCACTATTATATCAGATCGACCGTAGTTAAGCATAAACGTAATAGTATAGTATTTACAAACTGTCAACAATATGTATAATGTGGAGTATTGAGCAAGGCGTGAAGAGACCGAACTCAGGGAATCCATAAAGGGAGACTATCCATGTACCAACCACAAGTACTGGGCGAGCAGTTCTTGCCAAATACCGGCAACAGCAACGTAGCACTTATAACGGGTGGCATTACCCTGTTGGTAGGCGTAGCTATCGTAGTTACCACCGTGCTTCGCATGGCTGCCAAGAAAAAGGCTAGCAAGGCCTAAGCGCCTGTTCGTCAGAATAATATAAAGTAGGCGCTCATCTGTAAGTTTGGGCGCCTTACTTTTTTGAAAGCGGCTATGAAAAAGCGACTTCTATGGCTAATAACCGGACTTATCCTGATTGCCGTCGGGGTGGGCTTGGGTTTGCCCTCATTCCTACAGGCCCGCGAAAGCGCGGCTGTGCCGAAAGTTGCCGCCTCACCCTTTGTTACCCCCTCCAAGCCGAGTACAAGCAATACCGAACAGACCGTTGCCCGTATTGAAGGCAAGCCGGTTCGCATCCAAATCCCATCCCTGAAAATCGATCTTCCCGTCATTGACGGCTACCATAACGTGAAGGCCCAGACTTGGACGTTGACCAAGAATAAAGTGCAGTACGCCGTAAACACTCCTCTGGCTAATAACGTCGAGGGCAATACGTTTCTGTACGGCCATAACCGCCGCGAAGTACTCCACAGTTTGGTCAAGATCAAGCTTGGGGCTGAAGCAATCATTACTACCGACAACGGTCATGTCTTTACCTATGTGTTCAAGGGGGCACTCGAGACTACCCCAAGTGATGATTCGCTTTTCAAATACCAGGGGCCACCGATTCTGACTGTACAGACCTGTTCGGGCGTCTGGTACCAGAACCGCCAGTTGTTTACGTTTGACCTAAAGGATGTGCAATAAGATGTTGTATCTGCTGTATGTAATCTTCATTGTCGTAAGTATGGTGAATACCATACACCTTGGCCTATATGTTGGCGGCGCGAATCTCTATGATCTGCGTCGCTTTAGGCGTGCTGCCGCTAAGCCGGCTCGTGGCACGCGCCCGTTGGTGTCGGTTATCGTGCCGGCCCACAACGAAGCGCTGGTAATAGAGCGCTGCATGGAGTCGATCCGTAAAAGCAAGTACCGCAAATTAGAGGTGATTGTACATAACGACAACAGCAGCGACGACACTCGTGCCGCACTGACTGCATACCAAAAAGCGTACCCCAAGTTTAACCTACGTGTTGTGAACCGTCGCAAGCAGGTCGGCAAGGCTGGTGGCGTAAACTATTGCATCAAACAGCATGCCAAGGGTGACCTGATAATGACGCTTGACGCTGACTGTGTATTACGCAAAGATGCAGTCACTAATGCGGTTGCTTATTTTGCCAACCCACAAGTCGTGGGCGTTGCTGCCAATGTCAGGCTTATAGACAAGCCGTCTATTCTTGGCCTGCTCCAAAAGTTTGAGCATATGATCGGCTACCGCTCTAAGAAGTTCTACACTGTAGCCAACTGTGAGTTTATTGTAGGCGGCGTGGCTTCGACCTACCGCCGCGAAGTGCTGAAGCAAGTCGGTTACTATGACACCGATACAACAACTGAGGACATCGGCCTTAGTATGAAGATCGTTGCCATGGGCAATCGTGCTAATGTCATTGTATATGGTGTTGATGTCGTGGCAATGACCGAGGGCGCGCACAGCTTTAAGGCACTGCTCAAACAGCGCTATCGTTGGAAGATGGGCAGTCTACAAAACCTATTGCGTCACGCACACCTTATTGGCAGCCGTGACCCTAAGTACAGCAAGACGCTCACCTGGTACCGCTTGCCAATGGCTTTCGTAAGTGAGGCGATGCTATTTATGCAGCCACTTGTGCTTGGCTACGCGGCCTATGTGAGCATTCATTACCACACTTTCGCCTTGTTTATCGGCGCCTATCTAACCATCACCGGGTATGTGCTACTAACCATCTTGCCAGATGAGCACAGCACGCCTCGCCACAAGCTCGCCATGAGCCTGTATGCACCTATCTTATACTTCACTTTCTATATAATGGATACTGTTCAGGTCGTTTCGATTGTACGCTGTTTGTTGCACCCACGCCAAATGACGCGCAGAACATTGCATCAAGGTACTTGGGTTTCGCCCGAACGGGCGGGGCAGCAAGTCCAACTTTCATAATCTGCCTGCAGCAGGAGGACCCTATGGAATTTGTAGACCCTAGTAGTGACATTGAAGCGCTTGTTGCCTCCGGCGAGTTGGAAGTGGTTGAGACCGAGATGGTATCTGGTGGAGCACAGGCTCAAGAGGTTGTGGTGGCTTCTTCTGCTGGTGTACCCGGGACCGCTATCCCCGAAGCGCCCCGGCAACAGAGGCGTCCCTGGCGGCGAGTTATCACGACCGGTTTGTGCGCCCTTGTATTGGCGGGATGCACCAGCCATAGTACGAGTGAAGGGTCGCCCCAGGCTGGCATTGAGGCAAGCGGGCCACTCCGCGGACTGCCAGAGTTCGATGCATCACATGAGCAAAACGTGCTAAGTGCAAACTGGCAGTTTGCCCAGGGGGTAACGGTGGTAGATGGGGGGCTGCGTGTAGCGCATACGGGTGAAGCAACACTCACCACTCCTCCCGAAAATGAAGACTGCCAAGCCGCGGTATATGCCTAATCCGCCAGTCGTATTGTATGGGCCACATATTCAGCTAGCGCAGCCGGGCAGTGTTGGCTTTGCCGCCCGCTTGACCAATATTCAGGGGCCGGCAACGATCTCCTTGCTTAGCGCGCCGACGATTCGTTTTGATGAGCGCGTTGAGCACCAACCAGGTGTTGATGTAACTATCAACGACAAGGTAGCGGATATTACCATTTGGAATGACGGCCAAGCTCCATTACAAACCGAAACGAAACTAAACCATGCAGCTGCCTCAGCTGATATTGCAGTCGGTCAAACCGGCGATCAGCTGAAGGTAGTGGTAAATGGTCAGACACTACCACTGCAGAAAGCCGTGCTTGGTAATCGAGTTTGGTTTGGGCTAAGTGCCACCAAACAATTTGACGTTGCTGGCTTTAACGTATACCCAATCGGTGGCAACAAAGTAGATATCGTAGACACTAGTGCTGCCGGTTTCGTAGCGGCCAAGCCATCCCCTAGCGGCCTGGCTTCGATTGCGGCTGCCCACGGTCACGGCGATAAGTTGATTGGTACCACTGTTGATTTGGTGGAATTGATGTCCGACCCGCAGTATACCGAGTTCGTGTTGCAAAACTTTAATGAGATCGAAACCGAGACGCTAGCCAAGTTTCAGGCACTACAGCCCGAGCGGGGCCAGTTCCAATTTGCCGAGCTGGATGCACTAGTCAAGTTTGCCAACGAGCATGACCTAAAAATCCACGGCCATGCACTAGTATTTGGCGAGGCATATCCAGAATGGCTATACAAGGCGCTAAACGGTGCCAGCCAGGCCCAGGCGCTTGCTATTATGCGTGCTCACATTCAGACGGTGGTATCGCGGTATGACGGTAAACACGGCCACGGCGCCATCTCGTACTGGGACGTTGTTAACGAGCCCTTTGACCCAGATAACTGGGGAGACCTCAATAAAAATACTATCTGGTATAAGGCGATTGGTCCGCAGTATATTGCTGAGGCCTTTAAGGCCGCGCGTGCCGCCAACCCTGGCGCGCTGCTCGGTTTGAACGAATGGGGTATCGAGACGGATGCCGATCGCCGGGCAGGGGTGATAAACCTTATCAAGAGCCTGCCGCCCAGAACGATTGATTTTGTGGGGCTGCAGGCCCACTTTGACGAAGGCACGCTGAACGACAATGGCGTCATGGATGGCATTTACGGCGGTGATCTGACAAAAGTATTCGCCCAATTCGCCAAACTAGGCGTAAAGGTGCGTATTTCGGAGGCCAGCGTTGCCGAAAATGGTGACCCGCAGACACAAAGTGATGTCTATAGTATGTTGCTCGAAGCTTGCATGAAGGCACCTAATTGTATCGGCTTCAACCTCTGGGGCGCTACCAGTAACCAGTATTACTTTACGACGACGCCAGAGTATGGCATAGGCGATGACGCGCCAACAAAACAGGACGCCAACGGAAAGATAGTTGAGCGTCCTGCAATGGGTGGACTGCGCGAAGCAGCCGCGGCCTAGAAGTCGTGGAAGACTTGGATGCTAGCACCGAGCGAGTTTAGCCGTTCGGCCAGATCTTCATATCCGCGGTTAATAGTGTAGACGTTGCGTAACGTCGAAATTCCGTCGGCTGCGAGCATGCCAATGAGTAATAGGCTAGCTGGACGAAGCGCTGGCGGGCAAACGACGTCGGCTTTGCTGAACTTGGTTGGCCCCTGGATGTACAGACGGTGTGGGTCAGCAAGTTCGACTTGCATACCGACTTTGGTCATCTCGGTATAGTAGATGGCGCGGTTTTCATACATCCAGTCGTGGATGAGCGTGCGTCCCTGGGCGACTCCGGCAATTGGCACGAAGTATGGCAGATTGTCGGCGTTAATGCCTGGATAGGCAGCGGAGTGAATCTTTTCGGGTAAGGCACGGAGGGTGCCGTTGTGTTTGTGGATGGTTAGGTCAACCAGATCAATTTTGCCGTTTTCAGCCTTATAGCGGTCGCTAACATCAAACTTGAGACCCATCTTTTTGAGTTTGAGTAGCTCGAGGCTCATGAACGAGATAGGAACACGACGAATGGTGATGCTGGAGTTGGTAGTAATAGCGGCCGAAGTAAAGAACATGGCTTCAATCGGGTCTTCGGTTGGTGTGTAGGTGACGTTCTTCTTGATGTGTGGTACACCGGTAATCTTGATGGAGGTACCACGACCAAACTCAACCTTAACGCCAAGTTTTTGCAGGAAGAAGGCGACATCCTGGACCATGTAGTTGGTTGTGCCGAACTCGATAATTGTCTCGCCGGCCGTACGGGCGGCAGCAAAGAGAGTATTTTCGGTTACGGTGTCGCCAGCTTCGTATAGGACGACCCGGCCGGCTGGCTTCTTCTTGACGCTTACTTTGTAGTGGCCCTGCGTGGCAACGATGCCAACGCCAAACTCTTCTAGAGCGTAGAGGTGGGGCGCGACCGTGCGACTACCGAGCTTACAGCCACCAGCATAAGGGATCTCAAAGCTTTCGTAATCGTGCATCAGCGGACCCATCATCATTAGTACGGAGCGGGTCTTGCGAGCGGCGTCAGCATCCATGTTTTCGAGCTTGAGCTTGGCTGGCCGGCGAATTTCGAGGTTGTTGCCGTTTGTCCACTTAACTTGGACACCGATGCTCTCGAGCACCTCGATAATGCGATAGACTTCCTCGATACGGGGGAAGTTGATAAATTTAGTTACACCATAGTTGAGAAGGCTAGCGCACAGCAAACCGACTGCGGCATTTTTGCTGGTCTTGAGTGTAATTTCACCCGATAGCTCGTGACCGCCCTCAATGCGGAGGTTGATGGCACCGCTGCCTAGCGAGATAAGTTGCTTATTTAGGACGTCACTTATACGCCCCATGGTCTCTAGGCTCAGGTTCTGCTTGCCGTGTTCCATGCGGTTGACGGCCGACTGACTAGTGCTCAGCTTCTGAGCGAATTCGGCCTGGGTGAGGCCACGCTCTTGACGAATTTGTGCAATTAAATGTCCAATTTTCTCGTTGGTTGTACTCATAGTGCAAACAATATACCATACTTGATATTTTGCATACAACTACAAAGCATAAGCTTATTCTAGTGATGCCGAGGTGACTTGCGCCAGGTTTCGAGCCCTGCGGCAACTAAATGCTTGCAGAAGAGGGCCTTGTTGCCAGTACATGAGCACTGCCAACGTAACCCAGAGGGTGAGGCCTCTAGTATGATATTGCGCGACTGCGTACTCAACCCATTAACATGGGCTGCTACTTTGTCGGGGGTGAATTCTGTAAAAATAACACCACCATTGTCGGCTATTTCCTGGCCAAGCCGGAAGTTCGACGGTGTGGCAAACCCGCGGATTGTAGCTTCTGTTACAAGATCGGCTACCGAATTCATACTCAAAGTGTAGCACTTTTGCTTCAACTTGATACAATGGGGCCATGATCTAGCTTGTCTCTATTACTACTTGCAACGAATGTAATGTGTAATTTCTTGATAGGGAGGATAAGCTAATGGACGATAAAGAGATTGAACGGCTCATCGAAGCCGAAGTTAAGCGCCAACGCCAGGGTTTGGAGATGATTCCAAGCGAAAACCATACGTCCCCGGACGTCCTAAAGGCATTGGGCTCGCGCTTGACCGATAAGTATTCCGAGGGCTACCCCGGCATGCGCTACTACGGTGGCTGCGAAATCGTTGACCAAGTTGAGAACCTGGCTCGCGATCGCGCCAAGGCGCTCTTCGGCGTAGATCACGCTAATGTACAGCCCTATTCGGGTTCACCGGCTAATATGGCGGTGTACTTCGCACTGGCTGATCCCGGTGACACGGTTATGGGGCTCGATCTGTTCTTTGGCGGTCATATGACGCACGGCCTAAAGGTAAACTTCTCCGGTAAGTGGTTCAACTCGGTGCAGTACAAGACCGGCCATGACGGCTACCTCGACTATGACGGCATGGCCGAGTTGGTCAAGGAGCACAGGCCGAAGCTTATCTTTACTGGCTTTACGGCTTATCCCCGCACTATTGATTGGAAGCGGCTGCGTGAGATCGCCGACCTGGCCGACGCCTTTTTGGTGGCTGACATCTCACACATCGCCGGGCTGGTAGTAGCTGGTGCACACCCATCGCCAGTAGGTATCGCAGATGTCATTACCACCACCACCCACAAGACCCTGCGTGGTCCGCGCGGGGCCATGATTATGTGCAACGGCAAGCCATCGAACCCGCTCAAGGCTGCCAAGCGTACCCGCGAGAACTTGCCGACCCTTATTGACCGGGCAATTATCCCTGGCTTGCAGGGCGGCCCGCACAACCACCAAACGGCTGGCATTGCCGTTGCGCTTCGAGAAGCATCCCAACCAGCATTTACAGAATACGGACACCAGATCGTTAAGAATGCCAAGCGTCTAGCAGACCGCCTTACGGGCAAGGGGTATACGTTAGTCACGGGAGGCACCGACAACCATCTGCTACTCGTGGACCTTACCAACAAGGGTGTTAAGGGTAAAGAAGGTGAGGTAGCGCTCGGTGCGGCTGGTATCACGGTCAACAAAAACACCGTACCCTTTGACCCGCGTCCCGCCTTTGACCCGAGCGGTATCCGTCTTGGCACGCCAGCCCTGACCACTCGTGGCATGAAAGAATCCGAGATGGATCAGGTGGCTGACTGGATCGACCAGGCAATTACTGCGCATGGCAATGAGGGCAAGCTCGGCAAGATTCACGCCGAGGTTAAAGAATTTGTAAAGGCCTTCCCGCTGCCCGGAGAAGAGAAGTAGTGGCTAACGGTGGTGCGCGTTTTGTCTCGCGCTCGGCGGTGTTTGTTGCGCTATTGAATGATCAAGGTGAGGTGCTTCTACACCGTCGGGCAAATACCGGCTTTATGGATGGCAGATACGACTTGCCGTCAGGCCACGTTGAACGCGACGAGTCATTGCTCCACGCGGCGGTGCGCGAGCTCAAAGAAGAATCGGGAGTGACCGTTAAAGAGTCGACGCTTAAGCTGTGGCATGTCAATCAGTTTGCTGCCAACGACCAGTACTATTACAACTTCTTCTTTGTAGCTAGGGACTGGCAGGGTATGCCAAAGATCACCGAACCCGATAAATGTGATGATATGCAGTTTTTTGCCACGAGCGATCTGCCAAAATTAACTGCCGGTAGCCATATGGCGCTACAACATATCCAAGGTGACGGCGTTAGTTTTGGGTATATTGATCAGGCCGTATTTGAGCAAATTGCTCAGTAGGACTGGTTACCCCCTGTTCGTGAAGTACTCGATACCAGCATAGGCTATCGTCGAGGCTGCGGCTAATACGCCGATACTGGCACCGATGCGCGCAGTGATTCGTTCCACCCTGGTCTCGCGGCGATGTGTACCACGATATCGTCCTCGTGTCTCTGTGCTGGGGTCGTCCCATGCCTGCATAAAGTCGATAAACTTTCGGTCAATGGCTTCAACTGCGGTGGTCTGTTCTTCTGCCGATCTAATGGGATATCGCGGCCGAGGAACGGGGGCGGTGGCAATGACCGTGGGCGCGACATCTGTCCGTGGCCTGCGACTGGCTATTGGATCTGCCGAGGTGTCCAGTCGTCGCAACCCAGAAAGCACGCGTGTCATTGTGTCGTAGGACGCATCGAATGCAAGCGGGTCGCGAGGTGTGTTTGGTGTTAGGGCCTGGTGCTGGCCTCCTTCTCTGCGGCTGCTCGGTGTTTCATGTGCGCCTAGTGGCTGCGGAGTGTCTTCTTGGCCGACATACTCCAAGATTCGGTTAAGTACATCCTCTGGCGATTCGTGCGGGTACATGTAGGTCGGGGGTAGTGTCATTGCTTCCATATGCGCTCCTTTTCTGTCGTTGACGTGAAAAAATAGACCCACTGCCAGAGTGCAGTGGCTCTACGGGCGCTAAGGTCGTTAGCGCGAAGAAACCATTAAATCATACCATTGTGCTTAAGGCAAAAGTTCTGGTTCTTGTACGAGCGTAATGCCAAACTTTTGCTGTACGGCATCGACTATCTTTTGTTTGAATTGCAGTAATTGTGCAGTAGACTGCGCGTGTTCATTAACGAGTACGAGGGGCTGCATGGACCAGGTGCTCATGCCGGTTTCGGGGTCATGGAAATCTTTAAAGCCAGTTTGTTCGATTAGCCAAGCTGCGGGTATTTTGACGTTGCCTGTATCGTCTGGCCAGCCAGGAATGTCGGGGAAGTCGGCGCGTAATTGGGTGAACTGGCCGTCATCCACGACTGGATTGGCAAAAAATGAACCGTTGTTGGCGACTTGCGTGGGGTCGGGTAGCTTGCTCTGGCGAATGGCAATTACCGCCCGGCGGATGATTTGTGGTGTCACGTCAGTAATCTGGTGCTCTTCAAGGTAGGCCTCAACCGCCCGATAGAACGGCGGCTGGGGTTTGCTCTTGAGTAAGTGCAGTGTGATGGCGGTAATGAAGAACCGCCCACGGTCACCGGTCTTGAACCGGCTCGTCCGGTAGCCAAAGGCACAGTCCATAGCGGGGATGTTGACCATTTGTTTGAGCTCGCTGTCGTAGGCTTCGACACTGACAAGCACGTTGGCAATCTCTTGCCCATAGGCGCCCACATTTTGTACGGGGGTTGCTCCGGCGGTGCCGGGGATCAGACTCAAGGCTTCAATGCCGGTGACGCCTCGCTCTACGGTGCGGGCTACGACGTTGTCCCAATTTTCGCCGGCGCCCACGGTTACATAGTAGTTCTCTTCGTCTTCGGTTTGCTCCTCAAAGCGCATAATTTTGTTGACGATAATCAGGCCTGGAAAGCCCTCGTCTTTCCAGACAATATTGCTGCCGCCGCCGATCATTAACACCGGTAGATTGCTTTGCTCGGCCCATGCTAACGCGTCGGTTAGCTCATGCCGGTCGGCGACTTCGGTCATGTAGGCCGCATTACCTCCAAGCCGCATAGTTGAGTGAGCTTTGAGGGAGACGTTTTGCAAAATGTTCATATTGGTATTATAGCGCACCGCATCCAGCGCTTGCGCGATTAACAGAGAGGCGCTACTATAAAGTGGTTTATGAACGAGAAGAAGCAAGACCTACCATTCAAGAAGCTTGGTGACCGCCTAAAAACGATCCGTCAAAAGATGCACGAAAGTGTGGCCGAAGTCTCTGGTGCTGTCGAGATCGACGAGCCCATGCTACAGCGCATTGAACAAGGTGCAGAGCGTCCGAGCGAAGATATCCTGATGCTTCTGATTAGTCATTTTGGCATGCATGACGACGAAGCTGCCGGTCTATGGCAACTAGCTGGTTATGATCAGCCCCGCGCTCACGATCATGACAGTGATGACACCAATAATGGCAAGGCCACTATCCTGGTTATGGCTGTTGACCCGCGGGTGATCTACAGTGATGGTGTGCAGGTAACCGCCAACAACAATGGTGTAGTTATCTCGTTCTCTCAGAACAACGGCAACCAGAATCCACTGACGACCGCTAAGATCGGCATGAGCCGCGAGCAAGCCCAGGGTGTTGTCCGGGCGCTCCAAGATGCCATGGTCCATTCCGAGCCGAAGCAGCTTTCTGACGGCTTTCACAACAAAGACCAAGCAAATTAGTTTGTAATTGACTACGCGAGCAACCCCTATTAGAATAGGGATTTAAGCATTAGTGTTATGCTTTTCCGCATGACTGAGCACACAAACTAACTTCTGGCTGAGGGTGTTTATATGGTAACGCGTTTGCCTGTCCCGGGTAGGGACGGTGGCATGTGGGGCGATCTGCTCAATGAGTTCCTGAGTATTGAGCATAATGATGACGGTAGCTTAAAGCTGCGGGCTGACATGTCTAAGTTTGCCGACACAACGGCACCCTCTACGTTCACAAAGCGACTGATTATTAATGAGCCGGGGGCTGGTGCAAGTACATTACAGCTGCCGGACACGACCGGTTCCACTGGTATTACTTTTGGCTCTGATACAAATCTATTTCGCTCAGGGAGTGGGCAGCTACAAACCGCCAGTACTTTCTTTGTGGTGCGGGCTAGCAGTAGTGTTGCTGGTCTTGGCGTAACAACCTCAGGCGACTCTACGCGTCGGTTCCAGGTAAACACCGATGGTAAACTTCTCTGGTCGGGCGGCTCAGGTAGCCAAGATACAACGATGATCCGTGATACATCAGGCGGACTCAAGATTGCTCAAACAAGCGGTACCACCGGTTCACCAGCCACGCCTACACTTAGTCTTGTGCCATCTGGTGTGACGTCCGGCTCCCCAACGGGCGGCGGCACACTTTTAGTTAACCAAGGTACCAACCCGGGATCGGCGCTGAATGTTAACTCGTCGGCTGGTTCTGGCGCGCTGGGTCGTCTAGTAAATATCACGGCCAGTAGCTCTCTTTTCGACAAGCCTGCAATGCACGTGGACTATGCCGGTACAAGCAATGCGGTCGAGGTGAGCAGTACTGGAACGGGTACGACTGGAAACGCGCTCAACGTGGTGTCAACTAACAACAACGACTCAGCTGTTGGTGTTAATGGCACAGAGATTAGCCGGGGTACGGTTAAGATTGTCCACAACTATCCTGGGCAGAGCGATGCAAACGCATCAGCCCTTTCACTGCGAGCGAACGGCGTCGGTACTGCCGCGCAGGGCATCTTTTTTGACTCGGAAAACGGCGGAACGACCGGCAACCTAATGAAGTTTCGCAACGCTGGTGTAGATAAATTTATACTGGGCCCAAACGGTAGCCTGTACACGTCGCAGAATATACAAATTGGTTCGACGACGGCCGATACGGGTAGCGGTGTGGGCGTGATCGGTTTCAAACAGGCTTCGACGATACCTACGACTAACCCCGCAGCTGGCGGTGCTATTTTATACGCTGACGCTGGTGTTCTGAAGTGGCGTGACCCAAGTGGAACCGTGTATACCGTTGGTGGTAGCGTAAGTTCGGTTACGTCCAAGAATTTCGAGCCAAGCGACCAGAGCTATAACGGCTGGGCGTACGATCCCATTGCTGCCGCTAACAACACCCAGCCTACAGCTGGCCAGCCGGTTCTCATTAAAGTGAAAGCCTCACAAACGGCCACGATAAGCACTATCTATCTAAATGTAAACAATGCGGGTTCGGGCTTTACGGCGAGTGCGTCGTATGCGGCCCTGTATGATACGAGCGGAAATCTGCTTGCTCAAAGTGCCGACCTTGCTGCGACACTGAATAGTACTGGTGCAAAGGCGATTAGCCTCGGGTCTACCCCTAGTGTGACGGGTGGCACCTTTTACTATGTATATATTGTTGTGAATGCGACCACCATGCCTGCCCTCAACCGTGCTGGTAACGTAGGTGCTATGAACCAAAACCTGGGGCCGGGTACGTATCGCTTTTGTACACTTGGCAGCGGCATATCTTCGCCGCCCTCGACGATTGACCTAAATACCAGTGTTGCATTGTCTGTCTCATACTGGGCGGCAATTGCTTAGCGGGGGTCGTCGCTAAAGAGTCGTACGCGCATTAGAAACAGCCGCAAAAGGACCACAATTGCGTGAAACACCAATCCTGCGCCCAGTATTAGCACTATTAACTGTTTGGCGCTCTCTGCAACGGGTACTTGCCCAAGGACAACCCTGGGTGCTGTATGATCCAATGCCTGTATCATTGGGAGTAGACCAACTACAAAGATAACTGCAAAGATTATGACCACGCATAGCCGCCACGCAGCCACCTCTAAGAACGATGTAAGGCCTACGTGTTTTTTGTAACCATAGGGCGTGATCTGTATGTAATCTTCGGCTGCCCGCCATCCCTTATACGCGTAGACGCTGTACTCGACCACTAAGTATACGACCAGTCCTAATGTTCCCCACAAGAAAAGCGTGGCGATTTTACCAACTAGTGCGCTGTGAGTAAGCGTGGCCACTGGTTGTACGATATGGTTGGTGTAGGCCACGCCCCATTCACCATCGAGTAGGTTTGGCAAAGAGGTGCCTATCTCTACGCTGCGTGATACCAGATACCCCACCACCACCAAACTACCCAGCCCTACGCAAATAAGAGCACTTATGGGTGACGGCCACAGGCTGCGGAAGAGTTTATAGCGGAAAGTTGTCTTTTTATTTGTGGGCACTACATAAATAGTATATACCAACCTGTTGGCGGATATGTCTTGTATGGATCTGAGAAAAAGCTTATGCTATAAAAAGCAAATATAAAATAAAAAAAGTATGGGAAACGTGAGAAAAACTACTACTACTCAAACCGCCAAGAGGCCATCATCAGTTTCAGGCAAGAAGAAAGTTTCAAATACTTCTTGGTTAGCGCGCATGCGCATGACGCGCTATGGCAAGCCGCTGGTGTATGTATTTGTTTTTATGCTCATTGGGGTGGGTACGCTAGCGTACACCTCAGCGGCTACCACAACATATGGCATGTGGGGTGGCGATGTAACCCCCAAGATTATTACGGCTGATGATCGCCATGACCTTGAGCTTGGCATGAAGTTCAAACCAACGGTCGCTGGCTATGTTACGGGCGTACGTTTCTATAAGGGCGCTCAGAATAAAGGTACACATACAGGAAGCCTATGGAACTCTAACGGCCACCTGTTGGCCACGGTCACATTCGAGAACGAGACGGCAAACGGTTGGCAAACGGCCGCCTTTGACCATCCTGTTAGTGTTGCTGCGAATGTGACATATGTAGTGTCTTACCATGCGCCAATGGGTCGGTATTCGGTTAACTTCCATTACTTTAGCGAAAGTTCACGTCAGCACAAAAAACTGGTTGCTCTTAAGGCTAGCAAGCATAGCGCCAATGGAGTGTATAAATACGGCAATGGTACTAGGTTCCCCGACGAGGATGGCTCCGGAGCTAACTACTGGGTAGATGTTGTTTTTACCAACAAGCTATTTAACGCACCAGAAGCACCTGCGGCGCCCGGTAACCTTACTGCAAATGTCCAGAGTGATAAAAGCGTAGTCCTCCGTTGGCAGGCAAGCAGTAGTGCTAGTCCGATCGCTGCGTACCAAGTATATCGCGACAGCCAACAGCTTGCCACGACCGCGGATACCAGCTACCAAGATACGACCGCCGAGGCTGGCAAAACGTATACATACGACGTCCGTGCGGTTGATAGTACGGGTGCCAAGTCGGCAGCTTCAATCGGGGTAGTTGTCGGTATTCCTTCCAACCCAAGCAGTGGCGGAAGTAGTAGCGGCAATGGCGGTAGCAGCGGCGGATCTGGGTCTAACTCTGGATCGGGTTCTTCGGGCAGTAATACGGGTGGCAACTCAAGCGGCGGTAGCCCTAGTGGTCCTAGTACGGGCAGCGCAGCGGATCTCTTTAATGCCTCCAAAAAAGAGATTGCTATGGAGCTGGTCTCGAGTGCCGAGAATTCCTCGCTCAACTGGAAGGCGCAGTATGCATATATCGAAGATATCGGTGACGGTCGCGGTTACACTGGGGGCATCATCGGCTTCTGCTCCGGTACGAGTGACATGCTGGCTATGATTCAGTATTATAACCAGATACAGCCAGGCAATATTCTTGCTAAATACATCCCAGCCCTGCAAAAGGTCAATGGAACTGCTTCGCACTCTGGCCTAGGTGATGCGTTCGTAAATGATTGGAAGGCGGCCGCCAAAGATGTCAAGTTCCAGGAGGCGCAGGACTACGAGCGTGATACGGTATACTTCAACCCCTCGGTCAACCAGGCTATTGGTGACGGCCTGCATGCGCTTGGGCAATTTACCTACTACGATGCCATGGTGATGCATGGCCCTGGTAATGATCCGGTGAGCTTTGGTGGCATCCGTGCTACGGCTATGAAGAAGGCTAAAACTCCCGCACAGGGCGGCGACGAGACTGCGTACATCAACGCTTTCCTCGACGCCCGTAAGGCGGCCATGCTCACCGAGGCAGCACACGACAACACCGATCGTGTCGATACCGAACAGCGCGTATTTTTGCAGCAAAGCAACCTCAACCTAGACCCGCCACTTCGTTGGACAGTGTATGGCGACGCATACGCAATAACAACCAATCCCTAGCTGAGTGCGTTGTTTAGCTACGAGCGCAGTAAGTGTGTAGTAATCTGTTATAATAGCCGCATGCGCCCGTAGCTCAGCTGGATAGAGCGTTGGTTTCCGGTACCAAAGGCCGGGGGTTCGAATCCCTTCGGGCGTACCACGTATAGAAGTATTCCCTAAAATTATGATAAGAGTAGGCTTAGTAGGTTTGCCCAACGCAGGCAAGAGCACCTTGTTCAATTTTCTGACTGGCGCCGAAGCGCTCATTGCTCCCTATCCGTTTTCGACCGTTACGCCCAACAAGGCAAACCTAAAGTTTTACGACAAAACTGCCGACGACTTGGCTTTGGCGGTTAAGGCCCCCGATGTCTTGCGCACAGAAGTTGAAGTGTGGGATATAGCCGGGTTGATTGAGAATGCCAGCCAAGGCGAGGGTCTGGGCAATGAGTTTCTGGGGCAGATAAAAGATTGTGATGTTATCGTCCATGTTGTACGAGTTACTAAAGATAGCACGCCAGACTCCATAGCAGCTGATCTCAGGACTGTGTTGACCGAGGTTGCACTATTTGATCACAAGTGTCTGCTCAAGCCATTCGAGAAGGCGCGTCGCATGGCCCGTCTTTATCCAGGTAGCACTAGCCATATGCGAGCCGATCACGTCTTTAGCAAGGCATATTATGGCACTCAAGAGGGCAAGCTAGCTGCTGACGTGGTTACTGACAAGGAGTTGGATGAACTGAGAGAGGTTGGTCTAGTGTCGACAAAGCCACGTATCGTGCTGTTCAACGTGGATACTACCGACACCGAGGCAATCACTGGTATCCGCAGCCCCGACCTGTCAGAGAACCTGCTGGAGCTTTCTGCTCTGCTCTCGATGTCTGCCGAGGAGCGGGCGTTTTTGGGCTACGACGATGAGCCCATCCGACGGTTTTTGGAGCAATACTGCCAGCAACTGCTAGAAAAGGGCAGGGCCAAACGATTTTATACCGTGGGGCATCTAGGCGTTGGCCAGTGGGTTATAGGCGTTGATGCCGATGCCAAAAATTGTTCCCAGCTAGTGCACGGCGAGCTGAGCGATATGCTCAAAGGCGTAAAAGTAGCACGCCCCGCCGACTTTATGCAGTGTATAAGCTGGCAATCGGTCACTAAGCAAGGCTTGGCACGCAAGTATGGACCGGGGTATATCCCTCATGACGGGGATGTCTTGTATTTTGAGACTACCTAGCGATCAGCTGTAGTAATTTATGGAATCTTGTTGACAAGACTTCCTCTATATTTATATCTTTAAGGCGGGAAATATAAGGGGAAAAATTATGCCAATACCGCAAATGGAAGCTTTGTGGGCTTCTAATCCTAATCTTGATTTAGCTGATGGACAGCCAGAGGAGTTCGCACCTTTAGTGGAGCACCTGGCTGCAAACATTGCCGCGAAGACCGCTGCACTCGAAGCAGAAGGGCACAGTATTGAAGTGCTTGGTCCAGAATGGAGCCGTGCCAACCCGGTTGAAGCTGGTCGACTGCACGCCAAGGCTATTCTTGCTACCTATAGCAATACTTATGCATTGCCAAATAAGGATCCTCTCGCCAATCAAGCGGCCGTTGAGTCGGGCGAACTAGATCTATACTTTATGGCTGTTGATGGGAAGGTGACCGGCACTACATGTTTGGTGGACGTAGGTGGTGGCCGTGCAGAGCTGGGCCGTTCGGCCAGTGCTGGCGGCAGCGGTAACACCATTATCCAGGATATGCGCATTCTTGACTGGCTGACCCGCCAGGAGGTTTCGGACAAGTACCACACGCTCTTTACCACACTGCGTAATGCACCTGATCGTGTGATTGAGGGCGACGATAGCGAATGTTTCGTTATGCGTGGCGGGCAGGCAATCACCGGCCACTGGAAGAAGTTTCCGGGGCTTATGGTGAGCGGCGTTGCACCACTATATCTTAAGCATGGCGCGCTTGAGCAGTTCACTTGTGCCTCATTGTCGCGTAATCGTCTCGACCCAACACGTCCGTTGTACGTTGAGGATGAGACTGCGGCGCGTTTTGTCGGGGACTGGCACAAGTTTTACGGTCTGCCTCAGCCGCAAGTGGGCGAAGGCAGTGGACAGGCCTCACCGCTTGCTTTCGAAGCACACTACCCTCCGGCCGAAAGCGGTCTTACGGGTTTGGTACATGCCGATGTTGTGGCTTCGGCTGGCGAGCGTTCACGGGGTCTTACTGACTGTCTGTCCGAGGTTGAGGTAGCCGGCTCTCCATTCACCCAGATTGTGATGCCTATCGATCGCGACACGCGAGCATTACAGGCTGCGTTGCTCGAGAGTGGCTACCAGGTCTACGGCTACCAGCCAGCCGACGAGTTGAGCAGTGCTTCATTGATGTTTGGCAAGGTTCGACCAGGGACCCCAGTCGTTCCCACGCATTGGAGTGAGGCCGGTAACGTCAGCCCGTTCTGGCCGGATGAAGGGCTACACGGGTTGGCTGAGGCAGTCGCGTCGCAATGGTAGCCCCCGAACTTACTTCTGGCGCGCTTTTGGACCAGCAAGTACTGGACACTGAATTTGAGGTAGTGGCCGTAGAGTCACGATCAGTCGAGCTTGACCTATGCGAGCCGATGACCTTATCGTTTGGTACCTTCGCTAGCCGACCTTCGGGTTGGCTAGCGCTGAGCTGCGAAGCAAACGGTCGCGCAGTAATGGGCTACGGTGAAGGTGCTACCTTGCCAGAGCCGGTGTTCACTGATGACAGTGGCCACAATATCGCGAACAACATGCAGGAACTTGTTGCCGATATCGCCAGCCAAGAGGATCATAGCGTACGGGCTGCCATCCAAACTATTCGTGATCATGCATTTGTCGACGGTGCACGCTACCCGACGGCTCGATTGGCCGCCGAAATGGCCGTTTTGGATGTGGCCACTAAATCGCAGCAGACTTCTGTGCGAGAGTTCATTGGGTTGCCGGCCTCCATAACTGAGGTGCCGTATGGCAAAAGCATTGGCGGTGCCAATGAGACTGCCATTCTGCGCCAAGCGGAGGTTGCACTCGAAAATAATGCCCAGAAGATTAAAATAAAGGTCTCTCCGGGCTTGTTCGAGGATGTGGTGAGTGCGGTTGCTGTGCTTAGGCGTGCGCATCCTGGCGTCGATGTCATGGTGGACGCCAACGGCGGCTTTGATCCTACCAACCCCGATCACCTGCGTATGCTCCGTGGCTTAGACGAACAAGGATTGATCATGGTAGAAGAACCGGTGTCGCGTGTTGGTCGGCTCCGTGGTTTGTCTGCAGTGCGCGCTTTACGCCAGGCACTACCCGACTTGCGTACTCCGATTTGTCTGGATGATAGCCTGCAGACGCTTGGAGATTGTGAAACTGCCGTCGATGAAGGGCTTGCAGATATCATTAACATCAAGCCGGGCCGGATTGGTTCATTTATGCAGTCACTTGAGCTTGCAGATTATGCAAACACACGGGAGGTTGGCGTCATGGTTGGTGGTATGCTTGAGGGTACTCCGGGCCGTTGTATGACAACGCTACTGGGTGCCTACTGTATGTATCAAGGATGTCAGGTACCAGGCGATCTGTCGTTGGCGCAAGAACGTCTGGCGAGTGATCTGGTGCCACCAGAAAAGCAATTAAGCCTGAGCCCGCGTGGCAATATTCTGTTGCCCGACGGCCTAGGATGGGGATTTTAGATATGGCTATAGAAGTTATGTACCAGCCGTTAGATATGCCAGATACCGAAGCACTACGGGCAGAGTATGGGGTTGAATTTGTCGAAGCGACACCAAATCAAACGAGTGACTTTGGGGCGATGTGTGATCGCCTACTCCAAGAACGCATTGCGCTCGACGGGCAGTGTGCCAACGTTGGCATAGTCGCGACCGGTCCAGCGGTAATATACCAACCATCTGTCTTTTTGGCGACGAAACCAACTACCGAGCAAATTAAGCAAATTAATGATCACGAAACAGGCCGTGTTGCCGATTATACCGTTGGCGTGCAGGCGGAACTTGCTAAGGTCCCCATCGTTGAATCGGGGGATCGCATGGTTGATCTACGCACGTGGTTTGCTGCGGAGGATGTGGCGACGACCTTTAGTGATAAGCCCTACCATGCCGCATGTGGCGAATGGGCAGGCCAGCCTCGTGTGTTCTGGGCGCGGGAGGGTTTTGCACAGCGATTGGCCTTGATGGGTAGGCTGCTCGATACTGCTGATGTTGACTTGCACTTTGAAGACGCCTTTAGGCCTGTTGGCGTGCAGGAGGGGCTTTTTAAACGACGCGTTGCTTGGACTAAGGCAGATCACCCAGATTGGACCGACGAGCAAATCATAACTGAGGCCCAGAGCAAGACCGCCGTAAAGCCCCGACTAGCATCCCATAAGGGTGGCGCAGCTGCTGATGCACGGCTTCGCGATCGGGCAACCAACGAGCTGCTCGACTTTGGCCACGAATATCCCGATGGCGGTGCGCTGGTCTTTCCGCGTACGCCGTTTATTACTGCTGAACAATGGCGCAACCGGCAGCTCTTCCAGGTGGCTGCAGGCCTGAGTGGTCTGACGCTGTACGTAGGCGAAGACTGGCACGTCAGCTATGGCGACAATCTTGGCTCACTCGACGAACACGGTCAAGTGCGGCCTGATTACGTGGCTCAGTACGGTCCCATCAAAGACTTTGACCGCCGGGATGGCACCATCACTGCGATTTATGGGCCCAACGAGATGGATCAGGTGTTTGACCACTAATATTGCATATTTCATAATACAATGCTGCATACGCTATAATACGAGAGGAAACGATGATCGAAGGACTGAACGTACCGTTCATGGAACAGGACGAATCAATGCACATGCAAGACCGTGTTGCTGAAGTGACTAAAGTTATCCGCAATGACGCGCTGATTGAAGCCGCCCCTACGCTAGACTATTTTGACCCGAATTGCCTTGAGCAGCCTGGTGGCAGTATCTACTACGGTACTGGTCTTACGACTCCTAATGCTATTTCGGAAGGGTTACCGTTTGACACGCTCGGCATGATGCTGACAGCCGAAAAAGTGCGTCGGGCGGGCAATCTCGAAACGGTGTACCATCACATTGCCGACACGCACGCCAAAACGAACAGCTGGATTGACCCGGTAGCTGTCGATGCAGTTGCCGACCGGACGGTCGGTGCCCTTGAGCAAATTAAGCACAATCTTGGTTTGGAACATTTCCAGTTTGTATTGTCATCCTCGTTCGATAATGACCCAGAATATCAGGCGCTCGTTGAAAGCTTTAGCAGCTCAGAGGAGCACGAGTATGTCCGCCGCGAAATGGCCGATATGGAATGGTACCGTACCCGTGGCGATGTGCGTATTAAGATGGGCTGGGTTATCCAGGCCAAGGAAACCGACATGGGCTTTGACGAGCGGCGTTTTGACCGCGAGTATCTGCGCTTTCATCCCGGCCAGATGTCCTTTGTCTATACAAAGCCGGGTCGCACCTTTGACACCAGCCGCCCAAAGGCGTCACCGTACATCTCGGTAGCTGGAGAACCCCGTCTAAGGCTTGCACCCGGCATCGATGTCGACGAAGTGTTCGCTGCCACTGGCGACCCCAATCTGGGCGGCGCCAAGAAACACTTAGCCACCATTGTCCGTGCCTATGAAGATTTGTATGGCAGCCTGGGCAAAATCGGACACGATGGCGTTACGTTGAACGGTAAAATCCAACATATTATTAACACTTGTTTTGCTACTTAGCTTATTATGGAATTTATGAACCAACCTCTAGATCACGAGCCAATCACACGTGAAGCCGTTGACCAAATGCTCGAAACGGCACAGATCGTCTTGCCTGAAGACGGTGTATTTAACAAATTAGCAAGCGCCGAAGAAGAAGGCCGTGCGCTGCGGGTCAAGATGGGCTTTGACCCAACCAGCCCCGACTTACATCTGGGGCATGCAGTGTCTATGCACATGCTTCGCCGCTTCCAGGATATGGGGCATACGCCGGTCATTATCATCGGTGACTTTACTGGCCGAATTGGTGACCCAACCGGTCGCAACCAAGCGCGTCCCCTTGTATCTCCCGACGAGATTGCACGGAACTCCGAGACGTATATCGACCAGCTAGGCAAGGTACTTGATATATCCAAGATTGAAGTCAGGCGGAACTCCGAATGGCTCGAAGGTATGACACTTACCGACGTTATTCACCTCTTGTCGCAAGGTACGCTGTCTCAGGTAATTACCCGGGATGACTTTCGTCAGCGCCTAGATGCCGGCTCCCCAATCGCATTGCACGAAATCGTATACCCGTTACTGCAGGGTATGGACTCAGTTGCCATAGATGCTGACATCGAAATCGGCGGTGTCGACCAGCTATACGCTTTTCAGGCTGCTCGCAGCCTGCAAGGGAACAAGGGAGTTGACCCAGAGGCACTAGTTATGATGCCGCTATTACGTGGTCTTGATGGCACAAAAAAAATGAGTAAAAGTCTGGGCAACTACGTAGGCCTAGCCGACCAGCCAAGTGATATGTTTGGCAAGGTCATGTCGACACCCGACTCTGTGCTCGAAGAATACCTGCGCTTAACATCAACTTTTGAACATGACGAAGTTCAGGCTATGCTTGATAGTATCAAGGCTGGTGAAAACCCTATGAACGTCAAGCTCAAACTCGCTCGCAATATTACGACAACCTACCATGACGAGGCTGCCGCCGACGAGGCCGAGAGCCACTTTAATCGGCAGTTCCGTAGCCGCAGCGAAGCTGATCGTGAATACCGAATAGTTGATATTGCACGGGGCGTAACTTCGCTTGTCGACATCCTTATGGAAGCTGGTGTGGCAGCGAGCCGCAACCAAGCGCGTCGGCTTATCGGCGAAGGCGGGGTGCGTATTAACGGCCAAAAGACCACACTAGACGAGGCCGACAACCTCACGGACGTTGACGGCTTGCGCATTCGCGCTGGCAAACGGCAATTCTTCCAGACACGTCTGGCCGAGGAGTCATAGCAACGGTACCCTTGCCATAACCGAGGGTAGTATTGTATAGTATTCGCTAATGACCGCAGGGCATTTGTCTTGCAGTCATTAGCTTTGCAGGGATAGTGAAGCGGTCAAACACAGCTGACTGTAAATCAGCCCTCTCCGAGTTCGGGGGTTCGAATCCCTCTCCCTGCACCAAACAAAAAAGCCGGCAGTATAGCCGGCTTTTTTGTTTGGTGAGATGCCTAGATAGTTTCACCTGCTTGGTAGGTGCCCAACTCTCGCCACTGGGCCCCGAGCCCGTCGAGCTCGTCTAGAGCCTTTTCCATGGCTGGGTCTGTAGCCCCGGCGGCACAGTCCAGGTAGAACGCATATCGCCATGGGCGGCCTTGGATGGGCCGCGACTCCACCTTGGTCAACCCTATGCCGGCAGTAGCAAAACAGCCCAATGCGGCGTGTAGTGTCCCCGGTGCAAGCTCATCCTCGCCGTCAGTCAGGCGGTCGATGAGTAATGAGGTCTTATTTGCCTGTGCGCGTCTGGCTGGGTCATCTTCGGCGCTGCGACCGAGCACTAAAAAGCGGGTAAAGTTGTTGGGATCATTCTCGACGCCTTCGCGAAGTATTGCCAAGTTATGCCGCTCGGCATTATTTTTGCCAGCAATCGCTGCGGCCGAAGGCTCGCCGAGATCTTTAATGAAAACCACGCTCCCGGCAGTGTCATAAGCTGTGTGCCTTTTCGCCTGAGGTAGCTCCCGCCCCAAGAAGTCTGTGCATTGCTCCAGAGCGACAGGGTGTGAGTAAACGTCCCGGATATCTTCGATGCGTGCCCCCGGCAAGCCAATCAGGCTATGGTGGATGCTCAAGAAGACCTCACCCATAATCGAGACATTGCCTGTCTTGCGTAGCAAGTCATATACGGGTGCAATGGACCCAACTAGTGAGTTCTCTACGGCAGACATGCCGTAATCGGCCCGGCCGTCGGCCACCGACCCAAAAACATCGGCAAACGTATCCATATACTGCGCTTGATAAGCGTCTCCAAAATAATGCGCCGCTGCTTGGTCGTGATATGAGCCTTCTTGCCCCTGAATGGCAATAGATAAAGCCTGTTCGGTCATATGTGTAATTTCTCCTTGTCTGTTATCGACGACTATACCATGAAGGGGCTGCTATCGCCAGCTTGTTGCCAAGGTGGTTGCTGTTTCGATAACGCGCAGCACGTGAGGTATGGCCCGCGGCCCTCCTGGGATAGATACGTCAACCAACGGGCGTACAACATCACTAAAACCAAGACTAACGTCGGCCTCCTCGAAGAGCTGCCGATCATTGAGCCCGTCTCCCATGCCAATGATGCAGACTTCGTCGCGTAATATATTAGCCAACTGGAGGTAGTGGCGGAAAGCACGCCCCTTACTGACCTCCTTGTGCTGTATGGTTACCGATGCACGGGTGTCTACGACGCACAATGATGGGTCATCGACCAATTGCTGCAAACGTTCGGCGAGCCAAGCTTGATGCTTGGGCTGTGAGTTGCCATGCTCGTCTTGCAGGCGGGCTATCAAGAGGGTTCTACCTTGCTTGAAGGTTAGCTGTTGCCCAGTCGGTACAGCGGCTACCTCCTGCTGAATATTGTCACGCACTGTTTGTAGTGATTGCATGCTTTCGGGGTCTATCATATCAACACAGGTAAGACCGTCGTTGGTCGGGTAGAGTATAACGCCGCCATTTTCGGCAATGACTGGCACATCGGGGTGGACCAGGCCGCTACTCCACAGCACCGGAACAGTGGGGTTACTTACCCTGCGGCTGGTAGCGACTACTAAATGGTGAGGTTGGGCGGCTTCAACAACCGCTGGATCGATGCTGGCTAGGTGGTTGTTGGTTGTCGGGTTAAAGCTGTAAGTGTCACAAAGTGTGTGGTCAAAGTCGCTGAGAATGATTTTGTCCTTGGCTGCCAGACCCGCCAGGGCCAGTTCGAGGTCACCCAGAGCGTCATCTAAGTCTGTCGGCGAGGGGTGCTGTTCGTATAGTTCCATAATCTTCCTTTAATAAAAAAGCCTCCGGGTGGAGGCTACTGGTTTTGTCTATAATTTATTTTGTGATTACGTACTCAACAGCCTCCTTGCATACGAGTGGAAATAAAACCAAAAGAAAGTGGCGCTGAAGTGTGGTGTCTGTAGATGGCTAGGGCTCATATGTATCTCATTATCCTAAATAAAAAACCTCCGGGATTGACCGGAGGTTTTGCTGTGCTACGAAATATGCGAACTTAGGCAGCAACAACCTCCGGAAGGAGATCATAAAAGAACCAGAATGTGTTCTTGTTGCGTATCATGGATTGTATCATATCATAAAATATCCGCGCACGCAGCTGCCATCTGCTGGTTGCGCTCGATGATATTAGCATAGCCCTTGCCCTGAATTGTTTGTGTAAGCTGGGGTAAGCCATGTCGAAAGTTTACTTCACGCCCCATAAATGCACCCTCCTGCACAAGCGTAACGTGCGCCGACAGGTTGCGCACAAAGGCGTCGTAGGTGCGAACTGCGGCATCAACGGGCCCGTAAATTGTTCGTGGCACAAACTGCCTTACCTCTGACGATGCTCCTCTAACTTGCTTGAGTAGGCTGTCGAGCTGCTCAGGTGATAGCGAGGCATCCAGGGCGAATTCGTCTGAATGGTTGCCATACAGCACAAACGAGTCCTTGCTAAAGGCGGGATCAAAGCGACGGGCATACGAGACGACCCTGGCGGCGTCTGTCTCTAGACCAATGCCGTATAGCTGGTGGCTATATAAGCCAGCGCTTTGGCTGACCCTAGAGGCGTGGCATGCATAGGTAAGGATGTCGACCGGATTTGTGACGACAAAAATAGTGCCAGCAAAGTGCAGACGACTGGCCAGCTTGGCGTATTTGCGGATTATTACGAGGTGCGTAGCAAACTTTTGCCAGCGCTCAGGTATGTCGGTTGCGACCGTAGCGCTTTCGTCGCGAAAGGTTAAGAACACTGCGGCAGCGTTTCGGAACACTGCGGCAGCGTCATCATGGGCTACAAAAACATCATCGCGGCGCTGCAGTGCGGTCGCGTGGTTCATGTCGAGCGCACATCCTTTGGCTGTCGCGACCGTACGGTTAAATAGGTGTACCGTTTGTACGTAAGGGAGTTTGCCTAACTGAAACGCCAGCGCCGTGCCGACGGCGCCCGTGCCAATTACCCCCACCGAGGTGCTATTGCGACGAGCGGTCGCTCGCTTGCGCTGCAGAATACCACACAAAAGCGTGGCGGTCTGTGCAATAGATCGTTGTCGCGCAGGTAGGGCACAGCATAGGGGTAGGGCGTCTTTGTTGCTGGTCCAGAAAGATCGCAGCATGGTCAGCTCGCGTGGTGTTGCTGTATCAAATGTTTCTTGTAGTAATTGCTGCCATTCTTGGTCGTTTGGCGCAAAGGCATCACGCTGTAATGTATCGTTGCCTGTCAAAAACACGATGCCCGTGAGGGGGCATCGTGTTTTGTGCTTCATATCGGCAGCGACGTTAAGGTCGCTAGCATAAAAGCGCGACCCATCTCGTTCGACGGCGACCCAGTCATTAGCGAGGACCTTGGCGCCAAGGCTTTGGCCAAGATATTCAGCATAGGTCGACTTGCCTATACCCGATGGCCCGGCAAGCAGGTAGTACTTTTTGGCTACCTTGATCAAATTTGCATGCAGAAAACCAAGCGTGCCGGAAGTATTACTAACCGAAATGGCGACACGTGCGCTCTTTTTAGCTTTGTCTTGCAAGCCATCTGCAACAGTAGTGGTCGCCATTGGTAAGGACACAAGCCGGGTGGCAAAGTTAAATGTAGTCGTTTGCGGCATGGTTCTAATAGTGTACGTCCAAAGTTAAGCCTCTCTCGGAAAATAGCACGAAAAGACGCCACCGGTCAACGCTACTATTCTTCAACGGCGCTACTTTTGAGTGGAGTTACCGCCTCCAGGCCACCTGTATGGGCGAAGAGCTCTTAAGAAACTCCCGTTCGTAGGCTGAGTAGTATGCCTGGCCAACGTAGGAGTGCTTGGTAGATGTGTTCTGCACGACAGTGGCCGTACAACGAGTCGTACTGCTACATCGCTTTACGTACTTGCCCGCCGTTTGGTCGTAGATGCGTACCTCAATGACGGCTCTGTCTGTTTTTGCGGTGAGCTGTACCGACCGACCAACCCTGGCAGTTGTCTGGCTTGCTCCAATGCTGATCGTCGGGGCGGTGAACGCGCCGACATTGGTAGCGACTCCCGCGCAAAGTCCAGCAGTAGTCACTAGGATAGCTGGTATTAGCCGTCTAATGTTTTGTGCAAGGTTTTTCACAGTGTATTCCTCCTACGTTTATTAAAGGAATTAGTATACGCGTTTTGCGTAGCGCAAGCCTGTGAGCGTCGTCACGCCGTCTTTTTAAACACGACTGCTCTCTATTCTTGGCCGTGGGCCTCCTGTAGCTTTGCTAGGTCGAGCTTTTTCATTTTGAGCAGTGCTTCCATAACACGACCAGAGCGTACTTGGTCTGGGTCGGCCATGAGTTTGGCGATGTCCTTGGGGACGATCTGCCAGCTAACGCCGTACTTGTCTTTGAGCCAGCCGCATTGTTCAGCCTCGGGTACCGCAGATAGCTTTTCCCAGAAGTAGTCGATCTCGTCTTGGTCTTCGCATTCGACAATAAATGAAATTGCTTCGTTAAATGTAAAAATAGGTCCACCATTGAGAGCAGTGAAACGTTGTCCATTAAGGTCGAATGATATGGCCAGCACGCTGCCTTTCGGCATGCCAGTTGGCGTGTCGGCGGTATAGTAAGAGGTTGCTACAACTTTGGAGTTTTTGAAGATATTGGTGTAAAACGTAGCAGCTTCCTCGGCCTGATCATTAAACCAAAGATGCGGTGTTATTTGTTGCATGATGTTGTTCTCCTGACTATTTAAAGTGTTTACAATGATGGGCTTAGTCTAGCGAAATGGTGAGGTGCTCCTCTAGCTTGTCGAGCGATTCGGTGTAGCCAGCCTCGAAGCCCATGTCGATAATCTTTTGCATGTCTGTCTCGTTATTAAAGGTAAGCGTAGTTCGGAGTGTGCTTGGCTGTTCGCCGCTTAGCTCAATAAGCCAGTGCGAATTGGGCAGATCGGTGGTTCTATCGCCACTCTTGTTGCTGAAGCTATCGTCGGCGGATATCAGGCTCGGTGCATCAATGTCGAGAAAGTCTACCAGCCCCCAGGCTTGCGTACCATCCGGACCGGTCATGTAGTAGTGCCAATGGCCGCCTTCTCGGAAGTCGAATGAACTGGTCGTCGTTGGCCAGTCACGCGGGCCCCACCAACTTTCTAGCATTTTTTGGTCTGACCATGCCTGCCATAGACGTTGTTTGCTGACATCGAAGGTACGTTCGATGATAATCTGTTTATGCTCAACATCTTTTGTCACTGTTTGTTTGCTCACAGTGTCTCCTATTTTTCTCTTAATATGTCCTCTAGCCGGTCAAAGCGGTTGGTCCAAATCTTTTCATACTCATTCATGAGCTGTGTAATTTGGGAGATCGCTTCGGCTTTGGCCACGATGACCTGCTCGCGACCCTCTTTGCGCTTAACAATTAATCCAGCTTTGGTGAGGACCCCCAGGTGCTTGGCGACTGCAGCAAACGACATAGAGTATTTACCTGCTAGCTCTGTAATAGTGCGCTCGCCGGCAAGTACGCGTGACAACAAATCGCGGCGCGTCTCATCAGACAGTGCTCGGAATACAAGGTTAAAGTCCAGTGTATATTCAACCATATGGTTTAATGTTAGTACACTAGACTTATTTGGTCAAGGCATATACCCGTTTTTAGTAACAACTTCCGGAGCACTCGGTTGCGCCGAGTCTGTTCGATACCCACGGTAGCGCATCCTTAAAGCTCTGTTGCCATACATTAAAGGTGTGCTCACCGACCATGAGTTGGAGGACGCTTTCTATGCCTGCGGCCTGTGTTTCTTTGTGCAATGTATTTATGCCGTTCACCAGGGACAACTTGTCGTTTTTTCCTACAGCAAAGAAGCCGCTAACGTGTGGGTACTTGTTGCTGTGCAGCAGCTGCAGGGGTTGATATTCTTGCCATTTTGCCTGCGAGCCACCGAAGAGTGTCTGTATTGTTTTTTGCTTTGAGCCCACCTCCGGGCCAATCTCACCGCTAAAGTCTAGGAAGTAATGGTACACATTGTCATGTCTAAGCGTGATGGTTAGGCCACATAAGCCACCAAGGCTGAGGCCACCGATTGCCCATTGATCGGGGCTGGTGGCAACTCTAAAGTGTGCTTTTATATAGGTTGGCACGTCCTGGCCCAGATATGTGTCGACATTGCCACGCGGGCTGTCGACACACTCGGTATCGTTGGTCGAGGACCCCAGGTTATCTAACACGAACACGTACGGCGTAATCCCGTGGTGGAGCGCGGCGAACTGGTCCATGGTAGTTTGTAGGCCACCTCCATTGAGCCAATCCTGGGGATTGCCTGGTACGCCGGCCATTAGTACGATTACTGGCAACTGCACCTTGTTGGACCCGGCATTTATTGCGGGCGTATACAAATACCCCGGTCTTGCGCGAAAATGCGATATAGCTCCAGGGATGGAGATACTCGAGATTGACCCTTTGGTGGAAGCACTACTGCCATATAACTGGCGCTCAGTTGAGCTTGGTCGCCAGTTGCTCTTTTTTTGTTGGGATACGATCGTGATGTTCTGCCGGTTTTTTACATCCTGAGCTCCAAACACGCTGTATAGGGTTGGGTAGTAATGGTAGTAGCTGTTTGCCAGTAACAGGCTGACCAGTAGGCTAATGACCACATTTGCCGTAGATATGAGACCTATCCGCAACTTGTGTAGCCACATGCATATACCTAATAGCGCTCCGCTGAGGCCGAACGGGAGTACCATGAGCCATAGGTTGGGAGGTAACTTGTCGGATGGAAAGACAAATTTTACGGCTACAAGTAATGCCACAGAGAGCAGGAGTGTTGTGGCAGTAATGTAGGGTAGGAGCTTTTTGATTTCCCGGTGTTTAATAAGCTCCTGGAATAGGTAGTAGATAAGCGCTGTATTGAGAATGCCTAGGCAAACAAATAGGCCGTTACTGAAGAGATCTAGATTCATACCTTAAAGTTTACCAAATAAGTTTCCCTTTGCTTACAAACACGTGCGATTTACGCTGCGCGGATCGTTGAGCTGTCTGGTTTTGTATGCGGGATTGGTATCGACGCTGGCACGCCAAGGGCGTGCTTTGTTGAGGGCAATATCCAAATCGGGGGCTAAGCGATCCAACTCGGCGAATACAAGCTCACGTTCGGACTCGGCTCTGTTGATAGGCTCCCCATCTGGTCCGATAAGTGCAGACATGATAAATGAGGCGGTTTCTGCTGGTGTAGACAGCCCGACCCAGTAATTATGAATGGATGCATATGCTCGCGCCTTTAGATAAAAACTGGCGTCAACCGGATAGGCCGAAAGTAGCAAGCAATCTACGCCTAGCTGAGCATACTCGATAAACAACTCCGGAAAGTTGACCTCTACGCAAATTACGCAACCAAACCGGAAGCCGTCGACGTCAAAAACAATCGGATCGTAGCCGGGCGTATAGAAGCGTGTGACCTCAGTGTACGAACAGATACGTTTATCGTAGCGATTAACGAGGCTCCCTTCGTCCGAGATGATGTATAGACTGTTATGCGGCCAGTTGGGAGGGGTGAGTGGGTGCGCTGATCCTAGCACGACCCATAGCTTCAGCTTTGCGGCTAATGCCATAATGGCTTCGAGCTCCTTGCGGACGGTTGCCCAGTCTACTTCTTCCCAGTCCAAGATGGGATTTTTGGCATAGCCGGACAACATACCCTCCGGGAATTGTATCAACCTGGCACCGCCAGCAGCGGCTTCCTCCATCATGCGTTGAACTTCGCTACTGTTTTTATGAGCATTGCCTGTTATTGGCAACTGTGCAATGGCAATTCTAAGCGGCTTCGAATCAACCACCGATTGCCTGGTTCTACCTTTGGGCATACATTCTCCTATTTGTTTTTTGTTTTAGCCTCTCACAGCTCCTTGTAGCATAGCACTTACGGGCGAACCGAGAAAACTACATGCAAGTATTTTCGTCTAGCATGGCGCGGCAGCTGATCTATAGTTTTACTGGCTGTGGTGGAAAGCCCTTCTTGAAGGCTTTGACGATTGCTTCCTGTAGTTGTGGTGTGCGAAATGGTAGTTTCCCGAAGCTGCCAACAGACACCCAGTAGGGCTGATGAGTATTCATGCCGTACTGATTCATGACTGCCTCCTCGGATGCTTCCTGAATGGCTGCGTCGCCATGCGGAGCCACATTGCACAAGTAAATGGTCTGTTCGTTGTAGGGTGAGGGGTGTTCTTCGATGTATACGGGCCGGGCTGCAATAACACGCATGCCGGTTTCTTCTCGGATCTCGCGTACCAGGGCCTGTTCTTGGGTCTCACCATCATTAATGCGACCGCCGACCAGCGTGAAGTACTTGTCGCCGTACTTGTCGCGGTGCATGACCAAAATCTTGTCGTCCTCAATAATAATTGCGCGGACTGCTTGTCTCATAGGCCTAAGTATACGCGTCATCACCTCAGGAGAAAGTGTTTGTACTTACTATTGTATTAACGGGTGTTGATATTGCGACGCGTTCGCATCGTTTTGCGGGGGTGCTCGATGTGCTCGGGCCTAACTTTACCGAGAGCAAGTAGCACGGTCGTCGGAGCTACGAAACTCCATAGCAGCCCCAAGAATGACAGCGGTGAGTACGTAATTGCTACCAACGCTAAGAAGCTAACGACACTGTAACGTAGATAGTAATATAGGTAACGGCGTTCGTGGTCACCGTAGTATTTGGTGGCGATTCGTTCGCCAATGTAGCCTGCGCCGAGGTAGCTGCCAGCAATACTTAACAAGATAAGCAGATCAATGAATGTTGCGCCGCCATACGGCCAGTGGAATAGCCCGTTAATATTAGTAACGGTGTAGAAGAAAATACCAACGATGGCTCCGCATACGATGGACCACCACCAGCTTTTCCAGAAGATGTCAGATTTCGATAGATGCATAGCTTATTAGTAACTCCCTATATCGTACCAAGAAATTACTGAGTAAAGGCTTAGCTTTTCGCTCTTTTGAGCTCATCAGCACATCCTCACAGATGTGGAAGCTAAATCGGAGGGGGAGGGGTGGTTGTACGTTGTGGTTGCCAGATGGCCGCCATGCATAACGTAGAAGCACCCAGCTCCCCCCTCGCGACCCGTCGGGATGACGGTAGACGGTTTCTCACAGGATGTGAGCTTTTTCAGACGCCCATCTAGCGTAACTGTGTCTTTGAACGAGTTGTTGCAGAGCTACTTGCCTACGTTGACCAGGGCCTGGGCGGTGCCAGAGTAGCCGGTCGTCTCGTCGACGAAGTAGATGCTGTACCAGCCGTAGGCGCGCGCCGTGCCGTCGGGCTTGTAGCAGCCGAAGTTGGCCGTGTAGTTGCCGATGCTGTTGGCGGGACCGCCGTTGGTGATAATGACGTTGCCGGTCGGGTCGATGACCTGCACGGTGACGTCGCCGCCGGGGGTCAGGCCGTTGGCCGAGATGTAGTACTGTGCGTCGTGTGTGTAGCAGCCGCCGTCGACCGTGGTGGTCACGGGGTTGCAGTGGTACGGGTTGCAGTACTGGTCGCTGTCGTAGTAGTACTGTCGGGCGCCCTCAATGCTGCTGTAGGGCAGCGTACTGTACAGCCAGTCGAGGCTGTAGATGTTCTGCCCATCCTGTGTCACGACGATGTCGCCGTCCTGGCTGTCCTCCCCAAGGGGGTTGCACCAGAGTTGCACACTGAGTGTGAGCAGCAGGATGGCGGCGGCCAGGTAGGCCAGCGACACTGCGCCGCTGCGGATAATGCTCAGCCAGTAATCGTAGCGCTCAAGATTGTTCATCTCGGGCTCGAAGGCGGGCTCGGTGGTCTCGACGTCGCCGTTCATGACGAGTACTCCGTTTCGTCGGGGTTGTGAAAGGTACGATCTTGCGATTGCTCTTCGTCCAAAGACAGGTAATTCTAACATATTTGCTCATTTTTTGCAATCCCCTGGCAGTCGTTCTCTGCTATACTGGTAGACATGAACCGTCCACGAGTGGCGACTACGAAATCTGCTCACATCGGATTTCATCCGTATCTGTCAGCAAACTCCGTGCGGTTGGCGCAAGCTG
Organism: uncultured bacterium; assembly: GCA_963815935.1. Classification (GTDB taxonomy): domain Bacteria; phylum Patescibacteriota; class Saccharimonadia; order Saccharimonadales; family UBA4665; genus JARIHD01. The sequence goes on from CAWFIL010000008.1 coordinate 235,304, forward strand.
ATCGCCTCGCCCTGTCGTTTAAAAATATGTTGTTGCTATTGAACGCGTTACTTCTTGCGGTTCTGATTACTGGGGGTGTGTGGGCATTGACCGGCCGGCATACTAGTCCTTTTGAGGCTGCCACGGTGAGTGAGCACGATTTCAGTTTTTCGGTACAGTTTTTCAAGAGGGCCACTATTCTGGCGACACACAATGCCAACTACTTGGTCGCGCGCGACGAGCAGGGCAAAAAAACGGCAATCTGGGTTACAAAATTAGAATCCCCTTTGTCGTGTGGGGGAAGCTCCCGATTTGACTACTCACCTCCACGCAATGTGATAGTCCACGATAGCTGCTACGAGCCGGATAGGCTGACCTTTGCATCCGATATAACGGTCGGTCGTCAGGTGTATCAGATTAATCTTACCTCGCAGAAGCCAATCAATGTTGCTGATGCTAAAGATATCCTTGGCTCGGTTATTATTAAGTAGTGCGGTTGACGTGAGTGGTAAATTCACCTAGAATGCCCCTACCATGCTTCACAACAAAAGAGTCCGCACCTGGTCAAGTTTTGTTGATACCTACTCGCTGCCCCGAGAGTAGTTAGGCTAGCTTTTGTCTTTTTTAACTACCTCTCCGGGTAGTTTTTATTTTGTCTACACTACCAGAAATAGTTAGGAGAGAAGGTGATTGTTACACCCATACAAACAGAACGCGTAACGTCAAAGTCGGTTACGCTAAAGGATTTATTGCTGCGGTCATTGCCGCAGCTTAAAGACGGCGACGTGCTTGCTGTAACCTCGAAAATCGTATCGCTGTGCGAGGGGCGGACCGTACCGTTGACCAGCACAGACAAAGAAGCGCTCATCGTCCAGGAATCACAACTGTATACTGATCCGCTCGGTCAGTATGGCTTTCATTTTACGGTGACCAATAACACGCTGATTGCTGCGGCGGGTATCGATGAATCGAATGGCGGCGATAACTTTGTGTTGTGGCCTGCCGACGCCCAAGAAAGTGCCGAAGAGGTGTGGCGGTTGCTGCGTGAACACTTTGGTATACAAAATCTAGGTGTTGTTATAACCGACAGCACCTGCAAACCGCTACGCCGTGGGGTAGTTGGCATTGCCTTGACGCACTGTGGCTTTGCGGCACTTAACGACTATATTGGGAAACCCGATTTGTTCGGTCGCCCATTTAAGGTCAGCCAGATGAGCGTTGCCGAAGGCTTGGCTGCTGCTGCGGTGTTAGCAATGGGCGAGGGATCCGAGCAAACGCCGCTCTGTCTGCTGCGAGATGTGCCATTTGTCGATTTCCAAGACCGTCCACCAACCGTGGCCGAACTCGAAACTATCTACATGCCTATTGAAGAAGACATCTTCGCTCCGCTTATCCAAGCAGTGGAATGGCACAAGGGCCAGAAAGGCGCGAGGCATGGTCGGTGAGTTGCAGCACTATGCAGATGCTCCGTTTGTGTACGATTTTTGCCAAGGCCCGGAACGGGTTCCGAACGAAGACGTAGCTCGCGAAGAAGGGCTTAACTGTGTTTCGTTGGCGCACTTAGCAGTCGAGAGTCTTTTTAGGCGACGATTGCCCGCCCAACTGCATTGCTACGAGATGTTTACGGATCATGAACGGTTTCATGATCTCGATGATTCAGAGCCATTGCAGGTGGGTGACTTGGTCTGGTTCGGCCGCTCCGAACCGAGTGTGCCGCCTGAGCAGTTTGTCCCTACGTATGATGCTAACGGATATTTGCTCAACTGGCAGGACTCGCCGGTTAACCATGTGGCTATTTATACTGGCGATCAGGAAAATGACGACCCCTTATTGCTGCATGCCACGTACTTTACGGGTACGACAGCGGTATGGCCGCTATCCAAGTTTGCCGAGTACCCGAGGTATGCCCAAGTGCGCCGTATAGCACGTCTGAGGCCTGACCCTGCCGGCCAAAACTGATTATTTTTTGATAAGGCTGGAGCCAGTCATCTCGACGGGAATCGACACACCTAGGCAGCTCAAGACGGTTGGCGCGATATCGCCTAGACCACCATCGCTTCGCAGGGAAGCTGCATCGGTGCCGCATAATAGTACGGGTACTGGGCTGGTGGTATGGGCGGTAAGTGGAGCGCCCGAATGGCGGTCAATCTTGTATTCGGCATTGCCGTGATCGGCGGTCATTAATGCGACACCGCCGGCGCTAAGGGTGGCATCGATGACGTCGCCCAGGCACGTATCGAGCGCTGTAATTGCTTTTTTGGTTGCCTCAAAGTCACCCGTGTGACCGACCATATCGGCATTGGCAAAGTTAACAATTATCAAGTCGCTTTTATCTTGCTGGATGTGCTTGACGACATCATCGGCAACGGCCGCGGCGCTCATCTCCGGCTGTAGGTCGTACGTGGCGACCTTTGGGGATGGGATAAGGTTGCGGGTTTCCTTGGGAAAAGCTTTCTCCTGGCCGCCATTCAAGAAGTACGTTACGTGAGCATACTTTTCGGTTTCGGCTACGTGGTATTGGCTGAGGTCATGCTTACTTACAGCTTCGGCGAGGGTGTTGACAACATCTTCTTTGGGAAAGGCCACTGGTACACCGAGGTCTTTGTCGTACTCGGCAAAACTTACGAAGTGCAGGTCTTTGACTACTCGTTTGCGCTCAAAGCCGTCGAATGCTTTATCTACTAAGGCATGGCCAAGCTGGCGAGCGCGGTCCGGGCGGAAGTTGAAGAATACGACGGCGTCGCCATCTTCGATGCGGGTACGATCCTCGGGCTTGCCGGCAATGGCGATTGGGCGCAGGAATTCATCGGTTTCGCCGTTTTTGTAGCGGTCCGCAATATGTGCCTGCAGGTCGGGAGTGTGGGGATGGGTGTCGCCGGTCAGCATGTCGTAGGCGAGCTCAATACGTTCCCAGCGATTGTCCCGATCCATGGCATAGTAACGGCCGGCTACGCTGGCAACGCGGCCGGCACCAATGTTGGCTAGCTCGGCTTCAAATTCGGCGATATGGCTGAGCGCGCTTGATGGTGGTGTGTCGCGGCCATCGGTAAAGGCGTGTACGTGTACGTTGGTAAGCTCTAGGTTTTTGGCTAGGCGCACCAGTGCCAGTGCTCCGGTGGAGTGGCTGTGCACACCGCCGGGGGATACTAAGCCAAGGATATGTAATGCCTTGCCACGCTGTTTGGCGATTTCGATGGCCTCGATCAGGACCTCATTTTCATAAAAAATACCGCTGTCGATGGCGTGGTGCTGTCGGCTGAGCGGTTGCCTGATGATACGCCCGGCGCCAATGGTAAGATGTCCAACTTCGGAATTGCCCTGCTGACCGTTGGGCAGACCGACTGCTTCGCCGCTGGCTTCTACGGTGGTGTGCGGCCAGGTGGCAAACAGGTTATCGAGTTTCGGGGTGTCAGCGGCGGCAATTGCGTTGCCGGCGGTTTCGGGGCTGTAGCCCCAGCCGTCACAAATAATCAACACGAAAGGTTTTTTGGCCATCGTCTATCCTTTGCTTACCAATTTCTTCGATTACGAGTATAGGCTCCTGCAGTGTCCATGTAAACAGAGGCGGGCAGACACACTTAGTCTGGCACAGTCCTGGGCTCGGAGTATGTTTGAATAACATACTCCTCGTGCGGGGCGCCAGACTAAGTGTGTCTGCCCGCCTCTAGGGTGCTTGCTACTGCCTTAGTTAGATGTAAAATAGAGCTGTCACATCGTTGTTCATCGTAAAGCCAAAGGAGGCTCTTTATGACTATTACTTCAATTCACGCTCGTCAGATCTTTGACTCACGTGGCTATCCAACCGTTGAATGCGATGTTACTCTATTGGACGGCTGCATAGGACGTGCCGCTGTGCCATCTGGCGCATCGACCGGCAAGCGCGAGGCTTTGGAGCTGCGCGACGGCGAAGCGGCATTTGGTGGTAAGGGCGTTACCAAGGCGGTCGCCAATGTTAATGACACTATCGCCCCAGCACTCGTCAACCAAGACGTTGCCGATCAGCGCGCCCTGGACAACAAACTCTTAGAACTAGACGGTACCGACAACAAGGGTAGGTTAGGTGCTAACGCGACCTTGGCCGTCTCGCTCGCCTATGCCAAGGCGATGGCTGTCAGCAAGAAGCAGCCGCTGTACGCCTACGTAGCCGACTTGGTTGGCAACAAGGACTGTACGTTGCCGATGCCGATGCTCAATATTCTCAATGGCGGTAAGCATGCCGAAGGCTCGACCGACATCCAGGAGTTCATGGTTATGCCAGTGGGTGCGGATACCTTTGCCAAGGCTATGCAAATGGCTAGCGAGATTTACCACACTTTGGGTAAGGTGCTCAAAGAGAGAGGCTACGCAACCACCGTTGGTGACGAAGGCGGCTACGCGCCAAGCGTAAAAGGCGGCTCCGACGAAGCGCTCCAGCTGATTAGCGAGGCTGTTGCCAAGGCTGGTTACAACTTGGGCGAAGATGTGGTACTGGCGCTTGATGTTGCATCCAGCGAGCTTGCGACCGAAGACGGCTACGATTTTGCTTGCGAAGGCCAGATGTATACTACCGATCAACTAATTAGCAAGTACGAAGACATGGTTGCCAAATATCCTCTAGCTTCCATTGAAGACGGCCTCAGCGAGGATGACTGGGAGGGCTGGAAGTGGCAGACCGAGCGCCTTGGTGCTAAGGCGCAGCTAGTAGGTGATGACCTGCTGGTTACTAACACTAAGCTCCTGCAAAAGGCTATCGACGAAAAGGCCGCCAACGCCATCTTGATTAAGCCAAACCAAATTGGCACACTCAGCGAAACGATTGACGCTGTACAAATGGCTAAACAGGCTGGCTGGAACACCGTTATGTCACATCGCTCCGGCGAAACTGAGGATGCGACCATTGCTCATCTGGCTGTTGGCCTCAGTACTGGACAGATCAAAACTGGTTCGTTCTCGCGTAGTGACCGCATTGCCAAATATAACGAACTATTGCGCATTGCCGAACTATTGCCCGAAGCAAAACTTGCCCACCCATTTAAAAAGTAACTCCTGGGATTAGTTGAAGTTACGGGGGCCCATGGGCCCCCGTGTGCTGCATTATGTAGTTTATTCGAGGGAGACAGAGCGTTGGGGAAAGAAAAAGGTGTTATCTTTGACCTGGACGGCACGCTGTACAAGTTGCGGGGGCGGGATGGAACTTTCGGCGGCTCGGACCTGTATGCTGCCCAAAAGGTAAAAATGTACGAATTCATCGGCCAGCGGCTGGCACTCGATGCGCCTACGGCCAGATCGGTCTATGAGGATCTCAAGGAAGCGTACGCTGGCGCGGTAAGTGTCGGTATTGAGCAGAAGTACGGGGTCAGCCGCTATGAATGGTTTGCCAATACCTGGAACCTGCCCCCGGCGGACTTTATTGATCCGGCCGACGGTGACGTCGCGGCCATATTACGGCCATTTACGGGCCGGGCGACGCTCCTAACCTCCGGGCCTCGAGCGTGGGCCGAGCCGGTTTTGGACTGCCTTGGTGTCGCTGGCGTTTTCGGCAGCAACATAATCACCGGCGAAGCCGACGCCCGCAAGCCGAATCCCGAAGTATTCGTCGAAGCCGCCCGCATGCTTGGGCGGTGTGCTGGGGACATGGTTTCGGTGGGCGACCAAAACCATAGCGACATCGTACCGGCACGGACGCTCGGCATGCAGACAATAGTCATTGGCCCGGAAATTGCCTCCGCGCATTACCGCGCCGATAACTTGCAAGCAGCTGTTGAAATAATTCATGAAATAGAAAGGAACGAATGATGCACCTTAGCCCCGAATTTACCGACGAGATCAGACTAGCTACCAATGGCCTCCCACTGTACAATGGCGGTCCGGGCGTAGACTACACGTATGCGCCTGACTCGTATGCTCTTAACGTTACGCTTTGGCACGATCCGGAATTCGCCACATTGCCCGTTGGCTATCAGCCGGGCGAGGAGGCCTCGCTTTTGCTCGTGCAGCGCGCTTCGGGCCATGGCAAGATTGGTGCGTGGAGCGGCGTGTCGGGTTATATCGATACGCTCAATGATCCGGGCGGTTCGCTCAGCGCCTCGGAGTTTGACCCTGTTCGCTATACTGTCGAGAATGAACTATACGAAGAGTGCGGTCTGGACCGGGAAGCTTTGGCGGCCATCACCTTTTATCCCGCCGAGCCATTCACTGACTACCGGCGGCATGATGGCAACCGGGTCCATGTACTGCCCGTCTTGGGCTGGTGTGGGGTGGGAAGGCCGGAGGTAAATATCGACCCACGCGAGCTGTCTGCCTATGATTGGGTAAAGTTTAGCGATATACAACAAAGGCAGGGCCTGGCTGGCTTATATCTCAGCCATACCTTGCGGCGTGCGCTGGCGGCAATTGACATCGCGCTTTGATGTTGTCGTTTTATAACAGAGGTGGTAAGCTGTCAGAGTCACGAATGTGACCCGCGCGCCCGTAGCTCAGTGGATTAGAGTACTTGGCTTCGAACCAAGGGGTCGCAGGTTCGAATCCTGCCGGGCGTACCAAACAAGGTTTTTAAATAAGAAGATGTCCAAACATGGACATCTTCTTTGTTTTGGCCTGAATTTCTAATTGTATGTGTTGAGGGGTGTCGTCAGGATTCAGGGCGAAACCCTGACGACACCGATGTTGCTGGGAAGACAGAGCGGACGGGGTTGCTCAGGCCTTTGTGCGTGGTCTGGTGCGACCAGTGCTGCTAGGCTTGCGCTTGGCTTTGCTCTGGGTAGACCCGTTCCGACGGTGTGGCTTGCCCGACCTGCTCAGTGAGTAAAGCACCAACAGAGATGCACAGACCGCCACCGTGATCACAAAGATCAGCAGCGACCCAATGTGCACCCCGGCTACCGCCAGGCTGTCGAACACTCCGCCGGTCAGCCACTTCGCTAGCGGACGGAAGATGTATCCGCCTGCCAGTGACGTCAGTACCAGTACTGCGATCCGTTCGGTTGGGGTCCCTGTCGTGAAGCTGAATGGCCCAAGCAGTCTGAAGTGCTTGCGCCACAGCGGGTAGAACAGTGGTACACCTTGATCGGTCATGCCGTCGGCGAGCAGATGAGTAAGCACTCCGGCGGTCAGGGCGATCGGAACAAACGACTTCTGGGGTGTTCCCCATAGGCCGAGCGACGCACCACCTACTTGGCAGCCATAGGCTACCAGGAATACCACGGCGACGTACGGAAGCGAGTGTGTGATCCGACGGTGCCCGGGCGTGAGCTTGTGCCAGAATTTCGGCAAGAACCTGCCCAGGATGGACGACTCGGTGTCTGCATCTGACAGCAGACCACCGAAGGCGCCTACGGCCGCCATGACACACTTCATCGTGAACGGTGCCTCTGTTGCCGCTCCTGCAACGAGGCCGCCCGTAGCGCCGAGTGTGGCGTGACTGACACCCAACAACTGACTGACACCTACTTTCATACGAGACGAATAGGGTCTCGACTATCATAGCCAGCACTTGCAGGAACGTCAATTTGGAGTATTGTGTGGGCAGATTTATATTCAAGGAGGATCAAGTTGTCTCATTTGCAAGAGTATGAGTCGCTGTGCGCAAACGGCGAGCAATTCCCGGACCGTCAGGTCGCATCGCTCGATGGCTTAACTTTTGACCATCCCAAGGACGGCCCGATAGCGATTACTATCGACCGGGAGGCGTTGGCCGCGCAAGGAAATATATATGTTGGTAGCCCAGTGCTGCGTAAAGCTTTACAAGATCGTCATATTGGTGCCGATAGTCTTGCCGGTGCCGAGCAAGTCTTGTCGAGCCATCTCGCGGCTAGTGAATTAGTATGGGGCTTTTCGGGTTATGCTACGGCAGGCTATAACTACGACGTAGAGGCCCAAGGCTTAGACCGGGTATATACCCATCTAGCCAAACGCTCGAGAACGCCGGGCTTAGCGGTTGATGGTGGTGTGAGCTCGGGCAGCTTGGGCTTGAGTGGTGTGATAGCGAAAGAGCACAACGTGCCCACCATGGGAATGTTACCGCTCCAAGGCCTGGCCGCAGCGGGTATTCGTGATCACCTGGTTGTTTGGGGCAATACGTACAGGGACCGCGAAGTGCTCGTTGGCACGACACCCGATGTATTGGTTTGTGTAGCTGGTGCCGAAGGAACTCAAAGAGAATGCCAAGTGGCCTTGCGATGGGGCAGCGCCGTATTGCTTCTGGCTCTTCGAGAGGAGTATGCCCCTAGCGCGCTGCCAAATACCTACCAATTGTTCCCGGAGATGACGGAGGCAATCGACAGCGGTAGTATGGTAGTGTGTCGCTCGATGGAAGATATCCCTGATGGTCTCGATGCAATGTTAGTGGCAAGTGAGGAGAGCGACCGACTAGGTCGGCTAAGTGCTCTCGGCCAGCTACTATATGATTAGCTAATATCTTTGCTGGCTGCGGTACAATATAAAGCATCATGCGACAAATAAAGAGTCTGCGGGAGGCCGAATTGGCCTTGGAGCCATTCTGGCCCTCTAATCTTAAGCGTACGGTATATACAACTGAATACGTGGAGCGTTTTTTGGCATACGTGGGTGATCCTCAGAACAAGCCCCGAGCTATACATGTCGCAGGTACCTCTGGTAAGACATCGACGTCGTATTATGTTGCTGCGCTACTCAAACAGGCAGGCAAACGCGTCGGCTTGCTTACTTCGCCGCACATCGAAAAGCTCACCGAGCGCATCCAGGTAGACCTCCGGCCCTTGCCCGAGGCCGAATTTTGTAGTGAGCTAACAATATTTATGAGATTGGTCGAGGAGAGCGGTGTCCTATTGTCGCACGCCGAGATACTGTATTCGTTTGGCTACTGGGAGTTTGTACGGCAGCGGGTTGATTACATAGTTATCGAGGTGGGTATGGGCGGTTTGCTGGATGCGACGAACGTCATTGACCGTCCCGACAAAATTGCTGTAATTACTGATATCGGCTTGGACCACACCAACGTACTAGGTGAAACTATCCCTGAAATTGCTGCTCATAAGGCAGGCATCGTTCGGCTGCATAATACGGTTTTTTGTCATTTGCAAAACCCGGAAGCAATTAAGACTATCGAAGAGACATGCCGCCAGAAGCAAGCCGACCTGCATATTGTTGGTCAAGATAAGCGGACGCCGACGAAGCTGCCCTTATTCCAGCAGCGTAACTTCAGCCTGGCCCTTGAGACCGTAGAGTTTGCTCTGGAGCGTTTCGAACGTAAGCGTCTTACGGCAGAACAGATACACGATGCTGCCGAGGTGCACATTCCAGGCAGAATGGAAACCTTTGTCTACCGGGGAAAGATCATCATCTTGGACAATGCGCATAACCAGCAAAAGCTGCAAGCGCTCTGCAAAAGTCTGTTAGCGCAGTATCCAGACGAGCCGTTTGCGATGCTGGTAGCGTTCTTGGAAGGCCGCGGCCGCAGTACTAACGACATGGTCAATGAGTTAGCGCCATATGCCACACACCTGATTGTCACCGAGCTACCTTCGGTTACGCGAACGCACCAGGGCAGTGATGTTGCTGCCACTGCTGCGGCCTATACGGGTGATAGCGTGGAGGCCATCTCCAACCGATCCGCGGCCTACAAGGCTTTGCTGGCCCGTCCGGAAGAGCTGTTGGTGATTACCGGTTCGACGTTTTTGCTCGAAGAGATGCGTCCCATCGTACGCACCCAAAAAGGCAATTATATACTTGACGTTACCAAGCTACCCCTGTAGAATTAGAGTATGGAAGCAACAAATCTCATCGATTTCTACAACCAGTTTGCGAGTGAAGAAAAATGCCAAGAGTTCTTAGCAAAACAGCGTTGGGGAAATGAGATTATCTGCCCGAAATGTGGCGTTGTCGGCATCAAAGCCTACAAACTCGCCAGCGGCCGTCTAAAGTGCGCTGAATGCCGCAAACCCTTCACTGTCCGCATGGGTAGCGTCTTTGAAGACAGCAAAGTTCCACTACAAAAATGGTTCTTCGCCATCTACCTTTGCACTAGTCTCAAGAAAGGCGTGTCATCAATCCAGCTTAGTAAGTATCTCGGCGTCACCCAAAAGACAAGCTGGTTCATGCTGCAACGCATCCGTTATGTATTTGAGAACGGCACATTTGAAAAACTCAAAGACGCCGTAGAAATGGATGAAGCTTACATTGGCGGCAAAGACAGCAACAAGCACGCCCATAAGCGCACGAAAGCCCTGACTGGCAAAGGCGCACAAGGCTTTGGCAGCAAGAATAGCAAAACACCAGTCGTCGGCATGGTTGAACGGGGCGGCAGCCTACACGCCGTCGTTACCAGTGACACCGGCAGCGCAACGCTCATGGGCTTGGTTCGTAAACACATTGATATTGATGCCACGGTCTATACAGACGAGCACATGCCCTACCGCACGTTGCCGAAAATCGGCTACAAGCACGAAAGCGTCAATCACGGCGTTAAGGAGTTTGTAAACGGCATGGCCAGCACCAACACCGCCGAATCGTTTTGGTCGCATCTTAAGCGGGGCATTAACGGTATTTACCACCACGTCAGCCCGAAGCACTTACAAAAATACTGCGACGAGTACAGCTACCGCTGGAACACGCGCGAAATGACTGACGGCGAACGGTTTGAGGAATGGTTCGCTAACCTAAACGGTAAGCGATTGACTTACAAAACCCTCGTCAAAAAGGCCTAAAACTGTCCCCACCTACCGTTCATTTTGCCCCCAAGGGTGAGGGCAAAACTTGCCAGAGTACAATCTGTTGCGCTAAACTTTTCGTATCCTCTACCCTTACAAGTAGTGGTGTAGGTGGGGTTGGCTGGGATTGTATTTGCCAAAAACAAGAACAAGTAAAAAACTAAGAAGATAAATAAAGAAAGAGCATCAAGAAGAACTAAATAAACCAAACTTAAAAACTAACCATATATCTACATCTATCTAAAACTGAAGAAAACAGCATATGACCGAATTACCAAAGCTAACAAAGAAGCAACAAGAAATACTACGCTTACTATACAGTTTTAGATTCCTGAATCGTATTCAGATTCAAGCACTGCTTAAACATAAAGACCCGAAAACCATTAACCTGTGGCTCCGTGATCTACGAGCTAAAGGCTATGCCGAATGGATATATTCCACCCACTTTGCCGAAAAGACCAAGCCAGCCATCTATTACCTAGCCCTAAATGGTGTGCGGTATTTACGCACACTCACAAGAAAAAGCAAAGATGACGATGGCAAGGTCGTAGTATCACCGTCCTATCCACCAGAAGAACTGAGAAAGCGCTACAAAGAACCAACGCGTAGCCAGTCCTATATTGACCGCTGTATCCTTATTGCGGATTGTGGCATTGCTCTTGAACGTGAAGATGCTGCCAATGAGGCCAAGGGCAAGAAGCTGCGCTATTACTACCAGACTGAGGCAGCTTATTTGCTGGAGCGCAGCTACTACCATTTCGTGCTCAACATAGATGACGAGCTAATCCATCCGCACCTCATATTCTGTCAGGACAAGCTCAACAAAGACGGCAAAGAGGAGAAAACCGTAGAGAGCTACATATTTGAAGTCTTTGACCCGACACTGCCGCGTTACCGCATAAAGAAACGGCTTAGTGATTATGTGAAGTTCCTTGACGACGAAGGCAGTGAATGGCAAGACCAAACCAACACCGAAAAGCTGCCGATTATCCTATTTGTCTGCCCTAGAACAAGTGATCTGATTTATGCCAAGCGCCGGACACGAAAGCTCGTTGCAGATGCTTGGTATTGGGAAGATGACGACGCCGAGAAACCACGGATTAGGTTTACGACGGTGGAGAAGTTCAAACAAAGCGGGTTGTTGGCAAAGGAGACTTGGGAGCAGGCGTAAAAAGCCGCTTCTGTCCTACTCGTAACTCCTGTTTGCGCAGCAAATGGGAGTTCTCCGTTTTCCCGAGGAAAACGGATTCGGGGAGTCTGTTTGTGGTACCTCTATATGCCGCTAGCGTGTAGTATTGTCACAGCGATAAAAATCTCCGGTAACACCAGGAGAATTAGGCTGTAGCTTACAGTTAGTTCCACACTCGTAGTCATAGCCGGTATTGCCCGTCGGCTGCGCTTGGGCGTCTACCCAGTCTCTGCATTCCTGTAAGGAGCCGACTTGCTCGCTGATAGATTGAGTTAAATTGCCTGCGTCCGGATAGTAGGTCGCAGTCCAGGTCGGCTTGTGAAACCAGTGGTTATATACCCACACGCCGATAATGATCATGATAATTAGGCCGACAAAACCGCCAAAAGATGAACCGTAGCTCTGCTGCTGTTCTGCATCCATAAATATATAATACCATCTAACTACGTATCTTTCAATTACTAGACGAGACGACTATCCCTTAACAGCAAGTGAAACAGATTAGATTTAGTGATACCATGCATACATGAGTAAAAAAGAGCCATTGTATGTTAAAGCACTAACGGTTATTGGCTATATTGTCGGTTCTTTTTTTCTTGGTGCAATAGCAATCGGCATTATAGAGGGGTTGGGTGACTGGTATACGCGCAGCTTACGGGATACACCTCTGTGGCGTTGGTGGTTGTTTGCGATAATAACTGGCCTAGCACTAGTCGGAATATGGAAGGCTATTGAGCGCATTATTGCCGAAGTAGAGGAGCATAAAAATGGATGAAAAACTTATTAAGAAGGCTTCGCAGCCCGAGCCAAAAGAACAGGGCAAACAGTAGCGCGGTGGTTGTACAGGAACGTGAATCGGTCGCTGAGTAGCAAGGCATCAACTGCTGTTACTGCACAAACAGTTTAAACGCATAGGTTGTTCTACCTTTTTCTGTGATGTCCGGCATGGGCATTATCTGCGAAATTTTTCTATCTGGGAATAATGTACCGCACCCTTGTAATATCCGTTGCTGTATATCGTCGTGGAAGTCAGTGCAGAATACATCAATTTCACCAGCTAGCTTCTGTTCAAATCGTATATATCGTTCCATAAGATCATCATACGCTTACTTGCTGTCATGGGATAGTCGCCCTAACGAACGTGAGTTCTTTTCCAAGTGACTGACACTGCGAGCAACGTTTTTTAGCCTATTTTCATAGGCGGTCGGCTTTTCTGCGATTCGCTAATAACAAAGTCTAACAGCCCAAGCATCTTCAAGCTTGCTTGATTTTGGAACTCATCAACATCCATATCTATCAACTTTTTAATGGGTATGGTAAGCGCCGGTAATCCAACCTTCGGTTTAACAATTTTGCCTGACTCATATTTCCAAGGGGTAGCGTAAACTCCTGCCGTGCCACGGTGTTTGTAGTCATTCCAGACCTCGTAAAGCTCTAGGATGAAATCCACATCAAATTTTAGCGGCTTGTTTGCAGCCTGAAGTTTCCTTGCATAGGAATTGAGAGACTCTGTGCGACCGAGCACGACATCGTTATACATTTCGGCGAGAACGGCAGTAAACGGCTCAAGCAAACGGCAACTATCGTTGATAAAGTGGCGTAGCGCTGGCGACAGATTGACTGTCGTAAAGTGATCTAACCCTGAACTATGTATCTGAAACTCATTAGCCACATTACCGTGAAGTTCATCGGCGCTCTTTGATTTCGGAAAGGCAACGTTTGCCACACGGTATTCATTAAAGAAGGTCTCATTGAGCTGAGCGTGTGATTGGGTGAAGTCTTGTCCACGATAAAAAATCCCATCGAGCTTATTATGGGTTAACAGGGGTGGCCTATATATTTTTGACTGGATATCTATCAGCGTTGCTACCATCGCCTGATTGAATATAGTCACGCCACCTAGTTCTTTAGTCCCGTAAACAGATCAGCCACATTCACCTTCAAGCACTTCGCAATCCGGTGCAATGTAAGCAGTCGCGGCCACCGTCTGCCGGTTTCGAGATAAGTAATCGAAACAGCGCTAATATCTAGTAGCTCTGCGAGAGCTTCTTGCGTTAGCCCGCGACTTTTGCGAACTTCTGCTAGTCGTTTACCGAATGCTTGTAGATATTTCTTCTCTTGCGGATTCATCATATCTTTAGCGTAGGTAATATTGACAGTTTGTTACACAAACAACTTGTCAAACTTTTGGACTTTTTGTATTATCTCTACAGATGAAGGTTTTACATATTGTTAAGGTTACAAGAATACGCTTATGTCGGTAGTTCAATTTCCGGATGATCTTGTGTTGCAAGAGGTGGTAGCCTGCGCCATCTGCCAAAAAGAGATCCCGCTCGACAAGGCTACTGCCGGTTTCATCGATGCCGACAACCGCCAGACCTTCGCGTGTAACACCCACTTCTGGGAGGGTAACAAATATATTACTGGCTGGGTAGACTTTGCCGCTCGCGAACGGCTGCGGGCGTTCACTACGGGCGCTAATTATAATGATTTATTTGGTGGCGAATATGCACAGCCTTTATCGTGAACAACGTCATGCTGGCAGCGCGCCAGTATCGCGTGATCTAGCAAAGCACCTCTACACGCGCATGATGTGCGGCAAGGTTGCGATAGTCACAGACAAACCAGTACCCATGCTGGCCGCCGTCCGCAAACAATGGATGCAGATTGAGCAACAACTACGACGTGAGCGCTCAAGCACGCTCGACGCCACTCGAATACTAGAACTCACCTACGAAATACCGCGCATGCAGTCAATGGTATTTACGGCAAAGGCACCGATAGACGAGCCGCAGGCTGATGTGCTGTTTGCGACTGCTGCCGACTTTCTGCGCTGGCCGCCACAGTGCCGGACGATGTATGTTACCTGCCCCGTAGAGCTTGAAGTGTTGCATCAGATTACGGCTTGGATGGTGGTGCATGGGTTAGTGGTGGTTTACGGATAAGAAAGGGCTTATAATAGACTTGAAAAAGGAAGATCTGCTAAGCTATCGGTAATAACAAGGAAATATATTGTGAAAATAACAAACTTTAGTTATAGCGAGAAGCTTGATAATCGCAATGGGTGGAGGCTTGAAGACCTCCGTCTAGCAAATCTTAATCTTATTGTTGGCAAAAATGCTACCGGTAAAACTCGCGTTATCAACCTGATATATAACCTATCCTTGTTTATGCGCGGTACTCAGACGAAGCTTACAAGCTCGACGTGGGATATCAAGTTCGAGGCTGGAGATGCCCAACTTACTTATGAACTTAAGATCAACGCTGAGGGTCTGGTTGAATCTGAAAAAATTACACAAGGTGGACAGGAGAAGCTCGTAAGACAAGCGGGTGCTTCTAAAATTTGGTCAGAGACCAAGGAGGGTGCTGAAGGAAAGTGGACAGACATTGATCCTCCAGCCGAAAAGCTTGTTATGCATGTAAGGCGCGACAAGACAGAGCATCCATTCTTAGAGCTGCTTGCAACGTGGGCGAATAATACCTGGCGTTTTGCTTTTGCCGAACTCAATTCTACAAACCTAATCGGCAAAATAAGACAACCTCAAGCGGCCGCCACTGACGAAGATATGCTCAAGGATTTAAATAGTCTAGGGTTGGCTCCGTACGTACTGGAAAGTCTCTCAGAAGAATCCATTGCAAAAGTGGTCACTGAGATGAATAAGGTCGGATTTTCTACGCAAACAATAAGAGCAGAGGATGCCCAGGACTTCGTACCTTTAGCAGTCAAGCACATACAGTTTGGCGAGACGGGATTAGTATTGCCTATACCACAAACTGAGTTATCTAGCGGACTATTGAGGGCTTTATCCCTCCTGATCGTAATTGAATACTTGCTGATTAAAAGAAGTGATGTTGATATCACTGTGCTAATTGATGACCTGGATGAAGGCCTAGATTATGATCGTGCCAACAATCTCTCGAAGTTAGTTTTTGAAAAAGTAAAAAATACTCACGTACAACTCATAGCGGCCACTAATAGTCGAGCGATGATGAATGGCGTGGATATAGAGTATTGGAACATTCTTGAGCGAACCGCTGGTTCCGTTAAGGCGATCAACTATGAAAACGCGAAGGAAGCTTTCGATCGCTTTAACTATACTGGCCTGAGTAACTTCGATTTATTTGCATCTGACTTTCTAGAGAAGAAGTAGGAAGTCTTCTTGAAAATTGCTATTTTCGTCGAGGGGCAAACCGAAGCTACGTTTATTCGTAATATGCTCTCCTTGGTTCTAGGTCATGACAAGATTAGTTGTGACATAACAACCTTATCTCGAGGCACAAGAACACCGTACTCTATCGTTAACCCCACCGCGCAGCATGAATATGTGATACTTATTGCTCCTGGCGACAGTAGCGTACTAAGCAGCATGCTTGAGCGCTACCCACGTCTTATTGCTGAAGGATACGATAGGGTGGTGGGTCTCAGAGATATGTATGGCGAAGCTTATCGCAAAGTCGCCACTAAAGTTGACAGAGCAATAATACAAAAATTTTGCGATGGTTCAAATGCGCAGTTAGCTAGTGTGACTCCTCCAGATAAAATACACTTCCACTTTGCCATCATGGAGCTAGAGGCTTGGTTTCTAGCAATGCCGGGGTTATTTCAAGGTGTAGACCATAGCCTCACAGTCAGCCAGATCAAGGACAAGGGTGGTATTGATCTGGCAGTTATAAAGGTGGAGGATATTTTTCACCCGGCAAAGACGGTCGGGGAAATCTTTGATATCGTCGGGAAACAATACAAGAAAACCGAAAGCGATGCAGAGGCTATAACTGCAAAGTTGGCCAAAGACGCCATAGAGGATCTAGTCGTCACTAATAATTCGCCAAGTTTCACAGACTTCTATCGCTCAATTATGCCCGCGTGATATGCCTCACCTTATACGTTCCGAAAGATATTATTGCCCTTAACTTATAGTGTCGCTAAGCTCTGTGGCCTATTTAGGGCTATAATGACCTTATGTCAGACAATAAACCAAGTAAACAGACTCTAGAGAGCTTAGCTGAACAGATTAGAGAAGATCAGGCCAAAGCCAGACCTGCTGAAAAGCGGGTTAAGATTAAATCTACTTTCAAAAAGGCCATAAAGAAAATGGGGCAAACGCCGTCGCCTAAAAAGGATGCCAAGTAACGTCTTTTTTGGCTTGGTAACGTCAAGTATATAATTGCCCCCAAAAATAATTACTAGGTTCCTGACCCCAGTTTGTGGTAGTATATGCTTGCTAGACTAAGCTGCTGACCATACGTTAAGTTGAGTTCTAGAGTTAACAATCAATCAATGTTCGTTTGAGGAGCAGCTAACTGGTCGTTTTGTGACTAGCTTACCTCTTTCGCGCGCAACTAAGAGGAAGTTATGGCAACAAAACTTTTTGTAGGTTCACTTTCCTACAACACTACCGACGCTACCCTGGAAGAGTTCTTCGCCCAGGCCGGTAACGTAGTTTCAGCAAAAGTAATCATGGACCGCGATTCGGGCCGCTCAAAGGGCTTCGGCTTTGTAGAGATGGCTTCCGATGAAGAAGCCAAAGCAGCAATTGCCCAGCTTGACGGTAAAGAGCTCGATGGCCGCCAAATTGCGGTTAACGAAGCTCGTCCACAAGAGAACCGCGAACGCCGCCCATTCGGTGGTGGTAACGGTGGTGGGAACCGCAACGGTGGTGGCTTCAACCGCGACCGCGGCAGCCGCTACTAGACTATTGCCATCTACAAAATACCTCGCTTCTGCAGCGGGGTATTTTTTGTTGGCCATATATCGATCTTAGTAGATTTCGTCGTGCTTTTCGTTAAGGAATCGTGTCCACTGGCGAACTAAACGCAATACTGTCTTGAGCGGTAGCTCAATTGCAATATCCAAGAAGTAGGCAACCGCGTTGATCTTGGCGTACTTGCTCGAAAGCCATTGGCCGACCAGAATAAAGGGTAGATAAAAGAAGTCGCGGAGTGTTGATAGAATGTTGGAGCTGTGGGCGAGTAACTCAAGCTCTCGAATCATGCTGCTAAGACGGAACCCAAAGAAGCTGGCCGTAGACAAGAAGGCGAAGAAGATGCCAGTTTGTACAATATTAAAGTGCATCAGACGTAGGCAGTACACCGTAATGGCAAATGGGATGAAGAATAGCACCGTGTAGAGCAACTTCGAAAAAGTTGACGCGGTGCGATTGAAGTCACGGAAGGTGGGGGTGACAGGGGGCTGGTCGCTGTATAGGGCTTTGTCAATGTAGTCATGTAGGGTTTGTGCGTTTGCTAGGGAGGGCACTTTAAGCCCTAGTTTGAGGCTGGCCATGTACAGGGGCGGGAAGAGCAGATTTATGCCGAGTGGGATGAACGACACACTGCCAACTACCAACAAGTCGTAAGGGATTTCGATGCTTAGGCCAATGATTACCTTGGTAATAAAAATGAAGATAATGCTCTTGATAATGCCTCGGTTGATGCGCCTATGTACCTGTTTGTATTCTTTGCGCACCTGGTGGTCAAAGGTGCCCATAAAACGTTCGCGATCTGCGAGCAGCTCGGGCACATCGTCACGCTCATCGACGATGGTTTTGACGATACGCATCGGCGCCCCATATTTGCTAACTGCCCGCTTGAGGCGGTGAGTAAACTTAGACATGTATAGTTCGTTGACAGTGTGGTTGAACTGAATAAACGATTCTAGATTGTGAGGGGTGATGTGATACATGCGCATCAAGTCGTGGCGGACGATCGAGACGTCAGATTTTAATAAGGCCTGATGAACGGCAATATACAAACATAGATCGTATTCTTCACTCTCCTGCGCGCTCATCGTAAAGATTTCGCGTGGGAATAGTTGCATGTAGTGCTGGTAGAAGCTGTACGCTAGGGCAGTGAAATTACTGTGGGGATTGAGGATCCCCTCGGCTTCAACTGCCAGTACTGATAACACCCAGTCGGACGCATCTTCGCGTGAGACGCGAGCTTCACGAAGCTGGTGATAAGTAAGAGAGTAGTCTTCGGCCAGGTGCCGGATTTTGGTGGCGGTTCCTGCTCCAAATGAACCGTTTGCCAGATAGCCGGCCTGCGTGAGCTCGACAATAAGCTCTTCTCCGACGTTGCCCATGTGCGCTTGGCGCTTGGTAAAGAACGCAAAGTAGCGGTTGAAGAAGCGTTTGATGGCGCGCTGTAACAGCAGATGGTCCTCGGTGTACTCGGCGGCATTACGCAGTTGCTCGTAGGCACTAGAGAGTATCTTGCCGGTGCCGGGCACTTGAATAATGTTGCCTTCTGCGTGCTGGGCACGCACTGTGGCATCATGATTCCTTGCGGCTTCGAGTTGTTGCCGCAACATATGGAGCAAAGAAGAGTGTTGATTTGTGGGCGACATAATAAGATTACCTCCAAGTATAGAGGTTTCGAGGCTGTTTTACCACTACCTACTGCGCTGCGGTGGCAACGCCATTACTTATACCCAAGAAGGCTTTGAGCGAAATCTTAGTGATATCGCCGAATAATGCCGTTCCGCGAGTAAAGTCGTATGAATCGGTTGATGACTTGGTGAATATGACTAAAACATATGAGCGATCGCCCTTTTTGATGATTGCTGCGTCGTGCAGGCGGTCCTCTAAAAAACCAACCTTGTGGTACACAGTTACGCCATCTGGGATAGCTGCCACGATATAGTCGCGGTAATTCGCCTGCTGTAAGTATCCCAACACCAGTTGGGTGTGCGCATTATTAAATAGTTTGCCCTCGCTAAGCTTGGCGAGCATCATGGCGATATCGTTGCTAGAGACCGTATTGCCGTTCGTCTGATATGAAGTCATTCCGATGCTCTCGGCGTATGTTTGCTGGGCGGCAAGCGTCACGTCGCTGGTCATGTTGTCCCAGGCAGTATTGTCGCTGTCGACAAGCATTTTTTCGATCTCATCCTGCGCGGTTGTTCCGCCTACGGGCTCATCGAGCTCTTCGGTGCCTTTTTCGACATTATTCAAAAAGGTGGCCGCAGTCACTAGTTTGCCGACGCTGGCAGCGGTAAAACTGGCGGTGTCGCCGTAGTGATACGTCTTGCCGGTCTGTAGGTCGGTCATCGAAACACTGATGTCCATATCGCTGTTATTGGCTATCAGGGGTTGAATACCGTCCAGAGCTTGGTTGTCGACCGTGTAGGCTGGCTTGCTGACGGCTTTCTTGACCGCTGATGCGACTGGCATATTTGAGGCCGAGGCGGTTTGCCAAATCTTGACAGAGAATAGACCTACGGCGATGGCAATGATGCATACGCCTAGAACGCGTACAAATTTTGTCATACCTACTAGAATACCATTAAAACGCAGAGTTCTTTTACTCAGGCATATCTCAGGTTTTACTTATATACTCGTATACGAGATGAGAATATTACTAATCGAAGACGACCACAAAATATCAACCGCTATTAAACAGGGCTTAGAGTTAGAATCCTTTGCCGTCGACACAGAGTACGACGCAGACGCGGGCCTGGGGGCTGCGCTGGCCGAAGACTACGATCTGGTCATTCTCGACCGCATGCTGCCCGGTAGTATGGAAGGTATCGATGTCTGCAAGGCGATCCGTGCAGAAGGTAATCATACCCCTATTCTGTTACTTACCGCCAAAGACGAAGTGCGCGATCGCGTCGCTGGTCTGAACGCTGGTGCTGATGACTACCTGCCAAAGCCCTTTGCGTTCGAAGAGCTACTCGCACGTATTCGCGCATTGCTCCGCCGTCCGCAGGACAACTTAGGCACACTGTTGACCTACGACGACCTTATTCTTGATAGTGTTAACTATGACGTAACCCGTGCGGGCGTGTCTGTTAGCCTGTCGCGCCGCGAGTTTGCTTTACTGGAATACATGCTCCGTAATGCAGGCAAGTTGCTGACCAAAGAGAGTATCATTAAACATGTATGGGACTTTGATGCCGACATCTTGCCTAATACCGTCGAGGTATATGTGGGCTACCTACGTAACAAACTAGATAAGCCATTTGACGGTGACCCTCTGATTAGTACGGTCCGCGGGTACGGCTACCGCTTAGGAGCAAAACAATAATGATGCGTTCGGTCGCGTTGCGACTAACCCTAATCTATCTGGCAATTATCATGGCGCTAAGCATTAGTTTTAGCGTGGTTATCTACCGGCTTTCGTATCGGCAGATGATGCACTCTTTGCCTGGGCAGAAAGTCTTTATCCAGTTTGTCGATCCCGACAGGTTCCCCGACTTTAACGCCATCCGTCAGCAGACCCTCGAGGATAGCGAACATAGCTTACAGATGAATCTAATCCTGCTGAATCTCGGTACGCTAGTGGTGGGGGCGGCATTGAGCTATGTGTTGGCTCGCCGTACACTCGAGCCAATCGAAGAAGCTTTTGAGATGCAAGGGCGATTTACTGCTGACGCAAGTCATGAGTTGCGTACGCCGCTTACGGCTATGCAAACTAGTATTGAGGTTGGCCTTCGGAACCCAAAGCTATCATTGGACGACGCCAAAGGCTTATTGAATGGCACTCTCGACGAAGTTAGAAAACTCGGCTCATTGTCCAACGGCTTACTTAAATTAACGCGTAGTAACGGGCAGGATATGCCCAAGAAGCCGGTATCACTAAAGACCATCAGTAACGAGGCGGTTTCGCAGCTTGAACTTGCTGCAAACAATAAGCAGATTAAAATCATAAATAACGCCGAGCCGATCAAAGCGCTGGGTGATGACATTAGCATCAAAGAAGTCATTGTTATCCTGCTAGATAATGCGATCAAATACAGTGGTCCGAACAGTTCGATTACGCTCAATACGCGGCAACACGGGAAAGTCGCCATCCTTTCGGTTAGTGACCAAGGCCAGGGTATGAAGTCTACGGATGTTATGCATGTCTTTGATCGTTTTTACAGAGCCGATCAATCCCGTTCGCGTGATCACATTGAGGGTTATGGTCTTGGTTTGCCCATTGCCAAGCAGATTGTTGATGCGCATGGCGGCACTATTGACGTCAAGAGCAAGCCTGGCGAAGGTTCGACCTTCACCGTTAAGCTGCCGCTTGCCCAGCCAGCCTCCAGCTAAGATAAGCAACCTTTCAGGTGTCGAGGGCATACTAGCCTATACCCATCAGGGTCTTTGTAAGCGAAAGGAGGAGCAATGAAGCTCAAGAAAACACTGCTCGTAACAGGAGCTGCCAGCACGATTGGCCTGTCGTCGGTAGTGGGCATGGGAGTTGTTTCGGCACAGACGCCGACCAACACGAACACTTCTGGAGGACAAGGCTTGGTAGATAAAATTGCCACCAAGTTCAACCTCAAGACGAGCGACGTACAAGCCCTTTTCGATGAAAATAAGGCTGCACGCCAACAAGAAATGCAGACGCGCCTAGAAACCCGGCTAACTACAGCCGTCGACAATGGCAAGATTACGAGCGCGCAAAAGGATCAGATTCTGGCTAAGCTCAGGGAAATGCGGTCCTTTATGGAAACCCTAAAGGATAAAACGCCTGCCGAGCGCAAGACGCTTATGCAGCAGAAGCGCACTGAGCTTGAACAGTGGGCTAAGGATAACAACCTCTCCATGGATTACCTCCGGCCAATGGGCGGCGGTCCAAAGGGCCCCGGTGGCCCTGAAACCGACGACACCACAAGCCAGAGCTCCAGCATCTCCGCAAACTAAGCTGTCTACACACAGCTTAGTGTAAAAACAGCGCCACCCCCGGCGCTGTTTTTACATAATTCAGCATTTTCTTAGCAGCGCTTCATATACTGCGGCTAACACTCTATAACGTACAGATAGGAAGGAGTTGTCGTGAACGTAGCGACCAGAGGAATGCGCAATGCTTTTCGCAATAGTATTCGTACTTTCTCAATAGTAATTATTTTGGGGCTAAGCGTCGGCTTAGCGCTGTCCATGGTTATTGCCAGGGGCGGCGTCCAAAAGAAAATCGACAGCGTCAAAAGTTCGATCGGAAACACGATTACGATTAATCCGGCCGGCGTACAAGGGTTTCAGGGCGGTGGTGACCCGCTAACGACAGCCCAAATAGACAAGATCAAAAACCTCACGCACATTACGGCCGTGACCGAAATGTTACAGGACCGTCTGACGTCGGACAACTCAAACCTAACCTCCGCGATTGACGCCGGTAGCTTGGGCAAACGGTTCAGCGAGAACAGCGGTGAACATATCGAAGTCACCATCCCCAAGGGCGAGATGGGTGGCTCGACTAGCAGTAACGGCAATGACTTTACGCGTAGCTTTACGCCACCAGTCACCGCCATAGGCACCAATAACCCAAGTAATAGTTCAGAAATTGCCAACAACGGTACGCTCAAACTTACCAGCGGCAAGCTGTTCGATGCTAATGCAACCGACAATGTTGCTGTCGTTGGCAAGGATTTAGCAACCAAGAACAACTTGAAGGTTGGCTCTACCTTTACTGCTTACAGCGCAACCTTTAAGGTCGTAGGTATCTACGATACTGGCACGTCCTTTGCCAACAATTCGATTGCCATGCCCTTGACGGTTATGCAAAAGCTCTCCGACCAGGCAGGTGATATTACCAACGCAGTTGTCAAAGTCGACAATGTCTCCAACGTTACCAGCGTCTACAACTCTATTAAGAGCAAGTTGGGTACTGCGGCTGACGTTACAAACAGCGAGAGCGAAGCTCAAACTGCACTGGCCCCACTAGAGAATATCAAGACCATTTCGCTGTACAGCCTGATTGGCGCCGTGATTGCTGGTTCGGTAATCATCCTGCTTACGATGGTGATGATTGTCCGCGAACGCCGTCGTGAGATTGGTGTGCTCAAGGCCATAGGTGCGTCTAACCTTAAAGTTATGTTCCAGTTTATGGCTGAGGCAGTGACCTTTACTGCGCTTGGCGCAGCTGTTGGTATCGTGCTTGGTGTTGTCGGCGGTAGCCCAATTACCAAGGTGCTCGTCAACAACAGTACAAGCTCCGACGCGAATGGCTCTGTACAGACCATGGGCCGTGGAGCTGGTATGGTCGTACATAGGCTAGGTCTAGGCAGCCAAAACCTTAAGGATGTACAGGCTGTCGTGGGTTGGGACATCCTACTCTACGGTCTTGGCGCAGCCTTATTGATCGCTATTGCCGGTAGTGCGGTCGCAGCCTTACTAATCGCTAAGGTTCGCCCGGCAGAAGTAATGAGGGCAGAATAATGTTGAAAGTTACAGATCTTACAAAAGAATTTACCGCTGATAGCGGCAATGTTACGGCCGTGGAGGGGGTAAGCTTCGCCGTCCCCCAGGGGCAGTTCGCCTCGATAATCGGTAAAAGTGGTAGCGGCAAGAGCACGCTCCTGTCGCTCCTAGGTGCGCTCGATCGCCCTACTAAGGGCAGCATCGAGGTGGGCGACAAAGACATTACCAAATTGGGCGACCATGCCCTGATCAATTACCGGTGCAAGAAAATCGGGTTTGTGTTCCAGAGCTACAACCTTATACCAAACCTGACGGCGCTCGAAAATGTCATGTTACCCATGGAGTTCGCCGGTACCTCGCGTGCCCAGCGTAAACAACGGGCCCAGGAATTGCTGGAGCAGGTGGGGATTGAAGGTGGCAAACAGCTGCGTAAGCCGAGCCGTTTATCGGGTGGCGAACAGCAGCGCGTGGCAATTGCTCGTGCTTTGGCTAACAAACCAGAAGTAATTCTGGCCGACGAGCCAACCGGCAACCTGGACTCGCAGACCGGTAAGATGATCTTTGACCTATTGCATAGCCTGAGTCGCTCAGAACATACGACGATCATCGCCGTAACCCACGATCTGTCGATTGCGGGCAAGACCGATGTAACCTTCCGCCTGCAGGACGGCAAACTTACTAAGTAGCCGCATGGCAGTGTGCGTGTCAGGAACAATATATGCGATATACTGACCTCATGACACGCACACGAGCTACAATCTTAGTTATCGTAGGTATTACTGGCGATCTGAGCAGACGCAAATTGCTGCCAGCTATTGAGCAGATAGCCAAGGCCAATGCGCTACCTGCGCAGTTCCGTGTG
Organism: uncultured bacterium; assembly: GCA_963815935.1. Classification (GTDB taxonomy): domain Bacteria; phylum Patescibacteriota; class Saccharimonadia; order Saccharimonadales; family UBA4665; genus JARIHD01. The sequence goes on from CAWFIL010000008.1 coordinate 260,123, forward strand.
GTCGGGATATCCCGACGTAAGGTGGCGCCTGTTGATTTGGTTGATGCTACTGCCTATCCGCACGTTTCGAGCTGCCTGAGCATGTTCAAGATGGATCTGGACTCACTAGATGGCTACAAGGCGCTGGACGATTACCTAGCCAGCCTGGAACATGAGATGGGCACACCAGCACAACGTTTGTTCTATCTATCGGTACCACCCCAGATATCACGGCCTATTGTTGAATTACTCGGCTCGGCGGGCTTAGCTGCCAAGCCACATACCAAATTGTTGCTCGAGAAGCCCTTTGGTACCGATTTGGCGTCTGCCAGGGAACTAGTTGAGCAAACCAGGCAGCATTTCTTGGAAGATCAGATTTATCGCATCGATCATTACCTGGCTAAAGAAATGGCTCAGAATCTTATTGTGTTCCGGCAGGGGAACTCACTATTCAAACGCACTTGGAATAAAGATTTTATCGAGAGTATCGACATTGTGGCTAGTGAAAAGATTGGCATTGAGGGCCGAGCGGCGTTTTACGAGCAAACGGGCGCCATGCGCGACTTAGTGCAGAGCCATTTGCTACAGTTGGCAGCATTGACTCTTATGCCCATACCAAAGAAGACTGACCTTCACGAAGTGCCAGTCCGCCGGCTGGAGGCTTTGCAGCAGTTACATATACCGTCCAACGAACTGCTTACTAACTATGCCAAGCGTGGGCAATACCGTGGGTATCGCGACGAAGCCGGTAACCAAGCTAGTCACGTAGAAACATATGTAAGTTTGCGGCTGGCATCTGACGATCCAACATGGAAGGGTGTACCCATTCGTCTAGTGACAGGCAAGGCGCTTGCCGAAAAAGCGACCGAAATCAGGATTACCTACAAACGCGACGAAGAGCATGAGGCGAACCAACTGACAATTCGCTTCCAGCCAGACGAAGGTGTTGGAGTCTGCTTGTGGACCAAAGTGCCTGGTTACGAGTGGAAAGTCGAAAAACACGCTTTGAACCTGGCTTTTAAAGATCACTTTGATGAACTGCCGGAGGCCTACGAACAGGTGCTCGTTGATGCTATCAACTCCAACCACACACTTTTTACTAGTAGTAACGAAGTGTTGGAAAGTTGGCGCATAATTGCACCCGTACAATCGGCGTGGGCGAGCTCGCAAGACGATCTGGTTATCTATGAGCCGGGCAGTAGCATCGACCTGTAGTTTATTTTTGCCAGTCGCCGCTGTTACGGCGGTTGCGGCCATTCAGATGCCATTCGTGAGGATTTGAGCCTTCGAGCTGCTCAAACATACGCTTGGCTGTGTCGGTGTACATCTTGGCTTTCGATACAAAGCGGCGGTTTTCTCGCCACAAGCCTTGCAGGGCATTGCCACCTGCGGCTTGTTCGGCTAGCTCAAAGTCGACGTCCAGGTTGTCGGCATCCTTGACGATCTTGGACTCCAAAGACTCTCGCTTTTCGTATTCTTCCCACAGTTCGCGGAATTCTTTTTCGATGGCGGTGCCGGTCAACATATCGTTGATGGCAAGTTCTTCATTGCGTACCACGTACTGGCGAGCTAGGTAGTCAACGTCACCGGCACGGCTTTCGGCAATATCATGCACGAGTGCCATCTTGGCAATCTTGCCGGTGTCGACATTCTTTTCGTGTGCGGCAATCACCATGGCAATCCAGAAGACGCGGAAGTGGTGGTCCGAAAGTGTTGCAAAGTTACCGCCTAGAAAGCGATGCCACATGCGGTCGATAAAGCGAATACTGCCCATCTCGTACAGAAAATTGATGTCGGGTTTAAGGCTAGAGTTTTGTTGCTTAGTCATGAGGGTAGTATATCAAGAATAGTGCAACGGATAGAAACTACCAGTAAACAAATACCGGACACGGCCTATCTTGGTGTACAATTGCACTATTCAGTACGCTGATGCGTTCTGCAGGACTTCTCGCCAAGGCTTGAGAAGACCGAATCCAAGACAATGGCGACACACATCGGGTCGCCCGGACCTTAACAGCGAGGTGACATGACAACACAGTTTGATGACGTGGCGACCCGGATCGAGACTGCGACTGATTATTACGGGTACTTCGGACCCGCGCAGCAGAACCCAGCCGATCACGTCAAGCGAACCTACCGGAGCAATGCCCGTGTCGTATACCCCGACTTTCATATGGGGACCGACCGGCACGAGCGCGCCGAGGATGCCTTCAAGCGGTTGACTGAACTCTATGATCAGGCGTTGGAAGCGGCCCGTCGCAGCGAGTATGGCGAACCCATAACGTTGATGACGTGGACCACGAAGCGTGCGGTGCACCAAGTGTTGCGGTCTACGGGCCACGGCGATTTGTGTGCAACGTACACCTCTACCACGCGTCCAACCAAGGGGTCCAGCCAGCGAGCGTCATTCTGCAAAGTTGCGATGAACGCAGCAGACAACGACCTACTGCAGGTCGAGGCTACTGTGCTCAAGCGACTGCGCGGGAGCGATTCCAAGGCGGAACTGCACCCTTACTACCCGGAGCTGCTCGACTCGTTCGAATACCGCGAGGCGGGCAAGCCCACACGTCGTGTGAACGTACTGCCTAACCTGGAGGGATTCTACAACCTGGCGCAAGTCAGGAGAGCATTCCCCGAGGGGCTGGAGGCCGTTCATATGGTTTGGATCTGGCGACGGATCCTGTGGGCCCTGAGCCACGCGCACGACATGCACGTGGTGCATGGTGCAATCCTGCCGCAACACGTCATGGTCCTGCCCGAACAGCACGGTGTTGTAGTCGTCGACTGGTGCTACGCCAGTGTGACTGACGACGCCGCAGTATTCGAGCCGATCAAGGCCATCGTGGGCGCCTACAAGAACTGGTACCCCGAGGAGGTGTTCGCCAAGCAGGCGCCCAGCTCTGCAACCGACCTGGTCATGGCCGCACGGTGCATGATCGAACTGACAGGAGGTGATCCGCTGTCGGGTAACTACCCGACCACTAATCATACGCCGCGTGCGTTTCGGGCATTCTTCCGAGGATGTCTGACGACGAACCAGCGTATGCGTCCACAGGATGCAATCTGGCTGCTCAGTGAGTTTGACCAGCTGTTGCAGGACCTGGGACAACCGTATTACCCCCGTAAGTTCCGCAAGTTCGTCATGCCGACAAGTGTGTGACGAAAGCCAACAACAGAAGGAGAGTGCCACCATGGGTGGTGGAAGCTGGAACGTCGGCACGTATCACACCAACGCGCAGACTCGCGCGGCGGCTGGACGGTCGACCTTCGACTACAGCGACCAGATCAGCAGCGGCCACGTGGCTGCTGTCGTCAACGCGCTGCTCGACCCGTCGGCCAAGGCCGGCCCGACCAGCCCGTTCTCGGGTCAGGTCATGCGGGAGGTCGTCGTCAGCGACGAGCACCCCAACCCGACCGCGCTGGCAGTGGTGCTGGACGTGACCGGCTCGAACATCGAGGCGGCCAAGATCGTCCACAGCAAGCTGCCGCAGCTCCAGGGCGTCATCCAGCGCAAGGGCTACGTCGAGGACCCGCAGATCAACTTCTGCGCCGTCGGCGACGCCCACAGCGACCGCGTGCCGCTCCAGATCGGGCAGTTCGAGTCCGACAATCGGATCGACGCGCAGCTGGAAGCGATGTACCTGGAGGGCAACGGCGGCGGCCAGATGCACGAGACCTACGAGCTGGCGGCCTACTTCCTGGCGCGTCACACCTACCAGGAGCTGTTCGAGCGGCACGGCCGGAAGGGTTACGTCTTCTTCGTGGGAGACGAGATGCCCTACGACACCGTGCGCCGCAACTACGACGGCTACTGGGGGAGCGCGCACAGCGTGAAGTCGATCATCGGCGACGAGCTGGCGGCGGACATTCCGACCGCGCAGATCTTCGCTGAGCTCCAGCAGAAGTACGAGGTGTTCTTCCTGTTCCAGGCTCGAGGCTCCTACAGCGCGGGCGAAATCCTGCCGGCCTGGCGCAAGCTCCTGGGCGAGCGGGCGCTCGTGCTGGAGGACCCGGCCGCGGTCTGCGAGTTCATCGCGGGCGTCCTGGCCATGCTGGAACGTGGGATGAGTGCCGACGAGGCCGTCGACGACCTCAAGAGCATGGGTGTCGACCCGCGCGCTCTGGCGGCTGCCGGCAAGGCTCTGGCCAAGGTCGACGGCGGCGGTTCGGTCGTTCGGGCGAAGGGGAACCTCCCCGATCTGCCCGGCGGCAACACCGGTACCACGCGTCTCTGACGGTTCACTGCGGTTCGTCCGGCGGAAGCTCTGACTTCCATCTTCCGCCGGATGTCCGTGCGAACAAGAGAGGAGTATGGCATGGGCAAGCGCGCCGTCATCGTGACCGACATCGGTTATGGCGACGCAGGTAAGGGCACGACGGTAGACTACCTCGTGCGCCAAGCCTCGTCTCCGGCCCTGGTGGTACGACACAATGGCGGCGCGCAAGCTGCTCATAATGTCGTTACTCCCGACGGTCGGCATCACACGTTCGCGCAGTTCGGCAGCGGAACCTTCGTTTCCGGCACACGGACGTACCTGTCGCGCTACATGCTGGTCAATCCCCTGAATATGTTCGCGGAAGCTGAGCACCTTGAGTGGCTCGGTATACGTGACGTGTGGGAGCGTACCAGCGTCGACCGCGACGCGCTACTGATCACGCCATGGCAAAGTAGTGCCAATCGTCTCCGCGAGCTTGCTCGAGGCGACAACCGGCATGGCAGCTGTGGCCAAGGAATCGGCGAGACCATGGCGGATTCGCTCGAATACCCGGAACTCATACTTCGGGTTGGCGACGTCCAATCCAGACGACTCTGGACCAAGCTCGACGCACTTCGCCGGCACAAGATGGCGCAGTTGCGTGCGGAGCTCGGAGACGAGCCGACTGGAACGGAGTGGGAATCCTTCGCGGACCCCAATCTGCCCGCAATGCTCTGCGATGCATACCAGGCGTGGGCGGCACGAGCCTCTATCGTCGACGGCAGCTATCTGCGCAGCCAGCGCGACCAGCACGAACTGTTGGTCTTCGAGGGTGCTCAGGGAGTTTTGCTCGACGAGTGGTTCGGGTTTCACCCGTACACGACCTGGAGTACGACAACGCACGCCAACGCGCTGGACCTTCTGTCGGAGACCTACTTCGACGGCGAAGTTACTAGGCTCGGCGTAATGCGTGCATATACCACCCGGCATGGTGCAGGCCCCTTCGTTACGGAGGATATCGCTCTGGCTGGCTATCTCAAGGAGTATCACAACGGTACCGATGCCTGGCAGGGTGCCTTCCGCTACGGACACCTGGACTTGCTGGCTCACCGTTACGCTCTCGCTGCTTGCGGCGGAACCGATTCGCTGGCAATGACCGGCATCGACCGACTGGAAGCACTGAGCGACTGGAAGATCTGTAACTACTACCGCCTATATGGTGACCACCCCGACGCGAGTGAGTACTTCGATCTCGCGATCGACGGTGTTACTGTTACTGGCATCAAGCTCGGCCGACGAGATGACCTGGATCATCAGGCGCGTTTGACCGAGCTGTTGGAATCATGTTCACCCGTGTATCAGACGATGAGTGCGTCATCTGATATGCTCGGACAGGAGTCGTCAAACGACTACCTGCGTACCGCTGAGGCTTGTCTTGGCCTACCAATTACCATCGCCTCATACGGCCCCACTGCGGCCGACAAGCGTGCACTCGCCGCTCGTTGAGGCTCACGCCCCCACTTATATGCTTTGTACCTGCTAGGTACGACATACAAGATGGGGGCGTTTTCAATATCTGCTAGCTTGCGTCGATGTCCGACTTGCGATAGCTAACCATGTCTTTGATGAGTTGGTCTGGGATTGGGTGATCCAATGTGAACTGAATAGTTCCCCTGGATAACTTAAAGTCGTGGAGCTGGTTTTTGTAGGCGTCGACTGGGCTCGATGTAGGGAATAGACTCAAGTGGTCTTTGAAGCCGTTAAATCCGCCAAAGTACTTGCCTTTGTATTTAAAACCCGGCATGCCATAACTGATTACTTCTTCGGCATCTGGCACGATTTCCTTTATAATCTGGCGAATATGTTCGAGTGCTTCTCTTTCGGGTGTGCTAAATGATTGTAGATAGTCGTCGATTACAGACATTGTTGCCTCGCATGTCGCTTACTTATTTGTTTAATAGTAGCAAAATTATATGAAAAACCTCCCGCCGCGCGTTGTACCACATAAAGTGGTTCAATTTGCGGCGGGAGGCATTCCTCTCACGCTCCCTTCATCGACGGGTTGCGATGATGACCTTCGTCTGGAACATCTGACTCAGTGTCTCCTGAGCGGCGATGACTCGCTCGTTGTTTGGCTTGTAGGTGCCGGAGTCACCACTGAGGCAGATGACGATAGCGTCGTCTTCCAGGAAGCCCCAGATCTCGCCCGCGAGAACAACGTTCTTGCGCCACCCCGACAGCAGCACGTGCTTGGCCAGGAGCCAGGCGATGACCTTCTGATCACGGCCGTTGTTATTGAGCAGGCGCTTGAGCCTGATCTCGGTGGTGGTGAGCACGAAGTTGTACGTGAACGCGACCTGACGGTCGGGGCCGGGGCTGCGGTGCAGCATGGCAGTCAGTGCGCGTACAGGTACTCCTTCGATCCACTCGGTGCTGGCGACCAGGTGCTTGCGCATGAACCAGATGACGGGAGGCGAGAAGAGAACGTATCTCTTCAGCTTCGTCACGCGGTCCAACTTGCCCGGGAACGCCTTCAGCGGCTCTTGAAGCCGTGAATTGTCGATGTAGCGGGGCAACTGCACCACAAACTCCGGCTGCTCGCCGAAGACGTAACCCAGATTGACGCCGATTCCCGAAGGAATGCTGACCCCCAGGTTGGCGCGCGGCCCGTCGGTGGCCCACAGCTCGTCGGACATCTCAATGGTCTCGGATGCAGCCTCGAAGACTGGCGCCTTGCCATGAGGCGTGTCGGCGTAGTACTTCTGGACCAGACGCGGTCCGCTGTTTGCTTCACGCCTCCAGACGCTCACGAAGTGGTCGGGGACCGACTTGTGTGTCTGGATGATGCGCAGCTCGACGGTCACGCCGTTGTATTCCAGGCCGTTGCGCCACAGGGTGCTCGCCAGCCGTGATGGTCGGTAAATCCAGCGAAGCGACTTGCCACCCGACGTGAAGCCGCCACGGTGTAGCGCCAGGGCGACGCTGTGTGCGCAGCTGGCCTTGCGTGTGCCGACTAGGCTGTTCACTGCTTCGCGCAGGGCGCTGACGGCCTCGGCTGGAGCGTTGGACAGCTCGAAGAAGACGCCGGCCTGTACGCGACCCTTGGTATCGGTGACGAACGACTCCTGGCGCCAGAACATGAACGCAGCAAACCGATCCCACGATGTGTAGGTCTCGTTGGGCAGGATCAGCGCCGTGTTTGGCGTCCCGAAGACGATCACCGGGTTGTCGGGGCGTGTAAACACACGGTCCAGCGGACAGATCCACAGCCCGGTGTTGTCGTCGAACTCCTTGTCGATGTGGGAGTCGTCGACGACCAGGCGTGGGCCTTGGTGCCCCAGGACCTGAGGTCCGATACGGCCGCCATCGACGAGGCCATGATGGTTGAAGGTGGTCACTGGTGTCCCTTTCGTAGAAGGTGGACGGTGAGAGGTGCTCTGCTCGAAGATTCTCGAGGAGACAGGCCATTTTAACATATAGAGCCATAAGATGTAAGTTTATGCAATAGGACGGCATCGGGCTGCAGCCCTGTGGGGCTACAGTGGGAGCAGCAAGCCGAGCATTGCCGCAGCGCAGCTCAGGCCAATATTGGCAGCAGCATGCCAGAACGCTGCATAAAAACGTTGTTCTTCTATAAGGCGGACTGTTTCGAAACTGGCAGTGCTAAAGGTGGTAAACCCACCGCAGAATCCGGTACCAAGTATAAGTTTGGAGCCACTGTCAAGATGTCCGTGCGTGGCCAGATTCGTAAGGAGCCCAAGCAACAAAGAGCCTCCCGTGTTGATGAACAGTGTACCCCACGGTAGTCTATTGCCGAATCTTGCGCGTACTACGCCATCGGTGACGAAGCGAGATAGCGCACCTACGCCACCCGCTATGGAGAGCCACAGCCACAGAGGGGTCACGCCCGACTCCTTGCCCGTCGTTTGTGGTGGGCGGCTGCAACCCATATGCCGCTGCCAGCACACAGGATGCCACCGATCAGGCTACCCGATGCATACAAGGTTGCTAATCCTATATGCTGATGTCTAATAAGTTGTACGACTTCGACAGCGAAGGTGCTGTAGGTGGTAAACGCACCCATGAATCCGGTCCCAAGCCCCAAGCGAATAACGCGCCGCGGCCCTTTATCTGCTCCGCGCCTGACGAGCGACTCAAGCAAAAAACCGAGCAAGAAGGCACCTACAAGGTTTGCCAAAAAGGTAGCCATAGGCCAGCTGTTCTTACTGGACGGCAACGCTAGCGTGGTCTCGTAGCGGGCGAGTGCCCCAAAACAACCGCCCGCAAATACGGTGATCTGAAGTAATGGTGTTAAGTGTGGCGGCCATACATAAACTCCAGGCTGAGCAGCATCCGGATCTAACGGTAGCTCTGGGTGGCTATCGTGAGCGTGTCGATCGCTAGCGGTCATTGTTTCCGTGATCTGAAGTAATGCCGCCCAACCCTGTACGCTACCCAGAATGCTAACAGTGCCAGAGGTAATTCAGCAAACGCAGCAAAAGACAGCGAGGCTAAGTACTCCCAGCCGACTCTGGCGGTTGTGCTGTCCAGCCAGGCGTCGATCAATAAAAATGAGCCAGCAACAGACGCGCTTACTACTGTCCACCCTGATTTGCGCCACCCCAGATACGCTGTGAGTGCCAACGCGATAAGTTCACCTGCGTCCAGGCCGCTCCAGGCTACGTCCCAGTGCCGTGCTAAGTGATCCGAGGGTAAGGAATAGCTCACCCACAGTATCCAGGGCGCTAGCACGACTGCAGAGATGGCTATCAATATAAGTGATGTAGCTGGCAGTTCAAGTTCACGGATAGTAGGCTGCGATCGTCTATTTGGCATACCAAATCAATAGTACCAATAAATACCATTACTATGTAATAAGATTGACTCGTTAGCCCTGAGAATTCAGTTCGGTACGGATGTCCATCAATAGCTTTCCCAGTTGGTTCAGGCCATTTCTGGACCCGACCGGGTCAACGCCCCAAAAGCGGTCACCCCAAGTGTTACCCTCGACTAACTCTTCGTCACCAGTGGCCAAAAGCTTTGCGGCAATGTCTGGGTTGCGCATAAATTTTTGGCGCACGATCGCCTGCATAATCCCCAGATTGACGATCCGCCAGTCGGACCGTACTAGAGCACCATTTGCCTCAAGTTCATGAGCCACTTGCTTTGTTTCTATACCCGTTTGTAACGATGCAATTAGGTATTGGTCCTCGGGGTCGACAAACTTTGCTGCCTGGTAGGCGTGTTCCGAAGTCGGCACGAGTAGACCAACATCAGCGTAGACAGGCACTTCGAGCTCAGCCATGTTACTCAGGAAAAAATAGTCGTCACGAAATTGTTCTACAGCCATGCGTTCAGTATAAGATAAAAGGCCTCATTAGAAGTCAGCGAAATATTTCCGCAGTGCGTATAGCAAGCCTGGCGTGAACTTTTCAGCGCGTTGGGTAATTTGTGCTGCAAGTTCGGCGGAAGTAAACCACTGCACTTTGCTTACTTCGTCCGGGTTAGGTTTTAATACGATATCACGAGGAACTTGCGCTAGATATACGCGTTCAAACTGGTTGATGATACGACCGTCATCCAGAGTATTGTTGGAGCGGAACGTGCCAACCACTTCCAAGCTCACCTTATCTAATCCTAGTTCTTCAGATAGCTCATTTTTAGCCGCCTGTTCATAGCTAAGACCTTCATCAACATGTCCACCCGCTGCCTGGTCCCAACAATTCGGATACATTTTGACTTGCGGACTACGGAGTTGTAAAAGCATACGCCTATCGCTGTCTATGATAAAAATAGATACAATCCTTTCTCCCATACCTCTGCCAGCATAGTTGAGCCAAGTATGTTGTCGTTTTCATCCACTACAACCACAGGAGGGTATCTTGTCGCCATACACGTATCATAACAAAACAAAAGACCCCAGATAGACTGAGATCTCATAATGCTTATACCTGGAGGGGCACGGTGGAACTTATCAGGACAAAAATAGTTCAAGCGGATAAATTATTAATCACGCAGCTAGATTAAATTTATTTCTTATATGCCGTACTTGGTTGTTGGCTATAGTGGTATCATCAATTATAACTTCAATAAGATATGCCGTAGTTGCAATGAGCTGATCACCTGTATGGAAACTATTATCGGCTCGTTTAGAAACATGTGGCTTCCAGCCATCTCTTACATATTGTGGATTCGTGTATGCTCCATGAACAGTTCGAAGAGATTCAACAACATGCCCGTGAAGATCAAGCAACTCATTGCTGGGTTTTATTAAGTAGGCAGCTGTTTGTTTGGGTCCGAGTGACACTGGTTCTTCAAATAGCAGTGTTATGTTAGGTGTCTTATTAAAGATTGGACTAACAACTTTTGCAATTTTATCAGGAGTGTCGGGCGAGTAAAATCGTGACACAAGAGTCAAGTGAGCTGGAAGGGGATTGTATGTCATGCCAACAATCAACTCATCTACTTCGAGTGTGAATAGGTAAAGTCTTTGCATTTTATCCATGCGGTCATCATATCAAACAAAAAGACTCCTCGGTGGAGAAGTCTTTCATAGTGCTTATACTTGGAGGGCCACCTGGGACTCGAACCCAGGACATTCTGCTTAAGAGGCAGACGCTCTAACCAGCTGAGCTAGTGGCCCGTGAGAAAAGGAACTTAGGTAATATAGCATATGACCCCTGTTCTTGCAAGCCTTTGAGCGCAAAGATGCGTAATCTGTTACAATACCCCCGTGAAACTTCTTAACGGAAAAGAACTCGCTGAGTTTATTAAAGAACGCCAAGCGCACCAGGTGCGCGCTTTGCGCCAGGCAATGCATGTTGCACCAAAGTTGGCGATTGTGGTGACTATTGAGCATCCGGTTATTAACGTGTACATGCGCATGAAGAAAGCCTACGGCGCGGACATTTTAATCGATGTTGATATGCATCGCGTTAAGCAAGATGATGTACCGGCAACGCTTAAACAGCTCAACGAAGACCCCACCGTTCACGGCATTATTATTCAGTTGCCCCTGGAACGCCCCGAAGAGACCGAAGAGCTTGTAAACCTCGTTGCTCCCGAAAAAGATGTTGATGCTTTGGGAAAGGATGCGGTGTTTGACCCTGCAACCCCAATGGCTATTCTGTGGTTGTTGGCTGGCTACAACATCGACTTGCAGGGTAAGAAAATACTGTTGGTTGGCCGCGGCAAACTAGTAGGTGCACCACTGGAACGAATGCTGCTGGCTTCTGGCTTTGATGTATCGGTCGCCGACCGTTCCACCAAGGACCTTAAGGCAGCAACTGCCGACGCCGACGTAATTATCACCGCCACGGGCAGCCCAGCAATCTTATTCCCCGACATGATTAAGCGCGGTGCGGTTGTAGTTGACGCCGGTGTTGCTGGCGAAGAGGGCCACACCGTTGGCGACCTCGCCCCGGAAGTGTACGACCGTGACGACCTAACCCTGACGCCCACCAAGGGTGGCGTTGGTCCGCTCACCGTGTGTGCCTTATTCGATAACGTTATTCGTGCCGCTCGTCGCTCTGTCCAAGAGGACTAACTACTTTGGCAAATAGCTGGCGGACGTCTTCGGGCATTTCGTCGCTGCTTAGTTTGCGGTAGTCATAGTCCTCGGGCAGCTCGAACTGGTACTTTTGCTGCAACTCGGGATGCAGTTGTTGGGCAATGCGCATGGCAGCCCGGGACTCTTTGACCTCGCCGACACATTCTAGTGGTTTGTCGCCCTCAATGCCCAAGAGCATGCGGTACATGGATTCTAGCGCTGGGTCGAGCAATAAGTTCTTGCCGCCCCATATAGCGTTGAGCTTATCGGCTGGGATGAATGGCGCCAAGACCATGTACACAAATGCACACTTGGGGCAGGTGCCACACCAGGACATGTGATCACTGCTATGTACGAAGGCCCGATTACAGGAGCTAAAGACGTCGTTGTACTTGTCGAACGCGATCTGGGAGAACAGTTCGGCGATGCGGACTTCGGTAAATGGGCGCAGGAATGAGTAGTAGCGGATGGTATCGCCAAATAGGTGCTGCAAATGTGCCTGGAAGTCGCGCTCAAACTCCTGCGATTTAGAGTACTGGTGGTTAATGTCGACCCCTCGGTAGTGTAGGGTCGGTTCGTTGGCGGACTGCTCGTTCGAGACAATGGCATCGCGTTTGCCGGCAAGTATCGCAACAACAACTCCAACGGCAGCAAAGATGGCCGAAATGGGGACATGGCCGTTGTAGGCGCCGAGGGCCTGGTTTTCTTTAAGCTCAATGAGCTGCTGATCCCATTCGCGTTCAACCCAGAAGTGCGGCAGACCAACTCGCTCGGCCAGTGGCTCAAGTTGGGCTTGGTGGTCAAGACTCCAAGTTGCAAGATCGGACTCTTCTTTGCGTAGGAGCTCAATGGTTACTAGCGAGTCTTTACCACCGCCAAGGCCAATCAGTTTGCCGGCACCGCGGTGGAACAGGGGCGTAAGCGCTTGCTTGGTGGCAGGGAAGGCGATAGTAGTTTGGGGATCGAGCTTATTGATATAAAAGAATTCACCAAGGCCTTTCTGGTAGGTTTTGCTCAGAAATTGGGCAGTTTCGGTATCGATTTCACCCTGACGGACAGTTATTTGTGGTGGGACATAGGTTTTGTAGTACGACGTACCGGCCAAGAAAAATAGTGTTTGGATGGCGCGGTCAAGGAGTTGCTCGTCGTAGTCGGCATACTCAAACTTAAAGCGGTAGGTTTCGGTAAAACGAATGTCGTCGTCGAGCCCGTATTGTAGCCGTAGGGTGCGCCGGGCTTTGTCGAATTCGTAGGATTCAAAAATGAACTGCTGATACTTGCTCATAATGCGTTAACCACCTGTTTTAATTGGTGCCTTCTGACTTTATTGTATCAGGGGTTGCTGGCTATTCGGCCATCTTTACTTTAACGAGTTCGGCAACTTGGCGGGGTGTCATGTCTGCTTTCAGGATGATGGCCGTTACACCGAGCTTTTTAACTTCTGGCGGGATTTCTTGTTCGCCTCGATTGGTTAGAATGATAACCCTGGTATCTTTACCCCAGTCGGTGGCGCGAAGTTTGGCAAGCATCTCCTCGCCAGTCATGACGGGCATCATGAGGTCTAGGAGCACAATGTTAGGGCGCATCTTATCGATGAGTTTGAGCCCAAGCTGCCCATTGTCCGCAGTCTCGACGGTATAGCCCTCAGCCTCAAACTTGATACGATACATCTGTGAGATAGCTTGGTCGTCTTCGATGATTGCGATTTTAATGCTCATAATCCCTCTCTTTATCTACTATAGTGTAGCACTTTTGGTAAAACATAATGACACTAATTTGCACGTATGCCAAGCACCTCGTAAACAATGTTCACGACCTGTGCTGGTGTATGATGGGCCTTGACGATATAGCGGTCGACGTGTAAAAAACGAAGCGCCTGGGGCGCCTCGTCTTTACTAATGTTGGTCAGGATGATGACACGAGCGTTGCTACCCCATTCTTCTGCTCGCATCTCGGCGAGCATCTCGGAGCCGTTCATTATTGGCATCATTAGGTCTAACAGTACTATCTCAGGACGAAAGTGCTTGATGATTTCGAGGCCATCTTGGCCGTTGGACGCGACTGCAACTTCAAACCCTTCTCGCTCAAGTTTGAGCTTGTATAGGTATTGGATGTCGTGATCATCTTCGACGACGACAGCCCGGGGTTTATTGGACATGTACCCTCGTCATTATTTGTTTTACTAGCGATCCTTATCTAGTAGTAACACATATTGGTTATATGCTGCAAGGAGGTTGCAGCATTCCAGAGGTAGCCTGTGATTTCCATCACAAATATATTGACTTTTTCGCCTTTTAGTTTTATTGTATGAATACATCTCGAAAGAGATCGCAAGTTACGAGACTAAACGACACCTAGCGGCCACAAGCCGCTAGGTGTCGTTTTTTTGTTTACTTAGCCCAATTTAATCGGGCAAGGTGGAAAGAATTATGACAACTATACAGGGCGAATCAGTTCCCGACATCCTCACTGCAGACCAGTTATCCGTACCGGTCGATAGTGAGGTTTTTAGTAATCACCCAGACGCACCATTCTATGTGGGTGTTGTCGCAATGACAGGCTTAGAGTTTCAGCCAGAGCTTTACGAGGCTGCCGGTAGGCTACGGGCTAACGTATATATTGACGAAAAGCACTTCTTGCCAGAAACCGCTAGAGACAGGGATGGCATCGAGCGTGATGCTGACGATGGCCGTTCAGTCCACTTTGTTGTGGTCGAAAACCGCGGGCCAGAAGAGAAGCCTCGTGTCGTAGGTACTTCACGCCTAATCTTGAAGCGTACCATAGAGGATGATTTGCCGGTGGAGCATTACTTCCCCGAAGCTTTTGGGGACGAGGGCGCACCTGTTCGAAGTGCCGAGGTGTCCCGCTTTATTGCGCGTCACCCGGATCGTATGACACAGGGCAAAGTGTCCCTAGGCCTGGTTCGTGCCATGGCTTCCTGGATGTCCAATCATGTGCACCGTCCGGCATATGCCGTGGTAGAAGCTGGCCTGGCCCGTATGTTCGATAACATCGACCTACCGTACGAATCGATTAGCCAGTTTGCCAATCTGCCCGAATACAACAACACCCGCAACGAAGCGATCATGCTCGAACCGCAGCGTGTGTTGCAAGAGGTACGTGCCGAGAAGCACGTAGCCTCACCGATTATGGCCGCCTTCTTTGGACACACATACGAGCACAAGGGTGTTGGTTACTTCGATGGCACAATGACTAAGGCAATTAAGTAAAGGCTTACGGCTATGGAAGATATGATCGAACCTCAGTATGAGCGTAACCTCGGCTTCTTTACGGAAGACGAACAGCAGATGCTTGGCGAAGCAACTGTGTCGGTTGCTGGCGCAGGCGGCGATGGTGGTATGTTGGCCGTCCAGCTGGCTCGATTGGGTGTTGGCGCTCTGGGTGGCGAAATTCGCCTTGCCGATCCCGATACCTTTGAACTCGAGAACATCAACCGCCAGGCATGCTGCACGACCGAAACGGTGGGCCTCAATAAGGCGGTTGCCGTCGCAGACTATATCCGCAAGATCAACCCGGCTATTCGGGTGGTAACATACACCGAAGGTGTGCAGCCAGAAAATGTCGAGGAGTTTGTAGCTGGCAGTAGCCTGCTAATTGACGAGTCGGAGTTTAGTATCCACGGTATTGGTGTGGCACTGGCCCGTGCCGCTCGCAAAGAGGACATCCCTAACATGCACGTTATAAACGTTGGTTTTGGGGCTCAGGTTACGAGCTACAAACCAGACAGCCGCCATACGTTGGAGCGTCGACTGGGCCTTGCGGACGATATGCCCATCGAGGAGGTCAGCAAAAAGGAAGTAGACGTCAGCCGCTGGTTGGCTGGTTTGCCGAAATATGGAGACCTTGCTGTCTTTGAAAAGGTCGTTGCGGGTGAGAAGTCTGCGCCATCGGTGGCGCCAGGAGTGGCAATGGCTGCTAGTATTGGTGCAACACAAGCTGTTTTGCATCTGCTGCATGGTCAAAACCACCGCCCAAAGCCAGTTTATGCGCCACACACCCTGACGATGGATGCCATGACGGGTGAGTCGCGCACCGTGCGCCGCCCATTCTTGCGTACGCTGTGGTCGGGTCTGGTAATGACTGCCCGTAGTAAGCTTGGCCTAAATCCCTGCGCCAGCTATTAGCTGCTGGTAATAAGCACTAGCTTTTCGCTATACTGATGGTATGCCTGATCTGCTCCTAGTAGCCGATGCTTTGCTGGCAGCTGCATTGCTAGTGCTCGGAAGCCTGGTTTTGCTCAAAAACAGCAAGCTATTTCTTAACCGTATATTCTTTTTGTTCGTGACCTCAATTGCGGGCTGGATTCTTAGCAATTACTTTAGCAACGACCAGTCATTAACGCGTGGCTACGCACTATTAGCCAATCACCTGACGCTCTTCTTGCCGGCGCTTACGATGATCCTGATGCTAGTTTTTGTGGGCGGCCTAACCGAAGACCGTTTTTACAAGAAGTACGGACGGCTGTATGTCGGGGTGTTGGGGGCTGCCTCGTTCTTGTCTCTGACTCCGTTGGTAATAGCCGGCGTTCACAAGCAAGGCGAAGTCTGGGCGATTGCTTTTGGGCCACTCTCGCCGCTGTATTTTGTGAATATCATTCTGCCAGTACTTACCGTTATCGGCATCCTAGTGGTCTCCATCGGGCATAGCAAGGGCATAGAACGCCTTCGCTATAGTACGATTTTTTGGAGCGTGATCTCGGCAGTACTAATCAATATGGTTACAAATGCCGCCGTGCCACTCCTGAATGGGTCGTTCGCACTGACCAACTTGGGACCAATTAGCGTTATTTTGGTGGTGGGCGGCCTTTTTTATAGTATTATCCGTCACCAGCTCTTTGATGTACGTGCTGTAGTAGCACGATCACTTGCGTACCTGCTGTCGATTTTGGCACTTGGATTATTGTACGGCACGATCACCTTTGTTGTTATTGGACGAATCTTTTTCCGCGATACATCGTTAAGCCTGCAGCAGCAGGTGTTGTTTGCCAGCACCGCAGCGGCGATAACATTGGCTTTCCAACCATTGAAGCGCTTTTTCGACTTATTCACGAGACGAGTGTTCTATAAGGATGGCTACGACTCGTCGCTGTTCTTGAACGAGCTTAACAAGCTGTTGGTAGCCTCGCTTGGCCTGGATAACCTGCTCAATAACTCCTCGAAAGCACTCGCTGATTGCCTCAAGCTGAATACCTGTTTCTTTATTATTACTGATCATTCTGACCAGCGGATCCACATTACTGGCCAGCACAAGATCGATCTAAGCCCCTACGATGTCCGCCAGCTAGCCAAAGAGCTAAGCAGTCAGCAGCAAACACTAATAGTGACCGATTTCGTTGAGCACCAAAGCCTGAAACGTATGCTTAACGGCAAAGAAATCGGCCTAGTGAGCGTATTGCACTCCAGTAATGACCACGAGGCAATTCTTGGCTATCTTATAATGGGCCTCAAGAAAAACGGCAATCCGTATACACTACAAGACACCAAACTGATCGAAATTGTTACCAGTGAGCTTGTCATTGCCATCCAGAACAACTTGCGCTTTGAAGAGATCCAAAACTTCAATACAACCCTGGAACTTAAGGTAAACGAAGCTACCCGGCGTTTGCGCCAAACCAACGCCAAACTGCGCATGCTCGACGAAACAAAGGATGATTTTATTAGCATGGCATCACACCAGCTGCGTACACCGCTAACCTCTGTTAAGGGCTATGTGAGCATGGTGTTGGACGGCGACGCGGGCAAAATCAGCCCCTTGCAGCGCAAACTGCTTAATCAGTCGTTTGTAAGCTCGCAGCGTATGGTGTACCTGATATCCGACCTGCTCAACCTATCGCGGTTGCGTACGGGTAAATTTGTTATCGAGCCAACGCCCTGTAATCTTGCTGAGGTAATTAAGGGTGAAATCGAACAACTAACAGAGACATCCAAGGGTCGTGAGCTGTCGCTGTCGTACCAAAAGCCGGAGCACTTTCCGACGTATATGTTTGACGAAACCAAGCTGCGCCAAGTGATTATGAATTTTGTAGATAACGCCATATATTACACGCCCGCTGGCGGACACATATCTGTTAACTTGGTCGAGAAGCCCTCGACTATCGAATTTACAGTGGTCGACGACGGTATTGGCGTCCCGAGACAAGAACAACATCATCTGTTTTCTAAGTTTTTCCGGGCTAATAATGCTAAGCGTGCCCGGCCGGATGGCACTGGCTTGGGTTTGTTTATGGCTAAGAAGGTGGTTATCGCTCAGGGTGGGGCTATCATCTTTAAGAGCCAAGAGGGCAAGGGGAGCACGTTTGGCTTCAGCTTTGCCAAGGACAAGCTTGAACAGGTGCAAAAATAAGTATTTCCGACACTTTTCCACAGTTTTTGTAACTATTGGAACACTTTCTTGACAAGTATGTGATACCCTAACAGGGATAGGGTGACACAACATTAGCGTAAGAATATTGACAAAAGTCATTTCTTATGATAATATTACACATGACCTATAAGGAGGTGCAGGAGATGTTTATTAAGAATATCCTTAGGCGTATGAACGAGGCTAGCCCCAAACAGCTAGTAGTAGCAAGCGTCTTTGCGGTTGCCCTGGCTAGTGCAGTTAGCCTTGGTTTGGCTACGCGCCAACAGACCCATGCCGCAACAATTCGTGAATGTAGTTCAAACTCAATTGACTACAAAGATATAAATGGTGGGTGTGGTGCTGCAGACGCCGCCGAATACATTCGGGACGTACGCACCAATAGCCCAGCTGATTTGCAGGTTTTGGCTGCAAACTTCCAGCCTAACTTTAACCTGCAACCATCACAGTATGACGACTTTGCCGCACACGCCGTGCAGGGTACTGCATACAAGGATGGCCATGTTGTTGTAAACGGCCAGACCGTTTTGACTGACGGTTGGAGTATTGGTCGTGGCAAGAAGAGCTACTCGTGGAACCTGAGTGTTCCTCACGATAACACTACGTATTATGCTAGCCACTCGCAGGACGTATTTGCTGTTAATAGCATCCCTGTAATGGTGTACTTTGCCAACGATGGTACTGTGCAGTTCATTGCCATGAACCCTTGCGGCAACCTGATGGGTGGTACGAAGGTGGTTCCTCATGCAACTTGTAAGGCCCTAAACGGCGCCCAGGACAAGAGCAACCCTAACCACTGGACCTTTACCACTAGTGCCGACTTTTCGGGCAATGCCAGCCTCAGCCGTGTCGTCTATACCTTTAGCGATACTGGCGAGTCTGTTACCAAGAACAGCCTTACCGAGGGTGTTGACCACACCTTTAAGAAGTCGGGTACCGTAACTGTTAAGGTTTACGCTAGCGTACCTGGTGGCCACGAAATTGAAGCCGCTGTAGTTAACTGTTCCAAGCAGGTCACCTACACGCCCCCAATGGCTACTTGTGTAAACTTGGTCGCAACCGCTTTGGATGACCAAAAGCGCAAATTCCGCTTTACTGTTAATGCCAAGACTGACCAGTACAGCAAGCTTGTAAGTGCCGACTTTACCCTCGACGCTACCCAGAAGACTCCTGGTGTAACCACCAAGGATGACAACGGCAACATCTACAATGACTACAGCTTTACCGACGCTATCAAGCACACGGTAGTTGCAACGGTTAACTTTACCACCCTAGAAGGTGCCAAGAGCGTAGACTGCCAAGCATCTGTAACCCCAGCTGAGCTGCCTAAGTGTACGGTTCCTGGTAAGGAAAACCTGCCCCCAGACTCACCTGAATGTGCCTACTGTGAAGTACCTGGCCACGAAACCTTGCCAAAGGATTCCCCAGAATGTGCCTACTGTACGGTTCCTGGCCACGAGACCCTTCCAAAGGACTCTCCCGACTGCAAGCCGGAGACACCTCCTACAACTCCTCCGACCTCTACGCCACCCGCCCAATTGCCAAACACGGGCCCAGGCAGCGTCATCGGTTTGTTCACCGGTACGTCAGCCATTGGTGCGGTAGCCCACCGCGCGTTCGCAAGCCGTCGCCGTAAGAGCTAAGCCCACAAACCTGTGGATAAGCGGTAGCCAATGTAGTACAAATGTGCTACAGTTACCAGTAACGAGCATTGACTGACCGCTCAAGAACAACTCCCCTCGAAAATCCCCTCTCTGCACCAGAGGGGATTTTCTTTAAGGGTACGATAGTTTAGCTTTACCCGACCCCTGATATATGCTATAATCTTCAACTGTTACACCGCGTAATTTGCGGTCCCGTCGTCTAACGGTTAGGACGCCAGGTTTTCATCCTGGCAACCGGGGTTCGATTCCCCGCGGGATCACCATAAATATCGTCAGATCAAAAGAGTTCCACAATTTATTATGTGGGGCTCTTTTTGCATTTCCACCTCTGTTAAATTGAGCTCGATTCTCTTAAGGCTTGTCGATACAATTATATAAAATTGCTACTCTACTAGGCTCTACTCTGATAAAAATTTACTTGTAGTAAACTGATAAGTAATGACATCGATTGCTGTTTGGGTTGGAGTTGATTCACGGCTGCCTGCATCACTAAATATAGCCAGTGATAGCAGGATTTCGTGGGGCAATACCGAGAAATGGGACCAAGGGAGAAAAATCTTTGCAACCAGGAGTGATGCCCATCTCTTCGGTTATTGCGGTGAAGTGCTTTTTCCGGCGCTAGTGCTGCCTGTCGTCATTGACCTAATAGATCGTGGACTAATAAAAAGTGGGCAAGACGAAATCATACAAGTACTAAAAGATGAAATGGCTAATTATCCCAGCTCCATAGGTTTTACGGTGTTTCATGCTTTCAGGACCGGCGATGGAATGCTTGCCAAGTTTGGGCTTACAACTATTGAGTATAAGTCTGGCGCCTGGATAGTTGACTCTCCGACCATACCCAATTCATCCGATCTCGTACATGTCGGGGGAAGCGGCGAGCGATCATTTAGAAATGCAGTGGCCAAATGGCGTAAAAGCAACTCCGGTGGGACAAGTCGAGCTATTTTTAGTGCCTTCTGTGAGTCTATAGGCAGCAACGAAGATCGGCGAAGTGGTGGCCCACCACAGCTTGGAGCACTGTATAGAACAGGGCCAGCACGATTAATTGGGACAATCATAAATGATGACCTCTACTTCGCTGGGTGCAGGTTGAACCAACCTGACATTACTGCGGATATTGAATGGAGAAATGAGTTATTTGAGCGCTATGATAGCCTAACTAAAAAACGTCTGCAGGATGCTCAATGGCACCTGCCACGTTAAACTAGTTATCCGTGATAAGTTCAGTGGAGCGTAGGGGAATTACACCCCTGACCCTCAGCGAAGCTGAGTGCTCATTTTCCCGAGCTCACGCCCTACAAAACCTACCAATATCAATTTTACACGATAGCGGCAATGTCCGTTCTCTGCCAGCCAGGGTCGCCTCTAAGCTGGCAAGGGATATAAAATACGCGGTTTACTTTACTAGTAACGCCATTCTAACGAACTACTTTTGATAGGTACACGCCTAAAGGCCGGCAATCGGCAATCGTTCCTGCTCATTTTGGCCGCCGCCTGACACCAAAGTAAATAACAGGACAGATCAACATATCTTTGTATGGAGACCGTAACAGATATATTGTCTTATATAAGCAAAATAATTGAATCTTTTTAATATTTGTATAATGGAACTGGTAAAATATGAATGAATCGTCGAGATTATATATGTTTATATTTTTGATATTAACAGATTATAGAAATTTTAACTATAAAATCGTAGACAGCTATTTTGGCCGCCGCCTGACACCAAAGTAAATAATAAAATGGATCATCTATCTGTAATATAAGAACTACTTATTATTAATACGATTAAATAGTTGCAACAATGAAGAGCCGTCAAGATTTTAGCTCTGTAGATAACTAAATATACAGCCCTACTACGGTAGGGAAGAGCCGGAATGCCGAGTAGCAAAAAAGATCGTTGACAACCAGAATCACCGCGCATACACTTGAGCCTACAACAGGGCAAATGGGAGATATATGTATGGAAGCAACAACAGACGACCCGCTCAAGGGTTTGATCGCTGAGAATACCGACGGCATCAATCGGCAACGGCTAACCGATCAGCTGAAGCCGTACACCGTGTTTTCATCGGAGGGCGAACTGACGCTTTTGTCGGCTTTTTATTCGCTGAACAACCAGTCAAAAATCCTAATCATATTGGTGGCGCAAAAGGCACGGCACCTACTATTCGATGATGTTGCCGAATCGATGTCGCCGTCGGAGATCATCGCATTCGACGTCATGGCGGAGGGCAGCGTCAAGAGCACGCTGAAGCGATTGCTGGAAAAGACTCATGATGTCAAGAAAGATGCCAGCAAGCGATACTACGTGCCGAACTATTTGCTAGCCGGGCTTGATAGTAAAATCGGAACAGACGAATAATCATGAATAATGAGATTATTGTACGCCTTGACGCTATTGACCAACGGTTGGCAACCATTGAAAATCTGCTGTCAGCAACGCCGGCTACTCCTGCCAGTCCGCTGGAGACTGCTGAAACACTTGGGAAGTCCAGAGTGGCAGTGTCTAGGCCGCTTTCGATTACCGAATACATACTGCAGAAGCAGCCGATTGATGACAATCAACGGACGCTACTGCTGGCCAATTATCTGGAAACTTATGGGCCGCAGCAGGATTTCACGGCGGATGAACTACGGCAAGCCTTCAAAGATAGTCGTTTGAAAGTGCCGTCTAATGTCAATGACAAGATTGGCAAACGGGTACAGAAGGGCGAACTGATGGTTGTCGGTGAACGTGACGGGAAGAAGACATGGCAGTTGACGATGACCGGCCAGGCGGTTGTCGGGAAGGGATTCGGTAAGTAACATGGCGGATACTGACATCGAAGACCGTTTGCGACGTCTGGAAGCGGCGGTTTTTGGTAATGACCCACATATTCAGCGCAAACCGGTGGCCTTATCACAGTTGTCGCGCAGTCCATTATTAGCTAACGGTCAAAAGAAGATTACGCTGATCGTTGGCTACAACGAGCTTATGCTGCATAGTCCACCGATCAGTTTCTTGCAGATAAAAGAGCATTGGACGGCGGCGAAATTTGCTAAAAGGTGTGACCCGAAACAACTAGAACGGGCTATCGTGGATGGGTTTGTGCGCGATCCGGAAGGCAAACATGCATACGACCTAACCCAAGACGGCGAAGATTTTGTACGGGAAATTTTGCAGGCATACGACGACAAACAGGAGAGCAAATAGTCTATGGCACGTATCAAAATGGTAATAGGTAGCAATGAATTCGAGGCTGAAGGCGACGAGGACTTTCTAAAAGGGTTGTATGAAGATTTTAAAACGGCGTTGGTTGTCAGTAAGCGGCTCGCGGATACTGTCAATACCGAAACCGTGCCGAAACAAATTACAGCGCCCGACGTCGAGGCGTCGGCTGACGATAATGCCCCCGAGC
Organism: uncultured bacterium; assembly: GCA_963815935.1. GTDB lineage: Bacteria > Patescibacteriota > Saccharimonadia > Saccharimonadales > UBA4665 > JARIHD01. The sequence goes on from CAWFIL010000008.1 coordinate 283,296, forward strand.
CTGTTAAGCCGCAGCGAGAGAAACGCAAAAAACGCACCAAATCGGTCACTGCTGACCGCAAACTTAACCTGCGACCCGAGGGCAAACAGTCATTCGCTGACTTTGTCACGGCTAAGCAGCCAGCAACCAATAATGAGAAAAATGTGGCGAGTGTCTATTATCTAACGGACGTGCTTGGCCAACCAGGGGCCGGCCTTTCGCAAATTGTCAGTTGTTATGACGACCGGGACTGGCGGGTACCGGCAGATATCAAAAACAGTTTGCAGCAAACGGCCAGCACGCAAGGTTGGATCAACACTGAAAACAGCGATGAAATTATCCTGGAAGTCAAAGGCCGAAACCACGTGAAATATGACATGCCGTCGGCGAAGACGATGTCTTGATGGCTACCCAAACCCTCCAGAATGGACAACGACTATTCGGCCAGCTGCCTGCTACGCTGCGTCAGGACCTGTTAGACGAATACGCCAAAATCGAAAAAAACTACCGAGAAGGTAGATGGGAGCCAGCCGAGCTGGACGGCGGAAAGTACTGCGAAGTGGTGTATTGTGTTATCGAAGGCTATTTGCGTGGCAACTACCCAGCACAAGCTACGAAACCTGCGCGATTTGACCAGGCTTGCACTAATCTAAGAAATATACAGACAGCTGCCACAGTAGGCTTGGATTCAATGCGACTTATTATACCCATGGTGCTCATTGGTATATACGGCATGCGTAACCGGCGTGGAGTAGGGCATGTGGGCGGTGATGTGAACCCTAACCACATGGATGCGACCTACATCATCAGCACCGTTAAATGGGTAACTGCTGAGCTAATTCGCGTACTGCATCAAACAAGTATCGACGAAGCCGGTGCTGCTGTCGAAGCACTTACCGAACGTATGTTGCCCTATATCTGGGAGGTCGACGGAATAAAGCGTGTCCTTATCAAGGGTATGCCAAAGGCCGACCAGGTACTACATCTGCTATATGCGACTACTGCCCCCGTTAGTTCGAGCGACCTGGCCGCGTGGACTGAGACCCGTCTCGATAATTTGAAATCGACGCTGGTAAAACTACACGCCAATAAATTAGTTCATTTCAACCAGACAACCCGGATGGTCACACTTTCAACGGTCGGCATTGCTAGCGTCGAGAAGCAAAAAATCTCGTTAAAGGTATAAACGGCTGTCAGGGTCATTTACCGCACTGTTAGCCTATGATCGAACACACCAAGCATTATCGGGTTGTCATGCAGCAGCTCGATACTAGGCTACAAAGTGTTCCACATTTGGCACGTATGGTTCACCAAAGTAGATACTCTCGAACCATTGAGAAAAAAGTAAACGCCGAAGTTATTTCGGCGTTTACTTTTTTTGTGCGGTAAAAGCTCGGCGTTCGATCTGTGCGGTTTTGAGAGCCTGGAAGAATGGTCTGCGGCGCAGATAGACGGCCAGTTCGACTTTGAGGATGGTGAACACATCCTGGAATTTGAGAAAGGTGTGATACTAGCTTGTTCTGGCGATCGTGGCAAATGATGGCCCACAACTAAGCTGTATTCTTGTCGCTCCAGCTCGTTTATGCTCTTAAATTGTATGTCGAGGCACCTTGTGCTACATTGCACCAATGTCTGAATTACTAGCACAAACTCCAACTGAGTTCGCAACCCTCTCAGTCGTCGTAGATGGTGAACCCATTGACAATTTTGCTTCGCCAAACCTCTTAGAGGGGACACCCGAATCAGAAGCTGCGCCCAGCTCCGAACCCTTTACATATCCTACAGTCGTGGCTATGACGAGAATGGTAGATGTTGCCCCTATTACTCCGGAGAGTTTGGATAAGCCCTCCCTTCGCGAGCGCTTCTACCACTCCCGTCTTGGCCGCCTCGCTATTAGTGGGCTTACTGCTCTCGGTCTCGCTTCCGGTGGCGTAGCTATCGAAGCTACCCCCGCCTTTGCCGACAGCAATCCCGTCTACACTGTCACCAACCATGATCATGACGGTACAAACGGCATTTACTACCGTAATTCACCAAATATGAGTGACAGCATAAGACGGCTTCCATACTATGCAAGGTACGGAGACAGAATTGAGCTTATTTGTGGCACCAACGGTGAGTCGGTTGGTCAATACAACAACCGCCGGTGGCACCTAGCTAAAGACTTAGATAATCCAACTGCACCAGGCCAGTTTTACATCCCGGACCACGATACCAATACGCCGAACAAGGCGAACCAGCCGACGCCAGGGGAAAAGGAATGCGGAAGTGGAAATAGCCCAAACTTGGGTAACCAGACAGGTAACCCACAGCAAGCTGAAACAGTACGGCCGTTTGTAGAATTTAATCGTAGCGCAGCCATTAGCTGGGCGTTAGCTCACGCTAAAGATGCTCCACCAAATGCAGGTTCGTGCACCTGGTTTATCAGTCAAGCACTTGCAAAAGGGGGCTTCCCGCAGACAGACACATGGAATACGTACTACCAGGGTGCTGAAAGGTGGGGTATTCGATTCGGTACCGATGCTGCAAAAATAGCTCCTGACTTCCTTGCTTATATGAAACGGCAGTCTTACGTTGAGGTCAGGTGGCTGGGCCAACTAAAAACAGGTATAAACAATATTTCCGAAGGTCGTCCTGGTGATATCATTCTTTACGATTGGGAGAACAATGGTTCGGCAGATCATGCTGTTATGATCACTGGAGCTGCAAAAAATAATCCACAATATCCCCTAGTGTCAGGGTGGAGTGAGGATGGTGGTAGAGCCCTATCTTATAATCAGCGAGGATGGACATGGTCAGAAAAAGAGAAGAGATTTCTACAAAAAGAAACTGATGAACATGGCAAGCTAATGAACGAAAATATGTCTGCGTGGATAATCCATATACGTACAGAAGACGACATGTAGCATAATGGTTTTATATGGAAATGGATCAACCCCCCAGCCCAACCCCTAAGAAAAAACATGACTCCCACCGTCGGGTAGAGGTTGCTGTTGCCCTCGTACTGCTAGCCGTCGTAGGTGTATATGCATCTATAGGCTACGCCCATCGCTACATACCGGGCAAGATAACCTTTCAAGAGTATGCGCCGGGTTATTTGCCGGCAGGCGTAAAGGTAAAGGAAAAAACCATTGAAGCATGGTACATACCGGCCGGTGACCCATCTCGCTATACGATGCTGAACATAGATGCAGGCGACGTATATATTTACGAGCGCCAGAAAAATCAATCATTCGCCAACAGTTGCCCTGGAGCAGCGGAAAACACAACCTGCACCAAAGAATCCACACCCAACGGCCAGCAGTACATACTGACTACGACCACTTTTGATAACCCCAGTCAGCCGACAGAGCAAGCGGTTAACTGGCTTAGAGGTGATACTCATATGCTGCTGAATCTATCTAGTAAGCAAAAGGAAGGTTACTCCACGGCTACTCTTGGAAAGATTATTGATTCATTCAAACCTATCAAGTATAACAACTTGCCGTACCGCTATATTGATAAAAGCACCATATAACAGGCCTACCCTTTATTTACTGCAGAAAGTTCGAGAGACCTTGCGGCAGGCTCACCATTGTATGATATATAACAAAAGGATACGATATAGATCGTGTCCTTTTGTTATTTTTAGAAAATGAATATTCTTTTTATCTGTGATGGAAATGTGGCCCGCAGCCAAGAGGCTGAATTGTTCGTGAACAAGCTTGCTGGCAATAAAACACACGCAGTCAGTGCGGGTGTGAACCCTAAGGTCGGGAAGCCTATTGATCCACTGGTTATTGAAGCTATGAAAGAAGTGGGCTACAGCATGAACGCATGTGTCCGCAAACCCATCGATAGGGCGGTTGTGGGCAATGCTGATATGATCGTTTCTTTTAAACCCGCCGAGGAGTTACCAGAATTCGTACGACATCATGCTAACGTGCGTTATTGGAGTGTGGCTGATCCAGCTAAGCAATCTCTTGAGTTTCATCGCAAAGTCCGTGATCTTATTAAATCCAAAGTTGAGTCATTGCTTGCTGAGATATAGGCATCGATTGCTATACTGATGCCATGAAAGACAAAATTATAGTTATCACTGGTGCAAGTGAAGGTTTAGGCAAGGCTGTAGCAACGAAACTAATTGCCGATGGCGCCAAGGTTGCGCTTGTCGCGCATAACGAGGACAAACTAAGTCAGGTGGCACAAGATCTTGGCGAAGGTGCTCATCCCTACGTTTGCGATGTTTCATCTGCAGATCAAATTCGGCAGGCAGTTAAAAAGATTCTAGATGATTTAGGTCGAGTAGATATACTCATCAACAATGCTGGTATATGGACGGACGAAGAGCTAGAAAAGGACGACCCAAATCGGCGTAGAAAAGCTTTCGAGGTTAATACGCTTGGCACCATTGAATTTGTTAAGGCACTGGAACCTATGCTCAGAGAGCAAAACAGCGGGCATATCCTGAACGTCATCTCTACGGGCGGAACTAATGATACAAGTTCGGGTGATAATACACTTTGGCAATCGTACGGGGCGACTAAGTGGGCGCTTGCTGGTTTTACGAGAGCACTCAAGGACTCACTCGGCGATACGAAAATTAAAGTCACCGGCTTTTATCCAGGAGGTTTTGACAGTAACTTGTATGAGAATGCTAGCCGGCCAGACCCTCATGGCCAGCCATGGATGATGCAGACAGATGATGTTGCTGATGCCCTCATTTTTTGCCTCACGAGGCCAGCAGATGTGCTCGTTGAGAAACTCGTCATTACCAAGAAGTTTGGTATGGAGTAGGGGCTCCGATGAGGATATCTCGAAAGCGTGCCATTGTAGCCGCATCCTTGCTCTTCCGCGCGTGAGACCATATGATTTGCTATACTGTCACCCATGCCAAAACTTATTCTTATTCGCCATGGCCAGTCGATCAATAACACTGGCGAAACGGTTCAAGGAAGTGACCCAGACCCTGCTAATGTGTTAAGCGATAGGGGAAGACAACAAGCTTATATGCTTGGTCATGTGCTGGTTGGTGGGGGTATTGCGTTTGCTGGGGTGTGGACATCCCCGCTTGTTCGAGCCAGACAAACATGCGACCTTGCCCTAAGCGTGGTGGGTTCGGATTTGCCGGTACGGGGAGACCCTCGATTGCGGGAAATGTGCAAAGGCTTGAGAGGTTTGCCCGGCGGCATGGAAGGTCGCAGGCGCAATGAAGTTAAGACGCCGGAGTACCGCGCACAATATAAGCAGGGCGGTTGGGACTTTCGTCATGGCTCGTTGGAGAGCGGTGGTGAAACGGCGCGAGAAACGGGCACAAGATTTTTGGCGGCTATGAATGATGCTGCGGATAGTTTGGCGGATGATGAAACCGGTCTGGTGTTTGCCCACGGCCAAGCCATTCGTTTTGGTCTCGGTGCAGCGTTGGGCTTTCCGGATATACAAAAACTAGACGCTGAGTGCAGACTCGATAATTGCGAAGGCTTCCTCACCGCCTGTAATGCTGAGAACCAATGGCAATTTTTGGGTCGCCTGGCGGCCGACTAGCCTCAAATTACGCGTAGCTTATTTGACGGCCGTCGTCTTGCGATCTTTTGATCCTCATCTGTTATGTCGCGTTCCTTGAAGGTATTTTTACCGAATACTCGGCTGGCCTATCCGCCACGTGAAGCCGAACAAGCATAGGATCTCGGGGTAGAGCCTTTGCTATAATGGCCCCATGATTGACGAATTAACCACAACAGCCAAGCAAACGGCTCTCGAATTGATCAGCATGAGTAGTGTACTCGCCGAGGACATGGAGACATGGGGCGACATATTAGCGCGAAACCCAGAGAGCGTGACGGCCACAATCAGTGCTGGATTTATCAATAAACCGTCAGTAATATCCGGAATCGACCTCGTAATCGACATACAAGCTCCACCGGACAAAGACGCAGTACTACGCACATGGGCCATCGAGACAAAGATTGGTGACGACCAAAAAGAGTATTTTAATAATATCCAACTCACATTCGCGGCGGACGGCCAGCAGGCCCGCGGCCTAATCGCCAAAGGCAAAACCATTACCCGGGAAGATATCCGCCTCTTGCTCCAAAGCCCAGCAAGTCGCCTGGCGAGAATTACGGTCACTAGCGAATCGGGTGGTGGCGAGGCAAAACAATCGTATGACGAACGATACGATCTTACTACTGTTGAGTTGAGCCAACGCCAAGACGACATAGCGAAAGTAGATCGGGCCTTGCGCGTAGTTCTGCAGACCCTCAAACAATCAGTGGTGAACAGCTTGCGATAATGATCTCACGCCCTACTGGCATAGAACCCTCGCAGGGTTGTGCTGCGGGGATTTTTTCTAGGGCTACCTCTTTTTGTGTAGCAACTGTCAGGCCCGAAGACTTGATGTTATAGTATGTGACATATGAGGGCTATGCCAGAACAGCTTCACCCCTATTCACGCGGCCCGCGTGTAGATTACACGTGGTCGGCCCGCTTTTCGTTTGAGCGCCCTCACTCCCTTGAGGATGTTGTCTTGCGTAAGCTTGGAGGTCTTGTCACTAGTTTTGCTGACTCTGAGTGGCCTGTTTCTGGCGCTGTACTCGGTTCTGGTGAGGTGGAAGACAGAACAACGCTCGTGCTGGCTCTCGATCCTAGCAGAAGTTTCGGCGCCCCTGACGTCCCACGCTGTGAAGAGATTGCCGCAAAGATTACTGGCACCTTAGGCTGGCAGCGTCAATCAGAAGACTTGCCTGAAATGCGCGTTATTCTTGGCCGTCGTATTGGCTACGATGGCCAAGAATACTCTATGAAAGACGTGCGGGGCTTCACTGTTGCCCGTGGCTGCGGCGAGCTTGCGCTGACCGAAGCCGACCTCTTTTCGCTCCGCTATGTCGATGGCCTACGCGAATACCACGAGCCAGGCGTTATAGTAGAAGGCCCGGCTGCCAACCTTACTGCTACATTACAAACTGCCGCTGTAATGGGCCAGGAGCGCCTTGTCGCAGAAATTACTGACCTAGAAACGCAAGTCTGGCAGCAGTAGAGGACATAGTATGAGTGTATATCCTTTGAGCCAGGAACAAACTGTAGATATTTTGACCGGTCCTCGTGACATCCCGGCCGATGTAACGGCACGGGTCGAAACCATGCTGGATGAGGGCACGCCCATTGTTGATATAGATCGCTTTAGTGAGTTTGTGCTTGGGCTAACCGTTGAAGCGCCAGGCAATACGGACGCCGCAATAGAGGCTAACTATTGTCATATTGTGACACTTGGCTCATGTTCACTTGAGATGGCCTGGCAGCAAGCCGGAGATGTACATATACCACGCCCACGCCGCCTATATGAGCACAACCAATCAGTGCTCAATACCTTTGATCGTGTGTTTGCGGCGGACTTTACAGATCCGCGCGATAGGCTGCTGAAGCCGATGTTCTCACTACAAGATGGTGGTAAGGCGCATTGTGTGGCCCTGGCCGACCCAAACGACCGCAGAAGGAGCCGCAACCAAGCAGCACACAACGCTCGTATGGCAAACAACGTGCTCGACCCGCTACCTTCTGACGTGCTAACGGTGAGCGAGCGGACAGTCATCAAGCTGCTTATACAGCAAGCATCGGTCGGTACCGCACTCTACCGGCACAGCGAGAAGGACATGCCGCTAGACGATGTGGTAGCCGAGGCTGAAGCCAAGCTAGACTGCCTGCGCGAACAATGCCCGCCCGAATATAGTGATAGGTTTGATGACTACCTCCTCGTAAGCTACCTAGCCGATGCCGGGGCACACACCCAACGCGCCCGCTACAAAGATGCGGCAACGGGTGACGTACTACCCGACGTTATGCCCGAAAACCGCTACAATTCTGATGGCCGCGAAACCATGATGACACTCGACCGTCTGTTCTCTGAAACGCCCGAAGATATGGCGACGCTTAAACTTTTCCAGCCCAAGCACCTAGCTGTTGCGCGTCGGCTATTCCCTAACCATTACGAATAAGGAGAAATATGGCGGAACGCATTGGAGTTGTATTAAGCGACGTGGACGGTACCCAAATTATTCATGGCCAGCGCCTACCTAGCGAGGAAGTGCAAGCAGCCGCACTCGCCTTACGCGCTAATAGTGTGCCTTTGCTCGAAGTAACTAGCCGACCACACGCCCTTATGCGTAAGTTGGTTGAACCACTCGATCTGCAGAATAACCTTTGTACTTTAGACGGCGGCGCAACGGTAGCACGTGCGGACAGTGGCAATGTCGTATGGTCGCAGTGGCTGAGTGCTGAGCGTACCAAGGCTGTGGTTGCGGGCATCGGTCGATTTTGTACCAACATTCATTACGATAAGGATTCACGCGGCCGTGACCCACTGGAAGTGCTTGCAGCTCTCGAAGATGGACGAACGGCTATCGAGAGTGCGCCATCGGTATTTGCTATTTTTGGAGTGGAAAAAGGCGAGGAAATCGTCAGAACATTGGCGGGGGTTGCAGGTGTAAGGCATACCCCGATCATGGGCTACGAGAATAGCCAGACCTTACGCTGTATCCAGGTAGCTGATGCTGGCGTAGACAAACAATACGGTGTCGAGCAAATGCTTCGTTACGCTGATTTGTCCGATTGCTACCCGCTCAAGATAGGCGACGGTTGGGGAACGACCTTGCACTATTTGATGCCGCTGGCGGGAGGGGTATCAAAGTAGCCATGGGCAATGCACCCGAGGAGTTGAAGGACTTGGCTGATTGGGTAGCGCCGCCAGTTGAGGAGCATGGGTTTGCTATCGCAATGGAGCGGTACGATCTGATAAGTTAAATATTTAACTCTTTATTGGTTTTGTGGTGCTGTTTCTTGTGTTTGGAAAAATATTGTATAATAACCTAGTTCGAGCAAACCGACACACCAGTAGATGGGACGAACAGACATGATCTACGATAGACCTACGAAGGTCATCATGATCGGGGAGATCGGTACCGATGCCGACGAAGCTATCGCGGCGATCCTCGCCTGTCATGCGGTGCGAGAACGGCACATCGAGTTGCTGGCATTCGTCGGCAACCACGTAAAGTCGCTGCAACGCGCTCAGAATGCCAAGCAGATATTCAGTGCACTGGGCCTTGGCGACGTTCCCGTGGGCATGGGCGAACGCGGTTTTGGCTCAACGAGCCAGGAGTGTGAGGAAGACCCGCGCTTCCTGGCGCAGACGACCAAGATTGGCCATGGTCGACCACTGTTGCAGTGGACGCTCAAGCAATCGCCCGACCACTCGGTCGTACTAGCACTGAACAGCGGCTTCACTGACGCAGTGTGGCTCTGGATGGATGACCCCGGCTTGTTTCTGCGGAAGGTTTGCCAGGTGGTCATCATGGGCGGCATCGAAATGGATGGCGACCATCCAAGGCTCAGCAGCGAGGGATTTCTTGTGCCAAGCATCGGCAAGGGCGGAGCAGCCAACAACAACTTCGACCCCGGCAGTACGCAGCACCTGTACGACGCCATGCAGCGTTACGGCGTGCCCACTATCACAACAACGCGCTTTGCGGCCTACGGTTGCAAGATGCCATTCGGTGTCTTCGGAGCGATGGGTGAGAGTGGCAACGCAATTGGCGTGCGCATCGGCGAGACTCAAGAGGAGCGGATCCGCGAACTGTGGATGAAGGCGAATGCGCCCTTTGGCTCCTTTGAGCGAGGTGACCTGCCAGCGCGTTGCGATCGGACCTGGTTCGTGAGCACTTTCTGCGGTGGCCGAGACCCTGGCGCCAACGACGTTCTGGCCTATATGGCAGAGGTCGCCTGGTATGACCCCATGAACCTTGTCGCCAGCTCTGACGAGTTGCGAGAACGGTTCTACGATCCGTACCACATCGAAGTGAAGGACGTCGTCCACCAAGTGATCGGGCTCACCGCAAGCAATCACGGCATCCGTGATAAGGCGGGCCTGCGACAGTTCATGTCGAACGGCGTGACCGAGGCTCTGCGCCTTGGCCAGACACCGATCTCGGTGTTTTAGCTCGGACGGGGGCGAGTGTTGACAGCAATCCTGCTGACACCCGCCCCCAAAGTCCATGTATTGGACGCTGTTTTTTATTGGACGCAGAAGATTTTTTAATTTTCAAAGTGGAACATGATTGAAGTGTGTGACTAACGTCGCAGTTGTTGTACGAGGCGAACGCTACTATAATGGATAGCGTAGAACCATAAGCAGAAAATCATGTGATTTTTGCTCTATGCACTGTAAGTTACACGGAGAGTACACTTGAGATCTGTCGGTCACTTTGGGGTGAGATTTGCCGTTTTTGTAGCCTGTCTGTTTGCCGGGTTGTCTTTGTCTAACGTCGTGTTCGCTTCGCCTACTATTCCAGGGCGACCAACGACCCTTGCTTCGACGGCTGCCAGCAGCCAAATAAGCCTAACCTGGGCCGCCCCGGCTTCGGATGGCGGTTCGCCAATCACCGACTATGTAGTTGAATATAAGCTTAGCACTGACTCAAGCTGGACAATTTTTGCCGACGGCGTGTCTACGAGTACGTCGGCAACTGTTGTCGGACTGGCAAACAGTTCGAGCTACGACTTCCGTGTTAGTGCTGTCAATGCCATAGGGCAGGGTGCATCGGGGATGGTGGCATCATCTACGCCGCCATCGGGGCCGAGTACAGTCGCGTATAACTTTACCGCTGACACTGCCGGTAGCTCACCTGCTGATACTCTGAGCGAAAACGGTACATTTACGGTCGGTACTGCAACTGGCCTTTCGGGTAACGGGCTTGTGGCGACAGGTGTTACGACCTCGCCGGCCAATACGCTGCTGTCCAATTTCCCTTCGGCCACTAACTACTCTGTAACCTGGAAGGCTGTCGGGACGGCAAACACCTATCGCAACGGTTTCCTGTTGCGAGCGCAGCCAACCCCATATTCGGCATTTACACCTGGTTCTAATACACGTTTAGGCTATTTCTTCCAAAATAGTACCTCGACTTATGGTGCCAAGCTCTATCGTTTCGATAGTAGTGGGGCTACCTCGCTGGGCAACTGGGCTCTCTCTCCGCCCGCAGTAGGCACTCCTCGTTGGTTTCGGGCAAGTGTGACAGGGTCGACTTTACTTTTTGAATACTCCGACAATAACACTAGTTGGACGACGATCGGCTCGGCGACAGATACTACATTTACCAAGGGCGTTACCGCTTACTCGGACGGCTATGCTTCTACATTGGGCGTAGGGTACGTCGACGATGTAACCATGAGCTACACGACTCCGACCCCTCAGGTATCGGACGCGCCAACGGCTGCCACAGCTACAGCGGGGAGTGCCCAAGCGACGGTTGCGTTTACTGTCCCGCATAGTAATGGTGGGTCTAATATAACCGGCTATACGGTGACGTCTAGTCCGGGAGGTGTCACGGCAACCGGGGCTAACTCACCCATTGCCGTTACGAGCTTGACTCCCGGTACCCCCTATACGTTTACTGTTACGGCAACTAACGCGGCAGGGACGAGCACGGCAAGCGCTGCGTCCAATAGTGTGACGCCCACTGTCGGACAGGGTATCAGTATAACTTCTCCAGCTGCATACCAAGTATTTCAACGGGATACTACCACGAACCGGGCAGATATTGCCATATCGGGTACTTACACAGGCACGCCTACTGCCATTGAGGCCAGCTGGAATGGCGGGGCATACCAAACAATTGTCGCCTCGCCGGCTGGTGGCACGTTTTCGGGAATACTAACTAGCCAGCAGGCAGGGCAAGGAACGCTAACGGTCCGATTCACCAACCTTACTTCTACGACTTCGACGGTTGCTTATGTGGGAGTAGGTGACATCTATGTCATTGCTGGCCAGAGTAATTTTTCGGGTCGCGGTTTTAACAATCAAGTGTATACAAGCCCCGGTTCGGGCGTTAAGGCTACGCTGTATGGCAACGATAATACCTGGAAAGATCTGACTGATCCGTTCGACTCGTCGGCGGGGCAAGTCGATACGATAAGTAACGATGCGTCGGCGGCAGGCTCGCTAGTGCCATTACTGGCTAGCTATATATTGGCCGATCAGAACGTCCCAGTGGCCTTTATTCCAACCGCTCAAGGGGGCACATCTAGCGCGCAGTGGTTGCCTGGGACGAACCACAAAACATTTACGACGCTCTTTGGGTCTATGGAACGAAGGATCGACGCTGCGGCAAATGGCCATGTCCGCGCAGTACTTTGGTTTCAGGGGGAGACCGATGCAAGCACGTGCGTGAGTGCTGCCACATATACCGCAAACCTTAGCGCCATTGTTGACGCGATTGCCGCAGACTACTCCGGGCTCAAGACCATGGTCGGCCAGATTGGCCACGACACCTATGCAGCCTCATGTGTTGATGCTATCCGTGGCGTCCAGTCTGCTTTGCCTCTGAACGATGCTAACGCTTTACCGGGCGCCATCACGTATGACGTAAAGCTGTCGGATGAGGGCGGCGATACGCTTCATTTTAAGTCGGACGGCGACCTGAGCGTTTTTGCACAGCGATGGAACAATGCCATAGATAAATATATATACGGCGAAGCGCTGAACGTCTCGCCGTCGGTCAATGCGGCGGGTATTGCCTACAACAAAGTCGCCAATACAATCGACATTCCATTCACTACCGACCTGAGCAGCTCGACCGCGCAATCATTTACTAATAACCTCAGTGGCGTGTCGGGCATCCCGACGGCGTCGGCCTTTGCCTTGTCGACTACTGGCGGATCGCCATCTATAAGTGGCGTTACACTAAGGCCGGACAACCGGACAATTCGTCTGGCATTGAGCGGCGCTGCAGCTACGACCGTATCGGTGACGTACGCTTCGGGTAATAGCGCAGTCAACAACGCAATCTATGCTGCTACGTCGGGCATCCCTGCGATACCGTTCTATAGTTTGTCGGCGACTGTGCTCGATGTACCGTCCGCACCTATAGCTCTTGGCTCAACCGCAGGTGATGCTCAGGTGGGCTTGTCGTGGACCGCCCCCGCATCAAATGGGAACTCGTCGGTGACAGATTACGTCGTAGAGTATAAGGCAACCGCTGACTCGTCGTGGATAGTCTTTGCGGATGGCGCCTCAGCCTCCACTACAGCTACAGTAACTGGATTAACAAACGGCACGAGCTATGACTTCCGTGTTAGAGCAGCTAATGCCGTAGGACAGGGTGCGGCTGGGGCTGTTGTTACGGGTACGCCAGTGGCTCCTGCCCTGATCGGATCTGGGCTTACCTCGAATAGTGCCACTAGTAGTTCGGTGACAACTGCATGGACGACAAACCTAGCGGCGACCTCGCGAGTATCGTATGGACCCTCCAGTACAAGTATGAACCTGCAAACGGCTGAAGCCGACACGAGTACGCGAGTTACTTCTCATACGGTTGCTCTTAGTGGCTTGCAGCCATGCACAACATATTTTTATTCTCCTTACTCAAGGGGTGCATCGGGGCAGACGATGGCCGTCTCCGCTCAAAGCTTTACTACGCAGGGCTGTGAGGCTGCCGTATCGCCTACTGCACAGTCGATTACTCCAATCTCATCGGCTATAGGCGGCTCGGCAACGTTGACCACAGAAAGCGGGGCCGAAGTGCAGCTGACCGCTCTTGCCGGGTTTACTCCCAATGACGTGGTTATACAGATGAAGCGTTTGACGACCGACATTACCCCTACGACTGGCGTGCCCGATGCCGGGCTTACTATTGCTTCGTCGGTAGTCTTTGACTTGAGGGCTATCCGCGCCGATACCGGCTCTCTGATCACGACGTTTACAAAGCCATTGTCGTTTGTCTTGACGTTCACCGATGCTGATGTTGCTGGCCTCGATCCCTCAACATTAACCGTCTATCGATATGATGAGCCAGTCTGGACGAAGCTCTCGGACTGCCGGGTTGATATTGTTGCGCGAACAGTTACGTGTACTACCTCTGGGTTCTCGGTCTACGCCCTCTTTGGGAGGGCTTTGACGCCGGTGAATGTTGCCGCGTCGAAAGGGCGAGGAAGTGTAGTTACTAGTCAGTCGGCTAAAGATGTAGGCGTTGAGCCTTCCGGTGACCATGTAGCCGAGCAGTCTACGCCATCTGATGTTGTGGACAATAGCCCAACTCCTCATAACAGTGCTAGCGCTGTGACCAAAAAGCCTAGTACGTGGAAATTATTCTTGTTTGGCGGGGTCGGGGTGCTCCTGATCGTCGGTTTGACATTTACCCTACGGTTACGCAAAACCACATGAACACCCGAATGTACGCAGCCGGCAGATAGAGGAGTTGGGATGCAAGAGCAGACTATCGCACTTACGGTAATCGTCGTAGGCCAGAAAAATGCGTTGCTTAGCGGTGCGTTGGTTACTGCTCGTCCTGGCGCGGGAGCGGCCAAGACTAACACCCAAGGCCGGGCGACCTTAGCGTTGCATGGTGCTTCAAAATACGATATTACGGTAAAAATAGACGGGCAGTCGCAGACAGTTCCGTTTTATGCAACTCGTGATGGTTCACGTCTGCTCGAGGTGAACCTTGCATATCTCGCTCAGCATACTTTGACCTCAAAGCCTGCCGAGTCGTCATCTGCAGTTGTGACACGTCAACATGTGGCTATCGGTACCGGGGTTATTGTTGTCGTTGTGTTTTTTGCGATCTTGTGGCGACGCAAGAATGCGACTACCTAACGTTGTTATGCAATATTTGCTATTATTGTTCTCGTAGGTGTTAATGACAACTACCTACGAACCTTCAGGCAATCCTCGTAAGGGGGTGCAAGGCACATGGGCAACAATGGCAAGGAGCTGGCTGAACTGGCCGCTTCGGCAGGCGCGAGCATCGCAATCAAGGATGCGCTGCAAAGGTGGGTGGAGAGTGACAACAACGACACACTCCAAGAGATCCTGCGGCAGCTTGGCGTTACTGACGAAACAGCCATCATGGCCGTAGCGGCTGTTGCCGGTTACGGCGGCAAGTGGGCGGTGCGTTTGGCGCTCAAGCTCCACAGTGACCCTGTGGCTCGTGCAAGGGCCAAGCGAATCGCAATCAGTACTGGTAAGGTCCTCAAGGCGGGCTTCGTCGACAATCGTGGCCCGACTGGCGTGCTCTACCGACTCCCGGAGGAGTGAGGGATATGGATTTCGAAGATCTCAAGGATCTACTGCGCGAGGCTATTCTCAAGGCAGCAAGCGATCCGAACCAAGTCCAGCGCCGATACCGTCGGCGTTCGAGCATCAACGGCTACTTCCGGCTTCAATACAGCAAGATGGCCGCCACTGCCGGTGCCTCTGGAATCGGTGGGTGGTTCACGGGTGCGTTGCTCACTGCGGTGGCCGCAGGCAACCTGCTGCGCTGTGTCGCCAACATGACGTATGCGTACGGATACTCGGTGGAAGCTGAGGTCGAGCGGCATGATTTCCTGGGAGTGCTTGCCATATGGATGGGCAAGATGCCCGAGGACGTGCTCGGCGGCATCAACGGCTTCATCAAGACCACTCGTGGTCCTGGGCTGGCGCTGCGTGCGGCCAAGCCGATGATCGAGAGAGTCAGCGACGAGATCTTCGTCAGAGTCGCAAGGCTGTTCCTTCCATACATCGTCGAACATCTTGCGGCACGTCTCGCTGTCAGGCTGTTGTCGTGCGTGGCACCCATCCTGTCTTGCGGCGTCCTGGTCGCGGTTGTCACAAACGATTACAGCAACATCAAGATCGCGATACGGCAGTACTACGAAGCCAAGCAAAGGCTTGGTGCCTGAAGTCGGCGGCATGGGGGTATATTTCCGGAGAGACGCATAGTCTCGGTGCATCGGCAACGATGACTCCTCTTCGGAACCCCCATGCTCGCCTGCCCAAACGACAACAAACCAATCTTATTTTAGGTTAGGCCGAAGTTTACTAATACCTGTTTGCTCCGAGTGAGTATTGTCACCTGGCTATACCATGTCAAGGCTTGTTACTGGACTGCCCCAGGCTTGTATGTGCGCGATATTGAGAGGACGACAAGTTGGGGTATTGCGTACGGATGAATGTGTGTCGGATGTCGATGGTATGCTGCTGCTGGATGCTGCTGATAGTGTCGGCGAGGGTCTCTGCAGTGTCGTTGTTTCGCAGCCCTATGATGAGTTCTGTCCTAGCAAGGAGGTCGGCGATGTCGCTCCAGTATTGGAGCGTGCGCAGAACATCAGACCCGACCAGTAGGGCCAAGTTTGAGCCCGAAAACATGCGTTCTAGCGTGGGGAGCGTGTCTCGGACAGTAAACTGCTCTGACGGCAATGCTATAACCTGCAGTGTGGGTTTATTGACGACGGCGGTCTTAAGTTGTGCTAAGCGCGTAGGCAACGGAGTGACGTCGTGTTTACTCCGTGGAACGGGTTCGGGCAAGAAGACTACCCGACCAAGCTTGCAGGTGCGCATGGCCTCTTGGGCGAATGCAATATGTCCGGGATGCACAGGGTCGAAGGTTCCTGAGTATATGCCAATTGTGCTGGTCATCGATAGGCATTATACGGCACAAGACTGCCTAAGGTGATAGAACGGTTGCCGTACAGGAGAAAAACAGGTAAAGTGTGGGTATAAGGAACTGACATGACATCAGACATTACCGAGAAAGTCAAAGACTTCTTCCAACCATACCCTCTCCGAGCATTCAGTAAGGGTGAGCGCTTGCTGCAGGCCGAAGAGTTACCTGCCGGAGTTTTTTATCTTACGGAGGGTCGTGTTAGTCAGTACGACATTACGCCTAATGGCAATGTCGTAGTTGTCAACGCGTTTAAGCCGGGCGCATTCTTCCCGATGTCGTCGGCAATCAACAATAGCACGAATCACTACTTTTTTGAGGCAAGTACCAAGGCCGCTGCGTATGTTGCGCCGGCAGCTGATGTACTGACATTCGTAAAAGATAACCCCGATGTTATGTTTGATCTACTTTCGAGGGTCTACCGCGGTATGGATGGCGTCCTGCGACGTATGGCTCATCTGATGGGCGGCGACGCCAGGAGCCGTCTGCTATTTGAGCTACTAAACGCTACCTATCGCTTCGGTGAGTCTGTAGAGGGCGACGAGGCTGCAATCTTTGTACCACTCAAAGAGGGAGATTTAGCCAAGCACTCTGGCTTAGCCCGCGAAACAGTTAACCGCAACTTGCAGAACATGAAAACTCAGGGTCTGGTAGAGATACGCCGTACCGGTATCACCGTCAAAGACCTGAGCCAGATCGAAAAGCTACTCGGCTCAGGTCTGTAACCTGTTGCTATTTGTTAGCCGAGGCTAACGCGGCATCAATGACTTTCGAGAAATCATCGAGCTTGTTACTTACCTCGATCTTCTTGTCGTTTAGCAAAAAGGTGGGTGTTGCTTTGGTTAGACCACGCTTGTTGAACTCTGCGATGCTGGCGTTAATGACGCTATTTGTCGCACTGCTGGCAAAGTCCTTGCGGTACTGTGCCATATTTAGGCCGAGCTGCTTAGCATAGCCTTCAAAGATGGATTGGGCGGCAGTAGAGCTCTCCCACTCAGCCTGAGCCGAAAAGAGCTGGTGGTGCATCTCCCAAAACTTGTTCTGGTTGCCTGCCGCCTCGGCGGCACGTGCCGCAGCAAAGGCATTCTTGTGTATGCTCGAGAGGGGGTAGTTGCGGTATTCAAAGCTGATCTGATCCTTGTATTTAGCAACAACTTGCTCAACGACGGGGTAGAATAGACCGCAGTAGTAGCACTGAAAATCGCTATACTCTACAAGCTTAATCTTAGAGTTTACATTACCGGTAATATATACAGGCACCGTTACTTTTGCGCCACTGGCGGTGTTTTGTTTGTCGCTGGGTTTATTAATCCAGGCCATGCCTGCGAATGCCGCAACAAGCACTATCACAATAATCCATAGTCGTTTGCTCATAGTTGAATATCCATCCTTTGTTGTTACTAAGCGGTCACCCAAAATGCAGGGCTATCAAAAACACCATCACCAGGCCTACAAGTAGCCAGGTAAATGTATCGGCGCCCATGCTCATAAAATGGCGCAATTTTTTGCGCCCGTCAGTGGTAAGCGGTAGGTCTGCTGCGTTAAGCCGTAGCCAAGCCCAGTTGATGCCCAGTAGGCCCACGAAACAGAGGATACAAAATATGCATAAAGCATTGACCTGGTAGGTATCTGCCAGTAGCGACCATACCCCGAACGCAAGCGTAAACAATGCTAGACCCTGCACTGCAAGACGGGCCTTCTTGGCTAGTTCGCTTCCAGCTATGCCGACAACGGCAAAGCTGGTGAATACAGTAAATAACGTTAGGCATAATATGGAGTTGGGAAAGCCGAACACTGAACTCTGCCAGGCGTTCAATACATTGCTGCAGCTAAAGATGCTATTTAGATTGCAGGCTAGCTGGGCGTGCTCATTTCTGATAAGTGTTAACTTTTCGAGTAGCTGCAAAAACGAGGCGACCATACCAAGAATGCCACCAACTGTCATGATCCTGTACAAAACACGCTGTTTCATGCTCGTACTATACAGCTGTTATCTAGGGGTAGACTGTGACCGGAGTCACGGCTATCTGTTCTGATTTTGGTTATGCTTTGCGTGTAATCACACAAACTCTATGCAAAGCAATTCCGCTATGACGGCAGAAAGGGTAAACTATAAGCATGAGCGAAATCAACGATGACTTTGGGCCGATTGAGCAGTACCTACGGGCTGCCAATTATTTGACGGCTGCACAAATCTTTCTGCAAGACAACTTTCTTATGGAGCGTGATCTGACGTTTGATGATGTTAAACCCCGCTTGCTTGGACACTGGGGAAGTGGGCCAGGCGTCAACTTTGCCTACGCGCACCTCAGCTGGCTGGCTAAGAAGCGCAATCAAAATATGATGTTTGTGCTTGGCCCGGGCCATGCTTTCCCGGCATTACAAGCTAATCTCTTTATGGAGGGAACGCTAAGCCAGTTTTACCCGGATGTCCCCCAGAGCTTAGATGGCATTGCGTATCTTTGCCGTCAATTTAGCTGGCCATATGGTTTCCCGAGCCACAGTAACCCCGGTACCCCCGGAGTTATCTTAGAGGGTGGTGAGCTGGGCTATTCGCTGGCAACTAGCTACGGTGCGGCCCTCGACAACCCGGACTTGATGGTTGCCTGCCTGGTGGGTGATGGTGAGGCCGAAACCGGTCCAACTGGTGGTGCTTGGCATCTCAACAAACTGGTCAATCCCAAGACTAATGGCGTCGTATTGCCGATACTGCACCTCAATGGTTACAAAATTTCTGCCCCAACGGTATTTGGCCGCATGAGCAACTACGAACTCATGGCCTTGTTTAGTGGCTATGGCTACCACCCACGGATTGTGGATGCAACAACCAGCGAGAATCCAAACAAAGAGATGAGCGAAGCACTCGACTGGGCGTACGATCTTATCCAAGAAATTCGCACCAGCGAAGATGCTGTTGCACCGCATATGCCAATGATTATTATGCGTACTCTTAAGGGCTGGACGGGTGTCAAAGAGCTGAACGGTGACAAAATTGAAGGCAACTGCTTGTCGCACCAGGTGGTGCTCACCGAAGCCAAGACCGACGAAAGCCAGCTACGCTTACTTAACGACTGGCTACACTCATACAATATTGGCGAGCTCTTCAGCCGCGAGCAGGGTTTTGGCGATTACGTTCAGGCCATTCTGCCCGATCAACCAGAGAAGCGCCTGGGTATGACGCCCCATGCCCGCGGCGGTGATCCGGTCTACAAGCCGCTCAATCTACCCGATGCCGCTCAATTTGCCGAAGACGCCGAAATACCCGGGACGATCGGAAGCAGTAGCATGCGTCGTGCCGGCCTGTTCCTGCAGGAGGTCTTTAAGCTTAACAAAGACAACAAGAACTTCCGCATGATGTCGCCTGACGAGACGTATTCGAACAAACTGGATGCCGTGTTTGGTGAAACATCCCGCGCTTGGCAGTGGCCAATCATGGAATGGGACAAAGACATGTCACCTGATGGTCGTGTTATGGAAATGCTCAGCGAGCATAACCTGCAGGGCTTAGCCCAGGGGTATATTCTGACGGGTCGCCACGCGGTGTTTGCCAGTTACGAGGCCTTTGTGCAGGTTATCGTGAGTATGATGGACCAGTACGCTAAGTTCCTAAAGATTGCCCGCGAAATTGAATGGCGAGGTGATGTGCCGTCGCTTAACTACATTCTAACCAGCTCTGGCTGGCGCCAGGACCACAACGGCTTTAGCCACCAGAACCCCGGCTTTATCGACGACGCGTTGCGTCGCCAGGGTGACTTTACTGATGTGTACTTCCCAGCTGACGGCAACACGACGCTGGCAGTACTGGCACATACCATGGCTACGGTTAAGCAGATCAACATCATCGTAGCCGGCAAGACCCAAGAGCCTCGCTGGCTAACGCCCGCCTTAGCTCAAAAGCAGCTGGAGTCCGGTCTTATGACCTGGGACTTTGCCAGTGATGACGACCCGGACGTAGTTATGGCCGGTGCTGGTGACTACCCAATGAAGGAAGTTATGGCGGCCATTGACCTTGTGAAGCAAGAGCGCCAGGATATTCGTATCCGCTGTGTGAACATCAGCTCACTTACTAGCTGTGGCTTAGGCCGCGGTGGTATGTGCGTACCGCAGGCTGGTTTTGAGGAACGCTTTACGGCCGACAAGCCAGTTATCTGCAACTTCCACGGTTACCCGGAAACGCTGAAGGCAATATTGTTCAACTACACGCATCACCCAGATCGCTTTGATATTCGTGGTTACATCGAGAGTGGCAGCACAACGACACCATTTGACATGCACGTTCGCAACCGGACCAGTCGATACCACTTGGTTATGGCGGTATTTGAGAAACTTGCCCACACTGGTCGCCTGTCGGAGGACGAAGCTCAGCCGATTATCGCTAAATACCAGCAAAAGATTGACGAAAATACCGAGTATATAAAGGTTAATGGCATCGACTTGCCGGAGATCGACGCATGGGTATGGCCAGCTCGTTAATCCTCATTGCCAATCCTGGCAGCGCGAGTCGCAAATACGCGCTGTTTGCGGGGCACAAAGAGCGCGCCCAGCTGCATTTTGAGTGGGCATACGGCAAGGTTGTTTGTACGCTCCACCATGCCGGCGAGCAGCATGTTATACATGTAGACGTACACGAACTGGGTGAGGCTGCCATGCAAGTAGTCGACATCCTTCGGGACAACAACGTACTGAAGGACGATGAAAATATTGATCGTATTGGCCTCAGGATTGTCGCGCCCAGCTCGTACTTTTTGCAAGATCATGTCATTGATGATGAGTTTGTCGCCCGCCTAGAAGCTACAAAGCCACGGGCACCAATTCATATCGAAGCCACGCTTGATGAACTGCACATGTTGCGGCGTCAATTTAGCTTTGTTGGTATTGTCGGTGTTTCGGATAGCGCGTTTCATGCTACTAAGCCTGACTATGCCTGGAACTATGGCATATCGCTCGAGACGGCTGACCACTTCGAAATTAAGCGTTTTGGTTATCATGGACTTTCGGTAGCATCGGTGGTGCACGAGTTACATAAAGCTGAAAAGTTGGCCCCCAAAATCGTGATTTGTCACCTGGGGAGTGGTGCTAGTGTTAGCGCCGTGCATGGCGGCAAGAGCATCGATAACAGTATGGGTTTCTCGCCGCTGGAAGGCGTTATCATGAGCACGCGCAGTGGCAATATAGACCCAACGGCAGTTCGTGCGCTCAAAGAAGTCTGCCACTTCGACGACAATGGTGTTGAGGACTACCTGAACAACCACAGCGGTTTACTTGGCCTGGGTGGATCGTCGGATATCCGTGAGTTATTACGTCGCGAGGAGGATGGTGACCATCGTTCGCGGCTGGCGCTCCAGACCTACACCTATAGTGTGCAAAAGTCTATTGGCCAGATGGCGTCAGCGCTTGGCGGCGTTGATGCACTCGTGTTCACTGGTACGGTCGGCGAACGGTCGGCTCCAATACGCAATCGTATTTGCGCCCGCTTGCATTATCTGGATATTGTTCTTGATGAGCGCACCAACAGCGAATGTGAATCACCCGAAAAACTGACAACCATTAGCCGTTTGGCACATTCCAAGCCTGTGTATGTAGCTCCGGCCGACGAAGCTGCAGAAATGGTTCGACACATCACGACCATTGATATGTAACGAGCTGCGTCTAATGTACGGTAATATTCGCGATTGTCTGATCGTGGGTATGGTCGTGGATTGGAAAGCTTTCGGCCTTTGTGGCGGTGAATGTAAAATGGTCGTTACCGCCCATAAATTGTTCCGTAAAGCCGGGGTAGGCGATGTGATGATCGTGCCGACCTAGCGCGATTAAGCGAGCAACGGGGTCGCTATTGATGACCTCAATGCGGTCACACCGAGGCACGGTTAGGCTCGCGGGGCTAAACATTCCATTTTTGATTGTCATGATATGAATAGTGCCTAGTCTGGTGCACGTTGTCGCCGTGCTGCTGCTGCGGGTTGTCGTGGCGGCAAAGGTTGCTACTCCAACGCCCAGGACGGCTACTATAATTGCCGGGATGTAACGTTTTGGCATGTTCTTTCCTTTGAATTTTCTAAGCCTATTCTCAATATATGACCTTATAGTCCGTACTATCAATATATAAATAGTATAGTAAGAAGCTAAGGAAGCCTATGCAATCAGACAATAAAACAAAGCAAATCTTGGCTACATTTGCAGTATTGGTTGTAGTAACGGTAATCGTTATGGGTGCCAAAGCCCTTAACAGCAAAACGACTGCCAGTCAGCTTGCTAGTAGCACTCAGCCTACGACGAGTACCTCGGTGTCTACTGGCACAACTACGACAACGCCAGCTACAACATCGACCTCGCCATCCAGCCAGAGCACTTCAACTGCGCCTAGTGTATACAAAAACGGCACCTACAGTTCGGACGGTCTATATAACTCCCCGGGCGGCGTACAGTCGATTGGCGTGAGTGTAACTATCCAAAACGATGTCGTTACGGCAGCGGTAGTAACTGACCAGGCGACCGATGGTGACTCCGACGCCTATCAGCAAATGTTCATCCAAGGCTACAAGAGCTATGTAGTAGGCAAGAAGGTCGGCAATATCTACCTATCTAGCGTTTCTGGCGCTTCATTGACGAGCCAAGGGTTTAACAATGCACTCGACAAAATCAAAAACAAAGCACATGCCTAAGCAAAAACCACAAGCAAACAGGCGTTTCGTGTTTGACGCGATTGGCACACAGTGGACGATTGAGTTTTTTGAACCAGTCGAGACCGAATTGCTTCAAAAGCTTGCCGAGATAATCGGGAAGCGAATTGATGCGTTTGATGCGGACTACTCGCGCTTTCGTGCCGACTCTCTGGTGAGCAGCATGGCTACACCCGGGGTGTACACCTTGCCTGATGATGCCAAACCGCTATTTGATCTATATGCCAAACTGTACGAGATAACCGACGGCAAGGTTACGCCACTGGTTGGTAACTTGTTGTCCGATGCCGGCTATGATGCCGAGTACTCATTATTGTCTAAAAAGTTACGGAAGGTTGCGACCTGGAAGGATGCGCTCGAATATAACTATCCAAACTTTACTACAAAGCTGCCGGTGCTGCTAGATGTGGGGGCTGCAGGCAAGGGCTACCTGGTGGATATTATTAGCGCGTTGGTTCGGGAGCACGGTGTGCAGTCTTTCAGTGTTAATGCTGGCGGCGACATATTGGTGAGTGGCGTCTCGCAACCGCTAGCCATTGGGCTCGAAGATCCAGACGATACCTCGCAGGTCGTCGGGGTTGCCAAGATATCCAAGGGTAGTATTTGCGGCTCGTCGGGTAGTCGCCGTGCCTGGGGCGAGTTTCATCATATTATCGACCCGGATATACAACGCTCGCCGCAACACCTAAAGGCTGTATGGGTGACTGCACCCGAAGCGATGCTGGCTGACGCACTGGCCACATGCCTGTTTTTTGTGCCTGCAGCCACCCTTGCGAAGGTTTTCAAGTTTGAATATGCAATTATTCGGCAGGACAGTTCCCTCGAGCATTCAGGACAGTTCCCAGCGACATTTTTTACGGCAAACACAAAGGAGAATACATGAATTTGGTAATGAAGATGCTGCGCATCGTGGACAAATACCTAAACGATATTACGATGTATCGTTTGCTAGTGTATGGCTTGGGCCTGTTGGCTGCGGCCGCTATTGGCATGAGTGCTACCGGCTTTTTGGCTCTGCATACCATAGGGCTACTTGAGTCGCTCGGTGTGCTGGTTGTAGTCACCTATGCGACAAACAAGCTACTAGCTGCAGCCTGGGATGCCCCCACCAACTCCGAATCATGGCTGATTACGGCACTAATCTTGTTTTTTGTGTTGCCTCAACCGACCTCAACCGTAAAGTTTGCTGGGCTGGTGGTGGCCGGCATTTTGGCTATGGCTACCAAATACATTTTGGCTCTGCATCGCAAGCACTTATTTAACCCAGCTGCTGTTGCAGTGGTTATTGTATCGTGGACTGGTCTGAGCTTCTCGAGCTGGTGGGTGGCATCCGAACATATGCTGCCATTTACCTTGTTGCTCGGGTTTTTGATAACTCGCAAGCTCCGTCGCTTTATGCTGGTATTCACCTTTGGCTTTGCGGCTCTGGCTGTGTTGTTGGTGAACGGTCTACACCAAGGGCAGCCGGTTTTTGATATCGTCAAGTCGGCACTTGAGTCTTGGCCGACGGTCTTTCTGGGGACAATTATGCTTACCGAGCCGGCGACGTTGCCACCATTTTTGTGGCAGCAGTTGGTATACGGGGCGATGGTTGGTTTGATTTTTGCTTCGCAAGTGCAGATTGGCCCAATTGCAACTACACCGGCATTAGCTCTGGTGGTCGGGAATCTGTACTCGTATATGATGAGCCCCAAGTACAAACTGCGTATGCGGTTACAGCGTATTACTAAGCTGTCGCCGCGCATTTACGATTTCGCATTCTTGCCAGAGCGCAAGCTCGCCTTTGCACCGGGACAGTATGCAGAGTGGACGCTACCGCATGCTCACACCGACTCACGGGGTAACCGGCGTACTTTTACCATTGCATCATCGCCAACACGCAACGAGGTACACATTGGCATCAAGTTGCCGCAAAAGCCAAGTAGCTTTAAGCAGGCGTTGCTGCAGATGCAGCCTGGCGACTACGTAATGGCTGGCCAGTTTGCAGGGACGTTTGTGCTGCCCAGAAACACCTCTCGAAAACTGGTATTTATTGCTGGTGGTATTGGCATTACACCCTTCCTAAGTATGCTTACGTATATTGTCGATACGCGTCAGCAGCGAGACGTGGTGCTTTTGCACCTGGTCAGCTCTCCCGACGATGTCGGTTACGATGGGCTGCTGCAGCGTCTTGCGCAGCAGGGGATTCGTGTTATTCCAATCTTAAACGCACCTCAGGCTCCCCCTAGCTGGCCTGGCCGTATAGGCTCACTAACCGTTGACCTGCTCGGCAATGAGATTCCGGATTTTGCCGACCGAACGTTCTATCTGTCTGGCCCCAACGGTATGGTAGAACATTACCAAGATATGCTACACGAGCTGGGCGTAAAGCCCCGGCACATCGTTACCGATTACTTCTCTGGTTACTAAAAGGCAGAGAATAGTACCTACCCCTGTAACAAAGTTATATTTGGGTGTATAATGCACCTGAATTAACTCACATCAAGAGGAGCTTCTCGATGCATTCAACCGATAAGGCACCCAAGGTGCCCCTTAAGTCATTCAAACGCACAAAAATTGTGGCCACTATTGGTCCAGTTACCGACTCGTATGAATCTGTCTACGAGCTGATTGATGCTGGTGTAAATGTTATGCGCCTCAACTTTAGTCACGGTACCCACGAGGAGCACGCTGCTCGCATCCCTTGGGCTCGCAAAGCTAGTGACGAACTCGGCAAACCAGTTGCAGTATTGCAAGATTTGCAAGGGCCAAAGGTCCGCCTTGGTGACTTTGAGGGTAAAATCGAAGTCGCTACCGGCCAAGACCTTATATTTGAGTATAAGTGTGACTACGAAAAAACTGGTCACATCCCAACACAGTATGACCTCAGCCAGAAGGTCAAGAAGGGCGAACGTTTATATCTCTTTGATGGCAAGGTTCGCACTACCGTTACTGCTGTCGAGGGTAATCTGGTGTATGCCAAGGTCGAAAATGACGGTTTCTTACTAAAGCGCAAGGGCATGAACCTGCCGGACACTGACTTCAAGGGCGACATTCTTACCGAAAAGGACATGGCCGACATCAAGTTTGGCACTACGCAAGACATCGACTACGTTGCTTTGAGCTTTGTGCAGACTGCCGACGACATCCACAATTTGCGCAAGATTTTGACCGACCTTGGTAGCGAAGTAAAGATTATTGCTAAGATCGAGACACTTGCCGCGGTCGAGAATATTGAATCGATTGTGGAAGCAAGCGATGCGGTCATGGTTGCCCGCGGTGATCTTGCTGTCGAGACGCCTTTTGAATCTGTGCCTGTCGTACAGCGCCAGATTATTGGTTTGTGCCTCAAGCACGCCAAGCCTTCGATTGTGGCTACCCAGATGCTAATGAGTATGGTTGATGCTCCAGAGCCAACCCGTGCCGAAGTATCCGACGTTGCAACGGCTGTCTTCCTTGGCGCTGACGCCGTAATGCTGAGCGACGAAACCGCCAACGGCAAATACCCCGTCGAAGCTGTAAAGACTATGAAGCGCGTGATCCTGTACGCCGAGCAACACTCACCAATGAAGACTGCCTACCCATTCGAACGCGAGCACACCATTCAGAATGCTGTGTCGAGCAGTGTACTGACCATGGCTCGTAACATCGATGCTCGCGCTATTGTCGCCGAGACGAAGTCCGGTAGTACCGCGCTGCAAATTGCTTCACGCCGTCCAGAGACTGCACTGATCGCCGTAACCAGTGAAGTCCGTACTGCCCAGCAATTGGCCTTGGTGTACGACGTAAAGAGCTACATCCGCCCCGCCGATCCAGAAGCAGCCATGAAGCTAACTGACTGGCTGCTCAAGAACAAGGTGCTTGACAGGGGCGATGTGGTGGTCGCTGTATCTGGCCGCTATCCAGGTGTTACCGGCGCAACCGACACTATCAAGGTTCGTGTCCTAGAGTAAGCCTTACCGCTTCTTTGGAGCGGGAGCACATGCTACACTGAAATCAAATAGGGGGAAGGGCATGTTTACAT
>CAWFIL010000009.1:0-3738 GCA_963815935.1 uncultured bacterium
ATATCTACTTTGCCGGCCTTAACCTCCGCGTAGAGTTCGTTAATGGTTTCTCCGGCAGGGTTATCGCTATCAAAACGCCTCAGTACCTTGTTTGGAAACAGCCGGGCTAGCGAATCGGCCAGCGCCTTGGTGCCGATACTCTTATATATAATGTCGCTGTTTCCGCAGTTGGGGCATTTCACTGGCGGGGCGTTGTGGTAACCGCAGGTGTGGCAACGTACCTCATGCTTGTCGCCGTGGTAAACCATCGGCAGGTCGCAGTGCGGGCACAGCAACTGCCACCCGCAGTTTTGGCACAGAATAACCCGGGCCGAACCCCGGCGATTTAGATAAACCATGGCTTGCTGGCCAGCCGTAAGGGTAGCGCTAATGGCCTCAATCATCTGGTTAGATAATTGCGGGTTGCGCGAAAAATTAGCCCGGTCTTTTATATCTACCAGAGTGCTTTCCACTGGCCCGTGGTCGCTGGCGATAGCCGGCTGGCTCATTCTAACCACCGCTTTGCGGGCGTCAGCCAGATAATAATCGCCGATAGACGGCGTAGCGGTGCCCAAAATAACTTTAGCGCCAGATAGCACTCCCAGCTGGCTGGCAACCCGGCTGGCGTGGTAGCGCGGGCTTTGTTCTTGCTTATAGGCTGGCTCGTGGGCCTCGTCTATGACTATCAGCCCGGGCAAACGCACCGGTGCAAACAGCGCCGAGCGCGGTCCTAAAATAACTACCGGCTCTTTTGATTCTAAAATCTTCAGCCAAATCTTTTTGCGCTCGGCTACAGAGAGTTTTGAATGAAATACCACCACTGGCACATCTAAATAATCGGCAAACAGGGCAGATAACTGGCTAGTCAGGGCAATTTCCGGCGTCAGGATGATTACTGATTTTCCGCCGGCCAGTGTTTCTTTGGCCAGCTCCAAATAAACCCGGGTTTTGCCGGTGCCGGTATCGCCATGAAGTAATGTAGTAGTGCTTCTATTGTTGCGGATAGCCTCCAGAGCCCTTTTCTGATCATTAGTCAGCGGGCTATCTAAAACTAGTTTCAAATCCTCCGGGTCGGCAACCGGTTCAAGCAGTTTTTCTTTAGCTTGGCGCAGAGTTGGTTTGCTGGGCGCAAACTGGCGCAGGGCATCGCCGCTGGTACTGGCGTAATAACCGGCCATCCAGTCGGCTAGTTCTAAACAATGGGCCGGCAAGGGCTGGGAACTCAGCAAGTTCTTAACCGGCTTGGTGGCAAAGGCCGGCTTTTTAACCTCGGCCGACACAAAAGCGGTAATCATTCGGTTGCGCAGGGGCACGGCCACCACACTGCCAATGGCCAGTTCTGCCTCAGACGAATAAGTCAGCGGACCATCGCCGTGGAACTTGCTATCGGCTATCAGCACCTCGTAATATCGCATACCTTTTTAGTATAACTTGTACGGACTTGCAAACTTTGCAAACGCTGACTATACTAAGTCTAGACGTTGTTCGAATAACAATGAGGTGCTTATGCTAGACACGTTTATTACTTCCCGGGTTCGCCGTAAAATCATAGTGGTCTATGCTAAGTATCCGGATTTCAAGACTCACGTCCGGGGTTTGGCTAAGCTCATCAAAGAAGATGCAGGCAACATTCAGCGCGAACTGAAGCGCTTAGAGAAGATTGGCTTTCTGATTTGCGAGCGCCAGGCTAACACCAAGATTTATTACACCAACAAGCACTTTCCAATCTTCAAAGAGCTGCAAAGTATCGTGTTGAAGTCACAGCGAGCTAACGCTCAAAAGCGCTCCCAGCAACTCTAGCAGTGTTTAATCTATACATAAGCTGGTGTCCTAGAGTCCGGCGAATATCCGATTGCAATTTCTTATCTGTTAGCATAGAATATAACAGATGATTCAAGTGACTAGAAAAGATTCCAAGGAGTCGATAGAAAATTTACTGCGCCGATTTTCCCGGAAGGTTCAGCAATCCGGTGCTTTGGCTATTGCCAAACAGTCCCAGACTTTCGAGAAGCCTATTAGTAAACGCGAGCGCCGCAAGAAAGCTATCGTGCGTCGCGAACGCAAAGCCGCCAAGGTCAAAAAACTTAAACTCGGACATTAGAAAGGCAATAGATGCAGGACAAAATTGACGCCGATATTAAAACGGCCATGTTAGCTGGTGATAAAACCAAGGCCGAAACTCTGCGCGGCCTAAAAGCCGCCATTTTAAACGAAACCATTGCTCAAGGCGCCAGAGATTCGGGCTTAAGCGACGAACAAATCGAAAAGGTCCTATCCAAAGAAGCTAAAAAGCGCACCGAGGCCGCCGAAATGTATAAACAGGGCAACTCTGCCGAACGGGCCGAGGCCGAGCTAGCCGAAAAAGCTGTAATAGATGCTTATTTGCCGGACCAAGTCGACGAATCGGCCATTGCCTCGGCCGTTTCTGAAGAAGTTGCCAAGTTCGATTCGCCAACACCGGCCGACATGGGCAAAATTATCGGCGCGGTCCGGGCCAAACTCGGCGCCGGCGCCGATGGCGCCACCATCGCCCGCCTGGTTAAAGATCAAATCTCCAAATGATCATAATTACAGGTATCGCGGGTGCCGGTAAAAGCACCGGGGCCAAATTCTAGCCAAGCGCCTAAACTGCCCTTGGCTATCTGTTGGACAGCTCCTGCGCGACCACGTAGACCAATCCCACGCCCAAAAAATGTTAGCCGGCGAAATGGTTGGCGACGACGAACTCCTGCCACTATTGGATGTAGAACTAAAGCGCCTGGGCGCCGATAAAAACGAACTAATTTTAGACGGCAGTCCGCGTAGTATGTACCAAGCCGAGTGGCTGGTAAAAAAAGCCAAAGCCGGCGAGCTTTTTATAACCGGCGTCATTCATCTCAAAGCCTCCAAAGACGTGGTAAAAACCCGCCTGATGTCCCGCGGCCGGCCCGACGACACCGAACCGGCCATCGCGGAGCGCTTTGCCGAATACGACAAAACCATTCTGCCCATTCTGGACTATTTGCAAGAGCAGGGCTACAAGGTCTACAACATCGACGGCGAAGGTCCGGTAGAACAAGATGCCAAACTCATCGAAAATGCCTTAAACTTATAACCATGCGCTCTAAAACACCGGACGAAATTGAAATTATGCGCGAGGGCGGCAAGCGCCTGGCCGGTATTTTAAACGAGCTCTCCACCATGGTCCGGCCCGGCGTCACCCCCGCCGAAATCTCCCAAAAAGCCGCCGAACTTATCAAAAAGCACCAATTGGAACCGGTGGTTTTCGGCTACGACGGCTTTCCGGACGTCATGTGCATTTCAGTTAACGAAAACATCGTCCACGGAATCCCCACCAAGCAACCGTTTGTCAATGGCGATGTCGTAAAGCTCGATTTAACGATTGGTTACAAGAGCCTAGTACTAGACAGCGCTGTCACACTTATCAGCGGTCAAAATGCCTCTGCAGACGTAAAACGCTTAGTAGAAGGTACCAAAAAGGCGCTGGATGCCGGCATCTCGGCCATCATAGGCGACGGCACCCGAGTCGGCGATATCGGCCAAGCTGTTCAAGACATGTTAGAAAAAAAAATACAAACTTGGCGTTATCCGCGAGCTAGTCGGCCACGGCGTCGGCTATCAAATTCACGAAGACCCCAACATTCCTAACTACGGCCACTCCGGTACCGGCCCGGCCCTCATGGCCGGCATGACCATTGCTATCGAACCCATGGCCTCGCTCGGCGACTGGCACATAGAAACTGCCAAAGACAACAACAC